>CP097573.1:2443952-3665928 GCA_000492175.2 Firmicutes bacterium ASF500 | reverse complement strand
CTGTCCCAGCCTGAAAACCGACCGGAATGACCTGGACTGGGCCGCCGATCTGGATGTCTATCACAGAGCGCTGGAGGCGCTGGGCGGATGAATTTCAGCCGATTCGACGGTTTTCCCAAAAACCGCGGGAGCCCTTCGGGGTTTCCCGCTGTTTTGCCCATTGACTTCCCCCATCACGGTGCTATATACAGGACGCCCGGAGAACCCGGGCTATTATTCTGGAGGGAGAATGAAATGGAATCCTATACATATCTCTTGCTGCTGGCAATTATTTTGCTGTCCACAAAGGTCTTCGGACTGCTCACCGAGCACGTCCACCTGCCCCAGGTGGTGGGCGCTCTGCTGGCGGGCATCATCATGGGTCCCAGCGGCCTCGGCGTGCTGGAAAGCACTGACTTTCTGATTAAGACGGCGGAGATCGGCGTCATTATGCTCATGTTCACCGCCGGTATCGACACCGACATGAAAAGAGCTGAAAGAGACCGGCCTCCAGGCCAGCGTCATCGCCGTGCTGGGGGTGTTCGTCCCCCTGTTCCTGGTGCGGCGGGCTGTACCTCTTTTCTTCTGCGGCGGGGAGTTCACCGCTATAACCTGCTGAAATCTGCCTTTATGGGCTCGGTCTTCTCGGCCACCTCGGTGTCCATCACGGTGGAGACCCTCAACGAGATGGGCAAGCTGAAAACAAAGACGGGCACCACCCTGCTCAGCGCCGCCCTCATTGACGACATCATCGGCATTGTAGTCCTGTCCATCCTCAGCGCGTTCAGCTCCGGGGACTCCGATCCGGTGATGGTGATGGTCCATATCGTGCTGTTTTTCGTCTTTGTGCTGGGCGTGGGCCTGGTGGTCCGCCGGATCTTTACCTATGTGGCCGAGGAGCACTGGCACAGCCGCCGGGTGGCGGTGTGGTCGCTGGCCTTCTGCCTGCTCATGGCCTACTGCTCCGAGGAGTGGTTCGGCGTGGCCGATATCACCGGCGCATACTTCGCCGGACTGATCCTGTGCAACGTGACCAAGGCCGGAAATTTGTGGCTAAGAAGTTCACCATCACCCCTATATGGTGTTTACCCCGGTGTTCTTTGCCGGCGTAGGCATGAAGACTAACCTGCGGGACATGAACTCCAGCATTCTGGTCTTCGCCCTGCTTCTGGTGCTGGCCGCCGTGCTGTCCAAGGTGGTGGGCTGCGGCCTGGGCGGACTGGCCTGCCGCATGACCCGTCATCAGTCCCTGGTGGTGGGCATCGGCATGGTGGCCCGGAGCGAGGTGGCCCTGATGGTGGCCCAGCGGGGCATCAGCGCGGGGATGATCGACCCCGCTATCCTCCCCGCCATCGTCCTGGCCGTCATCGCCTCCGCTCTTCTGACCCCGTGCTCCTCAAGATGTCCATCTCCAAGGGCCCCGAGCTGGTATGACAAACAGCGCCTGAGCCCCCTTTTCCGGGGCTCAGGCGCTGTTTTTACAGGACGTTCACCACCGACGCCTGCTCCATCTCGGCCAGAAGCTCCAGCTGGGCCACGAGGTCGGCGTTGGCGGCGTTGTACTGGTCGGGCTCCTGGAGGCGCAGGTACTCCAGCACCTGACGGAAGGCCCGGAGGACCTGGTCGGTGTCGCTGTGTCGCATGAAGGTGTGGAGGTAGAAGTGGTGGTCCTGCCAGTCCTCATAGACCTGCCGGGTCACCGCCTCCGCCTGATCCCAGTTCTCCCCCTCCGCCAGCGACTGGGCCTGCCTCAGCCGGTCCGTCATGTCCCCGGTGAGGGATTGGGCATACCAGGCGTTGGCTAAGCTGGCCCCCAGAAGGAGCGCCAGCAGAGCCAACGCGATATAAAGTCGCTTCATCCAGATTCCTCCAATTCCTGTCGTAGGGCGGGACGACCCGGCCCGCCGCCGTCAACCGGCCTGCGCAGGGCAGCGCGCCGGGGTCGTCGCGCCCTACACACGTCCTCCTGTTACCCATCCTTCTCCGCGAAATACACCGCGTCCCCCTCGTCCACCAGGAGAAGGAACACCTTGGACACATCCTTACAGCCCCGCTGGGTGAGCTGCCGGTCCAGCCAGGAGCGGTCGTGGCCCAGAGCCTTCAGGTTACGCTCCAGCAGCTTGCCGTCGCTGACCACCACCCGGGGCAGGCCGCCCTCCTCCACGCTCACCTTCATGTCCCGGGCCGTTGGGGGCTTCTGGTTGGCGTAGGGCAGGACGGACAACTGGCCGTTGGTCTCCAGAATGGCGTACTTCACCACGGACAGGTCGGTGTAGCCCTGGATGCGCAGCTCCTCCAGCAGCTCGTCCACCGTGAGCCGGTTTTTTGCCATCTCCCGCTGGTCCACCGCCCCGTCCCGGACCACCACGCTGGGCTTGCCGCACAGCAGCGCCCGAAAGCGGACGCTCTTCATGGTCAGCACCGACAGGATCATGGTCACCGAAAGCAGCGTCAGGATGGGCACGATCCCCGTAAGCAGGGGGATGCCGTAGTCCTGCATGGGCACCGAGGCCAGGTCGGCGATGATGAGGGACAGCACCAGCTCCGAGGGCTCCAGCTCCCCCACCTGCCGCTTGCCCATCAGCCGCACCCCGGCGATGATGAGGATGTATAGGATGATCGTGCGCAAAAGGCCGGTAAACACGATGACCGCCTCCTTGTAGGGCCGACGACCTGGGCGGCCCGTGTTTTTGGACCCCGCAGCTCAAGAACGCGGCGCGCCGGGGTCGTCGCGCCCTGCAAACAAACCATATCCTTCCCCGCAAATTGCTCAAATATCCCCCGGATATTGTGACAGAAAAAGGGAAAACGCCATCTTGCAAAATGACGCTGTTTTCGATATAATAACTTGATTACACCGATTGAAGCAGAACCGGAAGGGAAAGTGAGTGAAGCAACGTGAAAGCAACCTTGATTTTAGCCAACGGAAGCATCTTCTCTGGCACCAGCATCGGCTCCACCGAGACGCGGGTGTGCGAGATGGTGTTCAACACCTCCATGGCCGGCTACCAGGAGATTCTGACCGACCCCTCCTACGCCGGACAGGGCGTGGTCATGTCCTACCCCCTCATCGGCAACTACGGCGTCAACAGCGAGGACAACGAGTCCCGCCGGCCCTGGGTGGAGGCCCTCGTCGTCCGGCACCTGTCCCCCCGGGGGAGCAATTTCCGCTGCGAGGGCGACCTGGGCAGCTATTTGAAGGAACACAATATCACCGGCATCCAGGGTGTGGACACCCGGGCGCTGACCAAAATACTCCGCAGTCAGGGGAGCATGAACGGAATGCTCACCTGCGCGGAGCATTTTAATATCGCCCAGGTGCTTGAACAGCTGAAAGCCTATCAGGTGAAGGACACCGTCCCTCTGGTCACCCGGAGCGAGCCGGAGGTCTTTTCCGCCTGCGGCGAGGAGCGGTTCCATGTGGCTATGATGGACTACGGCGTGAAGCAGCACATGATCGAGTGTCTGCGCAGGCGGGGCTGCAAGGTGACCGCCCTGCCCGCCTCCACCCCCGCCGGGGCGGTGCTGTCCGGGGGCTACGACGGCGTGATGCTCTCCAACGGCCCCGGCGACCCGGCGGAGAATACCGCCATCATCGAGGAGTTGAAAAAGCTCTACCACAGTGACATCCCCCTCTTCGGCGTCTGCCTGGGCCACCAGCTGCTGGCGCTGGCTACCGGAGCCAAAACCGGCAAGCTGGCCTACGGCCACCGGGGGGGCAACCACCCCGTCCGGGACCTGGAGAAGGGCCGGGTGTTCATCACCAGCCAGAACCACGGCTATATGGTGCTGGCCGACTCCGTAGACCCGGCGGTGGCTGAGGTGAGCCACGTCAACGTGAACGACGGCACCTGCGAGGGCCTGCGGTACAAGCGGCCCAACTGTTTCACCACCCAGTTCCACCCAGAAGCCAACGCCGGCCCTAGGGACACAGAATATCTGTTCAACCGCTTTATTGACAATATGGCCGCCAAAAAGGGAGGTGCCAAATAATGCCTAAATACACCGACGTGAAAAAGGTACTGGTGCTGGGCTCCGGCCCCATCGTCATCGGCCAGGCCGCCGAGTTCGACTACGCCGGCACCCAGGCCTGCCGGGCCCTCAAGGAGGAGGGTCTGGAGGTGGTGCTGGTCAACTCCAACCCCGCCACCATCATGACCGACAAGGACATCGCTGACCATGTGTATATCGAGCCGCTGAACATCCCCTCTGTCACCCAGGTGATTGAAAAGGAGCGGCCCGACTCCATCCTGCCCACCCTGGGGGGACAGACCGGCCTGAACCTGGCTATGGCCCTCCATGAGAACGGCACCCTGGAGAAGTACGGCGTGCGCCTGCTGGGTACCTCCCCCGAGTCCATCCGCAAGGCGGAGGACCGCCAGGGTTTTAAGGACTGCATGGAGTCCATTGACCAGCCCTGCGTCACCTCCCTGGTGGTGGAGAGCGTGGAGGATGCCATCTCCTTCGCCGAGAGCATCGGCTATCCGGTGATTGTCCGGCCCGCCTACACCCTGGGCGGCACTGGCGGCGGCATCGCCTATGACCGGGCCTCCCTGGAGGAAATCTCCGAGCGGGGCATCAACCTCAGCCGGGTGGGCCAGGTGCTCATCGAGCGGTGCATCGCCGGCTGGAAGGAGATCGAGTTCGAGGTCATGCGGGACGGCGCGGGCAACGTGATTACCATCTGCTCCATGGAGAACATCGACCCCGTAGGCGTCCACACCGGCGACTCCATCGTGGTGGCCCCCACCCAGACCCTGGCCAACCGGGAGTTCCAGATGCTCCGCTCCGCCGCTCTGGACATCATCTCCGCCCTGGAGATTGAGGGCGGGTGCAACGTGCAGTTCGCCTTGAACCCCGACTCCTTTGAGTACGCCGTCATCGAGGTCAACCCCCGGGTGTCCCGCTCCTCCGCCCTGGCCTCCAAGGCCACCGGCTACCCCATCGCCAAGGTGGCCGCCAAGGTGGCCCTGGGCTACACCCTGGACGAGATCCCCAACGCCGTCACCGGCAAGACCAAGGCCTGCTTCGAGCCCACCATTGACTACTGCGTGCTGAAAATCCCCCGTCTGCCCTTCGACAAGTTCACCACCGCCAGCCGCACCCTGGGCACCCAGATGAAGGCCACCGGCGAGGTGATGGCCATCGCCAACTCCTTCGAGGGTGCGGTGATGAAAGCTATCCGCTCTCTGGAGTTGAACGTCCGGGCCCTCAAGCTGGACAAGCTGGAGGGGCTGTACACCGACGAGATCGAGGAGCTGCTGGTGAACGTCACCGACGAGCGGCTGTTCGTGGTGGCCGAGGCCCTGCGCCGGGGCTTCTCCCCCCAGAAGATTTACTCCATCACCAAGATGGACATCTGGTTCCTGGACGCCTTCAAGCGGATCATCGACATGGAGGAGGAGCTGAAACGGTGCAAGGGCGAACCCGACGTGGACACCCTCAAGCGGGCCAAGGAGATGTGCTTCGCCGACAGCTACATCGGCGCACTGTGCGGCATGGCTCAGGCCGACGTGAAGGCCCTGCGGGAGAAGTATCACATCATCCCCGCCTTTAAGATGGTGGACACCTGCGCCGCCGAGTTTGACGCCGAGACCCCCTACTACTACTCCACCTACGACGGGGAGAATGAGGCCCGGGACGACGGGTCAGGCCGGAAGAAGGTCCTGGTGCTGGGCTCCGGCCCCATCCGCATCGGACAGGGCATCGAGTTTGACTACTGCTCCGTCCACTCCGTCTGGGCCCTGCGGAAGCTGGGCTGTGAGACCATCATCGTCAACAACAACCCGGAGACCGTCTCCACCGACTTCGACGTGGCCGACAAGCTGTACTTCGAGCCCCTCACCGCCGAGGACGTACAGAACATCGTGGAACAGGAAAAGCCCTGGGGCGCGGTGGTCCAGTTCGGCGGGCAGACGGCCATCAAGCTGGCCAAGGCCCTCACCGACATGGGGGTGCGCATCCTGGGCACCTCCTCCGACGGCGTGGACGCCGCCGAGGACCGGGAGCGGTTCGACGAGATTTTGTCCAAGTGCGGCATCCCCCGGGCCAAGGGACGGACCGTCTTTACCACCCAGGAGGCGCTGGACGCCGCCCACGAGCTGGGCTACCCCGTGCTGGTCCGTCCCTCCTACGTGCTGGGCGGTCAGGGCATGGAGATCGCCTACACCGACCGGAACATTGAGGAGTTCATGAAGATCATCAACATGACCGTCCAGGAGCACCCCATCCTGGTGGACAAGTACCTCATGGGCCGGGAGCTGGAGGTGGACGGCGTGTTCGACGGGGAGGATATCCTCATCCCCGGCATCATGGAGCACGTGGAGCGGGCCGGGGTCCACTCCGGGGACTCCATCGCCGTCTATCCCCCCCTCCACCTGGAGGACAAGCACCGGGAGCTCATCCTCAAGCACACCAAGAACATGGCAAAGCACCTGGGGGTGGTGGGCCTCATCAACGCCCAGTATATCCTCTACGACGACGACATCTATGTGATTGAGGTCAACCCCCGGTCCTCCCGGACCATTCCCTATATCTCCAAGGTCACCGGCGTGCCCATCATCGACCTGGCTACCAAGGTCATGCTGGGGGCCAAGCTGAAGGACCTGGAGTACGGCGCCGGTATCTATAAGGAGGCCGACTACTACGCCGTCAAGGCCCCGGTGTTCTCCTTCGAGAAGCTCACCGACGTGGACACCGGCCTTGGCCCGGAGATGAAGTCCACCGGCGAGGTACTGGGTCTGGCCGAGACCTATCCCCAGGCCCTGCTCAAGGCCTTCAAGGGCTCCGGGATGCGGGCCCCCAAGAAGGGCGGCCGGATTATCGTCACCGTGAAAGACGAGGACAAGGGCGAGATCATCGCCATCGCCCGGGGTTTTGAGGAGATGGGTGTGGAGCTGCTTGCCACCGCCGGCACCTGCCAGACCCTCACCGGGGCGGGCATCGCCTGCAAGAGCGTCAACCGGGTGTCCCAGGCCCACCCCAACATTCTGGACATGATCGCGTCCGGCACCGTGGACCTCATCATCAACACCCCCACCCGGGGCCGCAAGCACGACAGCGACGGCTTCCGTATCCGCCGCTCCGCCGTGGAGCACGGGGTGGGCTGTGTCACCTCGGTGGACACCGCCCGGGCCCTGCTCACCGTCCGGCAGCAGAGCCGCAGTGAAGACCTGACCCCCATCGACATCACCAAGATTTAAACAGACGGCCCCTGGCTATGGGGCGTTGAAGCAGAAAACCATGCGGGGACGCATAGTACGCACCCGCGGGCGGATGATATCCGCCCCTACAGGGATTCTGCCTCAGCGCCTCCGCGCCGGGGGCCATTTTTTCTCTTGACAGTTTCATGAAACCGCGCTATACTGGTTTCGCAAAACAAGGAGGTGAAGGTTTGCCCCGTGAAAGCAGAGCCCAGTATTTCAGAGACCGGCGAAAAAAAATCAAAGCGTTTGCCGTTGAGGTAGACAAAGAAAAAATGGAACACTTTGAAGAAAAGCTGAAAGAAAAAAACATCTCCAAGGTCAAATGGCTCAACGAGAAAATCAACGAAGAACTGGGCGAATAAAAATAGAGTGCTGGCCAGCCTAGCAAGCAACACCAACACTCTACAACCACACCCGGAGGAATGGCAAATCTGATTATGCCACAACGCCGGGTAAAAATCAAGGAGGACCTTATGGGTTTACGGGAAGAATTACTTGATTTAGACGCTGCGGCCAACCACATTTCCAGCATCATCAACGCTGTGGACCTGATGTCCGCCGGGCTGGACCGGGATGACAGCCCCTACGCAGGCGGTTTTTTTGCCGTTTGCAGATGTCTGGTCCAGGCCGACCAGGCCCTGCGGGAGCAGGTGCAGAAGTGTCTGAACGCGCTGTAACACAGGGCCCCCGGCTTACGCCGGGGGCCTTGCCCTGCCTGCGGGCCTGTTACCGGTCCACCAGGATCAGATTTTGGATGTTGTTGCGTCCGGCTCCATTTTGGAGCAGGTAGATGTTGTAAATCTCCCCGCTGTTCACATTGAGCGACAGGGAGCCGAAGGTCTCATAGGGCGGGTAGACGCCCAGCCACGCGGGGTCCATCGACTCGATGCCCATGGAGGGGGACATGGGGGCGAAATTGGTATCGGCGTAGAAGAACTGGTAGGTCCCGGGCATGATGCGCTTGAAGACCCCCACCTCCTTGTACCGCAGGTCGCTGTAGACCACCCGGCCGTCGCTCATGACCACGTCCAGCGGACCGCTGTTATAGGCCAGATTGCCCACCCGGAAGCTGGACCAGCCGTTAGAGGGGGGACAGCACCGGTCGGCGATCTGCACCAGGTCGATGCCGCCGGCGGTGTTGACGATGGCGATGGTGGTCAGCCCGTTGGTCTGGAATGGCATGGACTTTTGCAGATAGATATAGCCGTTCATCCCGGTAACCGTCACCGTCTGATAACCGGAGGGGACCCAGCCGTAGCCGGTGACCCTGGCGTAGTTCAGCCGGTTGACAAACCGCCTGCCCCCCACGCTGATACGGAAGGCGGAGTAGCCATAGGCTGCGTTGAGGACGCGCACCCTGGACGTGCCGCTCTGAACAATCGGCGGCACAGGGGCGGCGGAGCAGCCGGGGCAGACCCAGATGGGGCCGTCCCCCGGGTAGACCGGTCCGCCCTCGCCGGGGTTGGGCAGGGGAATCACCGCGTCGCCGCCGGGGCCGGGATAGACCGGTCCGCCCTCCCCCGGGTTGGGCAGAGGGATTACCGCGTCGCCGCCGGGACCGGGGTAGACCGGCCCGCCCTCGCCGGGGTTGGGCAGGGGGACCACAGCCTCCCCGCCGGGACCGGGGTAGACGGGTCCGCCCTCCCCCACGTTGGGCAGAGGGATCACCGCCTCCCTGCCGGACCGGCCCGCGGGGGCGTCAAAATAATAATATGTGTTGGGGTTCATATGTCATCGCTGGGAACGATAGTTCCAGCAGCCTCCTTTCAGATGGTGCTGAACTATCTTATGCCCCAGCCGCCGGGGCTGTGTCTGGAGGGTCAGCCGGGCAGGGCGTGGACCAGCCGGGCGCAGGCCCGGAGCTCCTCCTCGTCGGTGCGCCACAGCTCATACTCCGACAGAGAGGGCAGTCCCATGGACACCCCCGCCTTGCGGTAGCGCATCCCGCTGTCCACCGGGCCCCGCCGGCCGGTGGTGTGGAAGACCCGGATTCCGGTCTCCCGATGGATGGCGGGGATATTCCCCTGCTTCACCCCGCAGCCGGCCATAATGTCGATCCGGCCCGCCGCCTGGGTGAGGACCTGGCTCAGGACCTGACAGCCTTCCGCCGCACTCTGGGCCTGGCCGGAGGTGAGGATGGTGCGGCACCCCAGCTCCACCGCCGCCTCCAGGGCCTCCAGAGGGTCCCGGGTCATGTCGAAAGCCCGGTGGAGGGTAACCTCCATCCCGCCGGCCTGGTCCATCAGGCGGGCCATCGCGGACCGGTCCAGCTCCCCATCGGGGGTCAGCGCGCCGATGACCACCCCGTTGGCCCCCAGCTCCCGGAACCGGCGGATCTCCTCCGCCATCTCCTCCAGCTCCTCCCGGGAATAGAGGAAGTCACCGAATCGGGGGCGGATGAGAACGTTGACAGGGATGGGGAAGTCCCGCCGGACCTGACAGAACAGGCTCGCCGACGGCGTGGTGCCGCCGATGGCCAGATTGGCGCACAGCTCCAGCCGGTCCGCCCCGCCCCGGTACGCCGCCGCGCAGGAGGCGTAGGAGTCCACACAGCCCTCGATGAGGGGGGTATTCACACTTCGCATTCCGCTCACTCCTGTTCCAGCTTGATGGCGTTGATGAGGCTGGGCACCATCTGCTTCTTCCGGCTGACCACCCCGGGCAGGGTGACCACGCCGTTCTCAATCTCCGCCCCAAAGGTCTTGCAGGCCAGCTCCTCCGCCCCGGGGCCCGTCATGAGCAGCTCGGTGAAGGAGTTGCGCACGTCGGTGAACATATAGAATATGTAGTCCAGCTGCTGCTTGGTCCGGGCCTCGGGTAGGTAGGGCCCCACCAGGGCCTGGGCGGCCTTGCGGTTCTTCTCGGTCATATAGATGCCCTGGCCCACCCCGAAGCGAACCTCGCCGCTGGTGAAGATCTTATAGTCGCCGTTGAAGACCTCCGCCGCCGTCTTGCCGGACACGTCGCCGCCGTGCTCAAACATGGTGTCGGCGTAGCCCTCCAGGTCCACCCCGGCCAGCTCGGCCAGATGCCGGGCCGCCCGCTCGTCGACGGGGGTGCAGGTGGGGCTGCGGAACATCAGCGTGTCCGACAGAATGGCGGACAGCATCAGCCCGGCGATGGTGGGGTCGATGTCCACCCCGTTCTCCCGGTACATCTGGTAGACGATGGTACAGGTACAGCCCACAGGTACGTTGCGGAAATACACCGGGCCGTCGGTCTCCATAGAGCCGATGCGGTGATGGTCGATGATCTCCAGTACCTCCGCCTGCTCGATGCCCTCCGCCGCCTGGCCCTTCTCGTTGTGGTCCACCAGGATCAGCTGCTTTTTGTGCAGATTCATCATGTTCCGGTGGGAGACCACCCCAATGTACTTTCCGTCGTCGTCCAGCACAGGGAAGTAGCGGAAGCGGACCGAGGCCATAATCTTGCTGGCTGACTCCACTGGCGTGTTGAGGGTGAAGGTCAGCAGGTTCTTAGAGGTCATATAGTGGCGGATGGGGGCGGCCTGGCTGATGATCTGTCCGGCCACATAGGTACTGATCTCCGTGGTAATGACAATACAGCCCTTCTCCTCCGCCAGCATGCATATGGTCCGGGGGACCTTCCCCCCGGCGCACACCACCATGCACCCGGCGTCCATCTCCAGGGCGGCCAGCTGGCTCTCGCTGCGGTTGCTGACAATGACGATGTCTCCGGGGGAGATGGATTTTTCGATCTGCTCGGCGCTGCCCGAGCCGATGATGATTCGGCCCTCCACCCGCTTCCCGGTGACATCCCCCACCAGGACGGCGCCGTCCAGAATGTCGATCAGGTTCTCATAGCTGGTCCCGGCGATCTCCAGGCTGTGGGGGTCCATGCCGTCCATATTGGCGGTGGCCACGTCCTTGACGGTGATGACCCCCTTCAGGTTCTCCTCCCCGTCCACGACGCACAGGGTGTCCAGCTGCTGGTCCCGCATGGTCATCCAGGCCCGGCGCAGACTCATCTCCCCGTCCACCCCCTTGGCCGGACGAATGTCCACGTCCCGCAGATGGGGGCTGACATCGGTGTACAGCTGGGGAGCCGGGACCTTGAAATAGTTCAGGACGAATTCCGTCTCCCGGTTGAGCAGTCCGGCCCGGCAGGGCTTGCAGGGGTGTTCCGGGTCCAGGATATTTTTCAGGTTGCTGTAGGCGATGGCCGAGCAGATGGAATCCGTGTCCGGGTTCCGGTGCCCGATCACCTTCACCGCCCGGCGGTTTACAGTTTGACGCTCCATAATTTCCCTCATTTCACCCGCCGGAAGCTCCAGCGGCGGTATCTGATCTGGTAAGATTTATATTATCATACCACGCCTCCCTGTCTTCCGCAAGGGATATTCAGCAAAATGCCAAAGCCTTACAAAAAACAAAAATACCCCTTGACAAATTCCGAGTATTTGCTATAATAGCATTCGTCCTCTACGAAGGACATGAATAAAGCCGGATTGTGTAAGGATAGCACGACAGACTCTGACTCTGTTTGTGAGGGTTCGAATCCTTCTCCGGCTGCCAGTTAAAAACCCGCCGAAAGCCTTGTGTTTCAAGGACTTCCGGCGGGTTTTCTTTTTCTAGCAAACCGTTTTATTGTTCAAAAATGTTCGTACACAATCAACTTGGTGGTGGAAAAGGTGGTGGAACTTTTTAGTGCTTCACCACGTGCGTATAGTACGCCGCCGCCTTATTGGGGACGGCATCCTGGTCCTCAATCCACGCCTTTGCGAGGCAGGCGTAGAGTTCCAGCGTAGAGGCGTTGTTTTTCTTCAACGCCTGGTCGTAGTCCGAATACAGGCTGTTGAGCACAACGTAAAACTCCAGAGGGTCGCAGTCCACATTATACTGCTTCATGATCTCCTTGGACTTCTCCATAGAGAAATGAGGCCCACGGGTGCCATCCGCATTTTGCATCCGGGACACCCACTCCTCCGCCATCTGGCGGTTAAAGACGGGCATTACTTTGGGCCGTTGGCCCATGCTGTACCCATCGCCCTGGCGTCTGGACATCTCCTCTTTTCCCTCATACCCGGCGGACATGGGGTAGTCGTGGCCCAGTTCCCGGGGCAGACGCTCCATTTCGCCGTCGACAGAAAAGCCGATTTTGTTCATGGGGCGGAAATCCTCACGGGTCTGCCAGCCCTCCCGCTGATAGACAGGCGGGACATAGGGGGTCATGGGATAGCCGTAGTGGGAGTAGGGCTCCATATACTCAGAGCGGGGATACCCATAGCCGCCCCGGTCCATAGGCTCGCCGCCATAGGCCCCGCCCCGATTCATGGGGGCGTACCGGCCATCGTTGTAATGCTCCCGGCCATCACGGTCCCGGAAACGGCTCTCAGGGCCTCTGTAACCGTCCTGCGTGTCGGTGCGGTCGTATTCCCGCCGGTCGCCGTCTCGGCTGTCCTGGCGGCTCGCAGGGCGCATGAGGGACATTTTGGTGTATCGATTCATTGTGCGCCCTCCTTCAGGTGGTGGGGGCCGGTGCGGCAGGGGCCGTGCCGTTGATGCTCCGCAGATTGTTGGTAGGGCAGGGGCATGTATTCCCGAGCAGCTTAAAGGTGCCGCTGGTGGCGCTGGTGGAGACCACAGTGGAGTACCGGGTCCGAGTGCGGATACCGCAGGCGGTGACCTGGGCGCAACAGCGGTTTGTCAGCGGATACTGCTGCGTGCCGGTCCCGACAGTAATGACCAGGGTGACGTTGACGCTCCGGGGGGCGGCGGCGCTCATGCTGCTGCCCTGGCCCATCTCATCCCGGACAGCCTGCCGGATGGTGGACAGCGGCGAGACGATCTCCGGCTCCGTCGGGTTGTCGCCGACTACAGCCAAAAACGGGTTGTTGGGGCGGGTCACCGTGCCGCGCGCCAGATAGGGGATGTTTTCAGGCGTCGCCGCCATGAGCGAGTAGGGCTCCGCCACCGAGCGCCCCCGGGAGCTGGCCGCGCCGCCAACAGACATATTGGACGCCTGCTGCCCCGCGCCGAAAAGCTCCTGGAAAAATCCGATCACACCTTGGACTTTCTTTCCGAGCCAGTCCATAGCCTCTCCGATTTTGTCAATAATACCTGGAATTTTATCCAGTATTTTCCCTGTAGCTTCCATTAAATCAATCAAAAACGGCCCAAATACTTCAAAAAACTTATTTTTCAACCGGTCAATAGAATCACCCAACTTTGCTTGAGCTTCATCCATCTTCATTTGAACTTCTCTTGATTCCATCAGGGATTGATTGTTCTCATAAAATGAATCCGCCGCATCCTCATAGGCCATTCCAAGGTTATTCATGATAAGCTGGGCGCGGTCACCTTCATCGGTGGTCCGGGAGAGGATGTCGTTGAACTCATCCTCACTCATGCCTACCCAGTTCAGGGCATCGGCTAAAGCCCCCGTAACTTGTCCGGTCTTGGCGGTCTCATTCGCGGCCTCAATCAGCCCCTCAATCGGTAGAGCGTCGCCAAAGGTACCATACACACCGGCGGCAATTTCGGTCCACTTGGCGACGTCCTCTTCATTGTCAACCAGCTGTGCCAGGAGCTGAGAGGCTTCTGTAGCAGTGTCAGTATCGCCCAGGATTTTGTAAAATCCCTCATAGGCTTCTTTTGCGGTTTCAGCGTCAAACCCCGCCGCCTCAAAAGCCGTATTCAGTTTTCCCATTGCCTCCCGATATTCCTCGGTGGCCTCATCAAGATTCCACAGCCACTCAGCCGCCGCCATAGCGCCCTCGACCAGCTTTTGTCCGATGGCAATCGAGACACCCCCGACGATCCCAGACAGACCGCCCAAGCCCCCTGAGAGCCCGCCGGAGGCCCCGCTAAGCCCGTCCAAATCGCCGGACGCATCCTCAGCAGCACCACCCAGGCGGTCCAAATCTCCAGCCGCACCGCTGGCCGCACCGCCCAGGCCGCTTACATCCCCAGCAGCACCACCGGAGGCACCGCCTAATCCGCCCACATTGCTGTCTGCGCCCCCAGCTGCACTGCCCAGTCTTCCCATATCTCCGGCAGCTCCGCTGGCCGCGCTGCCCAACCCGTTTACTGCACCCTGGGCCTCCTGTACCGCCCGACCGATGTCAAACTCATCTGCGGTCCGGGTGACCTCTTCCACGTTCATTTTGGTCTCGATGAGCTCGCGGTTAAGCGCGTCGAACTGCTGCTGTGAGATTTCGCCCTTGGACAACTGCTGATATGCCTGTTCCGCCGCTGTTTCGAGGGTGCGCAGACGCTCCTTTGTTCCCTCCACAGCGTCTGTCAACAGACGCTGTTTTTGGGTTAGGAGGTCCACATTCCCAGGGTCCAACTTGAGCAGCCGCTCGACATCTTTTAGGTTCGTCTGTGTGGCTTTCAACTGCTTGTCGGTCCCAGCAAGAGCCTTGTCAAGTTTTGTGGTATCGCCAGCGATCTCGATAGTGATACCCTTAATTCGATTACTTGCCATAGTTCACCTCGCTACATCAAAAAATCCCCGCCGACTCAATATCGAGACAGCGGGGATATATAATCATGCGGCCATTCTGTCCATGACGGCCAGAATGCCACGGGCGGTCAGGATTTCATGAATCAGCAGTCGGCCTTTCTGTGTCCATTCGGTGTTCAGCACCGTATCGGGCCGCCCGTCGCTGTGGGTAATGTTGATGGTCTTAGACTTGGTGTAGCCCTTGCCCATATACTGCTTGTAAAGAATCCACTGTCCGTTGACGTATCTCTGGATTCCCTCCTCATGCAAAATTTTGTTTAACTTCCTGGCGCTCATGTCATAGTCGGCGGCGATCTGCGTGGTTGCCAGCGTCCGGGTGCTGGAGAGGATGGTGTCCACATACTGCTTGATGGGCTGAAAATCAGCGATAGCCTGTTTCTGCGCCTCGTTCTCTACGGCCAGAGCCAGCCGCTTCTCCTCGCTGTCCGCCAGGGCCCGGAGGGCGGAGGGGTAGTCTTTTGGGAGGGCGTACCCGCCGGTTTTTCGGATGGAGGGAAGCACCTCAGATGTCACCCACCGGCGGAACTTCTTTGCGCCGGGCAGCTTGCTGGACAGCACCAGAGAGTATAGGCCGCTTTCGTTGATGACTGTCATGTTGCGGTTTTGGCTACCGTCGTGAATTGCGACGGTAGCTTTATCCTCATCATCCACATGGGCCCCCAATGCGTCACGGGGGTTGCTGTACCCCAGCGCCGCAGCCACGTCCTTGCCCACCAGCCACGGTTCCCCAGAATCAGGTCAATGAGACACCTGCGCATTTCAGCTTCACTCATAGTAAATACCTCCTTCAAATTCTCTCGGGGTCTCCCCCGCTGACAATGTCAGTATAATACATGTACCCATACATTTTAATCGGTAAAATACACAAACATGTACCCATACATTTGTGGCTTTTGTGTATGTACCCATTCGCGACATTGTGGTATACTATATGTGGAAAGGAGGTCCGTTACATGCCCCTAAGCGAAGCAAGAAAACGTGCTAATCAAAAATATATTGAAAAGCAAGGAGAAATCAAAGTAAGGGTCAGTAAAGACCGAAAGGCTGAAATTCAGTCCCATGCGGAAGCCCAGGGGGAAAGCGTCAACGGCTTTATCAACCGGGCAATCGATCACGAGATGGAACGAGATATGGAAGGAGGTGGGAAGCAGTGAACATGCAGGAGAACGTTCGTCTGATCGAGGCGCTGGAAAGCGCGGGCTGGTCTGCGGAGGACATCATCCAGCTCATCAAATATGTTGAGAGCGGAGAAGCCCAGTACAAGCCAAAGAAAAAGGAAAACTGATTATCAGACAGGCCGGGGAGAAATCCCCGGCTTCAGCCTGTCGAAAAAGTCTGCCTTTTGGTAGACTTTTTCATGTAAAGATGATAAAATAGGGAGTAAGGGGTGAGGGAAATGTTGGAGCGAGGGAAAAATGAGCGAGGGGTCATAGAAATGGTGGACACAGAAAGCCTGGTGCCGCCCGAACATCTATTGCGGCAGGTGGATGCAGCGGTAGATTTCGAGAAATTGTACGAAATCGTGGAGGCGTTGTACAGCGAAGAAGAGGGCCGGCGGAGCATCGACCCAGTGGTGCTATTCAAAATCGTATTGCTGCAGCATCTGGATGGGAATGTATCTTTGCGGGGAACGTTGCGCAGAGCCCAGACAGATATAGCATACCGGTGGTTTTTGCGATACACGCTGAGTGAGGAGCTGCCCCATTTTTCCACGGTGAGTTACAACTTCCGGCACCGGTTTACTTCAGAAACCATAGAGGCAGTATTTCGATGGATATTGGAGGAGGCGGGCAGTGCGGGAGCACTGACCCCGGCGGCGGTATTTATAGATGGGACACACATCAAAGCCAGCGCAAATCTGAAGAAGAAAATGAAGCAGGAAGTACCGGCAGCGGCAAAACGATACCAGGAAGAACTGCTGGCGGAAGTGAACGCGGACCGGGAGGCTCATGGAAAAAAGCCACTGGATGATGAAGAAGAACCACCCAAAGCTGGAGGGAAGAAACAGGACAATACCTCAAAAAAGAAGCAGGCCCGGAGGAAGAAAGAGGCGAAAAAGCAGAAAACAGTAACGGTATCCACCACAGACCCGGAGAGTGGAATGTTCCACAAAGGGGAGCACAAGCGGTGCTTTGCTTATGAGGCCCATACCGCCTGTGACAAGAGCGGTTACGTATTGGAAACAGTGGTCACCCCCGGAAATGTCCATGACAGCGTGGCGTTTGACGATGTTTACGACAAATTGATTCAATCGTTTCCAGAGGTGGAAACAGTGGTGGCAGATGCCGCCTACAAGACCCCGCATATTTGCAAAAAGGTATTTCGAGATGGCCGGGTATTGTCTACAGCCTACAAGCGGCCCACGACGATGAAGGGTGGACATCCCTGGTGGTCTTACGTCTACGATGAATATTATGACTGCGTGATCTGCCCAGAATACCACATCCTGTCCTACCGCACCACCAACCGGGATGGATACCGTGAATACCGCAGCGATCCGACAATTTGTGCCCAGTGCCCCACCCGGCATTTATGTACAAAATCCAAAAGCTTCGTAAAGACTGTCCTGCGGCACATCTGGAAGGGCTATGAGGAACTGGCCGATGATGCCAGGTACACCCCGGAGTACAAGCAGCTCTATGCAAGGCGCAAAGAGACCATTGAGCGAGTTTTTGCCGATGCAAAAGAAAAACACGCCATGCGCTATACCGTTTACCGTGGTCTGGCCCAGGTTTCCAACTGGGTGAGGCTTAAATTTGCTGCCATGAACCTCAAAAAGTTGGCAAGATGGAAAGCCAGAAAGCGCTTTGCTCCGCCTTCCTCCACACCCTCCTCCTACATTTTATTCCTCATTAACGTTGTGGCCTGTCTGGTAATGAAGCCAGACAGGGCATTTTTCGACAAGCTGAGGCCGGGGAGAAATCCCCGGCTTTTTTGCTGTCTCGATATTGAGTTGTCAAGGTGCAGATTTGCCGCTTTACAGCATCCGGTCCATGTCCTCCTGGGTTGCCAGCGTGGGCCAGTCCAGTTCGTCGTTCGCGGCCTCGGCATACATGTCGTTGAGCATACCGATGGTAATAAGGTCTAGATCTCGGAGGGAGATTCCGAGTTTGACTGCACGCAGCAAAAAGAGAGCAGTTGTAAATTCTCGATCCACAGCTCCGCTTTTTTTTTACTTTCCTCCAGCCCCTTAACATTCCCGGACCACAGGTCCAGGAGCACGGGGAAAATCCCGTAAAACGGCATGACGGAGAATCCGTCCAGCCACTCCTGCGGGGTTTCGGGCACCATGTCCGGGTCCCCCTGCTTTGCCATGATGTACGCCATATTCTCAAAGGTATTCAGCGCCCGGATGGACAGATCAGCCCCAGCGGCCTTGGGGTTGTTGATCTCATCCGCAAGGCTGTGGATATCCCGGAGCAGGTCCCGGTTGAATTTCTGCCGGTACAGCATGGGCGTTGCTGCCGTAGATTTAAACCGCACGTCCTTGCCGTCGATCTTGATGGTCGCCTCCATGATTACACCTCTTCCGTTCTGGTCGGGACCCACACCGACTTATACCAGTTGTTAAACACCGCGTCAGTCGTGTTATCCTGGGTCCGGGCCCGGGTCAGGCCGTCGGCCCTGGGGACCGCAGTCAGGTTCATGGTGTCGGTTTGGGGCGTCTTAGTCTTGCCGGTGGTAGACGCGTTCTCGCCGGGGCGGCTGACGGTGCAGTAATACAGCACCCGCCGGGTGGCCTTCTGGTCTGTCAACGCCAATATGAAATTGTAAGAAAACGCCGAAGAAATTTTGTAGTTTTTCGGCGGGGGTGGGTAACAAAATCAGCAGCTGCCTTGCTCAAAAAGAGTGTTCACGATTTGCTGTTTCTGACGCATAAATTCTTTGCGTTCTTTCAGGCGGTAAGACTCACCCTTGATGTTGATAACGGTGCAGTGATGCAGTACACGATCCAGGATGGCGGAGGCGATGGTGACGTCGGCAAAGACCTCGTTCCACTGGGAGAAAGTCTTGTTGGAGGTAAAAACGGTAGACGTTTTTTCATACCGTCTGGCAATGAGCTGGAAAAAGAGATTTGCGCCCTGGATATCCATAGGGAGATAGCCGATTTCGTCAATGATGAGCATCCTGTACTTGGCCAGAACTTTGAGCTTGTCCGGCAGGCGGTTCTCAAAGTGGGCCTTTTTGAGCTGCTCAATAAGCTGGTGGCAGTTGATGTAGTAGGTGGAGAAACGGTGCTGTGCTGCCACCAGGCCCAGGGCGGAGGCCAAATGGGTCTTGCCCACGCCTGGCGGGCCGAGGAAAACCACATTCTCCCCGTTCTCCAGGAAGCGCATGGTGGCCAACTCATCGATTTGGCGTTTATCGATGGAGGGCTGGAAAGAGAAATCGAAGTCGTCCAGGGTCTTCTTAATGGGGAAGCCAGACATCTGGATCTGCTTCTCATAGGCCCGTTTCCGCTTGGATTTGGCTTCTTCTGAGAAAATGTGATCCAAAACCTCCACAATGTTGAGCTTGTCCGCCACCGCCCGTTCCAGGTAGTTGTCCAGAATCTCCAGGGTGTTTTTCATTTTAAGGGCTTCCAGGTTTTCCCTCAGCCTGTCCATAGTAAATTCAGTCATACAGCACCTCGTCATATCTGGATAAATCAGAGGGTTTCAAGGGGAAATCTATCACTTTGCCCTGTTCCAGCAGAATATTTTCTGCATCCATTGTCTGCTTCAACGTAAGCCTTCGGTAATGCTGAGGATTGACAACCATGTCCTTCCTTTGATACGATATTCGGTGCAGAGCGATCTGCTTGCCTTCATAGTAGGCCGCCAGCATACTGTCGAGGGCTACGACTGCCACATCTTTGCCGACATACTCCGCTGGCACGGAGTACTGATTGCCGGCGTAGGAGATGAGGCAGTCTTTTTGTACCCGCCTAAGGTTGATCTTGTCGATGATGTACTCTCTGGAGAGGGGACTCAACCCCTCCTTTTTCAGCCGCTCAAAAGGAACCTCGTTCGTGGTGGCATGAACTTTGCCATTGACCTTATTACACCAAGCCAAGGCTTGTCCATTCAAATCTGCCAGGCTGTTGTACTTGATCCCGACCATGAAGTTGTCCCGCACAAACTGCACCGTCCGCTCCACTTTTCCTTTCGTCTGGCCACGGTAGGGGCGGCACAGGATGGGCTTGAACCCGTAAAATCCCGCAAAGTCCTCAAACTGCCGGTTCAGAGTAGAGTCCTCCTGTTTCAGCAGCCGCTTAATGACCACCTGCTTCATGTTGTCGTACAGGATTTCCTCCGGGTACCCGCCAAAGTACCGGAATGCGTTCTGGTGACACCGAATCAGTGTGTTTGTGCTCATATCCGTTACAAATTCGATGTACCGCATCCGCGAGTACCCCAGTATCATGAGAAAACAGTACAGCTTCTTCCACTTCCCATCCTCGTACACCAGGTGATCCTCGAAGAATCCCCAGTCCATCTGCCCCTGCTTTCCCGGCATCGTCTCAAACCGCACTGTTGCTTTCTCATTCAAGTCCATCTTCCGGCTGCTCACATACGCCTTGACGATGCTGTAGCCTCCGTCGAATCCCATTTCCCGCAGCTTCTCCAGGATCCGCAGCGCCGAATACGGCGCTTCCTCCAGCCACTCGTCCACGATCTGCTTGTACGGATCCATCTTTGTTGGCTTCGGTTCGCTCAATGTGTACTCCGGCTTCTGCGGCGATTCCGCGTACCGCTTTGCCGTCCGCGGGTCCATGTGGTACTTCCGTCCCAGCTCCACATAGCTAAGTCCTTTCTGTCTGTCGCTTCGGATATCCATCCACTGTGCTCCTTTCATTTTCTGACTCCCTTTCCGGGCTCTTTTTCGCCCTATTGGGAGTCTATCTTTTTTTCGCCTCCTCCGCCACAAAACTACATTTTTTCCTCGGCGTTTTTTTACATTTTATCACTGGCGCTGACATAGCTATTTCTCAGCGGTTGTGGTATGTTGTTGTCGTCGAAGGCAGGCAAATCCACCGCTTGTTATAGGAATAGGAGGAAAATATGATAACAGGCTGCCTACAGAAGAAAAATGGTTACTATTACGCTGTCCTGTACCTGAAAGTGGACGGCAAGCGAAAGACAAAGTGGATCGCCACGAAACTCCCGGTCTCCACCACCAGCGAGCGCAGGGCACAAAAGGCGCTGGATGAGATCAGGATGCAGTACGAGCTCCGTGAGGAAGCAGCCCAGAAAACAATGGGATCTGCACTCGCTCCGATCTGCCCGGAGGCGCAGATGCTGTTTGTGGACTACATGGAAAAGTGGCTGGAAAGCGTCCGACCCTCCATTGCCACCGCCACCTATCAGAGCTACTCTGTTATGATGAAGGCCCGAGTGATCCCCTACTTCAAAGCCTCTGCCGTCCAGCTCGGAGCGCTTAAACCCCAGGACATTGAGGACTTTTACCAGACCATTCTCAACGCAGGATGTACCACCAACACGGTCATCCACTACCATGCCATCATCCGCAAGGCCCTGCAAAGCGCGGTGAAAAAGGACATCCTCACCCAAAACCCCGCAGACAAGGTGGACCGCCCTAAGAAGAATGTCTACCACGGCTCATTTTACAGCGAGGACGAGATGCTCGATCTGTTTGACGCCATCGCCGGCGATCCATTGGAGCTCTGCGTCAAGATCGCCGCTTACTACGGCCTGCGGCGCAGCGAGGTGCTGGGACTGCGCTGGGACGCCATAGACTTTGAGAAAAAGACCATCTCCATTTCCCATAAGGTGATCGAGGTAAGCGTAGACGGTAAATATGTTCCGATAGGGGAGGACGTGCTGAAAACCAAGTCCAGCTTCCGCACCCTGCCGTTGATCCCGGTGGTCGAGGAACTGCTGAAAGCCGAAAAAGAGAAGCAAACGAAAAACCGGCGGCTGTTTAAAGGCTCCTACTGCCGGGACTATCTGGACTACATCTGTGTGGACGAGGAAGGTAAGCTCCTGCGGCCCAACTATGTGACGGAGCATTTCGTCTGGGTGATCCGGAAGTACGACCTGCGCAAAATTCGTTTTCTTGACCTTCGCCACACCTGTGCCAGCCTGCTGCTGAGCAACGGGATCCCCATGAAGCAGATCCAGATCTGGCTGGGCCACAGCACCTTCTCTACCACCGCCGACATCTACGCCCACCTGGACTTCTCCGCTCAGGAGCAGTCTGCGGCGGCAATGAGTGGGATGTTCCAGCGCAAGGAAGCATCTGACGGGCAGGAAAAGGGGGCTGCGGTGAAAAATCACCACAGCCCCGATGGACTAAGGCGGCAAAATCGATTTTTCATATTTCAAAGCAATGTCATCCCTTGACCGGATTGCCCATCCTCATCGGAGGCCGCACCTTGTTCCATAGCAAGAAAGCGGTCGTAGTCGCTCTCATATAATCTGTCCTGAATGATCCGATACTTCTCAAATTCACTTTCGGCATGAGCTTTTGCAATCTCGGCAGTGATTGTTCCAGCATTCGTCAGGATTTCCCGGTCATCGGCCATCAGGAAAATGTCCAGCCGCTTTGCCCAATCCTCCATTGTCATGGGAATACGCCGCCGCGCCCGGTCTTCTGCCAGATCAAGATAGGCGGACACGATACGTTCCAATGAATACAATTCATCCTCTGTCAGATAGTTTTTGGCAATAGATACATCGCTTTTCATAATCTTGCCAAGAGGCGCTTCTTTCCAGGAGGTCAGACCCATATGCGGCTGGTCCGCATCAGCCCGATAGTATATCACTTCAGCGGCGGTATGTCCGTGAACAGCAAAATGCATCTTATTCTGGACCTTTGCGAAAAAATCCTTAGTCGTTTTTGCCGTTCTGTCATAGTCAAGAGCTGTAGCATAGATGTCGGTGATTTTTTGATAGAATTTCCGCTCAGACAGCCGTATCTCCCGGATTTTTTCCAGCTGTTCCTCAAAATATTTCTCTGTCAGAACGGTACCGCCATTTTTCAGCCGTTCCTCGTCCATGACCCAGCCTTTAATCGTGTAGTCCTTCACAATGGCGTTGGCCCATTTGCGAAACTGAACAGCACGTTCATTGTTCACTTTGAAGCCCACGGCAATAATCATTTGCAAATTATAGTGATTTACCTCGCGGCTGATCTGACGGCTCCCCTCAGATTGAACTATCCGAAATTTTCGGATAGTTGACCTCTCCTCTAACTCGGAATCCTCGAACACCTTGCCGATGTGGTAATTGATGGTTCGTACATCTACATTGTACAGCTCCGCCATCATCTTTTGTGTAAGCCAGATATTTTCATCCTCGTAACGCATTTCGATGCTTTCTGCGCTATCGCCTGTGGACGCTACAAAAGTAAGATATTCAGCGGCACTGGAGCGAATTGTGATGTTATATTTCTGTTTTTTTATCCGCTCGTTCATTTTACGATCTCCCCGCTCTAATCCCGGCTTATGAGCCAACCCAGCAACCGGCTGCACCCAACTGACACATCCTGCCAGGTAGTTTCGAAGTCACCCGTATACCAAGGATCGGCTACATCGCCGGGGCGGTCGGTAAACTCCATCAGCAGATGCAGCTTGCCGTCGAAATCGCCACCGCAGATGCGGTGCATATTTCGCAGATTGGCCCGATCCATTCCAATCAGGAGGTCGTACCGCTCGTAGTCCTCGTTCCTCAGCTGGCGGGCTGTTTTGCCAGCGCAGTCGATACCATGTTCGGTCAGCTTGCGGCGGGCCAGAGGGTAGACTGGGTTGCCGATCTCCTCGGTGCTGGTGGCTGCGGACTCGATATGGAACTGGTTTTCCAGCCCCGCTTTCTTTACCAGGTCTTTCATCACGAACTCGGCCATTGGGCTGCGGCAGATGTTTCCATGGCAGACGAACAGGATCTTTGTCATTGGCTATACACTCCATGCTGGCGGTGTTTTTTTCAGTATAGCACACTTCATCCGCAAAGTCGAGGACGATTTCCAGATGAGCATGATCCACGATTCTCTGCTGGAGTTCCAGCTTCGACCAGCCGAACTGCCCAGCCGCTTTGATGTACCATGCCCGCTCCTGGGGAGTCAGTTCCGCCTCCAGGATGACCACATTTTGAGTCCAGCCGATGGTCATGGCCTCAGCCAGCACTTCCGGTATGCTCTCATAGGTACGATAGAACTCCCGCATCCGGCGCAGGTTCCGGGGGGAGAAGCCGGAGGTGTCAGGGTATGCGCCGCACAGATACTCCGCCGCGGCAACAGCGGCGCCTTTCTCTGGCCTGTCGCTGACCAGCCGGCCAATCTCACAGTACAGCTCCATCTGGGGCAGGTCCGCCGCCATCAACGTATCCAGCGCCGCGAACATGGCGCTGTAGTCAACAGGCTTTCTGACGTTCATTCAGCTTCTCCTTTCCGGCGCGGGTGCGCCTGTTTTTATTCTCTGGGATTTGAAATCGCCAACGAGCAAGCCCTCGGATTCTTCCGAGGGCTTGCTCCTTAGCGGTATCGGGGCGTGCCGCTGTTATTCCCATTGCAGCTCCACCATCTGTTCCCACTGGATGATGAAGCGGTCATCTACCACACAGTTCCGGTGGTAGTGGCCCAGGAACCAGCAATCGAATTGGCACCGCCGCTTGACCATCTGGAGGAAGTCCGTCAGCCGGTCCGGGGTGTAGTTTCGATCCAGCTTCTGCTGGATGCTGGTGGGGGCGCAGTGGGTCAGGATGCAGTCTACTTTCCAGTTGACCTTTTCCAGGTTCCTGACAGCCTCCTCGTATTCTTCCTCTGAGGGCAGCTCCTCGGGCCACCAGGAGACGCCCTTCACCCGGAACATCTGCCGTGTCCGGCGCTTGAACCAGTATTCCTGCTCGAAGCCGGGGGACGCCGGATCGAGGATGCCGTCCTGGATGTCGTGGGAGGCAGCGCCGCCCATGGTGAAGAAGGTGATTCCACCGATCTCGAAAACCTGTCCGCGCATCAGGTGGAGCACATGGGGCCGGACATAGTGGACTTTTCCTCCCTGCCACTGGTGGACGGGAAGTTCACCGAGTCTATCGAAGTTTTCGTGGTTCCCGTCCACAAAGAGGGTGGTAAACGGCTTTTCCTCCAGCCAGTTGAGCCAGTATGCCTCCCTGGGGGAATCGTCCCATACGCCCCCGAAATCGCCTGTGACGACCGCATAGTCGCTGCGGCCCATCTGCTTTTGCTGTGGGAAATTTTTGGTGTTAAACCGTTGGAAGCCGCCATGGGTGTCGCCGGTAATATAGATCATGCAGTCTCCCTCCCTATATCGTCTGCGTGATCTCAGTCCCATCCTTGAAGCAGATGAGCAGGGTGTCCTTGCTGACCACCTTGATGTTGCTGACCAGCTGGCGGACGGTGACCTCGTCAAACTCTGTGATGGTCCCAGCCGTCTGCTCCAGCTCGTTGGCGATGTCCTCCATCCTCCGGTCGAACGCGGCGGCGGTTCGGCCCTTACGCTCCAGCTCCGCCTTCTTCGCCATCAGCGAGGTTTTCGCCATATTGACCCGCTGGATCTCCTCGTCATATTCCAGGCAGTCGGGTCCGGCGCTGACGGCCAGCTGGAACAGTTCCAGCTGACGCTCTGTGAGGCTGTGGATCTGCGTCTCCAGCGCCGGCAGGGACAGCTCCCCATCCTCCCCGGCGAGGGCGGCGGTGATGCTTGCCTCCAGCGCCTCCTTTGCGGTCTGGGTGTGGAACAGCTCGTTCATGGCGGCGGTCACAGCGGCTTGGATGTCCGTCTCATTCCAGGTGGGGGACTTCTTGCAGATCTTCTTTCCGTGTTCCAGGCGGTTGATGCAACGCCAAACGATCCGCTTACCCTCGGGCCGGCTCCACACCACCCGGCGGTAGGGGCTGCCGCACTCGCCGCAGACCAGCAGTTCGCTGAGGACGTATTTGCCGCAGTATTTACCCAACTCCGTCTTGGTCTTGGAGGAGGTCTTTCGCAGGCTGGAGCGCCGGGCCAGCTCCTCCTGCACCCGCTGGAAGGTATCCCGGTCGATGATGGCGGGGTGGCACTCGTGGACGTAGTATTGGGGCAGCTCCCCCATATTCTTCCTCTGCTCATGGGTGAAGAGGTCCGCCATGAAGGTCTTCTGGAGCAGGGCGTCCCCGATGTATTTTTCGTTTTGCAGCATTTTCCTCACCACGCTGTCATGCCAGGAATCACTGCCCTGGGCGGTCTTGACGCCGTCCGACATCAGGTCGCGGCAGATTTGGTGGACGCTCTGGCCCAGCAGGTATCGGGCGAAGATCCTGCGAACGATGGCCGCCTCATCGGGGTCGATCTCCGGCAGGCCGTCCGGCCCCTTGCGGTAGCCGAGAAAGCTGGCGTAGTGGTAGTAGACCTTGCCGTCCTTGAAGTTCTTCCGGTGGCCCCACTTGACGCTGCCGCTGAGGGATTCGCTCTCTGCCTGGGCCTGGCTCATCATAAAGGTGAGGATCATCTCGTTATCCATATAAAGGGTATTTGTGTTTTCCTTCTCAAAGAAGACGCCGATTCCCTTCCGCTTCAGCTTGCGGACGGTGTCCAGACCGTCCAGGGTGTTGCGTCCGAAGCGGGACACCGATTTGGTAATGATGAGGTCAATTTTACCCCGGTCGCAGTCCCGGAGCATCTTCAAAAACTCCTTGCGCCGCTTCATGGACGTGCCTGTGATGCCCTCGTCCGCGTACAGGCGGACCATAGTCCACTCCGGCATGGCGGCGATCTTCTCGGTGTAATAGGCGATCTGGGCGTTGTAGCTGTTGAGCTGTTCCTCGCTGTCGGTGGATACCCGGCAGTAGGGGGCCACCCGGAGATGCTTCTTGCGGATGTCCCGCTCTGTGAGCTTGGGGTCAGGGGGGATGAAGGTGATCCGCCGCTTCTGGGGAGTCTGTTGTGTAGTCATGTGGTTTGCTCCTTTCCTATCATCGTTCCGTTGTTCAGTTCCAGTTCTATGTAGTCCTGTCCGCCAATGCGGACGGCCTTTACCGCCTTTGCCAGAAGCTCTTGTATGTCGCTGTCATTGGCGGGGCCGGTTTCCAGCCGTTCCCGAAGTACCTCCATGTCATGGACTGGCGTGAGATCCGGCAGGACAGCGTACTGCTCTGCGGCGGCGGCGAAGATCAGCGTCTTCATGTAGTCGGGGTTGATATCCGAGCGGTTGAAGCACACGTTCAGCTCATTCTGGATGCGCAGAGCGTCTGCGGAGGGGGCAGCCTCCGGTGCGGGAGGCGGTGTCAGCAGGTCAGGGGTGTTTGCCAGCTGGCGGAGCCGATGGGATACCCGTTTCTGCACCTCCTCATCGCTGATGTGGACGATGGCACCACAGTCCGGGCAGACCCAGCGGGGCCGTCCATGGGACTTGGTGTCCCGCGCGATTCTGCTTCCGCATACCGCGCACACGGCTTTCTCCCGAACAGGATTCAGCGCAGCGGGGCAGGGAGCGTAGTCAGTTTTGTCCTCCCGCTGGATTTGCGCCGCGAGGAACTCCTCATCGCTGATGAGACGTGGGTAGACGCCTGTCCCCAGATATTTCCCATTCTCCAGAATCCGCTTAACCATGTGCTTATTCCACTGGCTGGTATGCCGGTGGTAGGGGATGTTTCCTCTGCTCATCTCCTCCGCGATCCTGCCGTAAGAGGCCCCCGCCAGGTAGCGGGTGAAGATGTTCTGAACCGCGTCAGCCTCCGTAGGGCAGGGGACGGTTTCGCCGCCCCGCACCATATAGCCGAAGGGGGTCTTTCTCTGCCATGCCATTACCGTACCGCCTTTCCAATCCGCTCCGTCAGCTCCAGGCCGTTGAGCAGGGTGAATTTCAGGGTGTCCGCCGGGGCGATCACAATCCGCCTGACCAGCGACTCGAACAGTTCGGGGCTGGTTTCCTCCAGCCACTGGGGGCCGTCCTCCAGGCAGTCCAGCATGATTTCGGTGTCCTGGATCTGGGAGTCCTCGCCGGTGGAGTCCATGATGCGCCGGCGCAGCCGTCTCAGCGTCCTCAGCTTCTGCTCGATCTCACCCTGCTGGGATAAATAAAGAGCAGGATCAACGTACCCCTTCGACTTCAGTCGAACCAGTACGAGATTCTGCTCTGACAGACGTGCGATCTCTTTGTCGATGTCGCTGATTTTGCGGTTTGTGCGCAGTTCCCGCTCCCGCAGCTCCCGGAGCTGCTCCAGCACAGTGCGCAGGATCGTGCCGCCATCCGCTTTCAGCTTGTGGTAGAGCCGAAGCAGAGCTGCTGTAATCTCCACCTCCGGCATCTGGGGGACGGGGCAGCGGGACTTGGCATCGTCATGGCGGTTGCACACCCAGTAGGTCTTGCCGTTGGTGACCTTCCTGCGGCAGACGGAGCCGCAGCCCCCGCAGACAATGCGCTTGCTGTAGACCGACGCCTCCGGCTTGGAGGCGTTACCGGCGAACTGCGTCCGGCGAAGGGCCATCAGGTTCTGTACCCTCTGGAAGTCCTCCTTGGACACAATGGGCGGGTGGCAGTTCTCCACGAAGTACCGGGGCTTCTGTCCCCGGTTCGGCACCTGCCGGAAGGGGATGGTATCGGTGGCGAAGCTCTTTTGCCAGAGCATATCGCCGGTGTAGGAGACGTTGGTCAGGATGTACTGCACCGTGTTTGGATGCCATCCCTCCCGGCCATGGCCCCGGACAGCCCCCAGCTCATTCAGCTCATGGGCGATATCCGCCGTCCCCTGGCCCTTGAGGTAGGCGCTGTAGATATACCGGACGATCTCCGCCTCCTCGGGGACGATCTCCAGCTCCCGTCCCGCCAGCCGGTAGCCGTAGGGAGTGGAGGGAGGGACGAAGATCCCTTTCTCCATCCGCATCCGAACGCTGACCCTCATATTGTTGGAGTGGTTGGTGGACTCCATCTGGGAGAAAGCGCCGTAGATCTGGGCGATCTGCTCGGTGGTCATCTTCCCGGTGTCGATGTTCTCTTTCTCGAAGCAGATGGAGATGCCCAGCCGGAGCAGTTCCCGCACATACCGGATGTAGTCCGTGGTGTTCCGGGCGAAGCGGGAGGTGGACTTGACCAGCACCCGGTCGATCTTCCCGTCACGGCAGTCCGCGATCATGCGGTTGAACTCCTCACGCTTCCGGGCCTCCAGTCCGGACAGCCCCTCGTCGGCGTAGACGTCTACCAGCTCCCAGTCCTCCCTGGAGGAGATGAACTTGGTGTAGAAGTCCACCTGGGCCATGTAGGAGTTGAGCTGGTCAGCCGAGTCGCTGCTGACCCTGGCGTATGCCGCCACCCGGAGCTTCGCCGCCTCGGGCTTCCTGGGGTCAATGACGGTAATTCTCGGACGCCTTGCGGCAGTAGTGTTTGTCTGTACCATATCTTTTTTGACCTCCTTTCTGCGACACACAATATCACAAGGTTTTTGAAACAGCTATTCACCAATACCAACCAAAAACAGCCCTCAAAACCAAGCAGAATGTACCTGTTCTCAGGCAAAAATCAAGGTGGGCCGGAGCCGCCGCTTCAGTTCGGCCTTGGCCCGCTCCGTCTCCGCTTCCGACAGGAGCTTTCGCTCCGCCATACTCTCCAGCATCCGAAGAGCGGAGAGGAAGGTGACATTGTCCCGCAGTTGCCCTTGATGGCACACACCGCCATGACCAAGCCGGACACCGCGGACACATATCCCAGTTTGCTGAGGATGACGATGCAGGCCACGCCGATCAGGGAGCCTAAAAATGCCCCCACAGTACCCGCAACTATATTGTCACGTGGTTTCTCCCGTTCCCATTCTAAATCCATGCTGTTCCCTCTCTTTCTGTCATTGGCTGTGCCGGCCAAGGTCCTCCATCACGGAAACCTCAATGCCGCAGGTGGTCTCCATCTCCTTGAAAACCGCCTGATATTCGCTGTCCACCTCCTCGGGCAGACAGGTCATCTCCTTGAAAAGATAGTACCCCTCCCGCTCCTCTATGGCCACCAGTACCGTGACGCGGGTGCGCCCCCCGTCATAGTAGACCGTGAGACGGCAGGCGTTGTTGCCCTCCTCGTTGTAAGCGTCCTGGAACAGCGTCTGTTCATCGTACTGCCGCCCCGCCGCTTTCAAGTCCTGATACGCCTGCTCCACCACATCCATGGCGGTCCCCTCGTTTGGAACAATGGCGGCGGAGACCCGGAGGCCGTGGGCCTGGGTCATCATAGAGATACCGTCGTCGTAGTAATTCATCTTTCCGCCGCAGGGCATGAAGGTGTCCAGAAACACATCGTACTCAAACATCCCCTCCGGCGCCTTGAAGAACGCCTGGCCGCAGTAGTTGAAGCCCATGTTGATGGCTGGGCGGAGCTGTTCCTGATAGTTTTCCTCTGTAATAGCCGGCCCGGTAAACTGGAGGTTTTCCAGCATATACAGCAGCGTACCCCGCGCCAGTTCCTCATCGGTATCGTCATCGTGGACGCACTCAATGATGATCAGCGTGCCCCGCTCAGACAGGGCCGCGCCGGTGTGGGCAGTCTGCTCGTGTGGGAGCTGCACCGTCCGAAGATTGTAGCGATAGGTGACCCCGTTGTCCCCCATACCCCAGAGGAATTCCTCACTGTCCGGGCGGAGGCAGCGGACATTTTCTCCCTGCGTTCTCCCCAGAGAAATTTGGGCGGCTTCCTCGCCTACACCGTATTGCAGGGATATCTGGTAGGTGAGGCCGTTCTCCTGGTCCTCCAGCTGGGTTGTGGACGCCTGGAAGGCGTCATCCGTCCGGAGGATCAGGCCGTTTAAGTAGTAGTCCCCAATGACCTCGGGGGCGATGGCCTTGGTGACGGGTGTGGAATCCTTCGGGTCAGGCACAACAGACTCCACCGGGGGAGGCTCTGGCGGGAGGAGCGCGGCCTGGCGCTCCTCTTCCAGCCCGATGTGAATGCCCACCGTCAGACAGAACACGGTGATCACCAGAGTCATCATAGGATTGCGCCACCAAACCGGCACAGCCTCTTTGAGTGGTTCCGTATCGCCAGGAACCGGGCTGAATTTGGGATAGACCTTTGGAATAGGGGCTTTACGCCCCACGTCATTGGATATGACCCATCTCCATTTGTTCTGGTATTCGAGACTGGGTCTGCTGATCTTGACGGCAATGTTATTTTCTTTTGAAAGCAGAGAGACTATGGACGCCTTGAAGCGGGTCCGCTGGGTCTGCGGCAGTTGATCCCATATCTGTGCCAGCTTTGGGAACCGCACATGAAGGGTGGCATCCTGGATGCGCTGCATCGCAATCAGCCAAAGCTGTCCGTCCTTTCGGGCGTACATCACCTTACGGGCCGCAAGAATATGCCCGGATGGTCCAGGCAGGGAAGCAATCGCCAAAAAACTAAAGCCCATACCGCATAGGGCGTAGAACAAGGCCAACTCATGTCCAAGCAGATCCGGAAGCCAGACGAGGAGAAAGAGAACCGTCAGCCACAGTCCTTGGGTGATGCGCCTTTGTAGGAGCCAGGGACGTATCCAGGCGTGCTTGGGCAGGTAGATCTCCAGATCCGCAGGTGGCGCTTCCTGGGGAGGCTTGCAGGGGCGGGATGCCCGCTCCAGAAATTCCTGCTCTTTCTTTGCGTCACGGAATAGGGTAGTCCAGGAACCCAAAGCTGCCGCTGACAATCCAGCCAACTGAAACCAGTAGTTGGTGCCGCCTGTGAAGAACAGTGGACTGAGGAACGCCTGTTGTATGCCTGCTGGATCGCCAGGGGCGGCGGCAAGGGCGAAACTCAAATGGTTGACAAAAATTCCCCAGAGAAGTGTCGGAAAGAGCGCCAGCAACACCACAGCCTGGCTGTTCCTGTTGGCAAACAACACCCCGCCCTTGACCGCCCAGAATGCGATTGCCGCTCCGCAGAGTAAGGCAGGAATCCCGCCGATCAGGTAATCCGCCGCCAGAAAGCAGTCCGCTCCCAGCGCCGCGCCCAGGAACGCCCCAGCCAGCGCCACAGCAGTACAGGTCGACTGCCGCTCCTGTTCCCATTCCAGTTCCATGATTGCTGCCTCCGTTTTGAATATCTGCTGTCAGGGATAGCTCTCTATCCCCTGTGAATGGGGATCAGCTTCGTTTCAACTCCCTTTTGAAACAATCATTCCGTCCCGAATTTCCAGTTCGCCCAATTGATCCAATACATCATGCCGGTAATCTAATTCGTCCTGATCCTCGTAGCCACGGAAATACACGGTTTCGATTGCGTCTCGGTTAAAGAAGAACATGGATTGCGGATCTACAATTCCTTCCGGATAGTAACAGGCAGAGTAATCATAAATGATATCAGAACCCGCCTGTGCCTGAATGCGTCCGCAAATCATAATCCGCTTGTTTCCGCCTTTCAGAAGAACGACTGACCCAATCGGCAAAAATTCGTCTTCATTGTATTCAACAGAGATATCAGATACCTCGCCTTTTGCTCCGCTTTCTGGAGTACCATTCGATGGAGACTCCTGATTGCTACAGGCCGCAAGAGACATAAACAGCGAAAACATCAGCGCAACAGCAAGTAATCTTTTATTCATGCTCATAGCAAATTCCCCCTAAATAAAGACAATATTTATTTGGGCGATTTATCACGCCCGGATATTCACCCCGCCGCCAATCGCTGTAAGGAAGTCCTGCCAGCGGTTTACATATTCCTGATAGGTAGAACGCTGGGGCCTCGGGGGTTGGCCCGCTTGAATCAGCAGGTTATTGATTTGAGTGTCCAAACGCGAGGGGGTCCGCTCCTCCGGGGTTTTGTAGAACTCCTTCCAGTAGTGCTCCTGGGAGATGCCCCAGCGCAGGGCCTGGGGGTTCCGGGCGGCGGCTTGGGCGGTCAGCTTCTGGCCGGCGGAGACGCCAGCACGGATGGCTCCGGTCCCATCGCCGCCGTTCTGCCGGTAGGCGTTCATCGTGGCGTTGTAGATGCCCTGGAACACGGAACGGTCCACAGGGGCAAAGGTCCCCTTGGGTTCTCCGGATGAACGGTTGCTTTCCCGGCGGGCGAGAGCCTGATCCAGTGCCGCCAGCGCGTTTTCGTGCCCCTGAGCGCGGCTGTTCCGAAGCAGGGAAGCCATGTTTTCGCTCACCAGTCCCTTGGAGATCATCGTCTCCGCCTTCATGTCCGCCATAGCCAGGTTAAGGCCCAGCCTCGCCTCGTCCCGCCCGCAGGAGGACGCACCGAAAATTTCCGCCTGATAGTCCTGGGCGATTTTCCCGGCGGCGGCCAGGTCCTGCACCGAGTACCGGGCCTCGCTTTGACCTGCCTTACCCGCCTTGCCCGCCGTCCGGAGCTGAGAGGCAATGTAGGCGTCGTGGTCCTTCAGCCACACGCTGTCGGGACCGGTCTGCTCCACGGCCGCATGCACCTGTCCCAGCGCCGAGCGGTAAGCATCCACCTTCTCAGACAGGATGGCGGAGAAGCTGTCCCGGACCGCCTGGGCGTCGCTGCCGGACAGGCCCAGATTGTCCTGCAAAAGCTGGGTGTAGCCCTCGATCATCCCGGACTTCCCGGCCTGATAGACCTCCTCCAGCTTGGCAAGCTGGGCGGTCAGCTCCTCGCCGCTGTAATTGCGCTCCAGCTTATCCAGCGCCGCCGTGTAGCGGGAGGCCAGATAGTCCAGCCCGTCCTCCAGTTCCTCCGGGGTGGTGGTCTGGAACGCCTCCAGCTCACGGGTCAGGCCGCTCCAGTCCACAGCACCGTCCAGACCGTTCTGCCGCAGGGTGTCTATGTAGGCGGACAGCTCCGCGTCGGTGGGCTTCATGGTATAGCTGCCCTGCCGCACACGATCCTGCATCCGCTGGATGCTGGCGGAGTCAAAGAGGTTGAAGTTAAAGTTCTCCTGCTTCCACAGGCTCTCCGCCGCGTCCCGGATGGAGTAGTCCTGCTGCCAGCCCTTGCGGTCAGAGAGGTCCAGGTTGAGCAGCGGCGCAGAGCTCTGCGATGTACTGTTGCCGGAAGCCGCAACGGCGCTGGGGTCGCAGCGGAAGCCCGCCTGGGGCGCGCCGGTGGTGATTTGGTTGGCGATGTTGGGGATGTTTCCCAACCCCGTGATGTTCATGGTGGTTCCTCCTAAAAATAGATTTATGGGGATTGCAGAATTGCCTGCATTTATTTTTTATCAGGCCGATCAACCGGAATTAAGCGAATTAAATAACATCATGAGAAAGGATATCAAATTCCAGGGGATCACTTAACCCCTCAAATTCCGCTATTAAGTCCAGCCCCATATAATCATTCTCCTTGCCGCCCTCGTCACCTGTAAGGCGCAAGTGGAGAATAATTCGATAATACTTGGTGATTTCTGGGCTGTCCAAGGGGAGCCATTCCTCCACCCACTCCTTACCGTTGTGGTACTTATGCCGTAGCCGTCCGCCTTTGATTTGATATGGCTGATGTTTTTTATCTCGATGGACATAGCCATAGGACACATCCCCCACATAATAATTCCCGGTGAGGAATCGGATGTCAGGGAAAGAATCTACCTCGGACATGAGGTCATCACTTTTGGGATTCAGGTAATTCCGCCAGATAATCTCCTCAGCCAGAGACAGCATCTCATCCCAGCGGGAAACCATCGCTTGGTATTCCTCCTGGGTGATGCCATCCTCCATTCTAATTCGCGGCTTCTTCTTGTCTTCCCAAGAGATGTATGTGTTTTCGGTGTTCTCTTTCTCAAAAACGATTTGGTGAGGACGAACGCCGGTCTTCTGCCGTTGAGAATGTTTAGAAAAAAACATATGGAATGCCCCCTTATATATCTCCGTTTCAAACCGCAGGTTTGATAATCTGTGTGATAACCTAATTTTGCTTGTTCTTCGTATGCCGAACCGCCCACAGGATGAACGCTCCCATGATCGCAACGCCCAGTAGCGTTCCCACACCACGCATATTCCAGCTGATGCCAATGGTCGCTTCTGCCAGGATGCCCACCACAAGGGTGATAATAGCCGCAACAATTTCCACTTTCTATTCCTCCTGTTTTTTCATCAGGCCGGTAAATTAGTTTTTATCAACCGTAATTTCTACCGCTCTAAACTCAAAGCCGTTTTCCTCTGGCTCTGTTCCGTCTGGCCGTTCAATTCCTAAAGTATCATAATACTCATTTGTAAATGGAATTTGTTCATAGGGAAAATTGCTTTGCAAATCCTTGACATATTCAAATGGGGTATCTATCGGTGTTATATCTATCCCTTTGCGAATTGTACTCAAGACACCTTGCACTTCGGGCCGAACTCTATATTCCTGTTCTTCTGTACTATTAACAAAATCCTCAAACCTTTTTTTATCCCACCAAATAATCTGCTGCAAAGTATTTGTATTACCAGTGGCGAGTATCAGCCCCAAGAAATCGCAGAAATTACGGGCAATCGGATAGACATTGTAATCGCAGCAAGGTTCTGGGTTGACGCAGAACACCATATCTCCAAAGCCCTTAATAAAGCAGTAGTGGATGCCATTATCCCAGCCGATGATTTCCGCTCCAATGGGAGTGCAAAAATACGGTGTTTGCGCTCCAGTCTCTAAACCAATCCAGCTACCATCTATCTTCAAGTTTTTATATTTTTCATACAGTAGGTTCATTTAGATCGATACCTCCATAAAATAAAACCCGATTTAGAAATCTGCGTGATACGTTATTTCCCTTTGTCCTTCGGATGCCAGACTGCCCACAGGATGAATGCTCCCATAATCGCAACGCCCAACAGCGTCCCCACGCCGCGCATATTCCAGCTGATGCCGATGGTCGCTTCTGCCAAGACGCCCACCACAAGGGTGAAAATAACCGCAACAATTTCCACTTTCTATTCCTCCTATTTTTTCATCAAGCCGGTAAATTGATATTTGTCATTCAGCCTAATCGGGAAACAAAAATATAACTATCGTACTAATCACTTGAAGTATAGCAATAAACATAAGCAGATACTTTATTCAATGCTTAAACTTTGAAAAAGGCAGCAACATCCAAGCAGACATCAAAATACATATGATGGAAATAGCAGCACAAATTCCAAATGCAATATATACATTGATTTGAGCGATTTTATCCAATAATCCTGTCAAATACAATATTATATGGACCGCTTGCAGAGTCCCTGCCACAATACATATTCGCTTACTATTTTCAGATTTGAAGGAATTGCGTCTTAACAAAATAAGTAATCCGACTATCGTTAAAACAAGTAAAATTCCAATTCCTGCGTAGACAGTAAAATTCATCATCTCACACCTATCTTCCAACGCTAAACCCAAACATTAGATGCAAATCGTCACTCCTTACCATGTATTGGAATGGTAGTAGATCGTTCCGGTTTGCGTTCTGCTTGACTGGCTACTCTTTCACAAAGAAAATACCTGCAATGCTGATGATGAGCCCCAAGACAAAGAGGCCCAGCGCCAAACCCTCCGGGCCGCTCGTTTGAACATCTATAACGCAGATTTCCATAATGAACAAGCTGGCTAAAATAAGTATAATGCCGCTCAGTGTTACTCTCAAAGATTTGCTCATATTTCTATTCTACCTCATGTGGTTGGTTCTTTGCTGTGGTAAAAATCATTTTCAAAATGTAGAATACAGCGGTAGACGCAGTAACCCCAACACAATTCAAGATAATATCGTTTATATCAAAGCTACGGCCAAATACAGGTTGTAGCAACTCGATCCCCAGTGTAGTCACAAATCCAGCAATTAACGTCTGTTTCCATGTGCTGCCCTGTTTGAACAGTGGGTAGAGGATGCCAAAAGGGAGGAACATTACAATATTGCCCAAGTTCTCCGCACCGAAGTTGTGGAAGAAATCGGGGATAAAATCATACTCAAATGTGAACCAGTGGTGACTCCTTCCGCTGGGTGCATGGTAAAAGAGAAAATAGTAAATGTCCCCAATGATGCTGTTAAGAAGCGTCAGGCATAGGAGCCCGGTGATATAGCAGACGAAAAGCGAAGACAAGATGATCCTTCCAGTGGAACGCCGCCGCCCCCGCCGGATCTGGCGGGCTACATAGATTATCCCGGCAATCAGCGCAATAGGGAGTGCCTGCAAAAAGAAGCCTGGGTATGTGCTGAAAAAGAAATATTGAAAGTTCATATCGCTTGGAAAGTACATGAGGATGCCTCCAGTAAGGTATAAAATAGGCCGACTTATTCCACCGGAGCATTAGGGGATATATCGTGAGGGATGACTGTCTGGATGACAGCATTTACAGTTTCCCGATCTGCGTCTGATAGACGGAGGCTCTGATGGCCCTGCTCCAGCCGTTCATTGAACGTGCCGCAGTCGGAATGGTAGTAAATCGTCCGGCCATCAAAGGTCAGCAGATAATCGCTATCGCACTTTGTCACATCAGGCATCCAACTGCCGCTATCAAGGATTTGCCGGAGTGTTTTTGCGTTCTCTGCTGACAGATCAAAGTTGCTGCCGCCCACCTGCGCCAGAGACATCTGTGCGGGCTGGGGAGCTGGAGCATCTGGAGTAATCTGCTGTTCATCATCCACGCCGCTCACTTCGTCCGGGCCAGTGACAGTGATATGCTCAATTTCCGCATTTCTGTGGTAATACACATTGACTGATGTGGTATCGTCCACCTTCCAGAAGTAGGCGTACTCCCCAGGCAGTTCGCCGTCAGCCTCGCCCCATACTTTTTCCAGGTCCGCCAGCGTACAGCCCTGCACCTGCTGGATCTGCTCACCGCCCCACTCTGCACCATTCTCCGCGATCTCTTCAAGGGATGGAATTATGTCCGACGAGGAACAGGCACAGAGGGCCAGCGCCAGAGATAAGGCAAGTAAAAGAACAGAGATTTTTTTCAGCCGATAATTCCAAAAATCTTTTTTCACAGGAATTTTCAATGCTTTCATAGGAAGTCCTCCCATCACTGCTCTTGGCACAAAAATCCAGCAGCAAACCTTGGAAAATGATTTTGGATAAGCCGATAAATAAGATAGCCGCACACCGCTCCAGCAGTATTCAAAATTATATCGTCAACGGCAGTATTACGCATGATAAAATACTGAGCAATTTCAATAAACAGAGACATTCCAAGACCAATGATTGCGGACCTTTTCCACGTGGCATTTCTAAACAACAATGCAGGGAATAAGCCGATGGGGATGAACATTGCTAAATTCCCCAAAAAGTTAACCAATGTCACAATAAAGAATACTGGGCTCTTTAATAAATCTTCCAGATAGTCCTTGAAAACAGCAAACGGGACTAAACTTAGCCCGGAATGCCATGTGGGTCGGCCAATCAATATACGAAGATGTCCCCACATCCCATTCGAATCCTCCCAAACATACGTCGGCCATAGCGTTAAAGATAAAATTCCAAAGATGGAAATGACAAAAAGAATTAGAGCTATTTCACGTTGGCGGGAAGATGTCAACTTCATGGCAGCCAGAGCTTTCATTCTGTACGGCTTAAAGCACAGAAAGATAATCACCGCCGGAATGCATATAGTAACAATCTCCAGAAAATATAGTTTCAATGTTGTCATACTCTCGCTCCAATCTGCCCAGAATAACCCATCAGGCATAGCTGACACATCACTATTGAGCTGTAACTTGGTTCATGTATTTGTCTTCTTGTACTTCACCTGAGCATTAAGGGATCAATCGTGGGGGATGACTGTCTGGATGACAGCATTTACAGTTTCCCGATCTGCGTCTGATAGACGGAGGCTCTGATGGCCCTGCTCCAGCCGCTCATTGAACGTGCCGCAGTCGGAATGGTAGTAGACCGTCCTGCCATCGAAGGTCAGCACACAGTCGCTGGCACAGTCCGTCGCATCGGACACCCAACTGCCGGAGTCAAGGATTTGCAGGATTGTTTTTGCGTTCTCCTCTGACAGTTCAAAGTCACTGCCGCCTACCTGCGCCAGAGACATTTGTGTAGGCTGGGGGTCTGGTGCAGTCAGCTGTTCATCGCCTGTGCCGCTGGCTTCTTCCGGGCCGGTAATCGTGATACGCTCGATCTCCGCATTTTTGTGGTAATACACATTGACCGATGTGGTATCGTCCACCTTCCAGAAGTAGGCGTACTCCCCAGGCAGTTCGCCGTCGGCCTCGCCCCACGCTTTTTCCAGGTCTGCCAACGTACAGCCCTGCACCTGCCGGATCTGCTCACCGCTCCACTCTGCACCGTTCTCTGCGATTTCTGCGAGAGATGGTATCTGGCTTGCTTTGGAACATGCGCAGAGGCTCAGCGCCAGAGATAACGTAAGTATAAAAACAGAGATTTTTTTCATAAGTTTCCTCCCAACTATAGCTGGAAATTGTCTTTAAGCACAGAAAATCAGAACAATATGCCAAACACAGCATACAGACTACTACAAAATCGCCTGTCCATCCATTTCATGTGTTAAACATTGTTGTGCATAAATTGCGCTTAGGATTCTAAAATGGGTCGCTTAAAGTTTCTCCATCCAACTCTGGAAGAACTTTTCAATTCCTACTGTAGCCCCAGCCAGCCCCACATGAGTGGTCGGCATATTGTACTGGCTGCAATACTGCTGCACCAGTGCCCGGGCCTGCGTCAGCGTAGAGGAAAAACTCTGGACAAGGCCGCTCTTGCTCCCGGTGTCCATTTGGGAGAACAGCTTCGCCAAACCCAATTCGGTTTTCACCGCGTCACGGTTTCCGGCGGTTTTGGCCCCATAGGTCACCGACTGCGCCCAGGCATGGGCGCGTTCCACTTGGTCCAGGCCCTTCTCATACAGCCGGTCCATGCTCTGGGAGAACATCTGCCCAATAGCACCCTTATCGCTGCCGTAGTAGTTGCCCAAGGCTTTGGCGATGCCCATTTTCGCAAACGCTTCCGTGTTATGTGCAGTCAGGGAGCCAGAGGTCATTCCGCTGAAGGACTCCGACAGTTCCTGTCCTGTTTTCTGCATTTCCAGCAGCTGCGAAATGGAGACTTCCGCATCGCCAACCGTAAGCGTGGTTTTTACTTTGCTAAGATCCGGCGTTCCACCGTCTTTGATCTGTTGGGCCAGTTCCCGTACAATGGAGGTCATCTGATCCTGCATCCGGTTCACATCGGTTTGAGAGTAATTGCCGTTGGTGAAGAAATCCAGCGTATCCCGGACAAAGTTCACATCGTTGATATTCCTGTAACGGAAGACCTCATTTTCACCGAGGGCAGTGTACTCCTGTGCGGCGCTGAACAGAAAATCGGTTTTGCGGTAAAAGAAGCCGTGCGTAGCTCCGCCAGAGGCTGCGGCTTTATTTGCATCCTCAGCAGTGTAGATCGTCGGGTCGATAGTTTCGATGATGAAGCCCATCCCTTTGTTCTCTACGACGGTTTTGCCGTTATAGTAATCGGTGGAAGGGGTTCCTTTTCCCCGGAGCTGGGGCGTCAGGTCGATGGCTTCGTCCCGGTGTTCCCGCCAATATTCATTGACTCGTTTTTCCTCCGCTTTCCAACGCTCCGCCATAGCATCGCCGGTCACTTTCACGCCGGGTTCGCCTGTGGCGGCAGGAGTGCTGCTGATCCGCTTAACAAAGGGACCATTAAACAAATCCGGGTGAAGCTGGCCTGTAGGAAGAATTGTTGGCATAGGCATGATCCCATCCTCCTTTCTGAAAGTTTGAAATGAATGGACGATTGTTTTTGTAGTAGCCTGTATACTGTGCTTGGCAGATTGTTCTAATTCAATAATCAGGGAATCAATGATGTCTATCGGCGTTACGCCTGCCTATCCACGCCCTGCCGGTAGCCGTCCAGGATGCTGGTATCAAAGGGCTTGCCCCAGTCCCAGTTGGGGTCCTGCTGGTGGACGTACTCGCCCAGCCGGGTGGCCTCGCTGTGGAAGATCTCATTCAGCGTCCAGGAGGCGCTGAGCCGCTGCTCTGGCGCAAGAGACATGGTATAGTCCCGAATGACCTTGCTGATGTCTTCGCCGTCGCTGACCCCGTAGCTGTTCTTCATGTGGTCAAAGGCGATCTGCTTGACCTGCCGCACCACGCCCTCGTCCACGGGGACCATCTTCCGGAAGTCGCCGGCGTCGTTCAGGCTCATGCCAGGCGTGCCGTAGGGGTTGACATGGGGCTTGCCCTGCTGCTTCTGGGCCAGCTCCCCGATGCGCTGCTGCTGGCGGTTCTGTACCATCTGTGTGATTGTCATAAAAGTAACCTCCTGATGATTTGATGATTGCGTTTCACTGATGTTACCCATTACTCATAAATAGAATCTATCATCTGCTTCAGCTCCTCCATGGTAATATTTCCGCCGATGAAACACTCTGCCGGACCGTTGGCCCAAAGTGCCACAGGGCGTCCAGCATTGGTAGTAAGCAGATGTGTGATGCCCCCCGCTTCGTAAGGGATGGGGTCTCCTTCATCCTTTTGAAAATCCCAAAAATTATCCGGTCCTTGATTTTCGTTTTCCAGATAGATATTCACTTGAACGATCAAAAAATCCTCGCTCCGCTGATAAGAGGAGTGAAATACGATATCCTTACTGGCCTCATCACCATATATCACCAGATCATACAGCACAAACCCTTCTGGCAGCCATTTGGGAACTACAGAACGGTTTAAGCCGTAAGCCGTCAGTGCCTCCTGGAGATCCGTATACTCTCCCGGCTCCTTTGGGATATGTAGGTCGTCCGGGTCTATGTATTCAATCTGCCCTGGCGCAAGGGTGATGATCTCCGCTGTCCACTCGGCCAGCATCCGCCATATATCATAACCAGCGGCGGCGGTTGCCACTGTGAGCAGCAGCAGGAGCGCTACCAGCGCCGCGACAAGCTGCCCGGTCCGCAGCAATCTGTGCCGGGCAGGATGGTCAGCCTGCCGAATCAGATGCTTCATCTTTCGCTCAAACTCCGGGGAAAAGTCATGCTCCGGCAGTTCCTCCAGAAGATCACCGTACTCCAGACGGGCCGCGTCCAGCATTACCCGGCGGGCCAGGTCGTCCAATGCCTGATCTGTCATGGGAATCCCTCCTCTCTCGTTGTATCGCACCGGGGCGTGACTGCCCGCCAGCCACAAAATCCCCCTCTACTATGATTAACGCAGCGAGAGGCCGGATTCTCACAGGATTTTCAAAAATTTTTGAAAAAATTTTCTCTGCGCTTTTGACGCCCATATCCTGGTTCCTTTACGGGCTAAGCAAAAATCCGCCCCTCACTATGCTTAACGCGGTGAGGAGGCGGATTCTCACAGAAAAACCCAAAGTATCTGAAAAAATTTTGCGGCCTTTTGGCGCGGAGGATATTCTACGCCTCCAACAAGAAGCCCTCCCGCTCCACAATATCCCGCAGAAGCTGGCGTCCCCGGCTGATCCGGGTACTGACCGCCGTTTTACTCAGGCCCAGCTTGGCGGCGATCTCTCCATCGGAGTAGCCGGACAGCAGTTTCATCTCCATGACGGCCCGGTAGGTCCGGGGAAGCCGGGCAAAGCTGTCCACCAGCGCATGGTAGTCGCTGATGGACTCCGACGGCTCAGCAAGGCCGTCCCAATCCTCCAGCGGGGCTTCTCCCTTCTGCTTCCTCTGGAGCGAAATAGCTTCATTTCTGGCGATGACCGCAACCTGCGGGGCCAGATCCTTTGCCGGAGTGTTCTGAAACCTGGAAAATTTTTTGATGATTCGCAAAAAAGCGTTATGCACCGCGTCCTCCGCATCCTGGCGGTTGTGCAGGATGTCCTCCGCCACATGGTACATGAGGCCCCGGTATTTCAGATAAATCTGCTCAAACCGCACTTTTTCCTCCGGCGTGTCGAGCATTTGCAGATAATAGACCAGCATTGGCTGTACCTCCTGCGCCCAGGGGCGGGTGTGGTGTCAGGTATAAAACCTCTTATCTACTATCGGCAAATGGCGTGAAAAATTAAGTTTTGCAGGGGATGGGGGGAAGTTGTGCTTATTTATGGCGCATCCGGTTCGCTGAGTCCTATTCTGGGCGAATCATTCTCAACGATTGTCCATTCCCCGGTTTTTACATCTTCGGTCAGATAAAAATATTGTTCTGTGGGGCCATCATCTAAAAAGGTCTTAGTATGATCGTACTCCACATAATATTTCGCCCATACAACAATAAAGTGTTCTTCAAGGTATTCATCCGTCCAGCCCCATGCTTCTGCCAGTTCACTGCCAATATATCTTGCCTTAACACGCTCTGTTTCAGCTTCATCTATCTTGACTTCATCAACACGCACAGTAATTGTGTAGTTCTTGCCAGCTTGACCCTCAATCGCACTCTGAACGGTTTTGACAGGATCAGCAGACGGCTTTTGCAGCCACGGGTCAAACAGTCCCAATTCATACGCAGCAAAACCGCAAAGTGCCAATAACACTATAATGGCGGCGATCAAGGCGGCAGGGGAACGCCGCTTCCAAAATTTTATGGTTCTGGGCTCACGGTTTTTCTGTCTATAAGCGGCATTTTCACTGCGCTCCAGAATATCGTCATCCACCGCGCGAACAGCGGTGTATAGGTCTATGCTCCTCATAAATACCCCTCCTTTGCAAGTTTGACCTTGAGCTTCTTACGGGTTCGGCTCAGGATCACCGCAACATTGTTTTCCGTCAGGCCGTACTGCCCAGCGATAGAGGCCACCGGCTCCGTGAAGAAGTACCGGCGCACGAACACATTCCCCTCCCGCTCCGGCAGGCCCCGGACGAAGCGCCGGATACACTCCTCCAGCTCCTTGACCTCGTATGCCGCCTCCGCATCCGTCCCGCCGGCCAGACAGTCCGCCAGTTCATCCAGCACAAGGATGATCTCCCCGCCGCCGCGCTTCTCTGCGCTGCGGGCGTTGAAGCGGTTGACGGACAGGTTGCGGGTAATCTTTGCCAGGAACATCCGCAGCACATTGGGCCTCTGAGGCGGCATCGCGTTCCAGGCGTGGAGCCAGGTGTCGTTGACGCACTCCTCGGAGTCCTCCGCATTGTTCAGAATGTGATCCGCTATGGTGAAGCAGTAGGCCCCGTATTTGCTGGATGTTTCGGATATAGCGTCCGCGTTCTTCTGCCAGTACAGCTCTATAATCTGGCGATCTTCCATGCGATCCCACCTCTCTGCCTTTTGAAGGTCCCTTCACCCTATAAGACAGCAAAAGGCAGGCAAACCTTACATCAGTTTTCAAAAAATTTTCTACAGATGGTATAACCAAACCAATCCGCCAAACCTACGACTCTCTTGCTTCTTTTAATAGGTCTTCTGGAGTGGTATCAAACAGCTTCGCCAAAGCTATCAGGTTTGATGTGCTGGGATCAGAAATACCGCCTTCCCATTTTGACACCGCCTGTCGGCTGACCCCTAAATATTCCGCCACAAACTCCTGTGTCATTTTGTTATTGGTTCGATGATTTTTGATTACTTCTCCCAATGCTTTCTTGGATACTCTCTTTTCTTCGCGCACCTCACTTGATTTGTTATAAGTTCTTAGGGCTTTTATCAGCAAATAGGAAATATAGAGAACTCCCACAATGATTCCGTAAGGGATGATAACGCCCCATCCTGCAACAATGATGCAAAGAATGAGAACACATATAGCAATCTTCGCTGGTAAGAATTTCATAGTGACACTCCTTCTGATTACAAATTTGCGGTAGGCCTATCAGCGATTATACTATAGCAAACTCACTCTGCTTTTTCTACCAACTATCGCGCAACTTTGCTGGTTGCAACGAGAAATGGAATACAAAAATCGAGAAAAAGTATCTATACAAGGACACTATACTCAGACACCCTCGCCAGATTTTTTACATGAATCAGCCCCTTTTTCTCTCTTTTCATGGCGTACTCCACCAGCTCCCACGCATTGCTGACCGTGTACCGGGCGTAGGCGATGAGGAACTGGCTGTTGTCCACCATGTATCGGTTGGCCCGGACGATTGCCAGCTTCCGCGGGACGGTCTCCATCCCTGGCGGATAAAAGGAGCCGTCGAAACCGGCGGGGGTAAAGGGCCGCTCCGCTGGATGGTAGGGCCGCAGATAGAACAACAGGATATCCGGGTGCTGCTTCTTCGCCTTCCGGACGGCCTGTGCCGCCAGCAAGTCGAACCTTCCATAATTGCCAACCACAAACTGATCCACGCCATCCTCCACGATGCGTGTCTCTATCGCGGCGGACAGGGAGGGGAGTATGCTGTCTGGAGCATTCCGGTGACCAATGAAAAAGCAGGTACTCATTTTTCTCCATATCCTTGTCAGATTTTTCTCTGCAACTATGCCTATAAAGTCTGTTGCACTTACGGGTTATTATAACATAGCCAAGTTGCACTTACAATACAAGTATCTAAAAATTCGGGGGATACTTGCGGTATGATTGACTATAAAACGGTTGGGCTGCGCATTCGTGCGGTACGCCTGGAGAAGAAACTGACGCAGGAGAAGCTGGCGGAGGCCGCTGGGGTAGGGGTCACGCATATCAGCCACATTGAGACTGGCAACAGTGTCCCCAGCCTTCAGGTCACGGTGGATATTGTCAACGCACTGGGCTGTTCTATGGACGAGCTGCTATGCATGGACGTGGAGCAGGCCCGGCCTGTGCGGGACAGCTGGCTGGGGGAGCTGGTGGCGGATTGCAGTGATGAGGAGGTCAAGCTGATCACCGATACCGTTCTTGCGCTGAAAGCCTCCCTGCGGCGATTGAAGATTACAGAACGGTGATTTGCGCTGTGCTTCATTCTACTGCTTCCGGATGAACCTACGATTCGGCGGAAACGGATGTCCACACTTTTATTCTGACTATAAATATAGTCATTGACAAGTCCTGACGATTGTGATAGACTCCTTCTTGACTATGGCCATAGTCAAGAAGGAGTTATCACTATGTCGACAAAATTAACAGACGCTGAATTGAAGGTTATGGATGTATTATGGGAAGAAGGTGAGCTGTCCGCAGTTGAACTGGCAAAAAAAATGAACGCCCGCATTGGCTGGGCGCGCAACACCACATATACGGTTGCCAAGAAGCTGGTTGAGAAAGGCGCGGTGAAACGACGTGACCCGTTTATCTGCCAAGCAGCCATATCCAGGAAATCCGTCCAGCGGGAGGAGGCCACGGAACTGATCGACAAGCTCTTTGACGGCTCCGCAGAGCTGTTCCTGTCGACCTACGTCAGCGGAAAGAAGCTGTCCAGCGACGAGATCGACGGTCTGCGGCGGATCGTGGAAGAGCTGAAATGAGGGGAACCATGGGTATTGTTGAAATGAGCGTGCAGGCAGGGGTGCTGATTGCGGCCATCGTGATCGTCCGCGCCATCACGCTGTACCGGCTGCCTAAAGCCAGCTTTCTGGCACTGTGGGGAATTGTCATCGCAAGGCTGCTGATTCCCTTTTCCCTCACGTCGAGGTGGAGCGTTTACAACCTGTTTGCCGGACTTTGGGGACATGAGGACACGACGGTTCCCACTGGCAGCTATGTGACAGTCTGGGGCGGTCAGGCCCAGGTTCCGGCATCGCCTGAAGCCGCCAGAGGGCCGGCGGAAGCCGCCCTATCTATTCCTCTGCTGACTGCCCTGTGGATGGTTGGCGCGGTGGTGCTTGTTGTGGTATTCGCCGTCCTGCTGGCAAAGAATTACCGGGCACTCAGAGCCGCCGTTCTCGTGGAATACCACGCCGTTATCACGAAATGGCGGGAGGAGTACCGGCTGCTCCGGCCTCTGGCAATCGTCCGCTCTGACAAGGTAAGCTCCCCGGCCTCCATCGGCATCCTGCGGCCGCGCATCATCTTCCCGCAGGGGATGGATTTGGACAATGAGCAGCTGGTTCGCTATATCCTTGTCCATGAATACGTCCATATCCGCCGCTTTGATACGCTGTGGAAGCTGCTGGCCCTGTGCGCGGCGTGCGTCCACTGGTTCAACCCCCTGGTCTGGGTAATGCTGGTTCTTCTCAACCGTGACCTGGAACTGTCCTGCGATGAAATGGTTCTGCGGCATTTCGGCGGGACAGAGCGGGCGTCCTACGCCCATTCGCTGATCGACATGGCGGAGCGGGGCCGTCCCTTCTCCTTCATGCACAGCTACTTTAGTAAGAACGCCGCAGAAGAAAGGATAATTGCTATTATGAAATACAAGAAAACATCGTTGCTGGCCGTCGTGCTTGCCCTTGTCCTGACCCTTGGCATGGCGACCGGATTTACAACGGGGGCCGTGGCGAAAGAGAGCGATTCTGCCCTGCCGTCCGGCCAGCCCACGGCTTCCGAGGGCAGCAACCAGGAGGCTGGGCCGCAGGATACCGACAGCGCTTTGGGCGGCTTGGCGTCGGTGAACCGTGGGGACGAACGCAAATTCACCCCGGAGGAATGGGCTGAGATTTTGAAAAAGGTCGAGGCCGGAGAAATCCTGCTCTTTGAGACAGCGGAAGAGGAGCGGGCGTTTTGGGCGGATGAGGACAATGCTACCCTCAAGGACTCTCTGCTTTCAAAAGGGAGCAATGGTGTGAAGTGGAAATATCTCCCTATCATAGAAAGCATTCTGGCGGGAGAGGTCGAAGCAGGCACGATGCTGGGAGACGGCGCAGAGTACCAAGTCAAATTGGTTGAGGGCAACGGTATGGAGTACCAGTGGATCTCCGTGAGTGAAGTCTCCTGAGAAAAGGACAAGTATGTTCTTTATGTGAAAAACATCGGGAAAACCAGTGCCGGCTTCTCTATCAGCTACCTCATTCAATAAAGGAAGCAAAGTCCCGCTGGCCCTGCCTGTTTGGTGGAGCCGTTTATAGGAGATAAGTCCAAAGGCGCCGCCTGTGTCATAGACATGGGCGGCGCTTTTTCTGAAATGATTTGAACAGTTTGCTTGCCGCCCAGACAGCGCAGGAGGGCGGCGCAGACGGGAGCGTAGCGCAGGGGTAACGGGCTTGCGGAGCGAGACCGGGAGGGGGCTACACTTCCCCCGGCCTCGTTGGGTGTTACTGCGCCGTTGTTTAAGATAAGCAATCATCCAAAAGTTTATCTAACATTTCTGCACAAGAATTAAAAACAACCATTTCTCTACCAGATGGATTATCCAACTCCATATATCGGCCCGATGCTATTTCATAGACATACCAACTTATGTTGCTTTCTCCCAAAAAGAGATAGGCCCTTTGGCTCTCAACCTCATGCCATATTTCGTTTTGCTCTATCAATCCAGACACCGTATATGCCGGACCATCAAAAAAGTCTTGGTCAACCCCATACAAAATGTATCCGTTCCACTCAAAACCATTCGCACAAAGCAAGATATTCATAAATTCCTGGGGCGGCTTAATTCCGAATGAACTTTGAACATGGGTAGACCAAATATTGATAATGTCATTTGAAACTCCGGGATTTACACAAGCAAGCGAGTAACCATTGCTTATTTCTTGCACTTTTTTTAGCTTATCTTTCCACATACTACCCCTCCACATTGTCGCTTGGTCGTAATTGTGTTTATATCCATTTTATCACAGTCAATCGGAAATACAAAGCAAAAAATCTGTGCCTACTATGCAAACAGCTTTGTTCTGTGCTATACTGTTGTCCAGAAACAGACGGCTCTTTTACAGATTGGAGGCATAATGCCATAAAAAGAAAGTATGCCCTTGCCGCCGCTCTGGTCGGGGCGCTGGTGCTGCCGCTGTGCAGTTGCGCCGGAGGAATAGAGGGGAAAGCCCGACAGTATCTTTCCAGCCGGTACAGCGGGGAGTTTACAATCATCAGCGCCGAGCGTGAAGCAGATGGCCCCGGCCCACTCCCCGACCTCAACCCCTCTTACCATTGGGTGTTGACTGTAATGTCTGACCAATTTCCAGATGAAACTTTTGTCGTGCGTCGTTTGCGAACGAACGGGAAAAACTGGTGCTGGTTAGATGATTATTTTACTCTCTTACTACGTGAAGAAGCAACAAATTATTTTTCTGAAATGATACAGCCATATTTGGACACTCCGTATATTGTAAAGATACTTTGGGGTACAACTACTTGGCCTGATGGAACAGGAGAGGGTACATCACTTCACGAGTGGTTTCAAGCAGATGGAGAGATTTCACAGATACAAGTTTTCTTGGATGATGTTATACCCACTGATGATTTATGCAAAGCACCAGCAATCAACATTCTGCAAACGGAACCCAATGTTCATTACATTACATTCTTTAGACTTTCAAGCAACGGCTTCGCTGATGTTATCCAGGGCAGTGAACCCATAGATGTTTACCAAGAAGAATCTTCTAAAGACTGGTCACAGACATGGCGAATAGACTATGGGCAATGGGATTTAGAAGAATAATCAGCAAGATATTCCATCGATTGACAATCGAACAAAATCCGATTAGTCGCTCGAAATCGAAGCGTCAAAATGACGCTCTGATTTTCGGGCGGCTTTCTATTTTCCCAAATGCTAACGGGGGGCGGGGCGCAAGGGTAACGGGCTTGCGCCCTTATAAAGGAGCGCGGCAATCTGAACCGGGAAAGCCGAGCAAATCCGCAGGAGCGTTTACAACATCTTGCGGCAGGAACAGCGGGAGCAGCAGCCCCGCAGGGCGCAGGATATGGAGCGGTAACGGACAGGGCGGCGGGATAGTCGCATATTTCCGCTGCCCTATTTTGAGTTTTCATTACTCCATTTAAATTTGCATATTTTTGATTAAAGATTCAAGATTTGTTGCTACAAAATAGCACTCATGTGATTCTGGATCTAACGCATATATTTTCTCATCTTGGCAGTTTACAACCACCCTTCCATATTCGTGTGTCCCAATTGGTATAGCTTGCATTTCTATTCCGATCTCTTCGAGTTCAAGTTGAACATCATAATACTCATTATAAAAGGTGCCTAGAATATCCCATGGGACAACTGGAATTAATTGAAACGCTGCATCAAAGATATCTATAAACCAATAAGAATTAAAATATTCTTTCACAGACGAGGGAATTTTTAATTTCCACTCTTTTTCGTATGACGATAAGTCATGGAAAACAGTTTTTCTTACAGGATTCCACAAATAATGTTTCACTCCATCTTCTATTCTGCATGAATCCCAATCAATTAGTTGAGGTGTCATATTCAATTTCTGAATCATTTCCGCTTGTTGTTCTGCATCGCGTGGCAACTCAATCACTTGAAGAACGCGATTAAGATGCTTAAGATGTGCAAAGTAAGATTCTAATGCTTTTGTAACACTCATTTAGTTTTTACTCCCCATAGCTCTTAATCAAATTTTCTTCCTCACAAGTATAGCACATCTCCCCGCTGAAAACAATTGCCGTTCTACGCAGTTCTGACTATCCAGACCGTCAAGGCCGAGTAGTATTTTTTGCTCCACAAAAAATCTCCGCTCTGCCCCCGCGCCCCCCGGCCTCTCCCAAAGAACAGGATAAGGGTAAGTGCGTAACCGGCGGGCGTGGGATATGGAGCGGTAACGGACAGGGCGGCATAGGCATGGACATTTTGAACGCTAAAGCCTCTGTGGACGAGCGTTTACGGAGAGACATCAATGAGGAGAGATTATCAAAAGCCCATAACAATGAGCATTGGAAAAATGTTTTCAGTCCAATTCCCAAATAAGGTTATTGCTGATATTGTCATATTTCAAAAAATGTTGTAATTCTTTTATTGCGTCTTTATATGGGATTAACAAATCTCTCTCCCACTCACAATCATAAGAATCCATCCAAAACACAATGCTACCCAAAGTATGTTCTCTGATTTGTGAAACAGGATGTATAGACCCCAAGCCATCAGCAGTAGGGAAAAAATCAAGACAGCAAAGTTCGTCTGAGCTTCCGACCCCTATACATAGAGACTTTGAAGTTTCTGACTCAATTTCAACTATTACGGGCTGTTTTTGCCTATATTCTCTATCTATTTTTTCAATAAGTTCGATAATTTTTTTCGCATCAGCGCATTTTACCTTATTTGTCAAATCCCAACAAATGCTCCACATATAATCCACCCCCTTGAAACATTGAATTTATATAACAACAACCCAAGTGTAGCACACTTTCCCGTTGAAAACGGGGGGCAGGATTTGACAACCCTGCCCCCCGCTTTCGTCCGCTTCATTTTAACGGCAAAACCGTCTGCACTACTTCGGCAGATGTCGGTAGGTTTTGCGGTGGCTCTGTCCCCGCGCCCTCAAGTTACAGGTGTTTTAGGAAGTAGGAAAAGCTATTGATTGCATTGACGCAATGGCAGAGCAAGACAGTTTTGAATTTTCTCTATAAAGCCAGGCTTTGCAGTTCTATCGCTTAATAATGTCAGAAAACCAGCTTCTTCATTACAAATAAGCAAAGCGTTCGCAGTTTTATGGACATACGCCATTGGTAGCGGGAATATATCAATCAATTCTAAATGATCGGAAATAGGAGTAAATTCCTGTTCAATATTTTTCCTTAGTTTTTCAAAATAGATAGGCTCACATTCAGATGGTGTTGGCAAATCCCCCAAATGACAGTTCAGATTTTTTAGGCAGTATAATTCTGTTGCATAGGAAAACAAAGAGTGGATAACTAAAAACAATCCAAAAGCATCCAAAGAGCAGTTATGCCGGAATTCATGTTCCAGCTTCTTTAGGCGAGGCGGCGCTTTTGTGTAGCGCAAATTGATTTTATCCCAATAGGCCGAATATTTGCGTGCGACGGCTTTTTTCCCTTTCATGTTGTTTTCTTCATCATACTCTTCAAATTCCTCGTCAAGGTCGCAGAGAGTGTCCTCAGCCTCTTCTGGAATTAGTTCTTCCCAGGCGTACAGTGCATTGGGGTCGTCTTTTCTACAAATCCCCCATACAAAGTCAGCCTCCGGTGCATCAAAAAAGCATAAGTAGTCCTGTTGCCAATGGAGCAATTCCAAGGGACGCAGATAATCCATATCCAGCAGTATATCTGCTGCACCCAAATAGAGTTCCCGGATAGGAAGCGGAAGTTTATACTGAAGTCGTTTTTCCGCCGCAGAAATATCTTTTTCGAAATAGCAACGCCGACTTCCATCGTATTCCATGTTAACAAATCGTCGGAGAATATTCAGTTCACTTTTTATTGAATACATTTGACCGCTCATTAAGTTCAATCCTCCTTGTTACCGATGTAAATTTACTGACCCAAGTATAGCATATCTCCCCGCTGAAAACAATCCTCGCTCTATGTCCGCTCCATTTTAACGGCAAAACCGTCTGCACTACTGCGGCGGCTGGCGGTAGGTTTTGCGGTGGCTCTGCCCCCGCGCCCCCGGCCTCTCCCAAAGAACAGGATAAGGACAGGAGCGTAACCAGCAGGCGAAGGATATGGAGCGGTAACACGCAAGGCGGCGGGGATAGTTTACGCCTATCGCCGCCGCCAAGGTCAGCAAATTTTATGCTGTTTCATTTATAGTCTGCAAATAAAGGTTCAAAGCCATCGTCAATTCCTCATTGGTGGACTTGGGCTTTTTCTTTAATGCTCTTTCCTGTCCACGACGTCTTTTCCTCCACAACGATTATCGTATCGTTTCTGCGCTTATCTGTATGTTGCGCATCAGCTTGGCACAGTTTGACTATCTAACAGGCGCAGATCATTCCCGTCCTGCCCCATGACATAGTATCCAGCGTCTACACCTTTTCCGGTAGTAACAATGCGAAATACAAGTGAATTTCCCATTACATGAATATTGGTGCAGTTTTCGCGGAGTAAACAAATCATGTTGCTGCCGTCCAGATCCATGCGGTATAGGGCACCCTGCTCACTTTGATTTCGGAAAAAAATATGTTCATCAGTTGCATTCATATCCCAGCATTCCATTTCTGTTGGCAGCTGCATGACTTTCCTCTCTTTGTTCAGCTGATAAACGCTGCCACCAGATGCTCCAAAGGTGGTCACATCATTAGAAACAGAGAAGTATATTGCTTCGCTGTTTGAGCAAAGGCATATAATTGGTCTGTCAAACAGGCATTCCTGCCCTGTCCCATCTGGATTGATTTGATAAAGGCCGCCGGCCTCCATGTTACCTGTGATAAACAAAAACGTATCATCAAATGGAAGAAATCTGCGGACATCAGAGGCAATGGTTGTTGTATGCTCTCCAGCGAGGTCAGATACCACCAGACTGCTCCCTTGCAGATAGGCCATGTGGGATTGGCTTACAAACAGATTCCGATATTCTCCCCGCACAAGCGTTTTGAAGTTTGTGCCATCTATATCAATACGGCAAATTGAACCGGGTAATCCATTTGTAAAATACACCTGATTATCCACGATGTTGAGATTGTAAGCTGCTTTTCGGGAAATCAGCGTAATCTCTCCAGTTTCACTGAGGCTATACAGTGCATCGGCTGCTTCATTTAGGCTCGCATAGCAAACAGTGTTTCCATTGGCAGCAACGTATCCGTCCTCAAGAATGTTTCCGCTGATGTTCCCCCACTGATTGCTCCATTCGATTTCTGGCTTTGATGGCGCGTGACAGCCTCCCAAAATGATTATAGTTAAAGATATAATCAAGCTGACAGCCAGGCTCTTTCTCGCATACACAATCAATTTCCCCCATCGTTATGGCTCTCCGTGATAGTCCAAATCGCACCATTTATAGCGTGCCTGCCGCCACGCTTCCTGCCCTTCCGGCTCCTCGCCGGGCCAGGGGAACTCCTCGCGATAGACCTGTTGGAGTTCTCCATTGATCCGATCTTGCACACAGACAATGCTTGGCTCCTCCCACGGTGAGAATGATTCGATCCGCCGCACGCAAACCAGCTCCCCGTCCTCCCAGCGGTGGAAGGTGTTGATACCATCACCGGCTCCGCTGCTGCGTGCCCAGCCGGTGATTACCTGCCGCTCCGGGTCAAATACGGGCTGTGAAATCTCTACAAGAGGCGCACAGTATTGGAATTGACCTTGCACCTCGTCCCACAGCCAGTAATGTTGATAATATGGTTGATTTCCTGCATGAAAGAGATACCCAAAATCTTGAAAACCGTCAAAATTAGCGTCCACCACATGATGAAACTCCGGTGCGACGCCCATCATAAACTCCTCTGAAAATGTTTGGATGGGCTGTTCCATATCAACCGGATTCCAGACAGAAAATGTAATATCGCGGGTTCCAAATTCATCCTTGTTTTCCATAGCCAGTTCTGCCGTCACCAGTAACGTGCCCAGCTTGCCGCCGGTGCTCACCAGGAAGGCATCGTGGGTGTCATCTATGGGTTGCTGTTGGAAGAGGTCATAGATTCCGCCCGGCTCGCCGTGGTAGTCCAGGTCGTGCCACACCATTTGCGCGTCCTGCCAGCCGCCGGACTCTATGGGAAAATCTTCGTGATAGATCTCCGCCAGTTCACCGGCAACGCGGTCCTGGACAGACATGCGGACCGTATTGGCCAGACCGGAGTCAATCTTGATTTGGCGCACACAGGTGAGATTTCCGTTGATCCATTGGTGGAAGGTATGCAGTCCTGTGCCGCCGGCGCTGCTGCGGTTAAAACCGTAGATCGTCCCGGTTTCCGCGTCCAATTCTGGGACAGAAATCTCGTCGTACTCTGGGATGCCCTCGAATTGCCGGTGTTCTTCGCACCAAATCCAGAGGTGATCGTAATAGGACTGGTTCCCTCGAAGATAGGTGCAGGTGAAATCTGCGCAGCCATCGAAGTTGGCGTCTATGATGCTCCAGTCCAGGAAGATATTCGTACCCGCTATGATTGTTTGAAGGGGTTCGTCCATGGCATCAGGGTTCCAAACGGTAAATCGCACAGTGGCGCAGCAATCCTTGGTGGGCGCTTCCTCGTCCAGTTCCGCCGTCACCAGCAGCGTACCAAGTTCGCCGCCTGTGTCGATCAGGAAAGCATCGTGGGTATCGTCTATGGGCTGCTCCGTCAGCAGCTGTTCAGGGGACGTGGACGATTTTCCGGTCAGTTCCAACGGTATATGAAACCTTGGTCCGTAGATGAAAAGAGAAACAGTAATTGCTTGCTGTTCCTCGCTGATGTAGACGCTCGCATACTTGGAGTCCAATTCATCAAAATTTAGCTCGCCGTGGTATTCTGGCACATTGCAGGGGAATAGCAGTGGGCCGAATCGCTCATATACTTTTGCTGTTCCCTTCTGAAGCATATTGCGTCGATACTCCACCACAAAGGTGCGGTGGGTCTGCGGTTCCGTTCCTTCAGCATACTCGTACCATCCTCCGTACATGCCCAAGCCAAGCAGCAGAACCGATGCCGCGAGCAATCCCGCAAGCGTTATAGCGATTATAGCAGCAGTTCTTCTTTCAGTATTCTCACGGCCAGCCCACCTGCATAAGCGGACAAAGGCCCAGATGCCGGCAGTCAGCATATCCAGCACAAGAATGTTTATCCCTAATACTACGAACTTAATATCAAGGAAGAATAGAACCGTAAGTATGGACATTCCGGCTAAAAGAACGCGCCATGATAGTTTCAAAACCTTTTCTTTGCTCATGATGAGGCTGCCTCCAAAGTTGTTGTCATCTCCAAGTATAGCAAGAGTTCATCCTTTGTGAAGCATTCGCTGGTTTCCGAAAAGCAGCTTTTTTCTTCGGCCTGCGGGAGATCGAGGTCGGCCAGTATTTGCTGATAGGCCGCTTCGTCAATCTCTTCTCCCTTGACGGAATAATTGACCGTTCCAGTGCCGGTCCACTGGCTGTTTTCATCATAGACTGCATTATAAGTAAACTCAAAATCCGGTATGGAGTCATCTGTCAGTGGCTCCGAATGCTGATCTATCTGATAATATGCGTTGGCATAGCTCCCTTCATCCCCGCCTCCATTCCACCTATAAAATGCCGATATAACACCGCAGTGTTCATAGTAGGACATTTCTACGGTAGTTATATGGTCAACCAGACAAACGGCAGAACTGTCCTTTACGGTGTAAATGGAATATCTGTTGTAGTATCTGTCCAGGATCACCAGTTCTGGAACTGCATCGTCATCCAGATATATCAGCGAAAATTCAGCGTTTTTTATATCGCAGTCAGTGATGATGGGGGAATATGCCTGGATGATCTGTTGGACTTCTGCTGGGTGGTCCTGCTCCGGCTCAACACCTTTGTCACATGCTTGGCAGGCGCAGAGCATAAGAGAGGAAAGAGCCAGGAGGAACATTTTCAATACCGCAGTTTTCATAGCAGAACCCCGTTACTGTCCAGTCCATTCAGCCGCAAGACCCACACCTCCGGGACAGCCTCCTCGATGATTCCCCGGTTCAGGTTGTACCAGCTTCCACACTTATCTAAAATGATGGCATCTGTAGTGACCACGTTCTCCAGGCGGGAGAGGACACCGTCCACGCTGGGGTGCAGCTCCACCTGGACCTGGACGCTCCGTTCCGCCGCCTTGTCCAGCAGCAACGCCCGGAGGCGGCCGGAGTTGGACACCTGCTGGTCCAGATAGAACAGGGCCTCCTTGACCCCCAGGGCCTCCAGCCGGGCCAGCAGAAGCTCCACGGCCCGCACTGTTTTGTCCACGATGCGGTAGCTCCCCCGCAGTCCGGCCAGATCCCGGATGGTGCCGTCCATGCCCTCCAGGAGCAGGGAGCCGGACAGGGCCACCTCCAGGGTGATGACGGTGTTGAAGCCGTCCAGCACCAGGGCCTCCGGCGCCTCCCGGAGCCGCTTGCGCTCCCGCTCCTCCAGGGCGGCGCGGGGAGAGGTGATCCGGGCCAGGGCCAGCCGCTGGCGCTCCGAGAGCAGGTGGTGGTTGCCCACGAAGGTGGAGGCGGATTTGGTGTCGTACCCCCGATCAAGCAGGAACGCCAGCTCCTGGGCGGCGGCGTTCAGCTTGGCCGCGGCCTTGGGGCCAAATTCGATAGTATCTTTCGGCATATAGCCGCGTTTGACGGTTTCCATGGTGGGTTCAATCCCTCATAGCCTACTTTCCGATAAACTGGAAAGTTATTTATGCAATGCAATATATGACAGAACAGGAATTGGATTTTAAAAGCCGTAGCCAATCTCTTCTGCCCAGATACTCCAAAATGTCCTATCATCCCGTAGTGCGGTGGAATCAATCCGGGTGATTGCTTCACGGAGAGCTTCTTCCTCTTTCTCGCATCGTCGAAATCCTTCTTTGTCCCCTGCATCTGGCGGTTGGCGGGCCTCAAGCACAGCTTGGTATACCCTCATGATTTCCATAAACTGTGGAAAGCTGGCAGCGCAGTACTGAAACAGACCGCAGTCACCCAAGTCGCCTTTATAGACAGATCCATTCTCTGTCACAGCCAGAAACTGGCCGCTCGAACCAGAGAGCCATCGGTCTTCTGCAACTGCCACAAAACTTTGCCCACCAGATTTTCCTTCCCAGACGGTATCTGGCATCAGGAACAAAAATTCGCCCAGATAAGTGGTTTCTTTTGGAAGACAGTCAGTGATACACTTTCTGACTTTTTCTGTCATGATGATGACTCCTTTGTGCCTTTTGATTTAAGTGTGTCCGGACAGAGTAGCAAATGGTAAATGACGATTTAATGCCTTGATTATACCATCATTCCTATCCCGGTTCAATCCGGTTTCTGAAAAGAACCGCCCGGCCTCCCAACTTGACAACCCCGTTGGCAAGGTCTACTATAAACGCAGAAAAGCGCCGGTGGGCGCTGTTGAACGGGAGGCGGCTTTATGAAGTATGTCAGGCAGATCGTCTACGGCCTGCTGCTGACGGCGGCGGCGAATGCCCTGCCGCTGGTCTGGCTGTTGTACGCCAAATGGTCAGTTTCCGGCGCGGGGTGGCTGTTTCTGCCCCTGGCGGCGGCGTTCCTCTGGGTGAATCTCCGGCCTATTCCGAAGTCCGGCCCCACCAAGCGCATCCAGCGGCTGGCGGAGGGCTGTGAGCTGCTGCGGCTGTTCTGCGTGACCGCCACGGCCACCGTCCTGCTCCAGCTTCTCTGGCTGAACGTACTGCGTGTCGATATTGCGGCGGACAGCTTCCTTGACTGGTGGGGGTATTTTGGGGGCGCGATGGGCGTGCTGCTGGCGGTGATCCTGGAGGCCATTGTCTTCTGGAACGGCATGATCCGGGTCTACCTCACCTCGGTTCAGCTGGGGATCAAGCACCGGGTTCTGGCGGCTCTGTGCGGGTGGATTCCTCTGGTGAACCTCTGGTATCTGGTAAAAATCATCCGCATCTGCGGGGACGAGGTGGAGTTTGAAACCCAGAAGTGGGAGCTGGACGTGGTTCGGGCGGAGAGCGAGGTCTGCAAAACGAAGTATCCCCTCCTGATGGTCCACGGCGTGTTCTTCCGGGACTTCCGCTACCTCAACTACTGGGGCCGCATTCCCAAGGAGCTGAGGCGCAACGGGGCCACGGTCTACTACGGCCAGCAGCAGTCCGCAGCGGCGGTGGAAGACAGCGGGAAGGAGCTGGCGGAGCGCATCCGGCAGATCGTGGAGGAAACCGGCTGTGGGAAGGTGAACATCATCGCCCACTCCAAGGGCGGGCTGGACAGCCGGGCCGCCATCGCCCACTGCGGCATGGCCCCTTATGTGGCGACATTGACCACCATCAACACCCCGCACCGGGGCTGCATCTTTGCCGAGTACCTGCTGGGCAAGGTTCCCCAGGCCGCACGGCTGAAAATCGCCGCGGCCTACAACGCCACGATGAAGCAGGTGGGCGACCCCAACCCGGACTTCCTGGCGGCGGTGACCGACCTGACGGAGAGCGCGTGCCTAGCCCGGAACGAGGTGACGCTCGACGCTCCCGGCGTGGTGTATGAGAGCGTCATGTCCTACTGCAAGAAGGCCCAGCATGGCAAGTTCCCGCTGAATATGACATACCCCATCGTCAAGCACTTCGACGGCCTGAACGACGGGCTGGTGTCGGTGGAGTCAGCCAAGTGGGGGGAGCGGTTCACCCTCCTGGAGCCCCAGGGGAAGCGGGGTATCTCCCACGGGGACGTGGTGGATCTGAACCGGGAGAACATCCGGGGCTTCGACGTGCGGGAGTTCTATGTAAAGCTGGCGGCGGATTTGAAACGCCGGGGGTATTGAGGTATATACAAAGACTGCTTTGGAGATAGGCGAAAATGAAATTGCGAAAAATCTTGTACTTATATCTTGCCTTGTGGCTTGCTTTCCCTTGCATTGTAATCATTATTTGGATGATGGACTATAATCTGTTGATTGGGACTACGGGGACGGCATTTCGTATACAAGGCATACTAAACTGCATTGCGGCGGTTTGCGGAGTAACACTTGCGTTTCTGCAATATCGAGAAACCGAAAAAGCACTGAAAAATAAAATAATACTTGCGATGATTGCCGCTGGTACGGTCTTTTTATTGTTATGTGGGAATTTCCTTTGTATCTTTTTTGATAGAGGGGAGGAATACCACAGCTTCACTTCACCAGACGGAATACATACCATCGTTATCATGGAAAATGTCAGCTTAATCTCTGGGAAGGTAACTCTATATGAGCGGGTCAATCCATTTCTGATTTACCTGAAGGAACGCATCATTACCGACGACGGATACAGGCCGGTCTGCGCCGGGGAATACTCGCTTGTTTGGCAGGGGGATACAGTGACACTATCTGTTGCAAATGGAGCCGGAGGGAACGAAACAATTTCGGTTACATTGGATAAACACTGATAAATCAAATGAAATCAACCCAACAAAGAAAGTAGGTGAGAACCGTGGGATTAGCTTATTTTTCCATTTTTGTTACGATATTAGGCGCGGCGGGGATAGCAGTTGTTTTGCTAAAAGCGGCGTGGGAAATCTGGAAAAAGGCGCGGTTCAAAATTTTGGCGATGATTCCTCTGCTTTTGGGCGGTTTCTGCGCTTTTTTCGCAGTTTATATCTTAGCAATCATTTTGAGAGAGGGATTTTATTCATTCTGATTGGCTGATTATAAGCATCGGATAAAAAATGGAACGGAGGTATGGTTATGGACACAAATGAAATTGAGCATAGAAAAAAGATGCAGGGTATCATCCAATGCATTCCAACAGGTGTCCCTGATGGGTGGGAAAAAGTTACTTATGCAGTCGGTGGTTTAATATATTTAGGCTTTTCAAACATACATACCGAGAAATTAGTTGTCATATCGAGCCAAAGGCAGAGCATTATAGATTGCAAAACAGGCAGTAAAACATATTGTACTGAAAATTATGATGAAGATGATTTGATTGCCCTTGCTGAAGAATTGGGGGATGAAATTGTGCCAATCGCTGGGGATCGTGGCGGCGGTTTGCGGCGATTTTCCAAAGGCGGAAACACGTTGGTTTCAGTAGCTCCTTTTTGGCCGATGGTGAAAATTATATTTATGCCCCAATATACGCTTTATACGCTAAATCCAGAGAAATGTACCATTATCTTTGAGAATTATGAAATAAAGGCATTTGGATTTAGCAAATGCGGAAATTACATAGCCGTAGGCACTTCGGATACATTAGATATTTTCAGAAAAATCTGAATATACAAATCTGTCAGATCCTTGTCTGCTTTGCTTGGCTTTCTGTTAGAGCAGTGTCTATCCTAACGACCGTTAGAGCCTGTTTGTCATTTTCTCTGTTCTAAACTCTCCCTTAGAGTGGGCCCTTCTGGTTGGTTCATGGTGAACCTACCCTCGGTTCTCCGCCAGGGCGCAATGACTCCCTGGCGGAGAACTTATATTTTTTCGCACTACTTCAGCCGGTATAAATTTGAACTGAGACTCCCGTTCTCCCGCCAGCGATGCTCCTTGGAGATCAGCTCCGCTCTGTACAGATCGTCCAAGGCCCGCTTGACGGTGGAGCGGGACATCCGCAGCTCGGCGGAGATCGTGCGTATCCCCGGCCAGCACTTGCCCTCGCTGTCGGCGTGATCCTTCAGGTACATATACACAGCCCTGGCCCGGTGGTTCAGGTCGGACTGATAGATCTTCTCAAAGTATCCCATAGACTACTCCTGCCCCCCATCTGTGCGGACAACCACAGGGGGAGGCGGCTCCCGCCTGGTGCGTCTGGCCTGAGCGTAGGACGCACCGCCTCTGGCGGCTGGAGTTTTCGGTGGGACTGGGGGAGCGGGCGGGGTATCGCTCTCCGCCGGCTGTGCGTGGTGGCAGCGGAAGATTGCCTGCTCCAGCTCCTGCTTGCTGGCATAGGCCACGGTACGTGCGGCCCGCTCCGGCAGCAGGTATGGATCACCGAAGGAGATACCCCAGTCCAGGAAGAGCCTGAGCCTTGTCTGCATGGGGTGTGTCCCGGTTTTCATCACCACGAACTGTCCTTTTGGAATGGACTTCAGCTCGTCCGGCGTCATGAGAGGCCGCTCCATCATCTGGAGGGAGCGGCTGGCGCTGTCTTTCCCGCCGCCCTTGCTCACCGAACCGCTCATGACAGTGCGGCTGCCCAGGGCCTTGGACAGCACCTCGGCGGTCTGGGAGTTGGGGGCGAAGCCGCCGAAGATCGTGTCCTGTGTATTGTCTACTATGATCTCCGCGCCCTCCTTGCCGTAGTTCTTCTCCAACTGGGCAAGGCTCTGGATGATCGGCACCAGAGTCAGTTTGCGGGAGCGGCCAGCGCTGAACAGAGGCAGGATGTCGAAGGCGGGCATGGTGCCCAGCTCATCGCAGAACAGCACCACCCGGTTGGGCAGCTTGCCGCCGTTTTCGTCCGCTACAGAGAACAGTTCCCGGCTGAGGGTCTGGATCATCAGGCCGGCCATAAAGTTCTTACTGGGGTCTTCCTCCGGCAGTACGAGGAAGATGGCGGACTTCTGGGAGGCAAAGGCTTCCGCGTCAATGGCGCTGTCGAAGCACAGCACCTGCTCCAGCTCGGAGTCCAGGAAGGCGTTCAGCCTGGACAGCACCGTGGACATGACCGAGGCCATGGCCTGCTCCGCCGAGTTGAGGGCGGCGCCAGCGAACCACCGGGCCTTGTGAGTGTCGGGCAAAGAGTCCATCATGACCTGAAAGCCATTCTTGCCTTTGGCGGTCTTGCTGGGCGCCAGCAGATCCTGCACCAGCTTGAACACGCTGACGATGTGCCGCCGCTCCTGGGGAGCCTCCTCTGTAGGCGGCAGATACTCCGCCAGCAGGAGAACGACTGCTGTGAGCAGTCCCTCTGCAGAATCGTAAAAGAACTGGTTCTGTCCATAATTACCGGCATCACCCTCCGGGTTTATGATAGTTTTCGCTAAGATTTTAGCGTACTTCTCCGCCTTGGCTCTCGCCGCCAGATTGGACGGCTGCTCCCGGCAGATGTCCATGTAACGGTTGATGAGCGTGAGGAGGTTGTACCCGTCTGACCTGGTAGGATTGCGCAGGTCGATCACCGCCACCTTGTAGCCGTAGTGCTGTAAGGCCACGGCGCCGTAGTTCCGGGCGAGGTCGCCCTTGGTGTCAAGGGCCAGAAAGCTCATCCCGCTGGCACAGGCGTACTCCATATTGGGGTACAGGAAGAACGCCGTCTTGCCTACGCCGGACGCGCCGATCATCAGATAGCGATAGGTAATCCGCCGCTTTTACTGCCCTCATGAGAGAGCAGCAGTCAGAGCGGATTTTCCCCCGCTTCGCACCGTGCATGCGACTTTCACCGCACACGGCGCTCCATCAATGCAGATTGATTGTTGCGTGTATGTGAAATAACCAGTTTTTCCCTATAACCGATGATTTTATTTTGAGCTTTTACATCAAATTGGTTAATATCATAGTTGGGGTCATTTACCGCCATAAAGCATTTCTTATGGAGCGAAACCAGATTGTTGACCCTGTTTACCTTGTTCAATGGGAGATTAGGGTTAATGCGATGGGCATATGGAGTACCAGAAATGAGCCACCCTCCGCAGACACGGCATTTAAGCTTGTCGCGGTTGAGGGCATAAGCCCTGTTCATGATAAACTCAAAATTATTGAGCTTGTTCCATTTCCCGTGGAGAATGATTTGAGCTGTTTTCTCCGAATACATTTCGTCAAGCCGAGCCTGGATTTTCTTTTTCTTCGTTCGTTCAAAGTGTATCTGTCTGCCTTCTTCAGTATAAGGTGTTTCGGCTTGATTTTTACCTGGAGTGCGTTCCCATCTGCAAAAGGTAAGCGCGGTGAAGCCTACATAAATATCGCGGTATTTGATTGAAGGAATCTTTTGCTTATATTTCTGGTGGACACGGGGAAGATTTTGTACTTCATTTGCCGGAATCCATTCCCCTTTATACTGCCTCAGTCGACGCATTGCTGTGAGTTGCAGCCGCCTGCTGTGTTTCTGCATGGATATATTTACCCATGTGCAACACTGGTAGTATTGGATAATCCCTCTAATCTGGCTGTTGATGCGGTTCATTGCGCCAATCATCTGTTCCCGGCTGTAATTGCGCGGGATTTTCTTGATGTCCTCCGCGATTTTATCAGCTTTCCGCTTTAGTCGGTCCCGGTCCGGAATCGTCCGTGGAATGTAACCCCGGCGGGACTTCCCCCGAACCATTTTGAACTCATAACCTAAAAATTTGATGTGTTTCTTTCGGATATCTGTTATCAGCGTTTTTTCTTGGGATAATGTCAGTTTCATTTTGTTTTGGAGAAAAGTTTGTAACCGTATCTTCCAATTCTCGGCGTGGGCGCGGGTATCAGTGATGATAACAAAGTCGTCTGCGTATCTGACAAGACAGCCTGGTATCAGGTGCGTTCTCTTCCGCATAGCGGCGTATCGGCTTTGTACCTGTGCGTATTGATATTGGGTGTGTTTTAATTCCCATTGTTTGGTAATCCATTCATCCATGATATCCAAATAGACATTTGCCAACAATGGGCTAATCAATCCGCCCTGAGGTGTTCCTTCCGCATTTACCTCACATTCGCCCATAACCCCGGCTTTCAGCATAGCTTTGATGATTTGCAGTACCCGCCTGTCCTTCACGCCCATGTGGTATAGGCGTTTTAGCAGAATAGAGTGATCTATGCGGTCAAAGCATTTGCTGATGTCTCCCTCGACAATCCAGTAATAGCCTGTGTTGAATACAAGTTCTTTTGTTCGTTCTAATGCCATAGGTGCGTCCCGCATGGGCCGAAAACCGTAGGAATGGGCAAAGAACTGTGCTTCAAAAATAGGTTCCAGCACGATTCTCATGCATTCCTGTACGATTCTATCCCGTATAGTGGGAATACCCAGCGGACGCTTTTCGAATTTTCCTGGTTTGTCGATGTACACCCGGCGTATTTTCTGTGGTTCATAGTGTCTGAATGCGCTCTGAATATCGTTAACTACCCAGGAAAAAGGATTATGCAGATAATCATTGCGCATAGTTTTGGAGTCCACACCGGGAGTTTCATTGCCGTGGTTGCTTTTAATGTTGTGGATTGCTGTGATAATGGTTACTTCTGCTGACATGATTTCCAGAAGCCCCTTAAACGCTGGGCGGTCACCTGCGTCACGAGCCTCCTTGCTGTGCTGATACAGCTTATCCTGGATTTCGCGTAGTTGGGTTTCGGTTTTCGGGTAGTCGAATTGTTGTGCCATACGCACCGCCTCCTTTCCGGAATTGGTGTTTCTGGTTTTAGTCAGGTATGCCTACGGCTTCCTCGACTTTCTGTTCACATACAATCTACACTGACTATGCCCCTTCGCTCCGTCCGCCTTATTATTGCGGACATCATCGCTACTACGGGCTGCTGCCCCATGGATTAGCAGGCCATTTCCTGCCTGCGCGGCAAAGGTGCCACTTTACTTACTTCAACAGAATGAAGTGCCGTCCATGGTTCCTTCGTTCCCTATGCTTTAGCTTTTCATATCGGTTTTAGCCCGTCCCTTTAGCCCGACTGCCATCTTTGGCTGGTGTGAGCTTCTGCCAAAGACATTCGACCTTTTCGGTTTTCTGCCGTTTTCCACCATTGCAAATTTCAACGGCGGCAGTACCCCGCATGGGGGCGGATGGCTGTATTACCATCCTGACATTTACGAGCCGTACACTCAGGACATATGTCGGTTGCAACAAAACATACTGGACATGACCGATTTATAGCCTCCTGCGGGCATGGCCGTCTCAGACCACGTATCCGCTCTTCACCGAGCTCCGTACGTCCCATATGACACTATAGGCGCGCGTCGGAGTATTAGAGTTTTGATTACCCGTCACACCGGGGTTAGCAGGCACTGCCCCTGCCCAATCAAGCATAGAGTTCAGATTCCTTGCGAAATCTGTCTTGTTTTATTGCGTATTTCTACGCAGATTGTCAAGAAACGAAGCGCACGCAGTGGATATCGTCCGTGTCCACCAGGGCGGTGACGGCATTCTTCTTTCCCACACAGCCCAGCACCAGCCCCTGTGCTTTGGGCAGGTTCTTTCCGGAGCGCCACTCGCTCACATGGAAGGGGATGTGCCGGTAGGTCTGCTGGATCTCCTTTTTGTTGGCCCAGCGGGCGGTTCCATGCTGGCCGTCGCCAACCGTCTTGGACTTGATGTTGTCCAGATTCCCACTTCCGGAGAAGTGCGTGGCGGCGGCGATGAGCAGAAGCATCCCGCCCGCCAGTAAAATTAACATGATCGTCTGCGGCGTCATAAATTCACCCCATTTCTTGTTGCAGTGCCGCTTGTTCCTGTTTCTGCTGCTGTTTCAAAACGTCCGCCTCATACTTGACGGATATCTTTGCGCAGGACAGCGCCAGCTCCAGCCAGCCTTCCGTCAGCTGTCGTTTTTCCGCCTCACTGCGGATGCCAGGCTTTGAGGCCAGCTTCAAAACAGCATGAGCCTGTTCCGCCAACACAGCGGTGCGGCTGTTCAGGCCGCTCCGATTCTGGTGGGGATGGATACAGCTCCGCAGTTGCTCCAACAGTTCCTCACTGCTATGTGGTTCACCCAGCTGTCGCAGCCCCCAGCCATAGGCGTACAGAGCCAGCGCGGAGGCCAGCTCGATGCAGGTCGTGGCTCCCTCCGGGTAGTCCCTGCGGAGATTCATCTCATATCCGCAGAGCGCATTTGTCAGCTCACGGCCTACCCGTTCTGGAATGACACACTCCTCCATGTAGACTCCGATCCTGCCGCAGACCTCCGAAGCGGCAATAAGCTGGGGATGCTCCTCCGCCTCCTGAACGGGAAGCCCACGCCGGGCCTTGAGATCCTCGTTCCAGTCCTTGTGTTCGGACTGGAGCATCCCCACATCGTCATAGCCGTGTTCATGGAGGATCTCCGCCAGCCGTCCGCTGGCCTCGATGCCCGCCTCGTCGTGATCCAGGCAGAGACAGACGGTGCGAAGGCAGGGGTTCCGCTCCAGCATCCAGAGCATGGCGTGTTCCGCGGTCCCACACAGGGCCACGAAGCTGTGTTCCTGCCAGCCTCGGGGGTAGCGGGAGAGGAAGGACATCAGGTCAATGGGCGCCTCAAAGACATAGAGGCGGTTGCTGGTCCCGGTGTAGTGGAAGCTGCACCGGGGATCGCTGCCTTCCACGTTGATGCGGAAGGTCTTGCCGAGGCTGTTCAGGCTGCGCTTGTGGGCGTGGCGCGGGACGCCGTTCTCGTCCTTGCCGACAAAGACGGCATTGTGGTACTCTCTGTCCTTGAATTTCTCACAGCTCTCATACAACAGTCCGGCCCGGACAAAAGCATTGACCACGTTCCGGTCCAGAAAGCGGTGTTTGAGCAGATAGGCGTACATCCGCCGCATCTCCTGACCGGCAGAGGGCAGGGCAAATTCCTTTCTGGGCTTTTCCTCCTGCTTTTGGGCGGAAGCGTAGACGATTCCCTGTTCCCCGCCCAGCAGACAGGTGATGGCCTCTGGGTAGGAGAGGTTATAGAACTGCTGGACGAAGGAGATGGGGCCGCCGCCTTCCTTTATGGCATGATCGTACCACTCATTGCCCTGGACGGTGATGCTGTGATCACTGGCCAGACGGTACTCCGGCCCGGAGCGGATCAGCTTCTCCCCCTGATGGCGTAGGAACTCTACCAGATCCACCTCGCTGGCCCGGAGCTTCTGTTCCTCGGTAAAATGGATATAGGGCACTTTTTTCACCTCGTTTCATTGTCTCACATATCCACTTGACTTCTGTTTATACTTTGTATATACTGCTTTTAGGAGGTGGTTCTCATGTACGCCACAATTCAGAGATGGGGCAACAGCCAAGGTCTGCGTATCCCCAAGGCTCTGCTGGACGCGCTTGGCCTGCGGGAAAATGACCGGGTAGAGCTGACCCAAGCCGATGACGGAATCCACATCAAGAAAGCCGCAGCCGGACACCGCACATTGGAAGAACGGCTGGTTGCCTTTTATGGCAAGCCTGTTGATGAGATTCCCCGTCTGGAGACGCAGGAGATCGACTGGGGCAAAAGGGCGGGTGACGAGGTGTGGTGACCGTTTTTGAGCAGGGGGACATTGTCTATCTGGACTTCGATCCCCAGGCCGGCCATGAGCAGAGAGGACGCCGTCCGGCGCTTGTGGTCAGCAACAACCTGTTCAACCGCGTCAGCAGCCTGACGATGGTCTGTCCTATCACCCATACTGACAAAGGGCATCCGTTTCACATCCGGTTGGATGACACAACGAAGACTGACGGGGTGGTGCTCTGCGACCAGGCGAGGATGCTGGATCTGACCAGCCGCAACGCTTCCTTTGTGGAGAAGGCGCCCGCGCCCCTGACAGCGGAAGCGGTTGATTTGATCATGGGGTTCGTGGAGATACGGTAATTTGAGCGAATGAGAAACGAGCTGCCTCCGTGCCTGGAGGCAGCTCGTTTTATGTGGCTTCTGGAGCGGCGATTATCGGAGCTGCTGGACCTGCTCCTCATGGTCGTCCGGCTTGTGGCCCATGGCGATTTTCTTCTCTCTGATTTTTCGTCTCAGCTTGCTGTCCACAAAGGAGATTCCGCCGCCCGGCGGCGGGGCCTGCTCCTGGAAGATGCGGCCCATGTGGTGGAGGAGCCGGGTGGCGCTGGCGAAGAGGGAGGGCGAGTCATCCATGTGGTCGAGGAAAAAGCGGGCGTACTCATTGCCCTGTTCCGCCGCCAGTGTAAACCAGCGGACGGCGGATTCTCTGTCCTGCGGAACATCCTTTCCCAGCAGGTACAGCTTGCCGAGGGCGTACTGGGCATACTGATTGCCCTGCTCCGCCGACTCCGTCAGCCAGCGGACAGCGCCCGCTGTATCCTTTGCCACGCCATCGCCGCACAACAGCAGCTTGCCCAGCTGGTACTGCGCGAACTGGTTTCCAAGATCGGCGGACTGTCGGAACCAGCGCCGGGCAGCGGCGGGATCGTCTGCCTCCAGACGCAGCTTGCCCAGGGCGTACATGGCGTACTGATTGCCCCGCTCGGCTGCCTGGGAGAACCGGATCACCGCCTGGGTCATATCCTGCGCCACCGGCCCGCCGTCACGGTACAGCTTTCCGAGGGCGTACTGAGCGCAGTCCAGTCCGGCCTCCGCCGCATGGGTCAGCCAGTCCACCGCCTGACGAGTCCGCTCCCGCTTGGCAGAGGGATCTGCGAGGATGTGCTTTGCCATCTGATACTCCGCATAGGGATTTCTCTGCCTGGCTGCTTTCTCAAACCATACCAGTGCCTCTCTATCATTCTGCTCTGTCCCAAGCCCCCCGGCGTACATCTTACCGATGCGGTACTCCACATAGCGGTTGGGGCGCTGCCGCTCCACGGCATGGAAGGCGGAGAGCGCCTTGGCGTACCACGCATGGGACTGCTCCGTGTCAGCCTCCACGCCAGTGCCGTCCGCAAACATCCTACCCAGGTCATGCATGGCCAGGGCGTTGCCGCCGAGGGCCTCCTCCATGAAGAGGCGGCAGGCTTGCTCGTGATCCTGGGGCGTCTCGTCATCTCCGTACAAAAAAGACCGTGCCCGCTTGTATCTATCACTCCACACCACGGCGGGCGGCGCTTCGCTGGCCTCCTCCGGCACATCCGAACCTTCCGACTCCGCTTCCGGCTCGGGGCCGGCGTCCTCGCCGGCCTGGGGTGGCTCCTGGATATCCGCCGGCGTGAACACCTCGGTATGCTCACCAAGCCGCGCCGCCTCCTCTACCACCACATTCTTTATCCGCTTGAACTCCGTCTGCCGGGAGAGGGGGAGCCGGTCTGGAAGGTCATCCCGGTACGTCCGCAGCACTTCTTCCCGCAGCTGATACCACAGGTCATAGGCGGAGGAGACACGGGAGTCCTTTGCCAGCTCGTCCACAATCTCATCCACCACAGCCTTCAGCGACGCCTTGAGGTAGCCGTACTGTTTTTTGCCGGAGGTGCTTTTCAGCCGTTGGGCCAGTTCGCCCATGAGCTGCTCGATGCGGGGATTCTCCAGCGTGCCGGAGAGCATCTGCCGGATCAGCTCCTTCATGACCTCGCCAGACTGCCGCACCAGCTCATCCCGGCGCTGGGTCTGCTGCCGGTAGATCTCCGTCAGCTCCTGGCGGAAGATATTCTTTGCCAGCCCGGCCTTGATTTTGGCGATACCACCCTTATCAAAAAATCCTGAGCGACCGTCCATACTGTAGCAGACCATGTGGACGTGGGGATGCGCTCCCTCGTCGTGGTAGGAGGCGTACCACCGAAACTGTTCCCACGGGATATTCATAGTGTCCGCAATCTGTGGAGCGTAGGTGGAGAGGAGGGCCTGCCACTGTCTGGCGTTGTCGTAGCCAAGGCGGGCGGCGTCCTCCCGGCGCAGGGAGATAATAGGCAGCCACACGTTGCCGGGGTGGTTCGCCACCTCCTCTGCGATTCTGGACAGCTCCAGCGCATCGCCTGTGCCGTTGAACAGACCATGTGCGCCGAGCCGCTCCGCACGAGGGCGCTGGGCAATGTAGCTGACGTAGTTCTCCCGCTTGGCGATCTGATCGTAGTTGTCCTCTATCGCTCTGGTGATAAATTCCGAGGCGGTGGCACGGGTGGGGGAGGACTGGTAGTCCTCGTACTCGAACATCCCGCGGCACATGGGGAAGTCCCGGAGGAGCCGCTCCACCATGGCCCGCTGCTTTTTTGTGGCAGGCTGGCCGGCCTTGTCCGGCTTGAGGAGATCCGTACCGTCACGGGTAGCGACGTAGCGGACGTAGTTGTTCAGGTGTGCGGCGGCTCTCTCTGTCCCCGGTTTGATGTAGGGGCACTTGAAAATGATCCGGGGCATGGAGCGTCACCGCCTTTCTGTCACACGCCGCCCCGCTGGTACTCCACCGCCTTGTCCAGCGTGATGCTGCCGCTGGTCTTCTTCACGTTCTGGACGCACCGGCCACGGAGACTGCGGAGCGCGTCGTCGCTGATCTCCATCCCCGCCGCCAGCACGTTCATCACCATGTCCAGCTCCACCGCCAGCTTGAAGAGCAGACGGCAGATGCGGTTCTCCGTGTCCTGCACAGTGCCGCGCAGGACGGAGGCCAGTGCGGGCGGCAGGTAGGCGGTGGCCTCCTGACCGGAGACGTACCCGGCGTAGAACCGGATGGCCCTCTCGATAAACTCGTTTTGGGTACGGCAGTTGTCCCGCGGACACATCTCCTTGACGAGCTGCTGAGTCTCAGGTGAGATTCGCAGCGCAAACTTGATTTTTTCTCTCGGCATGATGTTCCTCCTGAAATCCGTAAATATCCCCGCCGGGAACCCGCAAAAAGCGGGCAACGGCGGGCTTTTTCTAAAATCAGACCCCCGAGCTGACCCCAGGGGGTAAAAAATGACCCCCGCCGAAACGTCCCCGACCCGCTCTGCGGGGCGGTGTTCCCCGCGCGGAGGGGCGCTTGCGACCCCCGCGCTTTATCCTGCACTTTTTTCGACCCCCCGGTTCACCTGCACATTTTGGGGACGCCGATTTTCTCTCTTTCGCCACACGGCCGCGCAGGGCGGCGTGTCAGTCGGGAGGGGCAGGGATGCTGCCCTGTCGGGCCGGGCGGCACACAGGGGCCTCGCTGTGGCGCACAGCGGGGGAACAAGAGCGAGGGCCGCTCCGCATCGGGAACGGCCCTTGACGCACCCCGCTACACCGTCAGCTGCATCCCGCTCTGAGCAGGTCCCTGCTTCTGACGCAGCTCCAGCCACAGCGGGTTGTACTCCACTGCCGTCTGGCTGCGGTCAGCGTCGAAGGTGAGACGCGCGGCTGCCGCAGGGCAGCGGGAGAAGACGGCGGACAGCGCCTGAGTCATATCTGGATCGCCGCCCACCAGGATCTTCTTTGCACCGCCGTTGGCGTCCAGCACCATGTCCGTGGTGAGCGAGAGCAGAGCGTCTGTGACGGAGATCTGCCGGTCGTGAGCGTACTGCCGCGCAGACCGCAGAGCAGTATCAGGATCGAACGTGCCGAAGTGCAGCGTGTGGAAGCACCGGCTGTGTCCGCCCTCTGTCACAACACACAGCGCCAACGGACTGAGTTCCTCCACGTCCCGCGGCCAGTGGAAGCACATGAGCGATCCTGCGTCCGCCATCTTAGCGACGTCCTGGAGTGTGTTGCCGTTCTCCAGATACACAGCTGCCGCCACCATTTCACCAGGCAGGGCCGCCGAGCCGTGTTGGATGATCTCGTAAACGCTCTGCGTGGTCACGGCGGAGAAGTGCCGGGAGACAAAACTCATGCTGTTGAGCAGTTCCCGCACTCCGTCGCAGGCTTCTTCCTGACCCAGCTCCTGCCCAAAGGCAAACAGCGCGGCAGTGATCTCAGGGTCAGGCTGGGGTACCAGAGCGTTGAGTTTTCCCTCAAAGTCTTCTTTTGTCATTTAGCATCCTCCATTCTATCTGAGAGGGGCGCTCCTGGCAGGAGCGCCCCTCTGCTGTTGGTGTAGTGATCCAGGGATCAAGGTGAGAGCATCTGACCCGGCTGTCCGGCGATATGGTCCGCTGCCTCCTGGAGGTGGAGCGCCACACGCACATCCTCCAGTTCCGTCCGAAGATCCTCCACGCTCACGAATCCTGCAGCGGGGATTTTGGTGGTCAGGAGCATATCCTCCAGCCCACCCATCTCTGTGAGCGTTCTGGCTGTTTCCAGGAGCGTCTGACGATAGTCCTCGGGAGCATTCACCGCAGTCTGAAACAGCATCCAGACCGCGTTCAGCTGGGCGGCGGCATCCGGCACCGGGAGCAAGCGGTCTGGACTGATCAGGTGGGGTGTGTCCTGCTCTGTGGCAGTATACTGACGGGCGCTCTCCATCTCCCGGTCGATCCACATCAGGAGCGGTATGACCTCTTTACCCAGTTCGCTGGCCGCCGCGTAAACATCCAGCCCTGTTCGAAGCCGGAGAGCGGAATCCAGTGCCTCCGCGTCGGCGTTCAGAAGAGAAACTGTTTCATGGGCGATGAGGGTACACAGGTCAAGGGGCGTGAGCGCGGATCTGGTATTTGCTTTCATGCGTTGTTTCCTTCTTTCTGCATTTTATTTTTGGGGGGAGCAGAAACACAATGGCACACTTTCGCCGTGAAAGCTATTCAGCAAAGCCAACGAAAAATCGGGTTGTCAGATTGGCATAGACGCAAAAAGTCTATATCACATCGTGGGCTGTGTGGGCGGTGCCATCTCCTCCGCCATCCATTGGGCGCTGTAGTCCTTCAGTGTCTGCCCGGTCTGCCCCTGGCAGTAGGCGTTCATCTTGCGCAGCAGGGTCGCCTTCTCAACAGCGTTGAGCCGGTATTCCACCGGCTCCTCACGCCCGTCTGCCCGGTGCAGGTCGACCTCCAGCTCATCGCAGACCTGTCCGGAGGCCATGTCGTAGTTGGCGTAGACGTTCAGGGTGTCATCATTCTCGCCGGTGCAGACGTGTGTTCCGAACACTGCATCTACGTCGAAGTAGGTGTCCATGTAAAAATCCAGTAGGCCGTCTATCTCAGTGATCTCCTCCGAGAAGGAGATATCCTGTGCGGAGAGGTGACCCGCTGAGGTGAGTTCCCTGCCCTCCAGCTTCTCCAGGAACCGGGACATGTACTGTTCCGGCCTGAGATAGCTCTTACGGTATGCGTGATAGACGGCGGTGGAGACATCCTGCATGGGCCAGGTCTTCCAGCCGTCAGCATCCACGGTGGAAACCTCCCGCTTGTCGAAGTCCAGATCGAACGCGCCGGTAATCTTATCAGGCGTCTCTATCCGCAGTGCCAGCAGCTGGTCATACTGCTCGGCGGTGACCGGCTGCATTCCAGCGAAGGCGCTCGTCTGGAGCGCGGCGATCCCCGGTCCCTGCTCCTCACGCAGATACTGGCGCAGGAACTTGGCGACCTCCAGGATATCCTCCGTCCTGTCCAGCTGGAAGAACGACCTTTCTCCATTCTCCCGAACACAAAACGCCGTATACTTTCGGGCCGCTTCCTCCGCCGCTCGTGCTTCAGCTTCCTCTTTGTCAAGGCGGGTACGGATCGCCTCCTGTGTCTCATGCGGGACTAACGCCTCATACATGTCCAGGAGCACTCCCTGCATCCGTTTCTCCACGGTGGTGCCCTGCTCCACCAGTACAGAGGAGAGGGCGCTCAGCTTATCCTCCTGGAACCATACGTCCAACTGCACATAGTTGCTCATACGCCGCCCTCCTTCTCATGCTCCGTGGGGGCGGACGCCGGTTTGAGCGCAGCCGCCTTGGGCTGACTGGGACGGGGCGGACGCTTAGGCCGGGTGGGCGCGGACTTGGCGTCCAGATACTCCCGCAGCGGCTCAGGCACCGTCTGCTCATAGAGCAGACGCAGGGCCTCGTCCATCTTCTTCTGCACTGTGGTGTTGTCTTTTTTCAGATAGAACACCAGCGCCTCCATCTTCTCGCTGTCGAAGGACAGTTTGATCTCGTTGTTTTCCATTCCATCATCCCTCCTACATGGTGTGTCCCATTTGGAACAGGGCAGACCCATCCAGACTCTCCGCAGGGGCGGCGGCTACGGTCATCTGGTAGGGACCGCTCAGCCAGCGAACGCCGTACTCATCCAGGAACCTGTTTCCGGTTCGGTTCATGATCTCCAGGTCGAAGTCAGAAGCGTCAACTGTCCCCAGCGCGGAGGGCAGACCCCGCCCCACATAGACCACGCAGAGGGTGGCCCAGTTTGTGATCTCAGGATGATCCCGAACCGCGCCCTGGTACACCGCGGACTGTTTGACAGCCTCAGCGTCTGTAACAGAGACAGAGACAAAACCGCTTGCCCAGTGCGGTCCGGCGTCGCCGCCCAGAGCGATGCGGGTGAAGCGGATAGGCATCTGAGCGGTCATGCGCACCAGCGACCGCTCCGCCTCATCTCGGGCAAGGTCAAGCCGGTTGTCTTTGCTGGCCCAGGGCAGGTGGGACGCCATGTCCTCCAGCAGTTCCCGTACCACGTTGACCTGGCGGCGGCGGTCGTCGCCGGTGTCCTCCAGCGCGGTCACGAAGTTCCGCAGGTTCTGGATGGTCCCTCTCTGCAATTGGAGAGAGGCGGGCACAGCCGCCGCGCTGCCGCCGGCCTGTTCCAGCTCACGGTCGAACTGCTCCATCAGCTTCGGATCGGGGACCTGTTCCTCCAGCCTTGCCATGCCCTGGAGGATGGCGTCTGTCCAGAGGCGGCGCTGGGCCTGCCAGGGGGGAGCACCCTCCGGCTGGTGGCGTTCCCATCCGTTTTGGCGCTCGATGGCGTAGGCGGTGAGGCCCTCGGCCACGAGGGGGATATTGAACCTGTTCACAGCTCCGCACCCCCTATCCCATCACAGGCCCCATGGACTGCTCCGCCTCCATAAAAGCGTCGTGGGCTTCGTTGAACCGCACCAGTTCCTCCGGGTCTACGCCGGTGAGTACGATCTCTGTCCCTTCAGGCGTGTCGCAGATCTCAGACACACGGGCATTGAGCAGGGTGGCATGATCCTCCTGCCCGGCGTCCGTCAGCTCACACAGATTTTCCACCAGCACCGACTGCTCCGCTTCCTCATGGCACAGGAACATCAGCCCGCCCCCTTTCAGCATGGGAAGCAGATCCTTCAGGAGAAGCTCAGGCGCTTTCTTCTCCTGGAGCTGCTGGCAGTATTCCGGATGATACTCCATCTCGATGCAGCCGTCGTGCATGTCCACCGCCGACACTTCGGGGCGCCGCTTCAGGGCAGCCCTGAGCATAGAGTCAAACCCGCTGCCCTCCCGGACTGTCAGATCCAGATGCTCCTCCAGATCCTCGAAATAGACGCACCAGCTTCCGCTGGTGGTGTTCTCCGTTCCCCAGCGGATGATAAAGTCCGCCGCCCGATCCATCTGAGCGTTGATGATGTCCCGCATTCCGGGGATGTAGGCCGCGAGACGGGCATAGTCATACTTCTCCGCATCAACGAGTATCCCGTCATTGCTGCCCTGGCCCAGCGCCAGCAGGCAGTGGATGATACCGTTCCTGTGGAACATACAACCCTTGTTCTCCCGAATAAACGGCTGCTCCACCAGTGGGGTGATCTTCAGCCGGCAAAAATCCTCATGGGACAGTTCCACTACCTTTTCGATCCGGCAGTCTTCCATCTGGAAATTGCTCGCTTTATACTGAAAATTTGTTTTGAATTTCATTGTGTGTTTCCTCCTCTCTGCATTTATGGCAGGTAGCTTCTGGGATTGGTCCGCTCCCCGTTGATCCGCACCTCGAAGTGGAGATGCGGCCCGGTAGACCGTCCGGTGGAGCCGGAGAGAGCGATCACATCCCCGGCCTCCACCGTCTGACCCACCCGCACCAGCAGCTGGGAGTTGTGGCCGTACAGGGTAGACAGGCCGTTGCCGTGGTCGATCATGACATAGTAGCCGTAGCCGCCCTGGTTGTAGGTGGACACGGTCACGGTCCCCGGCAGGGCGGCGCGGACAGAGGTTCCGGTGGGTACTGCCAGATCCATTCCGCTGTGGCCCCGCCGTTCGCCGGTGAACGGGTCGCGGCGGTAGCCGAACTCTGAGGTTACCACGTTCCGCCAGTTCTGCCCGATGGGAGAGCAGAAGCCGTCCGCGCCGATGAAGGGTACATCCGACCCGTCAAATCCGCTGCCGCCGCCAGCCGCTCCATATCGGATCAGGTTGTAGATGCTGTCGGCGTTGCTCTGCTGCTCAGCGGTGGGCGCCGCACCTGTGGCGGCGATGTTCTGCCAGACAGTTCCCAGATCCTCGATAGGAATAGCCACGGAGTAGGTTTCCTCCGCCTCCTCCGGCGGATCGCTGCCCTCCACGAGAACTGTGCGGATACGCTCCTCCCAGGTGACAAAGCAGTCCGCGAAGGACTGAGCGTCCCCATGGCTTTCAGTGCCGAAGTACAGAGCATAAAAAATTGCCTTGACGCGGATATCGTCAAGGCTGGTTTCTTCCTCTGTACTTTCCTGGATCACTGCGATGGCGGCATCCAGCTGGGCGAAGCTGGCGCGCATAGCCTCAATACAAAGTCGGTACTCCTCCGGGGTTTCCGCTGGAATAGCGATGGTATCGTAAAAACACAGTTCCACAGCGGTGATGTTGTGCTCGGTAGCTCCGGAGCCCAGAGTACATAAAAAGGCGATGAGCAGGATGAGGGGGGAGAGGATCGCCACCAGTGTCCAGCCCACCGCTTTCCGTGCCTTTTCATCGGTCAGGATGATGGCGGCGGCTTTTGCTATCAGAGCCGGATTAGCCAAGAGTCATCCCTCCGTTCTCCTGGGCAGGCGTTTGCTCCATCTCTGTCTGCATCTCAGACCAGTGGTCCGCCAGTGCCTGGAGCGTTTCCTCGTGGCCGGCGCAAGAGTGGTTCTTTGCCCACTGCTGGTAGACATCGAAGTCTATGCCGCCTTCCAGCAGCAGCTTGCACACTTCTACCGCGTCATTTTGGACGCAGGCGTGGAGTGTGTTGTAGTCACTGGTATCTACCCACATCCGTTTTTCCAGAAGCTCCTCCGCGATCCAGCTGTCATGGCCGTTATAGGTCAGCATGTGCAGGGTCCGCGCTGAACTGCCGCCTCCGGAGATGCCTTTCTCCACCAGCGTGGATAATGTGCGAAAGTCTTTGTCTGCGGCGAACTGCTCCAGGAGGCGGGACGGTGCGGCGGTGATCTGCTCCTCACTGCACTGCTTGATGATCTCCGTGGCGATAAAGCGGTGATCCAAATAGGCGTAACTGGCCATCTCCCCGTGGAAGGAGTGGGACAGCTTCGGCACATGGCTCCCCGCCTGGTCCAGCAGGAAGAGCACCTTTTCCGGGTCGTTGATGTCGATGGCCTTCTGGCAGGCGGCGCAATAGGTGGTTTCGGGAAACTGCTCTGTATCCGCCAGCAGCAGAAGGGTCATCTTCCGTCCCACTGCTCCCGGCCGGCCAGCTGCCTCTATAAGCATGTCATCTGCGTGAACGGCAAGCACCTTGGGACACAGTTCCTGAAAGGCGGATAGTTCCCCATCCTGAATGGCAAGGATCGCCCTGTCATGATCGTTCATCCGCAGGGGACGCATTCCCACTTCATTGACATACTCCGTGATACTTCCGGTCATGCGGCGCAGGAGCTGCTCGGTCTGGGACATAGCCTGCTCCTGCCGCTCCCGCTGCTCCACCAGCGCCTCAATGATGGTCTTCTGCTCCTGCTGGCTGAGATGCACCACTGCACCTCCAGTATCATCCTCCACGCCTCTGATCTTCATGTACCGGGCGTGGGTGGCGTGGTCGCCATGGAACGCCTTGGTGATGGCGGAGGAGATGAGGAACATCCGATCCAGATCGCTGCCGTTCTCGCCCAGGGTCTTGCCAGTGATGAAGCTCTTGGTAATGCTCTTTTTCTGGTTTTCGTCATACCACTTGAGGTACACATCCAGGTAGACCCCCTCACTGGCACCGTAATCGGTGGTACAGAAGATATTGGCCCCCTTGGGGATCTTCCGGCCATTTTCCCATTCGCTGTCCATGAGAAAATACTCGTCAGGCAGGTATCCCATACTTTCCAGACGGTGCTTCAGCTCCTCGAACACCTCCTGCGCCGCAGGCTGGCCGGCGTACTCCAGCTTGCGGGGGTCCGCCTCAGAGGGCTTCCACCGCTCCAGTTCAATCATATCCATCTCAAAACGCTCCTTTCTCAGCCACCGTCGTGGCAGTTGCAAGGCAGATCGTCCTCCGGGAACATCCAGCACATGGCAGTCTGGTTCAGGTCAGCCTCTACAAAATCCCGCCACGCCCAGTCCCTGCCAAGGCCCTTGACCGTGATGAGATTGGGCCGGGCGCCGTCCTCAATGGCGATGGCCCGGTCGTATAAATCCCGGTGCTGGTGGTAGAGGGTGCGGATCTCCCGTTTCTTCATACTCGGGCAAAAAAAGCAGGAGGACTTGCCGGGCAGCGGCAGGCCCTCCTGCTGGATGGCAGTGACGCAGTCCTCCCGCGTCCAGCCCCAGTCCATGAGCGGATATTCCTTTTTATATTTGGTGTCGGCGTCATCGATGGGCTGGGCATGGTCCCGCCGTTTCTGCTCCCCGATGTCAAAGCCAATGAACTTGACAATACGTTCCCCTCTGGCCCAGGCCTCCCGGCAGGGCGGATAATTGTTGCAGAATTTATCCTGGGGAGCCACCTTGTGTTTGAGGGAACATTTCTTGTATCCATAGGCAATGGCGGGCAGGCTCCCGGAGCGGAGACATTCCTGTTCCAGCGTCAGACGGTCCCCATTCCTGTCGGTGTATTCCACCTGGGTGATCGTGGGCAGGCCGTGTTCCTCCAGCCAACGGTCCATGATGGGGAGAAAGTCATAGGTGTGGGGCTGCTCACCCCCGGTATTGGAAAACAGAATCAAATCCACCGGGGTCTTCCGGTGGTACAATCCAATCAGCATGGCGGTCGAATTCGTTCCCCCGCCATATCCAACGATGTTCATGGAGGTTCCTCCTTTAGACATTATTATTTTGACTTGTTTGGTCTGGTGTGGGTATGCTATGATAGGTTCCGGAGCGAAACTGCAAGGAAAGGGGGCTGCGTTGTGAAGGAGAGAACTTATCTTGCCTGTGATCTCAAATCATTTTACGCCAGCGTCGAATGCATCGAGCGCGGCCTCGATCCCCTGACCACCAACCTTGTGGTGGCGGATTTGAGCCGGACGGAGAAGACCATCTGCCTTGCGGTCACCCCCAGCCTGAAAGCCTGGGGCATCTCCGGCAGGGCGCGGCTGTTTGAGGTGGTACAGCGGGTCAGGGAGGTCAACGCCCAGCGGCTCCGCTCCGCTCCGGGGCGGCAGTTCACCGGCTCCTCCTCGGACGATACCGCTTTGAAAGACGATCCCGGTCTGGCGCTGGACTACATCGTGGCCCCGCCCAGGATGGCCCACTACATGGAATGGAGTACCAGGGTCTACAATGTGTACCTGAAATACATTGCGCCGGAGGATATCCATAACTATTCGATTGACGAAGTCCTGATGGATGTGACCAACTATCTGGACACCTATAAACTCAACGCCAGAGAATTGGCGGGTAAGATTATTTCGGATGTACTGGAGACTACCGGCATCACAGCAACGGCGGGAATCGGCACGAATCTGTACCTCTGCAAAGTCGCTATGGATATTGTTGCGAAGCACATCCATCCCGATGTCAACGGCGTCCGCATCGCCAAGCTGGACGAGCGCACCTACCGCCGCCTGCTGTGGGAGCACAGGCCCCTCACCGATTTCTGGCGGGTTGGCGGCGGGTACGCCAGAAAGCTGGAGGCCCATGGCATCTATACCATGGGCGATGTTGCCCGCTGCTCCCTGGAGAACGAGGATCTGCTCTATAAGCTGTTTGGGGTCAACGCAGAGCTGTTGATTGACCATGCCTGGGGCTGGGAACCAGTCACAATGGCGGACATCAAAGCATACACGCCGGAGTCCAAGAGCATCGGCTCCGGGCAGGTTTTGCAATGTCCTTACGGTTATGACAAGGCCCGGCTGGTGGTGCGGGAGATGGCGGACCAGCTGGCGCTGGATCTGGTGGACAAGGGGCTGGTCACTGACCAGCTGGTACTGACAGTGGGCTATGATATTGAAAATCTGAAAGGCCGCGGGTATAAAGGGGAAGTGATCAGAGACCGCTACGGCAGGGCCGTCCCCAAGCATGCCCACGGCACCGCCAATCTGGAGGAGTACACCGCTTCCACCAGGCGCATCATCACTGCCGCTCTGGAACTGTTCGACCGGATCATTGACCGGAGCTTGCTGGTGCGCCGGCTTTATCTCACGGCCACCCGCGTTTCGGACGAGAAATCTGCGCCGGATAAGAAAGCCTTTGAACAGATGGATTTCTTCACTGACTATCACGCTGTTGAGGAGAAGCGGGCCAAGGAGACAGCGGAGCTTGAGCGGGAGAAGAAGGTGCAGCAGACGGTGCTGGACATTAAGAAGCGGTTTGGGAAAAACGCCATTCTCAAAGGCATGAATCTGGAAGAGGGCGCGACAGCAAAGGAACGCAATCGCACGATTGGAGGGCATCGCAGTGGGGAGGCATGACGATATCATCAACCTGCCGCACCACGTCTCCTCCACCCGCCCTCAGATGCCAATGATCGACCGGGCGGCGCAGTTCCAGCCCTTCCGGGCCCTGACCGGCTATGAGGACGCTGTCCAGGAGACGGCCCGGCTGACCGATGAGCGGCCCGAATTGACGGAGGATGAGAAGTCCATTCTGGATAGGAAGCTGCAAGGCCTGGCAGACAGGATTTCCTCCAAGCCGCAGATCACTGTGACCTGGTTTCGTCCGGACCAAAAGAAATCCGGGGGCGCATACGTCACCACCACCGGCCAGTTGAAGAAACTTGATGATTATGCGGGCGCTCTGATCATGATGGGAGGAGAGCGGATCGTGATCGAGAACATTCTGGATATCCAGTGACTTACCGTCCGCCCGCTTTTCCGAACAGCTCCGCCTTGTGGGGCGGGGCGTGAACTTCCAGGAGATACCGCTCGTTGCCGCACTTATAGAGGCAGACGCCCCGCTGGGGGTAGCGGATCAGCTCAAATTCGGACTCCTCCAGCTGGAGGTTGTCCATATAGAACCGCTTATCCACGCTGCCAGCGTTGAAGAGGAACTGGTGGGTGGGGATGGCGAAGAGGGGCCGGGTCAGCTCCCGGATGCCGTCTACGTCAAAGTCCTCGAGGTTCTGCGAGGCCAGAATGAGGGCGGATTCTTTCTTCCGCACCCGCTTGAGGGTGTTGCGGATATACTCAATGGTGGTCACGTTGGAAAGCCAGATGTACAGCTCGTCCAGCGTGGCCACGGTGTTTCCCTCGGTCAGCAGTTTGTCGCTGAGGTAGGACAGGACATTGAAGAGCATGGCGTCCTTGACGTTCCGGCTGGCCTGGAGAAGTCCCTTTACGCCGAAGACCAAAAAACGGGAGCTGGTGATGTTGGTGTGGCCGTTGAAGAACTTGCTTTCGGCGCCCCTGCACATGGAGTGGAGGCCCAGCAGGACTTCCTGCAGCAGTTCCCGCGGGTACAGCGGATTTTCCTCTCTGTCATAGTGCTGGTAGGCGTCCTCGATCACATCGTAAAGGTCGGAGAGGATGGGGAAATCATCGGGCCGCATGGACTGGAAATCCGTGTGATTGTTGAGTCCCCACTTCCTGTACAGCCGTTCCAGCATCAGCTCGATGGTGTCGATGTGGCGGTCAGAAAAGTCCTTATAGGCCCGGAAAAAGTCCTTGAGGAAGGAGATGTGCTGGCTCAGGCGCGTCCGCTGCCGGAAGGCGGCTGGTGCTTCCGGATCGTCCTCACCATCGATATCCCACAGCTTGGGTTCCAGGGGGTTGATGATGTACTGCCCGCTCATAAGATCAGCGAAGCAGCCGCCCAGGTTGGCGCACAGGTCGATGAGCTCATGCTCAGGATCGAGGCAGAGAGCGGACTTGCCGCTCTCCAGGATATTGCAGAGAAGGAGCTTCAGCAGGTAGCTCTTGCCCTGGCCGGAGTTGCCCAGGATGAGGACACTGGCGGTAGTCTTATCCTCGGCGCGGCGGTCCAGGTCTACGATGATGTTGGAGCCGTAGCGGTCCCGGCCCACATAGAAGCCGTTGGGATCGTTCTTGCCGGAGTAGTTGAAGGGGAAGAGGTTCGCCACGCTGGAGGCGGGCAGCACCCGTTCATAGAGGGAGCCGAAGACGTTGCTCCCAGCGGGGTTGGAGGCGAGGAAGCCATCCCGCTGACGGAGGAGGACACGGTCAGCGTTCAGCTTGGAGCGGGTCAGCTCGGCGGTCACATCGTCCCGAAGGGAGCGGAGGCCGTCTGCGTCCCTGGCGGAGAGCTCAATAAACACGGCGCAGTGGACCAGCGGCTCCCGGTTGCGGTGCATCGTGGTGATGAGAGCGGCCACGTCCTGGAGGTTGGCCTCCGCCGTAATACTCTGCTTCATGTCGTTGGTGTTGCCGCGCTCCATGCGGCTGCGGTTCGTGGCGTTGTGGAGGATGGCGTTCTCCTCGGCCGGCGTGACCTGGCGGGTATAGATCCGCAGAGTCACGCCGCTTTTCTCGCCCAGATGCCGGAGCAGGGCCAGCTCTTCGGTGCTGGTGGGATAGCCCCGCAGGGCCAGGGTGCAGTGATACGCTCCGCCCAGGATATAGCTGTCCGTGTTGAACTTCACGGCGGCGGGGGCAATCATGTCCAGGAAGTCCTTGGGCGGTACAGCTTCTGGTTTTAATGCTGCTTTTTTCTTCCTTTTTATCTGCTTTTTAGCCATTGGCGCTCCTTTCCCCGTCAAAGCGGTCAAACTGCTCCGTGGTCACGTCCTGCTGGTAGTACACCGCCAGCAGACGCATCATGTCCTGCTCCTCCGCCATGCGGACGTGAAAGCCGCAGTCCCGGACGCGCTTCTCGATCTGCTTCAGGTGTCCGGCGTCCTCGGTGGACTTTTCCTCCCTGCGGTAGACGAGGGCGAACTCCCGCGCCGAGGCGGTGGTGGACTGGATCTCGTCCAAGTGGCCCATGTCCTGCCGGAGCAGCTCCCGCAGGGCGGGGAGATCCTCCTGCTCCAGCCGGGCCTGATAGTGGTGCTTGTTGCTCTGGAAGGATTCGCGGGAATCCAGGGCCAGCAGCTCCACTGCTTCCATACCCCGCAGCAGCTCCGTCAGGGCGCGGACGCGGCCCCGGACCCCCTCGGCGGACAGGACGGAGAGGTTGTCCGGGCTGACCAGATAAAAAACCAGCTCACCTCTGGCCGTCTTCAGGCCGTGATCGGTGAGCTGGTCAATCCCCATGAGCTGCCGGGTGGACAGATGCCGCCGCAGCTCTTTTTTCTGTTTTCGGTTCAAGTGGATACCTCCTACATCATCTGCATTCCCATACCGGGAGGTGCAGGAATTTCAATAAACTCCTGGGAAGGCTTGCTGGAAAACATATCCTGCAAAAACTGCCGGCCTCCCAGTTGTGCCGCTTTCTGAAACGCCCGGTTGAAGTCACCGCAGTCCATGACCGCTTTCCGGGTAAAGAGTGCTTCTCCGATATGAGGAAACGCCCCCTTATAGGTTCCAACAGAGAGTTCCCCTCCCGGCTGGATTCGGATATAGATTCCGTCCTCTCCGCCGAAATAGTAAAGCGCGCCGCGGCCATTCAGACTTGTGATTTTATCCTCAGTCCATTGAAAGCGGCTGTTTTCTGTGACAGCCAGCCACTGTCTCATTTCTGCGTCTGTCATTTTTGTGGGGCCCTCCACTCGTAATATTGCTGGTGCAGGAACAGGAAGCAGACAGCGCAGCGCAGGAAGTCCAGGATGCTGGCTCCCTCCATGCGGATGGAGAGGAAGGCGAACAGCACCGTCAGGATCATCAGCAGCATTCCAGACCCATTCGCCAACGCCAGGACAGAGAATAAAAACCCGATGCCAATGACCGCCACGTCCCGCAGCTCCCACAGCCACAGCTTGGGTTTTGCTCTCAGGTTATCAGGGTAGATATAAATCACAATCACCTCCAATAAGTAAAGGCGGCATTGCCGCCCTTACTGGGTCACATAGCCTGTTCCGTTTCCTGTTCCGCCTCCGGCTCCGATTCCCCATTGGCTGTCTGTTCAGCCTCCTCCAGTGCCTGCCGGATGCAGTCCAGGAAGAAGGCGTTCTGCTTGATGCCCTTCCGCTTGAGGTAGCCCTTGAACTGATCGAACAGCTCGGTGGACACCTGGAAGGCTACAGTTCTCTGGTTCTCTTTCATGGTGGGTTTACCCTCCTGTTCATAAAATTTTGCAATGAGTTCGGTCATGTACTGACCCAGCGTCTGCCCGGACTCCTCCTGCCGCTCCCGCACCTTGGCGTGGAGGGACTCCGGGATCTGGGCGCATAGATTTTTTGTTTTCTCTGTCATATAGGGTTCTCCTTTCCTGGGCGGTATGGCAAGTATATCGGAAACGCCGGACAATAGCTATTCACACATACCAACAAAGAAGTTTTTGCAAGACGAAGCAAAACTGACAATGCTATTTTACAGGAGTGACCGCCATGGCGATGCCCCGCATAATGTACTCTACACAAGGAATTGCGACCGAATTCCCGAGTGCTTTATAGCGTGAGGAGTCGGAGGCCCCCGGCAGTTCTGTCCAAAAATCGGGAAAACCCTGGAGCCTTTCGCATTCCAGCGGCGTCAGTCTCCGGATGAGCAGAGGACCATCCACAATCAGCTTATCCTGTCCCACATACTGGCTGTTGGGGCCTTTTCGGTCGCTGCTGGTCAGTGCGCCCACCGTTTCCTGATACGCTGGCTGACAGACGAGGTCGGTAGCGTCCTTATGTTGGCGGGCGCTCTCGGTAGACGCAACATCGTCGTCTTTGAACACATCCACTCTCTGCCGCGAAAAGACCGCATGGTGATCTGTGGCGGTCAGCGTGTAGGCGATGCCCTCCTGACAGCCAAGGCCGTTGCCGCCGTTCTGAGGCTGGCGGTCGATGGCGTTGCCTGAGATACAAATTGTATCTACTGACTGCAGCGCCAGAGGGAGGTTCCCGCCTCCAGTTCCCGCGCGGGCAGTGATGGTGGGTGATACCGGATGCGGGCCGGTGTAGCGGGCATCAATACCGTGGTTCTCAAATAGGGCCGGCTGATTGTTTCCGCTCATCCCGGCTGCGGCGGTTATAGTCTGGAATATCCCGACCATGATCTCAGCGCCGCCCTGCTGCGTACCCATGACCAGCGGCTGATGTCCATGCTCCTGAGCCCGCAGCGTCCCAGCCACATCTTCAGAGCAGGACATGACGCCGCCGCCCTGGTCGTTGAGACAGATCAGCGGCAGATGGACGCCCATCTGTGCCCGGAGCGTGGGCGTCATATCGGTTGTAATGTCCATGCGTTGCCCCCCATGACCGGTGAGGCAGAGAATGGAGGGCATCATGTTCCCACTGGCGGTCGCTTTCAGCGTTGGAGCGATCTCCTCCTGATAACCGATCCCGCCAGCCGAAGGGGCGGCTCCGGCGCAGAAGCCTGCTACAAACAGAAGTCCACCCGGCTTCAGCTCGCCGCTGTTGATCGTTGGGGCGACACCATAGGGAGTAGAGATACGCCTTTGCTGGTTATCCCAGGGAGTCAGACTGCCAGTTAATCCAGCTGTAAACAGAAGCCCGCCAGGATTCCGTCCGCCGCCTCCGTCCGCGCTGGCCAGGGTGGGGGCCTTGCTCTCCGGGGTGAAGATGCGGGCCTGCTGGGTATCCCAGGGAGTGAGGCAGTCCTGCGCGATGAAGGTCTGCTGTTTCATCCCCGGCTGCGCTCCCAGCGCGCCGGCCACATCGTGGAGATCCCGTACCTCGTCCCTCTGGTTGGCGGCGAAGGCGATGGGTTCAGAGGCCGGAGCCGCCAGTGGGATCAGCCCCGCCTGTGCCATCAGCGCCGCTTTCAGTTGGGGCGGCAGCTCCTTCCCACGTTCCCCCGCCCTGCGCAGGATACCCAGGCAGGCGGTTTTGCTCAAATAGTATTTGCGGGGCGGAGCGTCCTGCAAAATCTGCGATAAGGAAAATACGTCTTCTTCGCTGAGGGGTGCGGGGCCAGTATTGAGCATCGAAGACCCGCCAGGCCAGGGAGAAATCACTTCCCAGTAGGATTCGCCCAGCAGGTTGCCATGCCCAGGGGTGAGGTCCAGGGACATAAACGGAATTGTTCTTAATTCGGACGATCTCCTCGAGGACGATGCGGAAGTCCTCCCCCTTGGGGGTCCCTGAGCTGAATGCGCCGGGCACGTTCTCCCAGCACATCCATCGTGGGCGAACAGCGAGCCCTGTCCGTCCTCGTTCCATATCTGCATTTCGCATCTCCTTCACAATTCGAATTTGTTCCATAAAAAGGCCGGAACGGGAACCGGTCAAACCGGCCCTCGCTCCAGCCACACTGAGATCCTGACAAGGGCTGCCGCCGCAGATGAGGTCCACAGGCGGCAGTGCCGCCCCGTCCAGCTTGGTGATGTCCCCCACATGGATCATGCCGGGAAAGCGGTGCTTTGTGACTTCGATGGGGAAGGCTTCGATCTCACTGGCCCACAGGGGCGTGATCCCGTTCCGGACCGCCGCCAGAGGGAAGCCGCCGATCCCGTCGAAGAGGCTCCCCATAGTGAGCATTTTTCTCCTCCTGTCCTTATTTCGCTGCCGCCTGCACAACGGTGCGGGTGGTATTGACGGCAGCCTGGGCGGTATAGACGGCGCTCATGATGTTGGCTCTGGTGGTGGTGTCCAGGCCGAAGGTCCCGGCGATCCTGGGCACCTCACCCGCGGAGAGCATGAGGCCCAGTCCCAGCAGGGCGTGGTCCTTAAAGACCATCAGGCCCGCTACCAAAATGGTGGATTGCAGGAAGGCCGTCAGGCACAGGCCAATCACCTGTTTGCTCCACTGGACAAAGCCGTCTGTATAGCCTCTGGGGACGCTGAACATATAGAGGCTTCCCACGGCGATCTGGATGAGCAGGATGCCGCCTCGTTTGAGGTTGGCGAAAAAGACCTTAATCACAGCATAGGCCATCATGATGATGCAGAACAAAAGCATGATCGGGCTGGTAAGGACGCTCAGGCCAAAGCTGGGCGCGCCAGCCATATCCGCAAGGCTCTCCACACTCATCAGTTCCTCAATGATCCGTTCTCCCACAGTGCCGATGCTGGTTCCGGCTCCGGTCAAGCCAATTGCGAAGGTCCCTTGTAGGGACACGGACAGAGCGTAAAGCCGCACAGGCACCACGGTAAACAGGCTGACCGCCATAAACCCCTTGATGGCGTTGAGGGCCGTCTGCTGTAAGTTACCCCGGCCAGTGGAGTATTCGATCCCAAACTCAAAGCCGGAGACCACCAGGCTGACGCCGAAGAGCGCCCAGCCCAGCTGGGAGAAAAACAGGACGATGGCGCTGACCCAGTCCAGCTCGAACAGCTCCACGCCCATATTTCCCATCTCGGCAAAAAAGTTGCCGAGGAAGCCCACCACCTGTCCATAGAACCAATCGACCAGATTGTCCATGATGGTGGAGGCTACAAAGTCGAAGATAAAAATTGGGTATCACCTCTTTTCTGAATCAGGCTCCTGAAAAAGAAGCAGATAGTTTTCCGCCGCCTCCCAGAGCGTGTCAAGATCCAGAGCAGGGCGGCAGATGCCCCACTCTGGATCAGACCCGCAGCCTGGAGTTTCCCGCTTTCGCCGCAAAGGCAGATCGTGGGAGTGGATGGTTACCGAATCAACCGGCCCGGTGTGCCGGTTGAAAACTGTCAGCGTTATTCCGTTATAATAGCCTCCGCTGGAGGCAAACTCGACCTTTGCAAGATTCCAGCTGTCCAGCCGGACATAGCAGACGGCGCCAAGACAGACAGCGTCTGGACGGCGCCTGGCCACAGCTTGCCGAAGCTCCTCTCCGAACGGCATATTTGCTGCCGGGCCCCATCAGATCCCGATGATGCCCCAGATGTAGTTGGGGGCGGTAAGGGTAAAGACCAGGCAGGCAAAGAGGATCACCGGCCCAGTCCACTCAAACTGGCCATGCTTCTTGTAGTCGAAGTAAGCCATACCTAATTTGGTAAAGAAGGCGATGGCCAGGACCATATCCAGCGCGGGAAAGACCACATTTTCCACCACGGTCTTGATCTGGGTCGCCGCATCGGTCCAGGTACTCTCCACCGCGGAGGCCACATCCCCGGCGGCGAAGGCGGGAGCGCAGCAGAGGGCCGCCACCACCATGGCGGCGGCAAGGATACGGAACATTTTCTTGAACTTCATCTTGATTTTCCTCCCTGTATTCATTTAGATTTACAGAAGAGGAGCCGCCCTTGACAGGCGGCTCCCCATTCAGCATGGATGGATCGGCTCAATAGCCGGTGCGGGGCAGGGGCTTGGCGGGCTTGTAGACCCTGGTGACCCATCTGCTGGTGGCCATGATCCACTGACCGTTGTACACGCCGCCTACATCCGCCTGGTTGACGAACTGGGTCCCGCCAGTGAGCCAGGACACTACATTGCAGTACACCTTGGGCACCTCCACCTGCCGGAAATTGCCGGGTACGATGCCGAAGGAAACCATAAACTCGGTGACGTACTCGTTGGAGGCCAGTCCCAGCGCGGCGGGGGAGGCGTCCAGCACATGGTTCTGCATGGTGCTCAGGTTGTCGTACATGGTGCGGTACTCGCCGTTGAGATTGGTCTTGAACACAATCTTGTAATTCCCCTGCACGTTGTAGGTACCGGTGACGATCTTGTCCAGCCGCACCGCCTGGACGGGCAGGGTGTCCCGCCAGTAGAAGCTGGTGAGCGCGGTGGTGGAATTGTTGGCGATGTTAGAGAAATCGTAGCGGATCTGCTGGCCGGGCATGACCTCGGTGTAGCCGATCTTCTTGATGGAGACGTTGGTGTATAGGGCTTTGTTGGTCATGGCCGTCTTGACGATCTGGCCGGCGTGCTCGATCTCCACCTCAATGGGCGTCTTATCCAGGCCGTAGAACTCAGCGGCCTTGGACTCCACCACCTTGTACCGGCCCAGGGGCAGGGGCTTGGACACGGCTACACCATTTTTATCGGTACGGATGGTATCCACCAGATTGCCGGTGCGGTAGTGGTAGATCTCGAACTCGGTACCAGGGATAGGCGTACCGGCGGGCCAGCCGTTCATGGAGTTGTAGTCCTCAGAGGTCTTGGTGATCTGGATCTGCCCGGTGATGGCGGTGTTCTCCCAGGTGATCTCGGTAGTGGTCCCATCAGTGACATAGACCGTCTTCAGCTGGGTATCCACCAGATAACCGTCATTCTCCAACTCCCGCAGGTAGTAGCGGCCAGAGCCGGGCAGGTCGTCGATATGGACGTAGCCCTTGTCATCGCTGCTGTACTGCCCGATGGGATTCTTGTTGGCGTCATAGAGGAGGAAGGTCACCCCGTAGATGCCCTGCTTGGTAACGCTGTCGACCTTGTGAATCAGGATGCCGCTGACTGCCCGATTGGTGACGGTGACTGTGGTGGCTTTGCCGTCCCGGACGGTGAAGTAGGTGGGGGTGGCGTCCAGCTCGAAGCCCTTGCCGGCCTCAATCTCCACCGCGTAGTAGTCCCCGGCATCCAGATCCAGGTGGGCGCGGCCCTGCTTGTCGGTGGTAATGGTGTCCACCAAGCCGCCGTCCATGCGGCGGATCTCAAAGGTGGTGTTGGGGATTCGCTGGCTCTTGTCAGCCTCGTTGACCTTGATCAGCTCCAGCCCGCCCACAGGAGTGTTATAAAATCTAAGGGTCTGGGCGTCCCCCACCTTGATCTGGATGGACTTGGGGGTGGTGTCCAGCAGATAGCCGTCCAGGGTACGGATCTCCTTGGCGATGATGGTCTTGCCGGGTTCCAATCCCTCGATCACGATCCGGCCATTCTCGTCAGTCACATACTCGCCGTTGGCGCTGCCCAGCACCTGCCCGTTAGATTCGGTGACCAGGAAGGTCACGCCCTTCAGGGGGGTGGTGGTGCCGGTGATGTACTTCTCAATGACCAGCCGGGTCTTGGGGTCATTCTCGAAAGTGAGATCGTTGCCGCCGTTGGTTCCGCCGCCCACATTGGTGCTGCCGCCAGTATTGCCGTTGGTGGTCCCGCCCACGGTTCCGCTGTTCACAGAGTTGGAGCCGTTTTTCACGATGATGGTCTGAGGCGTGGGATTGAGAACATAGCCGTCCGGCACTTTGGTCTCGGTGACCACCACGGTGCTGCCGGGAACAAGGCCGGTGACTGTCACGGTCCCATCCTTGCCCGTGGTGTAGCGGCCCAAAACTGTGCCGTTGCCGTCCCGTACCGTGAACTCGGTGCCGGGGATCGGCTTCCCGGTGACGGAGTCCAGCTTGGTCAGGGTCAGGCTGCACAGGGGTTCGTTCAGGAAGGTGAGGGTCTGGGTGTCCAGAGGATTCACCGTGACCGTCTGGGTTTGGGTACTCTGGTCGATGACATAGCCGGGGGCGGGCTTGGTCTCCTTGACCACCACGGTCCCGGTGATACCGTTGATGCGGATTTCTCCCTTGTCATCGGTGGTGTAGAGGCCATTGGAGGACAGGTGGCCGTTGTCGTTATCAACGTACCCGCCGTTGGCGTAGGTGAGCTGGAACTGCGCGCCGGAAATGAGCGCGCCGCTCACACTGTCTTTCTTCTGGATGACCAGGGTTCCGGCCCGCTTGTTCCAGAAGGTCAACTGCTGCACTTCGCCGCCCTTGATGAGAATGTCCTGCGGGGTCCCATCCAGCACGAAGCCCTCCACGGTCTTGATCTCCCGCACCTTCACAGTGGTACCGGGTTCGATGCCCTCCAGCACGATCTCTCCAGCCTTGTCGGTGTAGTAGATCCCATCGTCCGGACCGACAGCGCCGCCGTTGCCGTCTACAACCTTAAAGGCCACGCCGGACAGCGGTTCGTTCTCAGTTCCCTCGATAAACTTCCGAATAATCAGCGTAGTGCCCGGTTCATCGTCAAAGATCAGGGTGTTGGCCACGCCGGTGCGCACCACAGTATTCTTAGGGGTCTCGTCCAAAATGTACCCGTTGGGGGCCTTTTTCTCGGAGACGACCACAGTGGAATTGGGAGCCAGCCCGGTAACGGTGACAGTGCCGTCCGTGCCGGTGGTGTAGAGGCCGTTATTGGGGCCGATCACATGGCCGGAGCTGTCCCGCACCATAAACTCAGCGCCCCGCAGGGGCTTTTTGGTCACCGCGTCCCGCTTCAGGATGGTCAGGGTGCAGAGAGGGTCGTCGTAGAAGCGCAGGGTCTGGGTGTCCCCGGCGTTGACCACAACCATCTGGGGCGTGGGGTCCTTGCGGTAATTGTCCGGAGCCTTTTCCTCAGACACCACATAGGTTCCGGGGAGCAGCTTGGACAGCACGATCTGCCCGTTGACGTCGGTGGTGTAGAGTCCGTTGGAGGAGGTCATCCCCTCGTTGTCCGGGGTCAGTTCACCGTTGGCAGTCATCACCTTGAACTGTGCGCCGGCGAGGGGCTGCTTGGTGACGCTGTCGTACTTCTCGATAATCAGACCACCCTTGCGGGTGTTTTTGATCACCACAGTCTGGGTGTCTCCGCCCTGCCCGATGACCACGTTGGTGGAGGGCGTGTCGATGACGTACCCGCCGTCCGGGGCCTTGATTTCGTTGATCACATAAGCGCCGGGAGCCAGATTGGTGATCTTGATCTCACCCTGAGCGTCGGTGGTGAAGATCCCGTTCTGGGTCAGGGTAGACGAGCCAATGACACCGTCCAGGCCCACTTCACAGCCAGCGGCGGTGGTGATTCTGAACTCCGCGCCGGGAAGCACCTCATTGGTCTGGCTGTCCCGTTTTTGGATGATCAGGCTGCCTTTCGGTTGATTTTTAAAGGTAAGAGACACGGTTTTACCCGCTTGGATCTGGATGGTCTGGCTCTGGGTATCAATCAGGAAACCAGCGGGGGCGCGCACTTCGGTGACTACCACGCTCTTTCCCGGCTTCAGGCCGGGGATGCGGATCTCGCCGTTCTCATCGGAGCGGTAGATGCCGTTGGAGTCGCCGATCAGGGTCCCGTCCGCGTACATGACCTTGAACTCGGCGTTCTGGAGGGTCACGCTGGGGTTGGTGGCGCAGACCTTCCTAATGAGCAGGATGCCGTCCGGGGCGTTGTCGAAGGAGACGGTGACCACATTCTGCTCACCCTTGTCGGAGATGTAGACGGTCTCGGAGGCGTTGATGATGGAGTAGCCGTCCGCCGGGTCGATCTCCTCCACGATGTAGGTGCCGGCAGTCAACCCGGTCCAGATGGCGGTCCCATTTTTTCCGGTGACCTTCGTGCCGATGACAGTGCCGCCCGTGCCGGAAGTGCCGCCCAAGAAGCGGAGCTGGAAGGTACAGCCGGGGAGGGCCTCATGGGTCACGCTGTCGTATTTTTCCACCACGATGGCGTTTAACGGCTCATTGAAAAAAGTCAGGGTTTTGCTCTCGCCGCCATGGAGGATCACCTTCTGAGTGAGAGGCTCTTTCATCTGGAAACCGGGAGCAGGCTCCACCTCAGTCACGGTGTACTCACCGGGGTACAGCTTCTTCCCTTTCTCATGGAGCTTGATCTGACCGCTGGCATCCGTGACGAAGATACCAAAGTCCATGGAGGCAGGAGCGCCCGCAGCCTCACCATTGCTGGTGTAGGTCACATGGAACTTAGCGCCCTCGATGGGAGCGCCCGCAACAGAATCTTCCTTGAAAATGGTCAGCTCCGGGGTCTTGTGGTTGCGGAACACCACCGTCTTTTCATCGCCGGGGTTCAGGGAGATGGTCTGCACCCGGTCTGCATCCTTGTCCGGCAGGTAGTAGGGGGCGGGGACGGATTTCTCCGTGATGCGGTAGGTGCCAGGGTCAACACGCAGGGCAACAGTGCCGTCCGGCCCGGTTCTCCAGTCATCCTTGTAGTCGCTGTCGATCCCCTCCACGGTGAGAACAGTGCCGGGAACCGGCACTCCGGTATCGGCGTCGATCTTGGAGAGGGTCAGCAGGGGCTTTTTGCTGTTTTTGAAGATCAGGGTCTTTTCATCGCCGCCGTTCAGGCTGATGGTCTGGGTCCGGTCAGCCTCGTCCTCCGGCAGACAGTAGGGTTCAGGGACGGACTTCTCCGTCACCCGGTAGCTGCCGGGGGCAACGCGCAGAGTGGCGAAGCCGTCCGCCTCGGTGGTCACATCCTGGCGGTAGTCGCTGTCGATGCCCTCCACGGTGAACACCGTGCCGGGAATGGGGGTGTTGGTTCCCTGCTCTACCTTGGAGATTTTCAGGACAGGCTGCTTCAGGTTGTCAAAGACCAGCTCCTTGCTGGCTCCGGCCCCCAGCCAGATCGTCTGGGTGGGTTCGTCTCCCACCACATAGGGATCAGGGACGGACTTTTCCGTTACCTCGTAGCTGTCCACAGGAATATTGGAGAGGACCGCCCTGCCGTCCGGCCCGGTGGTCACATCGTTGTGGTAGCCGTAATGGATGCCGCGGATTTCAAAATGGGTGTTGGGGATCACATCCCCGGTCTGCGCGTCCCGCTTGAGAATGGTGAGGCTTGGCAGCCGTTTGTCGGAGGCCGTCACAGTCACCGTTCCGCCGCCGTTGACAGTTGCCTGATCCACATGGGCGATCACCGGCTCGGTAAGGGTGGCCCAGGGAGCCGGTACGGACACCTCCACGAAAGCGTACATCCCCTCGGTCACATCGGTGACGGTGATGGAGCCGTCCGCTTTGGTGGCCTCCGTGCCGATAATCTGTCCATCCTTCACGATGTTGAACACAGCGCCGGAGAGAGGGTTATCAGAATCGTCTTTTTTGATGAGACGTACCTTTACCTTGGCGTCATTCTCAAAAACCAGGGCCACATCGGTCTTGCCGTCCCAGACAAAGGTCTGCTTGGTTTTATTGATGTCCGGGCTTTTGGTGTAGCCCTCCGGGGGAGTGACCTCCTCGGCGGTGTAACTGCCCAGGGGCATATCCTTCCAAGGCACGTCCGTCAGATAGCCGCCCGCGCCGGTGACGTAGGTCCCGGTGAAATCATTATCCACGCCGGTAATTTTGATCACCGCTCCGGCGAGGCCCTTGGTAGGATCGTCCGCATCCACCTTGCGGATACTGCCCTCGCCGGTGATTTCAGGCGTGTCCGTAAAGGTGACGGTCACAGTTTTATCGCTGCCGCTGGGCAGAACAACATACTGAGGCCCAGGATTGTCGATCTCGTAGCCCTCCGGGGCCTCCAGTTCGGTTACGGCATAGGTGCCGGCCTCCAAATTGGGTACGGTCACAGTGCCATCGCTGCCTGTCACCACTTCCTTGGAGTAGGCGCCATTTTCAGAGGCAACGAGGAACTGCGCTCCGGGCAGAGTCTTGTTGGGATTGGTGGAATCCACCTTCTTGACCGTCAGGCTGTACTTTTCACGGGTGACGTTCAGTTCCCCCACCATGACAGCCTGCACATCGTTGGAGGGGTGGTAGCTGGAGCCGGGGCCGGTGTAGGCGTATTCATAGACCTCGCAATCGCCCCACACGCCCTGCGCGCCCAGGTCGAGGATATACTGCGCCCGGTCCCGGAACGATCTGCCGTCCATAGTCTCGTCAATACTGGAATAATTGGTGTGTTCCAGATTGTTGTAGACGCACAGCAGTTCCTCAGCGCAGGCAACCACGGGGTCGGACAGCAGACCGGCCTTGTAGCGCCAGACGATGGCCTGGGTCCAGGAGTTCATCGTCCATGCGTAGTTGCTGTCCCACACATCATCTACACCCAAAGCCTTGGCTTGATCAGTAAAGACGCCGGTGGAGTGGGCGTAGAAGTACGCCATCATGGTTTTGACGGTGGGGTCGTTGACCGGCTTGGGACTCCCCCATGTGTGGCCCTCCAGTGACCAGCCCATGCCCTTGCCCTTCTCGGCACAGAAGCCCATGGTGCTCTTTCCGTTGAGTCCAAAGTGCATCTGGTGCAGATGGCAGGTACCCAGAGCCGGGGACTCATACTTGACCCCATTGTGGGTGCAGTCATCCATCTTGATGGTGTCCGGCGTGGCGGCGAGGGCTGTGCCGGGGAGCAGGCCCAGCACGCAGACCAGGGCCAGCAGAGCCGCGATCAGGCGGGTTCGGGGAAAATGGAACTTTTTCATAGCTTGTCAGCCTCCTTTTTGACAGAAAACGGCCCTCCAGCTTGCGCTGGAAGGCCGTTTTGGTTTTATTTTCGCTTACGCATAAAAATTGACGCTGTTTGGGATTCCGACAAACATATAGCAGTAGGTGATGCCGTCGTACTGGGTCACACCCACGCCGATGCAGTCGCATCTTGAGTCGATCATGGTCTCGAAGTGACCGGGAGAGTTGATCCAGTTGTCGACGGCGCGCCGGGCGGCGTCGTCTGTGCCGGTGAACACGGTGAGGTTATCTCCGAAACCGTAGGGGTAGCCGGCGTCAGCGGCGGCTTGGCCCTCCTCTGCGGCGTGATGCCAGGTGTAGCGCCGGTCGGAGCAGGCTTGGGCGGCGGTCATCAGGGCCTCGCTGACCGGCAGCTCCGACACGCCGTTGGCCTTGCGGGTCTGGTTGATCAGCCGGATCATCTCCTGCCGGATCTCCAGGTTGTCCGTCAGGCTGGCGCCGCCCATGCTGGCGGGAGCTTCCGGCGCGGCGGGGGCGGCGGAGCCGACCGTCAGCGTCATGCTCCCGCATTCCCCGGCGCTGTTGGATGCGGTGATCTCCGCGGTCCCCGCCCCCTTTGCGACAGCCACCCAGAAGGTCAGCACCTGCTCCACCGCTACCGTGTCCGGGTCGCTGGAGGTGACGGTGTAGTCGATCCCGCTGGGGCCGATGATCAGGCCGCTTCGCTCTCCCACCTCCAGGGTACTGCCCTTGTAGCTGCTCACCCGGATGGGTTCGTTGGGCGCTTCCGCTGCCGCGGCGGGGACGGTGAGCCCAATGGTGAGGGTGGCTGCCGTCAATGCGGCGGCAATGCGCTTTTTCATGCTGGTCATACTTTTTTCCTCCTGTATTCCATATTTTGTGGTGCTTTTGCAAGCAATACAATATCGGAACAGAGGTCAAAAGTCGAGAAGAAAATGCAATCTAAAATGGAGAAACGAGCGGGCGAAAACGAAGCATATTAGCTAATTTCCACACCCTGGACGCACCACCGCTGATCCCGCTGGTCACGGACGCAGGTGTAAAGGGTGATCATGTTGGTGGTGGAGGCGGCGAGGGCGCTGCGGTCTGTCTCGCTCACCTTGGAAACGGAGGTCACCTCATAGGTGCGGGTCCCAAGCTGTGTGGTCAGGGAGATGGTATCGCCCACCTCCAGCGTATGGATCTCCCCGAAGTGGTTGTTCACGCCCCGGTTGTGGGCAGCAAGCGCCACATTTCCATCCCAGATGGAGGTGTCCTCAAAATGACCCGCGCCCTTCTTCAGCGCGGCGCTGTCCGTACCCTGGTAGATCTTGACGCTCAGACCAATGGCGGGGATCTTCAGCGTGCCCAAGTGTCCTCCGGAGTAATAGAGATCGTCCGTCACCGCCGTATAGCCGCCTGAAGCACTGCCGGGGTTGGTCACTGTCACCGAGGACGAGCCGGGGACATAGACGGAGCCGCTGCCGGAATCCGTTCCCATACTGCCGCCCATGGCGGGAGGCTGGATGACACCGGCGCTGCCGTTGATGATGGCTCCGGAGGTGGGCTGATAGCCGGGAGCCAGATTGGGAGTGAGGGGCGTGCCGGTGTGCAGGGTGTCGGCGCTGAAGCTGCCGAAGGTGGGCGGGGCCAGCGCCGCGTTCTTGCTCACGTCCTCATTCTTCATAGCGCCGCCGCCAGGGGTATGCACCACCTCGATGGACGTGGCCTTGCCGTACTCCGGGTCGCCGGTTCCGTCGATAGTGTACTCCAGAGGCTCCGCGGCATAGGCGGTCGCCATCATGGAGGCCGTCATGCACAGAGCCAGGAGGAGCGTGGTCAGTTTCTTCTTCATCACATTCACCAGTCCTTTCTGATTACGGGTTTGGAATTACGCATCCTCATCGCCGCCCTCGGCCAGCTCACTGCGCCGTTTGAGGAACAGGGCGATCCCGATGCCGCCGCCAGCCGCGGCGATGAGGCCCAGAGGCGCCAGCAGGAGCGGCCAGTTGAAGCTGGCGGCGGGGGCCGGATCGGTTGCCTCCAGACCGTCGTCCACAGGCTCCACAGGCTGGAGGGGCGTCCCCTCGAAAATTGCCACATACCGGGTCTTGTTCAGGGCGATTCTGCTGACTGTCCCAGTGTAGTCGGCGGTGACGGTATAGCCTTTGACATAGCTGCTGGTGGCGCTGCCGGTGTAGGTGGCCACGGCGGTGTAGCGGTCGCCCAGGGCGTAGCCGTCCAGACTTCCCGTGTTGTCCGTCTGCCAGCTGACGTCCTGGAGGGTCAGAGTGCGCCCTCCGTCCTGGATGGTCTTGGGGATGTACTGGGTGTCCTGTCCCGCCAGATTGGGATAGGTCCGGGTGGCGGAGACCTGCTTGGTGGAGCTGCCGTAGCCGGCCACCTCCACCTGCACCGTATCCAGCCGCAGGGTCAGCGTCCCGGCGAGGCCGTCGTCGGTGATGAACGCCTTCTCCTGGGGCAGCAGGGCCAGCACAGAGGCCATATCCTTGTTTTTACTGTCCAGCGTCACCGTCTCGGTGTGCTGGCGGCTCTCATGCTCCGGAAGTTCCTGCTTGAGCAGATCCACCAGGGTGTAGTGGTATCCGTCCTGCTCGAAGTCCGAGCGGGGGATGCCGGTGGGATCGTCCTCCGGGGACAGATCGTAGAACTTGCGGATCTCAGTTCCGTCCTCACTCTGGGTGACGGAGCTGGGGTAGCAGACCTGGGCGGGGTCGGCCCACTCCGCCGCGTAAGCGGCGGGAGCGAGGGCCATAGTCAGCGCCAATGCCAGGGCGCAGACTGCGGTCAGTTTCTTCATCGTCGTTTCCTCCTCTACATTTTCATTTCCGGGTCGGGCGGAGCATCCTGGCTCTGGCCCTTCTGCTGGCGCTGGGGGATCTGAGCCAGAGTCTGCTGATAGGCGTCCAGCACTGCCTGATGGAACTGCTGGTGGAACTCCTTCGTACAGGGAAAGCAGATGTCCTTGTAGCCGTCCCTGCCCTTGTAGCTGGGCATGGAGACGAAGGGGCCGTTGCTGCCCTCCACCACCTTGACGCCCCGGATAGCGAAGCACCCGTTCAGGTTGACGGAGGCGTCCGCCAGGACGGGACCGCTGGCGTGGAGGGAGTGGATTTTCACATCCACCTGCATGGGGAGGGTCTCCCGCTGAGATGTGAGGGTCGGGTCAGGGGCCTGTTTCATTGTCGGTTCCTCCTAAAAAATTTTTGGTAAAATGGAATTACTCCATGGTCATACCGCCCATGGCGGGCCCAGTGTCCTGTTCCTGCTGGGGAGTGCGAAGCTCCTCCAGCTTCTCCCGCGCCCAGTCCGGCAGATACTTCTCATCCAGAACGCCAGCGAAGTCGGAGCGGTTCCAGCGGGTCTTTTCGCCGTCGCCCAGGCAGGTGGCGTAGACCGCCTGACCTCTGGCGTGGGGAGAACAGCCAAAGCCGCCTTCCGCCAGCCAGAGCATATTGCGGGTGTCCCAGCAGCTCTCCCGGAGCGTGTCGGGACGCATCACCAGCACTTTGCCCTTGTAGTCCTGCTCCAGCGGGTTACCGGCACAGTGTTCCAGGCCGAACAGCCCCAGCGCCTGGTATGCGTCCCTGGCCTGTCCGATGAACGACTCCAGCAGTCCCGCGGCGGTATCCACCGCGTAGCAGCGGTTATATTGGCCGTCCTGGGGAACAAAGGTTTTCCTGCCCCACCGATAGGTCTCATCGCTGACCAGATGCTTGCAGGCCGACTCGCGGAACTCCTGCAGGGAGTTGGCGAGAACGAAGTTTACACGCTTAAAGCCGAACTGTTCCAGCACAGACTGGGCACAGCCCTCGGCCAGCGACTCGTCCGCCGCGTTGAAATGATCCCGGACAGCCTGCTCGATGGCTCTGGCGCAGTCCACATTCACCCGAAAGCTGTCCTCGTGCATCTGCGTCTGCCTCAGACGGCGGGCGTCGGCGCGGGAGTAGGGGTACAGATAGGGAAAATCAGCCGCCATAGACGGTATCCTCCGCGATCAGATGCTCCTCCAGCCTGCCCAGGCAGGCGCCCACCACCATGAAGGTCTCCAGCAGATCCGCCGGAAGGTCCCGCAGGTCATAGCGGTGTTCCGCCGCCAGAACCGTGATGGTGTGGGCCTCCTCGTCCACCTCGGCGCACAGCTTGGCCCCATCGGGGATGCCGGCGGCCTCCCGCAGATACTCGTTCACCTGAACGGCTTCCTCCTCGAAGTCGTTGTAGGGGCAGCTGTCCTTATCACAGTCCTCACAGGGGCCGCAGACCTCCGACAGGTAGTGGAGCAGCTGGGCCGACGTGCTCGTGAGCTGGTGGACAACGGCCAGCAGCTCCGGCGCGCTCATCCGCCCTTTCAGCACCAGCATGGCCCCATCCAGGGTGTGGTACTCCACCTTGTCGCCGGCGTTGAACCCGGCCAGCCGTGCGGCGGTCACCGGGAGCAGGAGTCCCTTGGGGGTGATCTCTTTGATGAATTTCATGTGATATTCCTCCGATTTCTGATTAAATTTCCTGTCCGAAATCAAACAGGTTCAGCTGTGTGGCGGCACGCTGCCGCTCGGTCATGTCGTAGTTGGCGATGAACACCTCGGCAAACTGGCAGTTGGGGTCGTACCGCTGCTTGATGTTGTTCAGCCGGGTGACCGCCTCGATCTGGATGCCGGGGGCATCGTACAGCTCCCGGACAAAGGCGTCGTCATTGTAGGAGAGCAGGAACTTCCCCTCAATGGACAGAAGGGCGTCCCGCAGGCGGATGTGGTCCTTCTCTGTGAATCCGTCCTCCCCGATGTTCTGGTAGTACCCCTCGGTGGCATGGTAGGGCGGGTCGCAATAAAAAAGGCTCACCGGGCGGTCGTACTGCCGGATGAGCTTCTCAAAATCTTTGTTCTCCACCACCACGTCCTTCAGACGCCGGTGGGCCTGCTCGATGAGAAGGAAATTGGCCCGCATGTCATGGGGCTGGCTGCCGTAGCTGGTGAGGGCGGAGGCGTAGCTGTAGCGGATGATCTGATAGAACCACGCCGCCCGCTGGACGTCGGTGGTGCGCTGGCGGCGCAGGGCCAGCCGCACCCGGTCAAAGTCCTCACGGGAATTGAGAACATATTTCAGGGCGTTCATCAGCAGATCCGGCTTGTCCCGGACACAGCGGTACAGGTTGGCAAGAAGGCTGTTGAAGTCGTTGTAGACCTCAAAATCCCTGCCGGGGGGCTTGTGGAACAACACCCAGCCGCCGCCCCCGAAGACCTCAATGTAACGTTCATAGTACAGAGGGAACCTCTGCACCACCTCCTCCCGCAGCGCCTTTTTGCCGCCGACCCAGCTCATGAAGCTGTTCAAGGGCTGTCACCTCCCGGGATGCGGAGCTGGGCGGTGTCGAACTTCTCCAACGACTGGTTCAGGCCCCGGATGGCGGCGGCGATGCCGCTGATCCGGTGGGTCATGTGGGCAATGGTGGCGCGCACCTCCTGCTCCGCGGCGGCGTAAAAGTAGCCGCTGGAGCTGCTGGCGATGGGGATGCCCCTGCGCCGGAGCCGGTTGACCGCGTCCCGCAGTTCCTTGCCACGGACGGAGAAGGTCCGCTCCAGTTCCCGGCTGGTAGCGGCGCCGCCCTCGCCCAGATGGTACTGCCGCAGATATTCGGCCAGCTGTTTATCCTCCATGATTCCTCCTTTCCGGGGCCGTTTTTCCGAAAAAGAGCACAAGCGGGAACCCCACGGGAGCCCAGCGAAGCGGGTCCCGTGGGGAGAGGAGAAGCAGCGGAATGAGCGAGCTTTCGGGCCTCGCCCGGAAGCGAGGGATATGGAGCTTGCGACGACGAAGGAGCCGCTTGTCCCTTTCGGTAAAACGGCCCCTTGATGCTGATATTGTTATTGACTTGATTGTCTGGCATGGGCTGTGCCCATGGAACACCACTCCTTTCCGCTGGCGGTCCAGTCACTGCATGGTCATGCCCTGCTCAGGTGAGTACCTGGCTGGGCGTTTGTATGGTTTCCACTCTCCGGGTGTGGACAGGATCGGTCCACATCTCCTGGAAACCCGCCGCGATGGACTCACAGGCTCCAAGCCCACTGTCCAACGCCTCCTGATTGATTTTGGAGAACTGGCCTGCCAAGTCAATGATATAGTTCTCCAGCCCGATAATAATATTTTCTTTCCTGCCCTCACTCAGTTCCGGCGCATCGACTCCGTTTTGGGCGGCGGACACCGCATCATCAAAGAGGGCGCCATAGTGTTCTTCCCGCACCACTGGATCATCGTCCTCTTCGAAGGGGTCAGGCCAAAACGCCGCAAGACCGCAGATGAAATCCCGCAGGGCAGGGAGTTGTTCACCGCTGCCATGAGCGGCGAGACAGGCCCCATGTCCGATGAGTCCGTGCAGACAAAGCCGTATCTCCTTGAACCGCGCGTGATAGAACTCATCTGAAAAGTTCCAGCCCTTGAGTTTTTTCGGCGGGATATTTCCGGCAATACAGGCCAGCGCGGGACAGGACTGGAGTTTTCTTGAGAGCGGCGATCCGGGGTTTCGCATGTGCCCCATGATAAAATGCCGCACACGGGGCTTTCCAGGCTCGATCAGTAACAATTTACCTCTTCCTTTCACTGCATGGTCATGCCCTGCTCAGGCCGGGACATGGCCCCGTTTCGGCGGACATACAGTCCAGTATTTCTGGAGCTGTAGATGCTCTCGAACTCGTGGGTCAGGGCGGCGTAGGCGGTGAAGTCGACGCAGCGGTCGATCACCTTTTTGTCCAGGCCCTTCTCCAGCAGTTCTTTCTCTGCCTTCTCCCGGAAGCTGCCGATCTCCACAAACTCATAGCTGTCCAGGCGGCCGGCGATCTCCACCGCCTCCTCCAGACTGGCACAGTCCTCCGATTCCATCGCCGCCTGGAGCTGCCGGAGGCCGCATTCGCCGCGCCCGGCAAGTGCCTCCGCGATGGCGGCTCTGGCTGCGGCAGCATCCTCCGGGGCGGCCTGGCTGGACATCTTCTCCAGCATAGGGACGGCTTTCAGCACATCCTGCTGGGCCGGGGCGGTAAGATCACGGACAAATTCCCTGCTGTTGCGCGTCAGATAGCCGGTTTCACTGCCCGCCTCCATGTATCCGGACCTCTCCAGCAGATCTTCCGCATAGGCGTCCAGATCAATATTGCCGGACCGGATCAGTTCTTCCGGCACGCCACAGGAGCGGAGGTTGTTTGCAGCAAACTCCTTTATGCTGCTGCTTGGTACCCACTCATAGCAACGGAGGTTTTGTGAGATGTCCAGGGCAAATTTCAGAGTACGGCAGTCTTCATACTCCAAAGCGGCGGCAAACTTGTCCAGCCAGTGCGCTTTGCCCTGGCCCTGTTCAGCCAGAACATAGCCGAGATTATCCCCATCCCAAACCAGATCGGTAATGCTGGAATACTGCTTCGTAAGGTCTCCGGCCTCGGGGAGAATGCACCGTGCTTCCAGCAGAGTGCAGTCCTCCAGAGACTTGACCCGCAGCTCGTCCAGCGCCAGCACGACCTCGTCCGCGTCCTCCACCATTTTGCCGTCATATCCCGGCAGCCGGAGCCACACGCCCTCGGGGACCGCAGGGGAGGCCAGCTTCAGCTTGACGCTCCAATCGCTGTCCTCCGGCAAAAACGCATTTTTTCCGGAGTAAGCTGGTTCTGCTGCCCTTTTCGGATACTCCACATAATAGCCTCCGATGAACAGTCCGGGGTGCTCATCCTCAAACTTCTGCCCGATGTGACCAAAATCCACATAGGGCAGGACGTCCTCCGGCAGGCTGGCCGCTCCTTTCTGGCTGTACTTGCCCAAATCCTCATAGCTCCCAGCCGGATGGAGCGTGCAGTCGGGCAGGTGCAAAATACTGTTGATGGCGTCAGCCGACTTTTCGGGCGGATACCCCATCGAGACGGCGGCGAGGGCATAACTCTCCCGGACACTCAACGTCTCCAGCCGCTCCTTCAGCCACTCCTGTTCCTGGGGCGTACCGGGCAGTTCCAGGAATTCTTTGAAATCATCCATCATCACATCATCTCCATTCCGCCCTGCTGAGGGCTTTCTTCCATACCCTGGACCGGCTGGCCGTCCGAACGCTCGATCAGGCCGTAGGGAGTCAGAACGCCGCCGCACTTTTCGATCAGCGCCTGTCCGTACTGGTACAGGTTCAGATGTGGGGCAAGCGTCGCCGCATCTGGCGCACAGAGGATAAGAGAAAGCTCCCCATTCGCCACATCGACGGGGGAGCTGTGCTGCGGTGAGAAGATGTATTCGTCCAGCGAGCCTATGAGCGCCCCGGCGCTCAGGATGTCCTTGCAGTCTGTGGCTTCCAGCAGGGCTTTGTAAGTGGTCAGGGTCTTCGGCTCCAGCCCTGCCAGTCTGCGGGCCAGCAGGTCCACAGTTTCCATTCCAGCGGTCAGACCGATGAGTGACGGCGCAGTGCAGTCCACACAGCGCACCGGCTCCGTCCCCATGGGAGTGTTGGCCAGATATGGGAACTCCACCCGGTTTCCGTCAAATGTCTCAGCCAGGATGGTGTACGCGGGCTTTTTCGGCGTGAGATCCAAGGTTTTGTAAATCTGACGCGGTTCGCTGTGCCGCTCCACATAGCCGAAGCCGGTAAATGTACTGCCCTCCGCCTCCCGATGGTTCTTCCCAATCTGCGCGTAGTCCAGCAGCTCAAGCGCGGCATCCGGAATGGCGTCTGTTTCCGGGATAAACCCGTTCTCCACAAGGAATCTGCCCAGCTCCTCATCGGTCACGGCATCCTCCAACACATGGCAGCAGTCCCCGCTGTAGGCATAGTCGATCAGGCTGCCAATGGGGATCGCTTCCCCGCCTTTCTGGATATCCATGCAGACCAGCCCCTCGAAGACGGCCATACCTCGCGTGTCCAGCTCTGCCAGCCGCTTGGCCAGGGCATTGAGCGGGAAGATGTCTGTCTCCTGAATGCGCTCGTTCAAGTAGTCGTATTCTTCGACAGCATGGAATTCCAGATACGGGTGCTTTCCGTTCTCCAGCCGGAGCTGTTCCATCGCGTCGAGAAGTTCGTAATCCGTGGCTGGCAGATCCAGCTCCACTTCCTGACAGGCTCCGTTGGGACTGCTGAATGTGCGGATATGGAATACCTTATCCAAGAGTCATCCCTCCCATCGGCGCTCCAGCCTCCATATCGGTGGGGGACTGGAGGGTCTGCTCATAGGTCCTGGGATCAGCGGCAGGGGAGTCCCAGCCACGCAGGCAGCCTCCCAGCATGGCCTGCTCTTGAGCCTTGCTGATTCCGCGGCATTGATTGCGGTAGTCCGCTATGTGCCGGTTCAGACCGGGTTTCTCACTGCTGTTCTCCGACACCTGATAGCCGGCGCCTCTGGTAATGCAGATCAGGGAGTCATCCTCCGGCAGGACAGAGAAGCACATATCCGGGAGCCGCTCAGAGAAGTGGGGATCGAAGCGGTCCTGCTCCGGCATGATGCTCCAGTTCTTGCTCTGCCACAGGTGGACATACAGCTCACAGCCATCTCCGATGCCAATATCACGCTGCTCAAAGCCCTCGCCCCAGCCATCAGACATCTGCCCGCTCAGATAATCAGTCAAAGTGTCCAGTTCCACAGGGGTCAGCGCTTCTGCTGCCTTGCACTCCACTACCGCCCAGAGCCGGCCTTCCCGTTCCTCTGTAGTGAAGAGAGCAGAGCGGACCTTGCGATCCACGGCATCATCTTTGCCGTACCAGTGCATAATGCCGCGCTCCGCTTCTTCCGGCATCCGTTCCCGGATCAGGGCGGCCAGGATGCTGTCCGCGTAGTGGCGAAGATCCCGCCCGTCCAAAGGAGTACCATCCTCATCCATTCCGCCGTATTCATCGGGTTCAAAGAGTTCCGCGGTCATGGGGGCGTACAGCTTCAGCGTCTGGAGGGGCGGGGGCAGGACAGAGAAGCTGTCCGCCCCCAGCACCAGGTTCAGGCTGCGGCCACTGTCCCAGTTCACCAGAAAGTGGCCGGCGTCGTCGATGCCCTTCAGCGTCCCCATGCTCCCCGGCTCCACCGGGTGGGGGTCGTCTTTCATCTCGCGGAGCTTGATCCGGCTGCCCACTGGAAACTGTTCCCGCAGAAAATCCAGCCATTCTTTTGGTATCCGGTCCATTTACATTCCCTCCATTTTCATATCAGTTTGCGGCCCATATCTCTGCGGGGGACCGCCCTCACGGGCCTTTTGAATGTCAGGACAGTCGGAGAACCACATTGTGTGATGAGACTTCAGATGGAACTCCACAGCGCCCGGTTCCAGGTATTTTTCGCACAGGCGAGGAAAATACGCCTCGATCTCATCCCATTCGTAAGGATAGTTGACACCTTCGCCATAGACGATATCTTTTTTTAACGCGGCTGTCAGTGCTTTGTATGCGTCCGGGTCCGTGTTTTCATAGGCGTCCTTGCCGGTCAAATGCTTCATCGTTTCGTTTCCAGTGTAGAGTAATTCCTCAAACTGGCAGCCTCCATAGGCTTCCACATCTGCCAGAGAGTCCGGATCAGCCAACGCCGCCATGTAGACCTCCTCGCCCTGGGCGATGAGCCATGCCCGGAAGTCGATGAAGCCGTCGTCTGAGCAGCCGTTTTCACACATCAGCGAGGCGGCGGTCCACAGGCCGTATTGATACGATAGATTCAGGTATCCGTTCAGAATGTCGTGGAAGTCCTGTGTCTGCTGGGGGCCGCGGGCAATGAGCTGCCCGGCCAGCCACTGGCTGGATGCGTCCATATTCTGACCGCATTCTTTCTTTGCTCCGGCGATCAGCTCCCAGAAATCGGACTTGCTCATTTCCATCCCCGGCTGCGCCGGATACCACTGTTTCTTCAGGCCTCCCGCAAGGCTGTCGCATTCCGCTGCCCACTGTTCCAGCTCCTCATCGTTGGCCCGCATCTCCTGGGCGTAGAGTTCCAAGCCGCTGAGGATATTCTGTCTGGTCTGTTCACTCAGCTCAGGCGCGCCGCCGGAGTCTCTGGCGGCGGATACCGCCTGATCGAATGTACTGCCGATTTGCTCCACCATCTCCCGGTATCCCTTGGGTGTGTCATCCTCAGCCAATCCCCAGAACTCAGCCATATCTGTGAGCAGTCTGCGGAATGTGGGCAGCTGTTCTTCCTGACCCTGTGCGGCAAGCCGGGCGGCGTGTTCCGTCAGGCCAGCGATGCACTGGCGCATCGTGTTTTTATATGCCTGATACTGCGGCTCCATCTGAGCGAGAAGTTCATCGACGGTATAGCCGCGGGTGTTTTCGCCCTGGGCCGGCGATGTCTGTTCTCTGTTATCCAAGCTGCATTCCTCCCATTTCAATACGTTCCGCCATATCCTCAGCCTGGATAGGCGGAGCCTCGTAAAGCGTCTTTTTTCCGTAGGTGATTCGGATGATGTCCTCCGCGCAGTAATCGGCGCTGCGGCCAAACAGCTGCTCAAATTCACGGCGGTCCTGTGCGGGGATATCATAGGTGCTGTAATAATTCCTATGGCCTGTCAGGGAGTTTGCCGCCGTCTTGAAAGTCAGTTCCTTGCCATCTTTCTCAACCGTAACGGTCACCGTTTTAGCGCCGCTGGCTTTTAACGCCTCTGTGATGGCTTTCATTCGGTGGATGGGATTTTCGGTATCCTGCATCAGCGCCTGATATTCCGCTAACAGAGCGTCATCTTTCAGAAATTGCAGGAGAAATTTCTCCTGGTTTATTTTTATATATTGCTCCGCCTCTGTCTCAATGAAGCCCTCCGGGTCCTGGAGCCAGGCCATAAAAGCGGCCTCCGGCAGTTCATTCAGAATATAGTCGCTGTGGAACTGCCCATCTGGCGCCTGGTTGGCAAAAATTTGGCAGATTACCGTTTCTTTGGCGCCGTAGTCCTGATAATACTGAAGATCGCGCTTCGCTTGTCCGCTGGAGACTATCTGTGTGGGGAGGTTGCTACGGTCATTCGCGATAATCTCCTCCACGCGCTGATTGATTCTGCCGCATATTTCATCCACCATAGAGGGGATGGCCCTGGCCGCAAACGGGGCCTGCCCGTCTGTAAGAATAGTTGACAGGCCCTTCGTCAGATACAGTGTCTTTTTTCCGATGTCGTGTACACCGCAAAACGTCAGGCCGTTTTTCCAGGAGATACAGCCATCTGCTTCCACGGCAGTCTGGTACAGATAGTCAACCGGCTTTTTTTCGATTTTGAGGAGCATCGTGACGGCTTTCTCGCCCGTGCAGATTGTCAAAGGCGCGTTTCCCCAGTCCAGCCACCGCTGGAAATCATTACGGGAAACCGTACATTGAACAAGGTCTTTCATCAGGTGATTCCCCCCATCGTCATGCCGGTACCACCGTAGTCCTCGATCTGGCGGGGATTCTCCTCCCCATACAGGTCGCAGAGCATATCGTCCACGGCTTTGCGGACCTCCGGGTCATCGGTCAGGGTTTCACAGCGGAAGCCGGTGGTGGCGTGGCAGGGCAGCTCCTCACGGACAGTCTGGAGGTACTTCTGCGGATCGGTATAGTTCCACCGTTCCCCACTGGCGAAGGTGACCCGCCCGACAGCCGGGCTTTCGTCCAGTACCTGCCGGAGATGGGCGGCAGCCTCCGCCACCACCGGGTCATCCTTGAATTCGTCCATCCTCAGCCGGTCCTCTGACAGCCACTCCCGGCCATCCCAATGGATGGCCAGATCCACCGCGGCGATGCCGTCCTTGGTGACCCCCAGCCGCTTGTCCTCACAGTCAAGACCGGCGTATAACTGTATAGCCTCCTCCAGCGGGAGCTGGTGGGTCACTTGCCGCTCAGGCGTGTTGATGTGTTCGATCACATACCACTCATAGCTATGGGGGAGTGTGGGATCAGCGGCGTTTTGGAGCGACTGGCGCCCCTGTTCCGTCAGTCCCATCTGCTGAGCCTGTTTATCGAAACAACTGAGGTAGCACTGGTAGTCGCCCTCTATGGGATTGCACCGCAGACGGTAGAGATACCGTCCTGTCTCCAGCGTGAAGCCGTAGTTCTGGCAGCAGGAGCCGCCCGCAATGGCGCCCTTACTGCCATAGCAATACCGCCGCATGGAGGGGAGGTCTTTCAGGACACCCTTGCGGAGATCATTCACCACCTGGTCCAGCTCATTCCGGAACTCCTGGGTGTTCAGCTCTTCGGGGCCTCTGGGCCACCAGGTATGGTAGAAACCCTCGCGTCCCTCGTGTCCGAAGTCGATGCGGACATGGCCGATGGCCCCCAGCTCCTCGTCCCTCTCCGGCGTCTGAGCATAAAAAAGCCCCGCATCCTCGGGGGATGCGGGGCACAGCAGATGGCGGATAGGCGTTTCAGGGCAGCGGATCTTTTCCTCAGCACAGAACTCCGCCAAGCTGGGATTTGTACCGGTCATCTGGAACATATCCTTGACCAGCCGGAACTGGGAACGGGCTTTTTTCAGCGGCAGACAGGAGAGGATCGAGCCGGCATGGTTTTCCTCCGCCAGATCCACCAGCGCGTGGGGTTCGTCCGGATGCCGGGCTGTACCACGCAGGTCGTAACAGTACCAGCCCTGGGGCACATCCTCACGGGGGATGGGCGCGGCACTGTACAGCACCGAGGCCCCGAACAGGCGAGCCCCCAGCATTTTGTCCTTGTAAATGTTGATTTGCAATGGTTTCACTTCCTTTCGTTTTTGGTCAGCAACAATAGATACCACAACTCCCGGCGAAAGTCTACAAAAACTTTTTACATCATCGCCTGCCCAATCTCCGGTGCGGGAGGAAAAGGCTTGCTCAGGCGGCGCGCCAGACCGAACTCCGTCCGCCGGACGCCGTCCTCTGCCATGGAGTCCTCGCCCAGACGGGAAAAATCCATATACCCGTCGATGGTATCAATGACTTCATCGTCCGCCCCGACGCGCCGAAGCACCTGCTTCCCGTACTCATCCATATCCTCCGGGACCCGCTCGTAGTCGTCCCGGTCCATGGCGATGCTGACGGCTTCCGTGAAGGCACCCGGCTGTTCCACCTCCAGAACAGCGCAGAACTTCATCAGTTCCCCGTCCTCCTGCTCCATCTCCTGAAGGCACAGCGCCAGCGTATTGGCGTCTTCCACAGTGATTGTATCCAGCGGGAGGAGGCCGTCCAGATACGGGGAGGAGAACTTGACGGCGGTGATTTCGGCCTGGGCGAAGTCCTCCACGTCCAGCGCCCTTTTTGCCTGCTCCAGCCGCTCGTCCGAGGCGGGAAAGCTGAGGGGAAATGTACCCTTTGCTGTGGAAAGCGTCAGGCGGAGGACGCCCTGCTCTTCCAAGACCTGCTCCATAGCGCCTGACTGAATCCCAGTGTAGCTGTCGGCCAGGAACTCTCCCTCATGGCTGTTGCAGTAGTCGATGCCGATGGAGCGATAGTCCAGGTAGGGCCGCAGAGTCTCCGGTACCTTATCCTCCAGACGGTCATGCTCCACCAGCCATCTGCCCAGCTCCTGGTGGGAGGTCACACCTGGAATGACCTCGTAGCAAGCCAGGCTGGCCGGTTTGATATGGGCGGCGATCCGAAGCACATCGTCCAGACTCTGTTGAGACTCCGGGTCCAGAGACTTGGACAGATGGTAGTGTTCCGCCGCGTTCATCCCGTCTATTGTCTCCGCCAGCTGGTTCAGCTTCTGGAGCGTGGAATCGCTGTCCAGCCTGGTTTGCTGGAGATGCCAGTTGAGTGCGGGGACGGAACTGTCAGCGTTCAATATCGTGGGTGCGATATTGGGTTGGCCCGCCGCACGAATTTCATCAACTTTCCGTTTGAATTCATCCAGTGGCACCGGCAGTTTCAACTGTTCAAGTACCCTGCCGCTGGATATATTCAGCTTTAACATGATAGACCTCCCATCTGCTGGTCCGGCTCTTGCGCAGGAGGAAAGGGCTTACTCAGCCGGCGCACCAGACCGAACCCGGTTTGCCGAACGCCGTCCTTGTCCATCATCTCACTGCCCAGCCGGTCAAAATCAGTGCAGCCTTCTATGGCCTCCAGAACTTCGTCGTTTGCACCCATGCGGCGCAGGGCCTGACGGCCATACTCCCGTTCGCTGCTGGAGATCAGCTCATAGTCGTCGATGTCGATGGCCATATCAAGGGCCTCGGTGAAGGTGGACGGTTCTTCCACCTCCAGAGTGGCGCAGTATTTCATGATCTCGCCGTCTTTTTTAAGGCGCTGGAGACAGAGAGCCATCTCATTGGCGTCCTCTACAGTGATACTGTCCATAGAGATCAGCCGGTTCAAATAGGGCGCTGTATATTCGGCGCTGGCGATCACCGCTTGAGCGAAGTCCTCGATTCTCAGGGACTCCTTTGCCTGTCCCAGCTGCTTCTCGGAGGCGGGGAGGACAAGGGGATAACTCTGTTCTGAGGCTGTGAGTGTCAAAAGCATGGCTTTTGGCGCCTCCTCCTGTACCAGCGCTTCCTCACGGTGTTTGACAAGGCCATGGGGCGTGTATATCCCTCCAAGGGCATCCCGCTGCTCCGCGCCGATCCTGCTGTAATCCAGGTAAGGCCGGGCCTCATCGGGGAAGGAGAATTTTCCGGTCATGAACGCCGTGTCCACCAGAAAGCGGCCCAGATCCTCGTCTGTCTTAATTTTAGGGAATATCTCATAACGGTCCAGGCTGGTTGCGACATGAACCGCAAAGTCCAGATCACCGGTACATTCCAGTTCCAGCGCCCCGGAAAAGAGGTGTTGTTCCTCCTGGGTCATACCGTTGATTCTGGCGTCCAGGGTGTTCAGTTTCTCAAGGTCAGCCCCGCTCTCCAGATCGGCGTGCTGGATATACGGATAGAGGTTGGGGATGGGGCTGTTCACACCGCTGATGCTGATTTCCGCGGGCTCATCCTCAAAGCCTGCGATCAGGCTAAAGATCGTGCTTGCCGCCTCATCACGGGTAGTGGGGATATCGAGCGCAATACCGTAACTCCGGCACTCCAGGTAAAGAATCATTGCGTCAGCCCTCCCATCTGGAGTCCCTGTTCCCGCTGATGCTTCTCTGCGGGGTCCTCCATCATCAGCTCCTCCAGCAGCATTGTGCCCTGGTACACCACATAGCCGCATTCGTTGAACTGCCCGCCTTCCTGCCGGAGCTGCTGTTCACCGTAGCGGCGGTAGTCGTAGAAGCCCTCCAGGTTTTCGTCGTAGTCGAAATGACCGGACTCCCGGATCATGTGCCTGCCGTATTCCTCCGGGGTTTGGAGGCCGGGGACAAAGTCAAACAGGTCCAGGTTTTCCGCCAGCTGGCGGACGGCCATCATGTCTCCAGCCTCCGCAAACAGCACTACCGCATTCAGCTTCTCCATATCCGCCTCCTTCAGCGGCTCGATAGACTGGCACATCCGGTTTAGGGCCGGGAGATCGCTGCCGCTCAGGTGGTCCAGTTCCAGCGCATTCACAACTTTTTCCGGCAACTCGTCCCAGTCGATGCGCATCTTAGCATCGTGCAGTGTGGTGACGCCGACACGGAGCAGCGTCCGCTCGATCTGGTGTTCCGAAGCGGGAAGGTACAGATATTCCGGATTGCTCCCCTCCACAAGACCCCGTTTTGGCGTGATCTCCAACACCAGCAGGCTGTGATCGTATAGATATGAGGGGAACTGATGTCCGTTGTAGACCGGTTCCAGCTCCATGCCGTTGTCGTAGGCCACACCGTAAGGGGTGATGACTCCTCTACCGCCGTTAATCAGCTGGAGGGCGGCTTCTTTGCCATTCACTGCCTGGTATTGGTCTATCGGCATTGCGCCGCCGTTCAGTGTCATTGTGTGGTCTTTCCCGATCTGCTCCAAATCAGAGAAATCCGTGATAACCGTTGTCTGTTGACAACAGTACGTCAGGTTAATAAAGTCCTTGATTTCGGACAGCCCCAGCTTGTGAGCCATAGCCTGGAACTGACTGACCTCGCCGGCGCAGAAGCCGTCCAGCCGTTTCGCCAGGTAGTCCAGCTGATCGATATTGACCAGCGTACCCACCAGGGTGTTCAGCACGTTGTACCGGCTGTTCACTTCATCCACAGTGCAGTCCCGATTCGCGGAAAAGCCCAGGTCAATTGCCTGGAGCATCTCAATGGTCTTATCGTACTGGTCAACGGGAATGGGGAAAGGGACCGTGATCTGATCGCATTCCGGACGTCGGGGGTTGCTCAAAACCGCTTCCAATGTTTCATGGATACTGCGATAGACTTCTGTAAGTTGTTCGGGAGTAAAAAGGACAACGTGGGGGATGAGGCCGGAGCGGGTAGCGAAGTCGCGCTTGGCCGCGGTGTAACTGTCCACACCGCCGGGAGGTCCGTAGAAGTTCCCCGCGTTCAGGCCAGCGCGCTCCCGCACACGTTCCCAGGTAGCAAACTGGACGCCGTACCTGGTGGGGTGGCCCGCCAGAACCACATCGTTGAAATCCGCCAGCAGCCTGTAGTCTCCCGTCAGGCCGCTGGCTGTCAGCCGGGGCGCCGTCTCCATCTGGCGCATGTACTCGGCAGTGGTTTTGGTGATAGAGATTGCTTTGTCCAGAGCGGCGCTCCTGTGATCATCCGCCGTATCCTCCCGCCAGTACCTCACCGAGCCGGTATCCAGCGCGAGGCAGAGACGCTGTCCGTCCAGCTCTATTGGCAGGAGGCCCTCCTCCGTTTCCGGTTTTACGGCAAAGCCCTCGTGCTGGAGGTTCAGGGTTAGTTCTTGGAAGTATCTGTTTTTTTCTTCTGCGTTCATTTTGATCCTCCTTGCTTTCTAATATAATGGCAACTTTTTGCGCTGAAAAGTCTGGGGCCCTTTTTGATTTTGCCTGTTTTGAAAACAGGCGCTGGGAGTATTGTGTTTTCCTGGAAAAGCAAAAAGCGCCGGTCTGTCAATTCCTTTAGAACTGACGGATCGACGCTCAATACAGGCGCTCAAAATCGTAGCGCCCTATTTGAAACTGTTTTGCCGCAGGTTTAAGTCCTGCCTGAGTGAATAGGAGGTGGGGAAAAATCTAAATTTTGAGGCCCTTGGATTTTCGTTATCCAAGGGCCTCTGAGGTCTTGAAATCTCTCGGTTTTTTCACCGAAAATCTTTTTTGACCTCTTTTTCTGGCGCAGCGGGTGGGATTCGAACCCACGTGCAGTTGCCTGCAAACTGATTTCGAGTCAGCCCCGTTATGACCACTTCGATACCGCTGCATATTCAACTGTTCAGGCGCGCCTGGCCCCGCTCCGGCGGGGCCTATTTAGGATAGCAGATTGTTTCAAAAAAATCAAGTCATTTGGAGGAGCTTTTCTCACAATTCTCCTTTCGCATGCGGGAGAGCGCTCAGGGCCCGGCTGCGGGCCGGGCCCCGGCGGAAGTCTCGGTCCTCAGCCTTCCTGAGCCGCCCGGACGATATCTCCCACCCCGTCCAGGATCATGGACGGGCGGTAGGAGTAGGTTTTCAGTGTCTCCGGCGTGGAGATGCCCGAGAGGACCAGCACGGTGGACATGCCGCTCTCCAGGCCGGAGATCACGTCGGTGTCCATCCGGTCGCCCACCATCACCGCGTCCTCGGAGTGGCAGTTCAGCAGGCGCAGGCCGGTGCGCATCATCAGGGGGTTGGGCTTGCCGCAGAAGTAGGCCCTGGTGCCGGTGGCCATCTCGATGGGGGCCACCAGGGCGCCGCAGGCCGGCATGGTGCTGTTCTCTCCCGGGCTGGAGACGTCGGAATTGGCGCCGATCAGCTTGGCCCCGCCCAGGACCAGATTGATGGCCTTGGTCACCGTCTCCAGGGAATAGGACTTGCTCTCCCCTACCACCACATAGTCGGGGTCCACGTCGTTCATGGTGATACCCACGTCATACAGGGCGTTGAGCAGTCCCGCCTCGCCGATGACATAGGCGGAGCACCCCGGGGCCTGCGTCTTTAAAAAGGCCGCCGTAGCCAGGGCGCTGGTGTAAAAGTGCTCTTCGGGCACGTCCAGTCCCATCCGGGCCAGCTTCTGCTGGAGCTCCCGGGGGGTGGAGCCGCTGTTGTTGGTCAGAAACAGGTAGGACTTGCCCTCCTCTTGGAGCCAGTGAAGAAACTCCGGGACGCCGGGCAAAATTTGGTTGCCGTGGTAGATGACGCCGTCCATGTCGCAGATAAAGCCTTTTTTCTTCTTGAAATCTATGGAATACATGATAATTTTCTCCTTTTTCTTCCACCGCTGTCCGGCGGCGGCGTAGGGGCGCGCTGAGTGCGCCCGCGGGCGGCCAGTCGCCGCCTCTAAGGGAAGTATACCAAATCCTCCGCCGCCGCGCAAGTGGGGCATCGGACAGACCTCTGACCGAAAATTTTGAACACTTTCTTAATTCGAAACAATCTCGACATAGGTGGGAATATATGTTATAACATTTCCGCTAATTTTGACGCTGTCCCGGTAACCCCAAAACTTTTTTCTTTGGGGGAGAGTTTATGAAGTTTCTCGCAAACAAACGGCTTGCCACCCGAATCGGCATCATCACCAGCGCTATTACCCTGGCGGGGATGATTTTTCTCTGGGTTTTCGTGTCCACCAACGCGGCGTCCACCGTGAGGGGACACATCACCAACCAGATGACCGACGCGGTGGAGTCCCGAGCTGCCATCATCAATGAGTACGTGGTCTCCGCCGAGCGGTACACCACCGCCTTCGCCCTGGGCAGTGAGGTCCACGAGCTTTTAAAGAACCCCGAAGACCCGGTCCTGCTCCGGCAGGCCCAGAAATACACGGAGGACTTCGCCGCCGTCAAGGGGGTCTTTGAGGGACTGTACATCGCCACCCCGGACACCCATGTCCTGACTCACACCTCCCAGGGGGCCATCGGTATGACCACCCGCACGGGTGACTCCCTCAAAAGCTTTCAGGAGACCATCCTGGCGGAGCGGCAGCTGACCAACCTGGGGATCATGAAATCCCCCGGCACCGGGAGCCTGATTCTGTCCATGTACTACCCCATCTTCGAGGGGCAGAAGTGCATCGGCTATGTGGGGGCCGGAGTCTACGCCAGCCACCTGATGGACTCCCTCCTGAACCTGAACATTGAGGGCCTGCCCACCAGCGAGTACGTATTTTTAAATGTGGAGGACGGCGTCTACCTCTATCACGAGGACGAGGCTCTGCTCAACACCCAGACCACCGACCCGGGGTACCAGGAGATCATCCGCCGCATCCAGGCCGACGGCTCCACCGACGCCAAGACCTACTCCTACCGGGACGAGGATGGCCGAAGTCAGCTGGTGGTCTATAAGTATCTGAAGGACCGGGGCTGGGTCTTTATGGTCCGGGACAACGCCTCGGAGGTCTACGCCTCCGTCACGGCGGTGCGCATCCTGGTGGGCGTGCTGTGCGCGGTCATGGCCGCGGCGGTTATCCTCATCACCCTTCTGATCCTCCGGCGGGAGGGCCGGGAGCTGATGGTTGTGGAGCGGGCCATTGGCCGGCTGGGCGACCTGAATCTCTCCGATGATCAGGAGCTGGAGGCCTTCTACGGCCGGTCCGATGAGATCGGCAGGATCGCCCAGGGCAACCTGGCCGTGGACGTGACCAAAAACGAGTCCTATTACATCGGAGACTTCCGGGAGCTGGCCGAGAGCCTGAAGTCCATCCAGACCAATCTGACCACCGTCATTCAGGAAATCTCCCAGGTGGCCCGGCAGGTGGACTCCAGCGCCGACCTGGTGTCCAACGGCGCGCAGGCCCTCTCCCAGGGAACGCTGGAGCAGGCGGCCTCGGTGGACGGCCTGGTGTCCAACGTCACCGCCATCACCGCCCAGATTCAGACCAGTACCGTCCGCTGCGGAGATGCCACCGACCTGGTGGGCAAGGCCACCGGCTACGCCGCTGAGGCGGACACCAAAATGTACCAGCTCACCGCAACCACCAAGAACATCGACCAGTCCTCCACCCAGATCGGCACCATCATCAAGACCATTGAGGACATCGCCTTCCAGACCAATATCCTGGCTCTCAACGCCGCCGTGGAGGCCGCCCGGGCGGGCAGCGCCGGCAAGGGCTTCTCGGTGGTGGCCGACGAGGTGCGGAACCTGGCCTCCAAATCCGCCGAGGCCGCCCAGAACACCAACAACCTCATCAACCGCTCCATTCAGGACGTGAAAACGGGGACGGAATCCACCGGTCTGGCCGTCTCCGCCATGCGGGTGGTGGACGACTGCATTCAGTCCATCAAGGATCTGATGGATGAAATTGCCGCCGCCAGCGTCCAGCAGTTGGAGATGATTACCCTGGTGGAGAACGGCATCAAGGATATTTCCGTTGTGGTCCAGAGCAACTCCAACGCCGCCGAGAAGAGCGCGGCCGTCTCCAAGGAGCTGTCCCTCCAGGCCCGTACCCTGAACAGCCTGATTGGCCGGTTCCGCATCCGATAATCCAAATAAAATCAGCAAGCGCGGCTTTTCTCGCCGCGCTTGCTATTTTTTCGCCAAAAACAAGAATACATTTCATTAAAATCTGTATGCAGCCAGCTACTTGTTTTCCTTTCCTATTCGTGCTACCATGGGCAAGATTAGCGCCCAGCGCCGCGTGGAACCAGCCAGTCAAGGCGTAAAACAGCTGCGTTCCAGGCGGAGAAACCCGGAAGTACACAAAAACGATCAACAGGAGGCTGAACGAAAATGAAAAAAACCTTTGCGCTCATGCTCGCGGCGGCAATGACCCTCTCTCTGGCGGCCTGCGGAGGCAGCCCCTCGACCTCCGGCACGTCCCCTGTGAAGGGAGCGGTGTCAGCACCGTCCTCGGCATCATCACAGTCATCGGCGTCATTGCCGGACGAGGAGGCTCCGGAAATTACCTCCCTCCAGCTGGACACCCCGTATACGGTCCCGGATTTCGTGGATTTTACCCTGGTCAGCATTACCACCACCGAAGCGGTACAGAGCAGTATGGGCGGCTCAAACTACACCAATTCCAGCGGAAACCCCTATGTCGATGTCGTCTTTGACCTTACGAACACCAGCGGCGCTGACATCCACTCCGAGGATATGATGAAGCTTACCGCAGTATCCCCCTCCGGAACGGAGTATCGGGGCTCGCTGTACTGCGTTGAAACAGACAATATGACAATTTTATCTACATACACAAGCATCTCTCCCATGACCTCGGCGCGGTTTCACGCCGCCGCCGACGTCCCCGCCTCGGAGAGCAGCCTGACCCTGAATTTTGACATCAACGGGACCCTCTTCACCTATGAGTACCCCCTCAATACCGAGGTGAAAAACATGATTGAGCTGCGCCCGGGCGACGTGATTGAGAATACTGACTATGCCACAATGGAATTTGTGGGCTATGAATTTACGGAGGACCTTCTGCCCCCCAACACCAGCGGCTCCTACCGGCACTACCCGGTTGACAGCCCCGACTCCATCTATCTTGTCCTGCGGTACAACGTGACCAACTATCAATCCACCCCCAAGGACATCGACAGCTTCGTCGGCGTCACAGCCACCTTTGGAGACAAATACAAATACACCGGTTTTGTGATCTGTGAGGATGAGGACCAGAAGGGCTTCTCCAGCTACGACGACATAGCCCCGCTGACCACCGCCCGCCTGTATTACCTCATCGAGGTACCCAAGGCCGTCATGGAGATGGACCTGTCGGTCCGCACCGTGTTTGACAAGCAGGAATATCAGTTCTCCGCAAAGTAATTGCAACCTTAAATATTACATATTGGAAAGGAAGTTTTAATCATGAGAAAAGTATTAAGTCTGACTCTGGCGCTGGCGATGGTCCTGTCTCTCAGCTCCTGCGGCGGGCAGAACGGAGGGACCTCCGCCCCTTCCGCGTCTTCCGCCCCTTCCGCGTCTTCCACCCCTTCCGCGTCTTCCACCCCTTCCGCGTCCTCCACCCCTTCCGCGTCCTCCGCCCCCGCCGCTTCCACGGCTGACGGCTCCGCCGGGGCGGACGCCAGCTCCTCCGGCGGCAGTGGAATGGTCGAGGTGGACTCCGGCCTGTTCAACGTGACTATCACCGTCCCGGCCACCTTTATGGGGGAGGATGCTACTCAGGAGTCGTTGGACGCGACGGCCAAGGAGAAGGGTTACAAGTCCATCACCTTGAACGAGGACGGCTCCGCCACCTATGTCATGTCCAAGGCCAAGCACAAGGAAATGATGGACGAGCTCCGGCAGCAGATCGACGACTCTCTGGAGGAAATGATAAGCTCAGGGACTTATCCTGATGTCGTCTCCGCCTCTGTCAACAAAGACATTACCAAATTCACCATCAAGGTCAACACCGAGGAGCTCAGCATGGAGACCGCTTTCCTGAGTCTGGGCTGCATTATTATCGGGGGAATGTATCACGCCTTTAACGGCGTCGAGCCGGATGATATTATCATTCAGTATGTCAACGCCGAAACTGGAGAGGTGATTGAGGAAAGCAGCCTTAAAGCTTTAGAGGAGTCAAACGGCGAAGATTCCTCAACCTGATATAAAATCACGGTTTGCAATTTCTTGAAAATTTATAATATTTGGATATAAGGCGGCCAGTATTAACACTACTAGCCGCCTTCTCATGTTACTCACGCATATCACATCAATGCAGGACAAGGACTCTGCCCTGTATGCCTCCCTGCGGAAAGCTTCTTTTTGTAGGGGCGCAGATATCATCTGCCCGCAAAACACCTTATAATATTTGTCATCCCAAAGAGAAAGAGAGGAGGGTCGGGATGTCAAATATGATGTACGGCTATGCCCGCGTATCCACCCGAGGCCAGAAGGAGGACCGTCAGGTGGCGGCGCTCCAGGAATTTGGTGTGAGCCTGGAGCGGATCACAATAGAAAAGCAGTCGGGCAAGAGCTTTGACCGGCCGCTGTACCAACAGCTGGTCCAGGTGCTCCAATCCGGGGACGTGCTGGTGGTCAAGAGCATTGACCGGCTGGGGCGGAACTACAAGGAGATCTTGGAGCAGTGGAGCTTCATCACAAAGACCCAGGGCGCGGCCATCGTCGTGCTGGACATGCCCCTGCTGGACACCCGGGAGGGCCGGGACCTGACCGGTACGCTGATCGCGGACATTGTGCTCCAGCTTCTGAGCTATGTGGCTCAGACAGAGCGGGAATTTATCCATCAGCGTCAGGCAGAGGGCATCGCGGCCGCTCTGGAGCGGGGGGTCCGCTTTGGCCCCGACCGCATCCCCATGCCAGAGGGCTTTGAGGAGCTGGCGGAGGACTGGTGGAACGGATACATCACAGCCACCGACGCTGGAAAAATGCTGGGCATCTCCCGAAAAACCTTCACGCGCCGGGCAACGGAGTGGGGCTGCGGGCAGGGGCTCACGAAGCGGTAGCATTGTGGGGGCGGCCTGTGGCCGTCCGTTCTAAAATCAAATCACTATTTGCGGGCGGCCACAGGCCGCCCCTACAAACCACACCAATTCTTCTGACCGCGATGAAATACGCAATAGGACATTCCCTTTGCACAGGGTAATTGAACGAGTGAACCATGTACCATTGACAGCCTCCAAAGGCTCCCTCTCTGAGGGAGCTGTCAGCGAAGCTGACTGAGGGAGTCCCCAAGGGCCTCGCAGACCTCCGGAGAACTCCCTCCGTCACGGCTTCGCCGTGCCACCTCCCTCTAAGAGGGAGGCTTTTGCTCCCCGGTCGTTCACATTTTATTTGCTCATTCAATTACCCTGCCCTTTGCATAAAGGTAGTTGTCAGTACCGCCGGTCATGTGCTATAATACCTTGGAACAAATTGTAAGGGTGGTTGCTGATGAAGAAAACATGTTTCTCTTTGTTGTGCTCTATTCTGCTGCTGGTTTCGCTGACTGCCTGCGGCGGTCAGGAGGACGCTCCCCCTCCGGAACCGGAGGCAGAAACCGGAACCATTCAGCTGACGGTGTGGGGGGCGGAGGAGGACGAGGCGCTGCTCCAAGAAATTTTCGTTTCATTCCAATCCCATTACGCCGGACAGGCCAGCTTCCAAATCACCTTTCAGCCCCAAAGCGAGTCCAACTGTAAGGACGCGATGCTGGGCGACCTGGAGGGGGGCGCGGATGTCTTTGCCTTCGCCGACGATCAGGTGTCCGCTCTGGCGGCCGCCGGTGGCCTGGACCCCATCGAGGACAGCGAGGCAATCCGAAGCGCCAGCCTCTCCGCCGCGGTGGAGGCGGCCAGCGTGGGCGGCTCCCTCTACGCCTACCCCCTAACGGCGGACAACGGCTATTTTCTGTATTACAACAAGGCCTACTTCTCCGACGAGGATATTCAAAGCCTGGAGCGGATGGTGGAGCTGGCCGCCCAGGCCGGACGGCTGGTGACCATGGACTGGTCCTCCGCCTGGTATGTCTACGCCTTTTTCGGCAACACCGGCCTGACGGTGGGCCTCAATGACGACGGACTGACCAACTACTGCACCTGGAACAGCACCGAGGGTGCCATACGGGGTGTGGACGTGGCGGAGGCTATGCTGTCCATCGCGGCCAGTCCCGGCTTTGCCAGCATGACGGACCAGGAGTTTATGGATGGCGTCCAGGACGGCTCTGTGATCGCTGGAGTGAGCGGCGTCTGGAACGCGGTGGCCATTCAGGAGATCTGGGGAAATAATATGGGGGCGGCCAAGCTCCCCTCCTATACCTGCGGGGGGAGGCAGGTGCAGATGGCCTCCTTCTCCGGCTGCAAGCTGATCGGCGTGAACGCCTATTCCAGCCACCCCGACTGGGCGGCGCGGCTGGCCGAGTGGATCACCAGCGAGGAAAACCAGCGCCTGCGCTTCGAACAGCGGGGGCAGGGACCGGCCAATGTCAACGCGGCAAATTCCCCGCAGGTCCAGGCCTCGCCGGCTATCGCGGCTCTGCTCGCCCAGTCGGAGTTTTCCCAGCTCCAGCGGGTGGGCGGAAAGTTCTGGGACCCCGTGTCCGAATTCGCCTTAAATTTGGCGGCGGGGAATCCCTCCGGCGCCTCCCTCCAGACCCAGCTGGACCGGCTGGCGGAGGGCGTCACCGCGCGGTAAGCACAGATACGATACTTGGGAGGAAATCGCATGAGAGGCAAACTGACATTACAGCAGCGCTTGATTCTGCCCATTGTTCTGCTTGGACTGGTGGCATTTTTGTCCAACGTTCTGGCGGTGTTCAGCATCAATAACGTCCATTCCAACGCGAAAACCATTGTGGACAAGTATATGGTCAGCGAAGGAAGGCTGGAGGAAATCAGGCGCTCTATGATGGACATCCATCTTCTGGCGCTGTCCCACATCGTGGCGGCGGATCACGCCACCATGATCCAGCTCGTCCAGGAGATCAAGGCGGAGGAGGCCGCGCTGGACGAGATGCTGGCCGATTATGAGAGCTTTGTCGCGGAGGAGGACGCCGCGCTCTATCAATCCCTGGTTCAGGACTACGACGCCTTTAAGCACGCCCTGGTCTATCTGGTGTGCGCCAGCGCCGACAGTAAGACCCAGGAGGCCTACGCCACAGCCAACGGGGATGTGGCCCACTGGAGCAAAGCCGCCGATCAGGATGTCGCCGCCCTCTACACTGCCGTCAGCGGCCGGGCGGAGGCCGCGCGGAATCACCTGTCCTTTGTGTACATAACCGCGCTGGTCATCAGCGCCGCTACGCTGATCGCCGGTATCCTTCTGGTGGCAGCGGCCTTCCGGATCATTCGGAAATATGTAATTTCCCCCATCCACGACGCGATGGACACCCTTCAGGACAGTTCGGAACGCATCAGCGGCGTGGTCAGCGACGTACGCCAGCGGACGCAGACCTCAAGCGGCAGCGTCCGAGACCTGTCCGGTCTGGCGGAGCAGCTCTCCGCCGCCCTGGAGGAGATCGCCGCCAGCACCTCAGCCATCCGCCAAAGCGCGTCCGGCACCCAGGGGGACACCCGGAATATGGCGGAGGAGTGCTCCGCCATCACGGCCTACTCCGTGGAAATGCGGGGACGGGCCGAGGAGATGGAGCGCTCCGCTCGGAAAGAGACGGAGGAGGTCCGGGAAAAAACGGCGGAAATTATGGCTCTCCTGGATCAGGCCATTGAGAAAAGCCAGAACGTGAACCAGATCAGCGCCTTGACCAAGGCAATCCTGGATATCTCCGCCTCCACCAACCTGATCGCCATCAACGCCTCCATTGAGGCCGCCCGGGCGGGAGCGGCGGGAGCCGGATTTTCCATCGTCGCCCAGGAGATTCGCCAGCTGGCCGACTCCTGCGCTGAGACGGCCAACAACATTCAGGCGGTCAGCGGGGTGGTCACCGGAGCGGTGGACTACCTCTCAGAGAGTACACGCGTCCTTGTTATGTGCCAGTAAATTTGTCCGAAAATTGCTTATACTGTAATGTATTGCTGCTATTTTGCCTTGAAAAGTTGAATAGCAAAAGGGCGTAGCGACTATTTAGCGACTTTCCCCCTGCTTTCGAGCAACAAATCACCCAGAATATCAGCGGTTTCCTGCTCCCCTTCCTCATAGGAGTGTAGATAATAGCGAGCGGTCACATTTGCGTCAGCGTGGCCCAACTTCTTGCTGACGCTGACAATATCAACCCTGTTAGACGATACCAGCAAAGAAGCGTTCGTGTGACGGAGACAATGCAGAGAAAGAATAGGCAACTGCAACTCTTCCGATACGGTTTTGTTGTACCTGTGAACCAACCGCTGGAAACGGTCATAGGGGGAACTGATATTCATTCGCGCTCCGTTCATCTGGATAAAAACACAATCACCAGAGCCAATCCATTTATCACCGATAGCGTTTTTGTACCGCTCCTGTTCCTGCTTCAACTCCTGCAATAAATCCATAACGGGCTGAGGAAATGCAACATCACGGATAGAGCATTTGGACTTCGGGGTTTTCACAAATTCTTCCTTGCCCGTCCTTGCGGCAGACTGACGGACACGAATAATATTCTTGTCAAAGTCAACGTTGCACCAGTCCAGCCCTACCATTTCCCCGCGCCGCAAACCGCCAAAAATGGCAATATGAATCAGCACAAGCGTCTGCAAAGCGGAAACATCCATGTTGATAAAATTTGCAAAATCCGTAATACAGATAACCTTATCATTGCGGGTAATATGCTTGTCCTGCTTGGCCCTATAATCGTTTTCGGCAAACTGCAAGAGCCGTCTGGTCTGGTCAAGGCTGTACGCCTTGGGCTGTTCCTCGGTTTCATCCTGCTTCGGCAAATCGGCCTTAAAACAAGGGTTGCTTTCGATGATTTCCCACTTCACCGCAGTAGACAAAATGGAGGACAACACGGTTTTCATTTTGCGAATGCTTTCATGGGAATATCCGCCCGATACTCCGTCCTGCCTTGCATCGTCCTTAGTGAGAGACACAAAGAATTTCTGAACGTCATAGGGGCGGATTTTGGACAGCTTCAAATGGCCCATGACGGGCAAAATGTTGTTGTCCAAAACGTACCGATACCGCCAAAGAGTTGTCCGTTCAAGCTGACCTTCGGCATAGTCCTCAAACCACTTTTCCGTAAATTCTGCAAGGGTAATTTTGTCGCCCTCGATACAGTTTCCGCGCTTCACCTTGTCCTCAAACTCCATTGCAAACTTCTGTAAAGCCCGCTCTTGCTGTTTCTTCGTCATGGACGGGTCGGGTACAAAAGTCGTGGTTTCGCGGATTTTCTTGCCGTTCACATCGTAGCCGTTGCTAACCTCGATTTTGTAGCTGACGCCCTTCTTCCCCTCGATTTTTCGGATGCTTGCCATTATGAAAACTCCTTTCTGAATGTCCGTTGAATGGTGGTTATATGATAAACGGCACCGCCGGAGGCGGTGCCGATATATCCTCAATTTTGACCGTTCAGAAAATCAACAAAGCGGTCGAGATTAACCAGATATTTTGCTCCAGCCTTGACGTAAACAACTTCATTTTTCTTGATTAACTTTCGGACAGCATACTCGCTTATGCCTGTTGTTTTGGCGGTTTCTCGGATAGTAGTCATGCGTGGAATTGCCACCTCAGCCGCCGTAGGCGCGTTTAATGTGGTAACATTAGAATGGGGCGTATCCATGATTTTGTACCTCCTGCCTTTGGCTGGCGTAGCTGTCAAGAATGTTTTCCGCCGCAAAGAGAGCGTCATTAAGCCTTGCAATATCATCGCAATACTCAAAAGCAAAACATTCCATCAGCGTCTTTGCTTGCTGTTCTGTCAGTGAAAAAAGATTCCTGCACTTGACGAAAATGGTGTTCAATGCTTCTTCGTCAACTGCTCCGCTGATACCGCTGATACCGTTGATTTCGATTTTCATTGCACTTCTCCTTTCAAAATTTCATAAATACTTGGCATTTTTTCAATTCCGAAATCATCAGGAATAACCACTGGCTGGATTCCGATTGCTTTAAATTTGCCTAACCATTTTGTTTTGAATGTCCGCAAATTTCCGTATTGTGAGGGAGTATTTATGGATTCATCGGCAATGGCTCCTTCCAGTTCATACAAGCCGTCATAGCGTGGTATTGTGTCGATGATGGATTCCATAACCGCTTTATCAAATGGCTTGTATGGGCTGTTCTGAATGGCTTCTAGGGCCTTTGTTCTGCTCATGTATGGTGTGGCCCCAAATATGGAATAGGCTTCCTTTAGAACGTAATCGCTACAAAATTGATATTCCAGAAAAGGCTTTAGCGACCGCCTTGTTGATAGCTTCATATTGTAGACAGCACGCTTTTCAACTTGAATTTCAAAGCGGACCAATCGCTCTATGCGTTCCCGTTCTTCTGGTATAATTTCATGTCCCAAATTTACCATTGCAGACTTCTTGTAATAGAGGTTTATTCCTCTTGAACGATTGCAAAAGCAACATGATTCATGGTATAATTGCTCTAGCGGTTTATGAATGGCTTTCCGCTTCATGTTACGATAGTTAAACGGGAAGGACATATTACAAAGCCATATAAGCAGTTCGGGATTATCGGTCAAAATGTCTTGAGCTAAATCAATTCTGTTTGCTTGGAAGATGCTTGTTGTCAGCTTGTCTAACTGGACATATCTGAATTGATTTATTTCGTAAAGTCTTTTCTGCAATCCCGCTAAAAGTTCGTCAGGGCTATATTCATTATCCAGCAAAAGCGTTCTACTGCCGCCCATGATGATTGACAAATTACAACGGAGAATCAAGTAATAGCGGTACAAGATTATTCCGCCTTTCTCGTATTCAAAGGTGCGCAGTTCGGTCTGCATGATGCCTTTGTTTGAGAAGTAATTTGTCCTCTTTACATAGCGGCTGACTTGGATAAGACTTGGCAAATTCTGATTCAGATAATCGTAGATACGAGCGGGAACCCAGCAACAGATTTCAAATGTGTGTATCACATGAATACCCCCCCTTTCTCTGCTACCGGATACTTCCCCGCTCTGCGGGGAAGTATCCGGCTGTCGTTTGCCGACTTATACTATATCTATACAGTCACCAATTCCTATCAACAGTCATTTCAATATAGTAATCTTTTGCTTTAGAAGAAGCGGGAAATCTCTGATTTTCTGCTTCCTCTAAACATATTTATAGCGTATTAGAAAACTGTTATTATTCGTGATGCTGTTAATGGCAATAGCATTTAGATATAGTATACGGTTGCCGTTAGTCCTGCTCTTTCAGCCTATCCAACTTGACTTCCTCGATAGCGGCAATGATGGCTTTCGTCTGTGCGTCCGTCAGCGGGTCGCGGAACCAGCGGCTGAAAGTGCCCTCGTGGATACCCAGCTTTCGGGCTACTTCCCACTTGAATACGCCAGACTTTTTGAACAGGGCTTCAATTTCTTTGTTACGCATAGTGTTATTCCCTCCCTTCTGAATAGCGTTTAAGATGTTCTTCATCTTGACAATGCCATAGTACACCCCGTATAATGGCTTTACCATCTATTCATATATCACATAAAAACTAGAATGTTTATGTGATATATATTTTTGGGGGAGACTAACACGATGCTTTACTTATCAGACATGAATACACATTTTGAAATGATTCTTGATGGTCAACATATTCCGATTCAATTTGGAGAATATTCGCTATCGGTTGCGAACATTGACTATGACAAATTGCGAGTCTTTTTAGAGGATTATTTACGCATAATGATAGAATCGTCTTATTACGCACATACACTTTCTATCTCGAAAATTAGCAACTGGTCACATTTCAAAAAGCATGAAAAGCTATTTGAAAAAGCGGGAATATCTCCTGATAAGATTTCTGATAAGACAATACAAAAAATCATTCATATGATGGAAACGCCACTGTATGACTTCCTCGATTCTGGCTATCTGACTAATGTGCAACTGCGAATAGTGACGCAACTGATTTTGTCTGAATTTGATAGCCGTCTCCGATGCAATACCTTTGATTGGAAGGATGAATACTCTTACCTCCCTGACCTATTTGCTTACAGAGAATTAAGGGAGCATTTGGAAAGTATTTTGCTTCGGAGTGACAGCCAATTTTCACAGGAGATAGCGGCGATTCTAGCAAAAAAAGAAATCTCTTCTTCCATCCAAATTGATAGGGATGGTATAGCAAGAACGACTTTTCATATAACCGATATGTTGAGTTTTTTGTTGATAGATTTAGTGAAATATTTGAATAGCAATAGAACTGTTTTAAGATGTGAAAACCCTGATTGTCGGCGGCTCTTTTATCCTAAATCAAACAAGAATAAGCACTATTGCCAATTACCACATAAAGGCTCGAAATTGACTTGTGCGGAAATCATGCACCGCAAACCAAGGGATGAATTTACAGAGTTAGCACGAAAAGCAAGAGGGGCGCAAAAGGGCTTTGTGAATAATGCAATCAATGGTTCTAAATATGAAATTGATATGGATTCGCTGAACAGGATTTATTATCAATGGCAGGATGATTGTAATTTACAAGTTGAGCATTTTCGTTCCATTGATGATGTAGAAGGATTCAAAAAATGGATACAGGATACACGGCTGACGGCTAAACGGTTAGAGAAATTGGGTATCCGCATACGCAAGCCAAAACCGAAAAAGGGCAGAGGATAACTCGGCGCGGCCCATGAGGGCCGCGCCGGATGATAACCCCTCTCCCTGCGCTTTTAACGGCCCTCTGGCACGTATATCTTTTTGAGAATCCCAGCACTACCAATAGTGCAAAGGCCCGTCAGAGGGCCTAAAAATGCCCTAAGAACGGCAAAAAGAAAAGGCAGGAGCCGTCCCATGTTTAACGGGGCTTCTCCTGCCTTTTTGATGTAATGCCATGTTACATTTTAGGGTTATGCAAGTGCTGATTTGCTGTGATAGTGCTACTGCCTACCGAAAGAATAGCCTAGAAATCCATTCAGCAAACTTAGCACTGGCAGAGCGCTGTTCATCATCTGTCTTGCCGTTCAACGCTACATAGGCAAAGTAGACCAGAGCAAGGATAATGAGTATTTGCACTTGAATACCTCCCTTCTTTTCTCATAGCGGCCCCGGCGATAGCCGGGGCCGTACTGTCGCTATGTGTACTTCTTATCGTTGCCCTATTTCAGGATTGATTTCGCTATGGCTTCAACCAGTTTCCCGCCTAAGTCAGCCCGTCCAACTGCATCACCTATTACGTTTTTGGCTGACGGAGATATGTCGCCATTTTGCTTGGCTTTCTTAATCTCCTGATGGATTGCATCGCCAACAAGGCCAGCAATTAAGATTTCTAATACCATACTTTCACCCCCTTTCCAGAAAGTCTTGAATAGCTATGACCACCCCCCTAATCGTCAAAAGCGTCCAATGCTTTTGATATTTTTCTGTTAAACTGCTCCATGCTGTTGCCCGTCACCGATGTAACCAATTTCTCAAAAGTTGGGTATGTCGGCTGCTGGAATTTGAAAGCGTCCGTCTGCGGGAAAACCATGCGGATAAGTTTTGTTGTGTCCGCTACTGTATTATCGTCTATGGCTTCTCCACGGGCCGACAGCATGGTAAACAGAATACCTAGCCGCCACGTCATGGTCTTAGCACAGATGGCATTGAAATAAACGCCAATCAGAGGAACATTCCCTAAAACCTTGTCCGCAACTACGTCAAAAATTAGTTCACTGGATATGCCTTTGACAATAGTTGACACCACCGATTCACTTACGGGGGTTCTCCCGTAAAGGCTCCGTATCTCATTGAGCATGGTACCATAATGAGTGAAAATGACTGCGCCATCAGCCAAAAGAGTAAAGGGAAAACCTAAAATCCCAGACAACCCTTGAATGGCTATGTTAGAGCTGGCTTTTGAGTTGATAATTTCGTATGACTTTTGCGCTAATGCGGGGCTGGTATTCATGACTATCACCTTTCCATTATTCCCTCCCTGTGCATTGCCGCCCACCGGGCGGCAATGCTATAAAGCGTTTAATGGATTTCCTTTCTCTAAATTGTAATATCGCTTAATCATCCATCATAAAGTCGTCAATAATTTGGTTTGCTTTCTGCTCCATCTGTGAATCGGTGATGCTCGACTGCATTGTGGACTGTTGCGCTACTGTCTTGATTGAGGTTGCTACCTCTCCAGTGATATTCTCGGCAATATCGCCCAGTACTTCCCCAGCGCGTTCCGAAGCGTCATAAACTTGTCTGCCAAGATTCTCCAAGGATTCACTGCCAACAACAGAGCCAACTAGTCCAATGGTTCCGCCAAGATATACGCCAGCGGCGATACCTGCCAGTCCTCCTAAATCTTTTAGAAATCCCATGCTAACCCCTCCCAATGTCGTTGCCTATTAGGGTATATTATACTTGCGTGGGTTATTCTATCACATTCTCCCGAATATTACAATAAGGCAATGAAAGTATTTTTGCAGGCAAGGGAGCGTGATAATATGCAAAAAGAGATTGATTATGCTAAATTGGGCCTAAAAATTAAAGAAATGCGTCTAAAAGCTGGATTAACACAAGATAATCTTGCAGAAATAGTCAGTTGTAACACTTCCCATATCAGCAACATTGAGAATAACCATACAAAAGTTTCCCTAGGTGTCCTTATGGCTATCGCCAACGCCCTCAATACCTCGATTGACTACCTTCTGGCAGACCAGTTCGAGAATAGCGCACTGGCTCTGGACAATGAGATATTAAGGGCATTGAAGGGACGCGATAACCAAACGAAGGAAAAACTGCTGAAAATAGCGGAGATTTTATGAATCGGATACCATTTCCAGCACCAGCTTCACAATAACTCGGATGCCTAGCTGAAACCCTTCTTCCTCGGCTCTGATAGCGGTGGAGTACATCAGGTTCCGTAACTGCTCCATCTGTCCAGCGTCCAACTGCCCTTTGTATGGGGCAGTCAGTTCGTCAACCCAGCGGTCAACACGATTCCCCATTTCAACGGTCACACGCTCATGCTGGATAACGCCCTCGTAAATTTTCTTCATCAAGTCGCTCATGATTTTTGCTCCTCTCAATATGTAGTGATTAGGTTGACGGCTATGCCGCCCTCTGGGCGGCATAGCCGGAACAAAACACAGGGAGAGGTCAGCCAGCAACGGCCCGTCTCTCCCTGCGGTTATTCACCTTCTGACTGCCGTACTTCTCGCGGATTTCGTCAAGGCTGACTTCCCGCTTGTGGTGGCGGCGGTATTCGCCATAGTGCCAGCACCACGCCTTTTTCTTCGGGGCAAACTTGAAACCAATGCTTTTCAGCAGTTCCCTATATGGATAACTGCCCTCGCTCACCCATACCCAACAGCCTACGATTTCAACGGTGGCGTTGACGTTCACCAGAGCGTCCAGAACGGTCCGTATAGCCTTATCTTCGGCGGCTGTGTCCTGGGGTTCCTTCTTCTCCTGCGTGGCTTCTTGACGGCTTAAAACGGCGTACAGACGGTCATACTCGGCGTTTATTTGCTTCATGTCCTCGGTGTCACCTCCCGCGTCTGGGTGGTGGAGTTTTGCAAGCCGCCGATACTCCCGCCGCAAGTCCTCCATCGTGCTAATGTTGCTAGAAAACCATTTCATTTTGACAACTCCTTTCTGATTTTAGGCAAAAAAATAGCCCCACTCCCTCCCGATATGGAAGGGGTGGGGTTCCGAACGACTGAACCGTTCATAATGGATTGAACGTGGTCACTCCAAAAATTTATATAGATTTTTCGCCTATACTGCGCGGCCTATGGTTACGCACAAGCCAGCAGGAGAGCGAAAACAAAAGGTCACGGAAATGGACAGACGCGAAGCGGGTGTCCGTTTCTGTGACCTGCGACATGGAGGGCGGTTTCCGCCCTCCATGTCTATTTCTGCGGCAGTTCTAGGGATTTTCCCGTTGACCATTTAGCGACTGTTTAGCGACTAACGCCACGCCACAAAGCGAAAAGCCACGACAGATTAGAAAGTCGTGACCATGGAAAACCCGCTATTTACAATAGGTTTCGCCAGCTTAGATGAGGGGGCAATACCCGACATTTTACCCTCCGAGAGCGCGCGGGAGCTGGCCGGCTACCTGAGCCAGGCGATTATGGCCCAGCTGGAGCGGTCTGTACAGGCCGGACAGCAGTACCGGGAGGATTCCGACTATGTAGGCCGCGCCATGGAGGCGTTCAACGACAGGACCTCCCGCCTGAAGGCCGCGATGGATGATATCGCCGGCTCCATCTCCAACATTTCCAGCTCGATTGACGGCGCGGTCTCCGATGTCACCGGCGTTGCCGACAGCACCCGCGTCCTGGTGGAGGATATGGCGGGCGTTACCGCCGGTATGGATACCAACCAGGAGATCGTAGGGGAGCTGCAAAAGCAGATGGATGTATTTTCCAATCTGTAAATTCAGTGCGGCCATTTCCCTGAATTGCTAGATAGAAGCGGCCTCCCGCCAGTAAAACCGGCGGGAGGCCTTATAAAATCCCTTTCTTGATGTTTGTCGAGAAAATACTCAAAGCCAACTTTCTTTCATTTTTCCCAAACCTTTTCGTCAAGCGGTACACTGCATCCCCATGATTCCGCCGCTTTCTGAAGCATCTTTCTTGCAAGAGTTTTGTGGATTAACCCCATGATTAAGCGCACAGGAAGTGAAAAATATTCCGGGCCGGTAAATTTTTTTGCTTCCTCACGGAAAAAGCCGTCTCCCTCCGCAAACAGCCTGCCCATCTCCTGATACGGCTTTGTGGCCTGAGCCTGCTTCTCCTCATCCAAAATTCGGATTCCGAAATTATCTCCCTTCACCAGACAGCCGCCATAACGGACACCCAAATATTCCGGGAGCTTTTCCAGAAACGCCTCGCCGCACCGAAGCTGGCACCCCTCCGCAAAACCGCTCTGCAAAAGAAAGGAGAGCCGTGTGCGCTCATCCTTTTTGGGGAGGGTTTCCAAAAATTCCAAGAGAAGCCCGGGGACGCATTCTACATATAGCGGCAGAGCAATGAGAATCTCGTCGTTTTTCATGTAGGCGTCACGGATGATGTCCCATGTTTTTCGGTCGGAAATTGCGTATGCTTCAAAGGTACTCTCTGCTTCTGACAGCCCCTTCGCAAAGGCGGCGATAATCTTCTCCGTATTGCTGTACTTCTGCACCCGTGGGCTTCCATTGATTATCACAACATGCATGAGACCGCCTCCTTTCCGCTGCTTTCCGAAAAAACGCCCAGGGAACGGCTCCCTAAATTCAGCGCGGTACGCTGGCACCACCGCTCCAGGTAAGCCTGGTCGCCGCCGCCGGTATAGATAACCCCAAGATCCGGCTGGTGGTCATAGCGCATGACATGACGCATCTGCCCGCCCTGGAATTTCAGGTACATGGTGACAAGCGGCATGATTCTGTCTACAATATTTTTTGTCTGCCAGGAAATAAATCCAAAGCGCGTATCCGAAACCAGCCAAACCTGGTCAGCCTCGCTCATTTTTCTTAAAATCGGCTCATAATCGTCCTGAATGGAACATACTCCCGGCGTTTTCAGCCAGCAATAATTGCATCCAACACAATGTGAAATGTGCATCCCGGCGGTGTCGATCAGCTCGAACTCGACTGCGTTTTTACCCCTGTGGCGCAGCTCCTCCGCGATTCCTTTTCCTATATGCTCCGCCGTTGTGTCAATCATCAAAACCATTATCGTTTCCTCCATGCCCTCCACAAAATACGATCCCAATTTGCCGCTCTCATTATAACAGCAGCAGCACCCGCCGGCAAGTATAAACTATAGCAACCAATAATAGCAACAATAACCAGAGCGGGCAAACCAGTGACGCACATTGCCAGGAACAACAAGAGCAAGAGCTTGTTGGATAGCGCCTTAAATCTTTTCGAGTTTTCGGACCTTCCATTTCCGCAGTATAGCTTTCCTGACAACAAGGCTCACTGCGCTGGAACAGTCCGTAGTCCCCTTGGGTGTAGAACAGCTTCTTTTTGTCAAAACCAGCCTTTTGGAAACAGTGGTCTACATTTGTGGTCAGAACAAAATAGTCTTTGTCCTTTACCAGCTTCAGCAGGTTTTGATAGACCGGCTTTGGTGGGTCTGTATAGCGGTTGTACTGCTTCACGGCGAAGCAGTCCGGCTTGCGCTTCTCCAGGCCCTGTAGGCTAAGCGTCCAGCGCCTTACCATATTGCTATGGCAAGTTTCCGGGCGCTCGCCCCTGAACCGGACGTACACCTCTCGATGTATCCGGCTCTCTACCTACAATCAGTCCATTTTGTCACCGTGAATTTTATGGTGACAATCTTCACATACAGCAAGGGTTTTGCGTTTGCGGGAAATCATAAACTGCTCCCAGGGTTCTTTGCCTTTTAGGTTTTTGAGTTTTCTTACATGATGCATTTGGAGGGGAACGATACCAGGAAGAACTGCTGGCGGAGGTGAACGCGGACCGGGAGGCTCATGGAAAAAAGCCACTGGATGATAAAGGTGAACCACCCAAAGCTGGAGGGAAGAAACAGGACAACACCTCAAAAAAGAAGCAGGCCCGGAGGAAGAAAGAGGCAAAAAAGCAGAAAACAGTAACGGTATCCACCACAGACCCGGAGTGTGGAATGTTCCACAAAGGGGAGCACAAGCGGTGCTTCGCTTATGAGGCCCATACCGCCTGTGACAAGAACGGTTACGTATTGGAAGCAGTGGTCACCCCCGGAAATGTCCATGACAGACAATGAAAAAGAAAATATTAAACTATATTCTTGTAGCCTGTATGGTTCTGACCCTTATACCAAGCACAATCTTTGTTACAGGTGCGGTTGCTCCAATTACTGATGAGACCATTCAAACACGAATTGATGAATTGGACCGTTTGCTAAGTGGTAAATATTTTACTGTAAACGGTGAGGGCTGCTGTGAATGGGTGTCTAATCATGGATGTTCTAATTGCAACGTGAACCGGGTAATTAAATCACAATGGTTTAAGAATATGTTTGGAACTGTGGAAGCGTCACAGTTTTTCCTAAGCGGTGGCATGTCATGTATGGGGTTTGTTGAATTTGCTGAATGGTATATTTTTAGGTACGATAACTCCGATAGAGTATTAAGAGAAAGTAGTGTGAAATACGAGGGTGGTTTCAATTATAATACAATCGCAAAAAATGCTGACAAAGGCGACTATATAAGAGTCAGTGGGCATTCTTTCATTTTAATAAGCACAGATTCTACAGGTGTTGAAGTTTTAGATTGTAACTCTTACAGTACAAATAACTGCATTGTAAAACGGCACAGAATAGAATTTAGCAATAAAAATTATTCAGGAAAAACCATTTATATTTCAAAAATGAGCTCAAAAATTGCGGGGACACCTGTGAGAAACTCAGGTTCAGTTGAAACTCCAACGGTTTCTACACGCATGACTGGCAAATGGACGGTAACGATTCCCGCAAATTACAAGCTACTTTGTTCCCCTAGTGCAGAAGCTTCTAAAGATACCACGTATATCAAAAAGATGTCTGATTCTTACAAACTTTCGTGCACAGAAAAAGCCACACTTTCCAATGGTAAAACCCGCTTTTTCTTTGTCAGCGGAGATAAAAAGAGTTTGTGGTTCGACCTAACCAGCAATATGAGTGTAACCCATGTTAGTCACAAAGGCCAATTCCAATATTTTAGTAATGAGCACCCTCACTTTAATTATTACACCTGTTCAATTTGCGGTGAAACATTTACAGATGATACAACGAGCTATGTAGAGTCTTGTAGCATCTGCAACCCGCCGCCAGAGGAGCCCAACAACGATAATTGTTGGAGCCCCTGGAGCGATTGGACAACTACCCCCGCCGATGAAAGTGATACCCGGGAGGTAGAGACTAAAACAGTGACTACCCAAGTTAAGATCGCTGACGGTTATACCGAGTACCGCTATGTAGGTTATGCAACCACCGATGGCCGGCACGAATGCTGGTGCGAAACTTATCTCAGAAATAAATTTGGCAGTGCCGTTATGCGTTATTCCGATTGGAGTACCAAGCGATACAGCGTTAACGGTACCGGTTGGTCCTGCGGTAATTGTAGCGGAAATCACATTAATGTTGGTCATTACGGAAGTGACGGGCGAGCCTGGTGGCCTGAATACACACTTCCGGATGGCAAGAATTATTACTGGGAAGAAAGCAGAACTATAGACGCTAAATATGAAACCAGAACAGAGACCCAGTATCGGTATCGTAACAAAACTTCGTGCTGATCTGGAATCAAATTCGCTAGTCCCTACTCCGAATAAAACACGAACCGGCTCCCCGCTTTGGGGAGCTGGTTACAGCTTGTCGAAAAATGGTCTGTCTGGTAATGAAGCCAGACAGGGCACAACGTTAATGAGGAATAAAATGTAGGAGGAGGGTGTGGAGGAGGGCGGAGCAAAGCGCTTTCTGGCTTTCCATCTTGCCAACTTTTTGAGGTTCATGGCAGCAAATTTAAGCCTCACCCAGTTGGAAACCTGGGCCAGACCACGGTAAACGGTATAGCGCATGGCGTGTTTTTCCTTTGCATCGGCAAAAACTCGCTCAATGGTCTCTTTGCGCCTTGCATAGAGTTGCTTGTACTCCGGGGTGTACCTGGCATCATCGGCCAGTTCCTCATAGCCCTTCCAGATGTGCCGCAGGACAGTCTTTACGAAGCTTTTGGATTTTGTACATAAATGCCGGGTGGGGCACTGGACGCAAATTGTCGGATTGCTGCAGTATTCACGGTATCCATCCCGGTTGGTGGTGCGGTAGGACAGGATGCGGTATTCCGGGCAGATCACGCAGTCATAATATTCATCATAGACGTAAGACCACCAGGGATTACGGACAATCCGGCATAGGAACGCCAGCAACGGATTGGGCCGCGCTGGTGGGATGGCGTCCCAAGTGCCCAAGTAGGCGTCGTTCACACACTCCTCCGCGTCCTGACGACAGTTGAGAATATTGTAGGGCAAGCTGTAACAGACTTTGCCGTACTTGTCATCCAATTCTCGGATCGCTTGCTCTGACCGGGCGAAGAACAGTTCTATGATGGCGCTGTCATCCATCGGTGTATCCCCCCTTTTTGTCCCTCAACTATCTACTATGGATTTTTCGGAAAATACTACACGCTACAACAAAATTTTTTTGAAATTTCCAAAGAAGTTTTCTTTGCAATAAAATCATTATAATATGTGGAGTATTAGGGCGCAAGCGTATGTGTTTTGGGCCTTTATTTCTCTTTTGAGGAGGCCAGCAGCGTTTTTGTTTGTCAGAAATGCGTCTCACGGTGAGACGCATTTCTCACCTTGGACAACATTCACGATCTCAAGCCCCTTTTCTTTTGCGTATCTGACGGTATAGGCTGTCCCACCGCTCTCCCTGTTGAGGTAGCAGACGCATACCCCGCTGTGATCTACCAAATGCCGGTTGCGCCTGTGCATACAGCCCCTAGTGTACTGCTGGGCCGTGTAGACGACTTTATCTGCCTGGGCCTTGATGCGCTCGTATTCCGCTATGTCCTCCGGCCTCCATCCCCTGGTCTGCGTCAGACACGGCAGGACAAGGATCAGTTTCATGCCGGGACAGTTCTCCCGCAGACAAATCACCGTCCGGGCGGCGAGGGCATCAAAACCCAGGGCGCCCCCGGCCCCGTAATATCGGATACCCTTTTGGTATAGGGCCACTATGACACGCTCCAGCTTGTTGGCAATCTCCGCCTGTTCCTCCAGCGGCAGATGCCGGTGGCCCGTAAAGCAGCAGGTCTGCATCCGTTTGTTTGCTATTTCCATTTTTCGCTCCCTTTCCGCTGATTTTTCATCCCTAATTGCACATCCTATTATATCCTATTATCGAAGTAAATTAAAACCTATTTCCGTTCTATTTTGCAATCTAAAACGAATGTAGAATAGTTTCAAAAGAGGTGATAGACTATGGATGTACTTGGACGGATCGAACAGCTCATGGAACAGCGGGGTTGGAGCGTATATCGCCTGTGCAAAGAGTCCGGCTTGGCACAGTCCACACTGTCACACGTTTTCCGCAAGGATTCGGAGCCGACGATCTCAACACTGGAAACAATCTGCAAAGCGTTTGGCATGACGCTGGGTGAGTTTTTTGCAGAGGGGGAGCTTGTGCCACTGACCGGGGAACAGCGGGGGCTGCTGGATAAGTGGGCGCTGCTGACCGCTGAACAAAAGCAGCTTGTTTTGAATATGATTGGCAATATGAAATAAAGTATTTGCCAGTAAGAAATGCGTCTCACCGTGAGACGCATTTTGTCAAATCCCTTGTTTGGGGCGCGGCCCTGTGGTATTATGAACGTACCAGCTATCAGGGGGGCTACTATGAGCATCCGCACGTTGGCCAGCGGTGCGTCCGCATGGCGAGGCTATGAATACTACGAGGGGAAAAAGGTGCTTTTCTTTTCCCAAACAGGCGAGGACGAGTACACGGGACAGGTGGCTGGGAGCGGCTCCGCCCCCTATCAGGTGAAAATCAATACTGCCCATCCCCGGCAGTCCAAATGCAACTGTCCCCATGCGGACGGGCGGCGGGTGATTTGTAAGCACATGGTCGCCCTGTTCTTTGCCGCGTTCCCGAAGGAAGCGGAGCAGTACATGGAGGAAGTAGAGGAATACGAACGGGAGGAAGAACAGCGCATGGAAAATCACTATGAGGCGCTGCGTTCCTATGTGAAAAGCCTGTCCAAAAAGGAATTGCAGGAACAGCTCTTTGAGGCCCTGGCCGAGTTGGATGAACGGGGCCGCAGGTATTACCGTTAGCCATTCAGCAGAAAAATACGTCTCACGGTGAGACGCATTTCCCGTGGGAAACGCGCCGCGCCGTGAGACGTTCCTTTATTCAGAGTAATACAACGGTCTGCCTATGGTGGTAAAGCCCTCCTGCTTTGTAACGACTACATTGTTATAGCCGCTGGCGCAGTGGATAATCAGGATATTGCCGCTCTCGTCCCAGCCGCCCACGATGCCAACGTGGGTGTCCTCCGGGTAGAAAACCAAATCGCCCGGCTGCGCTTCAGCCCAGGTAATTGCTGTGCAGTAAGTATGCTGTGCGTGAGCGCCCCCGCCGTGGCCTATGGTGTAGGCCCCATCGGAGATATTGTAAAATACCCAATCCACAAAACCGGAGCAGTCGAGGCCGTAGGGCCGGTAGGTTCCGGTTGTGCTGCTGCCGTCCGCCCATACCTTCTGAATGGTTCCCCAGCGGCTGTCCCAGCCGATCACACGGCTTTTGCCGCCCCAGAAGTAATTGACTTTCCCCACCAGCTTACAGGCAGTCTCCACCACGGCCCGCCGTTCCGGGGCAAGGTCGGCAGGGAGGTTCCGCAGGATGTTCCGGGCCTGCTCCTGGGACGCGGACAGGTCGGTAAGCAGCAGATCCATTGTGGCAAGCTCGGCCAGCAGTTCCGTCAACGCCTGGTTCTGATAATCGGTAAAGGCATACTCTGTCCGCATATCCTCGGCGGTTTTGGCCGTGATGGTGATATGCAGAATACGCTCCGTCCAGCTATCGTCCGTATCATCGTCCGGGTCGCTGTCCGGGTGGGATATTGTCTCCACCTCCGAGGAAATGGCGCACATATCCCAAAAGACGGCCTTCAGCCGGTCCACCCGGTCGGGGGTCAGGGCGGCAACGTCTATGCCGTCATCGGCCCCCGCCGTCCTCGCGGCAAACACGGCGATAACCTCCCGCCAGTCCGGGCCTTGGCCCTGGATGTCAATGCTGTCATAGTCGCCGGTCTGCATTGTCTCCAGTGTGTTGGCCAGCTCCATATTGAGCTGCCCCACGGCCACATTGAGGGGCATGGCCCCCGGCGTCGGTTCATTGGCAAAGAGGATGCCGAATGGTGAGGCGATAATCGCCGCAACTAAAACAATCAGGCAGGAGAAGTACATCACCTTGTCCATCCCCCAGCGGAAGATCGAGGAAACCCGTTCCTATTTCCGGCGGGTGGACGGCAACCTGACCAAGAGCCTGGGGCGGCTGGACAGCACGGCGCGGGAGGTTGCCAACCATGACCGGCTCCGCATCCTTCATGATTTTTTCCGTCCCGGCGAGGAACAGTATTTCACCTTCGACCAAACGGCGGCGATCCGGCACGGGGTAGACTTCAAAGACCTGGTTTGCCCGGACGGTATTTCCTTTAAGGCTGGACACTTTGAGATGGGCGGCAAGTATGGGCGCGTCCTCTTTCTCAAGGAGTACGCCAGCTATATTGAGGACGATATGATCTCCGACCTGTCCGACTTTGACCGCAGCCTCATGCTGTCCATTGACATCCTCCCCATTCCCACGGATGAGGCCGTAAAAGAAATCCAGAGCCGGATTTTAGGCATTGAGAGCGACATCACCCGCTGGCAGCAGCGCCAGAACGACCGGAATAATTTTACCGCCGCCATTCCCTACGAGCTGGAGCAGCTCCGCGCCGAGACAAAGGAATTTTTGTCCGACCTCACCGAGCGCGACCAGCGCATGATTTTTGCCGTGGTGACGCTGGTGCATATCGCGGACACGCTGGAGCAGTTGGACGCGGACACGGAAACCCTGCTGTCTATCGGGCGGGAACACCTCTGCCAGTTTTCCGTTTTGCGCTACCAGCAGGAGGACGGGCTGAACACCGTCCTGCCCTACGGCCTCCGGCGCGTCAAGGCCCTGCGGACGCTGACCACTGAGAGCGCCGTCGTCCTCATGCCCTACCGGGTGCAGGAGATACAGGACCCCGGCGGACTGTCCTACGGCATCAACGCCATTTCCCGCAACCTTCTGATTTGTGACCGCAAGCGGCTCATTTCCCCCCACGGCTTTTATTTGGGCGTCTCCGGCTCCGGCAAGAGCATGGGCATGAAAGACGCCATTACCGAGGTTGTGCTGGGGACCGGCGACGATGTGATCATCATTGATGCCGAGCGTGAGTACGGCCCGCTGGCCAAGGCTCTGGGCGGCGAGATCATTGAAATCTCCCCCCACAGCCAGCACCACATTTCCCCCCTTGACCTTGCCAGCGGCTACGCCGACGACGAAAACCCCGTTGCCATGAAGTCCGAAATTATCACCAGCATTTTGGAGCAGCAGATGGGCGCGGGACGCATGAGCGCCAGCCACAAATCCATCATTGACCGCTGTACCTCCAATATCTATCAGAACTACTTCCAGGGCAAAGGGAAAGTGCGGATGCCCCTGCTTACCGACTGGCGGGAGGAAGTGCTGAAGCAGGCCGACCCGGAGGCGCGGGAGATCGCCCTCGCCGCCGAGCTGATCACCGAGGGCAGCTTGAATGTGTTCGCCCACCCCACCAATGTCAACATGGACAACCGGCTGGTTGTCCTCGATCTCTACGAGATGGGGGAGCAGCTCCGGCCCACTGCCCTGGTGGTGACGCTGGAGGCCATCCAGGTCCGGGTGATGGAGAATCGCAAGCGGGGCAAGTTTACATGGGTATTCATTGACGAGTGCTATTTGTACTTTAAGTACCACTATTCCGGCGAATTTCTCTACCGGGCGTGGAAACGCTTCCGAAAGTACGCCGGGATCATGACGGCGGCGACGCAGAACGTAGAGGAATGTTTGAAGTCAGAGACGGCGCGGCTCATGCTGGCCAACAGCGAATTTCTGCTGCTGTTCAATCAGTCCGCCACCGACCGGGCGGAGCTGTCCAAGCTCCTGCACATTTCTGATACGCAGATGGGCTACATCACCAACGCCGACCCCGGACACGGCCTGTTACGGTTTGGCGGGGCGCTGGTGCCCTTTGCTAACACCATCCCCCGTGACTCCGGCCTCTACCGCTTGATGTCCACAACGCCCGGAGAAAGCTGAACCACTGCCAAGTACGTCTGCATTTGGGACCCCACCTTTGCCGCCTACCTTGCCAAGAAGCGGGCTGAAGGCAAGCATTACAATGTGGCCTTGTCCCATGCCGCCAAGAAACTGGTACGGCTCATCTACGCAATGGAGAAATCCAGACTTCCTTACCGGCCGGTAACAGCCACGTAGTCCACCCTGGGTCTTCTCACTTTGGCGTCCTCACGGACGTTTGCTTCTTTGCGCTCTTTTTCCGTCTTGTGGTTCCACATACCTTCGTTCTCCTTCAGTTTAGGACTTGACTTTTAATAGTTAGTCTTTCTGTTATAATCATATCAAGTATAAATTTAGGAGGATTAAAATGAAAACTAAAAGGCCATCTAATACTACGATTGTTTTTGTTGGAATAGTGGGATTGTATTTGCTTTCATTTTAAGGTTCCCCTTTTTAGAAATATCCCCATGCTTAAAAAATCTTTCGGGATTCTTTCAGATTTCTTCTTGCGTTCTACTTTCGTATTTTGGATGCCAGCAACGTCAAATTTATTGGAAAAGAAATCGCAATAATCTCAAGGTGAAACGGCGTTTTTTGTGCTTCACTCTATGCATTTTTACTGTAACTTTCGTCCTGTTGCTAAAGCTATACATATATCCAAAAGCGAGTTGGCTCTTAGAAACCTTGATGAGTACAATTTTAGGTGTCCTTGTTTCCATTAACGACACAGTTGATCCCTTGCCTAAAGGCAAGAAGAAATTAGCAAAAAGGTGAAGTAATAACTACAAGCTGAACATCTCCTTTACGATCCGGCTGGCCCCCCGGACAAGGCCGGTCAGGATAAGCATATTGAAAATGAGCTGTCCGATGTACTGCCACGCCATTGTGACGGCGGGTAAGCTGCTGTCCACGGCGGGGGCGCTGCTGGACAGGAACGCGGAGTAAATCAACAGGCCAGCACGATCACCGCGCCCTCCATACACACGCCAATGTAGCTTTTGATAAACGCCCTGCCGCTGGATGACGTGGTTTGACCGGCAAAGGACGCCAACGGCAAGGGAGCCAGGGCGGTAAACATATACAGCCGGAAAAAGCGCCCGTAGACGGTGAGCAGCAGAATAAAGGACATGACGGTTATAAAGAGGGTGCCCAATAGGGAAACGAGCCACAGGGGGATGCTCTCCAACAGGCCCACCCCCTCTATCGCGGTCACAATCTCGCTGGGCAGCGATGCCGCCGTGGTAATGGAGCCGCCCAGCCCGCTCATCACGGTTTGGGTGATGCCGCCGCAGATATTGAAAATTGCGGTCATAATCTCCATACACCGGCCCACGGCGGTTTTGGCGAGGATAAAGCGGATCAGGTGGCGCAGTACATATTCCGGCCTCTGGAAGTCCCGGAAGCTGGCGGCGCTCTGAAAGATAGCCATAGCGAAAAACAGCACCAAAAGGCCGTAGCCGATCCCCACAAGGGCATTGTGGACGTTGAGGATCAAGCTCCAAATGGTGCCGCCCTTGAACGTCTCCGGGGATTGGGTCAGCAGCGCCCATATCTCCCCCAGCTTCCCGTTCCAGTCCACCAAGGCATTTTCCAGATTGCTGACGATCCAGTTGTCACTCAAAAAATCACCTCTTTCATTGGGGGAAATGCGTCTCACGGTGAGACGCATTTCCCCGGTATAGGGTTGATGGGGCCGCTTACACCGCGCCAATGGCGGTCAAAATCTCCTTAGCAAAGGCGATCATAAGTCCGCCGAACAGACACAGGAAGCCCTGGGTGCGCTGGCTGGCGTCGTGGGACTGAATGGACATACCCACCTGCACAATGCCCCAGCCCAGGATAATGACGCCCAGGGCTTTGATAATGGAGAAAATGAAGTCAGACAAATTGTTGACAATATCCAGCGGGTCGCCGCCAGCGGCGGAGGCCGGGACGGTGAACAGGCACAAGGACAGCACCAGCGCCGTCCAGACGGCCATATAGCGGCGGGCCTTGCTCCGGGTGGTGAGGGAAGTGTTGGAATTGTGTTTTTTCATAGTAAAAATTCCTCCTTTTTTCATTCGATGATTTCTACATCGTCCAGCGACGTAAAGGAAAAGTCCAGGTCGCCCACGTCGTAAAGGCAAACTGGACTGTGTATATAAGCGGCTGCGCCCCCGTCAGCCGTGAATTTGATAGCGGGGTGCTTCATTAGGTCGTATTTGTCGTCAATGACCGGCGCTTCGCCGCGAATGAGGACAATGGCCTTTTTGTTGTCCAGCATCCGCACTTCATCTGGCGTTAAGAGTTCGCGCCCGGCCTGTTGAAAATTCTGACTGTACGATCCGTTGCGCCCCTTGCTCTGGCTGCTGGTCTGCGTCTGGATCGTCTCCTTGCCCAGCAGCTCAGAAATGTATTTGTGTGTGTCTTTCTCATTTCCGCCCAAATAAATAAAGGTGTCTGCGTTGCCGATGATACCTTCCCAATCGTCTTTGAAAAGGGCCTTGAGCTGAGAAATGTTTTGCAGTATAATAGTGGCCATCACGTTGCGGGAGCGCATGGTGGCCTGAAGTCGGGCGTAGCCGTCCGGCAGTGACACATTGGCAAATTCGTCGAACATGAGCCGCACGGGAATGGGCAAACTGCCGCCGTGTACCTTGTCGGCTTGAAAGTAAAGCTCCTGGAACGCTTGGGAATAGAGCATACCAACAAGGAAATTGAGGCTTACATCGTTGCTGTCCGGGATAATGCAGAAAATGGCCTGTTTCCGTTCCCCCAGCTTGCCCAGCTCCATCTCGTCCCGGCTGGTGATGCGCTGTATCTCCGGCAGGGAAAAGGGAGCGAGGCGCACGGCGGCGCTGATCAAGATGCTCATGGCTGTTTCGCTGGGGGCCTGCTTGAACACTTTGTATTGCCGCACAGCGATGTGGTTGGGGTTTTCTTCCTCCAACGCCTGAAAGAGCAGGTCAAGGGCTGAAACATGATCGCCGTCCCCCTCCTTTGCCGCGCCGTACTCCAGCATGGTCAGCATCATCTCCATGTTCTGATCCTCTGGCGGGGCCTCGTGGAGCAGATAGAGCATGAGGGCGCTGTCCAGGGCTGTCTCGCTTTTTTCCCAAAACGGGTCACTGGAATGGGCGTTTTTTGGGGTGGTGTTGCGGATGAAATTGGCGATCAGCTTCAGCACATCTGCGTCGTTGCGGATGTAGTGAAACGGGTTGTAGCAGTCGGAACGGTCCGGGTCAACAAGGTCGAAAACCTTGATCGTGTACCCCTCCCGGAGCAGCAGGGGGATGGAGTCGCGGGCGAGTTCCCCTTTCGGATCGGTCGCTATATATGAGGCGTTCGCTTCGTACAGATTTGGCTTCACGATGTAGCGGGTCTTGCCCGCGCCAGAGCCGCCCACCACGATTTGCAGCAGATTTCGGAAATGCTGGCGGCTGTTCAAGCTCATCCGCAGGTTCTGCGTCAGGATGGCGTTGCGGTGGGGGTCTTTGTCCCGGTATTTGCGGTCAAGCTGGTGGGGGTTCCCCCAGCGGGCGCTGCCGTGTTCCTCGCCGGGTCTGCGGTTCTGCTTGCCGGAAATGTACAGCACAATGGCAAAGGCATACACCACCAGCGCCCCCAGCATGAATTTGAGGGTGTAGGGCGTCCAGCGGAGCAGAAACGGGTGGTCGGCCCATTGGGAAAACTTGCCCAGCGTCTCAAAGATGGTCATGCCGTCCTCATAGCTGGAGGCCAGCCCCGCGCCGATCCATAGCACGGGCAGGGCAAGGAACAGCCACTTGGAATAGCTGTTGTCCGATTGATTTTTCACCGCCCACCTCGCCTTTTCGCCGGAAGCTCCTGCCGCGTCCCCTGCTCAGGGCGGAGCGCGGCAAAAATGGATTCCCGGTTACGCTTCACCTCGTAGTCTGTCGCGCCGCCCTGGGTGATGGTGGCAGTGTGCAGGTTACGGATGCCGTGGGCGGCTACCCGTCCAAAAAAACAGCCGTCCAGTGTCGCGTTCAAGAAGCCAATGCCATCTAATTCACAGTCAACGGTATTGCAGGATGTCAGGTGTGCTTTCTGGAACGAAACATTTCGCAGGGTGCTGTCGTGGAAATGGGTGTGGGCGATGGACGCATCAAAGAACGTGGCGTACTGTATGGCGCAGCTTTGAAATTCGGAGCTAAAAATGCTTGCCCCGTCAAAGGTGGCCTCCCTGACCCGGCACACGGAAAAGGTGCAGTCGCTGAAAGTGGAGAAATTAAAATCCGTGTGGTCGGGTATGCAGTAGAACGTTACCCGGTCAAAGTAGGTTTCGCGGAAAAAGTTGGGGGGAAACCCTGCCTTGGCTGCGTAGTCATAAAGCCGCTGGTTGACGATTTTTAGCTTACGGCCTATGGGTGAGTCAAACGTTCGATATTTGTACTGCTTGTCGCTGCTCTTGGTGTAGGGCTGGGTCAGAAGCTCTTTTTGTGTCAAAAACGCCTGTATCGAGTATACTTGCGTTGCAATCAGCGGAAAGGAGAGAACACCATGCCAGAGACAAGAAACTTGTGTGCCCAGCTTCCCTTAGACCTGCACCAGCGCGTCTGCGTGGCCAGAGAACAGTCGGGCCTGACCACTGCGCAGTACATCACCAACCTGTTACTCGAATACTACGAAATGAAAGAAAAATGTAACAATGGCGGAAAATGAAAAATAGCCCTCTATGGTTCACCGGATAGGTTCCAGCGAACCGCAGAGGGCTGCTTGCCTTTATGAAAGACTGATCTCGGAGTGGAGGGGAGTTCGACTCACCTGATTGAGAAAAAAAGGCTTTTTTCGACAAATTTTAACTCTATATTGGGTGATAAACTGGGAATTACCTTCCATCCTCACCTTTATCACAGCCATAGCGATAGTAACTACGGAAAAGTCGCTGCACTTTTGCGTTTCTAAATAGTTCTGTAAAAGAATCGGCTATTTTTGTTCTGTATTCCTTGTCAAAAACCAATGATTTTTCAGCCATATAAATTCCTGTATAGTTAGCTTTCCGATGAACGGGGATTGCTTTTGCTCCATCTCATTCAATATCGAATGTCAACTCATCCTCATCGTAAAGTTCGCCGCCGAAAAAGCAACGTACCAAATCTTCAAATTTATTAAAAAATGGAAGCGCCCATCTTAGAATATCTGCTCTGGTTTCTTCTCCTAATGTCGGGCGAACTCGAGCCATGTCCACTTGATACACCTGTTCACTCTGCACGTCAAGCAAAACGTAGTATTCTTCGTTGTATAAGCCCAGGTATAGGAATCCGGTTCCATGAAATATCGTATTGCTTCGTTCAAATTCGCTCAAGTCCTTATTGGGAAACATTAAAGGAAGCTGGAGAATTGTCGTTGCAATTTCTTCTTCTATCTCAAGTTCACGCCATCCGCCTGTTTCTTCGCAATATGTCATTGAGAAGTCCCCCAGCATTTTCCCCGTAACAAAAGGGACAGACAATGTATAAGACCGAAAATAATCTTTTACTGCATTTGGTATGATAATATTGAGCCTGTTTTCAAGATCAACTATATCTTGATCTAAAATCATTGATCTTCTCAATTCCACTTCCGGGTGTTCGATTCCAAATTTTTCTATTACAGTTTGAATATAGTTTTTTCTATCCATAATGTTTGCCTCCGCAACAAATTATAATTTATCATGCTGATTATACTCCAGACATGTTCTTGACCTGGGGCTGTGTGTCCGCCTCCGGTGCAGAATCCGAGTTTTGGGACTGACTCCGTGACGGGCCAAAGGTAATGGGCATATCTACCGCCCAGAATCCGGCGATTACCGCCGCAGTCACCAGGAAAGAGAGGGGAATGAATATCCAGCGGGCGGGTGTAGGCCCCTGAGAGCGTTCCAGACCGGAGACAGGGCAGAAGTCCGGATAGCCCTTACTGATCCGTAGCTTTTTCCGTTTGCCGTCTGGCGTCTCATAGAAGCACTTCCAACTCCAGTTGTCCTCCTTTTCCACCTGGAGGTCTTTCAGCTCCGTCAATGCGCCGGGGCCGTAGCTGGGAGCTTCGCCGTCCAGCAGGCATCTGATCTCACACAGGATGTCCCATTTGATGGCTGCCTGCTTGCTGGAGGGCAGGCTCTCCCAGGTCTGGATGCCGCAGAACCGTTGCAAATCCAACCGCCACAGCTTTCCCCCGGCCCGGACAAACAGGATGTGGAAGGCGTTGCACAGCTGGAGCGTAGGGATCGCCGCGCAAAGCAGAAACACCCCGCTGACAAAGCCGCCCAGAGTGATAGCGCCCATCAGCCGTGTTTCGTGGACAAAGGCAGTGGCAATAAATCCGCCTACCACCATGACCATGATGGCCAGCAGCGGCACAAAGACACTCAGCCGCAGGGGGCGCATCCAATCCTTACGCAGGGCATAGAAATCTCCTTGAATGGGCGGCTGTTCGTCCTGTCCGGCGGTGTTTTGCGGTCGTTCAGGACGCTTGAATGGCTCACGGAGGCTGGAAATGATGGTGGGGATACCGCCGATCAGGGTAAAGAGGTATTGCAGCGCCAGTTCTCCCAGGAAAATTCGTCTCAGCTCACTGTCCTCCAGAAACCGCCCAATACTTTGATAGACGAGGAAAAAGCTGACCTCCTCTGTGGCAGCCTCCATCACCGCAAGGGCAAAACACAGCTTGGTGGCTATGTAGGTCATCACAAGAATGAAAAGACCGGAAATGACCGCGCCCCGCTTGGTGAGTTTCCCTCCCAGCAGGGCATAGCCCTTGATGGCGCACACCGCCATCACCACGCCGGACACCGCAGACACATATCCCAGCTTGTTGAAGATCACGATGCAGGCCACGCCAATCAAGGAGCCCAAAAACGCTCCCACAGTACCTGCAATCACATTGTCACGAGGATTCTCCCGTTCCAAATCCATGTTGTTCCCTCTCTTTCTGTCATTGACTGTGCCGGCCCAGGTCTTCCATCACAGAGACCTCGATGCCGCAGGTGGTCTCCATCTCCTTGAAGACCGCCTGATATTCACTGTCGGCCTCCTCGGGCAGACAGGTCATCTCCTTGAAGAGATAGTACCCCTCCCGCTCCTGGATCGCCACCAGCACTGTGACACGGGTGCGTCCCCCGTCATAGTAAACTGTGAGGCGGCAGGCGTTGTTGCCCTCCTCGTTGTAGGCGTCCTGGAACAACGTCTGTTCATCGTACTGCCGCCCAGCCGCCTTCAGGTCCTGATACGCCCGCTCCACCACGTCCATGGCGGTCCCCTCGCTGGGAACGATGGCGGCGGAAACCCGGAGGCCGTGGGCCTTGGTCATCATGGAGATGCCGTCATCGTAATAGTTGACTTTTCCGCCGCAGGGCATGAAGGTGTCCAGAAACACATCATACTCAAACATTCCCTCCGGCGCCTTGAAGAACGCCTGGCCGCAGTAATTAAAGCCCAAGTTGATGGCCGGGCGGAGCTGCTCCTGATAGTTTTCCTCTGTAACGGCTAGTCCGGTGAAGGCAGAGGTGCTGGCCGTCCAGCTCCACCGGCAGGAGGCCCTCCTCTGTTTCTGGTTTTACGGCGAAGCCCTCGTGCTGGAGGTTCAGGGTTAGTTCTTGGAAGTATCTGCTTTTTTCTTCTACGTTCATTTTGGTCCTCCTTGCTTTCTAATGTAATGGTAACTTTTTTTGCTGAAAAGTACAGGGCCCTTTTTGATTTTGCCTGTTTTGAAAACAGGCGCTGGGGATATTGTGTTTTCCTGAAAAAACAAAAAGCGCCGGTCTGTCAATTCCCTTGGGATTGACGGACCGACGCCAGATGCAGGCGCTTCAAAATCTTAGCGCCCTTTTTGAATGGTGTATTACGAGGGTTCGAACCCCGCCAGTCACTAAAAAAACCTCATTTACATCTCCCGTTTGACTGGTGAAAATTTGGGGGTTAAAATCCCCGGAAACCACTGATGCCGTAGGCGTTTAGCCTACGGCATCTAAAGTGGGCATTTGCTTTGGTACGGCTGAAGGGATTCGAACCCCCGACCTACTGGTTCGTAGCCAGTCACTCTATCCAACTGAGCTACAGCCGCATACTGTAACGAGCATTTCCCTCGAACAGCTTCGTTATTATAGCACACCCGATTTGAAAAAGCAAGAGGAAATTTACAATTTGTTGGTTTATTTTTCTTTTTGTCTGAGCACGGCTTGTGCGGCCCTTTGGGCTGTGATAAAATAGCGTAAATTAGGAGGTGGCATCCATGAAATTCAAGCCTGAGCTTTCCCGGGAAATCCTGCCGGACGGTACGCTGGAGGCGGACTACGCCCAGGCCCATGAGGAGGGCAAGGTGCGGCTGGGGGCGCAATGCCTGTATCTCCGCAAACTCTCCGGGGCTGCCTATGTGCCCTGTAGGCAGATTGTCCGGGCGTGGCTGCGTCAGGAGGAGGTCAGAGCCCGGATGTGCTGCGCCACCGCCAACTTTGACCAGTTCTATGTGGCCATGTCCTGCGGCGGCGGGCAGGAGGTCCAGTGGCAGGTGGAGGACAAGGCGGCGGGTCAGCGGGTCCTGGACCACATCTCCGCCCAAAATCCGGCGGTGGAGATCGGCTATCGAAAGTCAGGACCACCCGTATAACGGGTGGTCTGCACACGCCCTATAAGGGCGTGACAGCCTGTCGAAAAAGTCTGCCAAATGGCAGACTTTTTCATGTAAAGATGATAAAATAGGGAGTAAGGGGTGAGGGAAATGTTGGAGCGAGGGAAAAATGAGCGAGGGGTCATAGAAATGGTGGACACAGAAAGCCTGGTGCCGCCCGAACATCTATTGCGGCAGGTGGATGCAGCGGTAGATTTCGAAAAATTGTACGAAATCGTGGAGGCGTTGTACAGCGAAGAAGAGGGCCGGCGGGGCATCGACCCAGTGGTGCTATTCAAAATCGTATTGCTGCAGCATTTGGATGGGAATACCTCTTTGCGGGGAACGCTGCGCAGAGCCCAGACAGATGTAGCATACCGGTGGTTTCTGCGATACACGCTGAGTGAGGAGCTGCCCCATTTTTCCACGGTGAGCTACAACTTCCGGCACCGGTACACTCCGGAAACGATAGAGTTGGTGTTTCAGTGGATATTGGAGGAGGCGGGCAGTGCGGGAGCACTGACCCCGGCGGCGGTATTTATAGATGGGACACACATCAAAGCCAGCGCAAATCTGAAGAAGAAAATGAAGCAGGAAGTACCGGCAGCAGCAAAACGATACCAGGAAGAACTACTGGCGGAAGTGAACGCGGACCGGGAGGCTCATGGAAAAAAGCCACTGGATGATGAAGAAGAACCACCCAAAGCTGGAGGGAAGGGATTGGCTGACCCATCCCTGCGCCGCTTGCTCCGCCACACTAAAAATGAAGATATTTTACAAGCCAACATAATCCCCGGCTGTTATAATGGGACAGGCAAGGAGGTACACCGTATGAAAAAAGAAGTACGAACGGTGGTCTACGATAATGAACTCCGCATAGAGGCTTACCGTTTTGAGGGCATTGTGCAGCCTTTTCCAAACCATTTTCACGAATACTATGTGATCGGCTTCATGGAAGATGGGGAGCGTGTCCTGTCCTGCAAAAATCAGGAGTACACCATCACAAGGGGCGATGTTCTTCTGTTCAACCCAGGGGACAACCACGCCTGTGCCCAGAGTGACGGCGGGACACTGGATTACCGGGGCTTCAACATCACCAAGGAGGTCATGCTGGACTTGGCGGAGGAAGTCACCGGCAGACGGGAGCTGCCTGGATTTTCCCAAAACGTGATTTTTGATGAAGAAGTCACCTGCTATTTGCGCCCGCTCCATGAGCTGGTGATGAAAGGCTCCAATGAATTTGGAAAAGAGGAAAATCTGCTGTTTCTGATTTCTTTGCTAATCCAGCAATACGGCCAGCCTTTTGAGAACTGCATCCCGGAGTGCCGGGAGGAAATTGAAAAAGCCTGTGCCTTTATGGAACAGCATTATGCCGAGCGAATTTATCTGGATCAGATTTGCCGTTGTGCCGGATTGAGCAAATCCACCCTGCTCCGGGCCTTTACCTGCTCAAAAGGTGTTACGCCGTACAGCTACCTGGAAAACATTCGTATCGGCAAGGCCAAAAAGCTACTGGAACAAGGGGTTCCCCCCGTTGAGGCGGCGCTGCAAACCGGCTTTTCCGATCAAAGCCACTTCTCCAATTATTTCAACCGATTTATTGGACTGGCCCCCGGTATCTATCGGGACATCTTCAAGGATACGGAGGAAATGCCGCATGAAGGGTAATGGCACAGCGGGCCATCTCTCCGCCCTGCTCACGATCATCATTTGGGGAACGACTTTTATCTCCACCAAAATTCTGCTGACCGACTTCCAGCCGGTAGAGATACTGTTCTTCCGCTTTGTCATGGGGCTGCTGGCCCTTCTGCTGGTCTATCCCCGGCGTTTGAAAGGGACGAACAGGCACCAGGAATTGACCTTTGCCGCCGCGGGCCTATGCGGGATATGCCTTTACTATCTGCTGGAAAATATCGCACTTACCTACACAATGGCCTCCAATGTCGGGGTGATTATCTCAGTAGCTCCGTTTTTCACGGCCATTCTATCCCATCTGTTTTTGAAAGAGGAAAAGCCTCATACCAGCTTTTTCATTGGCTTTGTAGTGGCTATGACCGGGATCGCTTTAATCAGCTTCAACGGCTCCAAGCTGGAACTAAACCCCACTGGGGACTTGCTGGCGTTGCTGGCCGCGCTGATTTGGGCCTGTTATTCTGTGCTGACAAAGAAAATCAGCGGCTACGGCTACCACACCATTCTCACCACCCGGCGGGTGTTCTACTATGGCATCCTGTTCATGCTCCCAACTCTGTTCCTGTTCGATTTCAGGCTGGAACTGGCAAGGTTTGCAAATCCTGTGTACCTGTTCAACATTCTCTTTTTGGGATTGGGCGCATCAGCCCTATGCTTTGTCACCTGGAATTTTGCGGTCAAGGCGCTGGGAGCGGTCAAAACGAGCGTTTATATCTACATGGTTCCTGTTATTACAGTGGTGACTTCCGTGGCGATCCTCCGTGAAAAAATCACCGCTCTGGCCGCTATTGGGACGTTTCTGACGCTGGCAGGGCTGTTCTTGTCGGAGAGCAAACTATTTTTGAGAAAAGAGGCAAAGCAAAATGGACTGGCAAAACGAGAAGTGCGTCATGGTGATTGACGAGAGCCTACCCCTGGGTATTATCGCAAATACGGCGGCAATCATGGGGATCACCTTGGGAAAGAAAATGCCGGAGGTAGTAGGGGCCGACGTGACCGACCAAAGCGGCAACGAACATCTTGGCATCATCGAATTTCCTGTGCCCATCCTGCCGCGGTTCGCCGGAGATCATCAAACAGATACGGGAAAAGCTCTACCAGCCTGATTTTCAAGATTTAACGGTGGTGGACTTCTCCGATCTGGCCCAGGGCTGCAAGACCTATGACGAATTTATTGAGAAGATGGGCCACGTTCCAGAAAGTACCCTACAATATTTTGGTGTTGCGATCTGTGGCCCGAAGAAAAAGGTCAATAAGTTGACCGGCAGTATGCCGTTGCTGTGATAAGAATTATGCGCCGCAGCATGGAGGCTGCACATCCAACCCGTCCAGATAGTCCGTACCCCATTGGCACATGGCGTCTATGACAGGAATGATGCTTTCCCCAAAGGGCGTCAGGGAATATACTGTTTTCGGCGGCTTCTCCGGGATCACTTCTCTATGTACCATCCCGCATCCCTCCAGATCATGGAGCTGCTGGGAGAGCATTTTAGGTGTTGCACTGGGAATCCGTCGCTGTAACTCCATGTAGTGCAAGGGCCGGTCTACCAAGTGCCAGAGAATAAGCGGCTTATATTTCCCGCCAATCAGTGACAGTGTGGCCTCAACGGGACAATTAAACTGTGTCTGCTTCATAGTCTCACCTCGCACCAAGTATATCATGGTATGTTCCTTTAGAAAAGGACTATCTTTTTGGGAAGTACCTACCTAAAAAGTGCAATCTTGTGAAGATTTCTGGATGTTGCTAAAATCATAGCAGATGGCATTCCTGATTGTCAGCTATCAAATCATTCAGAAAGGACAACATATCATGGATTTTATTACGATTGCTAAAACTCGCTGCTCCATCCGCAGCTACACCGACAAGAAGGTGGAGCCGGAAAAGCTGGAGAAAATTTTGGAGGCCGCTCATGTGGCCCCCACCGCCGCCAACCTCCAGCCGGTTCACCTGATTGCCGTCCAGAGTGAGGACGGGCTGGCGAAGATCGGCAAAGCCGCCAACATCTACGGTGCGCCCCTGGCTATCATCGTCTGCGCCGACCACAACAAAGCGTGGGTGCGGCCCTTTGACCAGAAGCAGACCGGGGACATTGATGCCTCTATCCTGACCGATCACATGATGCTCCAGGCCACGGAGCTGGGCCTGGGCAGCGTATGGGTGTGCTATTTCAATCCGGATGTTCTGCGCCGGGAGTTCGGCCTTCCTGCCAATCTGGAGCCGGTCAACATACTGGCCGTCGGCTATGCCGGAGAAAACTTTGCTGACCCGGAACGGCACAGCCAAATGCGTATCCCGGTAAGCGAACTGGTTTCCTACGAAATCCTTATTTATTTGCTAAACTTTAATCGTCAAAATTTATTCCCGTAAAAGGGAGAGCGACAAATGTTTATCGCTCCCCCTGAAATTTTATCAAATTATTATTTCACTTGGGTTTAACAGCTTCCTTAACTTTCTGTCTTACTTTTTCAGCGATTTTTTCATATACATCAATGTTATGCTCTGGTGCGATTTCAAATGTTGCAAAAAGAGCATATGGAATTTGCTCTGTAAAGTCATGAGCATCAGCGCGGCAGTTAATTTTAATTCCAAGGATATCATCTTCGCCCCATACGACCGCACTATTTCCTCCAAAACGCTCATGTTGCAGAGTTCCACGTGCAACAGCCTTATCATCAGCATCAAGCCGCTTCAAACCATGATTTTTATCTCCAGGCTCCAGGTTAAACCATATCTGCGAGGATCGATATTTTTGTGTAGCAGGTCGGATCGGCGTAAATGATGCTAAAGTGACTGTTAAACAACGATACATTTTTTGCTTAGAAAAATTGAATGGTAATGGAAGCTCATATAAAGCTGCGGTATCTTGCACTAATTCACCATATCCGATCAGAGTAATTCTGTTTTTGGCATACTCCTGAACTCGTTTTATATTCGGAACTCCATATCTTCCTTTAACAAGAGCATACAAAAACACAACAATTAAATGGACTGTCAACCTTACGCAAAACACCGCTTCCAACAAAAATCGGAGCGGTGTTTTTGTATGGTTTCTGGACACCGTGACCAGAAGTGACCCCATTTCCCCCGCTTCGTCCACGGAGGCTCTGCTGGATGTATCCCCCGTCGCCGCGCCACCCATAGCACAGCCGGGGCTGCCTGTCAAGGGCAAAGCCGCCGCTGCGCGGCGGTGCTTCGCACCCTTGACAGGCAGTCCCGGCTGTGCTACCTCCCAAGGCGCGACGGGGGATATATCCTCCAGAGCCGCCCCCTTTCCCTGGATAGGGAAAGGGCGGGGGGATAGGGTCGAACCGCTTTCCTCTCAAACCACTGTCTTTCCACGGCTGATGTGTTGAAAATTAGCAATCTCAAAACCTTGCCCCACAAGGGTTTCCAGCGCCGGTTTTGTGGAGGCTGGTATAGTATCATTCCCCACCCCCGATTTATCGAAATACTGTCAACATCTGAATTTATGGGAGGTATCTATGAGCAGTCAAAATTCAATGCCTTGTAACTCAGAAAACCAGTCAACACTGGTCGCCGGGAAAAAGCGTATTCGGAGTACGTCCGTCTGTGTCTGGCTGTCCCCGGATGAACAGGCAAAAATCCAGGAGCGCATGGCGGATGTGGGTATTCGCAACCTTTCAGCATATATGAGAAAAATGGCTCTCAACGGCTATGTGCTCCATGTTGACCTTGCGCCAGTCAAAGAGATCGTTTCCCTGCAAAGGCGGTGTGCAAATAATCTCAATCAAATCGCCGTCAGGGTGAATACTTGTGGCGGAGTTTACCCCGAAGAAATCAAGACACTGCAAAAAGACTATGCGGATTTATGGGGGCCTCTCTCTAAACTGCTGGAGAAACTTTTGGAGGTGGTGACGCTGTAAGCGCATAAGGCCCAGGAGCGTCAGCGACGGGGCCGCAGACATGGAAGCCTCTGGACACGGTGTCCAGAGGCTTCCGGCGGGTTTGGGGGGCACCCCAACAAGCATTTTCGCAAAGCGAAAATTGCAAGTGTTATACACTTGCCCTGCTTGCCGCTAACGCACTCCATCGGAAACGCCGTGAAAAAACGGAGGCGTCGTTTGCCCAGCATCCTTGTCAAATGGAGTATAATAGACAATAAAGAACATTTCATTACAATTTTGGAACAATTCATAACAACGGGATTGCCCATTTAACTTGCTTTTGCTATTCTATAATAATAGCGTGGTGATAAAAATGTTGAAATTTGCAATTTGCGATGATGAACCCTATATGGCCCAAGAAATAGCGAACCAACTTTCCCGGTATATGAATGGAGAGCAAATCACCTCATACTGTGTCAGCAGCTTTCAAAATGGTTGTTCTTTGTTAGAAAGCGGCTGCGATTTTGATGTGATTTTCCTTGATATTCAAATGGAACATCTAAACGGGATGGAAACCGCTAAAATGCTCCGCCAAAGGAAAAATCATAGCCTATTGATTTTTGTGACCGTTTTGAAAGAGTGTGTATTTGACGCTTTTGAAGTGGAGGCATTTGACTATTTACTCAAACCAATAGATAGTGGTCATTTCAAGAGAACAATGGATAGGATAATCAAATCTTTACAGCAGAGGGAAACAAAAAGTATTGTTGTTCAGAGAGGAACTTCCTGTGATGTTATTCTGTTAGCCGAAATAGTGTATTTCGAGGTGCAGGGCAGAAAAATCTATATCCACCAAAGCAACGGAAAAATCACCGACTATTATGATAAGTTGGATGATTTAGAGCAACGTATTGATGGACGTTTTTTCAGATGCCATAGAAGTTATCTTGTCAATATTGAATATGTTCGTGGATGTAATGCCGGACAGGTCATACTTTCACAGGGGGATAAAATCCCTGTTTCCAGATTGCGTGAGCGAGATTTAACGCAGGCTCTTTTGCGTTATATGAAAGAGAGGGATTTTTGATATGGACTACTTCGGCCTATGCCTTGACGGTCTTTGCCTGCTTGGGCAATGTGTGATGCACATCGCTTTCGTCAGCCGTCTGACCGGAAAGAAACAGAAAATGTGGCACTTCGTTATCTACTTTTTTCTGCTCTGTACCATACAATGGTTTTTCACTACATTCGACTTTCACGATGTGCTGCCCATCGGTGCGGAGCTGCTTGTATTATACAGTGTGAGCCGTCTGGCCTTGCGGAACCGGCAATCTGTATCTTGGGCCGCTGCAATTTTAGCAGTTTATATTTCTCAGCTTTCTTTCGGTATTGTCAACTCGGTAGAGGTAATGCTATTCCCCCGTATGATTGGGAAACCACTGCTGTATCTGTTAGTTCTTTTAGCAACGCTGACCGTTTTTGCAATCTGCGCCTGTTGTTGTGGTGCGGTATTGAAATTTCTATCTCTTACAGAAGAACGTCAAACGCCGTATGTCGGCTTGTTACTATTTCCCGGACTGTTTTTCTTTGCTGCTGAACTGTATATTCTGCAAACTTCATATAGCATATTACCTGCGTCCATTTCGTTGGGAGAGGCCGGGAAACATGGTGCGTTATTCGTCATGCAAATCCTGGGGCTGGCCGCGTTACTTTGCACACTGTATGCTTACCAACACATCTGTCACGGCTTTCAAACGCAGGCTGCGTTACGATCTTTGGAGCAAGCAACCCAAGCACAAAAAAACTATATTGCCGAGGCACAAAGGCGCTACGAGCAAACGAAAGCATTTCGCCATGATATTGCCAATCACCTGTCTGTACTTGATGGCCTGTTAAATAGTAAAAAGCTGGATGAAAGCAAAGCATATTTGCAAAAATTGAAAATGGCTTCGACTTCTCTGTCTTTTCCATATCAGACAGGCAATCCAGTAGTAGACATTTTACTGAGTGAAAAGCTGGGGCTGGCAAAGGAAATTACGGCAGAGGTTACGCTGCTCCTACCCAGACCCTGCGGGATAGATGATTTTGATTTGTGTGTGATTTTTGCAAATGCTTTGGATAATGCAATCAACGCGTGTCAATCCGCTAAGGGGACGAAGTTAATTCGTATCCATGGGGAACGGCAGGGTGATTTTTACATGCTGGCGTTTGAAAACACCTGCTCAGATGAACCGCTGCCCCCGGCGGGAACAGGTCTTTCCAATATCAAATCGGTGGCGGAAAAATATCATGGTGCGACACTGACAGAAAAAGTGGGACAGCGTTTTTCTTTGAATGTGCTGTTGAACATTTCATTACATCCAGAGAACATTTCAGAACAAACCTATTGATTTTCACTAAAAAAATCTTTATGCTCCCATCAGGAGGTGATTTTATGGATATTCCTGCTATCAGTTCGGGCTATCCGTCTACAAATACCCAACCAAATCAAAGCACTGGCGCTGACGCAAAAATAAAGTCGTTGGAGCAACAACTGCAAAAGCTAAATGTAGAACGGCAAAAAGCAATTCAGCGCAAAAACGAGAAACAAAAGAAAAAGATTGAGAAGCAAATTCAAGAAATTGAAAAACAAATCCAGCAGTTAAGACAACAGGAAAAGAAACGAACCCAAGAAACTGGGAATGAGGGGCCTGATGTAAAAAAGGCATTTCAAAATTCACCAGATACCGGGAAATATATTGATGTCTATGCGTAGAGTGCTTCTCTGCCAGACCAACGGCATATAAAAAAACCGTTGAATGGCGGCTGTCTATTAACGCGCCCCAAACGAAAATGAACACCAAACGGCGGTTTTGAAACAACGGATTTCAAGACCGCCGCTTTCTTATGACTGACACGGCGGAAAAAGGAGGTTAAGCCGTGTCTTTTTATATTCCCCGCCCCTTTGAACTGTCAAAAAAAGCCCGCCTCCTCTAAAGGGTAGTCCTACCCACAACTGCGAAAATTGTAATATCCTGTCGCCCCGGTACGTCCGTGTAGCCTTGCGCTATACGGGCGTTTTTCTATCCAGCAGTTGTAGTTGTCGCTGGGGTAGAGGCCACTGTCAGCGTCCGGCTTCCAGCCTTCTCTTAGCGCCCTGCCGCCGCACCGATGGTTATACATCCTGGCCCCGCACTCAGCGCAGAATAACAGCCCCGTCAGGGGATTGGCCACGCCTGTGGTGTCCGTCCGGCGTACTGTCTGCCTTGACCTCTGGGCAAGTTTCCACGTCTCCGCATCCACAATGGCTTCATGGGTATTCTCAAAAATCAGCCATTCCTCCGGGGGACGCTTAATCATCTTCTTGTCCTTATAGGAGGGCTTGTAGGCGCGGAAATTGACCGTATGCCCCATATACTCCGGCTTGGCAAGCATATCCGCAATCGTGTTGCCCGTCCAGTCATAGGGCCGGGACATATCCGTTTTGCGCTGGCACGTCCCCCGCCCCTGCCTGGCGAGGTAATAAGAGGGGCGCTCTACCTTATCCATCATCAAGATTTTGGCAATCGTCTGAGGGCCTTTTCCCTCCGCGCTCAAATGGAAAATGCGGCGTACAACATCCGCCGCTTCTTCGTCCACCAGCCAATGGTGCTTTTCCTCCGGGTCCTTCTTGAACCCGTAGGGGATCGTGTTGGTGACGGGCTTGCCGGACCGTCCACGCACCTGATACTGCGCTTTCTGTTTCCGGCTACAGTCCCGGACGTACCACACGATACGGTTCTATGATACAAAAATCATAGAGAAAAAATAGCGGAAATAGCGAGAAAAAATAGGAAATAGCGGATGGTGACGTATGGCGGCCAGAAAAATTCAATCGAGCCTGTCTAAAAGCGGCTGTCCACGGTGTCCCTCTAAAAATCTCTGTTAGCTGGTACGTTTCCCTGCATCCGTACAATATAAAACGAAAAATGTTATTGAAATTGGCGATATGGGTGAAAACCCAATAGTAAAGCGTTCCGAAAGGGGCGCTTTTTTGTTGTCTGGAAAGGAGAGCCGGAACATGGCCGCAGAAACATCCTTTGATTACTACTACGGCGACGAGAGCAATCAATTTTCTTTTTACCGTATCCCCCGCCAGCTTGTCACCGGGGAACGGTTCAAACGCCTGTCCACGGATGCCAAACTGCTGTATGGCCTGCTGCTGGACCGCATGGGGCTGTCCGCCAAGAACGGCTGGTACGATGAACAGGGGCGCGTCTATATCTACTACACGCTGGATGAGATACAGGAGGACTTGAACTGCGGCCATGACAAAGCCACGAAGCTGCTGGTGGAGCTGGGCAGCGGAAAAAGCGGTTTTGGCCTGATTGAGCGTGTTCGGCAGGGCCAAGGCCGTCCAACAAAAATCTATGTCAAACGCTTTACCACCCGCGCCGTCCCTCCCCCACCGCCAGAACCGGAGCCTTCCCCCAGACCGCGGCTTTTCAGCGGTCAAGACTGCGGAGAAGTCGCGGCCAAGACTGCGGAGAAGTCGCGGCCAAGACTGCGGAGAAGTCGCGGCCAAGACTGCGGAGAAGTCGCGGCCAAGACTGCGGAAAAACCGCAGTCAAGAGTGCGGGGAAGTCGCAGTCAAGACTGCGGAAAAGTCGCACCAAATTATATTAAATCAAATCAAACTGATTTCAGCTATACTGATCCATCTATCCTTCCATCAGGTTCCCCGCCAGATATGGGATTGATGGATAGATTCGAGTGCAGGAGAGAAGTGGATGAGGCCATTGGTTATGAGAGCCTATGCAGCCAGTTCAGCCGTGAGGATGTGGACGAGATCGCGGAGCTGATTGTCGATGTGCTATGCTCCACCCGTCCCACCCTCCGCATAGGCGGAGAGGACCTTCCCGCCGCTCAGGTGAAAGAACGGTTTTACAGACTGGACTCCGGCCACCTGGAATATGTTTTTGACTGCCTGCGGAACAACACCACGCAGATACGCAACATCCGGGCCTACCTGCTGACCGCCTTATACAACGCCCCAACGACCATCAATAATTACTATCAGGCGGCAGTACAGAATGATTTCGGCCCCTAATACTGGTTGATAATGCGTCTCAAGTCGAGACGCATTTTTCGACATAATCTGAAAATAGGAGGAACACAATATGGCAGATATTTATCATAGCCGCGCTGTTCTTTACGGTTCTTCTTCGGTGGAATCACAGGTTCCATTCCCGCCGAAACCACATAGGCCAGGATATCATTTGTGTCATAGCCCCGGTCTGCCAACAGGGTTTCTGTGGAAATTCCCTCTATCAGGTGGACAGCTTCTTTGCAATCTGCTCGGGTACCTTCTGTAACAAGAATTCGGACTGGCATACCATTCGCATCCACGGCCAGATGTATTTTTGTGTTGAGCCCCCACTCGTTGTAGTGGGGCCATGCCTCCGCCTTGCCGCTCACCGGGCTGGTGAGGTAGTCTGCAGTGCCCAGGTAGTCCATGTGGTAGTACAGCCGGATGTGGTCGCCGCTCCCGGCGGCGTTTCCATTGCCCTGGCCGTTGTTGCCAGCGCTGTTTCCGTTGTCGTTACCATTGCCCTCGTTGTTGACAGCGGAAACCACAGACTGAGCCTCAGGCTCGCCCGCCGCATCGGGGGTCTCGGGGCCCACGTCGGGCTTCTCAGTCAGGGGATTGCTCACTTTGGATATTTTGACGCGCGGTTTGGCGAAGCGGCTTTTGGCAACACCAATCTGAAAGGGGATTAAAAATTTATTCATTGTATCCCAAGCATTTTCCCGCCTGTCTTCTCATATAGGTCTTTCAGGGCCGCCCCGCCTCTGGCGGGGCGGTCCATTTCGTTTCGAGGTGATATGCGGTGGATTTTTTGTCCCGACTGGCGGACGCTCTGTGGAATCCCTGGCTGCTGGGGCTGTTTTTGGTGACAGGGCTGATCTACTCTGTGGGCTCCGGGTGGTTTCAAATTTTTGGATTTCGGACCTGGTGGCGGGCCACGGCGGGGTCGCTGCTCCGAAAGAGCGCGCCGGGGCGGGACGGCCTGTCCCCCCTCCAGGCCCTGGCTACCGCCCTGGCCTCCACCATGGGCACCGGCTCCATCGCCGGGGTAGCCACCGCCCTTACGCTGGGCGGGCCGGGAGCGGTGTTCTGGATGTGGGTCTCCGCCCTGCTGGGCATGATGACAGGCTATGGGGAAAAGCTGCTGGCGGTGAAATACCAGCGCCCCGGCCCGGACGGCGGCCTCCGGGGGGGACCCATGTATTACATCCGGGACGGCTTGGGCTCCCCCCTGCTGGCCTCCTGCTTCTGTCTGGCCTGCATTCCCGCCACCCTGGCCGGGGGGAACCTGGTCCAGTCCTCCTCCATCGCCTCCAGTCTGGAGGCCGCCTTCGGCCTCTCCAGGCCGTCTGTGGGCCTGGTCACCGCCCTGCTGGCCGGGCTGGTGATGGTGGGTGGACTGGGGCGGATCGCAGCGGTGTCCTCCGCCCTGGTGCCCGGGATGGCCCTGCTCTATCTGGGCAGCGGCGGGCTGGTCCTCCTGCTCCACTGGAGGGCGGTTCCCGGGGCGTTGGGGCTGATCCTCTCCCAGGCCCTCTCCCCCGCCGCCGCCCTGGGCGGCGGGGCAGGCTGGACGGTGGCCATTCGGTACGGGGTGGCCCGGGGGGTGTTTACCAACGAGGCGGGACTGGGCACCTCCGCCATCGCTCACGGGGCCACCCGGGCCGACTGCCCCGCCCAGCAGGGGCTGTGGGGTATCTTTGAGGTCTTTCTGTCCACGCTGGTGGTCTGCACCGTCACCGCCCTGGTCATTTTGGTCAGCGGGCTCCCCATCTCCCCCGGCGCGGACACCGGAGCCCCCCTCACCGCCGCCGCCTTCGCCGCCGCCCTGGGCCGGGCGGGCGAGGGGGTCGTGGCCCTGTCCCTGCTGCTGTTCGCCTTCTCCTCCATCCTGGGCTGGAGCTACTACGGCCAGCAATGCCTGGAGTTTCTGTCCGGCCGGCGGTTTCTGCCCGCCTACCGGGCGGTTTTCCTCCTGTGTACCCTGGCTGGAGCGGTCTGGAGCCCCCAGGCCATCTGGCAGCTGGTGGACCTGTCCAACGCCCTGATGGCCCTGCCAAACCTTGCTGCGCTTATGTTCCTGGTACCCCAGGTCCTTTCAGAGCCCCGTCCCCGGCCGGAAATAAATTCTCCCTGGAAAAAGAATTTTAAAAAAAGCTATTGACAGCTCGGGGAAATTTGCCTATCATAGGGACAGAAATGTGCACAGGCACAAAACATAGAAGGAGCGACTCATTATGATCTTTGAAAAGCTGGCCGCCTTGATTGCCGAGCAATTCAATGTAGACGTTGACACCGTCACGATGGAAACTTCTTTTTCCGACGACCTGAACGCCGATTCCGTAGACATTGTGGACCTGTCCATGGCCCTGGAGGAGGAATTCGGCATTGAGGAGCTGGGCGAGGAGGAGGCTTCCTCCATCTCCACTGTGGGCGACCTGGTCCGCTTCCTCCAGAATAAAATCGACTGACCCAAATGCTGACAGAACTCCGCCCACGGCGGAGTTCCACTATTTCAGAACCCGCCTGGGGTTTCCCGGGGGTTAGGAGTATACCATGACGACATTGGAAGAAAAGCTGGGCTATACCTTTCAAAACCCCGACCTGCTGGACAATGCCCTTACCCACAGCTCCCGGGCCAACGAGAGCCGGGGCAAGCTGCAGAGCAACGAGCGGCTGGAGTTTCTGGGCGATTCCATCCTGGGCATGGTGGTGGCCGACCACCTGTTCCGCAACCACCCCGACCTGCCCGAGGGGGACCTGACCCGCACCCGGGCGGCTCTGGTCTGTGAGGACAGCCTTGTGGAGGTGGCCCGCGAGCTGGGGCTGGGGGAGTATCTCCGCCTGGGCAAGGGGGAGAGCTCCGGCGGGGGCCGGGAGCGCCCCTCCATCCAGGCCGACGCGGTGGAGGCCGTGCTGGCCGCTATCTATCTGGACGGTGGCATTGGCTCCGCCCGGAAATTTATCCAAAAGTTTATCCTGACCCGGGAGATCGCCGGGCTGACCAAGCCCCGGGACCACAAGACCGCCCTTCAGGAGCTGGTCCAACGGGAGAGCGGCCAGGTCCTCCAGTACCGCCTGGTTGGCGAGGAGGGACCTGACCACAACAAGCGCTTTTTCGTGGAGGTGACCCTCAACGGCCAGTCCATCGGCTCCGGCTCCGGCCGCAGCAAGAAGGAGGCCGAGCAGGCCGCCGCCGCCGCCGGAATCGAAAATCTGTCTAAATGATCAAAACGCCGCCCCGGAGAGAATGAGCTCTCCGGGGCGGCGCTTTCATGTTTACTTTTTGAAGAAGCCGAACAGACCGCCCTTCTTTTTCTTCTCCGGCGCTTTCTGGGGCGCGGGAGCCGGGGATACGGGGGGCTGAGGCGCGGGCTCCTCCTTGGCGGGAGGGATGTAGGCGTAGGGGCTGGCGGGCTGGCCGTTCAGCCGCTGGATGGCCTCCTGGGCGCTCTGATAGCCCTTGTCCGCCGCCTGCCGGTACAGCGCTCTGGCCCTGTCCAGATCGGCCTGGACGCCATTGCCCTCCTCATAGCACTCGCCCAGCAGGAACAGCGCCCGGGGCTGGCCCCGGTCCGCCGCCTTGCGGAACCAGACCACCGCCTCCGCTTCGTCCTCCGCCACGCCGATGCCGGTGTAGTAGCAGTAACCCAGGTTGCACATAGCGGTAACGTTGCCGTTGTCCGCCGCCTGGCGGTAATACTCGGCGGCCCTCTTCTTGTCCTCCGCCGCGCCGCGGCCCAGCTCATAGCACAGACCCAGCATGCACTGGGCTCTGGCGTGGCCCTGTTCCGCCGCCTTGAGGAACCAGTGGAAGGCCTCGTCGTCGTTCCGCTCCGTGCCGATGGCCTCGTAATAGCAGTAACCCAGGTTGCACTGGGCCCGGGACAGGCCACGCTCCGCCGCCTGACGGTACAGCTCCACCGCCTTGGCCTGATCCTTAGTCACCCCCTGGCCCAGCTCATAGCACAGGCCCAGAGAGCAGGTGCCCGAGGCGCTGCCCCCCTGGTGGGCCCGCTGATACAGCTCTACCGCCCGCTGGATATCCTCCTCCACGCCGTAGCCGTTCTCATAGCACTCGCCCAGCAGATACAGCGCCCGGGGGTAGCTCTGTGCGGCGGCCTTCTGGAACCACTGGAAGGCGGTGTCGTTGTCCTCCTCCACGCCGATGCCCTGGTAGTAGCAATAGCCCAGGTTGCATTGGGACCGGGGGTGGCCCCGCTCCGCCGCCTTGCGGTAGAGCTCCACCGCCTTGACCGGGTCCCGCTCCACCCCGCTGCCCACCTCGTAGCACAGGCCCAGGGAGCACATAGCGGGGGGGTAGTCCCCCTCGGCGGCCCGGAGGTACCACTGAACCGCCTTGCTCATGTCCGCCTCCACGCCGTAGCCGTTCTCATAGCATTCGGCCAGCAGGCACATGCCCCGGGGGTAGTCCCGCTGGGCGGTCTTGTAGAACCACTGGAAGGCCTGACTGTCGTCCTCCTCCACACCGATACCCCGATAGTAGCAATATCCCAGATTGCACTGAGCCCGGACCACCCCGGCCTCGGCGGCCTGACGGTACAGCTCCACCGCCTTCTTCAGGTCCTTCTCCACACCGTCGCCGTACTCATAGCACACGCCCAGGGCGCAGGCGGCGGGGGGATAGCCCGCCTGGCTGGCCTGGGTATACAGCTCCACCGCCTTTTCCAGGTCCTCCTCCACGCCGTAGCCGTTCTCATAGCACTCGCCCAGAAGCTGCTGGGCCCGGGGATAGCCCTGGGCGGCGGCTCTGGAGAACCACTTCACCGCCTCGTCGTTGTCCTCCTCCACGCTGATGCCCTGGTAGTAGAAAAATCCCAGATTGCACTGGGCACGGGGATAGCCCCGCTCGGCGGCACGGATGTAGAGCTCTCTGGCCTTGGCCTTATCCTCCGCCACGCCGGTGCCCAGCTCATAGCACAGGCCCAGGGAACAGACCGCGGGGATGTGGCCCTTGTCGCTGGCCTCCTGATAGAGAGAGACCGCCTTTTCCATGTCCGCCTCCGTGCCGAAGCCCCGCTCATAGCACTCCCCCAGCATGAACAGCCCCCGGGGGTAGCCGTCGGAGGCCGACCGGGAGAACCACTGGAAGGCCTGGTCGTTGTCCTCCTCCACGCCGATGCCCTGGTAGTAGCAGAAGCCCAGGTTGCACTGAGCCCGGGCGTCGTCCCGCTCGGCGGCGGCCCGGTAGAGCTCCACCGCCTTGGCCGGGTCCTCCTCCACCCCGGTGCCCAGCTCATAGCACAGGCCCAGGGAGCAGGCGGAGGGGGGATAGCCCAGCTCCCACGCCTTGGCGTACAGCTCCACCGCCTTCACCTGGTCCTTCTCCACGCCGTAGCCGTTCTCATAGCTCTCGGCAAGCAGGTGAATCGCCCGGGGGTAGTCCTGCTCCGCCGCCTTGGTAAACCAGCGGAAGGCCTCGTCGTTGTCCTCCTTCACGCCGATGCCGGTGTAGTAGCAGAAGCCCAGGTTGCACTGGGCCCGGGGCATCCCCCGCTCCGCCGCCTGACGGTAGAGCCCCACCGCCCGGGCCTGATCCTGCTCCACCCCCTGGCCCAGCTCATAACACAGGCCCAGGGAGCACATGGCGGATATGTACTCCTTGTCCGCCGCCTGCTGATACAGCTTGGCGGCCCGGTCGTAGTTCTGCTCCACGCCCCAGCCCCGGTCGTAGCACTCGCCCAGGAAAAACATGGCCCGGGGGTACTCCCGCTCCGCCGCCTTGGTGAACCACTCCACAGCCTTTTGGGAGTCCTCCTCCACGCCGATGCCGATGTAGTAGCAGAAGCCCAGGTTGCACTGGGCGGGGGGGAAGTCCTGCTCCGCCGACTGGCGGTACAGCTCCACCGCCCGGGCTTTGTCCTCCTCCACGCCAACGCCCGCCTCATAGCACAGGCCCAGGGAGCATGTCCCGTCGGGATAGTGCTGCTCGTGGGCGGCGCGGTACAGCTCGATGGCCTTGGACGGGTCCTTTTCCACGCCGTACCCGTTTTCAAAGCACTCGCCCATCAGCACCTGGGCCCGGGGGTAGCCCTGCTGGGCGGCCTTGGCAAACAGCTCCGCCGCCGCGTCGTTGTTCTCCTCAAAATAGATGCCCTGGTAGTAGAAATACCCCAGGTTGCACTGGGCGGGGGCATAGTCCTGGTCGGCCCCCTCCTGATAGAGCTCCGCCGCCCGGCCCTTGTCCATCTCCACCCCGTGGCCCAACTCATAGCACAGGCCCAGCTCGGTGGTGGCGGGGGCGTAGCCCTCCTCCGACGCGCCGGTGAACAGCTCCACCGCCCGGATCTCGTCCTTCTCCACGCCAACGCCCCGGGCGTAGCACAGGCCCAGGTAGTACTGGGCGGCGATGTTGTCCCCCTCCGCCGCCTTTTGGAACCAGTAGAAGGCCTTTTCGCCGTCCTTGGGGGCGCCCTCGTCGCCGTAGTAATAGCTGCGGCCCAGGCGGTACTGGGCGTCCAGGTCCCCCTCCTCAGCGGCCGTCTGAACGGCCTCCAGGTCCTGCTTCTTCCGCTCCGCCATATCGTTGAGACTGCTCATTACCTTGGGGTCAATATAGATCATCACCGAGTCCTGGTCATAGGACTCAGGGTTTTTGTTTTTTTCGTCTGCCATTTGGGCCGCTTCCTTTCCATCTTTCTATGAAAACTCCTCAAGGGAGATGTTTAATTCAAAAAGTCCTTCAGCTTCTTGCTCCGGGAGGGGTGGCGCAGCTTTCTGAGGGCCTTGGCCTCGATCTGGCGGATACGCTCCCGGGTGACGTTAAATTCCTTCCCCACCTCCTCCAGGGTGCGGGTGCGGCCATCCTCGATGCCGAAGCGGAGCTTGAGCACCTTCTCCTCCCTGGGGGTGAGGGTGGACAGCACGTCGATGAGCTGCTCCTTCAGCAGGGTGAAGGAGGCGGCCTCGGCGGGCTCGGAGGCGTCCTCGTCGGGGATGAAGTCCCCCAGGTGGGAGTCCTCCTCCTCGCCGATGGGGGTCTCCAGGGAGACGGGCTCCTGGGCGATCTTCAAAATCTCCCGCACCCGCTCGGCGGGCATGTTCATCTCCTCAGCGATCTCCTCGGGGGTGGGGTCGTGGCCCAGCTCTTGGAGCAGCTGCCGGGAGACCCGGATGACCTTGTTGATGGTCTCCACCATGTGGACGGGGATGCGGATGGTCCGGGCCTGGTCGGCGATGGCCCTTGTGATGGCCTGGCGAATCCACCAGGTGGCGTAGGTGGAGAACTTGAAGCCCTTCACATAGTCGAACTTCTCCACCGCCTTAATCAGGCCCAGGTTGCCCTCCTGAATCAGGTCCAGGAACTGCATCCCCCGGCCCACATACCGCTTGGCGATGGACACCACCAGGCGCAGGTTGGCCTCGGCCAGCCGCTGGCGGGCCTTTTCGCCCTTCTTGATGGTTTTTTCAAGCTCGGTCCGAACCTCCTCCGGGATTTCCTCCCCGGACTGCTTCAGCTCGTCCATCTGCTCTTGTGCGGCGGCTCCGGCGGTCATGGCCTGGGCCAGCTCCACCTCCTCCTCGGGGGTGAGCAGGTTGACCTTGCCGATCTCCTTCAAATACATCCGCACCGGGTCGTCGGTGCCGAAGGTGTCGATGAGGGTATTGGGATCGACGATCTCCTCCTCGGCGATCTCCTCCATCTCCTCCACCGGGGGCTCGCCGGTCTCGGCCAGGTCGGGGATGTAGTCCTCCCCCACCGTCTCAATGCCCAGGTTCTCCAGGGTATCGTAGATCTTGTCCATCTGCTCGGCGCCCAGCTCCATGTCCTCCAGCACGTCCAGCAGCTCGGAGGAGGAGAGATGGCCCTTCTTTTTGCCGCGCTCAATGAGCTCGCTCAGCTTTTCCGCGCCGGCGACCCCCTCGACCACCTTCATGATCTCAATTTTTCCGGTCTCCATCCGGGTCTGAATGTCCGCCGGCTTCTCAGGAATGGCCTCGAGGGTGTATTCTTTCTTTTTGGTGCTCATTTCTTTTCCTCCATATATGCTTTCTTCTGTTGATACTTTTTCTGCGCGGCCAGAAGGAGCTCGTCCTCCGGCCCGCCGGCCCGCAGCAGCTTTTCGCCGCGGATCACGGATATGTAATCCTCTATGGCCCGGGCGGTGTTTCCCGCCGCCACAGGCTGAATGGCGATCTGGGCCAGATGGTCCATCTCCTCACCGGTAAACTCCTCGGCCAGAGCGGCCAGCTGGACGGACAGACCGTCCCGGGCCCGGCGGCTCAGCCCGTCGAAGGCCCGGCCCAGCAGGGGGGAGGAGAAATCTGCCCCCGTGATACCGTCCATCTCCTTTACCGCCCCCGGGTCCAGCATCAGCAGGGCTATCAGCCCCTCCTCCGCCCGGGCAGAGCGGATATTCTCATACCGCAGACCCCGGCTTCTGGGCTGGAGCTGGGCCGCCGGAGCCAGGTCCCGGCGCTCCTGCTGCTTTTTCGCCTTGCTGACGCGGACCCTCAGGGCCCGGTTCACCTCCAGGCCCATGGCCTCGGGGGTGACTCCCGCCGTCCGGGCGGCGTGGCCGCCGTAAATCTCCCGCTCCACCGCGCTGGGGATGGCGGCCACCAGCTGGGCCGCCTCCTGCAAAAAGGCGATGCGCTGGGCGTCGTCCTCCAGGTTATATTGCTTTTGCAGCTGGGCCAGGCGGTAGTCCACCTGGTTCTCGCTGCTGTCCAGCAGCTTGGCGAAGGCCTCCCGGCCATAGGCCTTGATGAACTCGTCCGGGTCCTTGGCCCCCCGCATTTGCAGGACCCGCACCTTCATGCCCGCCTTTTCCAGAATCGGGATGGCCCGCTGAGCCGCCTTCACGCCGGCCCCGTCTCCGTCGTAGGAGATGACAGCCTCCTTGAAGTACTTGGCCAGCAGCTGGCCGTGCTCCGCCGTCAGGGCGGTGCCCAGAGAGGCCACCGCGTTGTCGAAGCCCGCCTGATGGAGGGCGATGGTGTCCATATACCCCTCCGTCAGGATGACCCGGCCCGTCTTGGACCGCTTGGCGATGTTCAGGGCAAAGACGTTCCGGCTCTTATTGTACACCGGCGTGTCCGGCGAGTTGAGATACTTGGGCATCGAGTCGTCCATCACCCGGCCTCCAAAGCCGATGACCTCCCCCCGCACGTCGATGATGGGGAACATCACCCGGTTGCGGAAGCGGTCGTAGATGCGGCCGTCCTTATTGCTGACAGCCAGTCCGGCGTCCAGAAGGTCCCGCTTGTCATAGCCCTGGCCGGACAGCTCCCGGATCAGGCTCTCCCAGCCGTCGGGGGCGAAACCCAGACCGAAGTTGGTCAGCGTCCGCCTGGACAGGCCCCGGCACTGGAGGTAGACCAGCCCCTCCGCCCCCTCCGGGCTGTTGAGCCAGCGGTGAAAGGCCCGGGCAGCCTGCTTGTTGATGGCAAGGATCCGCTCCCGGCGCTCCCGCGCGCCCGGACTGCCGCCCATCTCGGGCATCTGCATCCCGGCCCGCTGGGCCAGCACCGCCACCGCGTCCCGAAAGGGCAGGTTTTCCAGCTCCATCACAAAGCTGATGGCGCCGCCCCCCTTTCCGCAGCCGAAGCACTTGTAGAGCTGACGGTCGGGCACCACATGGAAGGAGGGGGTCTTTTCGCTGTGAAAGGGACAGCAGCCCCACCAGCTGTTCCCCTTTTTTGTCAGCCGCACCGACTCGGACACCAGGTCCACCAGGTCCGTCCGGGCCAGCAGCTCGTCCAAAAACCGCTCGGGCAGGGGCAAGGTCCTCCCTCCTCTCGTAAAACGCTCATTTTCTCTCCTATTTGTATCCGTTTTTGGGGGAGATTATCCCAATTACAGCACCGTCCACCCCTTGGGGAGGAACAGCTCCTTAAACCGCTCCACGGCGAAGGGGTCGGTCATGCCGGCGATGTAGTCGCACACGGCCCGCTCCACCCCCTCCTTCTGACGAATGCTCTGGAAATCGTCGGGCAGCTCGTCGGGGTTCTCCTGATAGTATTCAAAGAGGCGGCGGAGCATGTCCTGGGCCTTACCCTCCTCCCCCTTTGCCATCGGGTTGGTGTATACGCTGTCAAACATAAATTCCTTCAGAGACCGCATGGCCTCCCCCACCTGGGGGGACTGCCTGATCTCCCCCTGTCCCTGGCTGGCCTGGATGGCGTCGGCCACCAGGGTGTTGATCCGGGCGCTGTGGGTAAAGCCCAGAACCCGGGAGGTCTCCAGGGGCAGGTCCATGGGATAGATGATCTTGCCCCGCAGGGCGTCCTCGATGTCGTGGTTGATATAGGCGATGTGGTCGGCCAGCCGGACCAGCTGTCCCTCCAGGGTAGCGGCGGGGGTCCCCTTGGTGTGGCAGACGATGCCGTTGCGCACCTCCCAGGTCAGGTTCAGGCCCTCGCCCCCCTTCTCCAGCCGCTCCACCACCCGGACCGACTGCTTATAGTGGGCAAAGCCTCCGGGCATGACCTCGTTCAGCAGCCGTTCTCCGGCGTGGCCGAAGGGGGTGTGGCCCAGGTCGTGGCCCAGGGCGATGGCCTCGGTGAGGTCCTCGTTGAGGAACAGCGCCCGGGCCATGGTGCGGGCAATGCGGCTGACCTCCAGGGTGTGGGTCATTCGAGTGCGGTAGTGGTCCCCCTCCGGCTGGAGAAAGACCTGGGTCTTGTGCTTTAGCCTCCGGAAGGCCTTGGAATAGACAATTCGGTCGGTATCCCGCTGGAAGGGCGTGCGGAAATCACACTCCTCCTCCGTCCGGGCCCGGCCCCTGGTCTGAGACGACTTGCAGGCCAGCGGGGACAGCGTCGCCTCCTCCCGCTCCTGCATCTGCTCCCGCAGGGTCATCAGGGTCATATCGGCCTCCCCCTCCCAACTATTTTCGCTACGATTTCTTATACGAAAATACTTCTCAAAATTCTCTTTTTTTTTAAAATTTTTTCCCCCGCCCTCGGGCGCGAAAAAGCACAGCGCCGCGGACCCGCGCCAATACTGCGCGGGTCCGCGGCCTGTATCTATCCGCTTACTTTTATAAAGGGAGGGGCGGCTCCGTCACAGGATGGACAGCACCTGCTCTTCGGGGACGACGCTGAAAATTCCGCCGTGGGTCTGGGTGGACAGGCTGGCGGCACAGCAGGCGAAGCGGGTAACGGCCTCCATCTCGTCCACCGTCAGGCCGTCCGGGGCCTTGTTCAGCTTGAGGAAGCGGCTCATGGCGCTGCCGCCGAAGATGTCCCCCGCGCCGGTGGTGTCCACCACCTGGATGCCCGAGGGGGAGGCCACCTCCCCGCAGCCGTTTTGGTTGGCGAAGTGACAGCCCTTGGGCCCCAGGGTGACGTAGACCAGCTTGACGCCGTACTCCTTCAACAGCCTCTGGGCGCCCTCCTCCGGGGACAGCCCCCACAGGAAGTCCACCTCCTCGTCGCTGATCTTTACAATGTCCGACTGCCCCAGGCCCCACTCAATCTGTTCCTTGGCCTCCGCCTCGCTAGCCCACAGGGGCTTGCGGAGGTTGGGGTCAAAGCTCACCAGCTTGCCCGCCTGTTTGGCGTGGGCCACCGCCTCCCGGGTGGCGGCGCGGGCCGGCTCGGCGGTGAGGCTCAGGGTGCCGAAGTGAAAGACCCGGGCCCCGTCAATCAGGCTGTAGTCCACCTCGCCGGCGGTCAGGCAGGTGTCGGCCCCGGGCTTGCGGGCAAAGCTGAATTCCCGGTTCCCGGTGCCGTCCAGAGTGACAAAGGCCAGGGTGGTAAAGACGGCGGGGTCCCGCAAGATGCCCTTCGTCCCGATGCCCAGCTCCTGGAGGGTGTTCACCAGCAGATGCCCGAAGGCGTCGTCCCCCACCTTGCCCAGCAGGGCGGTGGAACAGCCGTACCGCTGGAGGGCGGCAAGGAAATTTCCGGGCGCGCCCCCCGGCTGGGCGGCGAGGGTCGGGTATCCGGCGCTGTCAGAAGACTTGTGGGCGAAATCAATGAGCAGCTCGCCCAAGGCGACTACATCTGTCATGGAATCATTTCCTTTCCTTCATTTTTCTCCCATTATAGCACGGTTCTTTCCAAACTACAACTGGGTTTTTGCCCTGTCCCTCAACAGCCGCATGGCCTCCAGATAGCCCTCCAGGCCGTGGCCCTTGAAAGTGGCGACACACGCCTGTCTGACGTAAGACACATGCCGGAACTCCTCCCGGCTATCCGGGTCGGAGATGTGGACCTCCACCGTGGGGATGCCCACCGCCTTCACCGCGTCCAGCAGGGCCACGCTGGTGTGGGTGTAGGCGGCGGGATTGATGACGATGCCGTCTACTTTGTCAAGGTAGGCCTGCTGGATGGCGTCCACCAGGGCCCCCTCGTGGTTGGACTGGAAAAAGTCCACCTGTACGTCCAGCTCCGCCGCCTCAGCGGAAATCATGTCCTTCAGGTCGTCGTAGGTGGCCCTCCCGTAGATTTCCGGCTGGCGGATGCCCAAAAAATTCATGTTCGGGCCGTTAATCACCAGAATGTTCACAAAAATCCCTCCAAATCAGTCCGGCGGTCTTTTCCAGAGGCACACTGTTGTCGATCACCGCGTCGGCTGCCGCCTGGTACAGGGGCCTCCGGGCCCGGTACATCTCCTCCAGGCTCCCCGCCTGGGACAGGGGCCGGCCGTCGGTGGGCAGAAGGTCCAGGTCCCGGCGGAGGAAATACACCCGCCCGGTGCGGCGCAGGGCGGCCCGGTTGTCCGCCCGGAGCACCGCCCCGCCGCCGGTGGCGACAACCCGCCCCCCCTGGGCGCAGACCTCAGCCAGCGTCTCAGCCTCCAGCTTCCGGAAGGCCACCTCGCCCTCCTGAGCGAACATCTCCGGGATGGGCCTGCCTGCCCGTTTGACAATCTCCCCGTCCAGGTCCACAAGGGGCCTGCCGGACAGCTGGGCCAGTTCCTGGCCCACGGCGGTCTTGCCGCACCCGGGCATTCCCACCAGGACGAGGTTGGTCCGGTCCTGCCAGAGCTGGGCCAGAATGCGCTCGTTCTCGCTGGACGGGAGCTCCCGTTCAAAAAACAGCTCCTCCGCCCGCACCGCCTGAGCCACCAGCATGGGCAGGCCCCCCGCGCGGCGCAGGCCCAGCTCCTCCGCCTGGAGGAGCAGACTGGTGCGGGTGGGGTTGTAAATCACGTCCAGCACCGCCTCCAGCCGGGGCAGGGACTTCAAGTCCAGGGGCCGGCCCTCCAGATCGGGCCACATCCCCACTGGGGTGGTGTTGACCACAATTTCCCCGTCCCCGTGGCACTGGGTTAGGCTTTCATAGCTGTTCGGGCCGGAGCGGGAGATGACAACCACCTCCCGGGCCCCCTCCCGCTTCGCCCCGGCCTGAGCGGTGAGGGACGCCCCGCCGCTGCCCAGAACCAGAACCTTCCGCCCGGCAAACTCGATTTTGCTCCGTCGGGCTGTGTACAAAAAGCCGTCAATATCCGTATTGTAGCCGTACAGCTTCCCGCCCCGGCGGACCAGGGTGTTGACGCTACCAATAGCCTGGGCCCCCTCGTCAATCACGTCGCAGAAGGGCATCACGTCCCGCTTATAGGGCATAGTGACGTTCAGCCCCCCGATGTCCTCCCGGCGGAGGAAGTCCCCCAGCTGCTCAGGCTCCAGCTCGATCATGCGGTAGCTGCCACAGCCCAGGGCCTTGTGGATGGGGGCGGACCAGCTGTGGCCCAGCTTTCGTCCCAGCAGGCCGTAAATTTTCTCTCCCATTGCGTCACACTTCCGCGTAGCCGCCCAGGAAATGGAACTGGGCACAGGAGCGCTCCAGCTCCTCCAGGCAGGCCCGGACGCTGGGGTCCTTCACGCTGGCCTCCAGCTCCAGGAAAAAGACAAACTCAAAGTCGCTCCCCGCCACGGGGCAGGACTCCAGCTTGGTCATGTCGATGTCCAGCGCCGCCAGCTTGGACAGCACCTCGTACAGGGCCCCCGGCTTGTTGTCCAGGGCGATAATCAGGCTGATCTTGTTGGCTCCGGCGTAGATAACCGGGTCCTTGGTGACGCAGATGAAGCGGGTGTAGTTGTTGTCGCTGTCCTGGATACTGCCGTTGACGCACTCCAGGCCGTAGAGGGCGGCGCAGGGGTGGGAGGAGATGGCGGCGGCGTGGGGATTCCCGCTCTCGGCCACCAGCTTGGCGGCGGCGGCGGTGTTGCCGCAGGGGACCACCTTCACGTCCTTCATCCCGCTCAGGAATTTGGAGCACTGTCCAATGGCCTGCTCGTGGGAATAAATCTCAGTGATGTCCTCCAGCTTCGTCCCGGGCAGGGCCAGCAGCTCATGGCGGATGCACAGGCGGGCGGACCGGACCACACTCAGGTCGTGCTCCTGGAGGAGCTGATACACCGCCCGGACCGAGCCGTTGGAGCTGTTCTCGATGGGCAGAACCCCGAATTTGCACAGCCCGGACTCCACGGCGGACACCACCGCCTCAAAGCTCTTTACATAGATGATGTTCCCCCGGGGGAGCAGACGGTCGCAGGCCACCTGGGAGTTGGCCCCCTCCACCCCCTGGCAGGCCACCATCCCCGTCTGGGGGAAGACCTCGCTGTTGGAGGCCAGGGCGGCTTCCACCCGGGCCGCTACCCTGGTGGGGGCGGAGATGAGCTCCGCCTGACGGGACCGGGCCAGCTCGAAAAGGGTGGAGTACAGGTGGTAGGCATACCGCTCCTTATCCCCGGCCCGCTCCGTGACCTTGGCTAAAATTTCCCGCTCCCGGGTCTTGTTCAGGATGGGCAGCTTGTGCTCGTTCTTGTAGGCGGCGACCGCCTCGCTGAGCTCCATGCGCTCCAGGAACAGGTCCAGGAGCTGGTCGTCTACGGCGTCAATCTTGGCGCGAATTTCAGAAAGTTCCATGATTTCCCTCCAACAGTAAGTCTAACAGTACGGTGGCCGTCACCGCCTCCACCACAGGGACCGCCCGGTGGGCGATGCAGGGGTCGTGGCGGCCGTGGATTTGCAGCTTTGTATTTTCCATTTTTGACAGGCTGACGGTTTCCTGTTCCCTGGCAATGGACGGCGTGGGCTTGAACGCCGCCCGCAGAACAAGGGGCATTCCGGTGGTGATGCCGCCCAAAATTCCCCCGGCGTGGTTGGTCCCGGCGGAAATTCTTCCGTTTTCCACGGTGAAGGCGTCGTTATTTTCCGAGCCCCGGCGGGCCGCGGCGTTAAAGCCCGCGCCAAACTCCACCCCCTTGACGGCGGGAATCCCAAACAGCGCCGCCGCCAGGCGGTTTTCCACCCCGTCGAACATGGGGTCGCCCAGCCCGGCGGGCAGGCCGATGGCGGCGCACTCGATAACGCCCCCCACAGAATCCAGGGCGTTCTTTGCCGCCAGAATCACATCCTGCATCCGAGCTCCGTCGTTATCGCTCAGGGCAGGAAAGGGCTTGGCCGCAATTTCCTCGAACAACTCCTTTGTGGGGTACAGGGGGAAGTGTTCATCGCAGGCGGCGCCCACCGAGTCCAGGTGCGCCCCCACATAAATCCCCCGGCGGGCCAGAATCTGCTTGGCGATGCCCCCGGCGATGCACAGGGGAGCCGTCAGCCGCCCGGAGAAGTGTCCCCCGCCCCGCATATCGGCGTGGCCCTTCCACTTCACCCAGGCGGTATAGTCGGCGTGGCCGGGTCGGGGCTTGTCGGCCAGCTCGGCGTAGTCACCGGAGTGCTGGTCGCTGTTCCGGATGATGGCGCACAGGGGCGCGCCACAGGTTTTGCCGTTCTCCAGCCCGGAGAGAAATTCCGGCACGTCCCCCTCCTTCCGGGCGGTGGACAGGGGGCTTTTCCCCGGCCTGCGCCGGTCCAGAAAGTGCTGGAGCGCCTCCAGGTCGATGGTCTCCCCGGCGGGCAGGCCGTCGATATTCACTCCGATGGCCGTCCCGTGTGACTGTCCGAAGACCGACACCTTTAAAATCTTTCCAAACTCAGAGGACATCGAATTTCCCTCCCAGCATACGGTAATCATCCCAGAAATTGGGGTAGGACTTGCTGACGCACTCCGCCCCCAGGAGGGTGACGGGCTCCCTGCACCGGGTGGCGGCCACGGCGGCCATCATGGCGATGCGGTGGTCGTTGCAGCAGTCTACCGTCACGCCGCCAGCCAGGCCGTCCCGGCCCCAGATTTTCAGGAAGTCCGGACCCTCCTCCACCTGAGCGCCCAGGGTGTTGAGCGTTTGGGTCACTGTGGCCAGACGGTCACTCTCCTTGATGCGCAGACGGGCGGCGTTGGTCAGACAGGTGGTCTCCCCTGCCCGCAGGGCCGACATGACCGCCAGGGGTGGTACTAAATCGGGACAGCCGGAGACATCCAGTTCCACCTCCCCCACTCCTTGCAGCTTTAAATAGCAGGGGACAATACACATATCCCCCTGGGTAGAAAAGGCATTCAGGCCCTCCAGCTCCACCTGATTCCCCAGGGCGATGGCCCCGTACCAGAACGCCGCCTGGGACCAGTCGGCCTCGATGGTAACATTTTGGGGGATATATTCCTGATCTCCGGGGACAACAAACCGCTTATAGTTCTGGTTCTCTGCGGTGATTCCAAAGTTTTTCAGCACATCCAGGGTCATGTCCACATAGCCTTGGCTCTCCAGAGGGGAGGTGAGCACGATCTCGCTGTCCCCGTCCAGCAGGGGCAGGGCATAGAGCAGTCCGGTGACGAACTGGCTGGAGATATTTCCGGGGAGGCGGTACTCCCCCGGTTCCAGATGCCCCCGGACAGTGAGAGCGCCGTCCTTCTGTTCGTAGAAGATGCCCTTCTCGTCAAAGATGTCGAAGTAGGGCTGTTGGGGCCGCTCCATCAGACGGCCCTTTCCCACAAAGTATCCGCCCTGAGCCAACGCCAGGGTAATGGGGATCAAAAACCGCAGTGTGGACCCGGATTCACCGCAGTCGCAGTATACCAGCTCTCCGGGCGTCAGCTTTTCCCCGCCGGTGCCGGCAATATCAATGGCGTATCCCGGCTGTCCATGACAACAGCCAAATCCCCGTGCGCAGCGCAGGGTGGCTGCAATGTCCTGAGAGAAGCAGACATTCCGAAGAATGCTGACTCCCTCCGCCAGGGCGGCGGCCAGAATGGCCCGGTGGGCTATTGACTTGCTGGGGGGCGGGGTAATAGTCCCCTCCAGGGGGCCGGGGGTGATGCGGATGTTCATTCCAGCGCCCACCCCGCTTCGATGACAGACAACAGTTCAGTTACCGGAATGGTTTTCAGCTCACAGCGGCCGATTTTGCTGGGCACCACGATGGTGATGCTGTCCCCCGCCCGCTTTTTATCGGACAGGGCGGCTTTCGCCAGGGCTTCGGGGGGGTACTCCGTGGAGGTGGGCAGATCCGTGAGTTTTAAGGTCGAGCAGATGCGGTCTGCGGCCCGGGTGTCGATGCCCTCAGAAGATATCCAGCCCAGCCGCTTGGCCGCCCGGGTCATAATAGCCAGCCCCGCCGCCACAGCGTGGCCGTGGGGGATGGTGAAATCGCTGCACTTCTCGATGGCGTGGCCGATGGTATGGCCCAGATTGAGCAGCTTCCGCTCCCCCTGTTCCTTCTCGTCCCGCTCCACCACGCCGGCCTTAAAGGCCACGCACTGGGCGATGATTTCCTCCAGCTCAGATACCCTCAGTCCGGCCTCCATGCGGGCAAACAGCTTCTCACTGCATAGCACCCCCGTCTTGAGGGCCTCCGCCGCCCCATCGGCAAAGACCTCGGGGGGCAGAGTTTTCAGGCAATCGGTGTCGCAGATCACGGCGGAGGGCTGCATAAAGGCCCCGGCCAGATTTTTCCCGGCGGACAGGTCGATGGCCGTCTTGCCTCCCACCGAGGAGTCCACCGCTGCCAGCAGGGTGGTGGGCAGCTGGACGTACTTCACCCCCCGCAGGTACAGGGCCGCGGCCAGCCCCGCCATATCTCCGGTGACGCCGCCGCCCAACGCGGCCACGCAGTCGGTGCGGGTGAGCTGCTCCCCGGCCAGGAACTCCAAAATATCGGACAGGGTATTGAAATTCTTGTGGGCCTCCCCGGCGGGGAAGGTGTAGGTGCTGACCTGGAACCCCGCCTCTAAAAGAGAGCTTTTCACGGTCTCCAGATACAGCGGGGCCACGTTGCTGTCGGTGATCACCGCCACATGGCACAGGCCTACCGTCTCCTTCAGCCGGGAGCCGCACTCCTTCAACAGACCGGGACCGATGACAACATCATACTCCGGATTGGTGCGGACGTGGATGGTTTGGATGGACATTCAAATTCCTTCTCTCTCGCTTTTGTAGGGCGCGACGACTCGGCGCGCCGTTTTTTACCGTTCCATTATCGGGCGGCGCGCCGGGGTCGTCGCGCCCTACACGCCGTCCTAGCATTCTCTCAATTCCCCCCTGCGGTGGCCTTCAGCTCCCGGCCCTCCTTGAGGAGGTCGTGGAGGCGCTGGGCGTCCCTGGTCTCCAGGGCCTGCCGATACTCCTCCAGGTGTCCAATGAGGACACCCAGCTCCTTTGTCAGAAAGTCCGCGTCGTCCAGGAAGAGCTCGGTCCACATGTCCTCGTCCAGCCGGGCCACCCGGGTCATATCCTGAAAGCTCCCGGCGGAGAAGCCGCGCCGCCGCTGGGCCTCGGGGGACTTCACATAGGCGCTGGACACGATGTGGGCCAGCTGGGAGGTGAAAGCAATAATCCGGTCGTGCTCCTCCGGCTTGGAGAAGGTGAGGCGGGCGAAGCCCACATCCAGGAAAAAGGCCTGGAGAGTCTCCAGCAGCTTCATATCGGTGTGCTCGTCAGGGGTGAGGATCATGGAGGCCCCCACATACAGGCTGTCGCTGGAGGAGGTGAAGCCCCCCCGCTCCTTCCCGGCCATAGGGTGGCCGCCGATGTATGCAAAGCCCCGCTCCGCCGCGATGGGGGCGATCTGAGCCACCACCGTCCGCTTCACGCCGCACAGGTCCACCAGGATGGCGGAGCCAGCAATCTGAACGGCGTGGTCCCGGACCCAGCGCACCGCCGCGCCGGGGCGGACGGCCACCAGAATCAAATCGCACTGGGGCAGGGTGTCCCCGTCCAGCGCCCCGTCGATGGCCCCGCACATCCGGGCCAGCATCATGGTCTCCTGGTCCAGGTCGACGCCGTATACGGTGTGGCCGGTGCGGGCCTTGACGCTCTTTGCCATAGAGCCCCCAATCAGGCCCAGACCGACGATTCCAACCCTCATCCCTTACCCCTCCATGCCCCGGAGAGCGCTGTGCAGGGCCAGCAGCTTTTTAGCCAGGGGATCAAAGGCCTCGGGCTTGAGGGACTGGGGGCCGTCACACAGGGCGTGGGCGGGGTCGTTGTGGACCTCGATCTGCAAACCGTCCGCCCCGATCGCCACCGCCCCCATAGCCAGGGGCTCTACCAGCCAATACTTGCCGGTGGCGTGGCTGGGGTCCACAATGACAGGCAGGTGGGTCATTCGCCGCAGAACGGGGATAGCCGCCAGGTCCAAGGTATTGCGGGTGTAACTCTCAAAGGTGCGGATGCCCCGCTCACAGAGGATGACGTTCTCGTTGCCCCCAGCCATCACATACTCGGCGCTCATCAGCCACTCCTCATAGGTGGCCGACATGCCCCGCTTAATCATGACAGGCTTGTCCTGGTGGCCCACCGCCTTGAGCAGGTCGAAATTCTGCATATTCCGGGCCCCGATCTGGATGACATCCACATCCTTGAACAGAGGCAGGTGGCTCAGGTCCATCAGCTCGGTGACGATGGGCAGGCCGGTCTCCGCCCGGGCGGCTTTCAGATACTCCAGGCCCCGCTCTCCCAGGCCCTGGAAGGCGTAGGGGGAGGTACGGGGCTTGAAGGCCCCGCCCCGGAGCATGGTGGCCCCGCTGGCCTTCACCGCCTTGGCGATGGCCACCACCTGGTCCTCGCTCTCCACCGAGCAGGGCCCGGCCATAATGGTCAAGGTCCCGCCTCCGATCTGGGTGCTGCCCACCTGGATGACTGTGTCCTCCGGGTGGAACTTCCGGTTGGCGTTTTTATAGGGCTCCTGGACCCGCTTCACGTCCTCCACGATATCCAGGGCGGCAATGAGGTCGGTGTCCAGGGTGGAGGTGTCCCCCACCAGGCCCAGGACAGTGTTGGCCTCGCCGATACTGGTGTGGATGGTGATGCCCTTCTCCTGGAGCCAGGAGACCAGGCTGTTCAGCTGGTCGGGGTTGTGATTGGGCTTTAAAATGACGATCATAGCGGCTTCCTCCTCAATTTCAGTGGTACAAAAAACCCGCGGCCGGTCTGGCCGCGGGTTATCATGCACTGGTGGTATTACAAAACCAGGTTACACGCCCACATATTCAGCCAAACCGAAACAAGCCTTACCCTCAAAGCAGGTAAAGCTAAAGTAGCGGTAAAAGCTGGAGCGAGTCATGTTAGCCATCGTTTGTATCTCCTTCATGTCTTGAGCTGTACACAGCATACCACTTTGCCGAGGAAAAGTGAATTGTGGATTTTTACAAAATCACGCCGCAAGCTCCCCGAGTTTTTAATTTATTTTTATCAGCTGAGCGCCTGTCCCAGCTCCTCCGGCGGGATGCCCAGCAGGAGGAGGGCCCCGGCGCAGGCCAGAAGGGGCAGTTCCTCCTCTCCCGGGGCCAGGGGCAGGGAGAACTCCTGCCGTTCCACCACCTGGCCCTCCACCGTCACCAGCTCCCGCTGGAGGGCGGCCCACAGGGCGCCCTCCTCCCGGCTGGAGATGGTCAGGCTGTCCCGGGGGGAGGCGCCGTAGCTGACGGCGCTGGCCGCCCGGGGCGGCACGCCCCCCATCCCGCCGGGCAGCAGCACCGTGCGGCACTGCCGGGGCAGACGCGTCCCCCGGGCCGCCGCCCGGGGGGACACCACCAGCAGCGCCGGGTGCCCGCCGTTGGCGCACCGGCCTCTCAGTCCGCCCCGGGCGGACAGCCCCCGGAGGATCGCCCGCTCAATACCCTCTCCGGCCTCAAAAACCTGAAAACATTCCATCTGTCTCTCCCCCTTCCTGTCAGTCTGGTCGTATCCTGGGATTTTATGCGCCGCCTTGATTTTCCCCCGGCTTTCTGGTAATATTAAATTGATAAATTGGGTTTTTATGCCCCAAGGAAGACGAGGTATCATCATGGCACAGAAGAAGAACTACGGCAACGACTCCATCTCCGCCCTGAAGGGGGCCGACCGGGTCCGCAAGCGCCCGGGGGTTATTTTCGGCTCCGACGGGCTGGAGGGCTGTGAGCACGCCGTCTTTGAGATCATGTCCAACGCCATTGACGAGGCCCGGGAGGGCCACGGCTCCCTCATCACCGTCACCCGGTTTGAGGACGGCTCCATCCAGGTGGAGGACCAGGGCCGGGGCTGTCCCGTGGACTGGAACGAGAAGGAGCAGAAATTCAACTGGGAGCTGGTGTTCTGTGAGCTGTACGCCGGCGGCAAGTATGACAACGAGGGCGGGGACAACTATGAGTACTCCCTGGGCCTCAACGGCCTGGGCTCCTGCGCCACCCAGTACGCCAGCGAGTTTTTCGACGCGGTGATCTACCGGGACGGCTTCAAGTACTCCCTTCACTTCGAAAAGGGGGAGAATATCGGGGGCCTGAACAAGGAGCCCACCGACCGGGGGAAAAAGACCGGCTCCACCTTCCGCTGGAAGCCCGACCTGGAGGTATTTACCGACATCAGCATTCCGGTGGACTACTACCTGGACGTGATGAAGCGTCAGGCGGTGGTCAACGCCGGGGTGACCTTCCGCTTTAAAAACCAGGTGGGGGGTAAGTTCGAGACCACCGATTTCAAGTATGAAAACGGCATCGTGGACTATGTGACCGAGCTGTCCGGTGAGGACGGCCTCACCACCCCCGTCTTCTGGCAGACCGAGCGGAAGGGCCGGGACCGGGCGGACAAGCCGGAGTACAAGGTGAAGCTGTCTGTCTCCTTCTGCTTCTCCAACAAGGTGCAGCTGGTGGAGCACTATCACAACTCCTCCTGGCTGGAGCACGGCGGCTCCCCGGAGAAGGCCATGCGCTCCGCCTTTGTCTCCGCCCTGGACGCCTATTTGAAGCAGCAGGGCAAGTATACCAAAAACGAGAGCAAGATCACCTTCCCCGACATTCAGGACGCTCTGGTGCTGGTGAGCAATAATTTCTCCACCCAGACCTCCTATGAGAACCAGACCAAGAAGGCCATCAACAACAAATTCGTCCAGGAGGCCATGACGGAATTTCTTCGAGCCCAGATGGAGGTCTACTTCATCGAAAACCCCATGGATGCACAGAAGATCGCCGAGCAGGTTTTAATCAACAAGCGGGCCCGGGAGAATGCGGAAAAGACCCGGCTGAACATCAAAAAGAAGCTCACCGGGTCTATGGACATCTCCAACCGGGTGCAGAAGTTTGTGGACTGCCGCACCAAGGACGTGTCCCGCCGGGAGCTGTATATCGTGGAGGGCGACTCCGCTATGGGCAGCGTCAAGCTGAGCCGGGACGCGGAATTTCAAGGCATCATGCCCGTCCGGGGCAAAATTCTCAACTGCCTCAAGGCCGATTACGGCAAGATCTTCAAGAGCGAGATCATCACCGACCTCTTAAAAGTGCTGGGCTGCGGCGTGGAGGTCCAGGACAAGCGTGCCAAGGATATGGCCGCCTTCGACGTGAACAACCTCCGGTGGAGCAAGGTGGTCATCTGTACCGACGCCGACGTGGACGGCTTCCAGATCAGGACCCTGATTCTCACCATGCTCTACCGCCTCACCCCCACCCTGATTCAGGAGGGCTATGTCTACATCGCCGAGTCCCCCCTGTTTGAGATCACCTGCAAGGAAAAGACCTGGTTTGCCTACTCCAACAAGGAAAAGGATGACATAGTCGCCACCCTTCAGGGGAAAAAATATGACGTTCAGCGCTCCAAGGGCCTGGGCGAGAATGACCCGGAGATGATGTGGCTGACCACCATGTCCCCTGACACCCGGCGGCTCATCAAGGTCATGCCCGAGGACGTGGAGCGCACCGGTCAGATGTTTGACCTCCTCCTGGGCGACGACCTCCCCGGCCGGAAGACCCACATCGCCGACCACGGCCACGAATTTTTAGAGCTGGCGGATATTTCATAAGGAGGATCACCATGAATCTGTTCGACATTTTAGGGCCTGTGATGGTGGGGCCGTCCAGCTCCCACACGGCGGGGGCGGTGCGCATCGGACGGATGGCCCGGGCGCTGCTGGGACAGACGCCCGTCAAGGCGGAGCTGCTCCTCCACGGCTCCTTCGCCTCCACCGGGGAGGGCCACGGCACCCATCAGGCCCTCATCGCCGGTCTGCTGGGGCTGGCCCCCAACGACAGCCGGGTGCCGGACAGCTTCTCTCTGGCGAAGGAGCGGGGGCTGGCCTTCACCTTCGGGACCCGCGAGCTGCGGGATGTTCACCCCAACAGCGTCCTCGTCACGCTGGAGGGGGAGCAGGGCGGCAAACTGGAGGTGGGGGCCTCCTCCCCCGGGGGCGGGCGGATCAGGGTATTCCGGGTGGACGGCCTGGACACCTCCTTCACCGGGGAGCTGCCCACCCTGGTGGTCCACAACTCGGACAAGCCCGGCTGTGTCAGCCAGGTCACCGGGGCGCTGGCCGCCCAGGGGCTGAACGTGGCCACCCTCCAGCTCAACCGGGGCGGGCGGGGAGGCAGCGCCGTGATGGTCATCGAGTGCGACCAGCCGGTGAGCGAGGCCACCGCCCAGTGGCTGCGCAGTCTGCCCGGCATTCTGCGGGTCAACCGCTACACCCCAGATCAGGAGGAACATCTATGATCGACTTCACATCCATTGAACAGATGATAACCGGCGCGGAGCAGGCCGGGCTCCCCCTGTGGAAGGGCATCCAGCTGTCCGACTGCCAGCGCCAGGACATCACCCCGGAGGCCTCCTGGGCCAAGATGTCCGCCATGCTGGAGGCTATGACCCAGGCCGACGAGGGCTATCGGGCCGGGGACCGCTCCCGCAGCGGCCTGACCGGGGGCGACGGGGGCAAGATGTCCGATTACGGCCAGGGCGGGACTCTGTGCGGCCCCTTCCTCACCGACGTGATGGCCGGGGCCCTGCGCATGGGAGAGTGCAACGCCTGCATGAAGCGCATTGTCGCCGCCCCCACCGCCGGGGCCTGCGGGGTACTGCCCGCGGTGCTCCTGCCCTGCCGGAAACACCTCGGCGTCTCGGACGAGGCCCTGGTTCAGGCCCTGTATGTGGCCTCCGGCTTCGGGATGGTCATTGCCGCCCGGGCCTCCATCTCCGGGGCGGAGGGGGGCTGTCAGGCGGAGATCGGCTCCGCCGCCGCGATGGCCGCCCCCGCTCTGGTCCACCTCCAGGGGGGCGCGCCGGCGCAGATGGCCCACGCCTGCGCTATGGCGGTGAAGAATCTGCTGGGGCTGGTGTGCGACCCCGTCGGGGGGCTGGTGGAGGTGCCCTGCGTCAAGCGCAACGTCATCGGGGCGATGGACGCCCTGTCCGCCGCCCAGATGGCCCTGGCGGGCATCGAGAGCCGGGTGCCCCCCGACCAGGTGCTGGACGCTATGGCCGAGGTGGGCCGCTCCCTCCCCCACACCCTCCGGGAGACGGGCAGGGGCGGTCTGGCCGCCACCCCCTTCGGGCTGGAATACGCCCCCAAATCGGAATAGCTGGGGCCGAGGCCCCTCTATTGATACAATTTTTTACGAAAGGAGTTCCTAACATGAAAAAGAAGCTATCCAAGCTAACCGCTCTGCTCCTGTCCCTCACTATGGCGCTCACCTTGGCCCTCCCCGCCTGGGCCATTGAGGACACCCCGCCGCTCCTCATCTCCCCCGCCCCGGCGGACAGCGCCGGCTATTTGGACCGGGATAACTTCCTCTATCAGTACCTGGAGGAGCACCCAGAGTACTATGAGGCCTTCGATGCCGACGCTTGGTTTACATCGCATTACGGCGACTGGTATACCAAAGAAGATTTTATGGCAATCTATGAGCTGGCAGACGAGGCTGCGTTTAAGGCGTACATTTGGGAGGAATATCTGGAATACCTGTATTACGACAAGGCCGACCCTCTCTACCAAGAAATCCTTGCCGCTTACGACACATACATCGTAGGAATTTATGAGGCACGCCACCCAGGTGAGCTGGACGGTGTCAGCACCGAGTTCCTCCTGACAGACTTGGGCTATACCCAGACCCTCACCCCCATGGAACAGTTTATGGAGGACTGGGAAATCACCGACCCCGCTCAGGTCCGCCCCACATTGCTCAGCATCTATGCGAAAGACCGCCTGTGGGCGGAGAAAAGACACTCCATCTTCCTGTCCTGTCAGGAACAGTACCCTGAACAGTGGGCTTCCTTTGACGCGGACGCCTGGCTTGCCCAGGAATATCCCTACTATGACAAAACAGAATTTATGAGCATTCGCAACATTTCCTCCGAAGAACAATTTCGTGAAGTAATGTTTGTAGACTATGTGGACAGCGAATCCTGGAAGTGGGACCTCGATTACCCCGGCAGTAACTCGGACATCACCCTGATGGTCAACGGCGAAGAATCGGAGGCAGCGGTCACTCTGATCGATGGGGTGTCCTGCGCTTCCGCCGACAGTCTGAACGCCATTCTGGGCACCCAGCTCACCGGGGACCAGATTTCCATCCGTCAGGCCGCCCAGGAGGCCGGGTGGGACGTGATATGGAGCTCCGCTGACCGCGTGGTGTACCTGTACCGCCAGTCCGACCTGCCCCAAGGGGATTTCTCCAAATTTGACGAGCTGATGAACCGCCTCCTCGCCGCCGCCAAAACGGAGAAGGGCCAGAGCTACAAGACCACCGAGACCATCGACCTGAAATTCACCGCCTTCAACACCCTGGACGGGGATAAGACCCACACCGCCCGGGTCACCGCCGAGCTGGTCCAGCGGGACGCCCTCTATGAGGTCACCGTCACCCTGAACGCCGCCGGCCTGATGCCCCTGATCCCCAAGGCCAGCCTGAACCTGATGGACGCCCAGTTTATCAAGGACCTGACCACCCTGATGCGGGGCTGCAAGTTCACCCTGCTGCTGAACGGGGAGACCGGCGACCTCTACATCAACGCCCCCCTTCTGGCCCTGCTCGACAGTACCTACAAAGAAAACACCTGGCTCCATGCCAGCCTGGGAACAGACCTCGCCCAGCTTCTGGACCTTGAGAACCTGGAGTGGAACACCAACGACCTCCTCTATCAGGAGCTGCTGGACGGCGCCGCCCAGGACTCCATGTACCTCTCCTATTTCGCCTATTACCGCTATCTCGCCAACCAGGAGATGCTGTCCGCCCTCATGGGCCCCCAGAACTTCACCGAGAAAAACGGGACCCTCACCTGGACCCTCAACGTCCAGAGCCTGAAAAACCTGCTGGCCGAGGAGGACGAGGAGCTGGCCGCTCAGCTCGCCTCTATCTTCAAGGAGTACAGCGTCACCCTGTCGGCGGACAAGAACGGAAAAATGACCTCCGACATGGCCCTCCGCCTGGACATGGACGCCCTGGCCGCCCTCATTTCCCAGGGAGGGTTGGGCTCCGATCCCCTCTCCGCCGCTCTCATCTCCTGGATGACCAATCTGTTCGACTTCCGGGTGGAATCCCACGCCTCCGGCACCGCGGACAAGAGCTCCAGCTCCTACTCCTTCCATTGGAAGAACCAGTTTAAGCTGGAGATGTCCGGGACCTCCGCCCGCCAGAAGACCAGCGACACCCCCAAGTCCGCCCCGCCCGAGGGCGCGGAGATTGTAGACTTCTTTTGACCCAAACGGCTCCCCCGCCCTCCGGGGCGGGGAGGCCCTATGACGAAATGAGTAAGGATGGATACCGATGCCGAAGAAAAAGACGCCAAATGAGAACAACGCCCGAAAGACGGACCCCAACGTGATGGGCCTGCGGGCGGAGGTGCTGGAGCAACCCATCACCCGGACCCTGGAGATCAACTATATGCCCTACGCCATGTCGGTCATCATCTCCCGGGCCATCCCTGAGATCGACGGCTTCAAGCCCTCCCACCGCAAGCTGCTGTACACCATGTATCAGATGAAGCTGCTGGGGGGCGGGCGCACCAAAAGCGCCAACATCGTGGGCCAGACCATGAAGCTCAACCCCCACGGCGACCAGGCCATCTATGACACCATGGTCCGCCTGTCCCGGGGCTACGGGGCCCTGCTCCACCCCCTGGTGGACTCCAAGGGCAACTTCGGCAAGGTGTACTCTCGGGACATGGCCTGGGCGGCCAGCCGGTACACCGAGGCCCGGCTGGACCCCATCTGCGCCGAGCTCTTCCGGGACATCGACCAGGACACCGTCGATTTCGTGGACAACTACGACGGCAAGCTGAAGGAGCCCTCCCTGCTGCCCACCACCTTTCCCAACGTGCTGGTCTCCGCCAACAAGGGCATCGCCGTGGGTATGGCCAGCGACCTGTGCGGCTTCAACCTGGGCGAGGTGTGCGACACCACCATCGCCTTTTTGAAAAACCCGGACCACGACATGATGACCACCCTCAAGGCCCCCGACCTGCCCACCGGCGGCGAGCTGCTCTACGACGGGGCCGCCCTGGCGGACATTTACCGCACCGGCCGGGGCTCCTTCAAGGTCCGGGCCCGGTGGCGGTATGTGAAGGCGGAGAACCTCATCGAGGTCTATGAGATTCCCTACTCCACCACCAGCGAGGCCATCATGGACAAGGTGACCGAGCTGGTCAAGCTGGGCAAGGTGAAGGAGATCGCCGACATGCGGGACGAGACCGACCTGTCCGGCCTGAAGCTGACCATCGACCTGAAGCGGGGGACCGACCCGGAGAAGCTGATGGCCAAGCTCTTCAAGCTCACCCCCCTGCTGGACAGCCAGTCCTGCAACTTCAACATCCTCATCGCCGGAATGCCCCGGGTGATGGGCGTCCGGGAAATTTTAGAGGAGTGGACCGCCTGGCGCATGGAGTCGGTACGCCGGCGGGTATACTTCTCCATGAACAAGAAGAAGGAGAAGCTGCACCTGCTCAAGGGCCTGCGGCGGATTTTGCTGGACATCGACCGGGCCATCCAGATCATCCGGGACACCGAGGAGGACGCCGAGGTCATTCCCAACCTGATGATCGGCTTCGGCATCGACCAGATCCAGGCGGAGTATGTGGCGGACATCCGCCTGCGGAACATCAACAAGGAATACATCCTCAAGCGCACCCAGGAGGTGGACACGCTGGAGGATGAGATCGCCGACCTGGAGGACATCGTCAACTCCCCCAAGCGCATCCGGAAGATCATCGTGGACGAGCTGACGGAGGTCAAAAAGAAGTACGCCCAGCCCCGGCGCACCCAGATCGTCTATGACCACATGGACGAGCCCGTCATGACCGTGGAGGACGAGACCCCGGACTACCCAGTCCACCTGTTCTTCTCTCAGGAGGGGTATTTGAAAAAGATTACCCCCCAATCCCTGCGGATGGCCAGCGACCAGAAGTACAAGGAGGGAGACGGCCCCCTCCTCCAGTGGGAGGCCAATAACCGGGACGAGCTGCTGGTGTTCACCGACAAGCAGCAGTGCTACAAGACCCGGCTTGCCGACTTCGACGACACCAAGGCCAGCGCCCTGGGGGACTATCTGCCCTCCAAGCTGGCCATGGACCCGGAGGAGAAGGCCCTGTGGGCCTGTATCCCCGGGGACTACTCCGGACACCTGCTGTTCTTCTTTGAGAACGGCAAGGCCGCCCGGGTGGAGCTGTCCGCCTACCAGACCCAGACCCGGCGGAAGAAGCTCACCGGGGCCTACTCCGACAAATCCCCCCTGGCCTCCGCCTTCCTCCTCCGGGACGACTTTGAGGCGGCGGTCATCTCCACCGAGGGCCGCTGCGTGGTGTTCCACACCGCCAGCCTCAACCCCAAGACCACCCGAAGCACCCAGGGGGTCAACATCATGACCTTGAAGCCAAAATATAAGGTTGAGAAGGTCCTCCCCCTGGAACGCACCCACATCCAAAACGCCGCCCGCTACCGGGCCCGCTCCCTGCCCATCGCCGGCGCCCTCCTCAAGGAGGAGGACCGGGGAGAGGAGCAGATGACTCTGCTGTAAAAAAGCCCCCTTTGCTAAAGGGGGGTGCCCCCCGCAGGGGGCGGGGGGATTCCGTCTGTCAAAACCGTTCCGCATGACGGAATCCCTCCACCACCGCCTGCGGCGGCGGTCCCCCTCCCTTGCTAAAGGGAGGCAATTGACCCTATCACAAGGAGGCCCCCTATGACCAAACACACCCCCTCCCGACTGGCGCGGGACTATATCTGGATCACGCTGGGATCGGTGATCTACTCCCTCAGCTTCGACTGGTTCTACGTCCCCAATGAGATCGGCTTCGGGGGGATTACCGCTCTGGGCATGATCCTGAACCGTCTCATCCCCGGTCTGCCCATCGGTACGGTGGTGCTGGTGCTGAACATCCCCATTTTCCTCCTGGGCTGGAAGCTGCTGGGCGGGCACACTCTGGTGTCCTCCCTCTTCGCTATGGCGGCCACCTCCATCCTGGTGGACCTGATTGCCGCCGCGTACACCTTCCCGCCCATGGACCCCATGCTGGCCTCCGTCTTCGGCGGGCTGACGCTGGGGGTAGCGCTGGGGATGATCTTCTCCAGGGGGGCCACCACCGGGGGGACTGACCTGGTCGCCCGGCTGCTGAAAATCCCCTTCGCCTGGCTCCCGGTGGGCAAGCTGCTTCTACTGGTAGACCTGTCCATGCTGCTGGCCGTCGCCGCCGCCTTCCGCAGCCTGGAGAGCGGCATGTACGGCGGCATCGCCCTGTATATCTCCACCGTCATTATGGACAACGTGCTCTACGGCCTGGACCGGTCCAAGGTGGCCTATATCGTCACCTCCAACCCCCGGCCCATGGCGGCGGAGATCGACAAGCAGCTGGAGCGGGGGACCACCTTCCTCCACGGGGAGGGCAGCTTCACCGGCCAGGACAAGCTGGTGCTTATGTGCGCCTTCAAGCAGCGGCAGATCGTCCCGCTGAAGGCCATCGTCCACGACCTGGACCCGGAGGCCTTCCTCATCGTCTGCGACGCCCACGAGGTGCTGGGACAGGGCTTCCGCCGGTATCAGAAGAACGATATTTAATAAAAAGGAGTGTTTTTTATGACAAACTGGACCAAACTGACCCAAAGCCTGGAGGAGCGGGGCTTCTCCGTCCGCCGCTTTGCCACCAAGGAGGAGGCGGCGGACTATCTGGACAAGGAGATTAACGGGGTAAGCGTGGGCTTCGGCGGCTCCATGACGGTGCAGGAGATGGGGCTCTACCCCCGCCTGGCCTCCCACAACGACGCCGTCTGGCACTGGGACAAGGCCGGGCTGGAGCAAGCCGCCGTCACCGACGTGTACATCACCTCCGTCAACGGCCTGGCCGAGACCGGCGAGCTCATCAACATCGACGGCACCGGCAACCGGGTGGCCTCCACCCTCTTCGGCCACAAGAAGGTCTATTTCGTGGTGGGCAGAAACAAGGTCGCCCCCGACTACGACGCCGCCCTGTGGCGGGCCCGGAACATCGCCTCCCCCAAAAACGCCCAGCGCCTGGGCATGAATACCCCCTGCGCCGTGAAGGGGGACAAGTGCTACGACTGCAAGAGCCCCCAGCGCATCTGCCGGGGACTGGTGGTGCTGTGGGAGAAGCCCAGGGCCATCGAGACCATGGAGGTCATCCTCATTGACGAGGAGCTGGGTTATTGATATTTCCCACGTAGGGACGCTTCACGAAGCGTCCGCCGGCTGTACATCAAATTTCGCGGACGCATCATGATGCGTCCCTACAGGAGATTTCTCATGAAAAAAACCGGGATTTTGCTCACGTTGGCCGCCTCCCTCCTCCTCACCGGCTGCTCCGCCATGCTGGAGCGGGACTACAGCCACGTCACCCCCCACAACGCCGCCCCCACCACCGAGGGGGACCCCTCCATCCTGCGGGCGGAGAGCTATCAGGAGCTCGTCAACGCGCTGGTCTATCTGGTTAACCTGGGGGCGGAGCGGGGGACCATCCGGCTGTACACCGACTCGGAGGATGTGGAGGACTTTCTGTCCGACGCCTGTCTGGAGGTGGTGCAGGAGGACCCCCTGGGGGCCTACTGCGTGGAATTTATCACCTACAGCGTGGACCCGGTGGTCACCTTCTCTCAGGCGGAGGTTGACATCACCTACCGCCGCACCCGGGAGCAGGTGGCCTCCATTGTTCAGGCCACCGGTGCCGCCGCCATCCGCAGCGAGCTGGGCACCGCCCTGACCTCCTTCGCCCCGGAGCGCACCCTGCGCATCCACTACTTTGAGGAGGACGAAGCTTTCATTCAGGACCTGGCCCGCCAGGCCTATTACGACGCCCCCGCCTTCGCCCTGGGGATGCCGGAGATCTCCGTGTCCATCTACCCCAACAGCGGCCGGCAGAGGATTGTGGAGATCACCCTCAACTACCCGCTGGACCACGCCGAGCTCCTGGCCCGGCAGAGCGAGCTGGCCGGGGCGGTGGACGAGCTGGCCCAGGAGCTGACCGCCCTCCCGGTCCGGGAGCGGCTCCAGGCCGCCGCCCAGGCCGTGCTGGAGGCAGGGGAGCTGGACCCCCTGGGGGGGGCCACCGCCTACGATCTCTTTGTGGACGGCTCGGCCGACAGCGAGGGCCTCTCCCTGGCCTTCGCCGCCCTGTGCCAGCGGCTGGAGCTGCCCTGCCAGGTGGCCCAAGGCACGCTGGAGGGATCGCCTCGCTTTTGGGTCGCCGTCCAGACCAGCGAGGGCTGGCGGCACCTGGACCTGTCGGCCCCGGATGAGGAGGAGCTGCCACTATATACAGACCTCCAGCTCCAGGAGCTGGGCTATATGTGGGACTCCGCCACCCTTCCGCCCTGCGTTTGAGCTGCTAAATTCTTACTGTTTTGTTACATCCCTTGTCAACGGAGAAAAATTTGGGTATAATGGGGCCGTGTTAAGTTCGATTCCCCCATCTGTCCAGAAAGGAGCTCTCTCATGAAACGAACCAGACGATGGATCGCCGGTTTGATGGCCGCGGCCTTCATGACAGCCGCCTCTGTCTCCTGCGGCTTCGCCTCCTCTGCGGATACGTTTTTTGGCGAGTTCCGCATTGATGCCTCCGCCATTGACAAGCCGGAGCGGAGCATCTCCGTAGACATCTACCGCAGGGACGAGGACGGCCGCTTCCAGCTCGACACCAGCGGTGAATACGACTGCAAGCTCAACCGCGTCACCATCGACGCAGGCTTCTTTATCCAGGCCACCGAGGAGGGGGTCTGGGTGTCGGTGGACTACCTCACCGACATCAACGGCGACGGCGTCTACGAGCTCCTGGAGGGCGGAGAGGAGCCCGTCTGGGACGTGATGGACACCGAGGGGGCGCTGGCCCGGCTCCAGCCCGAGGAGACGCCCCCCACCCTGGAGGTGGGACAGCCCTACATCCTCTCCCCCGAGCTGCTGGTCTACCGCAGTCAGCTGGCGGTCCGGGACCGGTCGGCCAGCGGAGACCACGCCCTGGACGACGGCCTGGAGACCATTTTCTGGCAGGAGTTCCCCCTGTGCATGATTAAGCTCCACCGTACCGACCCCGAGGATGGCCAGGACCGCACCCAGACCTACTACCTGCAAATTTACAACGACGTGCTCATCCCCTTCGACGTCTCCCCTGACGACTGGTACTACGACGCGGTGTCCTTCGGTCTGTCCCAGGGCTATTTTGCCGGGGCGGACGACGGCTACTTCTTCCCCGACGACTACCTCCCCCGGGCCCAGATGGCTCAGGTGCTGTGGGCCATGTCGGGCTCTCTGGAGGCTGACCAGACCCAACTCTCCTTCACCGATGTCTCCCCCGACGACTGGTTCCACGCCGCCGTGGCCTGGTGCCAGCAGGAGCGCCTGATCTCCGGCTACACCCCCGAGACCTTTGACCCCATGGGTCTTCTGTCCCGGGAGCAGATGACGGTCATCCTTCACAACTACGCCCGCTATCTGGGCGCCACCCTGCGCTCCAACGCCGACCTGACCCGCTTCTCCGACGGGGACAGCGTCTCCAGCTGGGCTGTGGACAGCATGGAATGGGCTGTGACCAACGGGCTGATTTCCGGCTCCGACGGCGCTCTGCGCCCCCAGGACATGGTGACCCGGGCCGAGCTGGCCGCCGCTCTGTACTCCTTCACCCTGAACGCGGGACTCCACGGCGGCAGAATATATTGATTTTGACAAACGACCCGGCCGGTGGTCCTGAGACCGCCGGCCGGGTTTCTGCTCTCTCCAGTTTATCAGCTGGAATATTTGTCCATACTACCCATAGAATAGACCAACAGGCTTTATCAGAAAGGAGCGGTCTTCTCTATGGCACAATCAGTCAAACGGTCCGGCCTCCGCCGGGGCGACCCCAACCACCAGGCCCGCCGGGAGCTTCTGGACTCCCTGTCCCACACCCGGGCCCTGATCAGTCAGGCCTACGGCGGCTTCAACACCGCCAGCGACAGCGATTTGATCGAGTCCTACGTCTTCGAGATCAACGCCCTCCAGGCCCGCTACAACTATCTCCTCCGCCGGGTCAAAGAGCTGGAGGGGACCACATGAACCCCATCCCCGGATATCTGGCCTGGTGTCTGGCGGGACTGGTGCTGTGCGCGGCGCTGGTCCTGCTGCGCCGGCCAGCCACCCGGCTGCTCCACCTGGCTCTGCGGTCCTCGGTGGGGCTGGCCGTCCTGGCACTCTTCGCCCAGGTGAGCCAGTTCATCGGCATTCATCTGGGGGTCAACCTGGTCAACGCCCTGGTCTTGGGTCTGCTGGGTTTGCCCGGCTTTGGACTGCTGCTGATGCTGCAATGGATTCTGGGTTGACCGGTCTACATATCACGCCGGCGCTTCCGCCTCGATGGCGCTCTCCTCCGCCTGCATGGCCCGCAGGGTCATATCCAGGAGCTTGTCCAGCTCCCAGCCCAGCAACTCCGCCCCGCTGGCGATTACCTCCCGGGAGCATCCGGCGGCAAAGCGCTTGTCCTTGAACTTCTTTTTCAGCGATTTCAGCTCCATGTCCGCCACGCTCCTGGAGGGCCGCATGAGGGCCGCCGCTCCGATGAGGCCGGTGAGCTCGTCGCAGGCGTAGAGGACCTTTTCCATCTCGTGCTCCGGCTTGATGTCCACCCGGAGCCCCCAGCCGTGGCTGGCGGTGGCCCGAATAACGGGCTCCTCCACCCCGGCCTGACGCATCAGCTCCTGAGATCTGACGCAGTGCTCCTCGGGCCACTGCTCGAAGTCCAGGTCGTGGAGCAGGCCCACAATTGACCAGAACCCGGCCTCCTCCCCATAGCCCAGCTCCCGGGCGTACCAGCCCATAACGCGCTCCACCGTTACGGCGTGGCGCAGATGGAAGGGCTCCTTGTTGTAGGTCGTCAGCAGGTCCCAGGCCTGCTCTCGGGTCATCGGCATAGCCATTTCTCCTTTCAAATGACCGGCTCCCCCGTTGGGGGAGCCGGATTTTTTAATACGCGATGACGATACCGCCGTCGTTGGCGTAGACGCTGGTAATGCCCCCGGCCTCGGTAATCAGGATGTGGGCGAATTTGCACTTGGCCTCGATCATGCTCTTCACCTGGAAAGCCCGCTCCAGGCAGTTGCAGTGGCAGATAGCCAGGGTGCGGCCCACGTGGCTGGCGTCGGCGGCCACCTTGTCCACCATCTTGCCCAGCGCCTGCTTGATGGTCAGGGCCTGTCCCAGCTTGCAGATTTCCCCCTCGGGGGTGGCGCCCATGAACAGCTTGATCTTCAGCGCCCCGGTGATCACCGCCTGGAGCTTGGTCAGCCGGCCGTTTTTCCGCAGGTTCTCCAAAGACTCCAGCACGAACAGGGTCTGCATCTGAGAGATAAACTGCTCCACCTCGGTGACCACCCGCTTGAAGGGCATCCCGGCGGAGGCCAGGCGCTGGATGGCCAGGGCCACCAGCACCTCTCCGGAGGCGGCGGAGCAGGAGTTGAACACATGGACATTCACCTCCGGCCGGTCCTCCTCCATCAGTATACGGGCCTGCTCGGCGCTGTTGTGGGAGCCGCTGAGCAGGGCGGTCAGCGTGACCACATACACATCGTCCGCGCCCTGATAGGCGTCCAGGTAAGCCTGGGGGGAGGGGCAGGCGGTGGAGGGGGCGTCCTCACTCTGCCGCATGGACCAGAGCAGGTCCGCCTGGTCAAAGGTCTCGTCGTCCACAAAGGTACTGCCGTTGGAGCGGATGGTCAGGGGGACCTTGACAAAGACGGGGTCCTTCAGCATGGCAGGGGTCAGGTCGCAGCAGCTGTCCACTACAATCTTAAAACTCATGTGTTTCATCTCCATACGTGGTCTTTTAAATTAGATTTGTACAATTAGTTTACCATACCCCGGCACAGATGTAAAGGGAAAGATTCCCCCAGCGCTGTAAATTTTTCCTCCCTCACTATCGAAACACCCTCCTCTGGCCGATAACCATATTATATACCGTTTTCAATGGGAGGAGGAGCGCCTGTGAGCACCATAAGCGCCGCCGGGAGCGGCGGGTATTATCCGGTCCAGCCGACCGCCCCTGCCCAGGACGACGGGCTCTCCGCCGCCCTTCGGGAGGAGCGGGAGCGTCAGCCCGACCTGGCCGAGATGATGAAGGACGCCAGGGAGCAGATCGAACAGCGGAAGGAGCAGTTCAAGCTCCCCAAAAACAGCCGCCGGTACGGCGACGCGGCCATTATGGCCTGTTCCCGTCTGGCCCGGGCCAGGAGCCTGGGGGAGGTGGACGCCGCCTCCGGCTATGCCCGGCGGCAGATCGCCCAGCTCCGGGCCGCCAAGCGCAGCGACAGCGACAACGCCGACCGCATTCAGGCCGTCATCAACCAGCTGCAAAAGACGGTGAACCGGGCGGGACGGAAGCGGCGGGAGCTCTCCCAGGAGCGGCTGGAGGAAAAGCGCCAGGCCCGCCTGGCCCGGGAGAAGCGGGACCGCGAGGCCAAACGCCTGCGCCACCAGCTGAGAAACCGCCAGGCTATGCGGATTCTCCGGGAGTCCGGCTATGCGCGGGAGGCTGCGGTGGACAACCGCGTCCAGGACCAGCTCCAGGCCTCCCGGATGGAGCTGCGCCAGCAGCTGACCGGCCTCACCGAACAGACCCAGTCCACCGTGGACGCCGCCATCCAGCAGTACGCCTCCGCCGCCGCCGAACCCGCCCCGGCCCCGGAGATTAACGTGGAGGCATAAGCGAACCGCCGCCCTGTTGTTAGGGCGGCGGTATTTGCTTCTGGTGCAGTAAGCCTGTAAGCCGGGTTCTGTCTTTTAAGACAGCCATCTATCTCGACGCACCGTTGCCAGTACGCTCAAGCCGCCTCCCTGGAACGGCCGGGCCGGCCTGTATGTCCCTCCACGGCGTTGCTCCGGATAGAGTTTACAGCGATGGGCGCTTCCACGCCATCGGGTGAGCTCTTACCTCACCTTTCCATCCTTACCTGTCCATCGGGACAGGCGGTCTATTTCTGTTGCACTTGTCCTAGGGTCGCCCCCGGCGGGTGTTACCCGTTATCCTTGCCCTGCGGAGCCCGGACTTTCCTCACAGACGGGCCTTTCGCCCCGCCCGCGCGGCTGTCCAGCTTACTGCGTCCCCTATCATACAGGAAAACAGACCGGATGTCAACGCTGTTTTCCGCCTCAGTGGGCCGTATCCACGATGGCGATGCTGGAGTCTCCCTTCCGGGCCTGCTCCAGAACGGCCTCGGCCAGAAGCTGGAAGGAGCTGTGGGAAGAGGTCGCCCCGGAGATCGCGTCAATGGTCCCCTCGCCCTGACCGTCCAGAAGCTGGCCCGCGTAGTTGCGGGTGTACTCGTTGGGATAGGTGCCGTTGGTGTGGAGCATGGTCTGCATATAGGCGTTGTCCCAGCTCTTGATAAATCCGCTGGCGTTCTCGGCGTTGTATTCCACGGAAAGAATGGCCCCTCCCTTGACCAGGATGGTAACATATTCCTTCCAGCCGTGGCTGAAAGCGGCGGCCTGGGCGGTATAATAGCCGTCCTGGAGCTCCGTTTGACCTCCGCAGGAGGCCAGGAGGGAGGCCGTCAGAAGCAGGCTCAGACCCATGACAAGAATTCGTTTCATTTGGCGCTCTTCTCCTTCAAAGCAAATTTTTTCACCTGGGACTGGAGGGCCTCGGCCTCCTGGGCCAGGGAGCTGCTGGACAGCTCCGTCTCCCCCGCGTTTTGCAGGTTGCGGTCCGCGATATCGGAGATGGTAGCGATCCGGGCCTCCATCACGGTCAGGGCAGCCTCCTGGCCCTCCACCGCCGCCGCCAGCTGGTCGGAGATCGCGCCGATCTGGGCGGAAACATCGGAGATGGCCCGGAGGGAGCCGGCGGTGTCCGCCGTCAGCTCCACGCCGGTCTGGATGATGGCCTTGGTGTTGTTGACCATCCCGGTGGCGCTCTGCGCGGCCTCGGCGCTCTTGGCGGCCAGCCGCTTCACCTCGTTGGCCACCACCGCGAAGCCCTTGCCCGCCGCCCCGGCCCGGGCGGCCTCCACTGAGGCGTTGAGGGACAGGATATTGGTCTGGAAAGCGATATCCTCAATGTCCTTGGCGATCTTGGTGATCTGCTGGGCGTTGGCGCTGATGTCGTCCATGGCGGAAGACAGCGCGGCCATCTGCTCATTGGCCCCCTGGACCCGCTGAATGATCTCCTCCGTCTGGGTCCGGGTCTGGCCGCTGCTCACGGTCACGTCGGCCAGCCGCTCCTTTACGCGGGTCACCTCGTCCACTAGCTCCTCGGTGGACTGGTTCTGCTCCAGAGAGGCCTGGTGCAGCTGGGCGGACTGGCCGCTCAGCCCGGCGGCCATACAAGTCAGCCGGTCGGCGGCGGAGCGCAGGCCCAGCATGGTCTCATTCATCGACTCGGTGATGGTGACCAGACTGCTGCGGATCAGCACGAAGTCGCCCTTATAGCCCTCATGAGGCTCGGCACGCAGGTCGCCCCGCGCCACCCGGTTCAGCACCAGCTGAACATCGGATAAGTACTGGTTCATACTCTCCAGGGTGTCGCTCAGGGTCTGGGTCATGACCTCCAGCTCATCCCCGGTATTGAGGAGGGTGACCTCGGTATGCAGGTCGCCGTTGGAGAAGGCCACCATGCGGTCGGTAACCCGCTTCACCGGGCGGGAGATGGACCGGGCCAGACGCAGGACCAGAAGCATGGAGATGACCAGCACCGCCATGGTCGCCAGCACGGCCACCAGCATCGCCGCGTTGATAAAGTGATTGTAATCCGCCTTGGGAATCTGAATGACTAGCGACCACTGGGTTCCCCGGATGGGTGAGAAGGCCACCAGCATCTGCTTTCCGTTGATGGGGAACTCCGTAGCCCCCGTCTCCCCGGTGGTCACCCGTTCCACCGCCTCGCTGTTGCCGCCGCTGAGCTGGGACAGCGAGCTTCTGTTCAAGGCCAGGGACTGGTCAGGGTGGCCGGTGACGGTGCCGTCCTCGCTGACCATGTAAGCCGTGCCTGTCCGGCCCAGGTTGATGCTGCTGATGACATCGTTGAGGGTGTCGTACTTATAGACGCCCATCACATAGAAGGCGGTCTCCCCCTCCTCCTTCACCGGCATGCCCATCATAACGCCCAGCTTGCCCTGGAAGATGGTGGAGGAATAGGTGGTCAGGTTGTCGGTCTCCTGTAAAAGGGACAGGAACGTGCTCTCCAGGCTCTCGGGCGCGCCGTCGATCCCCTGAATCAGCCGCCCGTCCAGGCCGTACAGCGCGATGGTATAGAGTTCATAAATCTCCGCCGCTTCCTCCAGGACTTCCCTGCGGCTGGCCTCGGTGGCTGCGGCGTCCGGGACGCGGCTGTCCGGCTCCTCTGGAGTCTCGGCCGGCGTCTCAGTCCCCGGCTCCTCCCCCTCGGGCGTCTCCGGCGCGTTCGGTACCTCCGGCGGACTGGCGGGTCCCTCGGCGTAAACCGTCTCCAGCCGGGGGTCGCCGGCAATGGTCATCATTCGGTCGGCCAGCATATGAATGTTGGCCTCCACAGTCTTGGCCGACTGCCGGGCCATGGGCTGAAGGCTGTCCAAGAGGATACTGTTGGCAAGCGACTGCATGGAAAGGGCCATAATCGCGCAGCACACAACCACCAAAATCAGGATATTCAGGGTGGTACTCCTCAAAATCTTCCTATTCAGGCTCCGTTTGATCCCTCCGCTGACGGAGGGGTCCACTTTCTTTCCCCACACGTCCCTTTCGCTCCTTTTCTGTTTTTTTTGCTGACATACAGAAGAAAAGCCGCTCGCTCCGCTTGCCGGCTTTCGCGCCGCGCTGAACGGATGGACGATAGACTTTGAGAAAAGTATACCATAGCTCCTCCAGAAAGGGAAGTGCTTTTCCGCATTTCCGTCACCGAATAAATATACTAAAAAAACGGACGATTCGCCTACCGCTTTTGTCAAAATTTTTCCAGGAAAGCAGACAGCTTCCCGGGCCCTCGCACCGGGAAGCTGTTATCCTATATACACATACAGTCTGAAATTTTCACTCAATATACACATCCGACAGCTTTACCACGACCATCCCCTCAAACATGAACATACAGTTCGGATCGGGCCAGTTGGGGGTCTGGTACAAAATACCGGATTTATAGAGGTCGTCCCACTGCTCCGCCGTTGACTGAGACATTGGCAGACCAATGCAGTACTCCAGCACGTCCCGTCCCGAGTAGTAGCACTGTAACAGAAAGCCGTCCGTGCCGGTGATGGCGTCGTACTCCGAGAGCTCAGGCAGAGTCTGGCCGTACAGGTCGATGGGCAGGCGGCCCACAACGGCGATGGGGGCGTCCGGGGTATAGCCCGCCAGGTTCTCCGCCCGGGCAGCAATGCGGTTGGCCAGAGCCAGCGAGTTCTCATAGCGCAGCTCCATCCGCAGATAGGCGATGTTGTCAGTACAGAACCCGCACCAGACCAGCGCCGCGCACAGCACCAGGTTAGGCCAGAACACCCCGGTCCAGCCAGGCCTCCCGGCGGAGATCAGCCGGGCCATAATCAGCTCGGTGAGCTTGATGCCCAGCACGAAGACCAGCACGAAGGCGTAGATCATCAGGTGGTGGACCTCCCCCCCGGCGGCCAGGAGGGCGACGAAATTCAGGGCCAGGGGCAGCAGGGCCGCCCCCGCCGCCGTCAGCAGCAGCCGGAGTGGGTCCCGAAGCAGGCCGTTCATCACCGCCAGAACCACCAGAGCGGCGGCGGCATAGACAAAACCGGCCTGGAGGACAAAGCAGAAAAAGCTGTCCAAAAAGCTCGGAGTCAGCAGATAGTCAAAAAAGATCTGATAGACCTCCGGGATACGGCTGAAATATTCCGCCAGACTGGTCAGCCCCAGGCCGCTCAGCCCCTGGTAGTCGGCGAGCTCCGTGCCGGTGACCATCAGGACAATTTTCAGCACCACATAGTACAGCGCCAGGCTGGTCAGGCAAATCCCGATGTATTTCAGCCCCCGAACCACCACCCCGGGAACCTCCTCCCCGTTGAGCAGAGCCAGGATGCAGTCGATCAGGAACAGGCCGATGGCATAGCAGATGAACGCCTGATAGGTGCCGCAGGCCCATGTCATCATCAGGATGGCGGCAGCCCAGCCCCAGCGGTATTTCTTGGTACACCAGACGGCCAGCGCGTTGAGGAACAGGGCCATAAAGTAGGCGTCGGCGGTGAAGAGGTAAGAGAAGATGGCGCAGGCGGCGGGGTAGGTGACCATCAGGGCGGAGGTCAGCACAATATGGACGGGGTGGCTAATCTCCAGCACCCGGACGGTCAGTCCTGCCGCCGCCCCCAGCGCCAGCACCGACAGCAGTCCGATGACCACCGGGAGCTGAAAAAAGGTGCTGGGCAGCGACATAGGGCTGGAGGCCCAGCGGCCAATGTCCAGCATGTCGTTATAGGTGAACAGGCCCCCGATGCTGTCGTGGTTGGGCAGGAGGTTGGTGAAGATGTAAAGGTGGGTGATAAACCCTCCGACACCAGCCGTCAGGAATGCCAGCCAAAAGGCAGGTGAAATCTTTTTCCACGGCCCAGGCACGGCGGGCCACCGAAACGCGGCGCTTTGATCCATGATACCCTTCCTTTCCTCCGCTCCAGAAGCGCTCAGAGCGTATGCAAAAGGGCCTGAGTCACAGTAATACGACTCAGGCCCCTGTTCCAATCAGTCCTGCTTACTTAATCATGGACGCGACCTCGGCGGCGAAGTCGTCCTCCTTCTTCTCGATGCCCTCGCCGGTGGCGAAGCGGGTAAATGCCTTGACGGTGATCTTGCCGCCCAGCTCCTTGGCGACGGCCTCCACGTGCTTCTCCACGGAGACCTTGTTCTCCTTGACGAAGGCCTGCTGGAGCAGGCAGTTCTCCTCATAGTACTTGCCCAGCTTGCCCATGACGATGCCCTCCTTCACCTTGTCAGGCTTGGCGGCCATCTTGGGGTCGTTGGCCATAATAGCCAGCTGGATTTCCTTCTCCTTGTCCAGGATCTCCTGGCTCACGTTGGACTTGTCCAGATAGGCGGGGTTCATGGCGCAGATCTGCATCGCCACGTCCTTGCCCAGCTCGACCACCTTGTCGGCGTCGATGCCCTCGACGGCCAGGTTAACCAGCACGCCCACCTTACCGTTCATGTGAACGTAGGGCACGCTGACGCCCTCGGCGTAGCGGACAAAGCGGCGGATCTGGATGTTCTCACCGATAGCCAGCACTTTGTCGGCGGTGACATCGGCGATGGTGCGGTCAGTGCCGGGGTAGGTGCAGTTCTTCAGGGCCTCCACGTCGGCGGGGTCCTGGGTGGCGACGGCGGTAGCCACATCCTTGACGAAGCCCTGGAACACGTCGTTCTTCGCCACGAAGTCGGTCTGGGAGTTGACCTCAATCAGCACGCCCACGCCGTTGTCGGCCACGATCGCCATAGACACGCCCTCGGCGGCCACCTTGCCGGCCTTCTTGGTCTGGGCGGCGAGGCCCTTCTCGCGCAGCCACTCGATGGCCTTGTCAAAGTCGCCGTCGGCCTCGACCAGGGCCTTCTTGCAGTCCATCATGCCCACGCCGGTCATCTCGCGCAGCTTCTGTACGTCTTTTGCGGTGATTGCCATAACTTAATAACCTCCTAAGTTTAATCAATAGGAGAGCAGTCTGTAGGGGCGGCCTTTGGCCGCCCGTTTCAACTGCTCTGGATACAGCGTCCAACGTGCGGGCGGCCAAAGGCCGCCCCTACACAGTTGGCCGAAAAATTCATCATTACTCCGCAGCGGCGGGAGCCTCAGCCTCAGCGGCGGGGGCGTCCTGGCCCTGCTTGCCCTCCTGGATGGCGTTGGCCATGACGGAGGAGATCAGCTTGATGGCGCGGATGGCGTCGTCATTGCCGGGGATCACATAGTCGATCTCGTCGGGGTCGCAGTTGGTGTCCACGATAGCCACGATGGGGATGTGGAGCTTGCGGGCCTCGTTGATGGCGTTGCGCTCCTTGCGGGGGTCCACCACGAACAGGGCGCCGGGGAGCTTGCGCATCTCGGTGACGCCGCCCAGGTACTTCTCCAGCTTGGCGATCTCGCCCATGTGCTTGATGACTTCCTTCTTGGGCAACATGTCGAAGGTGCCGTCCTCCTGCATCTTCTTCAGCTGGGCCAGGCGGTCCACGCGGCCCCGCATGGTCTTAAAGTTGGTGAGCATACCGCCCAGCCACCGGGCGTTCACCCAGTACATGCCGACGCGGCTGGCCTCCTCCTTGATGGCCTCCTGAGCCTGCTTCTTGGTGCCCACGAAGAGCAGAGTCTCGCCCTTCTCACCCAGGGAACGGACGAAGTTATAGGCCTCCTCCAGCTTCTTCACGGTCTTCTGGAGATCAATGATATAGATCCCGTTGCGCTCCGTGTAGATGTAGGTGGCCATCTTGGGGTTCCACCGGCGGGTCTGGTGGCCGAAGTGAACGCCGGCCTCCAGCAGCTGCTTCATAGATACGACTGCCATAGTTTTTTCCTCCTGTTTTTCAGTTATTCTTCTGGGGGCATCATATTCTCCGCCAACCCGGAGATTCTCCGGGCACCGGGCGAAAAATCCGCACTCCCACACATAATGCCAGAGTAGTATATCACTTTCTTCCAGGGAATGCAAGCTTTTTTTACAGTTTTTTTCCTGCCTCAAATTGGGCGATGGCCTCCAAAAAGGCCGCGCCGTATTTCGCCGCCTTCACCCGGCCCACGCCGGAGACCTCCAGCAGGGCCTCCATGCTCCGGGGGCGCTTTGCCGCCATATCGGTGAGGGTGGCGTTGGAAAACACGATGTAGGCGGGCACGTCCTCCCGCTGGGCCAGGCGGTTCCGCACCGCCTTGAGGGCGGCTGTCAGCTCCTCCGGGGCCTCTCCCGCCGGGGCGGGCGTCCGGCGCTTCTCCTTCGCCCGCTCCTCCGCCCGGTCCTTCCGGACGGACATGGACAGCCGCTTCCCCTGGAAGAGCACCGCCCGGGCCTCCCCCGCCGGCTCCAGGGTAGAGTGGGCCGGGTTGAGGCGCAGACAGCCCTCCAGCTCCAAAAAGTCCATGATCTCCCGGATGCGGGAGGCGGCGAGCTTGTTCATCAGGCCGTAGGTGGACAGGCCGTCCAGCCCCAGCTCCAGCACCCGCTGGTCCCGACTGCCCCGGAGGGTGCGGACGATCAGCGTCTTGCCCACGTAGTAGCCCAGCTTCTCCCGCACCCGGAGGACACAGGACAGGATCATCTGGGCGGGGACGGTCACGTCCTCCTGGGTGTACTCCCCGACGCAGTTGCCGCAGCTTCCGCAGTCCGGGCCGTGCTCCTGGCCGAAGTAGTCCAAAATGTATCCTCGGAGACAGCCGGTGGTCTTGCAGTAGTCCACCATGAGATTGAGCCGCTCGTAGTCCCGGCGGCGGACCTCGGCCCGGTCCTCCGGGCTCAGCTCCTCGCCGCCGTTCTCGATGAGGAACCGGGCGGTGGTCACGTCCCCGGCGGAGTAGAGCAGCACGCAGTCCGCCGGCTCGCCGTCCCGGCCGGCCCGGCCCGCCTCCTGGTAATAGGCCTCCAGGCTCTTGGGCATGTTGTAGTGGATGACAAAGCTGACGTTGGACTTGTCAATGCCCATTCCGAAGGCGTTGGTGGCCACCATGACGGGCCTGCGGTCGAACTGGAAGTCGTCCTGACTGGCCCGCCGCTCCCCGTCCTCCATCCCCGCGTGGTAGCGGGCGGCGGGGACGCCCTTGTCCTCCAGCGCCCGGCACACCCGGTCCACTCCGCCCCGGGTGGCGCAGTAGATGATGCCGCACCGCCCCTCCCGCTCCCGGAGCAGGCGGGTCAGCTCCTCCATCTTGTTTCTGGGGTGGCGCACGTCGAAAAACAGGTTGGGCCGGTCGAAGCCGGTGACCTCCCGGACCGGCTCCCGCAGGCCCAGCCGCTGGACGATGTCCTCCCGCACCTGGCCGGTGGCGGTGGCGGTGAAGGCGGCCAGCACCGGGCGGCGGGGCAGGTTGTCCACAAATTCCCGGATTCTCAGATAGCTGGGCCGGAAGTCCTGACCCCACTGGGAGACGCAGTGGGCCTCGTCCACCGCCACCAGGGACAGGTCCGCCTCCCGGGCCAGGGCGGCGAAGCCCTCCCCCTCCAGCCGCTCCGGGGCGATGTAGATCAGCTTATAGGCCCCCTGACGGGCCCGGCTGTACACCGTCCGCAGCTGCTCCCCTGTCAGCGAGCTGTTGATGTAGGCGGCGGGCGCTCCGGCCTCCTTCAGGGCGGCCACCTGGTCCTTCATCAGGGAGATCAGGGGGGACACCACCAGGGTCAGCCCCGGCAGAAGCAGGGCGGGCACCTGATAGCACATGGACTTCCCCCCGCCGGTGGGCATCACGCCCAGCACGTCCTGGCCGGACAGAATGCCGTCGATCAGCCGCTCCTGCCCCTGGCGGAAGGTACTGTGGCCGAAATACTGCTTGAGAACCTCATGCTTGTCCATTTCATCACCTGCAACGCAGTCAGCCGCCGCATCAAGACGCGGCGGCTGACTGTGGTTTTTATTTGGTTCAGCGGGTGCTGATCGTAATGCCCTGCCCGTCTACCCAGTCTACGCCGAAGCCCAGGACGCTGCCCAGGTCCCTCAGCTTGTAGTAGGTGTAGCCGTTATTCTGACTGTCGTAAATGGTGAAGGCGTCCAGGCGGACGAGCTTTCCGTCCACGTTGGTGGCGCTCTCAACGGAGGTACAGGGCTGGTTTCCCTCATAGGGGGTGGTCATCTCCCCGCCCCTGACGGTGTAAGGCGTCTTGGTGGTGACCACCACGCCGCCGTCCCAGTCCACCTCGAACTGGGCCCCCGTGCCGTTGAGCACATAGGCCAGGTCCCGCATCTTCACATAGTTAGTGGGGTTCCCCTGTTCATCCAGGAGGGCGTAGGCCTGGAACTCCACGCTCTTGCCGTCCACCAGCACCAGCTGGGTGGAGGCGTGGGCCGTGGCGGTATCGGGAACGGGGTCGGGGTCGGGCGCGGCGGCGGTACCGGCCTTGCGGGCGGTCACGCCGGCTCCGTCCAGGAGGTAGAAGGTGGGGACGGAGTTGTCGGTGGTGTACCACACCGCCTTGCCCTGCCAGAAGATGGGCTGGCAGTCGGACAACTGTCCCGGGGCGGTCTGGATCTGGCCCACAGCACCGTTGGCGTCATAGGAGGCGTAGTAGAGGGTGTCCCCGAAGGTAAAGTTGTACCAGCTCTTCTGGTCCACTGTGTTCCACAGCACATAGCCACCCTCCAGTCCAGTGGGGGCCAGCTGGGGGTTGGAGACGTTCTGACCGGTGGTCAGCTGGACGGTCTCAGGGCTCTTCAGGTCCTTGCTCACCGTGGACAGATACAGGTCCCGGCTGTCCACGCCCAGGTAGGAGGCGGTACCGTCGAACTGATAGGCAGTCACATAGCCCTTGGAGGTCTCGGCGAAGCCGCCCAGGGCGCAGCCGGTGTCGTTGTAGTGCTCAGCGGCCTGGGGGAAAGCCAGAACATCCACCCGGCTCACATAGCTCCAGGTGTAATAGCCATCCTCCAGAGGCACCTTGACCCCCTCCTGGAAGCTGTCCTTCCCGGCCTCGGCGTTGTACCGCAGCAGAACCGCCGCCCGGGTCTGACCGGCGTCGCCGTGGTCCAGGGTGACGATGCGGCCCTCCTGGTCGATCAGGACAAACTGGTTGAAGGAGTGGCTGACATAGCCGTAGCTCACGTTCATCACCTTCCAGAAGGAGTCGGTAATCTCCATGTCCTTCTGCCGCAGGGCGATCATCACGTTGGCCTGATGGTTCAGCCCGTCCTTGGCGGTGTACATCTTGTGGCTGGTGCGGATATAGAGGTATCCGCCGTACTCGTCGCAGCGGAGCGCCCCCGCGTCAAAGGGGACGATGGTGTTGGCCCCCTGGAGGCTGGCCTGCCCCAGGCGGTTCCAGCTCTTGTCGTACTGGACGACGCGGATGACCTCCTTGCCGTCGTCCTCCTCCTTGTTCTCCTGGCCGAAGATCAGGAAGTTATACTTCTCCCCGGCAAAAAAGCCGCCCCACAGGGGGAGCTCCGCCGGGAGCGTCCGGCTGGACTGGAGGCCGAAGGAGGCGTCATAGTCCTCCACCACCACGTGGTCCTCGATATACTCCACCCGGGTCAGTCCGCCAGACTGATTCTCATAGAGGTAGGACTTGGCGGGCTGGGCCCACCGCCGGCCATTTACATACTCGTGTCCCCCCCGGTTGGAGGACACCGCCGGAGCCGCCCCCTCCGCCCGGACCGCCGGGCTCAGGGTGAACACCAGGGCCAGAGCCGCCAGGGCGCTGAGGAATCTGCGCTTTCTCATATGCTTCCTCTCCTATTCACTGTTTTTGGGCGCACCGCCCTATTTGTGATTTCAGTATACCTCTTTCCCGCCGGAAGCGCAAGGGCCGGTCCGCTTTTTCTTCCGCTTGGCGGCCATATACCGGTCCTCCTCGCTGAAGATACAGCCGCAGTACTTCTGCATATAAAACCCGTGGTCCCTGGCAAACTGCTGTCCCTCCTGGAAGAGGGGGCGGAAGTCCCGGTAGAGAAAGGCCACGCCGTATCGCTCCCCCATCTCCCGGGCGGCGGCGGCAATTCCGTCGTGGTTCTGGTAGGGGGAGATGAGCAGGGATGTGGTGAAGCTGTCAAACCCGTTCTCGGCGGCGTATTTGGCCGTCGCCTCCATGCGGACCCGGTAGCAGTAGGCGCACCGGCCGTCGATGTCCCCCGCCACGGCGGTGATGAAGGGCCGCAGGTCGTAGGTCCCGCCGACGGCCAGCTTCATGCCAATCTCCCTGGCATACTCCTCCAGCGTCCGCTTCCGGGCCTGATACTCGGTGTAGGGGTGGATGTTGGGGTTGAACCAGAAGCCGGTGACGGACAGGCCCTCCTCCCGGAGCTGGGCGATGGGCCGGTTGGCGCAGGGGGCGCAGCAGATGTGCATCAGGGTGTTCATAGGAAGTCCTCCAGGTCGATGGTGTGGATGGTCAGCCCCTTCTTCATGGCGTAGGCCAGGGTCTGGAAGGTGCCCCCCTTGGGCGCTCCGTTGTAGACGGCGATGAGCCGGGAGGACCGGTCCACCATGTACCGGTTGCGGCGCATCATGCAGAAGCGGTCGTAGTGATGCTGGACCAGGATCTCAAAGTCGCACCGGTCCAGGATGGACTGGTAGCGCCGCTTCTGTTCCTCCGGCCAGCTGTCCGCCTGGGTCTCGCAGGGCCGGGCGCACTCCAGAGCGATGTCCTGTTCTGTCTCCCGCAGAGCCAGCACCGCCTCGGCGCAGTATAAGTCGATCCCCCGGGCCATGCCGGTGATGAAGCGCCGGATCCCCGACACATAGGCGTCCTCCACCGCCCGGGCGATGGCCTCCTTCAGCCGCAGGCACCGGGGGTCGGACTCCTCCTCCCCCCAGGGCAGCTTGTCGGGCCGGTGGCCGGTGAAGCAGCAGGTTTTTTCGTGGTCCATCACAGCACGATCAGGTCCTTGGGCGACCGGGTGATGTCCTCACAGCCGGTCTCGTTGAGAATGAGCACGTCCTCGATACGCACGCCGAATTTCCCCGGAAGATAGACCCCCGGCTCGGCGGAGATGACCGCACCTGCGGGCATGGGGCGGGTCTCCTTGGAGCTGGCGCTGGGGGCCTCGTGGATGTCCACCCCCAGGGAGTGGCCGAAGCCGTGGGAGAAATACTCCCCATACCCCGCCTCCTGGAGGACCTTCCGGGCGGCGCCGTCGATCTCCTGGCCGGTGACCCCGGCCCGGGCGGCGTTGATGCCCGCCTTCTGGGCGGCCAGGACGGCGTTGTACACCGCCTCCATCTCCTCAGTGGGCTGGCCCAGGGCCACGGTGCGGGTCATGTCGGAGCAGTAGCCCCCCACCTTGCAGCCGAAGTCCATGGTAATAAACATCCCCGCGTCCACAATCTGGTCGCCGGGGACGGCGTGGGGCCGGGAGCCGTTGGGTCCGGCGGCCACGATGGGGTCGAAGGACACCTTCTCTCCCCCCCGGCTGAGCAGCTCATAGACCAGCCGGGCGGCGATCTCCCGCTCGGTCATGCCGGGACGGATGAAGTTCAAAATGGCCTTGAATGCCTCGTCGGTAATCTCCTGGGCCCGACGCATCAGGGCCAGCTCCCCCTCGTCTTTCGAAGCCCGCAGGCCGTCCAGCAGGTCCTGAGCGGGGGTGAGGACGCAGGGCAGAGCCTGGGCGTACTTCTTGTGGCCGTCCACCGTCACGGCCCCGCTCTCGAAGCCCACGTTGTGGAGCTTTTTGGCCTCGATGTATTCCCTGGCAAAGGCCATATGCCCCTTGTCCGGCGTGGTCAACAGGACCTCCGCCCCGTCGATCTGCTCCCGGGCGGCCTCGATGTACCGCCCGTCTGTGGTGTATTGGGCCCCCTCCCGGGTAACGAGGAGAAGCCCCTCCCCGTGGAAGCCCAGAGCGTACCGCTCCCCGGACTCACTGGTAATCATCATGGCGTCCAGCCCAAAATCCGCCAGCTTGGCGGCGATTTTTTCGATGTGGTTCATATTTTTCGCTCCTTCGGATGATTGTGTAGGGGCGGCCTGTGGCCACCCGCATTATTAAGGGGAAACATTTTAGAGCGGCGGGCGGCCACAGGCCGCCCCTATAAAAGCGCCTCATAGGTTTGTTTCATAGTCAGCGCATCCTCCGCCTGGGTGCCGGCGGACTCACAGATGAAGGTGGGCGACCAGCCCCGGCGGGCAATCTCCGCCGCCAGCGGGGTCCAGCTTGGACCGTAGCCCCCGTCGCCGTCGAAGGTGCGGTGGCACTTCTCGCCGCCGCTGGGGGTAAACTCGATGTGGGAGAAGTGGCTGTGGAAGGTGCCGGCCCGGTCGGGGCCCAGGACCTCCGCCACCCGGTCCAGCATCCGGGAAAAGGCCTCCGCCCCGTCGTCCGCCCCCAGGGAGCGGGCGTAGAGGTGGCCGAAGTCAATACAGGGCACCAGCCGCCGGTCCAGGGTACACAGCTCCAGCACCTCGTCCAGGTCGCCCAGCTGGTTGATCTTGCCCATGGTCTCGGGGCACAGGGCGATATGGTCAAACCCCTGCCCGTCGCAGGCGGCAATGACCTCGGCCAGAGATTGTTTCGCCGTCTCCAGCGCCTGGCTCCGTCCACGCTTCATCAGCGCCCCCGAGTGAATGACCACCCGTCCCGCCCCCATCCAGTCCGCCACCTGACATCCGGCGGTGATGTAGCCGATGGTCTTTTGGAGGGCATCCCGGTCGGGGTTGGCCAGGTTGATGAAGTAGGGGGCGTGGAGGGACAGGGATATCCCCGCCGCCCGGGCGTTCTCGCCGATTTTGACGGCGGTCTCCTTCCCCACGTGGACCCCCTTTCCGCACTGATACTCGTAGCAGTCCAGGCCAAAGCCGGCAATCCACTTGGGGGCGGCCAGGGAGGACTTGTGGACCCTGGAAAAACTCTCCGAATTGCCCGCGGGGCCGAATTTTGCACTCACAAGAAGGGCCTCCCTTTTCCCAACAGACGGAAGGGGGTTTCCGCCGCATACCGGATGTAACGCCCCGGGTTGCCCGCCAGCCGAATAGGCAAAACCAGCAGCGGGGTCACCCCGGCGTTGTTGGCCCCCAGGGTGTCGGTGAAGATCTGGTCCCCAACCATGACGGTCTCCTCGGGCTTCGCCCCCATCCGCTCCATGGCCCTGAGATAGCCCGCTCGTTTCGGCTTGCCCGAGTGGCCCTGATAGGGGATGCCCAGCTGTTCGGCGAATTTCTGCGCCCGGCCCGGCTTGCGGCTGTTGGACAACAGGAACAGCGTGATTCCCGCCGCCGCCAGCGCCTCCTTCCAGGCGATTACCTCAGCGGGAGGGACCGTCACCTTGTAGGGTACCAGGGTGTTGTCCAGGTCGGCCAGCACCAGCTTGACGCCCCTCTCCGCCAGGGCCTCGGGGGATATGTGGGTTATAGAGGGGTAGACCCCTCGGGGGATGGGGGATAGGGACATGATATGTTCTCCTTTATGCGCTCTAATGGCCCCCTCTTCGAGAGAGTTTAAGCGTGTGTAGGGCGCGACGACCCCGGCGCGCCGTTCTTCAGGGGTGCGTTGTAGGGGCGGATATTATCCGCCCGTCAGGTCCAGGCGATGTTCGGCGGGCGGATGATATCCGCCCCTACACGAGGTTCTAAACCCTCACTTGCTCCGCACATTTCGCCTGCGGCGAAATCAATCCTCCGCTCTCTGTGGGCGGCGGGCCGAGGTCGTCCCGCCCTACAAACGTCCGCGGGGCCCAGGGCGGGGTTCTAACCCCGCGTCCGCTTTCATAGGCTGTACAGCGTAGTATATCACAGGACGAAACTTCGGACAAGGGGGAAGTCCCATGGCACAGGACACTTTTATTATCACCCTGCCGCCCAGGCAGCTGCCTCTGCTTCAGGGGTGGCGGGTCACACCGGCCCATCTGGCCTACCGGCTGGGGCCGGGGGCCCATCTGTTCCGGTCTGAGGGAACAGCGCCCCCCAAGGGCGGGCTGATGGTGGTGGACGACCAGGAGTTCAGCCCGCTGGCCCCCACCGGTCCCCTGTGCCAGGAGGTCATTCGGGAGTGTCAGGCCAGGAGCTTCTCCGGGGCCATTCTGGACTTTGAAAATTGCCTGCCCCCCCTGGAGCAGATCGCGGCCCGCCTGGACGAGCAGTTTGCCCGCCGGGGCTGGACCCTCCTGGTGCCGGAGCGGTACGGGGCCCACGCCCCCCACTCCCGGGTGATGATCCCCTCCGCCCTGTCGGGGGGCTCCCTCCAGAAGCGGCTGGAGGAAGCCCTGGAGCGCTTCGGGGAGAGCCGGGTGGTTCTTGCCCTGGAGAAGCGGGCGGAGGACTTCTACCTCCCCTCCCCCACCGGAAGCGGCCAGCCCCTCAACGATCAGGAGCTGGCCGAGCTGAAGCGGCGGCTGTCTCCCTCCGTCTTCTTCTCCGGGGAGCTGTGTGCCCGGTACTTCACCTACATGAGCCGGGAGAACGGGGCCCACTTCGTCCTCTTCGACGACGGGGACACCCTGCGGCACAAGACGGAGGTAGCCCGCCGGCTGGGCATCCGCACCTTCCTGGCCCCCTGGGCCGAGATCGGCCCCTACGCCGCCCAGGCCGGCATTCAGCGCCGCCAGGAGCAGCGGACCGGCCGCAGATAAAGCTTCACCGGCCCGTCCCCATTTTTGAGGGCAGGCCGGTGTCGTAATATCAGCGGTAGGACTCGGCCAGCTCCCGGAATTTGGGCAGGGAGCGGCGGATCATGTCGGTCTGGACACAGTAGGAAATGCGGGTGTGGCCTGGGGCTCCGAAGCCTGTGCCGGGAACAATGAGCAGGTCCATCTTTTTGGCCCGCTCACAGAAGGCCAGGTCGTCCGGCTCCAGGGTGCGGGGAAAGAGGTAGAAGGCCCCGTTGGGCTCCGCCACATGGTAGCCCATCTCCCGCAGGGCGGTCACAAGAATCTTCGCGTTCTCCTCATAGACCTTGATGTCGGAGGTCATGTCACAGCACAGGGAGGTGACCCGCTGGAACAGGCTGGGGGCGTTCACATAGCCCAGGGACCGGCCCGCCCCGGCCACGGCGGCGTAGACATCGCCGCTGTCCGTAACTTCCCCCGGCACCAGCACATAGCCGATGCGCTCGCCTGGAAGGGACAGGGACTTGGAGAAGGAGTAGCACACAATGGTGTCCCGGTACACGCCGGGGACCCAGGGCACCTCCACTCCGGCATAGACGATCTCCCGGTAGGGCTCGTCGGAGATGAGGTAGATGGGGTGGCCGTACTCCCGGCTCTTCTCGGTCAGGATACCGGCCAGCCGCTCCAGCGTCTGCCGGGAGTAGACCACGCCGGAGGGGTTGTTGGGGGAGTTGATAAGCACCCCCTTGGTGTGCTCGCCGACAGCCCGCTCAAAGGCGTCGAAGTCGATCTGAAAGCGCTCCACCTCCGGGGGGACAAGGACCATCCTGGCCCCGGCCCCCTCGATGAACACCTTGTACTCCGGGAAATGGGGAGCAAAGACGATAAACTCATCCCCGGGACAGCTCAGGCCGTTGAGCACACAGCACAGGGAGGCGGCGGCCCCCACGGTGAGGTAGAGCTGACCGGCGGTGTAACCGGTTCCGAAGCGCCGGTTCAGGGAATCGGCAAATCGCTGGCGGGACTCCTGGTCCCCCTGGGCGCTGGTGTAGGCGTGGATGAGATCGGGCTGCTCTTTGAGCAGGCGGACGGCCTCCTCATTGACGGCGGCGGGACAGGGGACGCTGGGGTTGCCGATGGAGAAATCAAAGACATTCTCCGGCCCCACCTGGGCGGCCCGCAGTTTGCCGTATTCAAACAGCTCCCGAATTACCGACCGGGCGGTGCCCAGTCCCTTCATACGTTCAGATACCATGAAACAAACCTCCATATGTTTTCTCCGCTTTGGTAATTGCCGCTATTATAGCACAGCGGTTTACTGGAGTAAAGCAAAATATGTATATCCCTCGGACCCCTCCGCTTTTCCCAAACCATAAGTCAGATCCGTCCCCCTCCAAATAAATTTTAAGTAAAGATAGCTGAATTGGAAATTACTTACCTTTACAAACAAAGCCCGGGGCGCTATAATAGCTGAATAATGAGAAGTGCGGGGCGTACAGCGGAGGGAGGTGGCGGCGTGCAGATTCTGTCCGGCAAGGCAATCATGGAGCAGATCGTGGCGGGGAAGCTGTGTGTATACCGCCGCCCCGCGCCCCAGGTCCAACTCTACACCCTGGGGGACTGGAGGCAGGAGATCAACCGCTTTCACCGGGCCCAGCAGCTGGCCATCCTGGAGCTGAACACCCTCTATCACCGGGCGCTGAACCAGGTGGGCGAGGGGGTGGCCTCCATCTTCCTGATCCACGGGATGCTTCTGGAGGACCACGACTATGTGGAGACCGTCCGGGGCCTGATCAACGGCCAGGGCGTCACGGCGGAATACGCCGTTCAGATGGCGGAGATCAGCTTCTCCGCCGCCTTCTCCGCTATGGACAGCCCCTATATGCAGGCCCGGTCGGCGGACATCCGGGACATCTCCCAGCGGGTGCTCCGGGCGCTGATGGGGGGCCGTCAGACCCTTCTGATGGACGAGCCCGCCATTCTGGTCTCTGAGGACTTCCTCCCCAGCGAGGTGATGGACTTCGACCAGCGGCGGCTTCTGGGCCTCATCACCCGGAAGGGCAGCCTGGACAGCCATACCGCTATGCTGGTCCGGGCCTATCACATCCCCGCCATTGTGGAGGTGGACCTGATCTCCAAATGGGAGGGTCACCCGGCCCTGATGGACGGCTACACCGGCAACATCTATGTGGACCCGGAGCCGGAGCAGCTGAACCAGCTGCGGGAGCTGTACCAGGCCAACGGACGGCCCAAGGGCTCCCTTTTGATCCACGCGTAGCAGCCTCTCCAGCCGCGGGCGGAGGGGCTGTTTTCATAACCAACACAGAAAAAGGAGGACACAGCAATGGCACAATACATTATGGCGCTGGATTCCGGAACCACCAGCTGCCGGTGCATCCTGTTCAACAGGAGGGGCGAGATGTGCGGCTCGGCCCAGAAGGAGTTCACCCAGTACTTTCCCAAGCCCGGCTGGGTGGAGCACGACGCGGAGGAGATCTGGTCCACTCAGCTGGAGGTGGCTCAGGAGGCCATGCGCAACCTGAACGCCTCCGCCGCGGACATCGCGGCCATCGGCATCACCAACCAGCGGGAGACCACCATCGTTTGGGACAGGCAGACCGGCGAACCGGTGAGCCGGGCCATTGTGTGGCAGTGCCGCCGCACCGCCGGGTATTGCGACAGCCTGAAGGCCAAGGGCCTGGAGGAGGACTTCCGCGCCAGGACCGGCCTGATTATCGACGCCTACTTTTCCGGCACCAAGCTGAAATGGATTCTGGACAACGTGCCCGGCGCCCGGGCCCGGGCGGAGCGGGGCGAGCTCCTCTTCGGCACGGTGGAGAGCTGGCTGATCTGGAAGCTGACCAAGGGGCGGGTCCACGTCACCGACTACTCCAACGCCTCCCGCACTATGATGTTCAACATCAACACCCTGGAGTGGGACCGGGATATCCTGGCCGAGCTGGACATTCCGGCGGCTATGCTGCCCCAGGCGAAGCCCTCCAGCTGTATCTACGGCGAGGCCGACCCCCAGTTCTTCGGCGGGCCCGTCCCCATCGCCGGGGCGGCGGGGGACCAGCAGGCCGCCCTCTTCGGTCAGACCTGCTTCACCCCCGGCGAGGCCAAAAATACATACGGCACCGGCTGCTTCCTCCTGATGAACGTGGGAGAGAAGCCAGTCTTTTCCAAAAACGGTCTGGTCACCACCATCGCCTGGGGACTGGACGGCAGGGTGGAGTACGCCCTGGAGGGCTCCATCTTTGTGGCCGGGGCCTCCATCCAGTGGCTGCGGGACGAGCTGCGGTTCATCGACTCCTCCGCCGACTCCGAATATATGGCCCGAAAGGTGAACGACACCAACGGCTGCTATGTGGTCCCCGCCTTCACCGGCCTGGGGGCTCCCCACTGGGACCAGTACGCCCGGGGGGCCATTGTGGGGCTCACCCGGGGGGTGAACAAATACCACATCATCCGGGCCACCCTGGAGTCCATGTGCTATCAGGTCAACGACGTGCTCCAGGCCATGCGGGCCGACTCCGGCGTGGAGCTGGCCGCCCTCAAGGCCGACGGCGGGGCCAGCTCCAACAACCTGCTCATGCAGCTCCAGGCGGACATCAGCGGCGCACCCGTCAACCGGCCCGCCTGCGTGGAGACCACCGCCATGGGAGCGGCCTATCTGGCCGGTCTGGCGGTGGGCTACTGGTCCGGCAAGGAGGAGGTCCGGCAAAACTGGGCCACCGACCGCACCTTCCTCCCCTCCCTCTCCCAGGAGGAGCGCACCGCCCGTATCCGGGGCTGGAACCGGGCCGTCCGGTGCTCCTACGGCTGGGCGAAGGAGGAGGAAGCCTAAACATTCGCGGATTTCATGTAGGGGCGGCCACAGGCCGCCCCTACAAACCGCACCCAAAGGCTCCCTCCCCGAGGGAGCTGTCAGCGAAGCTGACTGAGGGAGTCACCCCCGCAAACCTCCGGAGGACTCCCTCCGTCACGGCTTCGCCGTGCCACCTCCCTCGGAGAGGGAGGCTTTTGGACCCCGGCCGTTCACAATTTGTTTGCTCATTCAATTACCCTGTCCCCCGAAAATTTTTCGTTGAGGATTCTCCCTTTCTGGGCTATACTATACAGTGCTCAACAGAGCTCAAATTTTGCCAGAAAGGGGGAACGCACCATGTCCAGACAGAACCGGGATAATTTTTGGACGGTACCCACGCTGAAGCGGCGGGGCTGGACCACGGAGCTGATGAAGGCCCTGCTTCCCAAGCCCCTCTTTTTCATGCGCGGCGGACGGCCCGTCCGGGTCTGGGACAGGGAGGACGTACTGCTGGCGGAGAGCGGCCCCCAGTTCGTCAACCGGAAGAGCGGGGCGGACAGTCCGGCGCGGCCCGTCCCCCAGTCGGTCAAGCGGGCCCGGGCCGTTCTGGACCAGGCCTGGCAGGCCGTGGAGCCCGACGGCTCCCTGGCCTGGTTGCTGGCCAGCCGCTACCACACCGCCATCGCCGCCCGCCTCCCGGCGGCCAAGAACAGCAAGGGCCTGCGCTCCTCTCAGATCACCTCCCGGATTGACGAGTTTCTCTCCCTGGAGGAGCAGTACAACGGCAAGCGGCTCCAGGACATTTTCCGCGGCTTCACCAAGGCCTGGGCCTGGCTGGGGGACTACCCCGACCACCCCAGGGCGGCCCGGGTCTCTGAGCGCTATCCCCGGGTGCTGCTCAACACCGCCAAGCAGGTCCTTGCCGCCTTCTCCGAGGCTCAGCCCGAGGCCGACCTGGACGCTTTCCTCCGGGCGGAGGGCTTCCCCACCCGTCAGCTGCTGGCCGAGGGGCTGGCCACCGTCTGGTCGGTGTGGTATGTCCCCCAGGCCATCCGCACCAGCCTGTCCCTGCTCATCGCCCTGAACCCCAAGGACGAGTACCCCGAGGCCCGGGCCATGCACCGCCGCTTTGTTCTCCACCTGGGGGGCACCAACACCGGCAAGACCTACACCGGCTTTCAGCGGCTGATCCGGGCCAAAACGGGGGTCTATCTGGCCCCTCTGCGCCTGCTGGCCCTGGAGGCCCAGGAGACCCTCTTGGACGCGGGGGTGGAGTGCTCCCTGTCCACCGGGGAGGAGGAGGACCGGCGGGAGGAGGACACCCACGTCGCCGCCACGGCGGAAAAGCTGGAGCTGAAACAGCGCTATGAGGTGGCCGTCATCGACGAATGTCAGATGATCTCCGACCGCCAGCGGGGCTATGCCTGGACCCGGGCCATCCTGGGCGTCCTGGCCCCGGAGGTCCACCTGTGCGCCGCCCCGGAGGCCAAGGAGCTGCTGATCCGCCTCATCGAGAGCTGTGGGGACAGCTACACGGTGGAGGTCCACCAGCGGACCACCCCGCTGATCTGCATGTCCCACACCATCGACTACCAGCGGGTCCAGCCGGGTGACGCCCTCATCACCTTCTCCAAGGTGGGGGTGCTCAGCGTGGCGGAGGACCTGCGCCAGAGCGGCAAGGAGCCGGCCATCATCTACGGCGCCCTCCCCTACGCCACCCGCCGGAAGCAGATGGAGGGCTTTCTGGAGGGAAGGATGGAGTATGTGGTCTCCACCGACGCCATCGGCATGGGGCTGAACCTGCCCATCCGGCGCATCATCTTTATGGAGACGGAGAAGTTCGACGGCATTGAGCGCCGGGAGCTGAAACCGGAGGAGATCAAGCAGATCGCCGGACGGGCGGGGCGGTTCGGGATGTACAGCAAGGGCTTCGTGGGGGCCACCCAGAACCTGCCCGCCATCCGGGCGGGGCTGGAGGCGGTGGTCCCGCCTCTGGAATACGCCGTGGCCGGCTTCTCCGACCTGGTCCTCCAGGTGGATTTCGACCTTTTGGAGGTCCTGACTCAGTGGAACCAGATGCCCACGGCGGAGCCCTATCAAAAGCTGGACATCACCCGATATATCACCATCATCTCCAAGCTGCGGGAGATGGGCTTTGTCCTGTCCAAGGAGCAGGAGCTCCGCGCCGCCAACATCCCCTTTGACGAGACCGAAGAGGCCCTGCGGGAGCTTTTTTTTCAGCTCCTCCGCCGCTGGCAGCAGGGGGAGGCGGTGGAACAGCCCGGCCTTTCCGAGGAGGAGGCCACCCTGCCCGAGCTGGAGCTGTACTACAAAAAGCTGGACCTCTATTTCTCCTTCGCCAAGACCTTCGGCTGTCCTGTGGACGAGGACAAGCTCTACAACAGCCGGGAGCGGGTGGCCGACGAGATCAATGAAATCCTGCTCCACCGCCTGCGCAGCAACATCCGCTTCTGCGCCCGGTGCGGCAAAGCCCTCCCCCTCCACCACCGGGGGCGGCTGTGCGACGCCTGTTTCCGAAAGAACCGCCGGACGCCTCAGTCAAGCTACAGCGATCACCAGAATGTATGACGCCCTGTAGGGGCGGATATCATCCGCCCGCGCGATTGCGCGGCGCGCGCCAGTGGAGCGGGCGGGTAATACCCGCCCCTACAGAACGCCGTCAGTCATCCTGAATCTTATAATCGCAACGGAAAGGAAGAGAAGAAACATGGAGGACAACAGACCTAGAGGCCGGGAAAAGAACGTGACCGGCCCCGGAAAAGAGGTACATAAGCGGGGCTCCGGCCTGGGGACCGGCCCGGTGGGCGAGGCCGGCGGCTACGCGGAGCGCAAGGAACAGCGCCAGAGCGCCGGGGCCCGAAGCGGCGGGAGCCGGGGAGGCAGCAAGCTGATCGCACTGCTCCTGGCCCTGCTCCTGGGCGGCGGGGGCGGACTGTTCGCCCTCCAGGGCGGCCAGCAGTCCCAGCCCGCCCCCAGCGGCGGACAGCCCTCCGCCGGAACCCAGCAGTTCCAGGGCGGGCAGGGCTCCAGCTGGGCCTCCCTCCTGGGCGGCCTCAACGCCGGCAGTACCTCCTCCGGCTGGAAGCTCCAGCCCAACACCGGCCGTCTGGACACCACCGTGGCCCCCGGCGCCCGGGATAAATACACCAAGCTGCTTGGAAACGGCAAGGACACCGTCACCATCATGGTCTACATGTGCGGCACCGACCTGGAGTCCCGGGCCGGGATGGGCACCTCCGACCTCCAGGAGATGCTGGGGGCCAAATTCGGGGAAAACATCAACCTCCTGGTCTACACCGGCGGTTGCAAGGGCTGGAAAAACAGCGCGGTGAGCAGCGCCGTCAACCAGATCTGGCAGGTCAAGGACGGCAAGCTGGTCTGCCTGCAAAAGGACCTGGGAGCCGTGTCCATGACCGACCCCGGCGTTTTGGCGGGATACATCCAGTGGTGCGCCAAGAGCTACCCCGCCAGCCGGTATGAGCTCATCCTGTGGGACCACGGCGGGGGCTCGGTCAGCGGCTACGGCTACGACGAAAAATTTGCCTCCACCGGCTCCATGAGCCTGGCGGGGGTGGACCAGGCCCTGGAGCGGGCGGGGGTGAAGTTCGACTTCATCGGCTTCGACGCCTGCCTCATGGCTACGGCGGAGACCGCCCTCACCCTGGCCCAGTACGCCGACTACCTCATCGCCTCGGAGGAGACTGAGCCCGGCGTGGGCTGGTACTACACCGACTGGCTCACCGCCCTCGGGGCCAACACCTCCATGCCCACCATCGAGGTGGGACAGCGGATCGTGGACACCTTTGTAGACACCTGCGCCCAGAAGTGCCGGGGCCAGCTGACCACCCTTTCAGTCATCGACCTGGCTGAGCTGGAGGTCACCCTCCCCGCCCCCCTGTCCGCCTTCTCCCGGGCCGCCAGCCAGCTGATTCAGAACCAGGAGTATCAGACCGTCTCCAGAGCCCGGAGCGGAACCCGGGAGTTCGCCCAGTCCAGCAAGATCGACCAGATCGACCTGGTCCACCTGGCCCAAAACCTGGGCATCAAGGAGGGGGAGGCCCTGACAGAGACCCTGCTCGGGGCGGTGAAGTACAACCGCACCTCCTCCAACATGACCAATGCCTACGGCATCTCCATCTACTTCCCCTATCAGAACCGGAAGCAGTCCACCCTGACCCAGGCGGTAGCGACCTATAAGCAGATCGGCATGGACGACGCATACGCCCGCTGTATCCAGCAGTTCGCTGACCAGCAGACCATCGGCGCCGCGGGCACCCAGGCACAGACCAGCCCCATCGGCGCTCTGTCCGGCATATTCGGCACCGGAAACCCCGGCGGCGACGCGGAGGGCATCTCCGAGCTGTTGGGACTGGTCCTGGGCTCCGGCTTTTTCAGCGACCGGTCCATCGACATGGAGCAGGCCGCCCAATATGTGGCGGACCACCACCTGGACGACTGGGAGGTGGAGTGGCAGGACAGCGGAAAGGGGGACGGCAGCGCCGTTCTCCATCTGAGCGAGGAGAAGTGGTCCCTGGTCCACTCCCTGGAGCTGAACGTGTTCTACGACGACGGCGAGGGCTTCATCGACCTGGGGCTGGACAACGTCTATGAGTTTGACGAGGACGGCGCGCTGAAGGGGGAGTACGATGGCACCTGGCTCGCCATCAACGGCCAGCCGGTGGCCTACTACCACATGTCCACTGTGGACGACGGGGAGAACTACACCATCACCGGCCGGGTGCCTGTGCTCCACAACGGCCAGCGCTCCGAGCTGATCCTGGTCTTTGACAATGACACCCCCTACGGCTATGTGGCCGGAGTCCAGGCCGTCTACAAGGACGGGGCGACCGACACGGTAGCCAAGGCCCAGGAGGCCCTCCAGCCGGGGGATGTTTTAGAGTTCATTTGCGACTACTACACCCTTGACGGCTCCGGTATGCAGTATCAGGACAGCTATCTGATGGGCGACCCCATCACCGTCACCGAGGAGGAGCTGACCATCAGCAACGTGCCCCTGATCGGAACCACCCGGGCCGCCTACCGCATCACCGACCTGTACAACGTCCCCCGCTGGACGTCCGCCATCATCCACACCGAGAGCTGACGGCAAAATCCCCCGCCCCGGCCCGTGCGGGGGATATGTTTTTTATTTCACCACCACGTTTTCCTCCCCCAGCCGCTCCTTCAGGTCCTTGAGCAGGGCGGGGTGAATCTCACAGCGGGAGCCCACCCGCTTTTTGCAGTCCGCGAAATAGAGCACCACCTGGCTCTCCCCCGGGAAGAAGGACAGGGCCAGCCGCACCTTCCGCAGGCGGGGGTCCTCCCGGCTGGGCAAACGGAGATAGAGGGTCTGCCCCCCCCCTGCGGCCTCCTCCAGGTTGGACAGGGGGCGGATGCTGTCCACCATCAGCTGGGGCTCCTTGTCGTCCCGGACGGAGATTTTTCCGGCGGCCAGAATGGCGCTGTTCTCCCGGATATAGCCGCCGCACTCGTTCAGCGTCCGAGAGAAGCAGATCAGCTCCATGGAGGCGGTGTCGTCCTCCAGATTCACATAGGCCATCAGGGTGTTGTTCCGGGTGGTCCGGGTGCGGTAGGTGGAGATCACCCCGGCGATGGATACCCGCTGGTCGTCCCGGTACACCTGGGGGCCCTCCTCCCGGGCGAAGTCGGACAGGATGGAGCCGATGGTCACCGCCCCGAAGCCCTTGACCAGCTCCCGGTACTGGTCCATGGGGTGGCCGGACAGATAGAGGCCGGTGGTCTCCTTCTCCATGGTCATCAGCTCCTGGGGAGTGTACTCCGGCAGGTCGGGCAGGACCAGGTCGGGCAGGGGGGCGCTCTCCTCCTCCCCGCCGCCGAAGCCGAACAGGTCCAGCTGGCCCTCCAGATTCCGCTTCCGGGCGGCGGCGATGCCGTCCAGCACCTGGCCGTAGATCTGCATCAGCTGAGACCGGCGGCAGCCCATGGCGTCAAAGGCCCCGCTTTTGATGAGGCTCTCCAGCATCCGGCGGTTCATGTCCTGGTCGAAGAGCCGGTCGCAGAAGTCCATAAAGCCGGCGAAGGGGCCGTTTTTCTCCCGCTCAGACAGCAGATTGGCGATAAAGTTCCGCCCCACTCCCTTCAACGCCACCAGGCCGAAGCGGATGCCCTCCTCCACCACGGTGAAGTCGGCCCCGGACTGATTCACGTCAGGGGGCAGAAGGGGGATGCCCATGTCCCGGCACTCGGCGATGTACTCGGCCACCTTCTCAGTGGAGTCCAGCACCGAAGTGAGCAGAGCGGCCATATACTCTTTGGGGTGGCGGCACTTGAACCAGGCGGTCTGATAGGCCACCACGGCATAGGCCACCGAGTGGGCCTTGTTGAAGGCGTAGTTGGCAAAATCATACATCTCGTCATAGATGGCCTGGGCGGCGCTCTCGTCCACGCCGTTGGCCACACAGCCGGTGATCCCCCGGGCCGGGTCGCCGTGGAGGAAGGACTCCCGCTCCTTCTCGATCTCCTTGACCTTCTTCTTGCTCATGGCCCGGCGCACCATGTCCGCCTGGCCCAGAGAGTAGCCCGCCAGGTCCTGGAAAATGCGGATGACCTGCTCCTGATAGACGATACAGCCGTAGGTATTGGACAGGATGGGCACCAGGGAGGGGTGTTTATAGGTCACCTTCTCCGGGTTCTGGGCACAGGCCAGGAACCGGGGGATAGAGTCCATGGGCCCGGGCCGGTACAGGGCGATGACGGCACAGATGTCCTCCACGCTCTTGGGTTTCAGCCCCACGCACACGCCGGTCATACCGGCGGACTCCAGCTGAAACACCCCGGCGGTCTTGCCCTCGGACAGCATCGCCATGGTGGCCGGGTCGTTGTCCGGCACGTCCCGGAGGGAGAAGCCGGGCTCCCGCTCCCGGACCATCCTCACCGCGTCGTCCAGAATGGTCAGGTTGCGCAGGCCCAGGAAGTCCATTTTCAGCAGCCCCAGCTCCTCCAAAGTGGTCATGATGTACTGGGTGACAGGCAGGCCGTCGTTGGAGGCCAGGGGGACGTAGTCCACCACCGGCCGGCGGGTGATGACCACTCCGGCGGCGTGGGTGGAGGTGTTGCGGGGCATCCCCTCGATTGCCATTGCCGTGTCGATGAGCTTTTTGGTGCTGGGGTCGCCGTCGTAGGCGTCCTTGAGCTGCTTGGACAGCTTTAGGGAGTCCTCCAGAGTGATATGCAGGGCCCCCGGGCCGCTGGGGATCAGCTTCGCCAGGGCGTCCACCTCGCCGTAGGGCACCCCCAGCACCCGGCCCACGTCCCGGACGGAGCCCCGGGCGGCCATGGTGCCGAAGGTGACGATCTGGGCCACATGGTCCGCGCCGTACTTCCGGTTGACGTAGTCGATGACCTCCTGCCTCCGGCGGATGCAGAAGTCGATGTCGATATCGGGCATAGACACCCGCTCCGGGTTGAGGAAGCGCTCGAAGTACAGTCCGTACTTCATGGGGTCCAGGTCGGTGATGTTCAGGCAGTAGGACACCATGGACCCCGCCGCCGACCCCCGCCCCGGTCCCACCGGGATGCCCTGGCCCTTGGCAAAGCCGATGAAGTCGGAGACGATGAGGAAGTAGTCCACAAAGCCCATTTTGCGGATCATGTCCATCTCATAGCGCAGCTGCTTCAAATACGCCTCCGGCTGGTCCGGATACCGCTGGGCGAAGCCGTCCAGACAGAGCTTCTCAAAGTAGGCGTCCCCGTCGGTCCAGCCCTCGGGGAGCTGGAACAGGGGCAGGTGGTATTTGCCGAACTCAAAGTCCAGATTGCACAATTCCGCGATTTTTGCCGTGTTTTCAATGGCCTCGGGGTGGCCGGGGAAGAGGGCGGCCATCTCCTCCTCTGATTTGACAAAAAATTCCTTCGTCTCGAACTTCATCCGGTTGGGGTCGTCCAGGGTCTTGCCCGTCTGGATGCACATGAGGATGTCCTGCATCTCCGCGTCCTCCCGCCGGAGGTAGTGGGCGTCATTGGTGGCGATGAGGGGGATGCCTGTCTCCTCGCTGAGGCGGATAAGGCCGGCGTTCACCCGCTTCTGGGCGGCGATGCCGTGGTCCTGGAGCTCCAGGTAATAGCCGTCCTCGCCGAACAGTCCCCGCATCTCCAGGGCGACCTCCTTGGCCTTGTCATACTCCTCCGCCAGCAGCAGACGGGGAAGCTCCCCGCCCAGACAGGCCGAGCAGGCGATCAGCCCCCCGGTGTGCTCCCGGAGCAGGTCCATGTCGATCCGGGGCTTGATGTAAAAGCCCTCCAGATAGGCCTTTGAGACCATGTAGGACAGGTTGCGGTAGCCCTCCTCGTTCCGGCACAGGAGAACCAGATGCCAGGACTCGGCGTCGAACTCGTGGACCTTCTGGAAGCGGATCCGGCCCCGGGGGGCCACGTAGACCTCACAGCCGATGATGGGCTTCACCCCCGCCGCCCTGCAGGCCCGGTAGAAGTCGATCACCCCGTACATACAGCCGTGGTCCGTAATCGCCACCGCCTCTTGCCCCAGGTCCTTCACCCGCTCCACCAGCTTCTTGATCCGGCAGGCGCCGTCCAGCAGGGAAAATTCAGTATGTAAGTGTAAGTGGACAAAGGACATGGTCAGTTCCTCCTCTTTCTCTATCTCACTCCAACAGATGCCGCTGGATAAAGTCCAGTACGGCTTGCCGCCACTTCTTAAAAAATATCGCGTTCACCCAAGATATCAGCCCAGCGCATATCAGCAGCCATAAGACGATCATAATTGATCCTACCACTACAGGCACTCCGGTAAATTGCATTAGGATAAAGACGATCAGGCCAAGGATCAAAAAGGTCCGGCCAAAGCTGCACCACAGGAAAAAGCCGCCGGAGATCAGGCTCCCATCATCCTCGTTTTTCACCTTTGCCTGGAAGGGAATGACACCATTGGCGGGCAGCTTTCCGGTGTAAACAAGCCAAAATCGGTCCTGCTTCTGTCTATACCTGAATGTATCGTCCCCGGAATAGGACACACCACCTGGTTTCGCATAGGCCCGCAACCGGACATATATCTCCTCCGGAGACAGCTTGCTGTGAAATTCATAACGTTTGGGCATGGTATCCCCCTCGTCCCGCCCGCAGGCGGCAAGCCTCCTTTTGAAAGGAGGTGGCGCGGCCCGAAGGGCCGTGACGGAGGATTGCATTTTGCGAAGCAAAATATACGAAGTATACGAGGTCTCTGCAAATCCTTGTTTACTTCGTATGTTCGGCTTCGCCGAACGCAATCCTCAGTCAGCTCCGCTGACAGCCCCTTTCACTGCGCAGCCGTTGGCGGCTTTGCCGCCTTACGGATGCGGCGTCCCCCTTGCGGGGAAAAGGGGCCTTTTGTGCGCCTACTCAGGCTGTGCGGCTCTGGAGAGGGTCTCCCCTGTCAGGCGGTACACCGTCCACTCGTCCATGGGGACGGCGCGCATTTTCTTGGTGTAGAAGTCGATGGAGGGCTGGTTCCAGTCGAGACACGCCCACTCCAGCCGGCCGCAGCCCCGCTCCACAGTGATCCGGGCCAGCTCCTTCAAGAGGGCTTTTCCATAGCCGCTTCCCCGCTCCTCGGGGAGGACGAACAGGTCCTCCAGATAGATGCCCGCCCGGCCCAGGAAGGTGGAGAAATTGTGGAAAAACAGGGCGTAGCCCACCGCTTTCCCCTCCGCCTCGGCGAAAATGACCTCCGCCGTCTTTTTCTCAAAGAGCCACTCCCGCAGAATTTCCGGAGTGGCTATCACCTGGTCGGACATGTGCTCGTAATCCGCCAGAGCGCGGATGAAGCTCAGAATCAGTTCCTCATCCCCCGGCACGGCGGGACGGAAGGTGCAGTTAGTCATAATCTTTTTCTCCTTTTCTCTTTTTCTGTAAGGGCGGCCTGGGCCGCCCGATTAAATGTAACGCCTGGGAATGGGCAGCTGCTCCACCCAGGCCACGGCCTGTTGAAATTCCGGCACAACGCGCCAGGAGAGCGGCACCCAGACCAGCGCCTTCCCCTCGCGGCGCAGGGCCAGGGCGGGCCGGGCCGGCCAATTACCGCGCGCCCGGCTCATGGTCACCGAACGGCAGATCAAGGCGTCCATCCCCTCATACGAATAGCTCACCTGAGAAAAGGCGGTCTGGACCGTCACCTGGTCCCGCTCAAATATGAACGCCCTGCGCTTCTGACAATACAAAATCGTCCCATATACAGTCAGGAACAGGGCTGATAGGCCGCAAACGGACCAGGAGCCCATCATCAGCCCGAACAGAAGCATGACCAAGCAAAAGAAGCCGCAACACAACAGGCCAACCATCAGCATATCAGCCGAGTCCTTCAATACGATGGGAAGCACCGGGCTCCGCCCGTCTTTTCCAGCCTTGTCCATGCTTCCCCCTCCCCAGCTCCGCCAGCTTGCGCAGCAGTTCACTACCCTTTCGGCGCATAGTACATTTGGAGCTCCCAGCCGTCGCCCATGTCCAGGCAGCGGGTTCCTTCCTCATTGTTGATCTTAGAATAGCTCATCAGACTTCCTCCTGGATAACAAAGAATGGAAAATCCTTTGCTGTCATTCATCAGTCCAATACCGACCTGTCCTTTGCGCATCTCAAGATCTTTCTTGCACTCTGGATATTTTTCTTCCATTGACCGCAGAACATCCAACAGCTCTTCAGGTATCTTGTGCAGTACATTCTCCTCATACCAGTCAGAGTTGTAGGAACCAACAATATAATTTAAGGGGTAGAAGCACCACTCGCCGTCCTCTAAGATTTCTGCCGCCGCCGCAACGGTTTTCAAATCCTCGGAATAATGATCTATCATCTCCTGGGCGGCCGCCGGGTCCCGCCTTTCCATGCGGGAAAGGATTTTTTTCGGGCTGGGGCTGAGATACTCTTGAATCGACATATACCCCCACACAAACAAAGCAAACGCCCCAAAAATGGCAATCAGCAGCCAAAGAAACAGTTTTTCACTTTTGTCCATCTGTATATCCTCTTCTTTAGCGGGCGAATCATATCCGCCCCTACATTTCCCCGGCTTCCATCAGCTTACCATGCGGCGGTTTCTCCCCGTATCGGCCTGGAGCCGCCCATTCTAACGTTATCCTTTCGGCATATAGAACATTTGCAGCTCCCAGCCGTCGCCCATGTCCAGACAGCGGGTTCCTTCTTCATCGTCAATGCCCCTACTTCTCCCTCCCCAGCTCCACCAGCTTGCGCAGGCGGTGGTTCAGCGCCGACTTGGTGATGGGCGGGTCGCACCGCTCGGCCAGCTGGGAGAGGGTGTCCTCCGGGTGGGCCAGGCGGAGGGCGGCGACCTCCCGGAGCTTGTCCGGCAGGGCGGTCAGCACGCCCTCCCGCTCCAGGCGGCGGATGGCCTCCACCTGAGACATCGCGGCCTCCACCGCCTTGTCCAGGTTGGCGGCGTCGCAGTTCACCCGGCGGTTCACCTTCCCCCGGATGTCCCGCTCCAGCTTGGCATTCATCACCTCCATAGCGGCCACCGGAGCGCCCAGGCAGGTGAGAAAGTCCTCAATCCGGTCGCTCTGCTTGAAGTAGAGCACCGCGTTGCCCTTGCGCTGAGCGGCCTTCGGCTCCTGGCCCAGCTCCCGCATGAGGGCCAGCACCTCCCGGCTCACGCTGTGGTGGGAGGTAGCCAGCTCCAGGTGATAGCCCTTCCGGGGGTCGGTGACCGATCCCCCCGCCAGAAAGGCCCCCCGGAGGAAGGCGGCGCGGCAGCAGCTCTCCTCCACCGCGGCGAAGTTCAGGTGGAGGGCCAGGGCGTTCCGGTCGGCGCCGAAGGTCTGGTGGATGGCCGTTAGCTTGGCCGGGTCGGTGACGGCAAAGACCTGCTTTCCCTCCCCCTGGGGCAGGCGGTCGAAGGACAGCTTAAAGGCCTTTTTGAACAGGGCGGGCAGGCGCTGGGCGAAGGCTCCGTTCTCGGTGACAATCCGCACCTCGTCCCCCCGGAAGGTGTTGCAGTAGAGCAGCGAGCCGTAGGCCTCCGCCTGGGCGCAGCACCTCCGGCTCAGGGGAGCCCGGCACAGCTCGGTTTTCACTTCCGCCGAAAAGGACATGGTCACTCCTCCAAAATGTACCGCCGCTCGCCCCGGAAGATGCGCATGGCCCGGCGGCGGTAGATCTCTAAAATTGCCCGGGCCAGCCGGTCCGGGTCGTGGCGGGCGTAGCTGCCCCGTTCCGAGGCCACCGGCCGCTCCACCAGCTCCAGCCCCAGCCTGGCAATCCGCTCCCGGTCCACGTTCAGGGGGGCGGCATCCTCCTCCCGGTACTTCTCCAATAAACCCGGGTCCACCGGGGCGGTGTTGGCCAGACACAGATCCAGCAGGCCCGGCGCGCCGTGGACCAGCAGGGCCTCCAGGTGGTCGGCGGCGGTGTAGCCCTCCGTCTCCCCCTCCTGGGTCATGATGTTGCAGATGTAAATTTTAGGCGCGTCCGCCCGGGCCACCGCCTGGGCCACACCCTCCACCAGCAGATTGGGGATCACGCTGGTGTACAGGCTCCCCGGACCCAGCAGAATCAGGTCGGCCTCCCCAATGGCCTCCAGGGCCGCCGGGGTGGCCTTCGGGTGGTCGGGGATCAGGCCAACATGGTGGATGCGGCAGTCCTGTTCCTTCTTAAAGGCGGCGATCTGGGACTCCCCAGTCACCCGGGCTCCGTTCTCAAAGACCGCCTCCAGCTGAACGTCGGCGCTGGTCACCGGGATGACCTTGCCGGTGATAGCCAGCACGTGGCTCATCTCGGTGACCGCCTCCTCGAAGGAGCCGGTCACCCCGTTGAGGGCGGCCAGGAGCAGGTTGCCGAAGGACTGCCCCGCCAGGGTGCCCTCGGGGAAGCGGTAGGTCAGCAGCTTCTCCATGACGGGCTCGGTGTTGGCCAGGGCCTCCATACAGTGGCGGATGTCCCCCGGCGGGGGCATCCTCAGGTCCTGGCGCAGCCGCCCGGAGCCGCCCCCGTCGTCGGCCACGGTGACGACGGCGGTGAGGTTCTGAGTATATCGTTTCAGTCCCCGCAGCATGGTGGACAGCCCTGTCCCGCCGCCGATGGCGACGATTTTCGGGCCCCGCTCCCATTGCTGGAGGGTGGGGTATTCAGACATCAGAAATCCCTCCTAGTTCCGTCCCAGGTCCCGGTGGCTCTCCGCCACGGGCCAGCCCTGGGCCCTGATCTTCTCCCCCAGGGCGTGGGCGATGGCGACGGAACGGTGGTGCCCGCCCGTACAGCCCACGGCAACAACCAGGGAGGTCTTTCCCTCCTCCTCATACCTGGGCAGCAGCCAGCCCACCAGCTCCCACAGGCGGTTTAAAAACTCCTCCGCCTGGCCGTTGGCGAACACATAGTCCCGCACCCCGGCGTCCAGGCCGGTGAGGGGGCGCAGCTGAGCCATGTAGAAGGGGTTGGGCAGAAAGCGGGCATCAAAAACCAGGTCGGCCTCCATGGGGACCCCGTGCTTGAAGCCGAAGGAGCTCACCCGGACCTCCATCCGCCCCTGGTTGGTCCCCGCCCGGCCGAACATCTGGCGCAGCACCCCCTTCAGCTTGGCGGTGGACAGGTTGGTGGTGTCTATGATCTTGTCCGCCCGGTCCCGGAGGGAGGCCAGCATCCGCCGCTCCAGGGCGATGGCCTCCTCCAGGCTGTCCGCCTCCTCCGCCAGGGGGTGGGCGCGGCGGGTCTCCTTATACCGCTTGATGATGGTCTCGCTGGAGGCGTCCATGAACAGGATGCGGCAGGGGCACTGCATCTGCCCCAGCGCCTCTAGGGCGTGGAACAGGCCGTCGAAGTTGGTGCCCGCCCGGACATCGGTGACCAGGGCCACCCGGTCATACTCCCCGGAGCCCGCCACGCCCAGCTCGGCAAACTTGGGGATCAGCGGCGCGGGCAGATTGTCCACGCAGAAGTAGTCCATGTCCTCCATGAAGGAGGCCGCCTTGCTCTTTCCCGCTCCGGACAGACCGGAAATAATTACAAATTCCATCATATCACTCTCTCTTTGGGTATCTTAAATGGCATGAACGAATGTAGGGGCGGCCTGTGGCCGCCCGCTCTCGTGCCGCCAGTCCCTTTGGACGGGCGGCCACAGGCCGCCCCTACAGGTCATTTCAACACCTTGACCTCCATCTCCAGCTCCACGCCGGTCTGGCTCAGGACCCGCTCCCGGACCTGGTGCACCAGCTCCAGCACATCGGCGCAGGCGGCTCCCCCCCGGTTGATTACGAACCCGGCGTGCTTCTCCGACACCTGAGCCCCGCCCACGGTGAGGCCCTTCAGGCCGCACTGGTCGATGAGGGCGGCGGCGAAGTGTCCCGGGGGGCGCTTGAACATGGACCCGGCGCTGGGGTACTCCAGGGGCTGTTTCGCTTTCCTCTGGGCGGTCAGCTCGTCCATGCGGGCCTTGATAGCCGCCGGGTCTCCCGGCTCCAGCTGGAAAAGGGCCTCAACAACGAGAAAATCACCGCCGGAAAAAATGCTCTTTCGATAGCCGAAGCCGCACTCCGAAGCGCGGAAATTCCGTTCCTCTCCATTGCGGTCCACCGCGCGGACCTGGAGCAGGCTTTGGGAAATCTCTCCGCCATAGGCCCCGGCGTTCATGGTGACCGCTCCGCCCACGCTGCCCGGAATACCTCCGGCGAACTCCAGGCCGGCGAGGCCCAGCTCCTGCGCCCGATTGGACAGCTTAGACAGCAGTACGGTGCCCCCCGCGCGCAGAAGGTGCTTTCCGTTTTGCGGGGAAAGCCCCGGGCGAATCTCCTCAAATTCCCCGGCCAGCTTGACCACAAAGCCGGGATACCCGCTGTCAGACACCAGCAGATTGCTGCCATTTCCCAGGAAAAAGGGCTCCACCCCCGCCTTTTGGGCCGCCCCCAGCACCGACTTTGCCTCGCTCACTGACTTGGGCAGAGCCATCAGCGCCGCCGGCCCGCCGAGACGGAAGGTTGTGTGCCTGGACATGGGCTCGTCTGCCCGCAGCTCCAGCCCCGGACAGTCCTCCGCAAGAAGTTTTTTCAGTTCCTCCAGTCGTTCCATAGGCTCCTCCAAATCAAATCATGTTTATCGTTTGATTATAGCAGATTTATGGAAAAAATAGAATAGCCGAAAATAAAAAACTGCCGCGGATCACTGCGGCAGTCCCTGCAAAGTTTTTATCTATCATGATAAAATGCGCATTGGGGAGGGAACCATAACAGCACCACCGCAGACTGCGGCGGTGTTCCTTTACGCTTTGACGCAGACGCCCGCCTCGATCAGGGCGCGGCGCAGCTCCTTTGCGCTCCGGAAGATGGTCCCGGACATCCCCACCAGGAGGGCGGCCTCCACATTGATAAACATGTCGTCAGCGAAGAAGCACTCCTCCGCTTTCAGTCCGAATTGCCGCAAAAGGAGCTCATAGATCTCCGGCTGGGGCTTGAGCAGCTTCCAGTCGGCGGAGACGATCCGGCCATCGAAGCACTCGCTGCCTGGGATGCGGTCAAAGTACAGAGGCAGGTCCGCCTTGGCGTTGGAGAGGAGGTAGATGCCATACCCCAGCCCCTTCAGCTCCCGGACCAGCTCCCCCATCCCCTCCACGGGGAAAAGGCAGTCCCTCCACCAGTCCAGGGTCAGCTCCCGGGCGGCGGTGTGGAGGCGCTCCGGCAGGCGGCGGCACATCGCTCCAATTCCCTCCTCGAAGGAGATAATCCCCCGGTCCAGCTGAATCCACTCCACACTGTTAAAGACCTCCTGGAGCACCAGGGCGCGGTCCTCCTCCGAAAGACCGTACCGCTCCACAAAGCGCTCGGGACACCAGTGAATGAGCACATTGCCCATGTCCAAGATAATATTGCGAATCATATCTTGCCCTCCCCGGCTGTTTCTCCGTTCATTATATCCCCCCTGGCGGGAATGTCAAGAACTCCGCCCCTACAAGCCTCCTAATTGCCCATTCCCCTTGCCTCTAACCTCGAAATAGGGTATAATTTTACCCATGTAAACCGCTGGTTGACGAAAAAATAAGCCTCAGTTGGTGGTCAGGGGGCGGTTTTGGATGGTAGTCTGGAGGCAGAAAGGAGGGCGAGATTATGACATTAGGACAGCGCGTCGCCCAAAAGCGCAAGGAGCTGGGCCTGTCCCAGGAGGGGCTGGGGGAGCGGCTGGGGGTGTCCCGGCAGGCGATCTATAAGTGGGAATCGGACGCCTCCCTGCCCGAGATCGACAAGCTGATTACGCTGAGCAAAATTTTCTCCGTCCCGGTGGGCTGGCTGTTGGGGGTGGAGGAGGCCGGTCCGGAGCGCCCCGCTCAGGACCAGGAGCGGCTGGTGGAGGACATCCTGTCCCGGTACCAGGCCGTCCCCCAGAAATCGGTGTGGGACAAGTGGTCGGTCCGCTGCCTCTTCGCTCTGTGCGGAATTATGCTGGCCCTGCTGGTGGGGACCAGCGCCAAGGTCAAGGAGATGGAGCAGCGGTACGACGGCCTGCGCCAGTCCATTGACAACATCGCCGGCTCGGTGGACAGCCAGATCAGCGCCGCCACCCAGCGGATGGAGGAAAGCCTGAAGGAGCAGGCCGACCTGACCTCCCATTGGTCCGTCGAGCTGGCCTATACCGATTTCTATTCCAACTCCGCCACCTTTACCGTACAAGTGACGCCCAAGACCTTTGAAGAGGGGATGACCGCCCTCTTTACGGCCTGCAACGGAATAGACATGGTGGAGCAGACGGCGGAGCCGGGGCCGGGGCACACATTCTCCGGCGAGATCACCTGCCCTCTCAGCAATAAAATCTCCCTGTCGGTGTCCTTTCTCAGCGGCGGCACGGCCCAGACCCAGCTGCTGCGGGACTATTTTGACCTCTACAACAGCAGCGGCCTCTCTGTAGGTGCGGCAGGAATCCAGACCTTCCCCAACTACAACAATCACACCATGCCCCCGAAGGCACTGAACATCACCGTCCACCTGGGTGACGAGCGCTTTGAGCCCGAGCCGCCGGCCAGCCTCCAGGTCGGCCTGTTCCGGGATCGGAAGCTGGTCCAATGGTTTGAACCGGGCGTCCTCCCTCAGGAGACCTATGGCAGTGCCGCCGGTCCATGCTGGACCAATGCCCGGGAAATTGTTCTGGAGGACGGCGATTACTGCGCCGCCGCCCTGTACACCGACGAGTCCGGCCGGCAGATGGTCTATTACCAGGACTCTTTCCGGTACGACCGGTCCGCCAATCCCATGATATCCACCACCTCCGGCCAGGCCTTTCCTCCTGACCGCTGCCCAGTTGACCCGGGCGACCCTGGTTACTGGACGTTTTAGCCCTTGCGTGACCGCCCATGTTGTGTTATAATTTGGCAGAAAGGACCCACAAACACAACAGGAGGTATGCGCCATGAAATGTCCCTACTGCGGCTATTTAGAGAGCAAGGTCGTCGATTCCCGCCCCGCTGACGAGGGCGCCAGCATCCGCCGCCGCCGTGAGTGTCTGTCCTGTCACAAGCGCTTCACCACCTATGAGACGGTGGAGAGCCTGCCCCTGATGGTCATCAAAAAGGACGGAAGCCGCCAGAGCTTCGACCGGAACAAGGTGATGAGCGGCGTCATCCGGGCCTGTGAGAAGCGGCCCGTCCCCTATCAGTCCATGGAGGCCCTGGCCGCTGAGATCGAGCAGATCCTGCAAAACCAGATGGACCGGGAGGTCAGCACCGCCCGGATCGGCGAGCTGGTCATGGAGCGGCTGAAGGCGCTGGACGAAGTGGCCTACGTCCGCTTCGCCTCGGTCTACCGCGAATTCAAGGACATCGGCACCTTCCTGGCCGAGCTGAATAATCTGCTGAAGGATAAATAAGCAATGGGCGGGGGCCGGAGCCCCCGCTCCTCTTTTTTCTCCGGAGATGCCCGGGGAAATCAATTTCGAGAAAATAAAGCCGCATTTGTAGGGCGCGACGACCCGGCGCGCCGCTGATCGGTAGATTTTGCAAACGGCGCGCCGGGGTCGTCGCGCCCTACAGACGCAAAATTGATTTCTCTGGGATATGCCCTCCGGGTCTTGAAAAACAAGACCGCTTTTGGTATAATTGAATAAATTGGCCCGGGTTTCCAAGGGCCAATAATTTGAATGAGAGGTAATCACTATGAAAAAGAAGCTTCTTGCACTTCTGCTCTCCTCCGCCATGGTCATGAGTCTGGCCGCCTGCGGAGGGGGCGGGGCCTCCAGCGGAGGTACTCCCGCCACATCCAAGCCCGCCAACTCCGGCGCGCCCGCCGCCCCTGACGCCAGCGCTCTCCAGGTCACCCTGGTGGTGGCCGACACCTTCGGCGACCGCTCCTTCTACGACTCCTCCAAGGAGGGCGTGGACAAGCTGGGGGCGGACAAGGGCGTCTCCGTCAAGACCATTGAGTGCAACGGCGAGAACCACACCACCCAGATGCGCAACGCCGCCGACGGCTCTAAGGCCGGCGACGTGGTGGTCTGCGTGGGCTGGGAGTTCTACGACGTGGAGACGGTGGCCCCCGACTACCCCGACGTGAAATGGATCTGGATTGACAACGCCACCAGCGCCCCCGTGTCCAACGTGCTGAACATCACCTACGCCCAGAATGAGGGCTCCTTCCTGGCCGGATACATCGCCGCCGCCCTCAGCAAAACCGATGTCGTGGGCGCCGTGGGCGGTGAGGATGCGGCTACCATCAACGATTTTATCGTGGGCTTCCAGCAGGGCGCCGAGTACTACGCCTCCGAGAACGGAACCCTGATCAGCGTGGTGAAGAACTATGCCAACTCCTACACCGACCCCGCCGCGGGCAAGGAGTGCGCCATCGCCCTCAACGACCAGGGGGCCGACGTGATCTTCCAGATCGCCTCCGCCACCGGCGACGGCGTGTTTGAGGCCGCCAAGGAGAAGGGCTTCTACGCCATCGGCGTGGACTCCGACCAGAAGTACATCGACCCCGAGGTGATCGCCTGCTCCATGAAGAAGGAGGTCGGCAGCTCCATCTACGACGCCATCAGCGCCCTCCTGGACAGGGATGCCAGCCGCTGGGGCACCACCTGGGTGGCCGATATGTCCACCGGCTATGTGGGCATCGGCTACGGCGAGGAGGGCTCTACCCAGCAGGTCCCCGACGAGGTGAAATCCGCCGTGGAGGAGCTGGCCGGGAAGATCGCCTCCGGCGAGATCAAGGTCGAGACCACCCGGTAAACCGCTGTGCGCAAAGGGCGTGACACCTCCCATGTCACGCCCTTTTTATCCCTATAATCAAACAACTTGAAAAGAATCAAAGATTCTTTTCAAGTTATTTGACTATATGAAAGAAATGAGGTGGACCGCGTTGCGGGATACGGCAGTAAAATTTGAACACATCAGCATGGCCTTCCCCGGCGTGCTGGCCAACGACGATGTTTCCCTGGAGATCCAGCGGGGCGAGGTCTTCGCCCTGGTGGGGGAGAACGGCGCGGGCAAGAGCACGCTGATGAACATACTCTACGGCATCAACACCCCCACCGACGGCAGGGTCTTCATCCAGGGCAGGGAGGTGGAGCGGTTCGACCCCAAGACGGCCATCGGCCTGGGGGTGGGCATGGTCCACCAGCACTTCATGCTGGTGCCCTCCTTCACGGTGGCTCAGAACATCGTCATGAGCCGGGAGCCCCGCAGAGCCCGGTTCCTCTTCGACAACGCCAAGGCCGAGGCTCTGACCCAGGCCCTGGTGGAGGAGTACGGCCTGGTGGTGGACCCCTCCGCCCCGGTGGAGGAGCTGGGCGTGGGCCTCCAGCAGCGGGTGGAGATTTTAAAGACCCTCTTCCGGGGGGCCGAGATTCTCATTCTGGACGAGCCCACCGCCGTCCTCACCCCCCAGGAGACCGACGAGCTCTTCGCCGTCATCCGCCGGGTGGTGAAGGAGCGGAGCATGACGGTCATCATCATCACTCACAAGCTCTATGAGGTCATGGCCATCTCCGACCGGGTGGGCGTCATGCGGAAGGGGAGGCTGGTGGGGGTGAAAAACACCAGCGAGGTGGACGAAAAACAGCTGGCCTCCATGATGGTGGGCCGCCCCGTCCTCTACGACCAGCTGCAAAAGACGGGCTCCCCCGGCGAGGAGCTGATCCGGGTGGAGGACCTGGTGGTCCGGGACAACCGGGGGCTGAGGGCAGTAAACGGCCTGTCCCTCTCGGTCCGGGCGGGGGAGATTCTGGGCATCGCAGCCATTGAGGGCAACGGCCAGAGCGAGCTTCTAGAGGCCATCACAGGCATGCGAGCCCCGGAGTCAGGGCGGATTACCGTCCGGGGACAGGACGTGACCGGGCGCTCCCCGGGGGACATTCGGGCGGTGGGGCTGGCCCACGTGCCCGAAGACCGGCTGGCCACCGGCGTCAGCCGGTCCGCCTCCGTCTCCCACAACCTCCTCACCGGCAAGCACCGGGAGGGCCGCTTCAACGCTTTCGGCTTCCACCAGCGCACCTCCACCATCCAGCGCTACGCCCAGGAGATTTACGACCGGTTCGACATGCGGGGGGCGGGCATCGACGCCACCGTGGGCGACCTGTCCGGCGGCAACATGCAGAAGGTGGTCATCGCCCGGGAATTTTCCTTCGACACCCCCGTGCTGGTCATTGCCCAGCCCACCCGTGGGGTGGACGTGGGGGCCATTGAGTTCATCCACACCCGCATTATCGAGAAGCGGAATCAGGGCTGCGCCATCCTGCTCTGCTCCGCCGACTTGGACGAGGTATTCCGCCTGTCCGACCGCATTATCACCATCTACGAGGGCCGGATCACCGGAGAATTTACCTCCTTCTCCAAGGAGGAAATCGGCTTCCGCATGACCGGCACCCGCCAGGGAGAGGGGGAGTCCACATGAAAAACCGGGGCAAGGGGAGCTATTTCGCCAGTCTGGCCCTCAGCGTCCTGCTGGCTTTCATCATCGGCGCGGTAATTTTGGCCGTGGCCGGCTTCAACCCCATCCAGGCCTACGCCGCTATGGTGGACGGCGCCTTTTCCAACGTCCGCCATGTGGGGGATTTTCTGGAGTACGCCATGGTGCTGTGTATCTGCGGCCTGGCCTGCGTGCTGGGCTCCCGGGTGGGCATCTTCAACGTGGGCGGCGAGGGCCAGCTGCTTTTGGGCGCTATCGCCGCCTGTCAGGTGGGCGTGGTGATGAACGGACAGAGCAGGTGGCTCGTCCTCCCCTGCGCCGCCCTGGCCGCTATGGCGGTGGGCGGGTTCTACGCCCTCATCCCCGGCGTGCTGAAGGTGAAAGTCAAGGTCAACGAGGTCATCACCACCATCATGCTGAACACCATCGCCGCCAGCTTCTGCCAGTTCCTGGCTAAGGGGCCCTGGAAGAACCCCAACCGAAATATGGTGGCCGCTACGGGACAGCTGGATCCCCGGTACTGGTTCACCACCATCATTCCCAGCTCCAACCTGTCCACCGCCATTCTGATTGCCGCCGTGATGGCCTTCCTCACCTGGTACATCATGCAGAAAACCGCCGTGGGCTTTGAGATGAAACTCACCGGGCAAAACCCCCGGTTCGCCTTCTTTTCCGGCATCAAGACGGACAAAATCGTCATCCTCTGTATGCTGATTTCCGGGGCCATGTGCGGTCTGGTGGGCATGTTCCGGGTCTACGGTGTGGAGCACCTCTACCGCAGCAGCATCAGCAATCAGTACTACTTTGAAGGCCTCACTGTGGCGATGATTGCCCGCTACGACCCGGTGACGGTCATTCTCCTGTCCTTCTTCTTCGCCGTTTTGAAGATCGGGGCCCAGGGCATGGAGCTGTCCGCCGGGGTGCCCAATCAAATTTATCTTATCATTCAGACGGTCATTATCTTCTTTATGGCCGCTGAAAACGGCATTTTCACCTCGATCCAGGCGGGGGCCCAGCGGAAAAAGGCCCGGGCCGGTCTGGTGCGAAAGGAGGAGCAGTCCCATGGATGACATTTTTAGCAGCATTCTTTCCCCCGGCACCTTTAACCAGATGCTCCGCAGCGCCACCCCGGTGGCCCTGGCCGCGCTGGGCGGCGCGATGACGGAGCACGCCGGCATTATGAACATCGGCATGGATGGCATGATCCTCATGGGGGCCTTTTTCGGGGTCTGGGGCAGCTATATGTTCCAGTCCGCCGGAATGGGTATCCTGATGGTGCTGGCTATGGGCGTTCTGGTAGGGCTCTTCTTCGCCCTGTTCACCGTTCAGTTCCGCTCGGACGAGTTCATCATCGGCACCGCCCTCAACACCTTCGCCCTGGGGCTGACCTCCTTCCTCTCCCGGTCCATCTTTGGCACCGCGGGCACCAAGGGCAACCCCGCCCTCCCCACCATCCACATCCCCCTTCTGGACCGCGTCCCCTTCCTTGGGGCGGTGTTCAACGACAACTCTCTATTCATCTATCTGACTTGGCTTCTGGTCCTCGCCGCGTGGATCTTTGTCTATCGGACGCCCTACGGCTTCTGGCTCCGGGCGGCTGGCGAGAAGCCAGAGACCCTGCGCACCGCCGGAATCCAGCCGGAGAAAATGAAATGGCTAGCCAGCATTTTGTGCGGCATCCTCTGCGGACTGGCCGGGGCCCACCTGTCTCTGGGACAGCTCCAGGGCACCTTCGCCGAGAATATGGCCAACTCCCGAGGGTACATCGCCTTTGCCTGCGTGATTTTCAGTGCCGCCAATCCGAGCAAGGCCTACCTGGCCGCTCTCATGTTTGGCTTCTTCGACGCCATCGGCCTGCGGCTCCAGGACTACATCAGCTCCGACCTGACCAACATCATCCCCTACGCTATTACGGTAATCATGATGGTCTATGTGGTGGTTCGAAGCCAGCAGAAAAAACGGCAGGGCCACCGGGCCAGGGCCGCATAACTGGAAATGCCCTGTACCGCACGGTACAGGGCATTTTTTACTGAATTTGGATCTGGCACATCCGCATGGTGTCCAGAGCGGCCTGGTGGCTCTCGGGGGTCACTCCGGCGCAGCAGGAGGCGATCACGTGGACGGGGGTCTCCGGCAGAAAGACTTTCATCAGCAGGGCATTGGAGACCACGCAAATATCGGTACACAGGCCCACCAGCGTGATATCCAGCTCCTCCCCCTCTGCCATCAGGCGCAGGCGCTCAGCCAGCTCCTTGGATCCAAAGGTGGGTTTGTCCAGCACGGTGGCGTCCCGGAGGGCGGCGGTGATCCTGGGATGGAGCTCCCAGCCGGGAGTCCCTTTGACGCAGTGGGTGACGGGCAGATTGCGGCCCTCCTGAGTCTCCAGATAGTTTTCAGCATGGGTGTCCCGGGTGGCAATCACGTCTTGGGACGGGTAGGTCTCGATCAGCCCGGCCACCCGGTCTACGATGGCCTCCGCCTCGGGGGTACCCAGAGCGCCGTTAATGAAGTCGTTCTGCATGTCAATGACCAGTAATATCTTGCGCATAAGCCGCCTCCTCTTTTTACTTTACATCCATTATAGTGCCAGGACTGCGGACTGTCAATCGTTTGCGGAAAGAAATGGTAAAGCCGGAGATAAGCCAAACTCCCCACCGGCATAAGCCGGTGGGGAGTTTGGTTTGGTTTGGTTGGGACCTTTTAAAAGGAATTAAACTAAACTAAATTGGCCTTTCAAATTAGGTCAGGGAACAATTAGGCGAGACGGTCACCAGCGACGACGGTGCCGGCGCCGGGCAGATAGATCCAGCCCATGCCATTGGCCAGCTGGCCCCAGTCGTTGTCAACAGCGACCAGGTCCACAGCGGAACCGTCAGCCTGGTTGAACAGGTAGCCGATCACGACGCTGTCAGCGGTCTTGTAAGCGCGGATGGGCATGATGCCATCGGCGCAAGCGACGAACAGGCGAGCCTGAACGTGGGTGTCAGTGGGAGCGATGATCTCGTTGCCGATGTTGGAGGCATACTTGATCTCAGCGAACTGAACATTGGCATTGTTGCCGTTGCTGCCCAGGTTAATCCAGCCAGCGCCGTTGGCCAGGTAGCCCCAGTCCTCACCGTAGTACTCGGTGACGTTGACCAGGCTGCCCTTGGCGACGGAACCGACGACAGCGTGGCCGGCGGCAGGACCATCGTGGATAGCCAGAGTGTTGGCGACGACGCGATAGGTGTTAGCAGCGGTCCAGACAGCCTGCTGACGGCCGATGACGCCGCAGGAGCCCTTGTACTGGATGAACTTGGCACCGCCGAGCCAGACCCAATTGCCGTTGGTCAGCTGGCCCCAGCCGTTGGCGACAGTAGCGGTAACAACCTCAAAACGGGTGCCGTAGGTCATGAAGCCGACCTTGGCAAAGTTGGTGCCAGCGCCAGCGCGGACATTCAGGCCGTTGCGGCTGGTAACCTGGTAAACGCTGATGGTGTTGCCCTGGTCAGCGACCTGGACGGGGAGAACCTTCAGGATGACGTCGGTGCCCTGGAGCATCCAGGTACCAGCGTGGCTGTTGTTCAGAACGATGGAGCTGAAACGATTGTTCACGACGGTGTCAGCGGGGCCGGTGTACCAGGTCCAGCTGCGCCACAGCTCGCTCTGATCCTTCAGGGCGGGGTCATTGCTGTTGCCAACCAGGGACTTGAACTCATAGGTACCGTCGGGCAGCAGGGTGACGGGGTGAACGGTGATGTAGTGGTCGCCGGTCACGGTCAGAGTGGTGCCGGCCTGCACGGTGTAGATGCGGACAGGACGGGCAGCCTCGTTGCTGTGATAGGTGCCCAGAACGGCGGTGCCCTCATTCAGAGCGGTGGACAGGTCGATGGTGTTGTAGTAGGTACCGCCAGTGATCTTCTCCGGAGAGGCAGCCATGGCAGGGATGCTGAGCATACCGCACATCAGAGCGGCAGCCAGCAGGGTGCTGAGGGTCTTTCTCAGTTTCATGCTTGTTTTCCTCCTTAGATTTAAATAGGTGTGTAAAGTTGCTCGTAAAAGGTCCCGCCCTTTTACACAACGAGATGATACCATAAATGAAAGCAAAATTCAATACCTATCTTGAAAAAATTTTGCCGTATTTTGACCTGCCGCCAAAACTATTATTTTGCACTATGGCCGTTTCCCCCTTTTTCTCCCCCCGCCCCGGGGCCTCCGGCCCCTGTTTTTCCCACCATTTTAGCCACTCTGGTCTTGCATTACTCCTCTATATATGGTATAGTGAACCACGCTATAGTATGGATCACTCTGTCCTGGTCCCCCGCGGGCTGGAAAAGGATGTGTTTGATTATGTATCATTGTTTTGTCCATATTTATATGGTGGGGCTGAACCGGGCCGACGCCGAGGCCCTGAAGGGTATGCCCCCCTTCCGTCATTTTGCCCACAGCTTTACCGAAAGCAGCCAGCCGGACCTGTCTCTGGCGGGCCGGGCGGATGTCATTCTGGCCGACCTCCGGGGGCCGGGGGTGTGCGAGGCCCTGCCCGCCCTCCTGGACGCCAAGCAGGACGCCGCCCAGATTATCCTGATGGCCGGGCCGGAGCACCTCCCCCTTCTGGAGGGCAGTCTGTCCCGCCTCAGCGACGTCTGGGCCGTGCCCATGCCGGAAGAGCTTTTAAGGTTCCGCTTCCTGCGGTGGCAGCAGGGCTATAAGCAGAGCCGGGACCTGTGGCAGTCGGAGCACTTCCTGGACGCCACCATCAACAGCGTGCCCAACCTGATCTGGTACAAGACCAAGGACGGCATCCACGAGAAGGTGAACGACAGCTTCTGCCGCACGGTCAACAAGACCAAGGATCAGGTCCAGGGCCAGGGCCACGCCTACATCTGGGATGTGGAGCAGGACGACCCCGCCTGCATCGAGTCAGAGCGGATTGTCATGGAGACCGAGCAGACCTGCATCGCCGAGGAGGTCATCCAGACCGGCGAGGGGATGCGGACCCTCACCACCTACAAGTCCCCCCTGTACGACCTGGACGGCTCCGTGATGGGCACGGTGGGCGTGGGCATCGACATCACCCAGGAGCGGGCCTATGAGGAGGAAATCCTCCAGAAGAGTCAGGCCCTGGAGCGGCTGTTCACCACCATGGACTGCGGCGTGCTCACCCACTCTCTGGACGGCTCCCGCATTCTCAGTATCAACCGGGCCGCCCTCTCCCTCCTGGGCTACAGCTCCCGGGGTGAGTTGGAGGCCAACGGCTTCCAGATGATCGCCTCCAGCGTCGTCGAGGAGGACCGGGAGCGGCTTCAGGACTGCATCCGCTCCCTGGAAAAGCCGGGGGACAGCGTCAACCTGGAGTACCGGGTCCGGCATACTGACGGCACCATCCTCCACATCATGGGCAACATCAAGCTGCTGGAGGAGGACGGCGAGCTGGTGTACCAGCGCTTCCTGCTGGACTGCACCGCCCAGAAGCTGCGGGAGCAGCAGGAGCGCACCGAGTTCGAGCGCCGCCAGGCCGAGCTGGTCCAGGCGCTGAGCATTGATTTCAGCCTGGTGTGCTACTACAACCTGGACACCGGCGCGGGGGGCCCCCTCCGGGTCTACGACAGCGAGTCGGGGGTTCTGGAGCAGCTCTTCACCGGCCAGTCCCCCATTGTCGAAAGCCTGAACAGCTACATCGACCAGTGCGTCCACCCCGAGGACCGGGAGCAGATGCGCGAGGCCCTCTCCCCGGAGGAGCTGGACCGCTCCCTCATTGACAGCCCCTCTTACACCGTCAACTACCGCACCCTCCACGGCGAGGAGCTGAAATACTTCCAGATGAAGGCCGTCCGGGCCGGCCTCTGGGAGGACAGCCGCGCGGTGGTCCTGGGCTTCCGCAACGTGGACGACGAGACCCGCCGGGAGCTGGAAAAGACCACCATCCTGAAAAACGCCCTCACCCAGGCCAACCAGGCCAGCCGGGCCAAGAGCACCTTCCTGTCCAACATGTCCCACGACATCCGCACCCCCATGAACGCAATCGTGGGCTTCACCACCCTGGCCCTCACGCACCTGGACAATAAGGAGCAGGTGGGCGAGTATCTGAAAAAAATCCTCACCTCGGGCAACCATCTGGTCAGCCTGATTAACGACGTTCTGGACATGAGCCGCATTGAGAGCGGCAAAATGCACCTGGACGAAGCCCTGTGCAGTCTCCCGGACATCCTGCACAGCCTGCGCAGCATCATTCAGGCCGATATCCAGGCCAAGCAGCTGGAATTTTTCATCGACACGGTGAACGTGCTGGACGAGGATGTCTACTGCGACAAACTGCGGCTCAATCAGGTCCTTTTGAACCTGCTGAGCAACGCCATCAAATACACCGGCGCGGGCGGCACCGTCAGCATGCGCATCGCCCAGCGCCCCGGCGCGCCGGCGGGCAGCGCCACCTATGAGTTCAGCATCAAGGACACCGGCATCGGCATGAGCGAGGAGTTTGTCGCCCATATCTTTGAGCCCTTCGAGCGGGAGCGCAACTCCACCATCAGCGGCATCCAGGGCACCGGCCTGGGCATGGCCATCACCAAGCACATCGTGGACATGATGAACGGCGCCATCCACGTCCACAGTCAGCAGGGCGTGGGCTCTGAGTTCACCGTCCGGTTCACCTTCCGCCTCCACGCCGGGCCCAAGGAGGTCCAGATCATCCCTGAGCTCCGGAACTGCCGGGCCCTGGTGGTGGACGACGACTTCAACACCTGCGACAGCGTGTCCTATATGCTCCAGCAGTTCGGGATGCGGGCGGAGTGGACCCTGTCGGGCAAGGAAGCCGTCCTGCGCACCCGTCAGGCCGTCATGCGGAACGACAGCTACGGCGTCTACATCATCGACTGGCTCATCCCCGACATGAACGGCATCGAGGTGGCCCGACGGATTCAAAAGGAGACAGGAGGGGCCGCCCCCATCATCGTCCTCAGCGCCTACGACATTGAGGACATTGAGGACGAGGCCCGGGAGGCCGGCGTCACCGCCTTCTGCAGCAAGCCCCTGTTCATGTCCGAGCTGCGGGCCTGCCTCCACGCCATCGCCAACGTGGAGCAGGAGGCCGAGCCCGTCCAGCTCCCTGCGATACGCCACACCGGCCGCATCCTTCTGGCGGAGGACAACGAGCTCAACCAGGAGATCGCCACCGCCATCCTCACCGAGGCGGGCTTCACCGTGGAGGTGGCCTCCAATGGGCGGATCGCTGTGGATATGCTCAAGGCGTCCCAACCCGGGTATTACAACCTGGTGCTGATGGATGTCCAAATGCCCATTATGAACGGCTATACCGCCACTCGGGCCATCCGCGACCTGGAAAACCGAGAGCTGGCCTCCGTCCCCATCCTGGCCATGACCGCCAACGCCTTCGAGGAGGACCGGCGGGACGCCCTCCGGGCCGGGATGAATGGGCACATCTCCAAGCCCATCGACATCAAAAAGCTGCTCCAGACTCTGAACGATATCATGACATAAGCAAAGCCCCCGCCGGCCTGTCAGGACCGGCGGGGGCTATTTTGTTCAGACAGCGCTCAGGCAGAGCTGCAAGGACTGGTAATCTCCCAGCAGCTCGGGCAGCGGCCACCCGGCCTCCATCAGGATGTCGCCGGGATAGGCCCCCTCTCCGTTGACCTGATAGGTCAGCTCCGGGTCCAGGCCCTTGAGCCGCAGGGTCATAAAGGGGGCGGCGGCCCGGACCGGGCCGGTGACCACCGAGACCAGCGCCTCCCGCCTGTCGGGGGAGACATGCTCCCAGGCGGTGTAGGGCCCTTCGGCGAAGGGGTCGGTGAGGCGGTAGTAGTCCCCCCGCTGAATCAGGTCATAGTGCTCCTTGAAGAAGGCGATTTGGGCCTTGATGGCCTCCTTTTCCTCCGGGGTGGTCTTGTTGGGGTCCATCTCATAGCCGAAGGTGCCCGACATAGCCGCCGTCCCCCGGGTCTCCAGGGGGGTGACGCGGTGGTTCGCCTCGTTGGGCACGGCGGAGACATGGGCCCCCACAGCGCTGGTGGGGTAGCAGAAGGAGGTGCCGTACTGGATGCGCAGGCGGTCGATGGCGTCGGTGTTGTCGCTGCACCAGATCTGTGGGGTGTAGTAGAGCATACCGGCGTCAAACCGGCCGCCGCCGCCGGCGCAGCCCTCAATGAGGATGTGGGGGAAGTCATGGCGGAGCTGGTCCAGCATCTCATAGACGCCTAGGACGTACCGGTGGAACACCTCCCCCTGGCGCTCCGGGGGCAGGGCGGCGGACCACACGTCGGACAGACTGCGATTCATGTCCCACTTTACGTAGGAGATATCGGCGCTGGACAGGACGGCCTTGATCTGCCCATAGACCCGCTGGCGCACCTCGGGGCGGGAGAAGTCCAGCACCAGCTGGTTCCGGCCCCGGGCGGGGACCCGGGCGGGGATGCGCAGGGCCCAGTCGGGATGCTCCCGGTAGAGCTGGCTGTCCTCGCTGACCATCTCGGGCTCAATCCAGATGCCGAAGGACATGCCCAGCTCCTGAATGCGGGGCACCAGGGCCTCCAGTCCCCCGGGCAGCTTCTTTTCGTTGACGGTCCAGTCCCCAAGACCGCTGTTGTCGTCGTCCCGCTTGCCGAACCAGCCGTCGTCCATCACAAGCAGCTCCACCCCCAGGGGGGCGGCGGTCTTGGCAAAATCCACCAGCTTGTCGGCGTCAAAGTCGAAGTAGGTGGCCTCCCAGTTGTTGATGAGCACCGGGCGGCGTCTGCCCTCATAGGGGTCCTGGATCAGGTGGGCCCGGATGGCCCGGTGGAACTGGCGGCTCATGGGGCCGAAGCCGCTGGGGGAGCAGATCAGGGCCGCCTCGGGGGCAGTGAAGCTCTGGCCGGGCTCCAGGGTCCAGCAGAACTGATAGGGGTTGATACCCATGACCAGCCGGGCGTTGTCATACTGACTGGCCTCCGCCAGGGCCTGGAAATTGCCGCTGTACAGCAGCGCCGCCCCGTAGCACAGGCCGTAATCCTCGCTGGCGCTGTGGTCGCAGAGGACCACAAAGGGGTTGTGCTGGTGGCTGGAGGTCCCCCGGACGCTGCCCACCCCCTGAACGCCGGAGCGCAGCGGAGCCCGGTCGGGGGAGCGCTCCATCATGTGACAGCCGTTGAAGGTAATCAGGTCCAGGTCGGACCGGAGAAAATCCAGACACAGGGAGGCGCACTGGCGCAGGCGTACCGGCTCCTCCCCCAGATTCACCACCCGGACGGCCCGAGTAATGAGGTCGTACTGCTCAAAGACGCCGTAATACAGCTCCACCCGAATCTGAGCGGCGGTATCCTCCAACAGGAGGACCAGCGTCTCGGCCTCCTCCTCCGTCCCCCGGAAGGCGGGCAGGCCCTCCAGGGCGTACTTGCCCCGGCGCAGCTCGAAGCCGGTATAGCGCAGGTCGGCGGAGCAGCTTCCGCAGGGCAGCTCCATCTCAATGGAGGGCAGACGGAAATCTCCTACGCCGCAGGTGGAAAATTCCTGGGGGATGGTGTTCAGCGAGTAGGTCCGGTCCAGGCCGGCCTCGCTGGGGTTGGGGGCACAGGCCCGGTCGGCGTACCGGACGAGGTAGGACAGATCGCCGCCTTTGATCCTGGGGCCGTAGTAGGTGTGGGTCAGCACACGGAACTGATCGGCCTTCATCTGATAGGTGGTGTTCTGGGTGTGAAGGGTGAAAAGATTCTTTTCCTGATCAAGAGCGATCATAAAGGGATACCCCCTGCAAAAGTATTTATCTGGGTGATTGTAAGGGATTTTCTTCCGGGAAGCAAGAGGGCATAACCGCCAAATCGACGCCGCCCTTCCCGGCGTAATTTGTTTAGTGGAACAGCCCCGGCACGTTACAATGCCGGGGCCGTTCAAAAGGGGGAGAGAAAAGAGAGAAAGCTTATTTACCGCCGGTGGAGGCGATCCCTTCGATGAACTGGCGCTGGAAGATCAGATAGAGAATGACCATGGGCAGCATTGCCAGCAGGGAGCCCGCCATCAGCACGGGGAAGTTGGTGGTAAACTGGCCGCGCAGGGTGGCCAGGCCGGAGGAAAGGGTCATCATCTCCAGGTCGGAGTTGACCACCAGGGGCCACATCAGGTCGCTGTACGCGAACACGGCGGTGAAGATGGTCAGGGCGGCCACGGAGGTGCCCGTCAGGGGGAACATGACCTTATAGAAGGTCTGCCACTGGTTGCAGCCGTCCAGATAGGCGGCCTCGCCGATCTCCTTGGGGATGCCCATATAGGTCTGCCGCAGGAAGAACACGCCGAAGGCGCTGACCAGGCCGGGGAAGACCAGGGCGAAAATGGTGTTGGCCAGACCCATCTTGGCCACCATCTGATACTGAGGGATGATGAAGATCTGGGATGGCAGGGACATCTGCACCAGCACGATGCCGAACAGCAGCTTCTTGCCCCGGAAGTTCAGCATGGCGAAAGCGTAGCCTGCCATGGAGCTGAAGGCCACGGCGCAGATGACCCGGAAGAAGATCATCAGGCCAGTGTTCAGATACAGCTTGAGGAAGGGCAGGCTCTTCATCGCGTCTCCAAAGTTGCCGGTCACCACCTCCTCTGGGAAAATGGTGGGAGGCACCTTCATGCTCTCGGGGACGGTCTTGAGGCTGGTGAGGATCATCCACAGGAAAGGAAAGATCATGATGAGCGCGCCGATAATCAGCGCCGCGTAGGTGATCACTGTCATCCGCTTCTGAGCGGCCTCTAAAGAACGGTTTTTCATCTTGCTCCCTCCTTACACGTCGTAGTTGACCCACTTCTTCTGGCCGTAGAACTGGAGCACGGTAATCATACCGATGAGCAGAACGGTCCAGATGACAATGGCGGAGCCGGTGCCGCGGCTGCCGGCGACGAAGGACTCGCGGTAGAACAGATACATCAGGCTCTGCACGCTGGTGACCGCCGGGTTGGTCTCCTCCACCATCATGTAGATCAGGTCGTACACCTTGACAGCGGACATCAGGCGCATAATCATAACCACGAACAGGGTGGGGGACACCATGGGCAGGGTGATGGTGAAGAACTGCTTCACCTTGCCCGCGCCGTCGATGCTGTTGGCCTCATAGAGGGTCTTGGGGATGTTCTGAAGTCCGGCCAGGAGGAGGACGGCGTCATAGCCGATGTTGCTCCAAATCGCCACGATGGCGCAGGAGATCATAACCACCCGGGCGTCGGTGATCCAGCCCACATGGGCGCCCAGCACCTGGTTCAAAATGCCGTACTCGCCGTTGAAGATCCAGCGCCACACCATGGTGACGGCGGCGGGGGCGCAGACCATGGGCAGGAAGAAGATGGTGCGGAAGCCGCCCTTGAACTTGATCTTGGCGTTCAGGAGCATCGCCACCAGAAGGGACAGAAACAGACCCACGGGGACCGTCAGGATACAGAACAGGATGGTGTTCCAGGTGGCCCTCCAGACCTCGGGGGTCTGGAAGATCTCGGCGTAGTTGCCCAGGCCAATAAATTTATAGTGGCCGAAGCCCAGATGCTCGCAGAAGCTGGTATAGACGGTCTGGACGAAGGGCCACAGGTTCAGGATAACCAGGCCCAGGATGGTGGGGGCTACCATGATCCAGCCCCAATTCTCCTCCCGCCGGGCGGCGGGGGACAGTTTCATTCCTTTCACAGCGGGCCCTCCTCTCAGTCTCCCGCCAATTTCTTGGCGGTCTCGGTGTCAACGATCTTCTGCATGTTGGCCATCGCGCTGTCCAGGCTCTGCTGGCCGTTGTAGACCTTGTTCAGTTCGTCCAGCACGGGGCTCTTCCACTTGGGCTTGGCGGCGTTGTTCACGTTCTGCACGCCGTACTCGAACTGGTCCATGACCATCTCAACGTTGATGTCATAGCCCGCCTTGTCAAAGGCGTCGAAGTAGGGCTGCTCGGTGCCGTTGTAGGCGGAGATGGCCGCGCCGTAGGAGCTGGCCAGAAGCTGGGCTTCCTCGGTGCCGAAGAACTTAATCACGTCCAGGGCGATATCCTTCGTCTTGCCCCGGGCGGCGGTGGAGTAGCACAGGCCGTTGGAGATGGTGGCCCGGCCGTCGCCGCTGACGGGGTCGGGGCACTTGGGCATGGGGGCGATGTCCCACTTGCCGTCCATGTTGGGGAAGTTGATGCACTTGTTCATCAGCTCCCAGTTGCCCTCAATGTACATAGAGCCGATCCCGGAGAAGAATGCGGTGCCCGGAGCGGTTTCGGCGAAATAAGCCTGGTTGGGGCACCACTCGTTCTGCTGGAGGCCCACATAGAACTCCATGCCCTTCTTAGTGCCGGGCTGGTCGAAGCCGGCGCGGGTCTTATCCTCGGTGAGGATACAGCCGCCAGCCTGATAGACAAAGCTCCAATAGCCCATCTGGTCGTCGTTATAGGCCAAGTAGCCGTAGTTCCCTGTCTTGTCATAGATGGTCTGGGAGGCGTTCACCAGGTCGTCCCAGGTCCAGTTCTCGTCGGGGTAGGCCACACCGGCGGCGTCGAACATCTCCTTGTTGTAGACCAGGAAGATGTTGTCCTTGTCCTTGGGCACGCCGTACATCCGGCCGTTGCTGCCCTGGGCGTTGCCGATGGAAATTTCAGAGAAATGATTGGCGTAGTAGTCGGGCTCCACATCGTCATAGAGCTCGGTGACATCGGCCAGCATGCCGAAGTCGGAGTAGTACAGGATCTGGTTGGTGTGCATCCAGAAGATGTCGGGCATGGTGTTGGATTCGGCGGCGGCCTCCAGCTTGGTCCAGTACTCGTTCCAGCTGGTGACCTGTACCTCGATCACCACATCGGGGTTCTTGGCCGTGTAGGCGTCACAGATGGCCTGCATGCTGTCCCGCTGCGCCACGTCCCAGATCTGGAATTTCAGATGGGTTTTTCCGTCGGACGCGCCGCAGCCGGTCAGGGACAGCAGCAGCACAGCGACCAGAAGAAAGGCGCTTGTTCGGAAAATTCTCTTCATAACTCCACTCCTTTGCTTGATGTTGTTACCGCGGTTGTGCCAAAATCATAATACGACTTCCCGAGGGTGTAAATAGGCTGAATTTTTCAAATATGCCAAAATGTTGCAAACGGCGCATCTGGTGCAGTTTTAGGCAACATTCTGGAATATAACCAAAAAATTCATTGAATCTGTACAATTTTACAGGATTTCATTTGTATAAAACGTAAAAGGGGTGTGTTATGCCAAAAGCGCCGGCGGGACTGGGCGTTTTTTTCGCCCGGTCCCGCCGGTTTTTAGACGCTTTGTGTGCTCTCTCCTCAGCTCTCCCGCAGCAGCCAGGCAAAGCCGTTGGGCCAAAGCTGAATACTGTGGATGTCCTCGTACCTCGTGCCGTACATCAGCTCGGTGTAGCTCCCCTCCCGGTTTACCCCGGCCTGGACAAAATTCTGGCTGAAATTGAACAGGCAGACCAGCTCCCGCTCCCCGGTCCGGCGGCACAGGGCCAGCACATGGGGACTGCCGCTGTCCTCCACCCAGACGTCCGCCCCGGCATCGAAGCAGGGCTCCGACGCCCGCAGCTGCTCCAGCCGCCGCAGGCCCTGGAACAGCTTGCCCTGGGGGGTGTCCAGGTCATCTCTATGGCCGGCCAGCTCCCACTGGAAGGCCCCCCGGTGGATATACCGGCTGTCCTCCCGCCTGTCCGGGTCGTCGTGATAGGTGTAGTCGTTGAGCTGGCCCACCTCGTCCCCGCTGTAGATGACGGGGATGCCGCTCTGGGAGAGCATCCAGGCGTGGAGGGTCAGGCCGCAGGCCACCGCCCGCTCCACCTTGAAGGGGTCCTGTTCAAAGACCGCCGCCTCCAGGCCGCACAGGGAGGCGGTGGTGCCGCACAGCCGGGCGTCCCCCAGACGGGGGTCGTCGTTGTACAGCTCCCCCCGGCTGTCGCTCCCCGGCCAGCGGCCGGTGAACCAGTCGTTGAGATACCGTTTGTGGGCCACCTCGTCTATGCCGAAGCTCCACCGGAGCCAGGGGTAGTCCAGCCCCCAGCCGATGTCGTCGTGACAGCGCAGGTAGTTCAAAAACAGAAAGCTCTTGGGCAGGGCGCACAGGGCCTCCATCTGCCGCCTCAGCAGGGAGACATCCCCGGTTGCCAGGGTGTGCCAGGTGGTAGCCATGGTGGTCACGTTGTAGAGCATGTGGCACTCCGGCTTTTCGGTGGTGCCGAAATAGGCGGCCACCTTGGAGGGCTCCATCACCACCTCCCCCAGCAGCAGAACGCTGGGACAGACGACCTCGCAGGCGATGCGCAGCATCCGGGACAAGGTGTGGACCTGGGGCAGGTTCCGGCAATCGGTCCCCAGCTCCTTCCATATGTAGGGAATGGCGTCCAGCCGCAGCACGTCCATCCCCCGGTTAGCCAGAAACAGCAGATTTTCCGTCATGTCGTTGAACACCGCGGGGTTGGCGTAGTTCAGGTCCCACTGGTAGGGATAGAAGCTGGTCATCACGATCTGCCCGTCCTCCAGCTGGGTAAAGCTGCCCGGCGCCGTGGTGGGGAATACCTGGGGGACCGTCTTTTCAAACTCCATGGGGACCGCCCAGCTGTCGTAGAAGAAATACCGCTCCCGATAGCCGCTCTCCCCCGCCCGGGCCCGCCGGGCCCACTCATGGTCCTCGCTGGTGTGGTTCATCACAAAGTCCAGGCAGAGACTGATCCCCCGCTTCCGGCAGGCGTCGGCCAGCTTCTCCAGGTCGTCCATGGTACCCAGATCGGGCCGGACGGACCGGAAATCGCTGACGGCGTAGCCCCCGTCGCTACGGCCCTTGGGGGTGTTCAGCAGGGGCATCAGGTGGAGATAGTTCACCCCGCACTCCTCCAGATAGGACAGCTTCCCTTTGACCCCCTTCAGATTTCCGGCAAAGGCGTCCACATAGAGCATCATGCCCAGCAGCTCCCGCCGGCGGTACCAGCCGGGGTCGGCCTCCCGGAGGCTGTCCTGGGCCCGAAGCGCCCGCTTCCGCTGGCTCCAGCAGCTCCTCAGCATTTTTAAAAAGTATCCGAAGGCCTGGGTATCGTTGTGATACAGCTCGCAGTACAGCCATTTCAGCTCGTCATAGCGCCGCTCCAGACGGCGGTCAAAATCAGTTTGCTTTTTCATTCTGTCCCCGCTCCTTCCGGTCAAAATTCATGGTCCATGCCGCGATTATCATAGCACCGGAGCGCCTATGTTTCAATATCGGAAATCGCCTTTTTGAACAAAAATAAATTTTTGCCCCAGAATTGAAAAATCCCGTTGACAAATCCCGCCAAGGACAGTATAATATCAAAAGTGACTTGCTTCTGTCACGTTCTGCGGCTGTGCTGGAATTGGTAGACTGGCAAGCTTGAGGTGCTTGTGTCCGGACGGGCGTACGGGTTCGACTCCCGTCAGCCGCACCAACCTGTGTCGCCAAAAAAGATGCAGGCAGAAAACACCGCATGAAAATGCGGTGTTTTCCATATTTTAAAAAGAATACAGCAAAAACAGAGCGAAAAAGTTGCAACTTGAAATTATTGGAAGCGTTATTTTGAAATAATGTGAAAAAGATGCAAAACAGCCCTTTTCAGCCCTTCTAGAAGGGGTTCCAGAAAGTGAAGGGGTTCGAACTCCCGAGCGATTCCCTGGAGCTTCCAAACAAAGAAAACCAGCCGCCCTCGGCCTGTCGGATATGATCCGATGGGCCGAGGGCGGCTTTTTTCATTTGTCTGCCAATTAAAAGTTTAAAAATTTAGGAGGAAATTCAACATGGCATACCGGAAAGTATATTTTCGCATCCACACCGAGGGTTATGTCTCCGGTTGGTCAAGTGATTCTGACAAGGCCGCCTTCAAAGAGGAAAGCCGCCGCCTGTTCAAATCATTGGGTTGGACGCTCACCCTGGGCCACAACGGGTGCTGCGACACCGTAACTAAGGGCCAGCAGGACCTCTACCTGCACCCCAGCAGTTTCAGCGGTGTGCTGGATGAGGACAACATCCAGTCTTTGCAGGAACAGCTATCGAAAGCGCAGACCTTTCGTTGTTACCATACTGACCGCTATGAGGAATACCGAGACCTGAGCGACGAGGGATACCGGGCGGAGCTGGAGGCAAAGCGGGATGAGATTACAGAGTATATCCTGAAAAAATGCAGAACAACGCGCAGGAATCTCTATATCGTAGCTCCTGTTGCGGTCCATGTCGCGGAGCACTTTGAAATCCGCCGCCTTTGTGACAAGGACAGGTGCAACAAGATCGGGAATCAATTTGTGGCTGAGCTTATGGATGGACTGCTCCAAAAGGGCTGGCTGGTTTCCGCTGAAACATCCCAAGGAGAGGGTATCCGAACCGCTGCCGATAAAGAACATGGAGACCGTCAGGCTGTGACGCAGGTAGATGGGCAGATCACCATGGAGGGCCAGCCCAGCCCACCAGAGAAAGCTCCCAAAAGGAAAAAGCCGCCCGCCCCCAGCCTGTAGGAGATGTTCCAGCAGGCTGGGGGCTTTTCTCGTCCTCCGTTCTGTTCACATTGGCGCTTATGCTTGCTTTGTCTCTGAATCGTTGGTGGTTGTGGTGATAGCTTTCGTTTGGCTTTCCCGATATACTTGCTTCACCATCAAGAAGGGAGACAGCAGCATGGAACAACGAAAAAACTTGTGTGCTCAGGTGCCCATCAGCCTCCACAATCGAGTAACGGAGGCCTGTCAGCGCCAGTGATAAAATGTAAAAAAACGCCGAGGAAAAAATGTAGTTTTGTGGCGGAGGAGGCGAAAAAAAGATAGACTCCCAATAGGGCGAAAAAGAGCCCGGAAAGGGAGTCAGAAAATGAAAGGAGCACAGTGGATGGATATCCGAAGCGACAGACAGAAAGGACTTAGCTATGTGGAGCTGGGACGGAAGTACCACATGGACCCGCGGACGGCAAAGCGGTACGCGGAATCGCCGCAGAAGCCGGAGTACACATTGAGCGAACCGAAGCCAACAAAGATGGATCCGTACAAGCAGATCGTGGACGAGTGGCTGGAGGAAGCGCCGTATTCGGCGCTGCGGATCCTGGAGAAGCTGCGGGAAATGGGATTCGACGGAGGCTACAGCATCGTCAAGGCGTATGTGAGCAGCCGGAAGATGGACTTGAATGAGAAAGCAACAGTGCGGTTTGAGACGATGCCGGGAAAGCAGGGGCAGATGGACTGGGGATTCTTCGAGGATCACCTGGTGTACGAGGATGGGAAGTGGAAGAAGCTGTACTGTTTTCTCATGATACTGGGGTACTCGCGGATGCGGTACATCGAATTTGTAACGGATATGAGCACAAACACACTGATTCGGTGTCACCAGAACGCATTCCGGTACTTTGGCGGGTACCCGGAGGAAATCCTGTACGACAACATGAAGCAGGTGGTCATTAAGCGGCTGCTGAAACAGGAGGACTCTACTCTGAACCGGCAGTTTGAGGACTTTGCGGGATTTTACGGGTTCAAGCCCATCCTGTGCCGCCCCTACCGTGGCCAGACGAAAGGAAAAGTGGAGCGGACGGTGCAGTTTGTGCGGGACAACTTCATGGTCGGGATCAAGTACAACAGCCTGGCAGATTTGAATGGACAAGCCTTGGCTTGGTGTAATAAGGTCAATGGCAAAGTTCATGCCACCACGAACGAGGTTCCTTTTGAGCGGCTGAAAAAGGAGGGGTTGAGTCCCCTCTCCAGAGAGTACATCATCGACAAGATCAACCTTAGGCGGGTACAAAAAGACTGCCTCATCTCCTACGCCGGCAATCAGTACTCCGTGCCAGCGGAGTATGTCGGCAAAGATGTGGCAGTCGTAGCCCTCGACAGTATGCTGGCGGCCTACTATGAAGGCAAGCAGATCGCTCTGCACCGAATATCGTATCAAAGGAAGGACATGGTTGTCAATCCTCAGCATTACCGAAGGCTTACGTTGAAGCAGACAATGGATGCAGAAAATATTCTGCTGGAACAGGGCAAAGTGATAGATTTCCCCTTGAAACCCTCTGATTTATCCAGATATGACGAGGTGCTGTATGACTGAATTTACTATGGACAGGCTGAGGGAAAACCTGGAAGCCCTTAAAATGAAAAACACCCTGGAGATTCTGGACAACTACCTGGAACGGGCGGTGGCGGACAAGCTCAACATTGTGGAGGTTTTGGATCACATTTTCTCAGAAGAAGCCAAATCCAAGCGGAAACGGGCCTATGAGAAGCAGATCCAGATGTCTGGCTTCCCCATTAAGAAGACCCTGGACGACTTCGATTTCTCTTTCCAGCCCTCCATCGATAAACGCCAAATCGATGAGTTGGCCACCATGCGCTTCCTGGAGAACGGGGAGAATGTGGTTTTCCTCGGCCCGCCAGGCGTGGGCAAGACCCATTTGGCCTCCGCCCTGGGCCTGGTGGCAGCACAGCACCGTTTCTCCACCTACTACATCAACTGCCACCAGCTTATTGAGCAGCTCAAAAAGGCCCACTTTGAGAACCGCCTGCCGGACAAGCTCAAAGTTCTGGCCAAGTACAGGATGCTCATCATTGACGAAATCGGCTATCTCCCTATGGATATCCAGGGCGCAAATCTCTTTTTCCAGCTCATTGCCAGACGGTATGAAAAAACGTCTACCGTTTTTACCTCCAACAAGACTTTCTCCCAGTGGAACGAGGTCTTTGCCGACGTCACCATCGCCTCCGCCATCCTGGATCGTGTACTGCATCACTGCACCGTTATCAACATCAAGGGTGAGTCTTACCGCCTGAAAGAACGCAAAGAATTTATGCGTCAGAAACAGCAAATCGTGAACACTCTTTTTGAGCAAGGCAGCTGCTGATTTTGTTACCCACCCCCGCCGAAAAACTACAAAATTTCTTCGGCGTTTTCTTACAATTTCATATTGGCGTTGACAGTCATTGGCTTCCAGATAGCGGTTCTGGATGACCTCCCATTCATGCCGCCAGATTTCACAATACTTCTGGTCATTCCAGTCAACCGTATCCTCCTTGTGGCTTTTCCACCTGCCGGACGGAAGTTTTATCCGTTCCCCGTTTTCATCAAGGTCATAAACCTTGCGGCTCTTGGGAAGCCATTTCCCATGTTCGTCCATTGCCCTCATAGTCAGCAGGACATGGGCGTGGGGATTGTGTCCCGGCGGATGGGGGTCATGGATGGCAAAGTCAACGATTATGCCTTTGGAAACAAACTGCTGCTTACAAAACTCCCGGACAAGGACAGCGTACTGGTCAGGCGGTATCTCTCTGGGGATGGTAAGCACCCACCGCCTTGCAAGCTGGGAGTTCCATTGCTTCTCAACCGCTTCGGCAGCGTTCCATAAGGTATTGCGGTCTGCATACTCTGGCAGGGCATTTGCCGGGAGCAGGATTTCATTGTGGACGATACCACGCTTTTCCGGGTAGTGCTTCACTTGCTGGTCGTATTCACAGAACAGCTTTTCGCCGCTTTGGTAAGCAGCGGCAGCAACCGCAGACTGCCGCTGGCTGCGCTGCACAATCGTGATTTCGTTGTGTGGACAGGGCATTTCGTGTCCCTCCTTTCGGTAATTGGTGGATGGGGTGGCGTTTTACCACCTCATTTTGGGCAGAAAAAAAGCAGGAGACCTTTTTCAGATTTCCTGCTCGGTGTGCCGCTGTGTGGGCGGCGGGTATTTAGTTATAAAAGTTCGGGGCAAGTTGACCCGATGTGTGTGGAATAACAAACTTGAATTGACCGAGCTGAAAGCGAGGGATGCTTCTTGTCCGAAGGGCAAGAAGATGGGCGGTGAAAGAATGATAAAAATTAGAATTTAACTTTCTAAAATATTAAATTTCAACACTTTCACCACAAGACATATGGTGCATATTACTCATTTGATGAGATAAATAGTCAAATGCTTTCTTCCCTGTACAATGACAAGTATAAAACTCAGTATCTTTATATTTCTGAAGTTCCGTTACAATGCCATTTAACAATTCTTTTGACACTGTTTTCTTTGTGAGCGGATTGAATAAATGGAAACCTCCAACGCAAAAATCAGGTTTATACTTTTCTGCTTCTTCCATTATATTGACAACACCAGTATGTCCACACCCCATAATAAGTACTACTTGATTTTCTGAAATAATCAAATTTTGCTCGTGTCTAAAATTATCTTTTCCATTTTCACCATAAAGAGCATTATTAGCAGGAGAATAAAATTTATTTGTTTTACTCACTGTAAACAATGATAATTCATCATCAATTTTATAATCGCCATCCAACAGTATCACCTGTCTATTTGACTTGAGTTTACTATCAATTCCAACAGGTATTTTAAAAAATAAAATTTTGCTGTAATGTGGTTCAAAAGCTTCTTTCTGTACATAAATATTAGCTAAAGAATTGACCTCTAAAAACTTTTTCAAAGCACCTCCATGGTCAAAGTGCCCATGTGAAACAATAACCGTATCCACCTTTGAAATATCAATATTTCTTCTAACTGCATTGTCAAACAATGTATTGTCTGGACCTAAATCAAATAAAATTTTATGTGTCCTTGTTTCGATATAAAGTGATAGTCCATGTTTTACCATACAATCTGATTTCGTTCTATTTTCTACCAATGATATGATTTTCATAAATTAACCTCTACAATTTCTAATTTGTTGTCATCTTCATTATACTTCATCGCCTATCGAAAAGATAGCATATTTTATGAAACTTGTCGGCTGGGAACAGCTTGCAGCGCAAGGTGTCCCCAGAGGGCAAGTCCACAAAAGGGTAGCTGGCGGCAGCCAGCGCAGGGGAAGCGTAGCGTCCCCTGTATGATTTGGAGCAGACTATGACTGCGGAAAATCACAGCCCTCCGGCGAGGAGCCTTCGGAGAACGCAATGCACCAACCTCTGGGTGGTGTATAATTGCGCCTTATCTGAGATCTCGGATAAGGCGCATTATCCGAGGAGAAAAATAATCCGAGAAGAGGAGCGAAAAGCCAGTAAAATCAAGGCTTTCCACGCATAAAGAACATTTTGATATTTCGGAGGGAAGTAACAGTTTGGTGCAACGGCGCCATGCTGTTACTTCTTTTACCTGCGAAATTCCGGGGAAAAATCAACCTCCCCGATAAAGTTGTAGTGTACGTCAATCCGCTGGATGCGGTGGCCGCTGGACTTGTCGGCTTCGTGGACAACGATCTTGTCCACAAATTCATGCAGGAGTTGGGGAGTCAACGCTGTCGGCTCGGTGTACTTCTTTACAATTTTCAGAAAACTTCTGACATTGACAGCCTGCGCTTCGGATGCCTCTACAATGACGCTCAGACTTTCAACGGACTGTTTCAATTCTGCCTGCTCCGCTTCATAGGCTGCGGACAGTTTGGCAAATCGTTCGTCTGTCAGCTTACCTGTCACATTGTCCTCATAAAGTCTCTGTATAATTGCGTCCAATTCCGTAATACGCCGCCTTTGCTTCTCCAGCTTTCTTTTGGATTGCTCCTGTTCCGTGCGCTGAACAGCCAATTTGTTTTCTATCACGCGCCGGACAAACTCATCTTCGTCCTCCCGCGCATAGGCCACAACCCGCTGTAAGTTTTGCAATACAAGTTCTTCTAAAACTACTACGCGGATATAGTGTGCGGTGCATCGGTTGCTAAAGCGGCGGTAAGTACCGCAAGTGTAATTCTCCCGTTCATGCGCTGTGGAAATTCCACGACTATGATATAACCGCTTTCCACAATCAGAGCAGATAACCAATCCAGAAAACAATCCGATCTCGTCCTGCTTCATGGGCCGTTTCCGTTGCTCTCTGTTTTTTTGCGCGATTTCCCAGGTATCAGGGTCAATAATTGCTGGATGTGTATTTTCAAAGAGCATACGTTTTTCGGGAGGATTACGGGCGATTTTTTTGCTCTTGAATGAGGGCTTGGAATACTTGAAATTCGTTGTCTGTCCTAAATAGGCGTCCTGCGCTAAAATGCCCGATATAGTCTCACCACGCCATAAACAAGGATTATCGGGGTGGTATCTCCCTGCCCGGCCTGTCCTCTGGAAGATGATAGTACCAGGAGTGGGTATCTCACGTTCCTTGAGTATTCTCGCAATCTTCCCGGTGCCATTGCCCTCAACACAAAGCTGGAAAATTAACTTGACTATGGGGGCGGTTTCCTCATCAATTACGAGTTGTCCAGTCTCGTCTTTGATATACCCATACGGAACAATGCCGCCCAGCCGCTGGCCAGACATACCTTTATTGCGGAAAACCGCCCGTACCTTTTTGCTGGTATCTTTTGCATACCACTCATTTATGATATTACGGAACGGGGTAAAGTCATTGCCCATCTGATCGTCGCTGTCCACTCCGTCATTGACGGCGATAAAGCGAACGCCCAATTCTGGAAAGCGGATTTCCGTATATAGCCCCACCTCCAGATAGTTGCGGCCAAACCGGGACATATCCTTAACAATGACTGCCCCCACCAGTCCGGCCTCAATATCGGAAAGCATTTCCTTAAATCCGGGTCGGTTAAAATTCGTGCCGGAAAATCCGTCATCTTTGTAAATCTTGTGCCGGGTTATCCCGTGGTCTTTGCAATATTTGGTGAGGATTTCAATTTGGTGGGCAATGCTGTTGCTGTCCCCCTCGTTCTCATCGTCGCGGGAGAGACGGACATAAAGGGCCGTCCATTTTTCTGCAAGGTTTTTTGTGTATGCCGCCATTATCGCCGTCCCCTTTCCCGCCGCATCTGCTGGAAAAGAGCATAGATGGCTTCACGCTGGGCCGCAAGCTCATTCAACGCCTGTGGAGTGTAAATGATGCTGTCTTTAACTGCATGGAATGTGACGCCATGCCGAGGCAGAAAAATCTCAACAAATTTACTGCACATCTGAGTGTTGCGCCCCAGGCGGGAATAGTCTTGCACAACGAGGTCAGAAACCGTTCCGGCCTCTATCGCCCGGATCATGCGTTGGTACTGCGGGCGTTTGTCATTAAGGCCACTAAAGCCCCAATCACAAAACAGTTCTGGGGTTGCCAGTTCCTGTTCCGAAACATACCGGGTTAGCTGATCCATTTGATTCCAGGCGGTGGCCCTGTCCATATCATCATCATAATGGGCGAGGCGGCAATATACCGCTGTGATTTTGTTTGACTGCCTATCCATCATAGCCTCCTATCCGGCAGTCACCGTTTCATTCCTTGTGACAAGTATATTATATCAAATGTCAAGAGAAAGTGCAAATTTTGTCACTTTCAGACAACAGTTTTCTTTGTTTCCTTGTCAAGTAAACGCTTTATTTTTTCTGAAACGGTGACACCCTGGGGGGCAAAATACCCGCCTACTATGTAGGTCGTATTGCCGATCTTAATCTCCGTCTTTATTCCCGGCTGTGCCGTTCGGATTGCATTTGCCATTTGTCAAGCACACTCCTTTGTGAAATGTGTCCCACCGTGAGACGTATTTCCAATGAAAAATGCGTCTCACGGTGAGACGCATTATCGACAAATTTCGCACCGTCGGGCGGTGCTGTATTCAGTTGTTCACGATATAAAGCAAAGGCAGGTTCAGACGGCGGCTGGCAAAGCCGCTCCATAGGAATTTTCGTGCCTCCCCCCATTCCCGTGGCGGGGCGTCCTACGCTGTGACGCATAGCCGACGCAAGTATCATCATGCCTGTATGCGGTTCGTGGCCCGCTGCTGTGCCATAGCTGCTTTGCGGCGCTGGCCTTGTTCGCTCCGTCCTCCCGATGTCCTGCCTCCTTTCACGGGGGAGTCTCCCTGCGTACCCGCCGCCCGGCTCCGCGCATACAGAATGTATCTGATTGCCCTATTCAGTTGTAGTGGTACAGGCCATTTCCGGCCCGCAGGGATGCGTCCTGCCGCGCACGGCGCACTCCTGCCAAACGGAAATGTTATGGCATAAAATCATCGGGCGGTTCTCTGAATTGGAAACCGGCGATAGCTCTGAACAGTGCGATTTCTGCCTGATAGCGGAGGTCATCATCCACATAAGAGCGTTCTTTTCCGTATTCGTCCGTGTAGTGCCTCTGGCATTTGCTGGCAATAAAGCCCGCAAAATGCCGGAACACAAATTCGACAGCCTCGGTGTCAAATTTTTTGGCTTCTTGGATAACGGCAAAAGGGACTAATTTCATGATGTGTCCTCCATCAATTCACGCAGCCGCCGTGTAGCGGCTTTTCGCCGGCGGGAGACGGTTGGGCGGCTCATATGTACCAGCGGCGCAATTTTTTCGTCTGTCAGCTCTCTAAAAAAGTAAAGCAATACGATCTCCCGGTCTGCGGGCATCAGGTGGGACAAAGCACAGGACAGCTTTGGATCATAAATAGGGATGTTTCCTCCATGAACGCAAAAAATTTGATGCGGCTTCTCTGCCTGAATCATCTCATCATCCTCTGTTGACAAGGCGTACAATATCGCATCTGTCAGTGTGGACAGGGACTGCTCCACTTCTCCCCGCGCGTCTTTCCGATTTCGTTCCTTTTTGATGGCGTTGAGGACAGATTTCATACAGTAGGATTCAAATATTATCTCGTTAAATCGTTCAAATCTTTTCATAAGCAAAACTCCTAATTTGTCCCTCTACTCCTTAATATCCCTGGAAATTGCTTTTTGCTCATTATCCGCAGGAACACCCAAAACTTCCTAAAAGGTTATAAAAAACGACAGCTTTTGTTAAATGCGTCTCACGGTGAGACGCATTTTATCGACAAATTCCGCACAATCTGTTATACAAAGAGCGGGACGGCAAGAACCGTCCCGCTCTTATAAGGTTTTATCTGTTTTTCAAGAAATTCATAAGCATCTGCGCCACCTGTCCGCGAGTTGCCAAGCCTTGGGGTGCCAACTGTCCGTTGCCGTAGCCGCTGATGATGCCGTTCTCTACCGCCCAGCGCAGGGCCTCCAACGCGTAGCCGCTGGCCTGATCCGCATCGGTGAAATGCAGCTCCTTATCCGTAGCGGCGGGGCTTCCGGCGTACCGCCAGAGCATGACCGCCAACTGCTCACGGGTGATGTTGTCGTTGGGGCCGAACATCCCGTTGCCATAACCGCCCACAATGCCCTGGCTGGTGGCCCAGCGGATGGCCTCGGTGTACCATGCGCCCTCCGCCACATCGCCGTATTGCAGCAGGTAATTGACCGCCGGCCTGCCCTCCTTGTTAAAGAGGATTTGGGCAAATTGGGCGCGGGTCAGGTTGTTGTTGGGGCCGAATGTTCCGTTTCCATAGCCGCCCATCAGACCATTCCGCAGAACATAGTCCACGGCCTCGTGATACCACGTCCCCACGCTCCCCAGGTCAGTGAAGCTGCGGGAGGGGCAGTCCGCGCCGCCGTCGCAGGGCTTTTGCGTATCGTCCGGCAGAGGAACAAAGGACGCTTTTACCGTTACGGCCCTGCTTGGCATGGTGAAGGTGTACTTCCCGCCACTCTGGGCGGTCAGCTTGATCTCGTTCCCCCGGCTGTCGGTGACGGTCAGGACATCCAGCACATAGCCGCTGTCCGGGGTGACAGTCAGGGTGACAGTGCTGCCATTGCTGGCATTGGTGCGGTTGGAGGTCACTTTGCCATGCTCCGACTTCTCCACAGTAATGGCGTAGGTGCTGACGCTCCCGCCTCCTCCGCCGCCATGATTGCCGCCGGAGGGAGTATCCGGCATGGTTGCGGGAGCCGTCCATCCCACGGAGACCGGGGACAGGCCGGTAACAGTAAACTGGAGGCCGCTGGCCGTGTTGGTGACGCGGGGCGTTTCAATATCTCCGGGCGTTTTGCCAAAATCGCTGGTGGTGAACATATGCACCACAGTGAAGGTATAGCTGCTGTTTGTTCCCGCCGGATAGGGCAGGGTGACGGCCAGGCCGTTTGCGGGGAAGTTGTCTTTCGTGGCCGGGGTCCAGGTTGCGCCGCCGTTGGTGCTGATTTGCAGCTCCACATCATAGACGGCGGTGTTGGCCTGGGGAACGCCGGAATTGGCCTGTGTAATAGCGGTTTTCATGGCGGTTTCCAGCTTTTCGGGAGTGTTCAGCGCCTCAATGTTCTGCAATCCGGCAGGGACCTTGGAAATGCCGTCCTTCATGACCAACTGGAATTTTGTGCTGCCATCATCAGCGGGCGGATTCGGCAGGATCACCACTTCCTTTGTCTCCACGGTGCAGGTTGTATTTGCACCGTGGTAGCTATCGTTTCCTGCGTAGGAGGCCGTGAAGATATAGTCTGCGGTGCTGTTGGGCAGTTTCGCCGTCCAAGTATTGCCCGCTCCCGCCGTCACGGTGATGCCGCCAGAGCAGGTCACGGAAGCCGTTCCGCCAGCAGGCAGGCCGGAGAGGGTCAGCGTTACCGTGCCGCCGCCGATTAGCGGGGACGCGGGGGAGGCTGTCAGGGACAGCACCGGCGTAATCTTCTCCACCCTGACGGTGCAATTTGCTGTCGCGCCGTTGTGGTTGCCGTCCCCGGCGTAGGAGGCGGCGAAGGTGTAGGACGCGCCGCCAGCAGGCAGCTCCGCCGTCCAGGTGTTGCCGCTCCCCTTTGTCACGGTGATGTTTTCATCCGAACAGGTTACGGTGGCCGAACTGCGGTCGGGCAGACCGGAGAGGGTCAGTGTCACCATGCCGCCGTTGGGCAGGGTGGCCGGGGACGGGGTGAGGGTCAGGCCGGGGGTGGCCTTGCGGATGGTCACGACCACGGTGCCGGTGCTGGCACCATAAAGGTCGGTATTATTCGGAGTGAACGTAACTCGCTTCACGCCGCTGTCCGCTACATTGGTAATAGCCTGACCGCTGACAAAACTCCATGTTCCATCGATTGCAATCCCGTCCACCGTGGCAGTGCCGGTGATCTGGTTGCTGTTCACCGGATTGCCGGTGTAGATTACGGAAATGGGATTGACGTTCAGATTGGGGATTCGCACGTTTGTCACGGTGACGGTGATCGTCAGGTCAAACGGGTTGTAATTGGTGGATTCCGTCACGGGAATGGTGATCGTACCGGTGCTGTTCACCTTCTGGCTGTCATTCACCAGTTTGTAGGTCAGCATGGCTCCGCTCACCGTGGGAGTGCCCTCAAAGATGCTGTTGGTATCCGTAATGGTAATTGTCCCCAGCACATAGCCCTCCGGGAGCAGGTCGCTCATATCATAGGTCTTGTCTCTACCGTATTTGCAGGAGGTGCTGGCGGTCATTAGGCCGGTGTAATTTGCCTTGCCGATGGTCACATCCACTTTCACAGGGGCGGTCCCCTCATAATTGGTGGTGCCCTCTACCTTGTACCAAACTTTATAGGTGCCCGCGTTGGTGCCGGTGGGGATGGTTGTGGAATAGGTTCCCATTTCTGTCAGGGAATACACCACTTCGCCAATACTGGCGGTTCCCGCCGTGACAAGGGCCTGGGCCGCTCCTGTGTAGGTCAGCGTATTGGCCGTAGGATCGCCGGTGACGGTGGCTTGCGCCTTGTTAATGGTCAGCGTTCCCGCTTCATAGGTGATATTGTAATTCGCTGTTACATCCCCGCCGCTGCTGTTCTTGATTTGAGCGGCGGAGAGTTCGATGGTGCCGCCGGGTACATTCCTGGTGCTGGCGGCGAGGGTAATGCCGCTTAAACTATCACCAGCGCAAAGCCCGGTGGCAGTTACCTGCCCTGTTCCCTCTGTGATGCTCTGGCCGTAGGTGATGGTCTGGTCGCTGGCCTTGATGGTCAGCGTGGCCGGACTGATGGTAAAGGTCGTACTGGCGGAGCCGGAATAATTCCCATCCGCTGTGGCGGTGACGGTCAGCGTGGACGTACCTACGTTGACGTTGTTCGTGGCGCTGATGGTGTACTGGCTGGCGTCAATCGTCACTCCGTTCAGTTCTACCGTCACATTTCCCGCTGCCGGGACAACCGCCGCCCCGGTATAGGTATAGCTGCCGCTGACGGTCACAGTTGCGCCGTCCAGCATGGTTTTCTTTGTGGTGATGGCCGCTCCCGCGCTGCTGGGGGAGGCGTTGTGGTTTTTATCCTCCTTCAGCCGGACATAGAAGGTGTATTCATGGTTTGGATCAAGGCCGGTAAATACGGGACTGGTCTGCCATTCGCCTTCGTCCCTCTTGTACTCCGCGTTTTCGATGGTATCCAACGTGATACGGTTAATCATCGTTTCAAAGTGTCCGGGAGAATTAAGCCAGTTGTCGTGGGCGTGCTGGGCGGCGTCCTCCGTGGCGACGCCGGTGAATACCGTAAGGTTTATGCCGAAACCGTAGGGGTAGCCGCTGGCGATCACGGCCTCACATTCCTCTTTTGTGTGATGCCAGGTGTACCGCTGATCCGAGAGGGTTTGGGCGGCGGTCATCAGGGCCTCGCTGACCGGAAGCTCCGCCACGCCGTTGGCCTTGCGGGTCTGATTGATAAGCCGTACCAATTCCTGCCGTACATCCGGTTCCTCCGTGGGGCTGGGGCCGTCCACGACGGCGGGGGCCGCTGGAGCGCCGGAGCCAACGGTGAGCGTCAGGGTTCCGCGCTCTCCGGCACGGTTGGCAGCGGTGATGTTTGCGGTTCCCTCCGATTTGGCGACAGCTACCCAAAAGCCTGTGATCTGCTCCACCGCTACTGTGTCCGGGTCGCTGGAGGTAACGGTGTACTCCGTCCCGCTGGGGCCGATCATGAGGCCGCTCCGTTCTCCGACTGCCAGGGTATTGCCCTTGTAGCTGTTTACCCGGACAGCACTTGCCGGGGGATCTGCGGCTATGGCCGGAACGGTGAGCAGGGAGAGGGCCAGAATGGCGGCGGTGAGCCGGGTAGTCAATTTTGCTTTTTTCATGGTCGTTTTCCTCCTGTAATGTAGTTTTAGTTGGGTTTCTCTATCATTATTATACTACATTTGGGGGAAATTGTCCAAAAATGGCGTGTCAAGCCTCGACTGCCCGGACACACCAGCGGTAGCTGGGCTGGTTCATCACGCAGGTAAAAAGCGTGATGCAGTTGTCGCTGGTGGCCTCCAGCATGGTGTTGTCCATCACGTCAACCTTTGCCACACTGGTAACGGTATAGGTGCGGGTCCCCAGGGCGGTGGTAAGGGTGATGGTATTGCCCGTGTCAAGTGTATGGATTTTGCCAAAATGATTATTTACCCCCCGGTTGTGCCCAGCCAACGCAACATTTCCATTCCAGATGCTGGTGTTGGTGAAGTGGCCCGCCCCCTTTTTCAGAGCGGCGCTGTCCGTCCCCTGATAGATATTGACACTCAGGCCGATGGACGGGATTTCCAGTGTGCCCAAACTGCCGTTGCTGTAATAGAGGTCGGAGGTTACATCGGTAAAGGCGGTGACGGGGCCGCTGGTGGTGGGATAGGCCGGGTTGGTGGGCGCGGAGCTGTCAACCGCGCCGGGGAGGGCCGGTGCGCCGCCGCCTGTGCCGCCAGTCACGGTGAGGGTGTACTTCCCGCTCAGGGGGCCGTCCGCCGCAAGGTTCGGGGTCAGGTACTCCCCGGAGTTGGGCAAGTAGCTGGTGGGTGTCCCAAAACCGGGAGGAATGAGGGCGCTGCTCTTGCTCCTGTCCTTGTTGGCGGGTTCGGCCCCGGTCTGGATGATGTCCTCCGTGCTGGTAGGCGTACCAAAATCCCCGGTGGGCGGGTTGTCAAAGGTGTATTCCAACGCGGAGGCGGGCATGGAAAGCGCCGTCAGCACAAGGCAGACGGCCAGCAGGGTGGAAAGATACTTTTTCATTCAGACATACCCCCGTTTCTTATCTCGGATAAATTTGTAGCCCCGCCAGCCGCCGTAGCCGATGATGGCGAGGGCGGCGATCCCGGCCAGGGCTGTGACTACGATTTTCCCGGCGACGCTCCCGCCGCCCTCCTGGGCCGGTTCCGGGGGCTGGGTCTGCTGGGATTCGCCGCCCTCCGGGGTGGCGGTGGGGTCCAGGTCTAAATGCGTCTCACCGTGAGACGCATTTTCAGCGGAAAACACAGCGGTATAAATCACCGTGTCCCGGCTGGTCTTGGTGACTTCGCCGCTGTATTCCACAGTGACGGTGTACCCGGTGACGCTTCGCCCGCTGGCGGTGCCGGTGTAGCTGGCGATGGCGTTGTAAAACTCCCCCGCCTCCTGCCAGTCCACGCCCGCCAGCGTCAGTGTCCGTCCGCTGTCTGTGATGGTCTTGGGGATGAGGGAGGCGTCGGCGTCGGACAGGTTGGGGTAAGTGCGGGATGCCGATACTGTCCAGCTGTTGTTCTTATAGCCAGCGGCCTCCACGGTAATTTTGGTATAGTCGGGCTTCAAAATGCCGGTGTAGCCGTCCTCGGTGGCGATCTCACGCTCCGGCTCCAGCATCTTGATAATCTCGGCCATATCCTTGGTGCCGCTGTCCATCGTGACAACCTCGATGTAGTCCCTGGCGTCCGTCTCGCTCAGATCGTTCTTCAGCACGTCCAGCAACGTGTAGTGACGGCCCTCCCGGTCAAAGTCCCCGGTGGGGATGGCGGCGGGATCGTCACGGGTGGAGAGGTAATAAACCTTTTCCAGCCGGATCATGCCGTTTTCCTCGCTCGTCCGTACCTCTGCGGGGTAAAGGACCGCAGGGGGCGGCGCTCCCTGGGCCGGTTCCGTTCCCTCTGTCTCCGCCGCCAGCGCCGTGCAGGGCAAAGCGGCCAGGGCCAGCAGGAGCGCAGAGGCCAGAGAAACCAGCCTGTGGTGTTTCTTCATGGAAAAACCTCCTGTTTCTTAATGTGGGTGTTCTCGTACATAGGCGGCAAAGCGCCGTTCCTGCGCTTGAAAATAGTCGCCGTCGATCTCATAGCCGGTGAAGTCCAGCCCAGCGTCATAGGCGGCGATCCGGCTGCTCCCGCTGCCTAAATGGGTGTCCAGGATTTTGTCGCCCGGTTTGGCGAACAGGGCGTATATCCAGGCATAGAGTGCGATGGGCTTCTGTGTGGGGTGGATGCGGCCCGGCTGTACCGGGGACAGGGCGATCCGCTTGCAGGTCAGGTCAAAATTCGTCCAGGCCAATTCAAAGGAAGCAAAGGAGACTTCCGGGGAATACTTTTTGTCCCAGCACAGCCAGCAGTGGCTGTCGGCGGCGGGGAGCATACTGATGAAGTGGTTGGCCCCCCATATGACTTGGTGCCTGGACACGCGCCGCAGCTCCCGGAAATACTCCGGGGGAGGCGGCTTGGCGTCCCAGAATACGGGTTTGTATTTGCGGGGCTTACCCTTGCGCCGCCCCATATCGCCCCGGATGTTGAGGCCGTATGGGGGATCAACAACAGCCAGGTCAAAGGCGTTTTCCGGCAGCTCCCACAAAATATCTGTACAGTCCATGTGATACGCTATGTTAATGCGGCTGGTCCCCTCCTTTCTCGGTGAAATAAAAAATGCGTCTCACCGTGAAACGCATTTTTGCCGGTTCCGGGGCGCGGACGCGCCCGCCGCCCCCGCCAGCGATAACCGCCGGACTTTCCGGGAAACGCGCCCGTCTCCCCATAGTAGCAAAAACCGGCGCAAGCCGGTTTTTGGGGTATGCCCCCCTTGATTACCAAAAGCACCGGCGGACTTTGGCAGTCAAGGCCCGCGCCGACCGCCCCAGCGGGCGGCGCGGCTTGTCTTGGCCTTGACGGACAAAGGCCGGTGGTGTAAAATCCGCGGGGCTGGGGGCATACCCCGGATCGTGCCGCCTGATTACCGCCTGCCGTATTGCCGGTTATTGCTGCCCCGGCTGGCGGTATGCTCCTGCTGGCGGGGCTGGATGCCACGCTCCACGGTGTCGCCCATATTCCGGGCGGTCTGCCGCATGAAGTCCAGGGACTTTCCGCGGTCATCCGGCGAATAGTAGCTGTAAAACTGCTGTACGCCCGCCGCGTCCGGCACGGGGCAGTCCACCCCGAAACGGCGGCACACCATGAAGCCGACGCTCTCGGCGTTCAACTGGAACGCGCCCCGGTCATAGTCCCGGTTCATGCCCCGGTCATGGAGGCGGGCAAAGCTGATCTCGGTGGCGAGGGCGGCGAACACTTCCAGGGTGCTGTACCCCGTGTTGATCTCCAGAATACATTCGCGCTCATTGTAGCGCACGGGCACTTCCAGCCCTGTGTTTTCGATGAAGCCCACAGGGGCGGTATCCAACAGGGCGGCAAACGCCGCGTTCAGTCTCTCGCTGCCCTCGGTCAGCGGATCAGGTTCTCTCATGGGCTTGCCAGTGGTCTGGCTTACATCGTAATAGCTGCCCATAAGGTAGCCCCGGAAATTGGGGTTGCGGGACGGGACGAAAACCGCCGCGCCCTTGCTCATTTCCTCGTCCATCACATACCGGCCCTGTTTATGCCAAAAATCGGTGGTGCCGATCTTGGTGGGGTCTGCCATCTGCGATAGGGTCAGGGCGATATTCCCGGCGCTCAGGCCGATGTTGTCCGCCTGCAAAATAAGGAAGCGTGTGTAGAGATCGGGGTTGGCTGTAATGGCCATCAGCGCCCCGTCCCGTGTTTGGGACAACTGATTACGTTCGGCCCTGCGGTTCTCGGTGCGCTGCTGCTTGCTCTCAGCCTTGGAGTTAAGGATTTCACTCAAACTTGCCATATAGTTACCTTACCTTTCTGTTCGTTTTTTCCGGCCCAGGGCGGGACTGTGCCGCCAGCCGCTGTAACTGATCCAGCTTCTTCTTGGTGGGGGAGTCCGGTTCAACAGCCGCCGCAGTCGTCTGAGACGGTTTCAAGCCACTCCCGCGCTCTGGCGAGGATTTCTTTTGTGGAGCGCGGGACTTCGCTTTTTTTTGCGCGTCCTCCTCCTGTTCCTTTTGGGGAATGGGGTAGCCCAGCTGCTGCATGATGGCGTTGAGCAGGGCGGCGTAGTTCTCATTGGAAACCACATTAAGCATCCCGTTGTCATTTCCCTTTTTCTGAGCGAAAAAATAGAGGACTCCAAACTCCTTGGCCAGCTTCTGGAATTTGGCCTTGTCCTCGGCCTTGATGGGGATGACCACGGCGGGGGCAGGGTCGCGGGCCAGCCGCTTGGCCGTGGTCTGGCCCACCACCTTCATGTCCTGCTTGGCAATCGCCAGCAGAAGGGCGGCGACATTCTTCACGCCCTCCAGGGTCAGCTTCGCCGCCGCCTCAGTCGCCTGTAAGCTCTCCCGCACTACAACGTCGGCAGCTTCAGCACTTACATCCATTTGCCTTTCTTCTCCTTTCTTACTTGCTCGTCCGTTCGATCCCGGACGGCCTTATGGCTGCTCCGTTCTTCCTGCCGCATGAGCTGCTCCCGATCCCTGATTTTCGGAATATCCTCCGTAATTTTTCGGCAGATCGTCAGCTCGCGGCGGGTAGAGCGCAGCTTGCCATTGACAGTCTCCAACTCGGTCCCTATGTCCCGGCCCTCGCGCCGCGCCCCGTACAATTCCTGGCGATAGTCCACCAGCAGGTCAATCTGGCCTTGCAGGGCGTCGCCCAGCATGGCAAGCTGGCTGTCCGTCTCTATGCGGTATTGCAGTAGAAAACAGAATTGTTTTTGATAGCGTTGGAGCTTTGCCACTTCCCTGCGGACAGCCGAGGGCGGCGGGGTGCGCCGGGGGCGGCGGCAGCGGTTGAGTAAATATAAGTAGCGCAGATAGAGCGCACGAAAGCCGCGCACTTTCCGGCGCGGCTGACGGGGGACAGCGCCCCCTCGAACGGTATAACGTTTTTTTACCTGGGGAATGGGGCGTACCAGCGGTATGGGCGGCGCAGACGGCGGCAGGGGCAGCTCGTAGGGTTCGCCCCGCCGCGCCGCCGCCAGCCGTTCCCGAATGTGGGCTTCGGTGTAACCGTCGCCCAGGCTGTCCAGCCGGAATACATAGTCCCCGCCTGGGGGCTGGACGGCGGTATGCTTCACATTCGAGTCATATTTAATGGTATAGCCCTGCCGCCGCAGGGCGGCGAGGAAGGAGTCAAAGGTAAAGCTCTCCCCGATGGCGGCGTCAATATCCTGCATGACCCCGGCCATCACGATTTTTCGCCCTTGTTTTTCCGCTGTCCACTCGGTATAATGCTTTCCGTGGCCCTCTGGCTCAATGACGGATAGGCCGCGCTTCCGGCTCACCTCGTTAGAGGTGCCGCGCAAGTCCCCAAAATAGCTTTGGAAGTCGCTGCGGTATTTTTTCCCGTCCACAAAGGAAACAGAATTGAAAACGATGTGGCAGTGGAGGTGCGCCCGGTCAACGTGGGTCGCCACAACAACCTCATACTTGTCTCCCAGCAGACGCTGGGCAAATTCCACCCCGGCGGCGTGGGCTTCGTCCGGCGTTACCTCGCCGGGGGCGTAGGAGTGGATGATGTGGTAGCCCAGGACGCCGCCCTTTTTGTCCCAGCGTCTCTTGGTAGCGCGCATATCTGACAGCGCGGTGTCCGGGTCGCAGTTGATGCCCGTGACAAGCTGGTGTGTCTTGGCGGGATTCTCCACATAGGCCAGCGCGGTGGCGAGGCCGGTCTTTTCCTCGTTCAGCACATAGTCGATACAGTGATCCATACGCCCCCGCAGGGTAATGATTTTGTCGTAAGCCATTACAGCGCATCCTTTACCATGCGCCACGCTTGCCGGACTAACGCAGCGGCCTCAGCGATCTCCGCTTCACCGATGCCCTTGGTAGCGTTGGCCCAATACGCGATCTGGTTCACATTATTGCCGATGGCCGACAATTCCCGGAGCAGGGCGGCGTAGGTGTCAGGTGGGCGGGGCTGGATATTGACACCCATAATGCTGTGCCGGAGCAGGGCGCTGGAGTTGAGGCCGGACAGGGTGCATTGTTTCAGCAGGTGCCGGTACTCGGCATCGCTCAGCCACAGGCCGATGAATTTTTCGCGTTTCCGCATGGCATCCTCCTTTCTTCGGGCAATAAAAAATGCGTCTCACCGTGAGACGCATTTTTACAATATTTAAATTGATGGGGCTGGTTGACATCGCAACTTTGCTGTGTACGAGGAATTTACTTAAAAAGCACTCTTCCCACATAGTTTTACTTCTCGCTTCAATCGAAATTTTATGCAATTAGCATATGGACAAGTTGCTGTGCCACAACTTGGGGCTCATGTTGAGTATTAATGAAATGGATTTCTGCATTAGTTAGAATACCATACTGCAAAGCAAGAGACATTTGTAAAAACTGACCAACATGTATGTTCTCCGTGCTTTGCAGTAGTCGGCCCTGGGGATTATTTTTAATTCTTTCAAATATGAGATCTGCTTCGGAATATAAGCAGACTATCAGGTTTGGAGCTACCATTCCAAGCAATTGAACTGAAAATGGGGTTGCACGGAAGCCATATGACTCCACAGTAATAGCATGTGACTCCAGAATAATATAATTTGCCGTGCTAGTTTGAATTTTTTTTAAAATATATTGATCAATATTGCTTATATCATTATGGGAAATAATTTTTGAAGATTCCATTCTAAGTTGTGATGTCGTAAACTGTCCTCGTTTGGATTCTGCATAGAAGTTTTTTATTTCATCAGAGTATCTAATAATTTGGATAGATGGTTCCATTTGGAATATGGCATTTGTTATAGTACTTTTACCCGTTGCTGGAGATCCAGTTAAGTAAAGTAATTTCAATATTATCACCACTCCTTGGAAATATTCCATAATTCTTCAAATGTTTTTATTTGTTGCGCTATGTAATCGTTGCTATTAATGGCATATGCACGCACATCAGCAGACGCCGATTTCGAAAATTCAAATCCATATTTAGCGTCACCAATTAAGCAATCATATACATGAGAAAATTTTGCAGCAAGAACTTCATTAGCGGTTATAAACCGCACTTGGAAACCAAGATCCTTTTGGTCTGCTACTACACGCTCTATAATCTGATAGTATTCTTCAAGCTGCCTATCGTCACCGCTTAGTTTATCCAAATCTAGCAGATTTTCCTTAACTAATTCGCTATGTTTATCTTTAATTTCTGAGATTTTCCACTTAGGAAGAATAACTATTCGTTGCTTTTTGAATGTGTTCTTTTTCTTTTTTGCAAATGTGGAATACAATACTGTATAGAATTGGGACTCCTTAATCATTGTTTTTGGGTCCCAGCGGCGAAGATCGTCTAACCTTGTAACAACATGGATAGCTAAAATACTTTTTGAGGACTTCATGACTATTTGTTGCTGCTCTTTGTATAAACTGCTATTTTCATAAATCCGTCGTTTGCCGTTCTGCAATTCCAATAATGTTTCTTGGATTCGATCAAACTCCTTTTGTATAGCAACTTGATTCTCCTTTTTTGCAAGAAGTGGTGTTAATGATACTGCTTTTAGTTCCGCTTGTGTGAGCCTTAATTCATCTATGGTATGAAGCATTTCGTCGTTGATATACTTGTCAAAAGAAAGTTTTATCTCTTTCTTAATGGAAAATAAAGCTAACTCCACGAAAAAAGTCTCACCAATTCCTATTAGCCATGAATAATTTGCAGTAAAACAAGCAACTGTTATAGACAGAGCTACACCAAAAACACCAATAATTATTTCTAAAAAATAACTCTTTAGAAAATTTCCTAATATTTTTAAAGCGGTCATTGCTGATCCCCCCATTCAAAGAGGTTTTCCTGATAAGAAGTTTGAAATGTCGCCATACTCCCAATTAAAATCAGCGTTACCGAGAGGATTCCCTTTGTCAATATAAATATATTGCGGTATTGCACGGGGAGAACCATATAAGTTTAAGCACATATTCAATGGGAACTTTTGTGCATGATATTCAGACTGGTGAGGCTTTATCCGCTTAACCTGGATCATGGATGATTTTAAAGATGGATTATCTCCCAAGTGATACTGATGCACATTCCTCTTTATGTTAGTAATTTCAAAACCGGAAAGATTCAAAAATTCAATAATAGCTGTAGTGCTTTTTATTGTCCAAGGAAACATATCATCAAAAGGAACAATAATGCACCCCTCTGCATTGCTAGAGCATAAATCCATGCAACGGTGAAGCCACATGATACAACTTAGGCCATTATTCTTAGATCCATAGGGTGGGTTAATATAGAAATAATTGTATTTCCCCTGTAGAGTATAATTCACAGGATTAATTATATTATATAAATAGTAAGATATTGAGCAGGTTAGATTCTGAGATACTTCTATTTCTTTAAGCGAATGAAGAATGCGTTCATCAAAATCTAATATTGACATACTCTTTATACCTATAGAATATTTCGTAGACAACAAAGTAAATAATAGGCTCATTCCATCGCCATCACCAAGAAAAACCACATTCTTACCAGACAATGCAGGCCAGACATCGCCAACCTGTTGCAACATATATCGTGCTTTCATATATATTTGGTCATACTCACGATGCGGAACAGGTCTATGATAAAGCAACAAATCAACGTAATCAACAATTTCTGGAATATTCTTGACAATTTCCAAGGCATTATCTAATAACATATTTTATTTCTCCCTTCACCGAAGAAACACAGCAGTTTTAATTGTAGCTATTGCTGAAATATGGACTGTCCGTTTTGATTGTATCATTGGAAACTCTGACAATACACCACAACCTTTTGTAGTATGCCCGCAAATATAATTTGATAGTAATTGTCCCTTAGATTTTCCTATAGGTACTTGGTACTGGGACAAATCCAGCTCAAATTCACAGGATTCAAAGGATGTACATATCAATGCAAATTTTGAGCCGGTCACAACGTTATCCTCTGGAATAGGAAGCCATTCAATTTGATTATTGGAATAGAACATTGCGCGACTACTATTCCCAGTCCAAACAGAATTAATGCGGGAAAGCAAAAGGTAGGTTTTTTCTCCACTACTATTATTTGCAGATAAAAATGGTTGTATCTGGTTAGTAGGATGACATGTGGTTCCACCGTATCCCCAAAATGTATGACCCAACAAAGATACTTCGTTAATTTTATTACTAATAATAGTTTCGGGTAAATCACCTGCATGTGTTCCATATTTCATAAAAACAATATTTTTATAGATCATAGACATCCTCCATTTATCTATGTTGCTGAGTAAAGGCCTGAAAAAATATAGAATATTAGTCGTTTGTCATTTTACTATAAAATAGCATTAATGTAAAGGTCAATAATTCATTTTTTGTGCATATAATACAAAGAGACTGTAAGGCCATTAACGTGACATATCGATTACAATAGACATATTGTTATAAATTATTAGTAGTTCATACCGAGAGATATTATAGAAAGTGAAATTATTGGGGAGGACTGCTTTTAGGGACAGCCCTCCTGCAATTTCCTATAATTGTTTGTTGGACATAAATGAGCTACCTTTTGATGAAATATTCCAGTTTGAAAAATAAGGTTGTAACCCTCCTGTTAATTGAAAAGTTACTCAAAATATGCTTTTTTGATTGAAATACGAAATACGTCTCACCGTGAGCAATGCCATTAAGTTAACCAGAAATAACCAAATAGCAGCGATATGGGAGGAAGGTTATCGAGAGGGGACATACATGGGGGAAATGCGGTTATCGGCAATGATGGGACGTGGGAAGTTGCGGTCTGGTCGGCAGGGCAGGAGTTTTCGTTCCAAGAGAGGCAGCATGTCAAGGAACCAGCCCCGCAAAGTTTGGCAACAGAGATAAACCGCATCAGAAAAATTGACGCAGCGTTTATATTTGGAGCTGCCCCATGCGGTATCCACTTCCCAGGCAGCGGCCTTTGTAAAGTTGAAGATGATAAAGGCGGAAAATATCTCTTGAAGGATCAGTTCGGGCCGCTTGGAATGGAGGTGAACCATGCCCACAGTATACTTTAACTGCCGGAAAGATGTTTCAATTCCCCAGCGCCTGGCATAAAGACGCCGAAGCGTCGCCAGAGAGAATTGGGTCTGGTTCAAATTAGTGATGAATGTCTCCATACTTCCGTCTTTCAGCCTCAAACGCACAATTCTGGCAGAAAACAGATAGAAACCGGCACTGCCAGGTTCCAAATAATCAAAGGGCACATTGTTGGGGAGACGGCAGTACGCTTCCGGTATGGGGATGCCCCGCTGCTCCAACTGCCGCCGGGTCAGCCGTCCCAAGGTGATATGCACCGGCAGGTCGAATTCGGGCTGGTCGGGCAGCGTGACCCCGTAAGCGTATGTCCGGTTCCGATCCTTGAGGCGGATCAGGTACTTCCAGCCGGCTTGCTCCAAATGGGCGAAATTGTTGTACGCCTCATAACCCCGGTCAGCCAGCAGGATCACAGGCTCCGATCCCGCAGAACGCTCCGCCATTTCACACAAAGCCGCGTCCTCGCTTTTGGTGTGCTCCTTCTGCACCAGTACATCGGTATAAATCCCGTTTTCCAGGTCGAACAGCGCGTTGAGATGATACAGATTCCAGCCATGCTGCCGCTGTGTGCCGGGCCGGTAGGCATCTGAATCTTCGGGATACGACATGGACTTTAGGGAGGTGCCGTCAACGGCCAGCAAGCGGTAGCCCTGGAACTTTTTCCCGGCGGTCAGGGAGTCGGTAAAACGGTGGAACAAGTCCTCAAACGCCTGAGGCAGCAGCTTTTTCCGCTGCTGAACAAATGCGGACGCCGATGGAGTGCCGATCCCGTTCTGAAAATATCCCAGCAGCCCCTTCCACATACTTTTTTCGTCCATGGTCAGGATGAGGCTGATCAGCGTGGGCAACGTCAGCGACCGCCGCCGGGTAAAGTCCTTGCCCGGGTTCTTTGCATACCGCTCCGGGTGCTCCCCCATTGCTCCGATTATGGATAACAGTCTTTCCTTCAACGCTCCGCCCGTGTTCTTCATTTGTGCGCCCCCCTGAAAATCAATCTCGTTTTCAGGGCCTTGCCGCACATTTTTTCATTTTTGTCAAGTGCTTTTTTGCGCTTTACTTGGGAATATCTGGTTAACTTAATGGCATTGCTCACGGTGAGACGTATTTTCCGTAGGCTAGGGGTTTTAAGGGGGCTGCGCCCCCTAACAAGGGTCATTTGTGTTTAACAAATGACATACTTGCTCGGACAGCACCGCCTTTCGGCGGCGCTGTCCGCTGTGGGTGCTACCTTACAGCCGGTTTCTTCTTACGGGGCGTCCTCTTTCTGACGGCAGAGGCGATGCGCTCTTTCTGGAGAACACAGTCCAGCTCCAGCTCATTTCCGGGTTTATAGTGGATGCGTTCAATACGCCCGTGGTCGTTAATCAGACTGTGAAAGTGCCCAGAATATGCTGCATAGGGCAGTTCAAGCTCTGTGCCGTCCGCAAAGGTCAGTTCTACCATTTCAGCGTGAATAGCGTTCTGCTTCACACGCTCTACCTGCTCCCCATAGCGCAGGGGCTTAACTTGGCCCAGCACAAAAGCGCCCTCCCGTCCAGGTTCAACGATGACGCGGTACGCCTTGATATGCTCCGCGTCATAGTCGTAATGCGTCCAGGTGATGTGTGCTGTGCTTTCCTTGATAAACGCCTCCCGTTCTGGGACGCATAGTGTCCCGCAGGGACGGCTCAACCACAGAAATGTACGCTTTTCCCGGCTGATTTCCAGCATGGCGGCGGTCAGCCGCGCTTCATCGTGGGCAAAGTCCGATTGATAGTGCTGGGTGTTTTCCTCCACGATTCCCTGCAAAAACGGGATAATATCAATCATCTTTTCCATAGCGTTCGTCCAGATTAGGGCCATTCACCGGGGAGAGGTACTTCTCCCCAAATTCCTCCGGGGTCAGCAGCTCCCCCGCCGTGTCCAGCATAAGGTCGCTGTCGTAAACATCCCGTTCGCCGCTCTCCGGGATTTCCACAGGGATCAAGGTCAGTACCGTCCCCAAAAGGGCCGCGCTGCCATCGGCGCTCACCAGCTCATAGTAGAACATATCAGGGCTTTGCTCGTCGGGTGGGATGTCCTGATCCGTGAACAGGGCGGGAATACCGAAAATCTCAATTTCCCGCAGGGGCGTCTGCCCGGTCAATTTTTCCATAGGGTCAACTCCTATCTTCGTGTTTTTTGTGCGCGGCGGTTTCCTTTCTGGCGGGGGCGCTGTTCCTGCGTCCGCTCCAGCTTCGGCGGGGGCGGGGAGATAGCGTCAATGATTTCCCCGGCTGTGGAATGGATTACATTGAGCGAGGCTTTCAGCTCGGCAAGCTCCGTGCCCTTGCTCCAGCTGGCAACATAGGCGAGGGAGTAGTCTGTGGTGTCAATGCCAAAATGCTGGCACACAACATAGGCGATGCTTTCGGCCTCCACTTCTTTTCGCCGCTTTTCCGCTGGTGTTGGTACTGCCAACAGATCCTGCGGCTGGTGCAGCTTCGCGTGGGCAATCTCATGCACCAGGGTTTTGATTGTCTGTACCTGGCTCATTCCGGGCTTGATAACGATTCTGTTCTCCATAAAGCTGGTGTAGCCCTTTGCGCTCCGCTCAAAAGCCTCCTGCATAACCGGCAGAGGGGATAGGGCGGTCAGCCGGTCATAGATGCCGGTATAGCCCGCCACATCGCCGCTCAATTCGGAAACGCCGATTTGTGGCAGCTCCCGCCCCTCGGTCTGGCTCAGATCGAAAACATGGGCGATCTTAAAGCGGTTCGGGGCAATTTTCACTTTTTCCGTAAGCGGTTTTCCGTCCGGCCCGTAAATCGTCTGCCCGGACAATGGGTCGATCTTCTCCCGTTCCAGCGTGGCCCGGAAGTTACAAGGCGCTAAAATCTGGATGCCCTTTTCCCCTTTCTTCACCTGACGGCCCAACTGTGTCCAGGTGTTATACCCGGCAACATTGGTGGCGTGGGGGCACTGAAAGAGGATCAGCAGGGCATTTCCAAAACTGTAATGATGAAATTTTGCCATAGCGGTGATGTATTGAGCATAGCTGTCGCTGGCGTACAGCTCCCTGACGCCGTTTTCCAGCCGCTCCGTCAACTCGGCCACGCGCTCGTCAGTCTCATAGGGCATGGCACGTTACCTTATGGGAGGCTTGCGCGGCTGCCTCGGTCGTTCCGATGGATATTTGGGGTCTGCGTCCACCTTGATCGTGAACGGCTTATCCCCGTTCATAGCAATCAATACCTCTGCTTTTTTGAAACGCTCCTTATAGGTCTTTACCTGCTCCGGGGTGAGGGAGATAAAATTTTCTTCGCCCAGGCCGCACACAAAAAAAGTGCCAAACACGCCGCCGTAACTGCGTTCCGGGATGGAGCGGTTAAACTCTAAGCCCTCAAATATGCCGTTCTCATTACATACAAGGGCAACTTCCTCCTGGAATGGGTAAATTGCCTGAATAAGTCCACCGACAGTTTTTTGCATTTCGGCAAGGCCATTGATTTCTTTCTCATAGGGAAGAAAGCCGGGTTCCACAACTAAAACATTCATTGATGCGCCTCCTATCGTGTCGGGCCGGACTGGTTCTTCCGCTTCGGCTGGATTTTTATAGGATTGGTTCCGTCTGTGGGCTGGATGGCCTTGATCCGGCTGGCGGCGTAAATGGCATTATCGCTCAACTGCCGCTGCCACGCGCCCTCGCTCCGCGCCCAGCGAAAGCCCCGGCTTTTCAGTTCCTGCCGTACATCCTCGCTGGGAATTTCATCGAAAAAGATTTGCAGCCGGTTTTTGTCTTGGTTGGCCTCCACTCTGCCGCCCTCAAACGTCCAGCCGGTGTAGCCCAGCTCCTTTGCCTGAGTAAGTTTCTGGATGCGCTTTTCCGTGGTGCGGATATTCTGATTATTGTTGCTTAACGCAAAAGAGGCGAACGGCTTTTTATCCCAGGGGTGGTACTCCATACCGCCCTCCAGCTTGGCCGCTTCTTCATCGGACAGGCCGGGAAAGCCCTGGCAGGTGCCGTTCTTCTTGTAATAGGCATTGACCGCTTTCATAAATTCCTGGGTCTGTTTCAGTTCCTCCAGCTTTTCCGTCAGCTTGGCGATGGCCTCCGGATCATCGGAGGAAATGGCGGTGTTATTCTCTGCCGCCTGCGCCCTGCGCTCATAATAGTCGGCTTTATCGGATGCCGCGACGGACTGGCGCATTTTATTGCCTGCCCTTTCGCGGTAGCGTGCGTCTGCCGCGCCCATAACCGGCTGGCCTGATGGAATTGCGCTAATCATATCCCAGGATTGCCTGGACAGCGCATCACTTTGGGCGCGGGCCTTGTCCGCCCTTTCGCGGAGGCGGTCAATGCGATCTTGCTTTCTTTGCTCGTAGTCGTTCAAAAAATCATCCTCTCTGATAGTCCGGCATGAAAGATGGAAATGCGTCTCACGGTGAGACGCATTTCCACCCTGTCTTATAATCAGCGGCCTTTCTTCCGCTTTTGAGGCTTTTTCTGCCCTTTCTGACGGTCTTTCAAGTGCTGCTCCAGCGTTTTGGGCGGCAGATCGTCAACGGCGATAATCACATTTTTGGGCGGTACGTCCTTGAGCATATCGCGGATTTCCTTGGACTTATCCTGTTCCATCTCGGCCTCCTTTCTTGCAGCATCCTCAGCGGCAAAACGATGTTCCAACTGCTCCACATTCCAGTTATCCTTGAAACGGCCTAATGCGCTGTGTCCGAATTGGTCTAAAGCCCGCTTGTCCAGTTCACGCAGTCTGGCCCACAACTCCGGGTGATAACAGCGCAGATTTTTTAGTTCGCCTATTCGCTGAAACGGACAGCACCAGCAGGAACAGCGGTGATAAATCTCATAGAGGCCGTTCCAGTCAAAGCCCCGGTCATAGCAGATTTTCAATGCCTGGGCCTCGGTGATGCCCCATTCAACAAGGGGGTAAATCTCATCCTTTATGCGGGCCGGTTCATCTGCCGCTATGCCAACATAGTGCAGGGCGTTCTTTTCCTTTTTCAGCCGGTTGACCTCTTTGGCGATCAGATGGGTCTTGAGCTGGCCGGTACACCAGCGCACACGAATACCCGGCCAGCCGTTCCCATAGGGCGGTACACCCAGCTTCGCCCGGTTTTCAAGTGTTTTCGGTTTTTCTTTCGGCTGGTCGAACATAAGCCATTCAAAACCCTTGGAGTGGCGCAGGATCGTCAGGTGGATGCCCCGTTCCTGATACAATACCTGGTCGATCTTATCCCAATGGCGGTACATTTCGGGAAATTCCATGCCTGTGTCCGCCGTGAGAACGCAGTCAATGGGCATCCCGGCCTCCAGCATAAGCAGGAGCATGGCCGTCGAGTCCTTGCCCCCTGAGCAGGAGACGGCGTGGTAGTATTTGTCAGCTACGGGCCGTCACCTGCTTTCGGGCAGAAAAAAAGCGCTCCTTTGGGCGCACGTTGCGGGGACGATCCGGCTGCTGGCCGGGCTGATCATCACCGGGTCGGACCGCTTTTCTTGAAAATCGCCGCTTTCTGCTGCTCTTTCATCTGCCGCTGGCGGCGTTCCTCCAGCGCCGAGTACACGCTTTCCTCAATCTCACGGGGGGGCATGGACACATCGGGGAAATACTTGCGGAGGCGGTCCCCGGTCAAAATCACCTTGGTCACTTCGGGCCGCTCCTGCGTCCCCTTGAACGGGTCGTCATCCCTCTCCAGGGTGGGAGCATCATGGGCGGGCGGTTCAGCGCCCTGCTCCGGGGCGGGAGCTTTTTCCGGCTCCTCCCACGGGGGAATGTCTGCGGCGGGGGGCGTGTCCGGGGTCTGGGGAACATCGGGAGAGGCAGGGATAGGCGGCTGGGGAGCCGGTTCGCCAGCGGGTTCCGGGGCCGCGCCGGTCGTGGGGGCCTCCGGCTGCTGTACCGGCTCCGGCTGCTTGGGCGCGATGTCCTTATCGTCCAAAATCTTCCGCAATTCCATTTCGTCCAGCTTCTTGCCCTCGCCCTCGGCTTTTTTCATGCGGATAATGCGGTCAGTGGTGGTCTTATAGCCCAGGTCAAGCAGGTGCAGAACGGATTCCTGCGTCTTGGGCTTCAGCGCGGACATTTCGGCTGCGGTGGAAATGGAGAGCTTGCCCTCGTCAACCAGGTCGCACACGCCCTTGATTGCCTCCGACATACGGATCAGGCGGTTGAGCTTGGAGACGGTCATGCCCATTTCCTGCGCCAGCTTCGCGTCGCTTTGCAGCTCATTTGCGGAAAAGCCTTTCTTTCTGCGGCCCGCCTTCTGCTTCATGCCCTCCATCTTCATCCGCAGGGCGCGGGACAGGTCATAGCTGGAAATTTTGTCCCGGTGCAGGTTGCCGTCCGCCACAATGATCTTGGCGTCCGCGTCGCCAATTTTCTGGATAATGGTGGGAACGGCCTGATTGAGCATGGTGGCAGCAATATGGCGGCGCTGGCCGGACAGGATTTCCAGCCCGCCCTTTTCGTTGAACCGGGCCAGCACCGGGTCTTTGATGCCCACCAATTCAATGGATTTCAAAAGCTCCTTGAAGTTCTCGCTTTCAACATCCACGGAAAAATTGTTGTAGCTGGATTTCTCCAGATAGGCCGGGTGGAGGGTGATGAAATAGGACTCGCCCTCTTTCGGGGTGGGCAGAGTTTTCCGCGCCGCCTCGTCAGGGGCCGTGAGGCGCTTCTCAAAAATCTGCGTGATAGCAGTCCCGGCAGGTCCCTCCTTGGCGGCGGTCAGGGCTTCGCCCTTATCCTGACCGGGAGGGTCTGTCTCTACCGTACCGCCTTTTTGGGCCTCTCGCTCCGCTTTGTCAGCATTGGCGAGGTCAGTCAGGGAAATGGGTTGGCCGGACTTCGCTTGGGCTTCCAGCTCGGCAACGGTAGGTGTATCCTTTTCACCGGGGGCGGCAGGGGTCTTGTCCTCCTTGGGCTTCTCGCCGGGAGCGGCGGGGGTCTTGTCCTCCTTGGGCTTCTCGCCGGGAGCGGCGGGGGCCTTGTCCTCCTTGGGTTTCTCGCCGGGGGCGGCAGGGGCCTTGTCCTCCTTGGGCGTATCGCCGGGGGCGGCAGGGGTCTTGTCGTTCTTGGTCTTATCGCCAGGGACGGCGGGGGTCTTGTCGTCCTTGGTCGTATCGCCGGGAGCGGCAGGGGCCTTGTCCTCCTTGGGCTTCTCACCGGGGGCGGCAGGGCTTTTGTCCTCCTTGGTCTTATCGCCAGGGGCGGCGGGGGCCTCTGCACTCTTGGTCATATCCTTATCGGGGACAGGCTCAAGGAGCTTGCCGGGGATGGGAGCGTTGGGGTTGTTCTTCACCGCCTTGCGGTAGGCGATGGCCTCCTGCATGGTCATCTCATAGACATGGGCGGGGATGTCCGGCTTCTTCGCCAGCTCACTGGCCCTGCGGCGGCGGTAGCCGGACAAGAGCTGATACTCGCCGTCGTCCCGCTGGCGCAGAATGACAGGCTCCTTGATGCCGCTGCTCTCAATGCTGAGTACCATACTGCCCAGCGATTTGTCCTGGGGCTTTGCGATGAACACGTTGGGCAGGTCATGGATTTTGGACAGCGGGATCACCTGGGGCTTCGCCTGGGTCGGGGTTTTGCTGTTTTCATTTGCCATTTATAGTCCTCCTGATTAAAAATATTTGCTAAAAAATACGTCTCATGGTGAGACGCATTTCTTAACACAAGGTTGGGTTTTCCCCGCCTGCCCGGAAATGCCAGTTATCCGCAGGGGGGAGCGTGGCGCAGTAGGCGATCAGGGCATCCATGCTGGCCTCTTGTTTGCCAGTCGGATAGATTGACCAGCCGCGCTCATAGGCGGCGAGTTCCTGTTCGCCGTCCTCCGTGTACAGAAACAATTTGAGGACGCGCCCATTGTCGATGCCGTCCGGGGAATTGATGTCGCAGATTTTCGCGGCAAAGGGCAGGCTGTCCACAGTCCCGCCCAGCCAATTTCTCCAGACGCAATCTGTCGTTATCGTGTGTTCGGGCATCTTCTTTCCCTCCAAAAAATGCGTCTCACGGTGAGACGCATTAACCAAAATCGTGCCGGACGGCGGCGGAATAGTAAGGGCCTATCGTGATAGGCGCGTTGTAAAGCGCCGTCAGCAGATAGGCCCGGATGTTATTGATTTTTGTGGTTGTCTGGCTCATGGAGTCGATGATGTACTTGATATGTTCGCTGTCAAGCTGGCGAAAGCGCCGCCTGACAGCATCCACAGGTAAGACTTCACCGCCAATCCGTATGGTGGAGGCCGTGCTGCTCAACACGTCCACAATCAGCTCCAAAAGGCTCTCCACATCGTCGTAGGGAAGCTCCTGCCGTAAATGCTCATATTCGATATTTTCTTTGACTTCCTCTCTCACCTCGCATCGATCAATCCCCATTTGCCACCCGCTGGGGGCTGGGGGATAGATGGATGGATCAGGCTGGATAAAATCAAGTTGATTTCTTTTAGTTTGATTAGGGTCGGTTTCCTCGACTTCTTGAGGTGGATTTTTGCGGCGTCTTGAGGTCGGAAAATCCGACTTCTGCACGTCGGCAAACTCGACGCCAGGAGGTGGCGCGGGAGGCTCCGGCTTCTTCTCAGGCTGGGGAGGTATCTCCTGTGTGGTGAAACGCTTGACATATATCCGGGTGGGCTTGCCCTGGCCCTGCTTCTTCCGCTCGATCAGACCGACGCCCTTGCCGGTGTCCAGCTCGGCCAGCAGCCTCATGGCCTTGTCCCGCCCGCAGTTCAGATTGCTGCATACCTCGTCTACAGTGTAGTAAATGTAGACGCGCCCGGTATCGTCGTACCATTCGTTTTTGATGGACAGGCTCATGCGGTCAAGCAGCATCCCATAGAGCAGCTTGGAGTCTGTGGAGAGGTGCTTAAACCGGGGGTGGGTGATAAGCTGGCAGGGGATACGGAAATAGGTAAACTGCATCGCCTCATCGCCGTAAAAATAGCTTGGTAATTTCATATCCGGCATAGTTGCTGCCTCCTTTTGGGCATGAAAAAAACACGATTGTCAAATCGTGTTTTTTTCTGGATGTTCGATTTTGTCACAAAGGATTAGTTTTTTGGTGACTGCTCGTAAATATTGTCGTTTTATAAATGGTTCTTTACGAGTGTAAATCCAAGGCTTTCAGCAAAAACTTCTCGGATTATTTTTTGTGCTTTATAATGTCTGTACAGCGGTGAGCTGAATCAACATTATAAGGAGGATGTGAAAATGCGGCGAGAGGACATCATTCTGGAAACCTCGCTGGGAAGGCTCCTGGAAGCTTATGCGGATCATTGCAGAAGGAATGGGCTTCGGGAAGGTAGTGTGCAGCTCTATTGGAAATTGGCCCAGCGTTTTCTGAAAGGGTTAGAGGATGCAGGGGTGACAGGAGCTGCGGATATTGGGCCGCATGAGGTTTCCTGTGCTTGCCTCGCTTTGAAAAGCAACTACTATCTGTCCGCTATCCATACATTTCTGCGGTTTCTCGCGGAGGAAGGATATACCCAGCGCGATTATTCCTGCATCGTGCCGCTTTTCAAACGGCCCCAGCCCATGCCCCCGGTATATTCGGAAGCAGAGATCCGGCGGATTGAGGCGGCAGTGGACAGGCAAGGGCCACACGGAAAGAGGGATTATGCCGCGCTGCTGCTGGCGACCCGTTTGGGGATTCGGGGCGGTGACATTGCCACCCTGACGTTTGAGGAATTGGATTTCAAAAGAAACACGATCTGCCTGACACAGCAGAAAACCGCTGCTCCATTGTCTTTGCCCATGCTGCCGGAAATCAAGGCGGCGCTTTTGGATTATCTTGAGCATGAACGAGCCTCCAGTGACAGTGAATACGTTTTTCTCAGCTTGAAGCCCCCATTCTCCCATATCTCGGTGCAGCTTTTGGGGAAACTGACAGCTGCCGCCATCCGTTCTGCCGGTATCGTACCGGGCGGACGCAAATGCGGCCCCCACGCATTTCGGGCATCGCTGGCCAGTTCCATGGTAAATGACGATGTTCCATATGAGGTCGTGAGAAACACCCTGGGGCATACCGATGTAAACGCAATCAAGAGCTATGCAAAGCTGGATGTAGAACGGCTCCGCGTCTATGCGCTTGCGGTTCCGGAGACGACCGGATATTTCGCAAAATTCCTTTCTGGCGGGAGGGAGAACGCTTGAAAGAATTTCTCAGTCCGTTTCAGGAAGAACTGACGGATTTTCTTGCGATGCGGAAAAAGACCGTGGGGGCGGAAACCTACGCTGGTGATTGCAGAATCCTGGGTTCCTTTGACCGGTTCTTCACCGCATATGGCTGTATGGAAAAATCTGTTTCAGAGGATGTAGTGAACGCCTGGATTCAAAGCCTGTTTGCCTCCAACGCAAGGAAAACTGTTGCCGACAAGGTGGGATACCTGCGGAATTTTCTGAAATATCTGCAATACTGCGGCGTTCCGGTATTTATCCCACGGGTTCCCAAAGTGGCGGAATCCTACATCCCGTATATCTTCTCCGAGGATGAAATAGAGCGGATATTCGCCGCTGCTGACACGCTTCCCCTGCCAAAAGCGCCAAACGCCAATGTTTTGTTTCAGGTGAAATTTCCTATGATCCTGCGGATGCTTTACGGCTGCGGTTTTCGGATTGGAGAGCTGCTCCAGGTTCGCGTTGGTGACATTGATTTTGAGCGAGGCACAGTGTTGCTGAAGAATACCAAAAATAAAAAGCAGCGGCTTGTCCCTATGCACGATTCTCTTTCGTCTATGCTCTGCCAATACTGCACAGCCATGGAGCTAACGCAGAACTGCGATACTTTCCTTTTTCCAGGCCGGCTTCCAGGTCAGCATCTGACACATAGCGCCGTATCGCAATGCTTCATGGCGATCCTGAAAGCAACGGGGATCTACCAGGAACCCCAACCCCACACAAGGGGGCAATGCCTGCATAACCTCCGGCACCTGTTTGCCATAAAGTCTTTTGCCCAAGCGGAACAGGCGGGACGCTCTGCGGAAAACTCCATCCCCTATTTGTCCGTATTTCTTGGACACTATGATATGGACGGAACGGAAAAATACTTGAAGTTCAGCAGCGATATGTTCCCGGAATATACGGCTCTGTTTGAGGACTATGCCGCCAGCGTGTTCCCGGAGGTGGCCTATGAGACGTAAAAAGAACCGTTTTCTGGACATATTGGAGTCCTATGTTACCGAGTATATGCCCTATGCTGCCGGATTGAGCGGCAACACGATCCGGTCTTACAAAGATACATTCCGGCTGCTGCTGGCCTATCTTCAAGAGGAAAAGGGCATAAAGCCCCATAAGGTTGCCTTTGCGGAGTTGGACTATGACACGCTGACCGGGTTTATGGATTGGCTTGAGCAGACCAGAAAATGCTCCGTTTCGACCCGTAACCAGCGACTGACGATCCTGGCCGCGTTCGCCGCATACGCACAGAACCGGGATTTTGACGCCGCCTCTGTTTTTATGAACAGCATACAAAAAATCCCCGCCAAACGCACCCAATCCAAGCCCCGGACGATCTTTACGATGGAAGAAGTCGCTCTCCTGCTCCGGCTTCCGGATACCTCCACCGACATTGGGCGGCGGAACCAAATGATTTTGAATCTGATGTACGCCAGCGGAGCGCGGGCGCAGGAAATTTGTGATCTGCGTGTGCGGGATGTGCAATTCCAAAAGAATCTGACACGGCTGACCCTCACCGGAAAAGGAAACAAGGTTAGGCGGATCGTAATTGCGAAATCCTGCGCCGGTATGCTCAAGCACTACCTGGATTGGCGGGGCATCTCCCGTGACCTGAACCGCTATATCTTTTCCAGCCAGACTCATGAACATATGACCGTTTCCTGTATTGAGGAAATCTACAAAAAGCATGTTGCCGAGGCCAGAGAACAGCATCCAAGAATGTTTTTGCAGTCCAAATATACGCCACACACTATGCGCCATACCACCGCCACACATATGCTGGAAGCTGGTGTTCCCCTGATGGCGATTAAAAACTTCCTGGGCCATGTCTCTGTTGCTACGACAGAACGGTATGCCGAGCTCTCCCAAACTACTACCGACAAGCATATCCGGGAATGGAACCGGAGATGGTTTTGGGATGCTGATCCAGCCGATGATTCAAAGCGGCAGACCTCTCCCACAGATTTTTTGAAATGAATTGCGCTTGAAAATAATCCGAGAAGTTTTTGCTGAAAGCCTTGATTTTACTGGCTTTTCGCTCCTCTTCTCGGATTATTTTTCTCCTCGGATAATGCGCCCTTAGTAAACTAAGGGGTTTCTGGCTTCTTCCGTTCCAGCAGTTTTTTCAATAATTCCTGCGTGTCCTGCCTGTGAAAAATGATTTTGAGCAACACCATGACATCATCATCTGTCAGACGTTCCGGCTCTTGCAGAAAACTTTCCAGCATATCAGTGATGATGAATATTTCAGTCACATGGTACGGGATGACCTCAACCTGATTATCCGGGATATTCGGGAAGCCCATAAAAAGGACAGCGAGAGTGCACCTCAGACCACCGTTGCCGATGAACTGAAAGAAAATCTGGAAGCGGTTGAAAATTTCAAGGGCAGCCGTGATGAAAAGCTGGTTGTCCTTTACTGTAAGCAGCTTGGTATCAACTATAAAAATCTGTCAGATGAAGAATTTCGCTGGCTGATTCGGATTCTCAAAAAATCAAAGAAAATGGGAACGCCTATCAGCCAGAGGAAAAAACGATAAAGAAAAACCGCTGTTGCATGGTTTGTTGGCTTCCATGTAGCAGCGGTTTTTGCTGGGATTATTCAGTTGAATTTTTAGAACGACAAGCTGAAAGTTTCACCTCTATGACTTAGTTTATTTCTCATAGTAAAATGCTCTGCTATACAAAAAATGTATATTAGCTTCATTTAGATAATCTTCAAATTTTCTTTTTCTTCCATCATCTACATATCTATTATAGCATTCGTACAGGATTCTATAATAGTTCAGTTGATTTATCAATCTCTCACTAACCGTTTTTTCTTTTAATATATCCTCACATTTTTGAAAACAATCAACTATTGTATTATCTTCAATTATGCATCCATCTGGAAAATGATGTGCCCCCCAACCTAAAATATCCAAGTATGAATCAAACAGCAAATCAATTGTTTTCTGGTCACACTTCATACTTAAATAAGCAATCTCAAGGTATTTTACTGCCGCTTGATATCCCTGCTTATGATTTCTGAACAACTCATAATACCATCTGCATTCTGGCATTTTCTTCTCTTCGCAACGTGGTGTAATCCACATTAGGATATACTCTTTTAATTCGTATGGAATATCTCCATTTCCCCGGTCTTTCAAAGTATCCCATACATCACTATCACAATAATCCGAAAGAAATTGTGTTAATATTTCATCTTGATTTTCGTCTGACATTTCTCTTAGATGACCAACGATTGCTTGCATTTCTTTGTTTGCAAGTTTTTTTAACCCGTTATGATAAATATCCAAATATTTATATAAACTATTACTGAAATCACAATATACCATTCTGTCTCCTTAAACCTCAAGGCTTATGTACTGTTCGTCATATAACTAACAAAAGAATCTATTCCCAAAGTGCATTTATTTTATCTGGCAATAATTCTATTTCTGTCCCAAGCACAGCAACATCATCTTCATCTATTAGCACTGGTACATTAAAGTAGTTTCCCTTATTATCAATTCCATAAAGTTCACCACCACCATTTGAACCAATAATAATGTGACCCGGCAGAAATACTTCAATTTCATAATCATCATTTATTTCTTGTAATTCTTCTAACCGATATAATATAAGCCATGTTTCACCAATATTGCCTTGGCCACCATTATGTTTTTTCATAAATTCTATGTAATCGTTTGGTAATACCACATCATTTATTTTCTCGATAATTTCTCCAACATAAGGCGTATTAAATTCAAACATTCCCCATTTTTCCATATCATTCACCTCGCCGTAAAATTCAAATTTGTCATAATCATTCTACCATACCGTTATGCATAAATCATCTCATGCAAAATAATTTCTTCTGCCCGGTTGTGAATGTTATTGCAATGCTGCACCCATTCCATTTGAGAAGTACGCTTCAATTTCTCGTTCACGCCCTCGGCAGCTTTCATCTGCTCCATGATGGTATCTAATCGTTCCTGTGCCTGTTCGTTCAGGTCTGCAAGATATGTCCATAACTCCCCGGTCAAGGTCAATGTGTTCAATCTGGCTGGGTGGGCTTCCCTTAAATATTCCCGGTGCATCCGTCCGTACTTTCCGATAGGGCAGTGTTCCTCCGGCAGTTTCAGGTCTGGGATGTAGTAATCTCCGACAAGGATATAATCAATTCCGTTTTCTGTTATTCTTGGTTTCAATTCGCTCATGTTCCTTACCTCCTGTGGAAGCAGGCTCGTCTGGTACTAACTCAATCACATCGGTAATCTTACAATTCAGCGTTTCGCAGATACGGGCTAATGTGTCCATGCTGATGTGCTTTCCCTCTTTGCTCATGTTGGCAATCATATTCGTTGTCATACCGGCGGCAAGCCTTAAATCTTCTTTTCTCATATCACGCTCTAACAGTGTGTGCCAAAGTGGTTTATAGCTGATGTGCATATTGCTTTCCTGCCTTCCTATCCATACCACCGGGGCGGCTGCCCCGGCAGGAACTTTTCTCTTATTATAGCACCAATCTTGTGTAATCACAATTTATTCTTGTAGACTGCCACTGATACCGTCTGGATTGTGCTTTTCCTTTCTTTTTGTTCCCTTTAATTAGCCATGAACTGCTTCATGCCCTGGGACTTTGCTCATGTGAGATAAAGAAGTAAAAGAAGTGTAAAAAATTTTGCCGTTCCCTGTCCGGCTGACTGCCGGACGGGTCGGGCTTTAGTCGGGCAATTCTACCTTGCCGACAAAAGAGTAATAGATTTCGATTTCCTGTCTGCGGAGCTTCCCCCGGCGTTTCCCGTCAAGGGCTTCCGATTCGTGGATTACGATTTTCTCCACAAACTCCCGTAACAGGGTATCTCCCTATGGATATCCAGGGCGCAAATCTCTTTTTCCAGCTCATTGCCAGACGGTATGAAAAAACGTCTACCGTTTTTACCTCCAACAAGACTTTCTCCCAGTGGAACGAGGTCTTTGCCGACGTCACCATCGCCTCCGCCATCCTGGATCGTGTACTGCATCACTGCACCGTTATCAACATCAAGGGTGAGTCTTACCGCCTGAAAGAACGCAAAGAATTTATGCGTCAGAAACAGCAAATCGTGAACACTCTTTTTGAGCAAGGCAGCTGCTGATTTTGTTACCCACCCCCGCCGAAAAACTACAAAATTTCTTCGGCGTTTTCTTACAATTTCATATTGGCGTTGACACTTCCATTCTTACATTTTAGAATTGACTGACTGGCTCCCTTCGCCATGTAGACGCCATTAACGTCCTCGGACTACTACGGAGCCTCCGTTGCCATATCCGGCGAATGGGCCGGACTTAGGCAATCCCCGGTTAGTGCTGTGCATAGGTAAATGGAGATTGTCGGATATGCTTTCGGTTCGTTATGACGCGCTCTCGCGCCTGTTTCACAACGAATTTGGCAGTTGGACAGTCGTTGACGAAGACTGTCCAGCGTTGTGACATGGGTTTCAAGACTGTTACCCATACCTGCAAAAAACAGGAACTGGAACCTCACATTCGCTAAACTCAACCTTATCCTCATATCTCCTTTTCATTGGGGTACAGTCGCACCGTTCAGTCCTTTGGTGACTAACCCCTTCTCCGCCATGCGATAGTCCCGTATAGCCTTTCGGCCAAGTCGGTAAGGCGGATTGCTTCGCACACTGCCGTATGCGGCGGTACCTTAAACCGCTTTGCACAGCACCCTATCCGGGCGCACGTCCACGTTCTGAGTTAGCCCGGTGCAGCAGGCCCCGTACTTTCTGACACGCTTCCACAGGGTAAACAGGAAGTTTGCGCTGTATTCGTGCTGGAAAAGAAGGTAGATTTCATCGATATAGACCCAGGTATTCCTGCCCAGCGCCCGGTTGCGGATCACCCGGTTGAACACGCTGTCCAGCACTACCAGCATACCTACCGGAAGGAGCTGCTTGCCCAGATCCCGGATGTCGTAGCACAGGATTCTGGCGTCCGTGTCCACATTAGTGGGCTTGGCAAAGGTGTTGAGGCTGCCCTCGGTGAACAGCTCTATCGCCAGGGCCACGTCCCGCGCCTCCGGCTCGGACTGGCGGAGCAGTTCGGCGTGGAAGTCCTGGAGGGTAGGCGCTTTCCCCTGGTAGCCGCCCTTGATGTAGCTGTGGTAGACATTGGCGGTGCAGCGGTCGATGATGGATTTTTCCTTGGCGGACAGCATCCGGTCCCCCATGAGCTGCTCACACAGGGACAGCAGGAACTCAGACTTCAGCACCACCGGGTTCTCGCCGTCCCCGTACCCCTGCTCCATGTCCATGGCGTTGATGTGGTTGGGGGAGGTGGCGGAGATGTTCACCACCTCGCCGCCCAGCCCTTCGATGAGGGGCCGGTACTCCGATTCGGGATCTATGACGATGATGTCATCCTCCGTAGAGAGGGCCAGATTGACCATCTCCCGCTTGGCGGTGAAGGACTTGCCGGAGCCAGACACGCCGAGGACGAAGCCGTTGCCGTTGAGCAGCTCCTTCCGATTGGCGATGATGAGGTTCTTGGAGATCACGTTCTGCCCGTAGTACACCCCGCCCTGATCCCGCACCTCCTGGGCCTTGAAGGGCATGAGGACGGCCAGCGCCTCGGTGGTCAGCGTCCGCAGGGCATCGATCCGCCGCAGACCCAGGGGCAGGGCGGTCACCAGCCCGTCCGCCTGCTGCCAGTTGAGGGTGGAGAGCTGGCACAGGTGCTTCCGGGCGGCGGACTGGAGGGCATCCGTGTCGCTGTCCAACTCCTCTTTGCTATCCGCCAGATGCACCAGGGTCACCACGGCGAACATCATCCGCTGGTCACGGGTGGTGAGATCGTCCAGCATCTCACGGGTCTCCTTCCGCTGCTGCTCCAAATCGTAAGGAACAACGGCGGAGAAATTGTTGTTGCTGTTCTGCCGCCGCTGCCAGTTGGTGACGTTCGTCTCGACACCGAGGAGCCGGTTCTGCATCTCCCGGACGGCCTCGTCCGTGGGGACGGGGATCACATCGATGGACAGCATCATGGTGCGGTTCAGGGCGGTCAGTTCAGAGATCATGCTGTCCTTGATGTAGCTGGCGTACTCCTTCAGGAACAGCACCCGGCCAAATTTATTCCCCATGACGAAGTAGTCTTTCTTGAACTCCAGGCTGTCCGGGCAGATGGAGTCCTTGAAGCTGTGGCCCTTCCGCATAAGCTCCCGCAGATCCACATGGAACTCCGTTTCCTCGCCAGTGCGGTAGAAGTCATGCAGCACCCGGAGCCGCTCCACTGCGTCCAGCTCCTCGCTGTGGGCGTCCAGATGGCTCAGACGGGTGGTCACGTCCGCCGTCACCCGGTCGAAGAAAGTGCGGGCCTCCTCCACGCTCTTGCGGTGGACGGAGAGGGTGATGTACCGCTCCTGCACTACGCTGTTGGAGGAGTCGGTCACCTTGTCCATGAGCATGGCGTTGTACTCCGCCCGGTAGCCGTCCAGATAGTCATCCTGCCGGGGCAGGAGGATCTTCTGCTCGAAGTCCTGGCGGTTGAGCCGCTTATTGTTGATGGTGAGCTTGGTGGTGGAGCCGGTGTCCAGAGCGTTCAGCAGTTCAGAGTAGCCCAGAAACATGGAGGTCTTATCCTCCTTAGAGGCAATCGCATAGTTGATGTCCGAGAAGCGGATGGTCTTGGAGAATTTGCTCCCGAACTGAAAAATCCCATCCGGCCAGAGGCGGCGGATGGGGATGGCGTCCTGCACGGACTTGGGAAGGACGAAGCCCTCCCGATCCTGCTTCAGCGTATTTTGCAAGGTTTTAATCAATCTTCAGTGCCTCCTTTACAGTGGAATGCTCCATCGCCTGGGCATACAGATTTTCCGCCCGGAACACCAGTTTTCTGGGGTACAGCAACTCCGAGCGGATGACGGCGAGGAGAAATTTCTCAAAGGTCATGCCGTTGTAGGTAAAAAAGCCGCAGAGGGCGAAGGGGAACGCTGCCAGGACGCAGATCCAGCCGATCTCCCCGCTGCCCACCACATTGCGCAGGCCGAAATACAGCCCCACCGCCACCAGCACAGCCAGCAGGGCGAACAGGAACTGCCGCAGGGACAGCCCGAAGAACAGGCTCTCCTGGTAGTCCCGGACTTCTTTGTTGATGCGGACTTCTATGGGTGATCACCTCCAGAATGAAAGAATCGGCAGACAGACCGTTGCAAGGTCCGCCTGCCTATGGTAAGATGCGACAAACCAGAAAAAGGGAGGTCTGTCACATGACGCTGTTTATATTTGGATTTGGCTTGATGTTGCTGCCTATCCTGTTCTGTCTGGCCCTGAAGCTCCGGCTGGGTGTCCCCATGCTCTATGCAGCACTGATGCTCACAGCGTTCCACGGCTGGTATCAGGCCCACGCAGCTTTGGCGGACGGCATCTTTTTCGCCCTGATCGGCCTCACTGCCCTGTCCTGGGTGGTGACGCTGCTCCGCCGCCTCTGGGAACTGCTGGAGGATTGGCGGGAGGAACGGGCCATGGCGGAGCTGCTGGCCTACCGCGTCCGGCAGGCCAGGGCCGCTGGCGAGTACGCCATCAATACCGAGGGCCTCTGGTGACCGTTATCCCAGCCCCATCAGTTCCCGGATCAGCCTATCGCTCATTTTGATGCAGCCAACCAAGACAAGCATATTGAAGATCAGTTCGCCCACATAGTTCCATACGATGGTGGCCGCCGCCAGGGTATCATCCGCGATGGCGGGCGGCGTAGAGGCGAACGCCGAGAAGATCACACAGGCTAACACGATGATGCAGCCCTCCAGACAGATGGCGGCGTAGCTTTTGAGAAAGGCCACGCCAATACTGCTGGAGGGCTGTCCCGCGAAGCTGGCCATGGGGATGGGAGCGATGGCGGTGGCAAGATAGAGCTTGAAAAACCGGGAATAGACGGTTAAAATCATAATCAAAGACAATACCCAGATGAACAACGACCCCAGCAGGGTAATGGCCCAGAGGGGGATGCTCTCCAGGAAGCCCACATCCTCGATGATGGTGACCATCTCGTCAGGCAGGGTGGTGTCGGTGAGCGCCGACATCCCGGAGGCCGTCATGATAGTGGAGATCATCCCCTGTGCCACCTTGAAGAGTGCCGTCATCAGTTCCATCCCGTGGGTCACTGCCGCCTGGGCCAGCACAAAGCGGATAAAGCACTTGAATACCATTTCCGGCTTCTTCAATTCTGTAAAACTCGAACACGTCTTTACAATTCCCATCACGAAGAACAGCACCAGCAGGGCGCAGCCGATGGCCTGGAGCGCGCCGTTGATGTCCCGCATGACAGACCAGACGGCGCCGCCCTTGAAGTTCTCCGGGCTGGTGGAGAGCAGCGTCCATATCTCCGCCAGTTTCCCGTTCCAGGTCCCCAGGGCGGAGTTGAGATTGTCCACGATCCAGTTTCTGCTTCCTATTTCTATCACCTCGATTCACTCTGAATTTGTGTTGATATTTACACCGAATTCTGCTATACTGTTGGCAGAAGGAGGTGGCGTTGATGCCAAGTATTCGTCCTATTTCAGATTTGCGCAATAATGCTAATGAGATTTCCGACTTTTGCCGCCAGACTCGTGAGCCAGTTTATATCACTCGCAACGGCACTGGCGATATGGTTGTTCTTCCACTTCCCATCCTCGTACACCAGGTGATCCTCGAAGAATCCCCAGTCCATCTGCCCCTGCTTTCCCGGCATCGTCTCAAACCGCACTGTTGCTTTCTCATTCAAGTCCATCTTCCGGCTGCTCACATACGCCTTGACGATGCTGTAGCCTCCGTCGAATCCCATTTCCCGCAGCTTCTCCAGGATCCGCAGCGCCGAATACGGCGCTTCCTCCAGCCACTCGTCCACGATCTGCTTGTACGGATCCATCTTTGTTGGCTTCGGTTCGCTCAATGTGTACTCCGGCTTCTGCGGCGATTCCGCGTACCGCTTTGCCGTCCGCGGGTCCATGTGGTACTTCCGTCCCAGCTCCACATAGCTAAGTCCTTTCTGTCTGTCGCTTCGGATATCCATCCACTGTGCTCCTTTCATTTTCTGACTCCCTTTCCGGGCTCTTTTTCGCCCTATTGGGAGTCTATCTTTTTTTCGCCTCCTCCGCCACAAAACTACATTTTTTCCTCGGCGTTTTTTTACATTTTATCACTGGCGCTGACAGGCGGTACTTCCCTGTGATCCTAACGCACGTTTTTATTGGGACTTTGATCCCTCTTGTGCTGTGACCACAGGGGAGTATCTTTATTTATCTCGTTTTTGGCCTGCTTTTTGCAACAGATTTTGCTTTTTCTCTGGCCGGAGCGGACGGTTTCCTCACCTGCGCCCGATACCCCTGGAGCCTCGCCTCAATGGAGGGCCGCTCACTCGTCCCCCTCGAAGCGCCGCTCTCTTTGAGTATAGAGGATCTGATTTTTATAACGGGCGAGTCTCGTTCCGACCGAGAACCGTTTTTTCCCTTGTTCTCCTGACGCTGGGTCACAGGGGCCGCTTGGCGGCCCTGCTCTGCCGACCGCTGGGACACCTCCCGCTGGGGCTGTTCCGGCCTTACAGGGGCCTCCTGGGGCCTCAAAACCGGCTTCTTCTGTTTCTGCTGATCTTGGGACTGTGGCTCCCGCCTCCTGACCTGCACCTGCTCCGGGGCCTGCCGTTCCTGGACTTGGCGTTCTGGCTGGAACACCTCATGTCCCTGCTGCAGTGGCTTCGCGGGCTTGCGCTCCGGCTCCGGGGGCAGGGTGTAGAGGATGCGCTCAAAAATGGCGTTGGCCCGTTCCAGCTCTGTCACCGGCAGGATCACATCGATCAGCTTGCCCTTGTCATCCTTGTCCTTGATGACCGAAAACAGCAGCTTGTGTTTTTTTGCCAGCTTTTTAAACTGCTTGTATTGCTCCGGCGTCATGGGGAACCGGCGCAGATCCCGCGTCTCCCGCAGCATCTTGCCCATGTTGACCTTGCCGGAGAGGACTTTGCGGTTACTGGCCAGCGCCATGGTCAGGGCCAGCATATTCTTCAGGGCCGAGCCGGACAACCGCACCATCACCTCCGTACCGGAGAGCATCATGCGCACCATCTGATCAGCGGCTTCACCGCCTCCTACGTTCATCTCGTTCCACCTCCTTGGTGTGTTCTTCGATTTTATTGATGTCATGTTCCATCTGGGGCAGCCTGTCTAAAATATCACGGCAGAGGGCCAGCTTCTTTCGTCCCGCACGAATCTGCCGGTTGACCTCCGCCACCTGTTCGTAAATTTCCGCCTTTTCCGCAGAGAGCCGTTCTCTGGGGATGCCGCACTGTTCCAGCACAGCCACCGCATCCATGTACCGGGCGTACTCCGTCTCCATCCCGGACAGGCCGTCCTCGTAGAGTTGTTTGGCCTGGGCCAGAGCGGACACATCCGCCAGGGCCGTGTACAGCTTCCGGCGTTTCTTCTTCCGCACATTGAGGATGGTCCGCTGCTTGGTCAGGGTGGCCAGCGCGTCCTCTGTGCGGGACTGGAATGCCGCCATGTCCCCCTGGGTGGCAATGCCATTCTCCCGGAGGAAGTCAAATTGCTCCCGATACCGCTGGGATTTCATCACCTCCTGCCGAAGCTGGGGCGTCATCCGGGGCGGATACTGCCGCTGCCCGATCTTGCCCAGGACGTAGAGGTAGTGGACATACAGCGCCATAATTCCGGTATATTTCGGATATTTTTTGTAGGGCTTGTAGGCTGGCCGGTAAATGACGGCGGGCCTGCGTCCGGCCTCGATGTCCTCCAGGCCGCTCTGGATGGCCGCCCGGATACCGTCCTCGGTGAACAGCCCATTTTTCCGTCCGGGGTACATGAACCGATCCTGTCCCCGCAGCCGGAAGCCCAGGCGATTCCCGTGGCTGATCTCCCACCCCATGTGTTCCATGAGCATAAAGAAGTGGCCCAGGTCGTTGGCGTCCTCAATGGCCGTCCGCAGGTCCGCCTCCAGCATGGAGCGGAAGGTGGGCTGGCCCCTGGACTGTCGGAGCCATTCGATGTAGCTGACCGCCTTGCCAGAACTGCCCTCCATGATGATGGACAGCCCATGCTCCCGGCACAGCCGGTCCGAGGTGGCCCGGATCTGCTGGTAGTAGCTCTGGGTGTTGCTGTGGTACTTCTCGCCGGTGTCCGCGTTCACAGAGTTGAAGACCAGGTGGGCGTGGATATGCTCCCTGTCCACATGGACCCCGATCACCGTCTCGTACCCCGGCAGATGCTCCTTCGCAAACTCTGCGGCGATCTCCAATGCCTGCTCCGGGGTGACCTCCCCCGGCTTGAAGGACTGGATGATGTGGTAATACTGCACACCATCTTCCTTGCCATAGGCCCGCTTGGTATCCAGCATCTGGCGGCACTCCCGGCCTGGGTCGCAGTTGAGGTGGGCGGTGAGGACGCGCTCCTGGGTCTTGTCCCCGTTGAGGACGTAGCTGATGCCCACGTCCAGGCGGCCCTTCCGGGCCAGGATCTTCGTGATAGCCATGTTCCTGACTCCTGTGGTATAATGATCCCAATAAACTTTAGGAGAAAAATATGTGGTTTTTATTTGCGTTAGGATCGTCCATATTTGCGGCGCTGACCTCGATTTTAGCCAAGATCGGCATTGAGGGGGTAAACTCCAACCTTGCGACAGCCATCCGCACCTTTGTTGTGCTGCTGATGTCCTGGGGGATGGTGTTCATCACGAACACGCAGGGCGGCATTGCAGAGATCAGCAGGCGGAGTTGGCTGTTCCTGATCCTGTCCGGTATTGCCACGGGAGCCTCCTGGCTGTGTTACTATAAGGCCCTGCAAATTGGTGAGGCATCCAAGGTGATACCCATCGACAAGCTGAGTGTTGTGATTACCATGATCCTGGCGGCTGTCATTCTGCATGAGCAGTTCACGCCCAAGTCCATTTTGGGCTGTATCCTGATTGGGGCCGGAACGCTGTTGATGGTGCTGTAACGCTATTTTTTAGCGATCTGGTACATCAGCTCGTAGACCTGATCCAGCAGGTATAGCCCCCGCTTGGCGTCCTCGGCCCTGGCGATCCCGGCGTTGACACTGCGGGCGATCTGGTTGATGTTTACACCGATTTTGTGGACTTCCCAACGAAGGTCCTTGATCTCTTGGATAGGCTTTACCGGGAGTGGAACTTCCTCAATAAGCCGGACGAGGTAGGCCCTCCGGGAGAGGCCGCACTGCTTGGCCTGGGCCACCAGCCGCTGGTACTGCGCCGGCGTCAGTTCGATGTGGACATGATGCCTGGCGGTAAATTTCGGTATGGGATGCGTGACACCCCCCAGTGCTCCGCTGCTGTATATGGCTTCCCGGCTTGGAAACGTGTCTGTCACAAAAATGATGCCCACAACGTTTTCAATTATTTTGTTCATTTGGCTGCCAATGATTTTACTTGTCTCCTTTGTTCCGGAATTTTCTCTCTGGCTGCCCCGTTTGGTACTCGGTTCCATTACTTAATAAAGCGGTACAGGCCATTTGTGATTACTTGCAAATGGCCTGTACCGCTGGGATGATATCTTTGGATTTTCTGGCTTTTTGCGGTTATTGTATAATATTGACAGCATTTTTGTTGTTTGGTATAATGAAAAAAATATGGTAAAGAAGGAACCAGATTATGCCAAAAAAAAAGAAAGAAACCGGTATGCAGGATACAAATTTTGAGATGCAGGCTGCGGTAAGCAGAAAGACGGTTATCATGCGGGAAGCGATTAAGCTGTTTCTGTCACAGGGCTATTGCAATACCTCGCTGCAGCAGATCGCAGAAAAAAGCGGTGCGAGTACAAGTCTGATTATTTATTATTTTGGAACAAAAAAAGCGATTGCCGCAGCCTATCTGGGCAACAAAATGGAGGCCCTTCAAGCGCTGGTCACAAATTTTGTGAATATTCGAAGTAATCCGGAACTGTTTTGCTCCTCCTTTGTGTACCTGTATCAAAGTGTGATGAGCTCCCCCAAACTTTATAAATTTTATCATGAAAGTATTGATGAGGGAATTTATCGCGATTTCTTTTTCACGGATGAGAACGAATTGAATGCCTGCGACCTGATTCTTGTAAAACGGCAAGCACAGATTCCTCTGAAACTTCACGCGTTTTACAGCCACTATCTCATGCCCAGCATTGAGTTAGCCGCATGGCTGTCTGCAAAAGGGGAGATTCCAGGGGAAGAAATGTTTGATATCCCGTTTCGGGCACTAATGGGTATGCTGTCTGTTTCAAAGGAAGAAACAGATAATTACTGTAGTCAGACAAAAAAATTAGTAGCACAGATTATCAGTGACCACCCTGAAATAATGGAGCCTTAGGGCCTGTATTCACCACCCTTGAACGCCGCCTAGCGCAATTCTCCGAAATAACAATAGAACAGGAGATATGGTAAAATGGAAGCGAGGTAAGAAAAAGGCTGCAAAACGAAGCGCAGAATTCGCTGATAGAAGTGTATGAGACCCCCGTGCCACCAAAGGGATAGCGCTGGCATATGGGGTATCAGTTCCAACCGTGTATCGGCTGGCGGAACAAGAGGCGAAAACGATTATCTGTTGGAGTTGCTACTTTCGACATGAAACGAAGTATGTTATAATGCTCTTGAGCTTTGAGGAAAGCCTGTGGGGAGTAGACAGAACCTTGGTCAGTGTGTGAGACTACCTGGGGTGCCTGCTCCTCATTCTCTTTCCCTGCAAGTTGCTTTAACATCCAGACAGTGGTAGTAGGGCTTGTTGCTGCCCTGGGCCGGCGCTGCCTCGTATGCAAGGATTTCGTATAGATCTGTTTCTCCTGAACCGATGCGCTTGGGGACACCGTATAAGATCTATCATGGGAAGGCGGCGGTGGATGATCCAGGACGCCCCCAGCTATAGCGGTGGGAGTATCAAAGAAATAGGAGGAACAGCTATGACTTTGGAAGAGGAAAACCAGTGCTTGCGTGAGATTGTCTCCCATGTCAGCGAAGGCGTCATCCTCACAGACCGGGCCTGTCAGATCACAATATTTAACCCGGCCAAAGAGCGCATGGAGCGTATGAATGCTCAGGAGGTTCTGGGAAAAATATCCTGGGATGCCTATTCCCACTCCAGCAAAGAGCTGTCAGAGCACCGGCAGGTGTTTGACTCCGGCGCACCCATCCTCAACGCTTACCGCCCCCACGCTTATGTGGGCGAGACCCCCATCTATATCCACTACAGCACTTATCCCGTAACTCGGAACGGCGAGGTAATCGGCGTTTATACAGTGAGCCGGAACGAGACCATACTGCGGGAACTGCTCTACGAGACCATTGAACACAAACGTCTGCTCAGTCAGGAGGGAGACCCCCGGGCAGAGCTGCTTGGAATGGCAAAAGGAACCCACTTTACCTTCTCTGATATGGTGGGCTCCTCTCCGGCTATGAAGGCTCTGGTTCGGGAAGCCCAGACGGTAGCGCCCCTGAACACACCCATCCTGATTACCGGAGAGACGGGCACCGGCAAAGAGGTCCTGGCCCAGAGTATCCACAACTTTGGCCGGGAGCAAAAAAAATTTGTGGCCATCAACTGCGCCGCTATCCCGGAGAATCTGGTGGAAGGCGTTCTCTTTGGGACGACAAAAGGCGCGTATACCGGCGCGGTGGACAGCGTCGGCCTGCTTCGGGAGGCGGAGGATGGCACCCTGTTTTTGGACGAAATCAACTCCATCAGCACCGCTATGCAGGCCAAGCTGCTTCGGGCTCTTCAGGAAATGAGCGTGCGCCCGGTAGGCAGCCTGAAAGAATATCCCATTCGGTGCCGTTTGATCTGTGCCAGCAACGAGGACCCGGAGGTGCTTCTGCGGGAAAAACGGATGCGCAGCGACCTTTTCTACCGCGTCGCCGGATTTTGTCTGTTCATTCCACCTCTGCGGCAGCGCAGCGAGGACGCGGTAGAGCTGGCCCGGCTGTTTGTCAAGCGCTTTAACCGGGAGTTCGGCCGGCACGTGAAATCCTTGTCCCCAAGGCTGGAGGGGTGGATCAAATCCGCCCACTGGCCCGGTAATACCCGTGAACTGCAAAATGTCATTCAGAACATGATGCTCCGGGTGGAGGAGACCGAATGGGCGCTGGATGTGCGCCATATTCCCGCTTATGCCCGGCATCTTCAGACGCAGACCGCAGCTCCCCCGGGGCCGGAGGAAAATGTCCCCGGACGTTGGGACCTGAACGGACTGCTCCGGGACTATCAGCGGCAGCTCCTTCAGACGGCGCTGAATCAGAGCAAAGGAAATATTACCCAGGCCGCCGCCAGCCTGGGGATAGGGCGGCAAAACCTTTTAGCCCGCATGAAACGGTTGGGCATCGAGAAGTGAATTAAAATTATGCGCATCAAAAAAGTTTTACCGAACTTTTTTGATGCGCTTTCCTTTTGTTCTAATGGCCTTCTTTTGGCCCCGTTGCACCAAAAGAACGCTTGCCGGTGTCCAAACGAGGTTGGCATGTAAATTGCTTTTGTAATATACAGCAGCAATTCAAATAAATGTTTAGAGGTGTTTTTCATGAAAGAGATTGACAACATCAAAAATGTGACCATTGTGGGTATCGGAACTCAGGGCTCCATGATTGCCTTCCGCAACGCCCTGCACGGAAAAAATGTAGTGGGGTACAGCCGGACCCAGCCGTCCATCGACACCTGCAAGGCAAAAATTGACAAGTGGCTGGCTTACTTTGTCTCGGAGGGCCGCCTGACCCAGGACGAGGCAGACGCCCTTCGGGACCGCATTTCCTACGCCCGGACACTGGAGGAGGCCTGTCAAAACGCCGACTTGGTGGTGGAAAATGTACCGGAAAAAATTGAAGTCAAGCAGGCTGTTTTCGAGCAGCTGGATCAGGTCTGCCCGCCCCACTGCCTGCTGAACTCCAACACCTCCTCCCTGCTGATGAGCGATATCTACGCCCGCGTTTCTGACCGGCGCAAAGCGATGACCTTCTCAGTGGACCATGACGACCCCATCCGCAACAACTATCTGGAAATGATGTGGAATCCCAGCACCTCCGAGGAGACCAAGCAGGCTGCGCTGGCCCACTACCATACCTTGGGCTTTGAGCCGGTGGTGACTGAGCGGGAGATCAAGGGCTATTCCATCAATCGGGTTTGGCGGGCGGTCAAGAGGGAGTGCCTGTATCTGTGGGCCAACGGTTTTGTGGAGCCGGCAGAATTTGACCGGGGCTGGATGATCGAGTGGAACACCAACATCGGCCCCTTTAAGCTGATGGACCTGATCGGTCTGGAGACGATATACAACATCGAAAATTCTTACTACGCCGCCAGCGGGGACGAGCGGGACAAGCCCCCCGCCAAGCTGAAGGAGCTGATCGACGCGGGCTGTCTGGGAATGAAGTCGGGCAGCGGTTTTTACACCGGTTATGATCCGGAGGCGGGTAACCTCTCCGTGGATCATCAATAAAATTTCAGGAGGCTGATGGTATGGAACTGACTGCCGAACAGCGCGCCATGCTGAACGGGGACCTTGGCCGGGGCAAAGCTATGGCCATGGGGGTACAGGTGGGCATCGGGAAGTGTTTCGACGCTCCGCGGATGGTCCCCGTCCAAAAGGTACATGTGTCCCTGAGCGCGCAGGAGGCCGACGTGTGGTTTTCGGGCAGGCTGCTGGAGGCGGGCGCCTCCTGCGCCGTGGCTCTCACGGTGAATCCGGGCTACTCCCTGGACTATTTCCGCAAACATCTGACTCCCGAGGCCATCGCCAATATGGAGGAAACTCACCGTATCTACCAGAGCCTGGGCGCCCGGCTGACCTACAGCTGCACCCCCTACCTGGTGGACAACGTGCCCGAATATGGCGAGGCGGCCGCCTTTTCTGAAACCAACGCTACGATCTTTGTCAACGCCGTCCTGGGGGCCCGCACCAACCGTGAGAGCGCGGCCAGCGCCCTGTGCGCCGCCGTGACCGGTTTTGTCCCCGAGTATGGGATGCTTCTAGAGGAAAACCGCCGGGGAGCCGTGGCGGTGGAGGTGGACGCCCGGCTGAACAGCGACTTCGACTATGGGGTGTTAGGACTGACAGGCAAACGGATCGGTCAAGGCATCCCCGTGTTTCTTGGCCTGCCGGAGACAATCAGCACCGAGGCGCTGATTGCCCTGGGCGCCCAGCTGAACGTCTCCGGCAGCTATGATCTGTTCCACATTCCCGGGGTGACGGCAGAGTGCCGCCGGGGGGTTGACCCCTTTGGGGGCCGGGAGCCGCTCCGCCGTCTGCGGCTGACCAGCGCCGACCTAGAGGAGACGCTGGCCGCCTTCTCGCCTGACCTGTCAGGAGAAATTCACTTCTGCATCTTGGGCTGTCCCCACTATACCTACCGGCAGCTGGAGATTGCAGACCGGCTGCTGTCCCAGTCCCCGGCCAAGGTCCCGGTGTATGTCCTCACCTCCGCCAGGGTCAAAAAACAGGCCGGGGAGCAAGGCCTGGAGCGCCGGCTTCAGGAGGCGGGGGCCGAGCTGATTGCCGACACCTGCATTGACGAGGCCTGCTGCTGGGGACACCTGGCGGGGAAGCCCGGCGTCACCGACTCCCCCAAGGCGGCCTACTACACAGAGACCGCCGGCATCCGCATGGCCGTGCGGGATACAGATACCTGCATCCGTTGGGCGCAGAAAGGAGGGGTTTGCTGATGAAAAAGACCTTTGCATGCCGTGAGATTTCCCCCGGCACAGTAGAAGGCGAGGTTCTGCTGTCTGAGGACCGTCTGCTTTTTTATCGGGCCGACCCGGCAACCGGCGTGATTACAGAGCGGGGCCACTGCCTGGAGGGGATCAGCGTTAAGGATAAGATCCTGGTGTTCCCCGGGGGCAAGGGCAGCTCCTCTGTACAGATGGACGGACTTTACAAGCTGGACCGGCATTCCGCCGCGCCGCTGGCTTTCCTGGTCCGGGAGCCGGATACTGTTCTGGTGTCCGGGGCCATCATTATGGGCGTTTCCATGGTTGACCGAATCGACGAGGAGTTTTACCGGACCGTTCAAAACGGAGACCGGGTACGGCTGGACGCGGCCAGCCAGACCATCACATTGCTGGAGAGGAGAGCGTAACATGAACGCGGTCATTTTAAGCGGCCAGGGCTTCACACTGGAGGAGCTTTACGACGTTGCCTATCGGAACCGGCCGGTGGAGATTGCCCCCGAGGCCTACGTCCGCCTTGCAAAGGGGAGAGAAATTATGTCCCGGCTGTCCCGGGAAGGGAAGGCCATCTACGGCTTCAACCGGGGCGTGGGCTGGAACAAGGATCAGAACATCGACGAAAGCTTTTTCGCCGAGCAGAACCGGAAAATTATCCGCAGTCACTGCCTTGGTACCCCGGAGTACAACACTGACGCGGAAGTCCGGGCCATGATGGCTATCCGGCTGAACAACCTGCTCATCGGAGCCTCCTGTGCCTCTGACGGGCTGGCCAACATTTACCGGGACTTTCTGAATCACGGCCTTACCCCCTGCATTCCGAAAAAGGGCAGCGTGGGAGAGGCAGATATTACTACCATCTCCCACATGGGGCTGGCCTTCATCGGAGAGGGCGAGGTAAGCTACCGGGGCCAGGTGGTTCCCACGAAGCAGGCCATGGAGGCCGAGGGGCTCCAGCCCCATGTGATGGAGCTGAAGGACGCCCACACTGTCATCCTCTCCAACTGTCAAGGGGAAGCCATGGCCGCGGCTATGGTTTATGAGGCGGAGGAGCTGGTCCGAATTTCCGACCTGATCTACTGCCTGGATTATGAGGGCTTTAACGGCAATATTGAGGCCTTGGGAGAAGGTGTAAACGCCCTGAGAGGACTGCCCGGACAGATCGCCTGCGCCGCCCGGTGCCGGAAATACCTGGAAGGCAGCTACCTCTATGAGGAGCATCCCGACCGGGCGCTCCAGGACCCGCTCACCTTCCGAGGCGGCTTTACCATTACCGGAACGGTGACCGACGCCCTGGAGTTTGTTAAGAACATCCTGTCCATCCAGATCAATTCCCCCTCTGACAACCCCTGTATTTTGCTGGACCAGGAGGATCTGTTCGTCAACTCAAATTTTGAGACCACCACTCTGGCAGTGGGAGTGGAGATGCTGTCCATCGCTCTGGGGCACTTGTCCCGGGCAGTCAACTACCGGATGATCAAGATGAGTATGCCTGAGTTCACTGGCCTGACCCGCTTCCTGGCCCCCCGAGACGGCAGCGCCCACGGCTACTCCACGATTCAAAACACCTACTCTGCCTTGGACGCGGAGAACCGCAGTCTGATCAACCCTTCCTCGGTTGACTTCTACCACATGCAGGGCGGCATCGAGGATCACGCCAGCAATCTGCCTTTGGCCGCCTCTAAAGGACTTCAGCTTGTGGATAATATCCGGTATTTGGTGGCTTGGAGGCACTGAACGCCGCACAGGCTGTAGATCTTCGCCCCGGCATCCGGCTTGGAACATATACCCGGCTCGCCTACGATGTTATCCGCCGCCATATTCCCACCCTGACCGGAGGGCGAAATGTGTTTGAGGATATCCGTCAGGCCTATGAGCTGGTCTGTTCCGGAGAACTGTCAGAACCGATCAGGGATGTAGATTGATATTCCATCCGGCTAAAGCTGAGGAATTCTCGGTTCACTGACTACGACGTGCACCATACAAGGCTTTTGCTGTTTGTAGACCTGCTGGCCGATGTCGTCAATCAGCTTGAAGCAAGTAACATCGCTTACCCAAATCTGGTTGGGCCTGTCCGCCTGGAATTGCTGGCGAAGAATATGATTGTAAAATGTACCGCGAGAAACGTCCAATGCCTCACAGAGAGTGTAGACATCATATTGGCCATAGAGTAACTCTAGCTCATGCATCCATTTCCTTGTCCTCCCTCTTTTATGATGCTTCTATTCTATCACAATCACTTCACCTTGTGCAGACACTATCTACAATTTCAGCCGCCTCCAGCGCCGTTTGGGCATCCATGCGCCCATGGAGGTCTACGCCGATACCGTGCGGCCCCTGGCCATATCGCGCAAGCCCTAGGTATCCGGTATTTTGTACAAGCCCGCCAAAATGAAAAAGCACGATTTCTAAATAAGAGAGCAAAAAATGGCTAGACTTTTGGACAAAGCTTTCATATAATCTTGTGTGAAAAGGTCAAAACGAGCTATAGTGCACAGTTTCTTACATAAAACCCGCCACTTTATGCTGATTTGTGCGCGCAAACACCCAAAGCTCCGTTTTACCTGTCGTGCGGCGGATTTTTCTACCGTACGAACAAAACAACACGAAAGGGGAAACATGTATGAGTAAAAGTTGGAAAACACGCTGGTGCAGCCTGCTTTTGGTTTTGTCCATGCTGGCAGGTCTGTGCGCTCCAGCCTACGCCGCCCCCGAGCAGGATGCCTCAGTATCCTTGGATACTGAGGTCAATGACAATATTGTCATTGACCAGGACCTCGTAACCATTGCGGAAACCGAGAATGTGGTTTGGAGCAATAGTTTTGATGAACTTAGTGATAATGCTACTGAAAGTGCAAAATGGGATGGCGGCCAAGCCCCAAAAGATTTTACTTTGGGCGGATTCGCCGCTGGAAGTATGAAAATTGGGCTGGACGAGGTAAATTACACGAGTGCTCCTTATTCTGTTCATGTTACAGGTGATGGCAGCGGTCGGATTTGCCCGCTGTACGCATTTAATGCCAACACGGGAAATGGTTTTGATTGCACAAAGAACTATGTTTTAAGAGCGAAGATCAAAGCACAGGACAGTGTATCTTCCTCCGCAGGCTGGAAAGGTCCCCGGCTGTTGGTTCAATTCTTTAACACCACTTCATCTGATAAGGAGATTTACACGACTGCCTTTGAGGGAACATTTGATTGGAAGTCGGTTGAACTGGAGTTGCCTTCCGAGAGATTGATGGTATGCAGTGGTGGGCAAGAGACCGGAAGTATGCAGATCATGTTTGATTGCAACGCATCCAAAGGCGAAATCTGGATCGACGACCTTGAGCTGATCTGCACGGGCGAGCCTGAAGGTCCGGGGACTGACCCCGAACCGGAACCGGAACCAGAACCCGAACCTGAGCCGGAACCCGAACCGGATGAGGGGGAGCCCGAGCAGCCCGAGGGGCCTTCTGCGGTGTTGGAGGGGTATCCCTCTGAGAACGCTGTTGTCGTTGAGAGTTTTGAGGACCTTGTGAATGCGTCTGGCGGAAAAACGGAAGGTTTTTGGGCATATAACCGGATTCCCTCTGGCTGGACGGATATTTATCCCGCAGGCACTGGTACACCCAGTACACCCATGAAAGACTCCGAAAAGAATATGTTTGAGGTGGTCTCCAGTGAGAAGCTTCATGGAGATCACAGCGTTCGTGTTCATAGTACCGGCGAAGCTCAGCGCGACGCGAATCGGTTAATAGCGGGTGCTTTGGACTATAGCCAGGACTACAAATTCCGTGCGTGGGTCAAATATGATATCACCGCTGGAAAAGTACTGCTTCGCACCCAAGTAGGTGAAAAAGGAAACGCTCCGGCTTGGGATCAGGAAATCACTGGCAGCAGCAACGGCGAATGGGTGCTGATTGAAGGAGATATGACCGGGCTTCAAGCTTTGGCGGACAGCAAAATATCCGGAGACAAGAGCGGCAACGTCAAAATTGAGGTCTATCCTCAAAAAGGCTTCGCCGGCGACTTCTGGATTGACGCCGTCGAGCTTGTTCCCGACTACCATCTTACGTTGAACGAAACATCTGTCAAAATGGCTACTGGGGAAACGCTCCAGTTGGAGGTGGTCGGCGTGCCCCAGGGAGAGGCGGTAACCTGGAATACTTCTGACAAGGGTATAGCCACCGTGGACCAAAACGGCCTTGTTACCGCTGTGGGCAGCGGTATGGCGGAGATTAAGGCGTCCACCGACGAAACGCACAGCGTGGTCTGCAAGGTTCAGATTTCTGATCCCGAGATAGAAAAAACCTTTGCTTCCATGCGCGAGAAGTGGGTGGACCGGCTGACCGGCAACCCCTACGCCGGCACTGCCGCCCGCGCCGAGGCCCTGGCCGGATGGGAGGCGGATATGGCGGACATCCGGACCAAGCTGGTGAAGAACAGCGATACTCAGCTGTTCACCGACCTGATGCTGGACATTCAATCCGACCTGACAAACAAGGGCACCAGCACGACCTCCACAGACAGCCAGCCCTATGTTGACGCGATGGACCGCATTCAGGCGATGGCCAGGGTGTGGGCCGCTGAGGGAAGTGACTATTACAAAAACGAAGCCCTCAGGGACGACATCCTCTATGCCCTGAAATGGATGGAGAAGCACGTCTATAACGCCCAGCTGAACAACCAGGCCATGTTCGGCAACTGGTATCACTGGTGGATCAGTCTGCCCCAGAGCCTGGGCGGCACCGTGATCCTGATGTACGACGAGATCAGCCCGGAGCTTCTGGAAAAGGAAGCCGCCGTTCTGGCACACTTTAACGAGGACCCCAGCTATGTCTATAAGGTCAAAGGTGCGGCGGGTAAGATGGATATGACCGGCGCGAACCTGGCGGACACCAGTCTGGCCTCTCTGCTGCGGGGCGCGGCTTGCAGCGACCAGGAGGCCGTGGCCAACGGCACCAAGTATTTCGACCAGATTGTGCAGGTCGTCACCAGCGGCGAAGGCATCTACGCCGACGGTTCCTTTATTCAGCATACGAATCTGGCGTACACCGGCGGCTACGGTTCCACCCTGCTCGGCTGTGCGGAAAAGATGCTCTATTTGAGCACCGGTACCCCGTGGGCGGTGGCTCCCGCAGACGTTGAGGTCCTTTATAATTTCGTCTGGAACGGCGTGCGCCCCCTCTACGCCGACGGTGCGGTCTTTGATATGACCAATGGCCGCGGCGTGGCCCGGCCCAGCAGTGCCGACGTAAAGACCGGCCGGGTCATTCTGTGGTCCATCGTCCTTCTGTCCGACAGCGCCCCCGCCGAGTATCAGGGGAAGCTGAAGAGCTTTGCCAAAGGACAGCTGGAGGCTGGCGTCAAGGCCATGGGCAAGGAGGAGTATTTTAATCACTCCAATGTGGCCGCTGTGATTGCCTCTCAGGCCCTTCTTGCCAACAGTTCTGTCACTGCCGACCCCAACACCGGCTACGCCAAGGTGTTTGGCTCCATGGACAAAGCTGTGGCCCACAGCGAAAAGTTCAGTATAGGTGTCAGCTATGCCTCTTCTCGTACCGGACGGTTTGAGTTCGGCAACGAGGAGAACAAGCTGGGCTGGCACCAGAGTGACGGCGCGGTCTATCTCTACTACGGCGACCCCAAGCAGTACGCGGACAATTATTGGAACACCGCCGACCCCCACCGTCTGGCCGGTATTACTACAGATGGAAGTGACTGGACCATTAAGAACTGGGGCAACTATGTAGGCAATGGGAACTTCAACGGCGGCTCCGTGGCCGGTCCTTACCTGAGCCTTGCCCAGGACTTTAAAAACTACACCGATGCCACCAATCCCAACCTGGCCGCCAAGAAGTCCTGGTTCGTCTTTGACGGCGAGGTGGTGGCTCTGGGCGCGGGCATCACCGGCGTGGACGGCGCCGCTGAGACCATTGTGGACAACAAGAAAATCAACGGCGACAACGCCTTTGTGGTGGACGGCGAGAGCGCCGTGAGTGCTCTGGGCGACAGCACCACCAAGGAGGGCGCGCAGTGGGCCTGGCTGGCGGGCAACACCTCCGCCGACTCCATCGGCTACTATTTCCCCGAGAAAGCGGACTTGGATCTGCTTCGGGAGGCCCGGAGCTCCGACTGGACAAACATCAACGGCGCGGTAAGTAATTTGGAGGCGCAGACCCGCAACTATCTGAGTATCGCCATCCCTCACGACGGCGCGGAGGGGGATTCCTACAGCTACGTCCTCCTGCCCGGACTGACTCAGTCTGAGACCCAGTCTTACGCAGCCAACAGCGGACTGACCATCCTTTCGAATACGGATGCGCTCCAGGCCGTGGCTGACGGGAACTCCAACGCCGCCGGCTTCACCTTCTGGCAGGCCGGCGAGGCCAAGATGCCCGAGGGCGGCAAGATCACCGCCGTCTCCAGCAGTGCTCCGGCCTCCGTAACCCTGTATCAAGAGGACGGCAAGATTTATGTGGGCGTCTCCGATCCCTCTCAGAAGGGCAGCTCCATCAAGGTCACTCTGACCGGCGAGGGCCTGTCCCTGGGCACCCTGGACAAGGGCGTTACCGGCACAAAGACCGAGACGGGCGTGGAACTGACCATCTCCGTCAGTGGCCTGCACGGTGAGACCCTCACCGCTCAGCTCAGCGGCGGCAGTTCCTCTGACAACTCCTCCTCCGGCTCTTCCGGCGGTTCTTCCTCCGGCGGCTCCACCAGCGTCACCGTCCCGGTGAGCGGTGATAAGAACAGCGTCGATGTAGCCGCCAAGGTGTCCGGCAGCACTGCCACGGTGGAGAAGATCGACACCGCTCACCTGAACGAGGTGGCCGGCAATGACGTGGACACCGGTATGGTGGAGATCGACTTCACCGGTCTGAACAAGACCATCAACACCGTGAACCTCCCTGCCAACGCGGTGAAGGAGATCGCCGAGGCGGCCAACGACAGCGGCAACGACACCGAGGGCCTGACTATCAAGCTGTCCACCGGCGCGGCTTCCTTCGACGCGGCGGCCCAGGACGCGGTTCAGGAGCAGGCTTCCGGAAAGCAGATCACCCTGTCCATCGCCCCTGCCAAGGCCTCCGACCTCAACGCCCGTCAGAAGGAAGTCGTGGACGGCGCTCCCGTCTATGACCTGACCATGAAGAGCGGCGGCAAGGCGATTACCAGCTTTGGCAAGGGCAACGCCACCATCTCTCTGCCTTACACTCTGAAAGAGGGACAGAACCCCTCCGGCGTGGTGGTCTACTACCTGGATAACGAGGGCAATATTCACCGCTGCGAGACCATGTATGACGTGCGGACCAAGACGGTGATCTTCACCACCAACCATCTGTCGCTGTATGTGGTGGGGTATGAGAACAACCCCTTCACCGACGTGACGGAGGACGATTTCTTCTTCGAAGCGGTCCTCTGGGCGGTGAAGAACGGCATTACCAGCGGGACCAGCGCCACAACATTCAGTCCCAACGCTTCCTGTACCCGGGGACAGATGGTGACCTTCCTGTGGCACGCAGCCGGTTCCCCCGCTCCCAAGAGCGAAGAAACTCCCTTCACCGATCTGGAACCCGGCGCTTACTACTACGACGCCGTGTGCTGGGCGGTGGAACAGGGCATCACCAGCGGGACCAGCGCCACGACATTCAGCCCTGATGACTCGGTGACCCGCGGACAGGCCGTAACCTTCCTGCACTCCTACGCCGGCAGCCCCGCCGTCTCGGGCGGCAGCTCCTTCCAGGATGTGCCCGCCGGTGCCTATTACGCCACCTCGGTCAAATGGGCGGCAGAGAACGAGATCACCTTCGGTACAGGCCCGGATACCTTCAGCCCCAACGACCTCTGTACCCGCGGACAGATCATGTCCTTCCTCTTCCGAACCCAGAAGTAAACAAGCGGTCCGGTTCTTGGACGAAACAAAATGCTCTGCGGGAATTTCCCGCAGAGCGCAGCCTGTCGAAAAAGTCTGCCTTTTGGTAGACTTTTTCATGTAAAGATGATAAAATAGGGAGTAAGGGGTGAGGGAAATGTTGGAGCGAGGGAAAAATGAGCGAGGGGTCATAGAAATGGTGGACACAGAAAGCCTGGTGCCGCCCGAACATCTATTGCGGCAGGTGGATGCAGCGGTAGATTTCGAGAAATTGTACGAAATCGTGGAGGCGTTGTACAGCGAAGAAGAGGGCCGGCGGAGCATCGACCCAGTGGTGCTATTCAAAATCGTATTGCTGCAGCATCTGGATGGGAATGTATCTTTGCGGGGAACGTTGCGCAGAGCCCAGACAGATATAGCATACCGGTGGTTTTTGCGATACACGCTGAGTGAGGAGCTGCCCCATTTTTCCACGGTGAGTTACAACTTCCGGCACCGGTTTACTTCAGAAACCATAGAGGCAGTATTTCGATGGATATTGGAGGAGGCGGGCAGTGCGGGAGCACTGACCCCGGCGGCGGTATTTATAGATGGGACACACATCAAAGCCAGCGCAAATCTGAAGAAGAAAATGAAGCAGGAAGTACCGGCAGCGGCAAAACGATACCAGGAAGAACTGCTGGCGGAAGTGAACGCGGACCGGGAGGCTCATGGAAAAAAGCCACTGGATGATGAAGAAGAACCACCCAAAGCTGGAGGGAAGAAACAGGACAACACCTCAAAAAAGAAGCAGGCCCGGAGGAAGAAAGAGGCGAAAAAGCAGAAAACAGTAACGGTATCCACCACAGACCCGGAGAGTGGAATGTTCCAAAAAGGGGAACACAAGCGGTGCTTTGCTTATGAGGCCCATACCGCCTGTGACAAGAGCGGTTACGTATTGGAAACAGTGGTCACCCCCGGAAATGTCCATGACAGCGTGGCGTTTGACGATGTTTACGACAAATTGATTCAATCGTTTCCAGAGGTGGAAACAGTGGTGGCAGATGCCGCCTACAAGACCCCGCATATTTGCAAAAAGGTATTTCGAGATGGCCGGGTATTGTCTACAGCCTACAAGCGGCCCACGACGATGAAGGGTGGACATCCCTGGTGGTCTTACGTCTATGATGAATATTATGACTGCGTGATCTGCCCAGAATACCACATCCTGTCCTACCGCACCACCAACCGGGATGGATACCGTGAATACCGCAGCGATCCGACAATTTGTGCCCAGTGCCCCACCCGGCATTTATGTACAAAATCCAAAAGCTTCGTAAAGACTGTCCTGCGGCACATCTGGAAGGGCTATGAGGAACTGGCCGATGATGCCAGGTACACCCCGGAGTACAAGCAGCTCTATGCAAGGCGCAAAGAGACCATTGAGCGAGTTTTTGCCGATGCAAAAGAAAAACACGCCATGCGCTATACCGTTTACCGTGGTCTGGCCCAGGTTTCCAACTGGGTGAGGCTTAAATTTGCTGCCATGAACCTCAAAAAGTTGGCAAGATGGAAAGCCAGAAAGCGCTTTGCTCCGCCTTCCTCCACACCCTCCTCCTACATTTTATTCCTCATTAACGTTGTGGCCTGTCTGGTAATGAAGCCAGACAGGGCATTTTTCGACAAGCTGTGCTCTGCGGGAATTTCCCGCAGAGCGTTTTGTTTGCTCTATTTGCGGCCAATTTCCGCCAGAAACCGGCTTTCCAAACCTGCCCCTCACCCAGGTGCTGTCGTCATCATCAAGGGCGAAATCCCGCTTACGTCCCGGCCAAGAAGGTCTATCTGGTCATCGGTTGTACCGTCATATCCTTCCGCATCTATCTGGAAATCTTAGCTGAACGGCGTGGGCATTGGAACGGTCTGCTACCTCCTGGCGGCGGGACGGCTTGTAAAAACTTGGAGCGGACTGTATAATAGGAAACACCCCTAATTATCAAGGTTGGACAAACGGAGGAATTTTTATGGAAATGATCAAATGGGCCCTGAACAAGATGCCCAGGAGCGAGGACTGGTATCTGGACATCATGTCCGCCGGAAATGTGGAAAAGGCCCGGACCTTTCACCGCAGCTTTCCTCAGTACACCGTCACCCCCTTAGCCAGGCTGGACGGTATGGCCGCCTGGCTGGGACTGAACTCCCTGAGCGTCAAGGATGAGAGCTACCGCTTCGGCCTCAACGCTTTCAAGGTGCTGGGCGGCTCCTTCGCAATGGCCCGGTACATCGCCGGGGAGCTGGGCCGGGATGTGTCGGAGCTGAGCTACGACTATCTGACCAGTCCAGATTTCCGCAGGGACTTCGGTCAGGCCACCTTCTTCACCGCCACCGACGGCAACCACGGCCGGGGAGTGGCCTGGGCGGCCAACAAGCTGGGCCAAAAGGCAGTGATCCATATGCCCAAGGGCAGCGCCAAAAGCCGCTTTGACAACATCGCCAGGGAGGGCGCTCAGGTGACCATCGAGGAGGTCAACTACGACGACTGCGTCCGGATGGCCGCCGCCGAGGCCGCCCAGGTCGAGCACGGCGTGGTGGTCCAGGACACCGCCTGGGAGGGCTATGAGGAGATCCCCTCCTGGATTATGCAGGGCTACGGCACCATGGCCGGCGAGGCGGCGGAGCAGCTGGGAGAAAAGCCCACCCACGTCTTTGTTCAGGCGGGTGTCGGCTCCCTGGCTGGGGCGGTGGTTGGCTACTTCGCCAGCCTGTACCCCAACGACCCGCCCAAGTTCGTGGTCATGGAGGCTCAGATTGCCGACTGCATCTATCAGGGGGCGGTGGCCGGGGACGGCAAGCCCCGCGTCGTGGGCGGCGACCTCCAGACCATTATGGCCGGTCTGGCCTGCGGCGAGCCCAACACCATCTCCTGGGATATCCTGCGCAACCATGCGGACGCGTTCCTCTCCTGCCCCGACTGGGTGAGCGCCAAGGGGATGCGGATGCTGGCCGCTCCGGTGAAGGGTGACCCGGCGGTGTGCTCCGGCGAGTCCGGGGCGGTGGGCATGGGGGTGATCTCCGCCCTGATGCTGGATGAGACCTACAAGGAGCTGAAAGAGGCTCTGGGCCTGGACCAGAACAGCCGGGTACTCATGTTCTCCACCGAGGGAGACACCGATCCGGAGAGGTATCGGAAAATCGTCTGGGGTGGGGAGCATCCTACACATTGAAAGGCATAGGCCCCGCACCGCCCGCCGTCCGGGACGGTGGGGCGGGCAGGGCGGGGATTTTGGCCTCAGCATGAAAAACCAGGGCGCGGAGAGTTTTTCTCCGCGCCCTGGTCCGTTTTTTGCTCAGCACCCGCAGCCGTTGTTGCAGCCGCAGTTGTTATTGCAGCCGCAGCCATTACCGCCCCAGCCGCCGCAGCCGAACAGGATAATGATGAGGATGATGATCCACAGGCAGCTGCTGCCGCCCCAGTTGTTATTGCAGCACCCCATAATGAGTACCTCCTGATTATGAAAGTATTAAGAGGGCTGTCTGCCGCTCTCAATCCTATCATATGGCCGGAGAGGGAAATGGGTGCTTCTTTTCCAATCACAAAATTTTTTCGCTGAACGCCTGGAGCATAGTCGCCATCTCCGCCCGGGTGGCCCCCCGCTGGGGCTCCAGGGTGAGGCGGCCGCCGTTGTTCACCCCGCTGACAATACCCTGACCCACGGCCCAGGCCATGGCGGGGCGGGCCCAGTCGCTGACCCGGTCCAGGTCCTGATAGTCGGACAGATTGGCCACCGCCCCCGTCCCCCGCTTCAGGTATTTGGTGGTGTAGTTGTAGAGCATGACTACTGTCTGCTCCCGGGTGACCTGGTTGAAGGGGGAGAAAATACCCTCGCCGGTGCCCGAGGTAATCCCCTGGGCCGCGCCCCAGCGGACGGCCTGACTGTACCACTGGCCGTCGGGCACGTCGGCAAAGGAGAGGGCGCCACCGTCGGAGGGGGAGCCGGCCAGCCGGTGGAGCACCGACATGAGCATCGCCCGATTCATAGAGCCGCCGGGGTCAAAGTGGTTCTCGTCCATGCCGGAGAACAGGCCCCTCTCATAGGCGTAGTTCACCGGGGCATAAAACCAGTCGTTCTGATTCACGTCGAAGAATGGAGTGTGCTGCCCCCGGCCCGGGGACAGGGCGTATCCTCCTTGAACGCCCAGACGGGCCTGTCCTGAGAACACAGTCACCTGGGCGGTGGTATCCTCCCCCACCAGGTAGCGGTGTCCGTAGCGAAGGACCGAGCCGGAGGCCATTTCCGCCCCGTCGGTGGTGTCCACCACCGCGCCGCTGTGGATGACCATCGCCGCCCCGTCCAGCATCAAAAAGCCGGAGCCGGTGGGCAGGGAGATAATCTGGCCGTCGGACCAGCTTCTGGACTGGAGGGTGTCGCTGTAATAGCCGTCCCCGCTGCCCCCTCCTACGCCGTTGACGGCGGCGCTGTGGATGGCGTCCAGCTCGTCCAGAGCGCTCTCGTAGACGCCCTGGAGGGCCTGGTCAGCCGACTGTCCGCCAGTCTGGACGGCCTTGGGGAAGAAGGTATCCCGCAGATAGCTGAGGGAGATCAGGCTGTCGTCAGCGGAGACGGCATAGGCCCCCGCGGCCAGGAGGGCCAGGACCAGGGCGGCCCCCAGAGGGCGAATATACTTTTTCATGGGTGTTCCTCCTGCGTTTTTTCCAAAACCTCCTGCTGGGAGATCAGATAGCTCAGGGTGAGCAGACTGTCAGAGAAATGGACCGACTCCACCACCACGCCGGGCTGGGCGCAGGTCAGCTCATAGTTGGTAAAATTCCAAATGCCCTTCACCCCGGCCCGGACCAGCCGGTCCCCCATCTGCTGGGCGGCGGCGATGGGCACGGTGAGCAGGCCCACATCCACCTGCCGGCTGGACACGAAGTCCTCCATCTCGTCCGTGTGATAGATGGGGACCCCGGCGACCCGGGTGCCCACCATGTCCGGGTTGACGTCGAAGGCGGCCAGAAGGCGAAAGCCGTTGCTGGAAAAACGGAAATTCTGAATGATGGCCCGGCCCAGGTTGCCGGTGCCCAGCACCACCAGGGTGTGCCCCCGGCTGATGCCCAATATCTCGCCGATCTCCTCCTTCAGGCTGTCAACCTTATAGCCATAGCCCTGCTGACCAAACCCGCCGAAGCAGAAGAGATCCTGCCTGATCTGAGAGGCCGTCAGCCCCATGGATTTGCCCAAGCCGCTGGAGGAAATGCGCACCACACCGTCCTCCTGCAATTCAGACAGGTGGCGGTAGTACCGGGGCAGCCTGCGTATGACCGCTGTGGAGACCTTAGCGTTTCGCTTCATATTTTGTTCTCCATTTCTTGTGCTGTACGCCTAGTTTACTCCATCTCGCCCCCGGTGTCAAATTATTTTCCGAAATTTTTCCATGTTTCATGAACGCTATCACCCACAAGAATTTTTGAATCGAAGCAGTACGAAATTGCGCCGCTCCGCCCAAGGCGGAAACCAATAGTAGAAAAGGAAAGTGTCCAAACGCAGAGTTAAATGGAATCAAAGAGGGAAAAAGGGGCAGACAGATAATAGCGGCCTGAGAGACGTGACAAAGGTTCATAACCGGTGTATTATGAGGGATGAAAGGAATCGAAAAGAAATAATGTTTGCCCAGGCGCAACGGCGGCGGTAAAAAATCTGTCTAAATATATATAGGGAGGTAAAGAGATGTCAGATATCCAGATTATCGAGCTGTTTTTCCGGCGGGCGGAGGAAGCCATCGCACATCTGTTGGAAAAATATGGCGCTATGTGCTGGTCCATTGCCCGGCGCATCCTGTGGGACGAGCAGGATATCGAGGAGTGCGTAAACGACACCTGGATCCAGACCTGGAACGCGATCCCGCCCCAGCGGCCCGCCTACTTAGGTGGTTTTGTGGGCCGCATCACCCGGAACCTGGCCCTGAACCGGCTGGCCTACAACCGCGCTCAAAGGCGGGACTCCACCCTGGTGGAAACCTTTGAGGAGTTGAACAGCAGCCTGCCGGAACCCGGGAACACGGTGGCGGACAAGGTGATCTTCCACGACTTTCTCGACCGCTTTCTCCGCAGGCAGAGCGAGGAGCACCGCCGTTACTTCCTCCGGCGGTACTGGTACGGTATGAGTATCCTGGAGATTGCCCAGGAGTGCGGCGTGGGGGAGGAAAAGGTCAAGTCCGCCCTGTTCCGCACCCGCAGTAAGCTCCGCAAGGCTATGGAAGAGGAGGGGATTTATGTATGAGCGAACGCGTATACGAACGATTTCTGTTGTTCATGAACGCCGTGGACAACGACCTGCTGGAGGAGGCTCTGGCTGTTCCGAAGCACAGGCGCGCGGTCGCTTGGAGGAGCCTGGCTGCAGCGGCGGCCTGCCTGTGCGTGGTTGTTGGCGTCCTGTTCTGGCAGTCCCCCTCCGTGCCGGAGGCCGGCGTCACCGCCGCCGATCTGGCCGGATACGGCTATGAGCTGCCCCTGCCGGCGGACGCCCGAAACGTAATCTACGACCTGCTGCCCAGCTCCAGCGAGACCCCCATCGCCCAGGCGGAATTTGACCGGGGCGGCCACGCCGTTACCCTGCGGGCGTGGAAGACTGATGAGCCCCAGGACATCTTCTACAGCGAGGCCTGGACCGACCAGGTGGAGTGGAGCGCCGGCGGCGCCGCTCTGACCCTCCGCTCCAACGACAAGACCGCCCAGGTCAGCTGGTACTCCGGTCAAATCCAGTGGTCCGTCCGGTCCGACATGACCCCCGCCGACCTGCTGGACACGGTGGACAGCATCTTCTCCACCTTGGGCGGACAGCTGAACAATGCCCCGGAGGGCGCGGGGGACATACACTACAACGCCTTCCACCTGGACGGCCTGGCGGTGGGTGAGACCACCTTCACCCTGGACGGCGTGGGCTGTGTCTACCGCATTGCCCTCACCTACGACACAAGCTCCGACTTCGCCGACATTTCCGGCGTGGAGGAGGAGTTCGGCCATCGCGCCGAGGCCGAGGTGGGCTGGTGTCCGGCCCGGCTGGCCTGGAACGACGGCGGCGCGGGCAAGGTGGTCTGGTTTGATGTGGTCCCCGGCCAGCTGTACAGCCTCAGCGTGGACGCCGGAGCCAGCCGGGAGAGCCTGCTGGACTTGGCCGGCCAACTGTTCCTTCCCGCCCAAGACGAGCTTTGATAGGAGGTTATCACTATGAAACATACAAAACGCCTGCTTTCCGTTTTGCTTACCCTCTGCCTGTTGCTGGGCCTTCTGCCCACCACAGTGTGGGCTGTCAGCGCGTTGGAGATTAAAGAGCAGCCCACGGCGGACAACAATTACACTGTAACGGCAACCTATATGGGTCAGCCGATGTCCGATGGCTTCCAGTGGTACAAAAAGGTGGATACCGCTGTCACCTATACCTTGGTACAGGAAGACCCCCAGCGAGACCCACCACTGGCATGCGTGTACCGCCGCCGACTGTCCCATCACCGGCGACGACCAGAAGGACGGATACGGTGTCCATACCTATGATGATGACCAGGACGACACCTGTAACGACTGCGGCTACACCCGGACCGTTGACCCATCCCACACCCACACCTGGGCTGAGGATTGGACCACCAGCGAGACCCACCACTGGCATGCGTGCACCGCCGCTGGCTGTCCCATTACCGACGACGCTCAGAAGGGTGGTTACGCTGTCCACGCAGAGGACAGCGGGACGGTGACCAAGCCGGTCACCGAAACCGAAGAGGGCATTAAAACCTTCAAGTGTACCGTCTGCGGCCGCGTCCTGCGCACGGAGGAAATCCCTGTACCCACACCCACGCCCACCTATTCCATCTCCGGCACGGTGACGGGTAATGATGGTAACACTGCCGTCAGCGGCGCGTCAGTTAAGCTGATGCAGGGCAACAGGCAGATCGGCCAGCCTGTCACTACAGGCGCCGACGGGACCTACAGTTTCTCCGATGTCCCGGCGGGAACCTACAACGTGGTAGCGGAACAGGAAAGTGAAGGTGACAAGATTACCAAGACCATTCTGGTCGTGCTGACTGACAGCGACGCCACTGCAAAGGATATCAAAATGCCTGACGGCAAGAAAAACAGCGTGGTGGAGGTTAAGGACAATACTCCCGCTGTGGTGGTAGGCGGCGTGGATGAGGTCGCCGAGGCTCAGGACGTGGAGTCCGGCCAAACCGTCACTGTAAAGCTCACTGTGGAAAAGAAGGAGGAGACCGCCGCCGCCGGCGCGGCTGAAATCAAGCAGATAGCCAGCGGAAAAACGGTGGAATTCCTGGACCTGTCCCTGGTGAAGGAAGTAACGGGCGGTTCCAATGCCGGAACCACAATCATCACCGACACCAAAGATAAAGTGCTGGAGATCGTGGTGTCCTACGATTTTTCCGACAAGGACAGCGTAACGGTCTACCGTCACCACGATGGAAAAGCCGAGGCACTGACCCAAGCGGATACAAAAGCAGGAGGTACCTTCCGGCTGGACGAGACCAGCGGTTTGATTTACATCTACGCTACAAAGTTCTCCACCTACGCCATCGGCTACACCGCGTCCGGCAGTGAAACCCCCGACCCCACTCCCACACCGCCTTCCGGCGGCGGGTCCAGCGGTGGGTCAAGCAGTCCGGCCACCTACGCGCCAATCATAGAAAAGAGCGACCACGGCAAAGTGGAATGCACGCCCCAGCGCCCTGAGCGGGGCGACAAGGTGACCGTCACCCTCACACCCGACAAGGGCTGGCAGATCGACGGCCTCACCGTTACCGACCGGAACGGCAAGCCGGTGGCCGTCACCGACAGGGGCGGCGGGACCTACGTCTTCACCCAGCCCACTGGAAAGGTGACCATCAAAGCCACCTTCAAGCCAATCTCCGGCGCCGTGCCCAGCTGTCCCAAAGACAAGACCTGTCCCATCTCGCCCTATGAGGATTCCGACCTGAACGGGTGGTATCACGACGGCGTCCACTACTGCCTTGAGCACGGCCTGATGGTAGGCATGGACAGCCGCACCTTTGCCCCGAACAGCAGCACCAGCCGCGCCATGGTCGCCGCCATCCTCTGGCGGCTGGAGGGCAGTCCCGTGGTTGACCGCGCCCTGCCCTTTAGCGACGTACCGGGAGACGTGTGGTACACTGAGCCCGTCCGCTGGGCGGCGGCAAGCGGCGTTGTCAGCGGCTATGGCGATGGAACATTCGGCCCCGGCGACTCCATCACCCGCGAACAGCTGGCTGTCATGCTCTGGCACTGCGCCGGCAGTCCCGCGGCCCATCAGACGCTGAGCTTCACCGATACGGACAATATCAGCGGCTACGCGCTGGAGGCCGTCCGCTGGGCGGTGGAAAACGGCATCGTCGTCGGTCACAGCGACGGGCGGTTCGAGCCCCAGGGCCAGACCACCCGCGCTCAGGCGGCGTCTATGCTCCAGCGCTTCTGCGAAAGGAAGGCATAAACAGCAAATCGAAAAATTACCACCTCGGAACCACTCGCCCAGCGAGTGGTTCCTTTATACAAAAAAGGGCGCCGGCCTTTGGTTTTTCAACCATACGGCCAACACCCTTTTTTGTTTCGAAAGAGGTCCATTCACTCCCCGCCGAAGCCGATCTCGCTGACCATCAGGCCGGTCTTTCCCAATCTGCGGTAATTCATCTCTCCCATTCCCTCCCGTCAAACAGTCCGTCGTTCTTTTCCTCCAGCGCCTTGATGGCGTGGTAAGTGTATTCGCAGTAGGGGACGGCGATCCAGGCCTCCGCCGCCATACGGAGCATCTGTCCGGCGAACATATCGATCTCCGTGTGCCGGCCGGCCTCCAGGTCCTGGAGGGTGGAGTACTTGGCCGCCGGGGACTGGCCGGGAAAAATAAGGACCTCCTCCGGCAAATGTACGCCCCGGACAGCGGCCACAGCCGCCACCTCTGTCCAGAGCCTTTGGGCAAGAAGCATCCCGTGCTCGCTCCTGGCGTACAGGCTGGCCGGCGCGCCGATCACCGCCTGGGGGAGGTTGTTGGCGATGTTGCTGGCGAATTTCAGCCAGATGTCCGTCAGAATATCCTCGGAGCGGCTCCAGCGCAGGCGGGTGTTGGCAAATAGAGCTGACAGGGCCTCCATCTTCCAACCGTCCTCCGGCTTGGCGTCCGCCATACCGAAGGTCAATCCAATCACCCGGTCCGGCTCAAAATAGACCCCCGCCTGCGTCCGCCGGGAGGCGATGCGGATAACGGAATGGACTACATGCTCCGGCCCCACCGCCTGGGCCACCCGGTCCTCGCTGTCCACTCCGTTGAGCAGGCTGAGGACCAGGGTATCCGGCCCCATGAGCGGCGGGAGCATGGAAACGGCCCCGTCCAGTCCTCCGTATTTGGTGGCGATAAAAACAAGGTCCTGGGGGCCCGCCTGCTCAGGCTCCCGCACCCGAAGGGGACAGCGCACTCCATTGATTACGATGCCGTCCCGTTCCAGCCGTTCCTTCCGCTCTCCCTCCGCCACTACGGTAAAAGTAAGGTTGGGAACACCGTCAAAACTCCAGATCAGATAGGCGCCAATCGCGCCCGCCCCAATCAAGGCGGCCTTTTGAATCTTCATATCAAACTTCACCTCAAACTACAGCGCCCCTTTCTGTCCAAAAAGGGCGCCGCAAAAGTCAATCCTGATTTTCAAGTATGCTGCGATACTTTGGGCTGCAGGAGTATAATGGCAGAACCGAGAGGAGGCCACAATCCTTCACCAGTAAGAGTATAACACAGGACATGGCATACAGGCAACCATTGATAAAACATGCGGAGAAATATGGCTTAAGCTGTGCCAGCCGGAAGTACAACAAGAGCCGGTCATATGCTTACTTCTGGCTGGCACGCTGGGATGGGAATATAAAACCTTGGCGTGCCAGTCCCGGCGGCCTGAAAGCCTGTTCAGTATACCGCCATTGATGAATTTTCTAGGCTCCGCTTCCCGGCCGCCTGTCCGGAGCAGTCCGCCGGCTCCTGTGCTGACGTTTTAGAGCGGTTGGTGAAGCTGTATGCCCGCAGGGGTATCCGTGACGAAGCCTCATTCATCATCCGGGCCGGAGTAAATAATCTGAGCGTGTTTGAATTGTTTCCAGTCCAGCTTTTGCCCGCAGCGGTCACAAAAATTCTGAAATTCCCGTTCCAGGGAAATGCCACATTGCGGACAGACCGGGTAAGCGCCGCCCTGCCTGAACACGTAAACTTGAGTAACACGAAGGGGTTTTCGAAAACTCAATTCATCTTGTGGATGCAGTAAAGGCGTTCGTTCTTTGCTCATACGTCCTCCTCCCATAGCTGTACCATTTCCTGAAGCAACTCGGCAAGTTTTCGCTTTTTGGGCTGCGGGAGACGCGAAAGCTCCTGCGTTGACTCCAAAAGCAAGAGCAGTATTTTTATTTGATCCGGTTCAAAAAGGCCCGCTATAAGAGCGATGGGGTCAAACTCTAATTTACGGGCAATGTGTTCTACCATTTGAACCGTGGGATTTCCCCGCGCATTGAGGTATTCCTGAAGCGTGGAGCAGGAAATTCCCAATTCTTCGGAAAATTCCACTACAGAAATCCCTCTTTTCCGTTTCACAATGTTCATCATGTCAGCCATATTTTGTTGGATTCCCATACCAACAACCTCCTTCGACAAAATTATACAAAGGAGACATATGGGAATGAATACTGGCATGTCGGAAAAGCGTACCATTTTGCCGGTATGCAAAGAAATCCATTCTAGACCCTTTGAACGCCACTGCCTCCTTCTGCAACATGTGGCTAATATTTCATCAAAAGAATCCTGTAGTTTGGTTATTTCTCTGTATCAACATTTGGAGAGCAGGGCGTTTCAAAGGACCTTCTTTAGCCCTATACTTAGTCCACCGCCAAGGCAAAACAATGCCTTGGCGGTGGATTTTAGATCATCAGGATTATTCCTTTATTAACTTTATTTCCCAGCGGGCCGCACATCACAGGCGTATTCTCACTATGTAATGTCTATAAAGGGGCAATTGTTTACATTTCTATAGAGGAAAAATTCGTTGAAACATCTCTTTGGTTATAGTATAATACTTTTTAAGCACGATAGAAACTACATAAACTATGGCTAAATTGATAGAATATCTCTAAAAAAATAGAAGAAGGTGACATTCATGCCTAAAAGTAACAACCAACTGGCAAATGAGGTTGGCCGCCGTATTTTAAAGCTGCGGGAGGAATTAGGGTGGACTCAAGACAAGCTTGCGGATCGTGCGGGATTATCTTTGAATTTTATCGCATGTGTGGAACGGGGAGAAAAGGGCCTTGGGTCTGATAGTATCATCAAAATCAGCCGTGCATTGGGCACCAGTACCGACTATCTGCTGACAGGCGCCATGCCCCAGGCGGAACATGACTATATTCAAGCTCTGTTTGAGCCTCTGAATGGCATCCAGCGACAGGTTATAGTTGGAATTATTGAAAGCGTCAAAAAAATAGTTGAGTACAAACCGCCGGCGATATAACAGAAGATGTATGGCGAAAACTGCGAAAGAGAAGGCGGTGAGATTGAATGAGTCAAGGAAATGCAGCTGAGCAAAATGTAGCCGAGCAAGAGGCACAGAGAATCTTCCATGATTTTTTTGTGCAGGAATATAGCGGGATGCTTCGCTACGCGAGCGCGCTTCTGAAAGCACGGGACCAAAACGCCCCTGTCAACGGACGTGCGGAAGATGCCGTACAAGAGACATTTGCTTTGGCATGGGATATGAAGGAAACGGTTTTGTCCAGTGACAAGCCGGTCGGGTGGCTGTATAAAACACTGCAATACAAGGTAATGGACCTGGTCAGAGAGGAAAACAGGTGGACAAAGCGCCTGTTTCGCTATGAACAGTTATATGTTCCGCCCGCTGAGCCCCATATCAGCTTGGCCTTGGAGTTAGATGGCCTCGTGCCTAAAGATGATTTTGACCTGCTGTGCAAAATTTATTGGGAAGGCTATTCCTATCGGGAGCTGTGCCCAGAGATGAACCTCACAAAACAGGCATTGGCGACGAAAGTACATAGGATCAAAAAGCGGATAAAAGAAAAATTGAAAGAATAAAAATTTTTTCTTGAAGTGTGTAAACTTTTGCCGCTGAACGTACATTACAATATAGAAGGAGGTTCTGAGCATGTCAGGCAAAAAAGATTTGCCTTATGATCTGGAAAATATGAGCATTCCAGACCTAGAGGCACTACTCCAGCAAGACTTCATTGCGACAAACGGTAGTGCTCCCGATATTGATTACATTATGGCGATCATGGAGGTGATCCAAAAGAAGGAGCAGGCCCAGCCGGATCATCGGCCCCCGGATACAGAAAGCGCATGGGAGGAGTTCCAGTCCTTTTACAACACAGAAGAGGGCCGGGCAAATTCTATCCACCGTTCTGTAGAGGAAGATGATATCTCCAAGGCTGCTGGACATGCCCTCAAACATCAAAAACCGAAAGCCTTTCGCAGGTATCTTATGGTTGCGGTTTTAGCGGCAGTCTTAGTCGCAGTGACAATGATCCCTGTGTCTGGTTACACCAATGTGATCCAAATGTTAATTGCTCACTGGACGAATGATTATTTTTTCTTTTTGCCTGATGGCAAAGAACCAAAAGCTATATTGGACAATGACGCAACGTCTATCCCAAATGAGTTTATAGACCTATACGATGCGTTGGTCAAGAATGGCACCGAAAAAATAGCAATTCCACGATACATACCCGAAGAGCTGGAAGTGGATAATTCTGTCTTGTACATTTCCTCTAAAACGGGAGCGGTCGATTTTTCTATACACTATCAATCGTCCAGCGATTCTCTATTGATTAAAATTAAACAGAATCAGTCATCTTATCAAAACATTGCAGAAAAAGATAACGAAACCGTTGAAAAGCTTTTTGTAGATGGCACAGAATACCAATTTTTTAGCAATAACAATGTTAATACTGTTGCTTGGAACACAGAAGGCGTTCAATGCGTAATCACTTCATCACTGCCTGTTTCAGATTTGAAGGAAATAATTCATTCAATTCAATTTTAGGAGGATTTACTTTGAAAAAGACAAAACAACTGATTTGCATTATTGCTGCATTCAGCATCATAGCTCTTAACATTTCAGTCGCTTCAGCAAGCACAAAAGCCAGCGACCAAATTAGCGTATTTGGCATGGATGTCAGCACAAGCAAAGGAAGTATAGACATAGAGTTCTCCGTCATGGGAGTTGACACAGTTGACAAACTTGGTTGTCAAAGCATCTATATCTACAAACAGGTAGGGAATAGTTGGTATTTTGTAGAGAATGTCTTAGAGGATGAACCTGGCATGAGCAGCACTAACACCTTTACCCATACAAACCTAATTTGCCGCCCGGGGACAGCGGGGGTAAAATACAAAGTAATTGTAACAATATTTGCCGAAAACAGCGCCGGTCGAGATTCTAGAGGTCAAATTTTCTATGTAACGGGGAGATAAAAGATGAGGTTCTTACCGGAACCTCCCCCTCTGTAAATACACCACCAGCGCCACTGGCATACAGAATTATGAAATTATGACGAAAACATCAGCCGGCATCTCAACGCTTATATCCTGAGATGCTGGCTTTTTTGTGCCAAGAAATTTAACGCTGGGTAATGCTTAAAAATTTTTCGGCGAGACTATCCTAAAACTGATAAGGTAGAATAAGTTTCGCAAAAAGAAAAAGAGGCATAGTTTGCAGCGCTCTGGTAGAATGAAGTTGCGACACACCATTCTGAAAGGAGACTGCAAACTATGTCCGAGAAAATTGTGCAGCTAAATGAAGAAGTAATCAAGGGTGAGCTAAAGGAACTTGTGCGAGGCAGCGTGGAAGAAACGCTGAACGAACTGCTGGAGGCGGAGGCAGAGAAGCTGACGCAGGCAGCGCGGTACGAGCGCAATGAGCAGCGGCAGTGGTACCGCAGCGGACACTACAGCCGAAATATCTGATAGCCACAATAGCTAAGATGTATAAGTTTATGAATAGCAATACTAACTGAATATACACAGGTTGACGGCTGTAAAACGATAAATCAAAAACTCGGACATCTGACAATACCCTTGAGGATGCTGAGACAAAGAAGCTGACAGATATTGAGAAAAAGCTAAATAAAATATTGTGGTTATCCCTTTTAATCAGCCAGAGGAAAAGGCCGGATTATGGGATATGCCGGAGAATATAATCAGGCCATGAACCCAAAAAGGAGGGAAAGGGTCATGGCAAAGAGTAAGCGGTATCCTCTGGGAACTTTCATGAAAGAGTTTTCCAACGAGGCAAAATGCCGGGAGTACCTGGCAAATCTGCGGTGGCCGGTCGGGTTTGTCTGCCCTAAATGCGGCTGTCACCACGCTTGCCTGCTATCCAACGGCCGGTATCAATGTGCTGAGTGCCACCACCAGAACTCAGTGACAGCGGGAACGGTGCTCCATAGGACCCATATGCCGCTGACGCAGTGGTTTTTTGCATTCTACTTTGTCAGCCAGGATAAGCGGGGCATCTCAGCCGTTGCGCTGATGTCGGTGCTGGGAACGACTTATAAAACCGCATGGTATATGCTCATGCGTATCCGTACCGCTATGGGTCAGCGGGACAAAATCCATCAGCTCAATGGGACCATTGAATTTGACGACACCTACTTTGGCGGGCCAACTGTTGGGAAAAAACGGGGCCGGGGTACGGAAAAGGCGAAGGTTTTTGTGGCTGTGTCTTTGGATGAGCGTGGAAATCCTCTCTATACCAAGATGCGGGTCACGCAGAATATCAAGCGGACCTCTGTCAAAAAATTTGCCCAAGCTGCGTTTGTCCAGGGCAGTACGATCCACAGTGACGGTTACGGGAGTTATATCCCGGCTCTGGAGGGCTATGCCCATGAGCACAAACCCTACGCCCCCCATTCGGGCCTGCTCCATTGGCTGCACATCGTAATCAGTAACGCCAAGGCGTTCATCCTGGGTACTTACCATGGCCTGCCTAAAAAGTACCTCCAAGCCTACCTTGACGAATATTGCTTCCGCTTCAGCCGCCGTGACTTTGGCCCCCGCCTCCTGGAGCGCCTGGTCTTAGCTATTGGTGCTTCTGCTTGGCTGAGTTAAAGGGATAACCACATAAAATATAAAACAAAAAGCGTTTTTTAATAACGAAATAACGGTATCTTTCATTATCTATTCCTCCTGTTCCTTGTTGGCGCTCCTATAGTTCTCTTGATATAGCCTTAGCAAATTCCAGTTCAAAGAAGTTAATAATGTAATTATACAACTTTGACAACATTTTTAAGGACCATTTCTCTGGATAGAAAAACTGAACTCAAAGTCGATAGTTCAAAAACGTACTGAGAACCCAAATGCCATGTCAGGCAGAAGAAAAGTGATGTATTGCAAGGCATAGGACCGACGAGCGTGATGTCAGCATGGGTTCGAATTCCACCATTTACACGTTTTGCTCTCTGATTTTGAACTGTTTGCTCTTTGCCAGTGACACATGGCATCTGGAGCCCAAAAAGCCTGTAACCCTTGAAATACAAGGGCTACAGGCAAAAAACGACCCTACCCAATCCGAATAACTGACAACAGTTTGTTCAGATTGGGTAGGGTCGTTCATTTTGGTGCACCGAGTACGGATAAATCCGAACCCTCAACCTCCGCCAGCGTGATAGTCTTGGAACCATCCTTATAGTTGAAAGTAAGGATTATCTTGTCCTCATAAAGATACACCGCATTGACGAAGCTGTCAATCAGTCTTTGCCGCTGTTCCCGCTTTGTCACATCAAATTTTCGGAAACGGTAAATAAAGAAAGCTATCTGTTCTCTTGTAAGCATGGGCTTGTGCATTTCTTCCTGTAAAATGCTGATTTCAAGCTGGCTCTTGGTTTCCTCCAACTCGTCCAGCCTTTGCTTCGTGGACGGTGTGAAAATCCCGGCTTGAATAGCGTTGAGCATATTGTTAATGCCTTTTTCCGTTTCTGCAAGCTGTTTTTTCAAAAGAGGGAGGTCGGTATTTTCTCTTTTCTGCAATTCCATAAGCGTATCAATCAACCGTTCCATGACTTCATCATTCATAATCGCTTTCATGGTGTAGCTGACAACTAAATCTTCAATCCAGTCTTTCTTGACCGCTTTCTTGTCGCAGAGTTTCTTTTTCTTGGTATTCACACAACGATAATAGCGGTGTACTTTCATCGTGTGGCTTGTGCCGCTTTCTCCTACCATAAAAGAGCCGCATTTCCCGCAATACAGCTTCGTTGTTAACAAATAGTCGTCCTCTGCTTTGTGACGGGCGGGAGCCTTTTTATTTTTCGCCAGCCGTTCCTGCACCCGTTCAAATAAATCTTTCGGGACAATCGCCGGAATACCGTCCTCTTTGACCACATCACGATAGCTGTATTCGCCCATATAGCGGCGGTTCTTCAACAAGTGGTTCATAATATTTAACGTAATTTTTCCGCCACGAATGGAGCGCATCCCCCGGCTGTTCAGCAGATTGACAAGTTCCTGCATGGTCGCACCTTCGCTGTATCTCGTAAACATTTCCAGCACCACCGGGGCGGTCTTGGGGTCGATTTGATAATACTGCTGTTCGTCAATATAGTAGCCCATTGGGACAGTGCCGCCGTTGTATTTGCATTTCAGCGCATTGTCGGTCAAACCCCGGATAACTTTCTCGGAGAGTTCGGCGGAGTAATATTCCGCATACCCCTCAAGCATGGCTTCCAGTATAATCCCCTCGCTTCCCGCGGAGATATTCTCTCTTGCAGAAATGACTTTGACACCGTTCTTCTTCAAAATATTTTTATATCGTGCGCTGTCATAGCGGTTCCGGGCAAAACGGTCTAACTTCCATACCAGCACAACATCAAATAAACCCTTTGCGCTGTCCTTAATCATGTGCTGAAATTCGGGGCGGTTATCTGTTTTCGCTGATAAAGCCCGGTCAATATATGTGCCTAAAATCATAATGTCGTTGCGCTCTGCATACTCTTTACATTCTCTCAACTGTCCCTCAATACTTTCTTCCCTCTGATTGTCGGAAGAATAGCGGGCATAGATAACACCTTTCATTTGTCCACCTCCATAATTTGAAAAAGTGTTTGCTTTAATTTCTCACTCATTGGAGATTGAGGGTCAAAGCACATCTCAATAAATTGTTTCATCTCATCGCTTCCCGCCGCAATCTTAGGGCGGTATTCATATAGCTTTCCCTGTGGGGTATCGGTTCGTGCAAAGAGATAATCCATTGACACATCAAAATAATCTGCATACTTCACAAGCGTTTCCAAAGAGGGCGCCGATTGCCCTTGTTCATAGCGGTTGATACTGGACTGTTTCACTCCTAACAATTCCGCCATATTTACCTGTGACAGCTTCACACTCTCCCGCAATATCCGCAGGCGTTCTCCTAACTCTTTCATGGGCTGTGACCTCCTTGTTTTCTTCGTTTCCATTATATCATTTATATGTTTATATTTCAACCCGCATTAAACATAATTTTTATAAAATATGCTCATTATTAGGATAGAGAAAACTGGCGGGCAGAAACAAAATAAGCGGTCAATCCGGCTGTAATTTTAACAGCAGATTGCAACCGCTTATTTTGTGTTTTGGAGGAAGTGTGGCTACACACTCCGACAAAACAGGGTTTCCAAAGGGTACCCCTTTGGCACACGACTTTGCTTGCAAAGTGTAGTGTGTTATACGCTCTGTCGGCGTTGCGGTAAAAATGTCGTTGCCGCTGGGGAGGGCAAAGGCATTTGAAGCGGCAGGAAAACAGGGCTGTGATTGCGTGGCGTGGAGCCGCAAGCGCAGGACTGGTTTCATCAGCAGACAGGGCGTATATGAAAGCTCCTTGTCCCTTGTCCCACGCCAGACTTCGGGACAAAATGTCCCGAACTTATGGAAACACTCACGAAAAAGCAGATGGATTTTTCTCTCAAAATTGAAATGGGCGGGAAGCCATTTTAAGGCTTTCCCGCCTTGATTGCCTGTTAGCAAAGGCGGGCGGGACTGTCAACGGCGGCGCATGAAATGCGCCGTTCATCTTGACCGTTGACTGTCTCGGCTGGCTTTGCTATTTCGCCGGACAATCGGGATTTGTATTTATATAGGTTTAATCAAATGATGCTCAAAAAATGTTTCATATGACTTTATCAATATTTACCCCTGTAATTTCCAAAACCTTATTCGTAGGTGTTATTCCAATAAATTCTCCTTTGTGCGTTCCCCTCATAATAAATTCTGAAATAACATAACCATCTGTTACATATTGGCGAATAATTTTCATGGTGTAATCGGGATATGTTTTTTTCAATGCTACAAGATGTTGCTTCATTCCGTTTATTCCTATGAAAATTTCTTTTTCGCCAGTTCTCTGCACACAATCCTCTGATATGTATTTAGAAAGTTCATCAAGCAAATTTTCTGAAACAATTACTTCATAGAAATATTTTACAATGTCTTTATTATTCATCATGTACCTCCACAACTCCCTGATTAGAGAGTTTTCAATATCTTTTCGGTTTCTGCTATATCCTTTTCAATCAACGGGCGCATACTGTCTTTGTACTTTGACAAATCAGCACCTTGCAAACAGGACAATATTCTTGGAATATACTGTGGTTTTGCTACTCCCACCTGTGCAAGACCCTTTATGCACTGTCTGGCTGTAATCGGCTTTTCGTCTGTTATATGTGTGAGAAAATCAGATATAATTAAATCAAAATGGTTTTCCTCATCCCACTGGGCATTTGCCGCAAGAATATACAACACTCGATTTCTCACTAATGATTTTGGGTGGTTAAGCAAGGAAGCAAAATCATTAAAATATTCATACCATTCATCTGTTTCTTGGCTTTCTGATATAATTTTATCGGCAAGGGCGCAAGCATATTTATCATCTTTTGCCGTCAACTTTGCTACAATATTTTCTTTCATTTCCAGCCACCTCCAACCTCTGATTTGTCTATTTCTTTTGACAGTTTCATAGGTTATCGTTCTTTACTTTCCCACCAGTCCAATCATTTTCTTCATCACCTGATGGAATTGTTTTGATATTATCAATATTAGTCCTTCTAAATCAGCTTATCAAAGATTTTTTTGTAGCATTTCTTGCAATGCGTAAGAAATTGTGCGAAGCTCTTTACCCTCTGTGGCTACTTTGCCATAAGGCATACTAACCCCAGCTTTTAAGTCAATCGTAAACTTATCTGAATATACCTTTTTTGCTCCAGAATGATATTCAAGTGTAAATGTCACTTCTTTATCTATTTTTGCATAATCAAGTGTGCAAATTCTTGATTGACCCGGGGCTAAAACTGCATTATTGAGTCCTTCCAAATAATCTCTATCATTTCGGATTTTATAACAACCTTTGAAATCAAAATCATACTCAAATTTTGTAATATAGGCAGGAGATTTCCCGAAGTTTTTAACAATTAAATAAAAAAACGGATTACCAGCATTGATTTCATCAGTATAAACAGAAATAACAGGTCTTGTTGATTCTTCAATCATTTTATTATTTTGCCGCAAAGTAATCACAACTGTGACTACGGATATGGCGGCTAATATAAAAGACAAAACACAAAGAATAATATTTACAATAGTTGATGTATCCATATTTTAACCTCCAAAAAAATCTACTTTCCCATCTGTTTAATCATCTTCTTCATCAACTGCTGGAATTGTTCACTTGTTTCCTCGTCCAGCGGCATGACTTTTTCAAGCTGTTCCGCAACCAACGCCGTCACATCATCAATGGTATGTAATTCCTGCTTCTGCTCCTGTGCGGCGTTCTGGATATTTTGAAACATGGCAGCGGTCACTGGTTCCTCCGGCGGCTCCCCGCTGTCTATATTGCCCTTTATGTCCCGCAGGATAGACATAAACACATTCTTGATTTTCTCAATCTCCGCTTCATGCTCCCCCAGCTTTTGGGCGTTCATAAACTGTATATCCTGTCTTGCTTCCGCCCGGTATTCCGGGCGGTCTTTCATTAAATCAGCCAGCGAAGCCGTAGCCATTTCGATTACCTTGTTTCGTGCCATAACGCCCCTTGCCGCTGTGTCCTGAAAATAAATCTGTATCAGGCTTATCAGACGCGGGAAATTCTTATGTTCTAATAGGTGGTTGAGAATTTCCACATCTATCATTCCCGTTACAAGCCCCCGGACTGCTCCCTCGGACAATCCCAATTCCGATATGTCATAACTCTTTTGGACGCTCACTGTTGACAAGCCCAGAATATAATCCGTTGACACTCTAAATTCTTTCGCAATGCCTATGAGAATATCACTGCTGACTGTCTTTGTTTCCCCGCTGACGATCCGGCTCAACTGGGAGGGGGAAATCCCTATTTTCTTTGCCAGTTCCTTTTGTGGGATATGCCGCCCGTTGCAAAGGTCGGAAATCCGCTGTCCGGGTGTCCCGGGTAAAGCCATAGATACGCACCTCCTCCATATGCTTCCATTATACAGGATAATTGCAGAAATGCAATTTCAAAAGTATAGACTTTGGGAAAATGCAATTCTCGCAACAATCCGGGATTTGCATTTTTTTCTGATAAACTGGATTTACGAACGTTCGGAACAGCACCTTGAAAACAGAATGACCGTCCAAAAGAAATATGACCGGCAGGAGAAGTGACGAATAAAGCACACCAATGCCGGGACACGCCGCAGAAATGGGGTAGCTGTAGAAATACGGCTTTTAGGATAAAGACTTTTGGAGAGAACGGCAACAAGGAAACGGAGGAACGCATGAAAGAAAATTTATACAAGCGATTGCCGCCCTTGGAGCGCAGGCCGGACGGCTCCCTCTACCGCATGACACCGGCGCAAAGGAAACAGGCAAACAGCCTGATACGCCGGGAGTGCTGCAACTGTGAGGGCGGGGACTGTATCTCCCTTGACGATGGGGACAGCCACACTTGCCCCCAGACCATTTCTTTCTCCGTCTGCTGTAAGTGGTTCCGCTGGTTGGTCTTGCCGCAGGACGGGACGCTGGAAGCAGAGATTTTTCGGGGAAAGGACTTGAAACGCTGTTCGGTCTGCGGCGGCGTGTTCGTCCCAAAATCCAACCGGGCAAAATACTGCCCGGACTGCGCCGCCAGCGTTCACAGGCGGCAGAAAGCGGAAAGCGAACGGAAAAGGAGGTCGAGCGTGGACAATTAGGCGGGGAAAAAGCCTTGATTTATAAGGCTTCCAGAGAGCAGAACCGAGGGAAGTGGTATAAAGTATCGCCTTCCCCCGGAAATGCCGTTCTAACTGTCCACAAAGCACACTATGACAAACACGATTTATATTCATCAGCCGGAGAAATCGGTCAGCTTCACCCGGCTCCCGAATTTTCTCTTTGAAGCCCCTACATTTACGCCCCTGTCCAATGAAGCGAAGATACTGTACGCCTTTATCCTGCGCCGGACGGAGTTGTCCTGCAAGAACGGCTGGGCAGACGAATACGGACGGATTTACCTGTATTATCCAATCTGCGAGGTGGTCGCCCTGCTCCACTGTGGACGGCAGAAAGCGGTAAACACCCTGCGGGAGTTGCAGTATGCGGGGCTTGTGGAGATACAGAAACAGGGCTGTGGAAAACCCAACCGTATCTACCCAAAATCCTATGAAGCGGTTTCAAACACCGACTTCAAGAAATCCGGTTCTGGTACGCCGAAGGGCTGAAATCCGTACTCATGGAGTACGATAATCAATCCTCTTGAAGTACGAAAACCGGACGGTATATAGAAATACAGAGATTAAAACGATTTATTTATATCTTATCCATTCCAATCCTATCAGAGATAATTCCGGCGGGATTTTCCTGTGGAAAAGTCCCGGATAGGAAAGGAATGGGGAAAGGAGTTTATGACACAGCACGCAATTTTGCGATTTGAAAAGCATAAGGGCAACCCAGCAAGACCGCTGGAAGCCCACCACGAACGGCAAAAGGAACAGTACGCCAGCAATCCCGACATTGACACCAGCCGGAGCAAGTACAATTTTCACATCGTCAAGCCGGAGGGCAGATACTACCATTTCATTCAGAGCCGCATTGAACAGGCGGGGTGCAGGACAAGGAAAGACAGCACCCGGTTTGTGGATACGCTTATCACCGCCAGCCCGGAGTTTTTCAAGGGGAAGTCCCCAAAGGAGATACAAGCCTTTTTCCAGAGGGCGGCAGACTTTCTCATTGACCGGGTGGGCCGGGAGAATATCGTGTCGGCGGTGATACACATGGACGAGAAAACGCCCCACCTGCATTTAACTTTCGTTCCGCTGACAAAAGACAACCGCCTGTGCGCCAAAGAAATCATAGGCAACCGGGCGAACTTGACAAAGTGGCAGGACGATTTTCACGCCTATATGGTGGAGAAATATCCCGACTTGGAGCGTGGGGAGAGTGCAAGCAAGACGGGGCGGAAGCATATCCCCACCCGGCTTTTCAAGCAGGCGGTTTCTCTCTCCAAACAGGCGAGGGCGATTGAAGCCACGCTGGACAGTATTTCCCCGCTGAACGCCGGAAAGAAGAAAGAGGAAGCCCTTGTCATGCTGAAAAAGTGGTTTCCACAAATGGAGAACTTCTCCGGGCAGTTGAAGAAATACAAAGTCACGATAAATGACCTGCTGGAAGAAAATCAAAAGCTGGAAGCGAGAGCCAGAGCCAGCGAAAGCGGCAAGATGAAAGACCGTATGGAACGGGCAAAGCTGGAAAGCGAATTGCAGAACATTCAAAGGCTGGTTGACCGTATCCCGCCGGACGTGCTGGCGGAGGTAAAGCGGCAACAGCGATACACAAAGGAAAGGTGATTGAGTATAAGCAGAATTTCACGCCGCCCCTATGCGGCATTGTACCTTGACAACTGAATATGAAAGGCGATATATGGCAAAAAAGCAACCGGACACAAATATCCCCCAACATGAAATAGAAGCCCTTGCCCGCTGTCTGCTTCCAGAAATTCAGAAATTCTTTGAAAGCCCGACGGGGCAAAAGGAATTTGAAGAATGGAAAGTGCAGAGAGCAAAGGAAGTAGAAAAGAAATGGAGCGTATGACAAAAGCGGCGGTATCACTCACGATACCGCCGCTTTTGCTTTAGCACTCAAGATATACTAAAAATCCGAAACCGTCCCCGATTGGAACCGGGTTCGGATTATCATTATCTGTCTTGTGGTGCCAAAAAAGATGTAGGCTCGTAGCCGTTGCGCCGCAACAGTTTCTAAAAATTTTACGACGTAAAGAAATGGCAAAAGCATTTTGGACAGTCCAGAAAAAACTGTCCAAAATACTTCCGTCAATCCATCCTTGTAGCGCAACGGTTTGCGGAATTGATGACTTTTTTGCCAAGCTGTCAAATTTACCCAACCTATTCAGCTTGGGTAATTCGTTCGATTAAAGCCATTCAATGGGGATAAGCTTTTTGTTGTTTCCACGCCATCTTTCAACAAGGTGAGAAGCTGGAATATCTCCCCATATGTCTTCATCTGCATGTTCCATAACAATGATTTGCACAGCATTTTTGGTATCCTGTAGAAACTTATTCATAGTCATAAAAATCTTTTGAACAGCGAGTTTATCTTCATCATCAATTTTGACTTTCTCTGCCAATTCAACGACTTTACGAGACTGTTGTGGAAAATAAACTTGGCTTGGCTGATCAAAAATTAAAAAATTAGGAATAGAAATATTTCCTCGAGTTTGGAAAAACTGTTGAAAAGATAAAATTGTGGCAATATGATACGCAAGCCAATTGGAGGCGCTACCGATTTCCCAAAGATAATCATCACGTCCACTTGCATTTTTAACTTTAAGGGTTAGATCTTTAATCAAAAATTCAACAGGATTATCTGGATGCTCTGCATCTAAATTTTTAATAATTTCCCCCGTTTTCTGATTGATGTATTTTATGGCAGCGTCCACTTTTCGATGAATTTCAGATTCATTAACTACGCTTTCCAACACACGAATTCGCTCTTCCAAATCGCTTAGGCGATTTTCAAGATCACCATTTTTCCCTATGCGCTGAAAGGTTTGAAGACTGGCTTCCATCCTACCCAAGAAATGTGCTATTCCAGCTAAAGTATATTTCTTATTTGCTACAACAGCATTTTGTCCACTCTCTTCATGGATACGGTTTCTTATTGCATTCAATTTTTCAACACAATAACCGATTTCTGCTTCAACAACTTGCAGTTCTCTTTCAAATGCTGCAGGAATTTTTTGCATATTACCCGCAGATTGCTCTATTTTTTCAATGGCCTGGCACAGTATATCTAATTTTTCATTTATACCTGAGTGTACACTATTGCAAAAGGGACACGAATTATTGGAGTCAGCAAGTGATCTCAACCAAGTTGAGATTTCAAGTCGTTGAATCTGAATTTGCAGAGAACTTTCATACTGGCCCATGGATTTTTTCAATTGAATCATTTCGACATGTCGTCTTTGGAGAGAAAATAATTGAGAAGATAAGTCTTGCTCCTCTTTGCGTAAAGCAACCAACTCTGTTGATAAATCCTTTATGTTTGAGGATACTAATTCGGAATCTGTTTCTGCTTTTTCAACGATTGAAGTCAATTCCTCAACTTGATCTTCAAAACGAACAGTTTCGCTCACTTGAAAAGCTGTTAATCCCATTTCCTTTGCTTGTGCAAGCCATCCAGCTACTTCTTGCCTCCATCCCTCGGAAACGTCTCTAATTGTATCAATATCATGAACTACACGTTCTCTCTGTCTCTTGAGCTTGTCCAGTTCTTGTCTTGCAGCAAGAACCTTAGGTGTAACGGCACCTAATGCATAGGGAAAAATATTAATTAGTTTCTGTCTATGCTCTGTTGTATCGGCTTTGTAAAATAGCACATCAGCATTTGCTACAATATTTTGTGGCTGAAATAGAAATGCCATAAAATCTCGATATGAAGGATGAGTGGAAAAGTTTTTTGATGTAGGATCTAACTCTAAAAATGACATCGAAAACATTTCGTTAAGGACATTCTTCACTTCGGCCAGAGTAGTATTTGTCTCAATTACTTCTGGAATTGTAATCTCCCTGTCTCTAAGAATAAACATGTCTCCAGTAGTAATTTGATTTCCGGGTTCTCGGCGGCAAAGCAATAGTTGCTCATCATTAAGAGTAAATAGTACACCAAACCATGCACATGCGTTTCGAATGGCATCAACGGGAATGGTGCATTTTCCTGAAGCAAGGCAATAATCAATGATTGGAATAATTGCGGATTTTCCGGTTCTTGATGAACCAGTGATAATATTTATCTTATTTGGTTCGAATTTTACTCGGCGATAGGTGAGATTGCTTTTTTTGGGCCAAAGAAGCACACTGTCTATGTAGAACTTCATTTTAAAACCTCACTTTCAGCCATTCACAGATTTCAAGCAAACTCAACTCCCCACACCAGATTCCCAATTTTTCTGCTGAATCAAGCAATCTCTTTACTGGTGTAGACAATCCGCCTTTTTTCACTTGGGTTAAAGGAAACACTGTTGCAGTTGAGATGTCCATAGTAAAAAGTTTTGCTGATACGCCAATATTGAAAGACTCCAGGGTTAAAGGTCGCAACGCTATAGCAGTATTGTTTATCGTGTATAAATTATCATTTTTCTTTTCTTTGAACAACTTTTCGGACACTTTTGAAAGTCCCTTGCTTTTTTGAGTTGTCTTAATAATTGTACAAAGGTCCTCTCGAAAAATAATTGGCAGCACAACAAATAATAGCGGAAATGGAACTGCTTTGCTCTCTTTTGAATAGTAACCACAAATAAACTGCCACAAAACTGCTGCCCCAATGGCCGGATTTTGAACATAGTATACTTCGCGATCTATGTTATTCATCGGGTTCGTCTTCTCCTCTCAGAAGGTCAAGGTACCGAGGATGCCAACCTATCGAGGGCTGTTTGGATGGTTCATTGGCTAGTGCTTGAAGAGATCCGCTACCAAAAAAGCTAGGAAGGTCCCCTCCAAGGAGTCGGTGAGTCATCGCATTATTCAAGCACTGGGCATATACATATTTCCCTCTATCAATATCATCTTTAGAAATAGCCTCAGAAAGCAGTCTGGTATTTTTCCACAGCCTTATTAACCCATCATTATAGTCAGTAAAACTTTCTCCATTGATAAGCCCTTTTTCGGCCCAAGCAATTTTTTCAGCCCTCGTTCTAAGAAAATCACTTGCAGCTTCAAAAATACTCGATGCATCTACATTAATCCATTCAAGTTGCCTAATATATGTATCACGTCGCGCAATTTCAGCAGTTGTTTTACCGTCTTCTGGTTGAACTGAAACTGCACTCCATATTATTCTGCAGTCTCTGCTTCTTATCTGCAGCTTTAAGGCTGCCCTATAATCTATTGAAGATATGTATGCTGGCTTGTTTTGCTTAGTTTGCTGATGTACTTGTTCATCTACCCATCCCAACATAGATATGAACAATTCCATACCATACTCTGAGGGGATAAGCTGCGTTTTAAATTTCTCTACAAGTTTTTTATCATATGTATCTTCATGAATGTCGACTTCCATCAAAGAAATGACTTTTAGAACAAACACTTCATTTTCAGGAGCAAAACAGAAGTCAACGTATGGCTTTATCGTTTGACTGATAGGAAACGTTTCTTTTTTAGACTCACTGTCACCAAAGAGTTCTTTGTGTGCATTTTCCAAAGCCTTTTTTGCTTCTTCGTTTGTTTTTGCTGTTGCAAACGAATTTGGGATAGAGCCAGCCTTTAGATCATGTGATGCAACCACAACATACTTTAAAACAAGTTCTTTTTTAGGTAAGTATTCATTCTTTATATAGTTGCACCAGTTATAAATAGTTTTCCAAAAAGCCTCTGCTCTATTTGCTACTGGATTACTACTTGATAAAACACTTTTGGTTTGTTCTGCGATTAAAACTTCGTCCGTCTCGACAGCAACATCATCATAGGCCTCAACACTGACAATACGCTCATCCAAGGAGATTAATTCAAATAGAGCATGACGAACTTGTAGCATGTATCCTTCAAGCTTATCAGGAACATGAGTATTACCAGACATTCTTACATCCCCTTGCCATGAGTATTTGAATTGCAAAGGTCCATTATAATTAATTATAATACAAAATGGCAGGGATTACAAGGAAACATTGGAACAACATTGTGTCTATTCACACGAAAGCGGTCAAGGTAGCACGAATTTTTACTTTTATGCAGTGTTAACAACGAATTATACAGAAGAAACCTTACGCTATGTTAGGCAGAAGAGAAAGTCGTGAACCACAAGGTTTAAAGCCAATGTAGGTGACATCAGTAGGAGTTCGAATCCCCCTAATTACACGTTTTGCACTTCAATTTTGAACTATTTGCTCTTAATCGGTGACACAAGTATCCGAAATTGAAAATGCCTGTAACCCTTGAAATACAAGGGTTACAGGCAAAGAACAACCCTGCCTAATCCGAACAACTGACAACAATTTGTTCAGATTAGGTAGGATCGTCCACGCTGGAACAGATACTGGCCAGCGTCACACGGACGATGGCGTCCCGCTGGTCTTGCAGGACTGGCTTTTGTTTTTCCATCAACTCAAATCTGCCTGGTTCAACATAAGTATAGGCAAGCATGAATTCCCCCTCTTTCCGCTTACAAATTCAATCGAATGATCTGCTCATACAGCAGGACGAATTTTTCCCGGATTATTTTGTTGGTGTGGTAATGCCCAAAAAAGTGATATTCAAATTCACACCGCCGGGTGATCTCATCCAGGAAATCGGTCAGAGCATCGGCCTTGTAGAATCCGCCGCTCAGCTCATCCTGCACCGAGGATGAGCAGCAATGGGTGACGATGTAGTCCACCTTCCAGCCATGCTTTTCCAGGCTGGAGCGGGCGGTTTCGTATTCCGCCGCGCTGGGCAGTTCCTCCTTCCACCAGGACACATGGTTGACCCGGTACAGCGATTTGCTGGCCTCCAGCCGCTCCTGCTTCTTTTCAAACTCGGGATCGTCCGGTTCCAGAATGCCGCCGGCGATATCATGGCTGCTGGCCCCGCCCATGGTGAAAAACTTTTTGCCTTGTATGTCGTACACCTGCCCACGCATCAGGTGGATCACCGAGGGCCGGATACACTGTACCTGTCCGCCGTTCCACTCATCCACTGGGTACTCAGCCAGAAGGTCGTAGTTTTCGTGGTTGCCCGAGACAAACAGGGTGGTGTAGGGCTTCCGCTCCAGCCAGTCCAGCCAGCGCCGGTCCTCGGGGCCGCCGTCCCAGACCCCACCAAAATCGCCGCAAATAATAACGCAGTCCCGCTTGGTCAGCCCCACCTGCTCATAGAAGATGGTGTTCTCGAACCGCTTGAAATTCCCATGGGTGTCACCTGTTAAAAATATGGCCATAATACCCTCTCTTTCCAGATCTATTTTAGCATAAACTCTGCTCGATTTCCACATCAGTGTCCTGGATTTTGACCCGAATCGTCTCCGCGTCCACCACAGTGATCTTTTCCACAAACCGGCGGGTGATAATGTCGTCGTACACTGTAAACTTCAAGTCCTGCTGTTCCAGCCACTCGTCCCGCTCACGCTGTCTGGACGCCTGGAGGGCCTGTTGTTCCTCGTCCTGCTGATAAGCCGCGATCTGGTCCAGAACACCTTGTTTCTCCTCGGCCAGGGCCTTGAGCTGGGCGTTCAGCTTCGAGTTGTCCATGTCCTCCAGCACCCTGTCCAACAGAACGGACTGTTCCTCCGACAGCTCCTTCAGCCGGTCTTGCAGGGCCAGCAGGCTCATGCCGTCCTGACCGCCGCAGCTCTGGACGGCACCAACCAGTTCCAGAGTATCCTCAATCACACTGGCCCGGCTGGCGCCATACTGGTTCAAGGCGGCCACGATGGCGCTGTGCAGCTTGTCCTCGTCCAGAGTGGGGGAGTTATGACAGTATTTCCTGCCGAACTCCAGCCGGGAGACACACCGCCAGACGATCCGCTTCTTTCCGTTCCTGGCCCAGGTGCAGCGTTTATAAGGTGTCCCGCACTCTCCGCAGACCAGCAGCTCGGACAGGGCGTACTTGGCGGAATACTTGCCCTGCTCGGTCTTGCCGCTTTTCTGCATCACCTTCCGCTTGCTGGTCCTCCGGGCCATTTCCTCCTGAACCCGCTGGAACAGCTCTCTGGGGATGATCCCCTCATGGTTATTTTCGATGTAGTACATAGGCAGCTCCCCGTTGTTTTTGACCACCCGTTTGCTGATGCAGTCGGTGACAAAGGTCTTTTGCAGCAGGGCGTCCCCCATGTACTTTTCATTGGTGAGAATGCTGTGGACCACCCGATGGGACCACCCCTGCAAGCCCCCGGCGGAGGGGATGTTATCGGCCTCCAGCTCTTTTTTGATCTCGCCCTCGCTGGCGCCCTCCAGGTAGCGGCGGTAAATCCGCCTGACCGTCTCCGCTTCTTCCGGCACGATCTCTGGCTGATCGTCCTCGCCTCTGCGGTAGCCCAGCAGCTTCTTGTATTGGAAGTGGACAATCCCCTCCCGCATGCTGAACTGCTTTCCTCGGATCACATTCTCACGCTGGGATTCACTCTCTGCCTGGGCGAAGCCGCTGAACAGGGTGATGAGGAACTCGCTGGACTCAGTGAGGGTATTGATGTTTTCCTTTTCAAACCTTGTGTAGATGAAAAAGATACAAGCAAAAAATGCGAAAATAAAGTTATTCAATGCGGAAGAAAAGACGGAGTTGTAACAAATAAAGCGAGAAAAAAGTTGGATTTTTCAAAACGACCTCTCGTTTCAAAAATTTTACGCACCAGAGATGCAAAATCCCCCTTTTGCGGACGGAGTAAACTCGCTATCAACCAACCCCAGGACAGCCGGCCTTTGCCGGCAGCCCTGGGGAATTTACTTTTTCCGCCGTTGTTACATTTGCTTCGTTTGTCTCTGATTCCTTGGTGGTAATGGTAATAGCTTTATCAATACCTTTTGAGTATACTTGCGTTGCAATCAGCGGAAGGAGAATGATCAGATGGCTACCACAAAGAACCTCTGCGCACAAATCAGCCTCGACCTGCATCAAAAAATTTCCGAGGGCAAAGAGACGGCGGGCCTGACCACCGCACAGTACATCACCAACCTGCTACTGGAATACTACGAAATGAAGGAAAATGGAGGTAAAATGATTATGTCTAACAACAGCAGAACGATGGCCTTCCAGATCCCGGAGGACCTCTTGTAGTGCTTATTTTCCAGTGTGATCACATGCCGCAAAATTGCGTATTCGCATTGCCGTATGTCAAGCGCCAGTCCATTTCTTTCATACCTGGGGAAATCCTTTAGGCAGATATTCCCGTACTTGATGATTTCATAGACTTTATTTTTCATTCGGAAATCTTCCGCTTTTGCGTTCTGCGCGATCCCGTCCAGCTGCGGCAACTGTTCTCCCGGCGCGGCATTTCTCTGCTCCATAATACTTTCCCTTGAATTTCAAATTTTCGGGGGACTTGCTGCCGCAAGCCCCCCAGTTTTCCGGTGTCCGGTTTACAGTTCTACATAAGCGGAACGGAAGCCCACATCCACGTGGACGTAGGAGCGCGGGTGGTTCAAACTGACAGCAGACGGCCCGCCGTCCATGGGATTGCTGAAGCTGGAACCCCGGATCGGCAACCGCTCCCCGTTGTTCCGCGCCCAGAAGTGATCGCCGCCGTAGGCTGCGCCGCCGTCAGGGAAAAGCCCCATTGCGATCAGGATTTTGGGGATGGTCAGCCCCGCCGCCTTCTTTGTGTCCTTAAATACGCAGTTGGCGTCGTTTGCGTCCGTTGTCCGCGTGGTTACGCTTGTATTGATCACAATAGCTGCGCTGGCCGCGCTTTCACGGTCAATTTTCAGTGTGCCCGCCGCCCCCGGCTCCGCAAGCGAGCCGTCCGCCTTGATCGCTTTCCATTCGGTGGACGCGGCGGCCATACTGCATGTAGATTTCATGGAGTTGCCATAGGGGATAATCTGGATCTCACCGTCCAGCAGGCGGAAACCCGCCACCCACTCCCAGACATTGCCGCAAAGATCGGCAATGCCCGCCGGGCTGTGATCGTGGTTCCAGGTTACGGGGCCGCTGCCCGTTGCCGTGCGCCCTCCGTTTTCGTTGTTATAATACGTTGTGATCCCCCGCTCATGTGGATGCGTCCAGCTGGCGCTCCAATTCGTGTTGCCACGGGGAACGGTTTTATTTTTCTGGCTCCACAGGTTCAGTGCGGCAAAAATGCCATTCTGGTTCAAATGCCAGCCGTTGCCCTTCTTCCGGCAGGCGGTGAGCGCCGTGTCAAAGTCCAGCACCGCCGCCGGGTCTTTTGCCGCCAGGGAGTAGGCGCGATCGTGCTTGATGATATTCGGGTACTTGGATACCCAAATCACATCTTTTTCCACGCCATCCACAATCCACCAGGGCAAAACCTCCTGCGTGCCGTCCGTGATAATGTCGGAATACTTCATTTTCGGCACGCCCACCATGATAGAGGGATAGCCCAGATCGTCCAGGATCACGCGGTTGTTTGCGCCGAACGCGGCCACCGCCATTGCCAGATCGTCAAAATTGTTCGCCATTTTCTTTATTCCTCCATTCCCCATAGATAAAGTGTACAGCGGGACACGTCAAACGGCTGCGGCACGCGCACGGTTCCCATTCCCATGACGGGGCCGCCGTCTTCGTCCCGCCCGATCTCCATTTCCTTTTCCTGTTCCTCATACCTGCGGGCCGGGATCACAATCTGGGCGGCGTAGTTGTGAGCGTTGCCGCCCGTGCCCATCATAAGGCCCTGATCCTTGTCCGCCGTAATGTCCAGCACGGTTTCTTCGTCCCGCTCCCGCGTGGACAGTTTGACGGAAAGATCATCGTCCCCGAAAATGATCTTTTCCCCGCTCACCCGGTATTCCAGGTGCTTTCCCGGTGTCTTCTCGATCACGTTGATTTTAGCCACGTCTTTTTTCCTCCTTCATGATTTCCTTGCTTCTGGCCGCAATCACGGCGGCGGCTTCCCGCTGTTCCGGGGTTCCCCTACCGGATACCCCGTAAGAGCGCAAAACCGCCGCTTCATGCTGCCGCCGCGCTTCCGATTTGATATGAACGTTAGCCACTGTAGAAGCCCCCCTTTACGTGAAGTTTCAGCGTAACGCTTGTGGCGCTCCCGTAAAATTCCACCTTAAATCCGTTCGCCAGCTTGTCCGAAACGGACACATTTTTAAGGCCGCCGCCCGCCACGCTCACCACTTCCGGCGTTTCCTCCTTTCTTTCATCCCGTCCCGGCCCGCCCCCTATCAGGGCGGCTTCTTCTTCCACTTCTTCCGGCGCTTTTCTTCCGCCGTGGCATCCGTGCCCGCCATATCTTCCGGCGTGCCCAGGGCCGTTTTCTGGCCCTCGCTGGCGGCTTCCGCCGCCGTCCCCGCTTCCTGCTGGTTGTCTGCCCTTGTGCGGTATGCGTCCGCGTCCGGCCCGTCCGGCTCCCGGAAGAAGTCATATTCCAGCCGCCGCCCGCACACCGGGCACACGTCCGGCATATCCCCGGTTCCATTACACAGCAGTTCCGCGCCGCACTCCCCGCACCGGGCAACCCCCAGATCGTCCATGCGGGCCAGCGCCGGGGCCGCGTCCCGCTCCACCGTTGCCGCGCTGGCCGCCGCCTTGGCGGCCAGTTCTGCGGCTTCCTGCTTGCGCTGGTACTCCACCGTTCCGGGAAGTTCCGCCCGGTAGGTTTCCCGCCAGTCTTCTTCCGCCTGCTGGTACAGGTCTTCAAAGGAAATTTCCGTTTCCCCGTCATAAATCGTGGAATCGCCATATTCCACGCGGTAGGTATCAACCAGGCCGTTTTCATCGTAGGTAACGAAAATGTGAATCTGGTTGAAGTCTTCCGCCCAGAAGGTGAAGCCGCAAGAATCGCTGACAATGATCGCCGCGCACGCCGCCTGCTTCGGCATTTCCTTCGTGTTGATTTCCTCATAGGGGAAGATCCCGAAATAGCCGCCGTTCTTCGTGTACAGGCTGGCGCTGCAATCTTCGTCACAAACCAGGGCGTTGTTTTCGTCCCGGTACACCGTGCCCCAGCCGTCCTTTGCGGCCTGGCGGTACGTTTCCGTCTTGCCGTGTGCCTTGTAAACCGGGATACTGGCAACTGCTGTTACAATGTGGCGGACTTCGTATTTTTTCTTCATGGTGAATCCCCCTTGCCGTTTCGGCTCTCATCAAGTCTTTTGCTTTCTTTTGTTTGCCTTGTTGAGTGCATTATAGATCATCGTAATGCCTCTATCAAGTCATTTTCGGAAAATATTTTTTCTTTTTGCCTTGACTAAATCATTTTTGCGCTGTATACTATGATTGCCAACAATAGAGAGGGGGTGAAGATGTTGGAACTTCACGAACGCATACGGGAACTTCGCAAGAATTACCTTCATATGTCGCAAACTGCTTTTGGCGCAAAACTTGGCGTTAGCCGCTCCGTCATAAACAACATTGAATTGAACGCCCTTGCCCGTCCCGATCAGAAACTTTCCCTTATCAAGCTAATGTGTAGGGAATTTTCCGTAAGTGAAGAATGGCTTCTGAACGGAACCGAACCTATGTTTATCCAGCCGGAAACGTTCAGCCTGGATCAGTACTTAAAGGAACGCGGCTGTACCACCCTGGAAATGGAGATCGTAAAGGCTTACTTTGAACTGGACATTGACACGCGCCAGAAGGTCTTTGAAGTCTTTGAACATTTCCAGTCCAAGATAACCGCCGCAAAGGAACAGCTTTCCGCCGCCGATGCAGGCCAGCAGCAGGAAGCAAAAGCGCCGCAAGAAATGACCGTTGCCGAACTTCACGCGGAACTCGATCGACAGATCGCAGAAGAAAAGAAACGGGCGGAAGGTCTGTCAGTTTCTGGGCCTGGAAGCTCCGAAAAGGCTACAGGATAAAATAAAACCGCCCCGGCGTGGCCGGGGCGGGGAAAGCAAGGTTTTTTACCATGGATACATACGATCAGGAAAGTTTGTTTTCCGCTTCTGGTGGCACAGCTTCCGGCGCGTCCGCTTCCGCAAAAGATGCTTTCGGCTGCTGTTCAAGGTATTCCGCCTGTTCTGATGCAAAAGCCTGTCTTATCCCACATCTTGATTGTTCTAAGAATTGCATTTACCGCAAATCTTTAGAGCAAGGACATATCTTCTACGGGAAAAACGCGGACAAGTATAACGCCGCCGTATATCAATCATTTGTTGATAACTTCAAATCCTTATCGCCGGATTGCGCCAATCTGCTTCGCGGTATTCTCTACTACGCTTTCGTCAAAAAGCGCGGCATTAAATTGATAATGCTTGCAGATTCTCCCCAAATTCCTACGCTTGATCAGTCCGGGTTTCTCTCCCAAGTCAATCACCCGGACAAGGTTGTAAAGAAATGTTCCGTTTCCGCTATGGTTAACGCTTGCGGCGATCTGATCGAAACTGCAAATGAATGGGCAAAAAGTAAAGTAAAACCGGAAGTATGGAAGAGACGGAAAAGCATACGGCAGGAACTTCCCGGCGTAAAAATATTGAGGGATGAACTATCCACTTGGATTATCCAGTTCGGCCCGGAAGCTATGAAAAAGCTATCGGAAGGAATTAGCTTTGTGGAATTGGACTTAAACAAGACGCTTGAACTTGAAGAATTTTTCAAGGATTGTATCTATAACGAGGATACTTCTTTCCCCTTGGATACGCTTGAAAACGATCCCAGGTTTCTAAATCAGTAAGTCGGGTGGTGTTGTCAATGATTTCTGGAAGATGCAAATTTCTTAAAGACTGGCCGGAATGGGACAGCTCAATACACGCTGACAATGCACAGATTGAAAGACAAGGGCGGGCAATGACGTACCATTTCACTTTTGACGTGAACGGTTTAACCGAAACTGGCCGCTTTTCCAGCACTTCCGATCTTCCCTATTACGATACTTCTTTGTCTCAATGCACCTGCCACGATTTCCAGGACAGGCGCTTGCCCTGTAAGCATATTTACAGGCTTGCCGTTGAACTGGGCGTGATCGAAATTATCAGGCGGCCCGCTGGTGGTTATAGTAAAGAATTGCTTTCTGGAATTAAATCCATGGAAGACGTTGACACGCACCCGGAACAGATTAAGCGCATGGAAAAGGCCAGGGGCGCAAAAATGGCCCCGATTTCTATTGACTGCATAGAGCAAACCGCCGTTTTTTCCGGTTCTGGAAAGAAGCCCTATGAAACAACCGTTGTTTCTTGCACCTGTAGGGATTTCTTTGTAAGGCGGCTTCCCTGTAAGCACATTTACAGGCTCCGCATGGAGTTAGAGAAGCTTTGTGAGGATATATAAAAGCGGCCCCGGCTGCGCTCCACCGCCGCCGGGGCCTTTTGCAGTAGTCTATTGCACCAGATACAACAATACCGCTGCGGGATTATTCTATCACACGCGGCGGGGAAATGGTAGGCAATGTTATGGAAAATTTACCAACAAAGCCGCTGCGGGTTGCCCCTTATATCCGGGTCAGCGGCCAGGAACAGGCGATCAAGGGCCTATCCCTGGAAGCCCAACAGGAAGACTTGCTGGAATACTGCCTGGAACGCGGCTGGATTGTGGTTGACGTGTACGTTGACGCGGCCAAAACCGCCCGGAAAAGCCTTGGAAAGCGCACAAACTTTCTTCGTATGCTGGAAGACGTAAAGCGGGATAAGGTGGATCTTGTTCTCTTTACCCGTCTGGATCGCTGGTTCCGCTCCGTGGCCGATTATTACAAGGTCATGGAAGTTTTAGAGGCCCATAACTGCGGCTGGAAGACTACACAAGAACAGTACGACACAAGCACAGCGGGCGGGCGGCTGTATATCAATCTGCGATTGTCTATAGCCCAGAATGAAGCCGATCTGTGCGGGGAAAGAATCGGCGTTGTGTTTGACAGCAAGATTAGGCACGGCACGGCTGTTTCCGGCAACTGCCCTTTCGGCTACCGCGTGAATGAAGAAAAGCGGCTGGAAATTGTGCCGGAACGGGCCGCGATCGTCCAGGACGCTTTCCAGCATTACCGGGCCACCGTATCACAGCGGGGGACGATCAAGTATATCCGGGAAACTTACGGTTTGAATTGGACGGACACAAATTTTCGGCGCATACTTCACGATCGGTTATACACCGGATACTATGACCGAAACGGGCGCACAAATGAATCTTTCTGCCCCGCAATCATACCACAGGAACTTTTTGACGCTGTGCAAAAGCTACTATCCAATAATGCAAAGTCAAATCCCACCGGGCGCGTGTACCTGTTCACTTCCATTCTTGTTTGTGCGGAATGTGGGCACAAGCTGGCGGGCCATCAAACAAACGGCAAGTATTACTATTACCGATGCAGTCAGCATTATCGGCGTGATCTTTGTTCCCACGATAAAGAGATCCGGGAAGAAGTTGTGGAAGCATGGCTGTTTGAAAACCTGGGGCGCGTCTTCCAGGAATGGCGCACAGAATGGGAAGTGAAGGAAGCCCAGCGCAAACAGTCCGCCGCCGCCGTTGACCGCGCCGCCGTCCGGCGGAAGCTGTCCAGGTTGAAGGAACTGTATCTGAATGAAGTGATCGACCTGGAAGAATATAAGCGGGACTATGAAGCACTTTCCACCCAGCTTGAAGAACGCCCGGCCCTGCCCCCGGCCCCCCGCCCTAATTTTGAAGCCGTGGAAGCGTTTCTGGCCCAGGACTTCCGGCAAATCTATGACACGTTGGAGCGGGAAGAAAAACGGACGTTGTGGCGCTCCATCATCAAAGAGATCCGCATAGATAACGATCAGCAGGTCAAAGGACTTTCTTTTTTATAGGCGTGTTGTACTAACTATATATAGCCTGTTGGTGACGTTCGTCTCGACACCGAGCAGGCGGTTCTGCATCTCCCGGACGGCCTCGTCCGTAGGGACGGGGATCACATCAATGGACAGCATCATGGTGCGGTTCAGGGCCGTCAGCTCGGAGACCATGCTGTCCTTGATGTAGCTGGCGTACTCTTTGAGGAACAGCACCCGGCCAAACTTGTCCCCCATGATGAAGTGGTCCTTCTTGAACTCCAAACTGTCCGGGCAGATGGTGGCCTTGAAGCTGTGGCCCTTCCGCATGAGATCCCGCAGATCCAGGTGGTACTCCGTCTCCTCGCCGGTGCGGTAGAAGTCGTGCAGCACCCGGAGCCGTTCCACCGCGTCCAGCTCCTCGCTGCGGGCGTCCAGATGGCTCAGACGGGTGGTCACGTCCGCCGTCACCCGGTCGAAGAAGGTGCGGGCCTCCTCCACGCTCTTGCGGTGGACGGACAGGGTGATGTACCGCTCCTGCACCACGCTGTTGGAGCTGTCGGTGACCTTGTCCATCAGCATGGCGTTGTATTCCGCCCGGTAGCCGTCCAGGTAATCATCCTGCCGGGGCAGAAGGATCTTCTGCTCGAAGTCTTGGCGGTTGAGCCGCTTGTTGTTGATGGTGAGCTTGGTGGTGGAGCCGGTATCCAGGGCGTTCAGCAGCTCCGAGTAACCCAAGAACATGGACGTTTTGTCCTCTTTCGAAGCGATGGCGTAGTTGATGTCCGAGAAGCGGATGGTCTTGGAGAACTTGCTCCCGAACTGAAAAATCCCATCCGGCCAGAGACGGCGGATGGGGATGGCGTCCTGCACGGACTTGGGGAGGACGAAGCCCTCCCGGTCCTGCTTCAGCGTATTTTGTAAGGTTTTAATCAAGCCGTAAAGCCTCCTTTACTGTGGAATGCTCCATCGCCTGGGCATACAGATTTTCCGCCCGGAACACCAGTTTTCTGGGGTACAGCAACTCCGAGCGGATGACGGCGAGGAGAAATTTCTCAAAGGTCATGCCGTTGTAAGTGAAAAAGCCACAGAGGGCGAAGGGGAACGCGGCCAGGACGCAGATCCAGCCGATCTCCCCGCTGCCCACCACATTGCGCAGGCCGAAATACAGCCCTACCGCCACCAGCACGGCCAGCAGGGCGAACAGGAACTGCCGCAGGGACAGGCCGAAAAACAGGCTTTCCTGATAGTCCCGGACTTCTTTGTTGATGCGGACTTCCAATAGGGCCACCTCCTACCTTGTCAAGTTTTTTGGGGGCTTTCCTCTGCTTTCCCGCCGCTTGGGAGGCAGAGTTTTTTCCCAGAGGGGATTGTATTCCACGGAGACACGGCTCTGATCCACATCAAAGGTGATGTGCGCCGCGACAGCGGGGCAGCGCTTAAAAATATCGGACAGAGCTTTGGCCATCCCAGGCAGAGCCAGCCCTATTTCCTCACTTACTGTCACTCGCTGCAACGCCTGTGTAACAGTGACGTTCCGCTGCTTGGCATACGCCTTGGCACGGGAAAAGGTTTCCTCCGGTCCAAATGATCCAAATCGTGTGGAGTAGAAATCCTTTGTTTTCCCGTTTTCAATCACAGCGCAAACCGCCAGCGGACTAACCTCGCCCATCTCTCTTGGCGTATAGAAGCACATCAGGTGTCCCGCATCAGCCATCTGGGCCATCTGGGCGGAGGTATCGCCATTCTGGAGGAAAACAGCAGCGGCCACCATCTCTCCCGGCAGTGCGGCGGAGCCGTGACGGATGATCTCATAGGCGCTTTGCAGTACGCTCCGGTCAAAATTCCGGGCGATAAAATCCAGAGCAGCGAGGATATCCTGCTGCCCTTGCGCATCCAAAACTTCCAGCCCCAGCTCATAGAGGTCAGCGGTTGTCTCCGGCGAGGGCCGGGGGATCATTGCCTGAATCTGCTGTTCAAATTCTTCTTTTTTCATGCACTCTCCTTATTTCAAAGAATCGGCGGACAGACCGTTGCAAGGTCCGCCTGCCTATGGTAAGATGCCACAAACTACTCAGAGGAGGCTGTGGCAATGATGTTTATGATTTTAGGTGTAGGGCTGTTTCTGCTGCCCATCCTGTTCCGGCTGGCCGTGAAGCTCCGCTTGGGCATCCCCATGCTCTACGCAGTCCTGATGCTCACCGTGTTCCACGGCTGGTATCAGGCCCATGCGGCCCTGGCGGACGGTATCTTCTTCGCCCTGGTCGGCCTCGCTGCCCTGTTCTGGGTGGTGACGCTGCTCCGCCGCCTCTGGGCCGTGCTGGAGGACTGGCGGGAGGAGCGGGCCATGGCGGAGCTGCTGGCCTACCGTGTCCGGCAGGCCAGGGTCTCTGGCGAGTACGCCATCAACACTGATGGCCTCTGGTGACCGTTATCCCAGCCCCATCAGTTCCCGGATCAGCCTGTCGCTCATTTTGATGCAGCCCACCAAGACAAGCATATTGAAGATCAGTTCCCCCACATAGTTCCACACGATGGTGGCCGCCGCCAGGGTATCGTCCGCGATGGCGGGCGGCGTGGAGGCGAAGGCCGAGAAGATCACACAGGCTAACACGATGATACAGCCCTCCAGACAGATGGCGGCGTAGCTTTTGAGAAAGGCAACGCCAATACTGCTGGAGGGCTGTCCCGCGAAGCTGGCCATGGGGATGGGCGCAATGGCGGTGGCGAGGTAGAGCTTGAAAAACCGGGAATAGACGGTTAAAATCATGATAAGGGACAATACCCAGATGAACAGCGACCCCAGCAGGGTGATGGCCCACAGGGGGATGCTTTCCAGGAAGCCCACGTCCTCGATGATGGTGACCATCTCGTTAGGCAGGGTGGTATCGGTGAGCGCCGACATCCCGGAGGCCGTCATGATAGTGGAGATCATCCCCTGTGCCACCTTGAAGAGTGCCGTCATCAGTTCCATCCCGTGGGTCACTGCCGCCTGGGCCAGCACAAAGCGGATAAAGCACTTGAATACCATTTCCGGCTTCTTCAATTCTGTAAAACTCGAACACGTCTTTACAATTCCCATCACGAAGAACAGCACCAGCAGGGCGCAGCCGATGGCTTGGAGCGCGCCGTTGATACCTTGGATGACCGTCCAGACTCCGCCGCCCTTAAATTCCTCCGGGGTGGTACTGAGGAGCTGCCAGATCTCCGCCAGCTTCCCATTCCAGGTCCCCAGGGCGGAGTTGAGGTTGTCCACGATCCAGTTTCCGCTTCCTATTTCTATCACCTCGATTCACTCTGAATTTGTGTTGATATTTACACCGAATTCTGCTATACTGTTGGCAGAAGGAGGTGGCGTTGATGCCAAGTATTCGTCCTATTTCAGATTTGCGCAATAATGCTAATGAGATTTCCGACTTTTGCCGCCAAACTCGTGAGCCGGTTTATATCACTCGCAACGGCACTGGCGATATGGTTGTTGTCAGCATTGAGGAATACGAGCGCCAGCAGGCCATCATTGACCTGTACGGCAAACTGGCTGTCGCTGAACAGGAGATCGCCTCTGGTGCTGAGGGCGAGGACTTCCTGACCATCGCCCGTCAGATGCGGGAGCGTGTGCATGGAAAGCTATAAGGTTAAAATCTACCCTGCGGCAAAGCAGGACTTGCTGGACATTGTTGACTATCTGAACACACTTTCCCCTGACGCTGCCCTGCGGTACTATGACCTTCTGACGGAGCAGATCGCCAGTCTGTCCCATATGCCGGAGCGCTGCCCACGTCCCAGAGATTTAGCTCTGGCCGCAAAAGGCTACCGCTGCCTGCTTGTTGAAAAATACCTTGTTTTCTACGTGGTGGCCGGGGATACAGTGCAGATTCGGCGTATCATTTACGGGCGAAGGGATTACAGTTCCCTCTTGTAAAGGCCAAGGGCGGGGACATTGAACCCCGCCCTTGCCTTTCCTCAACCGCCAGTGATGAGGGTGAGGATCTCACGGGTGAAGGTAATGACGATACCGCCGGCGATGGTGAGCATACCGTTGGCCCGCTGGGAGGGGTCGTGGCTCTTGAGGGACAGGCCCAGCTGGAGGATGCCAAAGCCCAGCAGGATCAGGCCGATGGCGCGGATCAGGGAAAAGATGAATTCACTCAGATTCTCCACGATTTGCAGGGGATCATCCGCCGCGAAGGCGGGGACGATCATGACGGCCATGGACAGCACCAGACAGGCGAAGAGGGCGTAGGCCCGCTTGGCGCGGCGCTCAATCTTCTTCTGGCGCTCCAGGGTGTTCAGGGGCTTCTGGGACTTCTTCATGATCTTCATAGGTTGCAGTCTCCTTTTCTTCATCAGATGGTTCGGTTTCCGGGGCGAACAGCGGTTCCCCCTGGAACTTCAGCTCAGGTTTTTCCTGATGGTGGATGTAAGGCGGCCCACCGCCGTCAACGGTGTAACGGATGGCAGGGTGATCGGTCAGCTCGTACTTCAGATCCATCACCGGCTTGGCGCCCCGGATGAACAGGATGGCGTAGCGGTTGTCCAGCCCACGCACCTCATCTGGGGTTAAAAGTTCGCGGCCGCTCATTTGAAAATTAGTGGAGTACGAGCCAGATTTTCCCTTGGTCTGACCGTGGGTTCGGGTGTCAATCGTGGCTTTCCCAAGGGCTTCCGAAATGTACTTATGCGTTGACGATTCGTTGCCGCCCAAGTACAGAATTGTGTCACTATTACCCGGAATTGTCTCCCAACTGTCCTTAAAAAGTTCCTTGATCTGTGCCATGTTCTGTATGATGGTACTGGCTGAAATGTTGCGGGAGCGCATGGTTGCCAGCTCACGGGTGAAGCCTGGGAGGGGCATGGCGGCGAACTCATCCAATATAAAGTGGACGTGGCAGGGCAGGGGTCCGTGGTGGATCTGGTCCGCGCTGTAGTAGAGGGCCTGGAACGCCTGGGCGTAGAGCAGGCTCACTAAAAAATTCAGGCTGTTGTCGTTGTCCGGGATCACTGCGTACAGCGCACACTTTTTCTCTCCCAAAGTGTAGAGGTCCATATCGTCATGGTCTGTGATGGCCTTGATCTGGGGCAGATTGAAGGACGCCAGCCGGACGGCGGTGGACACGAGGATGGACTTTGAGGTCTTGCCAGCGGCCATTTTGAAGACTTTGTACTGCCTCACCGCCACACTGTCCGGCTTCTCCCGCTCAATGGCTTGGAAGAGCAGATCCAGCGGCGAGATGTATTCCTCGTCCTCCTCCTTGACCTCGGCGTACTCCAGCACCCGCATCACCATGGAGAAGTTCTGTTCGTACTCCGGGGCCTCCTGCCACAGCATGAGGATGATGGCCTGGAGCAGAGCGGTTTCCGCTTTCGTCCAGAACGGATCGGACTCATGGCTGCCCTTGGGGGTAGTGGCTTGGATGAGATTGTTCACCAGCCGCAGGGCGTCCTTCTCGTCTCGCACATAGCGGAAGGGATTATAGCCGTCCGACTGCTCCAGATTGACCAGATTCAGCACGCGGATGTCATAACCTTTGCTTTTCAAATATCCGCCTGTGGCCAGCAAAACCTCTGATTTCGGGTCGGTAATGACATAATTTGTATTGGCTTCGAGGATATTCGGCTTTACATAGGTTCTCGACTTGCCCGCGCCGGAGCCGCCTATGACCAGCACATTCAGGGAGCGGCGGTGCTTGTGGGTGTCCAGCCCCAGGCGGACGTTTTTGGTCAGCAGCTTGTTCTGTTTCTGAGCGAACATGGCATTGACCTGCCGTGGGGAAGCCCAGGCGGCGGAGCCGTGTTCCTCGCCGTCACGGGTCCGCCCCTGCTGATCTGCGTAGAGGCATATCCCCATGATGTACGCCCCGGTACAGACCAGGATGGTCACAAGGCTGTGATTCGTCCACTGTATGCGGAAGGGGTGTTCCATGGCCGCCGTCAGGTTAGTGATAATCTCCGGCAGACCGCCGCCCAGGGACTGAGCCAGCAGCAGCGCCGCCCAGACTACGGGGATGTAGAGAAACAGGTAAACGGCGAGCTTACCTGTCCGGGAAGGTTGATTCAGATCGTCCTCACCTCCAAAAAATACAGCAGCCCGAAGAATCTGCGCCTTGACAGATCCTCCGGGCCTGTGCTACGATGCCTGTTGGTACTTCCCTCCAGCCCAAGAGTGCTTTTTGATTGGGACTTCGATCCCGTTGCGCGGTGGCTGGCAGGGGAGTATCTTTTTTATCTCGTTTTGGGCCTGTTTTTCGCAACAGATTTTGCTTTTTCTCTGGCCGGAGCGGACGGTCTCCTCACCTGCGCCCGATGCGCCTCCAGACGCGCCGCAATGGAGGGACGCTCACTCGTCCCCCTCATAGCGCCGCTCTCTTTGGGTATAGAGGAGCTGATTTTTGTAACGTGCGAGTCTCGTTCCGACCGAGAACCGTTTTTTCCCTTGTTCTCCTGACGCTGGGCCACAGGGGCCTGCTGGCGGCCCTGGTCTGGGGACCGCTGGGATACCTCCCGCTGGGGCTGGGGTGGCCTCACAGGGGCCTCCTGGGGCCTGCGTTCCTGCCGCCTGACCTGCACCTGCTCCGGGGCATCACGTTCCGGGGCCTGCCGTTCATGAAATACCTCATACCCCCTCTGGAGCAGCTTGGCGGGCCTGCGCTCCGGCTCCGGGGGCAGGGTGTAGAGGATGCGCTCAAAAATGGCGTTGGCCCGTTCCAGTTCTGTCACCGGCAGGATCACGTCCAGCACCTTGCCCTTGTCATCCTTGTCCTTGATCACCGAGAACAGCAGTTTGTGTTTTTTCGCCAGCTTCTGAAACTGCTTGTACTGCTCCGGGGTCATGGGGAACCGGCGCAGATCCCGCGTCTCCCGCAGCATCTTGCCCATGTTCACCTTGCCGGAGAGGACTTTGCGGTTACTGGCCAGCGCCATGGTCAGGGCCAGCATATTCTTCAGGGCCGAGCCGGACAGCCGCACCATCACCTCCGTACCGGAGAGCATCATGCGCACCATCTGGTCAGCGGCCTCACCGCCTCCTACGTTCATCTCGTTCCACCTCCTTGGTGTGTTCTTCGATTTTATTGATGTCCTGTTCCATCTGGGGCAGCCTGTCTAAAATGTCACGACAGAGGGCCAGCTTCTTCCGCAATCCACGGATCTGCCGGTTGACCTCCGCCACCTGTTCATAAATTTCCGCCTTTTCCGCCGTCAGCCGTTCCCTGGGGATGCTGCACCCCTCCAGCACGGCCACCGCCTCCATGTACCGAGCGAACTCCGATTCCATGCCGGACAGCCCTTCTTCGTACAGCGTCTTGGCCGGGGCCAGGGCCTCCACGTCCGCCAGGGCGGCGTACAGCTTCCGGCGCTTCTTTTTCCGCACGTTGAGGATGGTCCGCTGCTTCATCAGATCGGCCAGCGTTTCCTCTGTGCGGGTCTGGAGCGCCGCGGCGTCCCCCTGGGTGACGATGCCGTTCTCCCGGAGGAAGTCAAACTGTTCCCGGTATCGGTCGGCTTTCATCACCTCCTGGCGGAGCTGGGGCGTCATCCGGGGCGGATACCGCCGCTGCCCGATCTTGCCTAGGACGTAGAGGTAGTGGACGTACAGCGCCATAATTCCGGTATATTTCGGATATTTTTTGTAGGGCTTGTAGGCTGGCCGGTAAATGACGGCGGGCCTGCGTCCGGCCTCGATGTCCTCCAGGCCGCTCTGGATGGCCGCCCGGATACCGTCCTCGGTGAACAGCCCATTTTTCCGTCCGGGGTACATGAACCGATCCTGTCCCCGCAGCCGGAAGCCCAGGCGATTCCCGTGGCTGATCTCCCACCCCATGTGTTCCATGAGCATAAAGAAGTGGCCCAAGTCGTTGGCGTCCTGGATGGCCGCCCGCAGGTCCGCCTCCAGCATGGAGCGGAAGGTGGGCTGGCCCTTAGACTGGCGGAGCCACTCGATATAGCTGACCGCTTTGCCAGAGCTGCCCTCCATGATGACGGACAGCCCATGTTCCCGGCACAGCCGGTCCGAGGTGGCCCGAATCTGCTGGTAGTAGCTCTGGGTGTTGCTGTGGTACTTCTCGCCGGTGTCCGCGTTCACGGAGTTGAAGACCAGGTGGGCGTGGATATGTTCCCTGTCCACATGGACCCCAATCACTGTCTCGTACCCCGGCAGATGCTCTTTGGCAAACTCTGTGGCGATCTCCAGGGCCTGCTCCGGGGTGACCTCCCCCGGCTTGAAGGACTGGATGATGTGGTAGTACATCACCCCGTCCTCCTTGCCATAGGCCCGCTTGGTGTCCAGCATCTGGCGGCATTCCCGGCCAGGGTCGCAGTTGAGGTGGGCGGTGAGGACGCGCTCTTGGGTCTTGTCCCCGTTGAGGACGTAGTTGATGCCCACGTCCAGTCGGCCCTTCCGGGCCAGGATCTTCGTAATAGCCATAGATCACCTCGAAAATAATAGGGGTGAACCCTTTCGAGTTCACCCCAAGGCAGATACTATTTCATATATTTCCGTGCTAATAAATCCAGCGATTGTTTTGTTGGCCGGAGTCCCAACTCATAAGCATTCTGATATATTCGAGGAACTTTCTTCAAACGATAATTTATATCGTTTATGTCAAAAGCCGTCAGGTCTAATTCATCGATGCCCAGCCATTCTGACAATTCCTGATATTCCCGGCCTTTTTTCTTTTGAAACGCTTTTGCTAATCGCTCCAGACCGCTAACACCACCGCAATCTTCGATAATACCGAACCCTTCGCCCTCTAAAACACGGGGCAGCAATTTCCCAGGCAGGGCATCATCCTGAAAAACTGTTTCCAGCCGCAGTTCGACCTCCCAGCCATCACCGTAGTCATACTGCATACACAGCCGAAGTCCCGGTGTGTTGGAGAGTCTCCGCAAGGTGATCGCGGTCGCGTCCCTCGTCTGCTCAGTCTCAGTATCCGGCAGGGATTCCTCTGTTAGAATCTCATAATGCACAACTTCCGGGCGATCCCAATCCATATCCTCTGTGGAAACGCCTTTCTCCCGCAAATAGCCCAGCACATCATCCTTGACAAAGTAATCCACACAGAACAAATGGCTTGCCTGCATCTCATACATTGTCATTACGATATACCCCAGTCTGGCCAGTGTGACATTGCCCGCAACTTGGAACCGGCGCCAAATCTCAGGCCGGTAATCTTTCAGGCAGGAATAAAACTGATAGATCGGTTGAGTCGCCATAATGTACCCCTTCCGTAGCGCACCAGCTTACAACAATTATAAAACACAGTATATCCTATCCTGCCGACAGTGGCAAGTCTCTAATGACATTTTACTGCCTATTTTTTAGCAATCTGATACATCAGCTCGTAGACCTGATCCAGCAGGAACAGGCCCCGCTTGGCGTCCTCGGCTCTGGCGATCCCGGCGTTGACGCTGCGGGCGATCTGGTTGATGTTTACACCGATTTTGTGGACTTCCCAACGAAGGTCCTTGATCTCTTGGATAGGCTTTACCGGGAGTGGAACTTCCTCAATAAACCGGACGAGGTAGGCCCTCCGGGAGAGGCCGCACTGCTTGGCCTGGGCCACCAGCCGCTGGTACTGCGCCGGCGTCAGTTCGATGTGGACATGATGCCTGCCGTGCTTATCTGCTCTGCTCATGCCGCCTCCTTTTTCCCTTGGGAGAGCTGCCGCTGTTCTCCGCCTGAATCTCCTGTTCAAACACTTTTTCCAAATCAAACACATTGCCATAAGGGATGCCCCTCCGGCTGTAGGGCTTCATAGGCATGGGGATCTGGGCCTGCAGCCCCTTCAGCTTCTCCCAATATTGAGGCAAAAACTGATAAATATTTTTCAGTTCCTTCCGGTTCTTATTTTTACAGCACCAGCAGGACACCCTGTCCAGGATGTCATACAGCCTGACCCCGTTCTCCTCCCAGAAAAATCCCCGCGCATAGCAGTACGCCAGACAGTCCGCCTCCGTCATCCCCGCTTCGGCCAGGGGCGAACACTTGGGGGCCTCCAGCCTTGCCAGCCGCTCCGGCTCGTCCGCGGCGATGCCAACGTAGTGGATGTCCGCGTCCAGCGCAAGGCCGTCCAGGGCCGTGGTTTTCAGCTTGGTTCCCCAGCGGCAGGGGCCGCCGCACCAGCCGTAGCCCAGGTGGAAGCCGTTCTTCTTGGAGTTGACCGGTCTGTCCAGCATATTGTATAAAAACGGGACACCCGGCTTCACCTCGGTGAACCGGATGCCCCGCTGCTCCAGGACCGGCTTGATCCGGTCCCGGATATGATAAATGCAGTCAAATTCCATTTCCGAATTGTAAAAGATCACTTCGTCCAATGGCATTTTCTTTTCCAGTAACAGCAGTAACATGGCTAACGAGTCTTTCCCGAAGCTCACGCTGGCGTAAAATGCCACTCTGCGTTTCACGCTCCCTTCTGCGGCTCCGCCGCCGATCTTCCGCCCACAGGCGGCATAGGGGACAGGGGGAGTTCCCCCTGCAAGCGCGCAAAATGTACATTTGCGCTATGCTTGCGCCCTCACCGCCCGGGGGGCGGTGAGGGCCTCGGCCCCGCCGCTGGCGGGGCTTCGTCCTAAGCGGTAGGGTGATTGGAGTGGGCGGGCGGAGCCCGCATCCTCAAAGGGGAAACCATCACCGCTCCCGCTGGCTGCGGGGCTGCCGGAGCTTCAGATCGTAGTGATCTACCGGCACATCCCGCAGGTCCAAGGCCGATTTGTCCAGTACCTCTGCCGCATAGCGGGCATAGTCGTAACCCTGACAATCCACCAGGATACCGCCCCGGATATTCCGGGTGGTCACCAGCAGACAGAGGGGCACATCCTTGCCCTTGTTGCCTTTGAGACGATTATTGTCTTTAATGAAGGGCATATCCTCCAGCAGATGGGAACAAAAATGCCGGTACTGTTCCTGGGTCAGTTGGATAATCTTGGCCACCTGCACACGGATTGGCCCGTCAACCCTGCTGTCCTTCAGATCCTCCACACGGCAGGATTTGAAAAAAATGGGAATAGATCGTAGATTCCGCCAAGTTCTCACCTCCGGGTGGGTGTCTATGTTGACACCCATGTCAAATAAAAACCCCAATTTGAGGACAGGCAGGGTGTCAATACATAACACCCTGCCTGTTGTCCTACCGCTCCGGGGACTTCTTGTGCTTGGGCTTCTGCCGCTGTACTTCGTCCAGCCCCGGCTCGTTGTATTGGGCCAACTCCGCCATGAGCGAGGAGGCCAGCTTCTGGACGGCGGCGTTATCTGAAAAGGTGGCGCCAAATCCGGCAACAGCCAGCGCCATCTGATTTGCGCCGCGCTTCCCTTCTTTTTGGATGTACTTGACGATCTCCGCGATCTGTCCGCCATGGGTCTCGGCATCCGTGGGGAGCGGGTAGCACTCATGCAGCAACGCACAGTATTGAGCGGCGATCCTGCCCGGTGTGCTGGAAGCGAAGTGTGGATTTTCCCACTCCGCAAAGGGAATGGCAGACAGCAGTTGACGGTCTCCATCCACTCGTTCCCACACGCGCACCCGGTCAAAGCCGATCTCACGGGAGACCTGGGCCAGAATATCCATGACCGCAGGATCGTCCCGGAGACGTTCCGACCGGGTGAAGTCGGTGACGAGATAGTTCTCTCCCTGACGCACATGGAGGATGTCGGCGGCACTCATGCCGTCCGCGCTCTCCAGTCCCAAGGTCAGGCGGGCGGGAGGCTGTCCATCCGGGCCGGGTGCTGCAGGTTCGCTATTGTAAGGTTCGCCCCGCAGTTCGTCAAACCGGGCTTTTGCCGCTTCAAAAGAAGGGAAATGTTCCAGCGGACTGCGGTTTTCTGCGTTGTCCGCCCAGGTTTTCAGGTCCGCGATAATGTAGAAGCCCCACCCGCTGCCGGACTCCTGGGCCGGTTCCTGCACAGGCTCCAGCTGTTCCATAGACAGAGGCCGGAGACAGTCCATGTGCTTGGCGGCGTAGATGGCGTTGTTGGTGAGCTGCCTCTGCCACGCCCCCACGCTGGGCGCCCATCGGAAACCGCCGTGCCGCATGGCCGAGCAGGTATCCCGATCCGGTTTCTCATCGAAGAACACCTGGAGCCGGTTGGCCTGCCGGTCCATCTTCACTTCGCCGCCATCAAATGCCCAGCCCTCATATTCTGTTTCTGCTTTCTGAGACAGTTCCTCGATCCGCTTCTTCGTCTGGCGGATCACAGCGCTGTTATTGGTAAGATGAAAACTCGGATAGGGTTTCGGTTCTGGATGCCAGTCGCGGGCCATAGCCGCTTTTCGCCGCTCCACTTCATCCGGGGTAAGTTGAGGGCAGCCATCCAGGGTCTTGTGTTTCCGATAGTAGGCGTTGACTGCTTTCATCCGCTCCTGTTCCTGCTCCAGCCCTGCCAGCTTCAACTTCAGCTTTTGCACAGCCTCCGGGTCGTCGGCGCTGATGCCGCCCCTGCCTGTGCCGCGGATTTTGTCCAGCAGGCCCCGGATCTGCTGCCACTCCTTCATGGCAGCGGCGTCCGCCTGATTCTGTTTTTCCTTTTTGCGCACAGGGAAATTACTGCCCCCCGCGATTAAGATGGACGGTACACGAGCGGCGATTTCGTTGCGGCGGTTGATGTTCTCTGCCAGCTTCCGGGCGTAAGTGTCCAGCAAGCTGTCGATCTTCTCGTGATACATAGGGTCCACCCGCTGTTTCTGCCGCTCCGCCAGGGCTGCGGCCTCGTCCACCTCGGCACGGTAGGATTGGATAGCGCGGCCTGGCACATAGCTGAAAAAGCTGTTCATCTCGTTGGCCCGATGTGCCAGTTCTTCATTGATAGGATAATATTTGATGATTGTTCGCCTCCTCCGTACACGGCGATAGCCGGGGAACACGCGGTTCCCCGGCTATTGCTCCTGTGTTTTCCTTTTTTTCGGACGCTCCTTCGGAACAGGCGGCAGGAGTTCGGCGGGCGGCGCGTGGTCGCGCAGCAGGCCCAGAAGGCTGTGCCGCGCCCCGATATTCGTTGCCGTGATCTCCCTGACGCAGTGCCGCAGCCAAGGCAGTTCCTCCGCCATCCGCTGGGTCAGGACAGCCACATCCAACGCGGTCAGTTCCTCAGTAGAGACATACACAGAATACTGCCGCCGCTCAAAGCCGTTGCTCTCCATGAACCGCTGGATATCCTTGTAGGCCCGCTTGAAAAACTGCGGGTCCTGGGCCGTCTCCTTGCGGGGATAGCGCTGTCTCAGCGCATCCTGGCTCAGATCGAAGGTGATCTGTTTCCTGCTCCCCATGCTACACAGCACCCCGCACCTTCCCGGCCTGAGCGAGTACATCCTCCTCGCCGTCCTCGTCCTGCCAGACACAGGAGGCGGCACAGGCCATGAACCATTCGGAACGCAGCAGGGACAGGATGATATCCCACATACAGGCGAAGTCATCGCCGTGACCTTTATCTTTGAAAGACAGGGTATCTCCGTCAGAGACGCAGGGGAGATTGTGGACGGCGAACAGGCTTTTTACTGTCCGATGTACATCTTCCAAAGTATGGCCCTGCCGCCCTGCGGCGGCTTTGTCAAAAGTAAAGTTTACTGTCATTTTAATGCCTCCTTTTTATCTTGGTATCCCACATCATACCGCACCTTCGCGGCAATATCCACATAAATCGGCAGACAGTTATCGGTCACGCCGCCTGCGCCAGCTCCTGGGCGATCCGCTCCCTGGCGAGGCGGGCGTATTCGTCCGTAACCTCGATGCCGGTGGCGGTGTAACCCTCCAGCACGGCGGCTAGGACGGTAGTACCGGACCCGGCGAAGGGGTCCAGGATGTGCCCACCCGGCTCGGTGATCTTCACGATGTCCCGCATGAGCTGGAGGGGCTTCTCCGTCAGGTGGATGCGGTTCTGGGGGTTGCCGTACTTGAATACTCCCGGCAGGCAGGGGACGGGGCGGTTAATGGGCATATCGCCGTTGGAACCCCAGACGATGTACTCCGCCTGCTGGCGGAAACGGCCCTTCTGGGGTCGGGAGTTACCCTTGTCCCAGACAGCGGTGCCCCGCCAGATCCAGCCTGCCCACTGGAGGGCGTCGGAGGCGGCGGGGAGCTGCCGCCAGTCGATGAACATACATACCGGCGCTCCGGGCTTGCACAGCTTCCGGGCATCCGCCAGCCACTCCGCCGCCCAGCGGGTCCAGGACCGCTGGTCCTTGGCGTCTCCCTCGAAGGGCGGGGGCGCGTGGTCCCCCATGCTGGAATACTTCTTGGCGGTGGACTTGTTCTTCTCCGCCTGGGTGCGGCCCCCGGAGGCGTAGGGCGGATCGGTGATGATGGCGTCGAAGGTTCCGGGGGAGAAGCCCCCCAGCAGCTTCAGGGCGTCGCCCTGGATGATCTCCCATCTGGGATTATCGCTCATGTGCGTTCCTCACTTTCTTTTTCGTAGATTTTTGGGGTTCGGGTTTGGGAGACAGTTCTGTCTCCACATACTCGCTGATGATGTTGAGGGCCTCATAATAGCTCCCGCAGGCGGTCACACGGTTGAACATCTCATCAGCCTGCTCCTTCATCCCGGCCCGCTTCAGCAGGCGGGAGGCTTGGCCCATGATGCCGAAGATGTTGCCGTCCTGTCCCACCAACTCCATTTTGGGCTTTTGTGGAACCTGCTCCTGTGCGAAACCGCCCAGCCGGTTGGGGACGTAGTCAGACAGCCAGGTACCGGCGAATTGCTCGTGGGTCTGGAGCCGCCACATGGCCAGCTTGCCCATATCCAGCTCGACTCCCTCAAAGGGGAACAGCAGGCAGGTCACACCATCATGCTGGAAAGAGGACACATCCTCCGTTTCAAAGACACTGCAGTTCAGCAAAATGCCTGCCTCGGTGAGCAGATCGTTGATGCCGTCCACCCACTCCTGGGGATCGCCGCCGCAGCCCTGGAGGATGAGGCCCTCTTTGTCCTCCATGTGCCGCAGGTCATCTGTGGTGATTTGCTTTACAGTGTTATCGCTCATGCTGACACCTCCCATTTTTCTTTAGATGCGGTTTTTCCCGGTTGATCGCCGGGTGGTGGTCTGTCCAGGTATCCCGCAGAGATCGTCCCATATCCTTCTGGCAGACTTCTTCCATCAGGCCAATGATCATTTTCTGTTCAGAAGGCAGAAGCAAAACAGTTTCCCACCGCTTGCCGCCGTCATAGCCATCCTCGATGCACAGCTCGGCCCGAAGGGCCTGGGAAACAGGATCATACTTGACATACAGACCATAACTATCGTCTAAATTGGGGTACACCTGAAAGCGTCTCCCTACATCAAAGCCTATTTCGATGTACGCAGCGACCTCTTTCCCGGAAAAGTCCATAACCGGGTCAAGGATAATTTCGTCTCTGTCGAACGGCTTTTCGTCCTGCTGCTCAAATTCATCCTGGTTATCTTCACGAATCCGCCAGAGCATATGGCCCATCTCTCCGCTGTGGTCGTATCCGGTGATCTCGGATTCCCAATAGCCCCGCACAACCTCCAGCGGATCGTCAAACCGAAGCAGAAAAGCCGCATCGTCGTCATCGCAGGCGTCCAGCAGCTCCTCATGGAGCTGCTGGACTGCGGTGATCTCCGGGGCCATAGCGATCAGCTCGGAGACCGTTTTCCCTTGGAGAGAGTCTATAAAAGCCGCATAGTTTTCATCCAGCCGATTTTTTAGAGTATCCTTCTGCTCACTGGTCATCGCACACCCCTGTCTTTCCAGGGAGCCTGTCTGAGGGGCGGGCTGCGCCCAATGGTCTCCTGGTCGGTCTTGACCTCAATACCCAGATCCATGGCGTGGCGGATCTCCGCCCACATCCCCTCCGTCCACTCCGGCCCGTAGACGTGGACTTCCTGGCAGGACTCCACCAGCCGCAGGCCCATGTCCCGTGCCGCCTGATCTTGCTGGGGATTCTCCGGGTCAGCGATGGGTGGGAACATAAGGTGGGGACAGACAGGAATGTCTCCCGCTTGGAACACCTCTTGGGCTTTCTGGCGGGCGAACTCGATGTTTTTCTCCACATTCCCCCGAAGGGGAGCACAGATGTACACCAGCTTGGGGCCATCCTGGGGACGCTCCTGCTGCCGGTCCCGGAACACATTCAAGTATTGACTGGCGGCCTGCCGGATCGTCTCATAGTCGGCATTGGTGGGGCGGTATGCGTACCACTCCAGCTTTCCATAGCAATCCCAGATGTGGGGAGTCACTCCTCCACGGAAGTTGGGGTTGCCTGGAACGGGCTTCTTGCCCAGCAGGTCCTTCAGTTTCAATGTCAGAGTGTCCACCGGCCCGTCCGTGCGGTTCAGCACCGTCAGCTTCAGGGCGTCAAACTGGCCAGAGATATGGGTGGAGATAAACTGCGCCCGCACCCGCAGATCCCGGCCCAGCGTCCCGAGACAGGCCCGGCCCGAACAGGCTGGATTGTCAAAGATTTTGCCATCCCCAAACAGCCGCCACAGTTCCTGCTCAAAAAAGCTGCTCATTTTTCACCTCTTTCTCGTAAATAATGTAATATTCTGTTCCGTCATTGCCCCAGCGGATGGTCTCCATGCACCGCAATTCTTTGACCAGCCACCCGACCTTTCCCATGACCGCAGCCACATCGGCTGCCCGGACACAGCGGACGGCCCTTTCGCTCCAACTCCCACGGGGCTTGATTTTTCCTGTGAAAGCGTTTTTCTTCATCCGCCTGAACGCTGGGGAGGATGCCTCCACAGACATCCCGAAGGTGGTCCCGTCAAATTCCCTCATGTGGAGATCCATCAGCCGTCCCTCCCTCTGCCGGAACTGCTTTTGTTCTTGCAATAAAATGGGCAGGTCATGCAAATGGTGAAATTGGGCAGCTCATAGTGCCTGCCCGTGAACAGACACGCCCGATTATCACAGCCGCTGGTGACCCGCCAAGGGGCTTGCTTTCGCTTCCTGCTGTGGAGGCAGGTCTGGTATCCCTGCGGATTTCTGATCTTCATCTGTCCCGTCCCTTATTCTTCGGTCCTTTTTTCTTTTCCTGCGGCTGGTGGGGAGCCAGTTCGTCTCGTGAGGGGGCGCGGAGGACCGTGCGCCCCCGCTCATCAATGGACAGGGTGTCCAGGGAGTCGTTGGAGATCGTCTCATCGCTGATCACCACCACACTCCCGGCCAGCATCACATCTCCCATCACCTTGCCATAGACAGCGCAGCTTCCGGTGAGGATGGGCGAGACCTTAGTGGTCGGGGACTGGAGGACCATGCCGTTCCCGGAGACTCGCGCGCACCGGCTCAGTCTGGCTCCCCGGATGTAAGCGTCATCCTCAGCTCTGGAATCGCCGGACATTTCCGTGCCGTGGGACGCATAAGCACAGCCACAGACAATGGCCCTCTCCCGCAGGGTGGAGCCTTTGTCTACACAGCCCTCTCCGGCAGCGATAGCATTGTCAAAGATCCAGGCGTCATCTCCCGTCTCGAAGGACAGGTTGCTCTCGCACTCCACAAAGCCGCCCAGGTCTCCGGCTTTGACCTCACTGCCGATGTCCCGCAGGGCACGGATGCGGTGGAGGAAGGGGTACTTCTCATGGGCGAGGTCCGTGATCTCGTATTTTGTGTTGCTCACAGCTGTGTCACCTCCTTCTATGAGGGAAGGGAGCTGTCCGCACGGACAACTCCCCTCCCATACAGTTTAATTTTTTTCGTTACCAGAGCCGCACTCATCGATCCACTCGTCCAGGCTCAGACTGTCCGCAATCAGGACCGCTGTCTCATGGATCACGGTCCGGTCCTGGGCGTCCTCCAGTTTAACCGCTGTTTCAAACAGGCCCCATAGCAGTTCGACAATCATGGGGCCATCGTAACTCTCCAAGTCCTCGTCCGGGGGGAGAACACCCCCTCCGCTGCCGCTGAGGATGTTCTGCTTCTGATGCTGGATCAGGTCGATGCTGCTTTGCAGAGTCTCCTGGGGCAGTTTCCACGCCTTTGCGATAAGGCCGACGGCAGTCTCCAGTTTAATAATGCTTGGGTGGTCGATCTCTCCGCCCAGCTCCAGGCCATTGATGGTCTCCGCTGTAACCTGCCGGAGCAGCTTTTCCGGTGCGGGGTGCTTGTTGACTTCCTTCATGATAGCGCCTCCTTGATATTTGTTTTTTGAGGGATTCTCTGGCACCAACGATACCCGTTTTTGAGGGAGAAAGCTATCACGATACCCAACAAATATGAGCTGCCAAAACGAAGCGATACCAACAATTCCAGGCTATGCCGCCTGCGCGGTATCCTCGTCCTCCTGCCGGAACAGGGCGTCGATGTCGGAGAACTTCTGGGTGCGGTTGAACCTTTCCGTTACTTTTCCGGGGATGGCCTGGAGAGCCAGCATTCTGGCCCACAGGTCCGGGTGGTGGTCGTAGAGATGGCGCAGCTCCGGCATCTTGGCATTGGGGCAGAACCAACACCCGCCCCGGTCGGTGAAGGCGTAGACAGGCGAAAGCAGCCCCGCTTTCTCGCAGAGCTGCCACGCGTCCTGTTCTGTGAAATTGTATTTTGCCAGCAGAGACACCTGCCTGCCGCTCTCCAGCCGCAGCAGCCGTTCCTGCTCATCCTGGGCGATGCCGATGTATTGGACCGTTCCGGGCGGCAGGTTTTTTTGATAGCGCTGGATGGGCCGGATCTTGCAGTCCCGCTGGATGGCGCACTTCCCGCACAGAGGGAAGGAGCGCACCATGCCCTTTTTCGGGCCGCGGGTGACCCGCCCGGTGAACAAGTCTATATAGGTCTTGGCAGAACGCAGGACGATAATCCTGACCCCCATCTCCTCCAGCCTTGGGATGGCGGTTTCGTAGATGAAGTCCCGATGCTCCGGCACCTCGCCGGAGATATCCTTGTCGAACATGACTTCGCAGTAGACAGCCTCATCCAGCGGCTCACCATACGCTTTTGCCAGCAAAATGGTGGCCAGGGAATCCTTCCCGAAGCTCACTGAGGCGATGTGCTTTTCTTTCACCGGGTGAATACCCCGGCCACCGACATCTGGCAGGCTTCCGCTAAGGCCGTGGCCTGATCCGTCTGTTCCCAGGGGGCGTCCTGGTGAGTGAAGTGCCCGTAGTTGTAGAACTGCGCGAAGATGGGACGGTCCAGCCCCAGGGCGGAGATCATCCTGGCGGGGGTCAGGTCAAACACAGTCTGGACAGCCTGCTCCAGCACAGCCTCCGGGTATTTCCCGGTCTGGTGGGCGTCGATGTCCACCGCCACCGGCTCGGCCCTGCCGATGGCGTAGGCGAGGCTGACGGTGCATTTCTCCGCCAGCCCAGCGGCCACGATATTCTTGGCGATGTACCGGGCTATGTAGGCCCCGCTGCGGTCTACCTTGCTGCCGTCCTTCCCGGACAGTGCCCCGCCGCCATGGGGGGCCAGCCCGCCGTAGGTGTCCGCCATCAGCTTCCGGCCCGTCAGGCCGGTGTCCGCCTCAAAGCCGCCCAGCACGAACCGCCCGGAGGGATTGATAAAAGCCTCCGTCTTGTGGTCCGGGTACAGATCCCGCAGGGCGGGGACGATGACGTGCCGCGTGATCTCCCGGCGCAGCTCGTCCATATCCTTGTCCGCGTCATGCTGGCAGGAGACCACCACAACGGCGATCCGGTGGGGCTTGCCGCCCTGGTACTCCACGGACACCTGGGCCTTGCCGTCCGGCCCCAAGCCCTGGATGGTCCCCGTCTTGCGGGCATTGGTGAGCAACAGAGTCAGCCGGTGGGCCAGCACTACGGGCAGTGGCAGCAGTTCCGCCGTCTCCGAACAGGCGAAACCGTACACGATGCCCTGGTCGCCGGCGCCCATCTGGACATCCTGGGAAACTGCGCCGGCGATATCGCAGCTCTGGTCATGGGTGATGACCTCCACCTCATAGTCCGATCCATAGCCGGTTTCCCGAACAGTCCGGCAGACGATGGCAGGGATGTCCGGCAGGCCGCTGGCAGTGATCTCCCCGGCCACGATGATCTTTCCCGCGGTGGCCATGACCTCGCAGGCCACACGGGCGGCGGGGTCATTCTTCAGGCAGGCGTCCAGGACGCTGTCGGCAATGGCGTCGCACAGCTTGTCCGGGTGGCCCTCGGTGACCGACTCAGCGGTCAGAACGTAATTATCTCTCATGGTAAATTCCTTTCCTTTTTGCAGATTTTGTGCCCTGATGGGCTTGGAGCGGTTCCTTGCACTGCGGCAGATCAAAGCCCAGGGAGCGGATCTCCTGATCGGACATTTCCAGGGTGTCATGGAGGATGCCGTACAGCTCGGCGCTGTCATACTGTTCTCCCATGTAGCCGATGATGGCCTCCATGAGTTCCCGCTGGGGTTCCAGGGCCTCCGCTGCATGGGCCAGCGCGTCGGCGTAGCCGTGGAGCCACGCGGCGTTGTAGCTGTCCTGGTTCGGCTCCTGATTGGCGCGGATATGGGCCAGCTCTGCAGATGCTGAGACCGCCGCGATGCTGGACAGGTTGTAGTCAGGCATATGGCCCCTCCCATCTCACGGTGTTATCGGTCATGACCGTGTCCCTTTTTCTTTTTTTCCTGATTCCCACGGCCCTTGTCCGGCTCTCTTACGGGGTCCGGTTCCAGTTCCTCCGCAAAACACTCGATCATTTCTACTTTGCAGCCAGATCCCTCCAGCCGGTCCTGCACATCCCGCACACACTGTTCCGAGAACACCTCGGCGCTTGCCTTGTCTTTTTCCTGGCTGGCAAACGTATAATGTACTTCAGCACAACCATCCCGGAAATCAAAGTCCAAACCCCCGACCGTCCGTTCCGCCAGAGGTGTGTCCTCGTTAAACACTTCTGTGATGTGGCTGATAAACGCGTCTTTTGATTCAGCGGCTTCCTGTCCGTCACGAACAAATCGGAACGTCAATTGGCAGGCTACAGCGAAGTCCAGCATGGTGGCCTCCGGCGCGATCTCTGCCTGGGCGGCAGGGCGCTCTGCTGTTACAACCATGACGTTGTCATAGAGAGCCTTGTACCGCTGGATCTGCTCCTCTGTCAAAGAGACAAAATGTTCCCCGTTCATCCCGGTAATAAAAAACGTGCCGTGGAGGATATCCAGCGGTACCAGCCCGCTTTCATCCAGCAGGGGACGGTTGCAGGGCAGGCCCTGGAACTTCCCCATATCGTTGCAGACAATGGCGGACGCATTCCGAAGGGACGTGACGGCCTCGATGTCGCCGCCCACGAGGGCCTGCATAGCCTCCAGCGTGTCGGGAATCTCCTGGGCGCGGCAGGGCTGCATCGGCTCCACCACCAGGATCTTGATCTTATCGCGCATAACGGTCTTTCCTCGCTTTCTTTGGATCATGCGGCTGCGCCGGCGTTTGGGGAACAGGTGGGCGCTCCTGTTCCCGATCCATCTCCCGCAGCATCTTCAGTGTGTTCCGAAAAGCCAGACACCGCTGGATCTGCCGGGGGTCATCGGTCAGGGTACGGACCGTCTCCCACAGAGGACTGCCATGGTAGCTGACGTCCTCCTGGACAACGAGGGCGGGGCGGTCCCCGCTCTCGTCCAGCATGACGCGCTGGTCCCGCAATTCCTCGGCGTGGCTGTAGAGACCATAGGCGAGACCAATGCACTTCATGGCCTCCAGCGCGTCCACGGTGGTGTAGATGCTGCCGGTGCTGATATGCACCTCGCCAGTCAAAGAGATTTTTTTACTGGACATAGCGTTTCTCCTCCCATCGTGGTCTCAGCGCTCATGGCCACCCCGCCGCTTCGGCGGTTTGGCGCGGTCAAAAATGCTGGTGTTGATCCGCTCCGTCTCCTGATGCACCTCCTGGACAGCGTGGTCCCACGCCTTTTTCAGAGCGTCCACAGGCAGGCCGTTCTGCCGGTAGCCCTCCAGGATGCCGTTGTAGTAGGAGTCGGTGGGCAACATCGGTTCCCGGAACCGCTCATCCATGATATAGGCCATGACAGACAGGGAGCGGCCCTCGCTGTCCCGGACGGTCACCATTTTCTTGTCGTAGAAGCGCGGGTAGCCCTCATATCTGTCTAAGGACCGCTCACACTCCGGCGTGAGGTTCCACAGCAGACCTTGGACGGTCTCGCCCTCCTTGGGGGAGATGGTGGCGAAGCCGCCCCTGCGGAACAGCAGTTCCCAGCCCTCCAGCACAACCGGCCCCACCACCGAGGCGTCCGGGCAGCGGTACTCCATCTGCCCCAGGTTGATGTTGCTCCCATAGGCGAAATACAAAGTTTGTTCCATCGTCATTCCTCCAAGATCGTCAGCGCCCCGGCCTTGGCCAGATGGGCGAACATGGCCTGCGCCTGCCGCTCCACACCGGACTCCGGCAGGGGACAGTCCAGGTCGGTGGCCCGGATGAAGTTGCTCCGAAGCTGGTGGATGTAGCTCTCCGTATCCGGGTACTCGGTGGGGTCGAAGGTCTGCTGTCGGAGCTGCTCCATGATCTCCGCAGCGCTGCCCTGGTAGGCGCGTTCGTCAATGCAAATTTTCATTGTCATCTCTCACTTTCACGGCGTTTTTTCTTCTTTTGATTGGCCGGGTAGCTGTTCTTATCGTGGCGCCACGCCCTATCCCCCTCCAGGTGGGCGAGTAAATGGTCACGGGTATGCTTGAACTCCTCTCCGTTGAGGCCCAGGCGGACCAGCCAGACCCGGAAGGTGAACAGCTCGTTCTCGCTTTTAGTCTTGCGCATGACGGTGCTGCGCTGGGCGATGGCCTGGGCGGAGATGGCAAGGCACAGGTTCACATAGGCGGCTATTTTTCCGGCGTGGAGGGTAGCGTTGAAACACCGCCATTCCACGGTGCCGCGGTAAAAGACAGAATGCAGATTCAAGGCATGGTAGCGTGTCCAGTTATAATGCTCGGTGTTTTCCACGACCCCTTCGTACCATACCCGCTCCAGTTGGGTGAGGTCGGTGGTCTCGTCCGAGGACAGTGTCCGGGCCTGCCGCAGCATGGGTTCCCGCACCTTTTTACACCAGCGCTCCGCTCTGGACTCGCTCACCTGCAAAGCCTTAAATAAAATATCTTCCTTGGAATACATGATGCCGATCAGGTTCTTCAGGCTCTGGCGGTTGTGGTTGGCGGCGTCCACATGGACGTGGATGCCGCAGGAGCCGTTGACCTTGGCCCCGGCTTTTCGTACTCTGCGCACACATTCCTGGAACTTGAGCAGTTCGGCGTAGGTCAGCTTGGGCGTAACCATCTCTACCCGATACTCTCCACTGTCCATGCCGGAAGCGGATATGTACCCACCCGCAGTTTTCTTCTCTGGCTTGATGCTGCTGTCGCTCATCAGCTTCCACACCTTGCCCTCCGGGTCGGTCACGCCCCAGGTGTCGTAATAGGTCCCCAGATATTGGGGCGATGTTCCAAAATAGGCGGCCAGTGCTTCGGCGGCCTGTCTGCGGGTGATACCCGTCATCTCCACCTCTACACCGAAGCATTGATCCTTGATGCCGATCTCGCTCATGCCGCTGCCTCCTTTCGGAGCTGCTCATCCACCACCCGGATTCGGCGGCCAATGGCTTCGATCACATTGACGGTGACAGAGTTTCCGGCCTGTTTGTACGCCTGGGCGTCCGAGGTGATGGCCAGCAGCCGGTCGATCTGGTCCTCCGCAAAGCCCTGGAGGCGGAGGCACTCCCTGGGCATCAGGCGGCGGATGCGCCCGCCCTGGTCCACAATGCCCTGCACACTGGCGGCGTCATGGGCCAGCTTGCTTACCCGGCCACCTCTGGTCTTGCTGTTTGGAAAGCCCAGGTCCACGCTGTCGCCGGGAGCGGCTTCCGTGTATCCCTTCTTGGAGGGATCACGAATCATCAGTACCCCAGATCGTTCAGCTCTGTGGTTGGAGAGGGTGGTCTGCCCATACCGGGCAGTGAGGCACCGGGCAGTGTCGGTGCGCCTGGGTTCCCCTACGGACAGATCCACAAAGGCGGCGTCAGGCGGAATCAGGTACAGTCCGGTTTTGCCGCCCATGCCCCCGGCCCCCGCCGTCTGGGTGCAGGCTACTCCTTCGATATCGTAGACTCTCGATCCCTGCGGCCCTCCAAGGATTTGAACAAGAGCCTTTCCGTTTGCTCCGGCGATAGGAAATACTTGGCCGGCGCATCGGGGATCAAGATATCCGACAATATAGACCCTTCGCCGCGATTGAGGCACTTGGTGGTCTGCGCTGTCACACACATTCCATTCGAGACCATACCCCAGCTCATGAAGCGTGGAGAGGATTGTCGCAAACGCCCGTCCCTGGTCGTGGAGTAAAATTCGGGGAACATTTTCAAGCAGCAAATACGCAGGCTTCCTTGCTTCAGCCAGTCGGGCAATCTCAAAGAAGAGAGCGCCTCTGGGGTCAGCAAAGCCCAATTTATGCCCTGATGCTGACCACGATTGACACGGAAAACCGGCGCAAAGCAGGTCGAAATCCGGCATTCCGCCGGGGTCGATTTTGGTTGCGTCTGGATAGTATACTTCCTCCTTCCCAATATCGTGGATGGCACGGTAGCTGGCGTCGGCGTACTTGTCGATCTCGCAGTGGCCAACGCATTGGAAGCCCCCGGCCCGGTCCAGTCCGGCCCGGAAGCCGCCGATCCCCGCGAACATATCAAAATAGCGGATCAGGCAGTATCATCTCCTTCCTGCTGCAGCCCAAGCAGAAAGCCGAGGACGTTGTCATCCACGTCCCCGGCCTGCGGCTGCTCTGTCGTTTCTTTTCCTGAGATAAATTCCACACCGCACAATTCCTCACGGACGATTTGGCGGACAGCCTCCAGCAGAGCGTCCTGCTCATACATCCGGCAGATGGCGCGGCACACAGCGTCCGTCCGCTGCCCGGAGGGAATGGCGCACAGCTGTCTCCACGCCTCCCGCTGGCTCGGTGCGGACAGGTTCAGGGAGAGGTTCAGCCGCGCCCGCTTCTGCTCTGTTTGCTTTCTCATCGCTCTGTCCATCTTTTTGTTTTCGTGGTGGGCTTTGCTGCCGGAGACGTCCTGCTTCTGATCTCGGCCTGAAATCTGGTCCGTTCCTGGCGGCGATGCTCCAGGAAACGTTCTTTTACTGCGCCGGTAAAAAAAGTGATCTCATCGTGCCACAGCCTCAAATAGACAGGTTCATCCGATGTTGGAATGGTGATCAGCTCAAATTCCGCACCCCATCCATCTTGGTATTGACATTTCACCTGCTTGGTGAACGCCTCAAATTCTGCTATGGTGAGATCCGCTGTCATATCCAGCTCCAGCTTGGCATAGAGGGTGGCCCCGCTGGCTTCTACTGTGATATGGGCGGAATGCACCTTGTCCCTGATCGCCGTCTCCATCTTCGGATCGTCCAGCCAGTGAAGGTACCGCATCAGGTCATTTGCCGGGTACTCATCTGTATAGAAGGTATCCAGACGCTGGGCAATGACCTCGCAGTATTGGCCCGCTTCGTCATACAGCGCCTCCACAGTTTCATCCGTTTCCGGGTCCACTTTTCCAACGCGAATTGTGGAGTATAGGCAGGGATCAGCCAACAGGCCAGCCCTTGCTTCATAGTGCAGCTCCACCCAAATCACCCCCCGCCTGCGGCGTGAGCGGTCCGCAACAACTGCCCAACAAGGCGTTCATAGCCCTTGGCGTTCAGACATACGTCATCCAGGATCAAAGGCCGGCAAAGGCCGTCTGTGGCCGACACATGGCGTTTCAGGAGCGCGGCCCCGCCGCCCAGGAAGACGGCGGGCATGGCACGGGTATCCAGCCCGCTCTCCGTGATGGCGGACAGCAGGCGGCGGACGTAGGCTCCGGCCTCCCGGTGGATGATCTCCCTAACCTGTTCGCCTGTGCTGCCGGACTCACCCCGGAGTGTCAGCGCCAGTGATAAAATGTAAAAAAACGCCGAGGAAAAAATGTAGTTTTGTGGCGGAGGAGGCGAAAAAAAGATAGACTCCCAATAGGGCGAAAAAGAGCCCGGAAAGGGAGTCAGAAAATGAAAGGAGCACAGTGGATGGATATCCGAAGCGACAGACAGAAAGGACTTAGCTATGTGGAGCTGGGACGGAAGTACCACATGGACCCGCGGACGGCAAAGCGGTACGCGGAATCGCCGCAGAAGCCGGAGTACACATTGAGCGAACCGAAGCCAACAAAGATGGATCCGTACAAGCAGATCGTGGACGAGTGGCTGGAGGAAGCGCCGTATTCGGCGCTGCGGATCCTGGAGAAGCTGCGGGAAATGGGATTCGACGGAGGCTACAGCATCGTCAAGGCGTATGTGAGCAGCCGGAAGATGGACTTGAATGAGAAAGCAACAGTGCGGTTTGAGACGATGCCGGGAAAGCAGGGGCAGATGGACTGGGGATTCTTCGAGGATCACCTGGTGTACGAGGATGGGAAGTGGAAGAAGCTGTACTGTTTTCTCATGATACTGGGGTACTCGCGGATGCGGTACATCGAATTTGTAACGGATATGAGCACAAACACACTGATTCGGTGTCACCAGAACGCATTCCGGTACTTTGGCGGGTACCCGGAGGAAATCCTGTACGACAACATGAAGCAGGTGGTCATTAAGCGGCTGCTGAAACAGGAGGACTCTACTCTGAACCGGCAGTTTGAGGACTTTGCGGGATTTTACGGGTTCAAGCCCATCCTGTGCCGCCCCTACCGTGGCCAGACGAAAGGAAAAGTGGAGCGGACGGTGCAGTTTGTGCGGGACAACTTCATGGTCGGGATCAAGTACAACAGCCTGGCAGATTTGAATGGACAAGCCTTGGCTTGGTGTAATAAGGTCAATGGCAAAGTTCATGCCACCACGAACGAGGTTCCTTTTGAGCGGCTGAAAAAGGAGGGGTTGAGTCCCCTCTCCAGAGAGTACATCATCGACAAGATCAACCTTAGGCGGGTACAAAAAGACTGCCTCATCTCCTACGCCGGCAATCAGTACTCCGTGCCAGCGGAGTATGTCGGCAAAGATGTGGCAGTCGTAGCCCTCGACAGTATGCTGGCGGCCTACTATGAAGGCAAGCAGATCGCTCTGCACCGAATATCGTATCAAAGGAAGGACATGGTTGTCAATCCTCAGCATTACCGAAGGCTTACGTTGAAGCAGACAATGGATGCAGAAAATATTCTGCTGGAACAGGGCAAAGTGATAGATTTCCCCTTGAAACCCTCTGATTTATCCAGATATGACGAGGTGCTGTATGACTGAATTTACTATGGACAGGCTGAGGGAAAACCTGGAAGCCCTTAAAATGAAAAACACCCTGGAGATTCTGGACAACTACCTGGAACGGGCGGTGGCGGACAAGCTCAACATTGTGGAGGTTTTGGATCACATTTTCTCAGAAGAAGCCAAATCCAAGCGGAAACGGGCCTATGAGAAGCAGATCCAGATGTCTGGCTTCCCCATTAAGAAGACCCTGGACGACTTCGATTTCTCTTTCCAGCCCTCCATCGATAAACGCCAAATCGATGAGTTGGCCACCATGCGCTTCCTGGAGAACGGGGAGAATGTGGTTTTCCTCGGCCCGCCAGGCGTGGGCAAGACCCATTTGGCCTCCGCCCTGGGCCTGGTGGCAGCACAGCACCGTTTCTCCACCTACTACATCAACTGCCACCAGCTTATTGAGCAGCTCAAAAAGGCCCACTTTGAGAACCGCCTGCCGGACAAGCTCAAAGTTCTGGCCAAGTACAGGATGCTCATCATTGACGAAATCGGCTATCTCCCTATGGATATCCAGGGCGCAAATCTCTTTTTCCAGCTCATTGCCAGACGGTATGAAAAAACGTCTACCGTTTTTACCTCCAACAAGACTTTCTCCCAGTGGAACGAGGTCTTTGCCGACGTCACCATCGCCTCCGCCATCCTGGATCGTGTACTGCATCACTGCACCGTTATCAACATCAAGGGTGAGTCTTACCGCCTGAAAGAACGCAAAGAATTTATGCGTCAGAAACAGCAAATCGTGAACACTCTTTTTGAGCAAGGCAGCTGCTGATTTTGTTACCCACCCCCGCCGAAAAACTACAAAATTTCTTCGGCGTTTTCTTACAATTTCATATTGGCGTTGACAGCAAAAGTCAATCTGGCTTTCAATGCTGATACTGTCCTTGCGGTCTACTGACTGCCTTGCGTAAATACAATCTTCTCTAATAATGTCCATATTGGGCTCCTTTCCGTATGGAATGGAGCTACCAACCTTACAACTATATTATACCATTAGCAGCCCCGGACAACAATGTTGCGATTGATTAGCGAAACCTGTCCCCGTACTTGCTGAATATATCGTACAGGTTATTTTCGATTTCTCTTTTCCGCTTCTTCTTTTCCTCCGGGGAGAGTACCGGCGTCAGGTTTTCCAGCACAATGAGCTTGCCTTGAAAATAAACAGATTGCTTGTCGCTTTGGTATGTAACAGCTTGAACCATTGAAAACCTCCCTTTTCCAGTATAGGTTAATGCCGACCAGTCTCCCTCTTGTCCGAATGGGGAAACATGGCCCGAGGTCAATAGTCGCCATGATAGTATTTCTGCTCGGCCTCGTTGATGGTATGGAAGTCAAAGACTTCGTGAAGCTGCTGTACTACACGGCGAATATCCTCATGGGAGAAGCCACAGTCCTGCATTGCCATAATCACATAGCCACGGCAGGCATCGTTGCTCCATGCGTCCGGTTCCAGACCTGGAATAGACGAATAAGTTTTCTTCATAAGGTTCTCCTGTTCATAAAAGTATGGGGCCCCGCCGGAAAGGTCGCTCTATCATCAGACAGAATAGCGGCGAGGCCCCACAGGTCAAAAGTTCTTTTCAGATAGACCGGACGGGCGGCTGGCGTTCCGCCCCATAGCATTTCAGCTCTCCCCATTCTGATGGCAAGGCGATCTCATTACCTGCGACGGCTCACGGTTCGCAACACCGCTGCACGCTCGGATTGTGACTAATCGCAAGTATCCGGGGTTTTGTGTTTTATCCGGCGGACCCGCCAAGGCCCGCCTGCGGCATGGACCTTATCGCTCCCTCTATCCTCTGACAATAGAGATCATGGCGGGCCTGTCGCTGGACACAAGCACCCTTCGTATCCGGGTATCTTTTTATTCAGTTTTCAAGCTGCGTAAGGCTTGTCCGAACTTCGGGCCAATATGGCCCGAGGCTTTGACTGCCTCTCATATACCATTTCATTTTTTGGCCTAAATCGGTACGCCTTACAGAACTTTTTTCAAAATTTTTTCCAGACTACGCAGACCGCGCTCAATGGCGACCCGCACGACTTTCTCATGAACGCCTTCTGCCCGGGCAATATCCTTTTTGGCCATGCCAAGAATGAAATGGGCGTAAATACGTTTTGCCTGCTTATCCGGCAGCCGGGAAATGGCGGCATGGAGTTCCTGCATAGTCACCTTACGCTCATACAACTCATGCGGAGAAAGTGCAACGAAAAGAGCCTCATGCTCAATGCCGTCATTCCGGTCAAGGGAGTAGTACGCCTTGTGCCGGTATGTACGCAGACGGTAAGCCGCCTCTTTGTGGTCGAACTCGGAAAACAGATCGGCCACTTCGTCAGTTACTTCAACAAAACAATCCTGTGTATAATGAGGGTAAATATCCCGCAGATTGATAACTTTCATAAATACCTCCGTTTCGGGTGTTCGGGTTGACGGGTAGCCGAAACGAAGGTGGCGGAGAGCGACACCGGGGTACGACCTCGGGCCAACATGGCCCGAAGTTATGCCAAGAGAACGCAAAAACGCCCGAGTGGCACAAGACCACGCGGACGCATGAAATGACATAATGGTTGAAGTTCCAACAAATTTCGCATACATAACCGGAATAACCCGGAGGAGGCTCTATGCTTTTTTTAATTGATGAAACTCATGAACATTTGAAATAATTAACACAGCGGCTCCCTCCTAAAGCCGCCGTTTCAGTACACAATCATCACTCCTTTGCAAAAAAGCGGCGGCTTTGAAATATGTTCAAAACCGCCGTCAGGGCATATTGGTGAAATGAGCGCACAAAGCCATCTGCCCCGCAACGGTTTTTTCTTTCCCCGTCGGGCGGGGCAGGATAGCTTTAATATTACTGTTTCAGATTTCTACTTTTGCTTTTGCAACAAGATATTTTTTCTCAATGGTTGTAAGATATTGTTGACGATAAGCCATTACAACCGCTTCATCCGCAGTTACAAAATAACCTCGCCGCATTTTTTCAATCACGCCATAATGTTGTAGTTCTCGAAATGCTTTCCTAACAGTTTCCGGGCTACTTCCAGCTTCTTTTGCCAGCTCGGTGTAAGAAGGCATTTTATCTCCTGTTCTATATTTGCCGTGTAAAATGCGAAAGAAAATCTCATTTGCAAGGCGTTGATACAATTTTTCGCTAACATCAATATCCCAGCTCATACAATACCGTTCCTTTCAACAATCTCTATCTTATTTTGGGCCGAAGAATTACCTTTTTGAACAGGAACATTGTTGCTCCAAAATAGGTTAGGTAAATAGCACAGAATAACAGAATTGTCACCATGCCATAGAACAACACAAGTCCTTCCTGCAAAAACGATTTCCCGAAAAGGAGCTGTGTTCCTGCAATCAGGAAAACGGTAAGTATGATGGGGAATAGCAAGGGGATAAAAAACACAGTGGAAAGTTCCTTGCGTATCAAGGCAACCTGTTTCTGACTTGATACGCCCAGCCGATCAATCACCGCATAATTTTTCCGGTTTTTGTCTATAGAAGAAAGCTGTTCAAAAGCCAGAACCGAGCAGGAAAGAATGATAAAAATAATACTCAAATACAGCCCGCAGAAGGAGAGAGTTGTAAATCCGGTCAGTGAATTGGCAACACCCCACGGCCCGGCGATTTGGTATTCTTCCGCTACACCTACGACGCGCCGAACCCGGACGGCGTGACCCACTGTGGGCTCTATGTGGGGGACGGGATGATGCTCCACTGCGGGGACCCGGTGCAATTTACAAGTCTGAATACAAGCTACTGGCAGTCCCATTTTTACGCCTGGGGGCGTTTACCATAAACAAGGAGGTTTTGAATGGCAGTCAGCAAGAGCGCGAAAATTTGGGCCGAGATGGAGAAAGTCAAGGCCAAGATCAGCGAGCAGCAGGCCCGGCTGAAAGAGCTGGAGCAGAAGCACCGGGAGGCCGAGAACGAGGAGATCGTGGACATCGTGCGGGGCATGAGTGTGTCCCTGGACGAGCTGCCCGCCCTCCTCCGGCAGCTCCGGGGCGGGCCCTCTGGACACGGTGTCCAGAAGCCCGGCGAGGGAAAGGAGGAGACATAATGAAAAAATCCCGTATGCTGGCGGCGATGCTCTGCGCCGTCCTGATGGTGGGGGTGCTTACCGTCCCCGCCTACGCTGGCGGCGGAGACGAGGGCGGCGAGTATGTCCCCTGGGTGGGGCTGGAGCCTGTGGAACCCCTGCCCGTGGAGCAGCCCCCGGACCCCAAGCCGTTCACCCCGGAGGGGACGGGGACCGTGCTGGACAACGCAACGGACCAGGACGGTTAACAAGCTTTGCAAATCTCTTTCAAAAGACAAGGGCTGTGAAAATCAAATTGGCAATCGGCTGTGCTGCTGCTTGTGCTGCACTTCTTGCTTCCCTGATACTTATATATTCTCCTGTTATTTTTCAACGCGGAAACCCTATCCCATACTTGGCCGCAGCTATGCAGATCAACGAGGATAGGCCGTATGTTCAAGTTGCTGTTAATGATAACGCTGACATATATATATCACACCGTGGCGAATGTCCGGCCTTATTCAATTATGTAGAAGATACTTGGAATGCGACATTTAGGGAGCAAATGGGCGGAACATATTTTTTTGTAACCGATGCAGATACACTTATGGTATCAGCTGAAGTTTACTGGGCGAAATTTACCGTATGGACAATTCCGAATGTCACGTTAGTTGGCGGATAAAAATGTTGCAGGCATTGGAAAAGATGCTGGAAAAACTGTCGGGAGGCTGCTCCGCAAATCTAAAAATCAGTTCAGTCCAGCAGGCTGCTGAAATTTTCGCTCCTAACGGTGAAAATATCGCAAGCTATAACAGCCTCGGCGGAGGATGGACGGATATACAGACCAAGGCAGAGCATGAATTTTTTGGCGAGTCGGCCTCGGTGTACTTACAGGCGTATCGAGAGGCCCGCGCAGAAATGCAATCTTCTCAACCGGCTCCGTCTATTGAGACATCGGTAGACATTCGCGCTTGATGAAATGGCGAGTATAAAATGATAGTTTTCAATCAATTCATCAGAAAGTAAGTTGCTTATAATTAGGAGGATTTAATTATGTCTATGCCAGCTATTTTGCCTTCGGGCCAGCTTCATCCGGATGCGTTCAAGGGTCCTTTTGTCAAACATATCAGCAGCAGCACCCCCGCCACCAAAGGCGAACCCGGCGTAAAGGTCAGCGGCGACGCTATGGCGGAACGCTGGAAAGCGGAGGAAAAACGGGCCAATGAATATTGGCGGGAACACCGGGATGAAGCCATCGACCTGACGCCCCAGCTTGGCAGCAAGCGAGTGGATTCCTATGATGGCAAAACCATTGTGGAGAATAAGGGTATGGGGTTTATTATCGAGACGATCCAGCCCGGTGTTTTTACTGCTGAGGACGCGAACAAGTCAGCCGCATCCGGCGGAGCTACCCACGGTTTCTTCTACCGCGAGACGGATTTCCTGTTCAGCGCCGCTCAGGAGTACACCGCCCTTGGCGAAAACGAGGTATTCCGCCACCGTAATATTAACGATGTGAATTTTGTCCGGGACACGCTGGACTTCTTCACTGATGGGAATTACACCCAGGCGGACGTGAACCGTATGCAGGATCAGATGACGGCGGTGGTTCGGGAGCTGGCCCAGCAGATAAAGGACGGCGGATCGCCGGATTTGAGCAAGGTAAAGACCACCCTGACTGTGGGCGGCGGAGAGGTTTCTATTTCCCAGCTTCTTGAGATGCAGAAAACAGGGCGGGAGTTGTCGCAGTCCTTTAGCGGGATGACCTCCGGCTCCCTGACCGGCCATAACATTGAGGCGTTTGCAGAAATGGGAATTGCAAAATCCCTGGGTAACTACTATGGCAGCGATAAGGGAACGATTGGGCAGATGTTCTCCAAAGGCATCGACCGGCTGTATGAAAAGGGTATGGCACAGCTTGAAAAGGCGGACGCCTGGGTGAAAACAGTATCCTACGCTGCCGGAACCTCCAGCAATCGGGATGCGGTGAAAACCGAACGGAATATTGCTGACTTGTTCTCCAAGCTGAATACTGGAAATAAGAGCGGCCTTGTCCAAAGTTTTTCTTCTACACTAACACAGGCAAGAGCGATGGTACAGCAATATTGCAGTCAGTACAACCTGCCAACCTCCCATGTGGGGCTGGCCGGAGCTACGGCGGGGATCGAAAAGTTTTTCCAGACGTGGATCAATAAGCTGTAAATTGCTCAGGTAGAAAAGCGAACCATCGTTAAGAGTTAATCACAGAGACACCCAGACGCCAACGGAAACGGCATATAAAAAAACCGTTGAATGGCGGCTGTCTATTAACGCGCCCCAAACGAAAACAAACACCAAACGGCGGTTTTGAAACTGAACCGCCCCCTGTCAAGTAGACAGATGAAAAAAAGAAAATTAGGCCACGAGGGTCTGGTTCCTGAAAGCAAGAGGAGCCAGGCCCTTTAACTTAGCTTGAAGCCGCCTTGTGTTGTAAAAAACGATATATTCGTGGATGGCTTTCTCCAATTCCTCAAAGGTATGAAATAGCTGGAGATAGTACATCTCGGATTTGAGGATGCCCCAGAAGCCCTCCATGGGGCCGTTGTCAATGCAGCGGCCAGGGCGGGACATGCTCTGCGTTCAATACATTCTCAGCGGTAACGCGCGGTTCCGACATGATGTAGTGCTTCTTCTTTCGGCGTATCACGGCCTGCATATGCACGCTTTTCATCAGGCGATAAATCCGCTTGCGGTTGTAATTTCTTTTGAGCCGGCTGTTCACATTCATCGTCATGCGGCGATACCCGTAGATGCCATTTACTTCACTGTATAAACGGATGAGTTCCTCCAGCAAGAGGGTGTTTTCTTTTTCTGAAGCACAGGTTTCCCGGTTGAGCCATTTATAGTAAGAACTGCGGGGAATCCCGGCTAATGCACATAATGATGCGATTTCATAGCCTTTCTCCTGATGCAGTGCGCAGATCGTCTCATAGGCCCTTCTGCGTCGTATGCGTCTGCTCACCGCCCCCTTTCCAGTTCCCGCAATTTTTTTAAGAAATCATTCTCCATTTGAAGCCTTCTGTTCTCCGCTTCCAACTGCCGCAGCTTTGCCGCTGCCTTTTCCTCCGCGCTGTATTCGGAAACAGGACGGCGTTTCCCTCGGCGGTCAAGCAGGCCGGCTTCTCCCTGCTCCTGATACTTTTTTACCCAGCTGTAGATTTGCTGATAGGTGATTTTGTATTGCTCGCTGGTCTGCCTGTAATTCAACTGCTGCCCGATGCAGTACAACACCGCCTGCAATCTTTCTTCATACGATAATTTTCGCTTTTCGGCCATATCGCTTTCCTCCCGTGCTCCATGTGTTTTGAAATCTCTATGGCCCTTATGATACAGCATAATCCATTGTTGTAAAACCGCGTGGGAGGAAATTCTATATTTCCGGCACATAGCGTCCAGTGATCCGCCTCCGCCTAAATAGTCCTCTACTGCCTCCAGCTTCAGCGAGGATGGGTAACGGGTAAAACCCTTCTTCGGATGCAGACCCGCCGCCCCCTCTATCTGATACTTTCGCAGCCACGCCTGAAAGGTACTCAATCGTATACCCAATTCTTCCCGTATCTGTGTGCTGCCCTTTCGCATTTCCAGATAATCTTCCACTGCCTGTATTTTTTCCTCCGGTCCTATTTTCCCTTTTAGGCTCATGTTAATTGCTCCCTCTATTTCGACAGTTTTGTTTTTCCACTGTCTACTTTAGAGGGAGCATATCAAACAACGGATTTCAAGACCGCCGTTTTCTTATGACTGACACGGCGGAAAAGGAGGTTAAGCCGTGTCTTTTTATATTCCCCTCCCCTTTGATCTGTCAAAAAAAGCCCTCCCCCTCTAAAGGGAAGCCCTACCCAAAACTGCGAAAATTGTAATATTCAGTCGCCCCGATACGTCCGTGTAGCCTTGCGCTATACGGGCGTTTTTCTATCCAGGCGGTGCTTCTGGACACGGTGTCCAGAGGCCCGCTGCCGCTCCCCGCCCCTCCATTTCGATCTGTCCCTTTCCGCCCCGTATCGAAATGGAGGTTACTTATGACGACCATCAAATTGAATAACTACTACCCCCACCTGACCGAGTGTATCACCCTGGAAGTGTCGGAGGAGATCGCCGTGACCCTCTCCATCGGGGGCCGCCAGTGTGACAGCTATAAGCGGCGCAAGCGGGAGCATGACGAGTGTTCCCTGGACGGCACTCCCGGTTTTGAGGCCGATGTGTCCTATCCCCCGTTGACCCCGGAGGAGATCATGGAGCAGGCCGAGGGCCATGCCGCCCTCTATGCCGCCCTTGACCGCCTCCCGCCCGTCCAGGCCCGGCGCGTCTATGCTCACTATATCCTGGGCAGGAGCAAGACGGGAATTGCCAGGACGGAAAATGTGACGGAGAACGCCGTCCGGGACAGTATCAGCCGGGGCATGGAAACGCTCCAAATTCTTTTGAGGAATTTGCGCTGACCGCCTGCGAATTGTGCTTATAACCCGCCTGATAGGTGAGGAGGGACAAGCCTCCCACCGACAACTGAATACACAGTATTCCAGGCACAAAACCCGTGTGAATAGCGATGAAAGGCGCGCCGCCAGGATGGGAGCTCCAAGGAGGTGAAAGCGGAGCGGACCGAGCGATCAACGCGAACCTTTGACCCGGCTGTGGCAGGCCGGGCGCGACGACAGCGCGGGGGATAATGAAACTTGCTCACGCCCTCCCACGGACTTGCGGGGGAGCCCTGCGGCACACGCCAGCCCTCCCCACGGGGGCGGCGGTGCTGTGGAGCTATGACAGCCGGAGCCAACGGCGGCCTGGAATACTCCCCGCGCTGGGGGTGCGTGGCAAATACAGCGTACAACAAAACCATGGGGGCCGCCCGCCTGGGGCCTGTTTGTCTTGCGACAGCCCAAACTTCCCCCGGCGCGGCGGCCCTGTTCGTGGATCGAAATGGAAAACCTGCTGGCCTCTGGACACCGTGTCCAGACGTGGAGCAAGGTTGAAAGGCAGCACTTCCGGGTGCTGTCTTTCTGCGTTTCCCCACTACCCAGCGGGAAACTTGTACGCATAGGAACCCCGTGTTACATAGGAGGGCAGATTATGGCACAGACGAGGACCAGCTACCACAAGGAAGTAAAGACGGCCTCTTTCCAGGGCCGGATGATCACCGTTGAAAACCTGACCCCCATTCTCGCCCCCAAGGTGCGGGACAAGCGCAAGCGGGAGATCGAGACGGGGCTTTATTCCGTGTTCCGCAAGTACGCTCCGGGCCGCGCGGAAATGTGCTGACCGGGTGACATTCTTGTGATTTGGGGCTGTCTTTGGTATAATATACTTGTAAAGGTTGACAGCTCCATTCCGATACGGAAAGGAGCCGACAATGGAAAATCGCATTGACGCTATCTACGCGAGACAGTCTGTGGACCGTAAAGACAGTATCAGCATTGAAAGTCAAATCGAGTTCTGCAAGTACGAGCTGCGGGGAGGGAATTTCAAGGACTACAAAGATAAAGGATTTTCCGGCAAGAACACGGACCGCCCCCGTTTCCAGGAATTGATGGCCGACATCAAGCGGGGCCTGATCCGCCGTGTGGTGGTTTACAAGCTGGACCGTATCAGCCGTTCCATTCTGGACTTCGCAACCATGATGGAGCTGTTCCAGCAGTACAATGTGGAGTTTGTTTCCTCTACGGAAAAGTTTGACACTTCCACGCCGATGGGCCGGGCCATGCTGAATATCTGCATCGTGTTCGCTCAGTTAGAGCGCGAGACGATACAGAAGCGAGTGACCGATGCCTACTACTCCCGGTGTCAGCGGGGCTTCCACATGAGCGGCGCGGCCCCCTACGGCTTCAAGCTGGAGCCCACCACCATCCAGGGCATCCGCACGAAAATGATGATCCCGGACCCCGCCACGGCGAATATCGCCCGCCTGATGTTTGAGATGTACGCCGAGCCGTCCACGTCGTTCGGAGACATCGCCCGGTACTTCGCCCAGGAGGGCATCCTGGTGTATGACAAGGAATTGCGCCGGGGCTTCATTTCTCAAATGCTCCGCAACCCCATTTACGCCCAGGCCGACCTGGAGCTGTACGAGTTTTTCAAGGGGCAGGGGGCCGTGGTGGTGAACGAGGCGGCGGACTTCGCCGGGACCAACGGCTGCTATCTCTACCAGGGCCGGGACGTGCAGGAACGAAAAAACAAGGAGCTGAAAAATCAGATCCTTGTACTGGCCCCCAGCGAGGGCATTGTTCCCGCCGATACCTGGCTGCGGTGCAGGAAAAAGCTGATGGCGAACATCACATTCCAGGGCGGGCGCAAACCGAAAAATACCTGGCTGGCCGGAAAGATGAAGTGCGGCCACTGTGGACGGGCGCTGAAACGCCTGGGCAACCGGGCGGGGACCCAATACCTCTATTGCACCAAGCGGGCGGACAATATGAGCTGCGAGGGCTGCGGGACGCTTCGGACGGCGGAGTTTGAGCAGTTTGTCTATGAGGCGATGGTACATAAGCTCTCCGAGTTCCAGACGTTGACCGCCAAGGCCGAGACAGTCAACCCCAGGCTGACCGCTCTAAATGTGGAGCTGGCCCAGGTGGAGGACGAGATTGAAAAGCTGTTGAACACCCTGACCGGGGCCAGCGCGGTTTTGATGTCCTACGCCAACGGGAAAATCGAGGAGCTGGACGCCCGCCGCCAAGGGCTGATAAAGGAGATTGCCGCGCTGAACGCTGAAAGCGTCTCTCCGCAAAAGATCGAGTATCTGTCCTCCCACCTGGGGAATTGGGACAACATCGACTTTGACGACCGGCGGCAGGTGGCCGACATCATTCTCTCCCAGGTCCAAGCTACCACCGAGCGCGTTTCTTTTGAGTGGAAAATCTGATTTCCTACCCCCAGCGCCTTATTCAATGGTGTGTTTACCATTGTCAAGTGATGTTTCCTCCATCATATCTAAGGAGTCCAGTTTTCCCACAACAGCCACCGGGATATGTACCGCCTGCTTGATTCGTGCAGCGTACTCCAGATTACAGCCCGACGAGGCAAACGCGCTGGGAAACATATTTCCACATGTGGGATCCCAGAATGAGGACGAGGAAACATGAATTAGATCAACCTTGTCCTGGATCATCTTACAAAATTCCACTGCCTCATCAATGCACCAGCTGCCCTCCATATGGTCATCCGCTGAGAGCCGGTATTCAATCGGAAGCTTTGGGCACCTTGCTCGGATTGCGTCCAACACCATAACAGAAAATCTCGCGCGGTTCTCGAGGGAGCCGCCAAATTTGTCTGTGCGATGATTAAAAAGGGGGGATAAAAACTGGCTAAACAACCAGCCATGTGCACCGTGGATCTGCACCATATCATGCCCAGCGTACTGTGCCTCCTCAGCAGCGCAGGCAAACGCCTCCACAATGTCCTCTATCATCTCCTCACTCATCTCAGTCGTTTTGAGCCCGTAAGGATTTATGAGTTCGCTAGGCGCATACATTTTTCCGTCAATTGCGGCTTCCTTCGTATTCCAGGCGCCGAAATGACAAATGGAAATAGAACTGACACCGCCATACCGATGAACTGCCTCGGCCTCTTTTACCATGTCAAGCAGATTCTCAGAATCGTCAAAATCAGTTCCCTCGCTGCCTGTGCTCCCCTCCTTCTTGACCGAAATACCTTCATGTACGATAAGCGCGGCTCCGGAAGACGCTTTTCCTTCATAGGAGATCAGATTTTGCATGGATTTTCCCCCGGGGGATGGGTTTGGAAGCGCTGTCGGAGCAAGCTCGATTCTGTTTTTTAAAACCAGCCTGCCGCCAATCGTGATTGCGCTGAATAGATGCGGATACTGTTTGTGCATATCACATCATTCCTTTCCCTTTCTTGTTGCTATATTTATTCAGTTATTCGCTAAATATATTTAATCATAATTTGATTTCAATGTCAATATTTTTTGGTAAGTTACTTTTGTAAAAATAAAATACAGCGCCGTATCCGGCTGCTGCGTTCCTACAACGATATGCTTTGAGGTAAAATGTTCAGCTATCTCCCTGTGCGTTTTCCCGGCCTCGTGCATTGATACGATTTCTGCTTCCAGTACTTGTATCCTTGTGTATTTTCGTTTCTCCATAACACGACCCCCTGTGTAGTCCTATTTTCCTACACAGGGGGCCTTTTCTCTATTGTCTGTTTTTACTGGGCCGCTTCAGGGGAGCATTCCCCGGCCCTTTCCTGATATGCCATTGACTCACTCCAGGGCTTACCGCTCCTCCACCTGCAAATGGGCTTTGATGTTTGCCAGAACCTTTTCACTCAGCAGGCCGAAGGCCTCCCGGGTGCGGCCGGCGGAGGTGTCGATACACAGGACGTTTTCCCGCTCCATCAGGGCGGGGTCGCCCAGCGCGCCGGCCGAGTCACAGCAAAACAGATTGCTGGAATCATCCAGCCAGCGCCTCAGCGCCGTCAGGTCGGCGGCGGGGCCGATGGAGGTATTGAACATGATCTTGCGGCGGCCCAGGCGGGCAAACTGCTCCTCATGGAGGAGGATTACGTTTTTGTTCAGACAGGTGAACACCACCTCGCACTCCTCCAGCAGCTCCTCCATGGGCTGATAGCGCAAACCCTTTTCCTCGGCCTCCGGCTTGCGGGTCCGGCTGAAATACCGCACATCCGCGCCCATGAAGCGCAGGGCGCCGGCGATCATGCCCCCGGAGGTCCCCAGACCGATCACGCCGGCCCGGAGCCGGGTCAGCTCGCGGGGAAGGTCCTCCCAGCCAGGGCGGCCGCCGAAGCCGTGCAGGATCTCAATCAGCTGCCACAGGACATATTCCACCACGCCCCGGTCGCCGTAATCCCGGATGCCCCGCACGTCGATGCCCCGGGCGCGGGCGTAGGGGATGTCCACGTTGGCGCTCTCCTCGGAGTATAGGGAACAGCACATCCCCACATAGCGCAGATTGGGGCACCGCTCCATGGCGGCGCCGTTCAGGCGGGAGGTGTAGCTGAGGAGAACCGCATCGGCGGCGCCGATGCGGGCGGCAATCTCCTCGTCGCTCCCAGGCACGTCTGGGTAGAGGACGACCTCCTTGGCGTACTGGTACAGCGCCCGCTCCGCCTCCGGGACCAGGCTGACCGGCTCAATAGCCACTAATTTTGTAAACATCACACGCCCTCCCCGTCACATCATAATGGGCGAAGCCAGGTTGCGCAGCAGGGCCACCACGCTCCAGCCGGCAATGGCGGAGGTGCGGGAGTAGATATCCACCACCGCCTTTACGCCGTCGATCTCGGCGGTGATACAGTGGTCGTCGCCGGTGAAGCCGGGCACGCTGACGATCTCCGCGGAGGCCCGGTCCGGGCCGGTGGTGGCCAGAGAGGCGGCAACCGCCACGTTGACCTTGGTGGGCAGTACGGCAATGGCCTGGGCGGCGGTCCCGGAGAGGACGGCGGTCTCCTCCGTATCGGTCATCAGCTTCTCCTGAAAGACCGGCGTGTTTTTCAGGGACTGGGGCCCCTTGTGGGTGACGATGCCGGCGGTCTCCGGCAGGCCCTGGGCCTGGGCCATGAGGGTAATGGTCCTCAGCACGTCGAAGCCGCCCACCGCGCCGGAGGCCAGGTGTACCTTAACCCCGTTCTCCCGGGCCGCCGACTCCACCCGCGCCCGGAACTCCTCGTCCGCCAGCGCCCCGATGGAGATCAGCACCAGGCTCGCCCCATGGCTGAGCACCGGCAGGGCCATCTGCTTCACCATCTCCACCGAGGCGGTCTCCACCACATAGTCGGGCTTGAGGGCCAGCAGCTCGTCCAGAGAGGCGCAGGCCTTACAGCCGGTCCGCGCGGCCAGCGCCGCCGTTTTCTCCGCCGTCCGGCTGAACGCCCCCACCAGCTCATAGCCCTCCAGCAGCCCCTTGGCATAGGCCTCGGCCACGATGCCGCCCAAAAATCCACAGCCCACCAGGGCCAATTTCTTCTGTTCCATATGTGCTCCCTTCCGCCGCCGCCAAACGGACAGCGGCAGATATTTTGATGCCCCCATCATACCATTACCAGCCGTAAACGTCAACCTCAAGACCATGCCGAGGGAATAGCCGGGCCATATTCTCATTATTTCAGCAGAATATATTGTCAGTTCAGAAGCTTTTTGCTATTGTAACACTGAACCCTTGATCCCTTGAAAAAAACCTGTCACAAATTCGTTCTATGCCAGTCTAATGCTACAGGAGGTGTTTTTATGAACACAAAAGAAAATCAAGAGTTGTCCGCTCTGATCGGGCAGGCCACCGCCGGGGATAGGGCCGCGCTGGAGACTGTGCTGACCGGCGTGCAGGATCTGGTATTCAACCTGTCCCTGCGGATGCTGGGCACATTCCATGACGCGGAGGACGCGTCCCAGGATATCCTTTTGAAGGTAATGACCCACCTCTCCTCCTTCAAGGGGGACAGCGCCTTCACTACCTGGGTATTCCGCATTGCGGCCAACCACCTCAAGGACTATAAAAAGCATATGTTCGCCCAGCTCCCCCTCAGCTTTGAGTTCTACGGGGACGACATCCGCAACGGGAAGATTCAGGATGTGCCTGACCTGACTCAGAATGTAGAGCAGACGATTCTGGCTGAGGAGCTGAAGCTGTCCTGCACGAATGTCATGCTCCAGTGCCTGGACCCGGACAGCCGGTGTATCTTCATTCTGGGCACCATGTTCCGGCTTGACAGCCGGATCGCCGGGGACATTCTGGGCATCACCCCGGAGGCCTACCGCCAGCGGCTCTCCCGGGTGCGGAAGAGGATGGCCGAATTTTTGTCGGAATACTGCGGGGAGTACGGGCAGGGCGCCTGCCACTGTGCCAACCGGGTCAACTACGCGATACAGAACCACCGTATCGCGCCCGACCGGCTGGACTTTACCGCCGCCAAGCCCAGCGACACCGCTGTGGAGGTGACGGCGGCTATGGAGGAGATCGACGGGTATTCTCAGCAGTTCTCCTTCTGCCGGACCTATCAGTCCACAGAGCGGCTGACCCGGATGATCCGGGACTTTTTGAACGGCCCGGCCTTTTCCACGGTGGCGGAAGCGCAGGGGGTGGAGCAATGAATACACAGATGATTTTGGACTATCTGACCCAGCTGAGCGCCAACAATAACCGGGAGTGGTACCACGCCCACAAGGCCGAGTACCAGGCGGCTAACGGACAGTTTGAGGAGCTGATACAGGCTCTGATGCTCCGCATCGGGGAGTTTGACGGCAGTATCCTCGGCCACACCCCCAAGGAGCTGACCTTCAAGCTGGTGCGGGACACCAGATTCAGCCACGACAAATCCCCCTACAATCCCGCCTTCCGGGCGCATATCTCGTCCATGGGAAAGCTGCCCATCCCGGTGGGCTACTACCTGATGATCAAGCCGGGCGGGCAGTCCTTCCTGGGCGGCGGCCTGTTCGCGGACATGTTCAAGGACGCCACCCGGATGGTCCGGGACTATATCTCAGCACACGGCGAGGAGTGGGAGCAGATCATCACCGCCCCGTCCTTTCAGAAGCATTTTACCGTAGGCGGGTCGGCGCTGAAAAACATCCCGGCTGGATACGAGAAGGACCACCCCCAGGCTGAGTACCTGAAAAATAAGAGCTGGTATCTGGAATACCCCATCCAGGACGAGACGCTTGCGGACGGCGAGCTGTTCCTCTCCAGGGCGGCGGAAACGTTCCACCTGATGAAGCCGTTTAACGACTATCTGAACAGGGCGCTCGCGGGCTTCAAAATGCCGGAGAGATAAGCCCAACGGGCAGGGCCCCTGCCCTATTTACGTGCGCCCGCAAACGACAGCGTGATCTCCAGCGTATCTCCCATAATCCGGGCGGACACCTGTCCGCCCATCCGCTCCATCAGCTCTCGCACAATGGACAGACCCAGACCGGCCCCGCCCTTTGCCCGGGCGGGGCTGCTTTGATAGAAGCGGTCAAACAGGTGCTCCGGGTCGGGCCTGGGGCCGGGAGGCAGTGTGTTGGAAAAGCAAACCGCCCCGTCTCCGCCGGAGATAGTCAGCCCCCCGCCGCCGTGGCGCAGGGCGTTGGCGATCAGGTTCCGGTACACCCGGCCCAGGGCCTCCGGACTGGCCCAGACCGCCATATCCTCCCGGTCAAACCGCAGCTCCGGCTCCACCCCCGCCGCCTCCAGCTGGGGGTAAAACTCCGCCAGGGCGTCCCACAGGGGCGGCAGGGCCGCCAGTTCTCCGCATTCCAGGGGCAGGGAGCCGCCCTGTAAGCGGGTGTAGAGGAACAGCTCCTCTAACAGCTCCTCCAGCTCCTCCAGCCGCTTGCCCACGATGGCCAGATACTCCGCCTGACGCTCCGGCTCCCCCTCCAGCAGCTGTAAATAGCCCATCGCCCCGGCCAGAGGGGTGCGGATGTCGTGGGAGATGCAGGCCATGGTGTATTTCAGCTCCTGCTCCCGCTTCTGGGTCTCTAGGCGGAGCCGCCGCCCCTCCTCCAGCCGGGCGTTCATCGCCCGGCACAGCCGCCGGGGAGCCGCGCCGGACATCCGGACCGTCAGGCGCAGGTTGCTCTCCGCTGGAGTTTCCTCCAAAATCCGGGCCATCTCCAGCATTTGGGCGCGGTAGGCCCACAGGCGCAGGACCGCGGCCCCCAGGGCGGCAAGGGTCAAAATCAGGGCAGGCAGCATGGAAATTCCTCCTTAAATGTCCCGCTTCTCCATCGCGAGCTGGCTTCCAACTCCGTAAACGACCACCCAGGCGGCGGCGCAGACCAGAATCACCCAACCCTGGGTCATGCCGCTCTGAGGTACATAGACGCCCTTTACCATGGAGTAGAGGAAAAACTGCTCCAGGTGAGGCCAGCGCAGCAGTCTTCCCAGCATCCCCACAAAGGCGACCGTCAGCCCGCCTCCGGCCACCAGGGACAGAATGATACCCAGAGTAGTACTTCTGGTCAGCAGGACCAGCGCTAAGGTCATGAGGGCAAAGGCCCAGTGGGGCAGCCACATCCAAAGGATATACCGCAAAATCTGCGAGATGGCGTCCTGCGCCGGGTACATGTGGATCAGCACAGGGAACAACAGCATCAGCAGGACGGATAAAACGGTAATGATTCCACTGTAAACGCCTGCCAGAGCAACCTTTGAAAGGACGTAATCCCGGCGGCGAGGGTTGATACGGCAGATATTTTTAATAAATCCGCTGGAAAAATCACCGTTTACAAACAATGTCATTCCAATCCCGGTCATGACCAGCAAAAAGCCGCTGCCCAGGCTTTCGTGCATGAGGTCCAGCTGTGACATATTTTGGATATACTCGCTCATCATGCGGTCGGACTCGTCGATCTCCGCCCCCTGTGCCTCCATAGCGTCCAGGGTCTCCGGGTCGGAGAGGGATTGGGCCATAATGGTCACCAGAATCAACAAAACAGCCGTCACACTCAGAATAATATAAAAGCTCCGGCTTTTGAACAGCCGCCGCAGGTCCATACGCAGCATATTAAACATGATCGTTTCCTCCCATCCGCTCCAAAAAATAGCCCTCCAGGTCCTGCCGGTGCAGGCCCATCTCCTCCACCGCAAGCCCCGCCTGGGCAAGCATCTGGCCCACGACTCTGGCGTCCACGGCTTCATAGATCCGAATCTCCCCCTCCGGGCGCATCTCCCAGCGGGTGAGCTTGAGCTCCCGCTCCAGCAGGGCCGCCGCTTTCTGGGGCTGGTCCGCCCGCAGGTGCAGGTAGTCGGCGCATTTCTGCTCCAGCTCGGCGGCGGTGATCTGCTCCACCATCCGGCCCTGTTGGATGATGCCGTACCGGGTGGCGATTTTGCTCAGCTCCCCCAGGATGTGAGAGCTGACCAGAATGGTCAGGCCCCGCTCCCGGTTCAGACGCAGGAGGAGCTCCCGCATCTCCCGGATGCCCTCCGGGTCCAGGCCGTTGATGGGCTCGTCCAGCAGGAGCAGGTCCGGCCCGCCCAGCAGGGCCAGGGCCACCCCCAGCCGCTGCTTCATGCCCATGGAGTAGTGGCGCACCGGCATCTTCTCCCCGGGGGCCAGGCCCACGGTCCTCAGCATCTCCTCCACCTGCCGCTCCGGGCTGTCCAGCCCCAGCAGGGCGGCGCAGAGCCGCAGGTTCTCCTGCCCGCTCAGGTCGAGGTAGAGCCCCGGCTGCTCGATGAGGGCCCCCACCCGGCGGCGGGCCACCGAGTCCCGAACCGGCTTGCCGAAAATCAGGGCCTCCCCCTGGGTGGGCCGGGCCAGCCCGCACAGGAGCTTTAGCGTGGTGGACTTGCCCGCGCCGTTCTGGCCGATGAAGCCGTAGGTGTCCCCCTGCTCCACCCGCAGGTCCAGGTGGTCTACCGCCCATCTGCGCTTGTAGCGTTTGGACAGGCCCGTTGTCTGTATCACTGTCATTCGGATGACCTCCTTTTTTGTTTGCGGGTTCAGTCTAACAGACAAGTGCCCAAACATCGCAAAGGAAAGGTAAAGAAAGTATAAAGTTTACTCGGCCAGCTTGAAGCCGATGCCCCACACGGTCTGGATGTAGCCGTCCGTGCCGCTGGGCCGCAGCTTGGCCCGGATGTTGCTGATGTGGACGGTGATGGTCTTGTCCTCTATGGCGTAGTCCTCCTGCCAGACGGCCTCGTAAATTTGCTGCTTGGTAAAGACCCGCTTGGGACGACTGGCGAGGAGCTCCACGATCTTAAATTCGTGGGCGGTGAGGTTGACCGGCTGGCCGGTGGCGGTGAGGGTCATCTCCTCCAGGTTGAGCACCCAGTCCCGATAGCGCAGGGACGCCTCCACAGGGGCAGCGCTGGCGTGGCGGAGCTGGACCAAAATCCGAGCCCACAGCTCCTCCAGCTGATAGGGCTTGGTCAGGTAGTCGTCCGCACCCAGGCCCAGCAGCTCCACCTTGTCGGACAGCTCGGTTTTGGCGGACAGGACGATGACCGGCGTCTGGCTGGTTTCGCGGATCTCCGCGATGAGCTCGCCGCCGGACAGGCCCGGGAGCATCAGGTCCACCAACAGCAGGTCAATGCCGCCCGCCTGCCACAACAGACGGCCCTCGGTGCCGGAAAAGGCCTGGACGCACTCACAGCCCTGACGGCGCAGGTACGCGGCGGCGGCGTTGTTAATATCGGTATCATCTTCAATAATCAGGATGCAGGGCATGGGACGGCCTCCTCTCAGTTTTGAAAATTATACCGCAATCGAGCGCCGAAGGAAATACCTTATTACGGCGGATACGGCAAATTGCACACCCACATAGCAAGGGCAAGAAAAAAGGCGGGTTTCCCCGCCGCAGCTTGTCGAAAAATGCCCTGTCTGGCTTCATTACCAGACAGGCCACAACGTTAATGAGGAATAAAATGTAGGAGGAGGGTGTGGAGGAAGGCGGAGCAAAGCGCTTTCTGGCTTTCCATCTTGCCAACTTTTTGAGGTTCATGGCAGCAAATTTAAGCCTCACCCAGTTGGAAACCTGGGCCAGACCACGGTAAACGGTATAGCGCATGGCGTGTTTTTCTTTTGCATCGGCAAAAACTCGCTCAATGGTCTCTTTGCGCCTTGCATAGAGCTGCTTGTACTCCGGGGTGTACCTGGCATCATCGGCCAGTTCCTCATAGCCCTTCCAGATGTGCCGCAGGACAGTCTTTACGAAGCTTTTGGATTTTGTACATAAATGCCGGGTGGGGCACTGGGCACAAATTGTCGGATCGCTGCGGTATTCACGGTATCCATCCCGGTTGGTGGTGCGGTAGGACAGGATGTGGTATTCTGGGCAGATCACGCAGTCATAATATTCATCGTAGACGTAAGACCACCAGGGATGTCCACCCTTCATCGTCGTGGGCCGCTTGTAGGCTGTAGACAATACCCGGCCATCTCGAAATACCTTTTTGCAAATATGCGGGGTCTTGTAGGCGGCATCTGCCACCACTGTTTCCACCTCTGGAAACGATTGAATCAATTTGTCGTAAACATCGTCAAACGCCACGCTGTCATGGACATTTCCGGGGGTGACCACTGTTTCCAATACGTAACCGCTCTTGTCACAGGCGGTATGGGCCTCATAAGCAAAGCACCGCTTGTGCTCCCCTTTTTGGAACATTCCACTCTCCGGGTCTGTGGTGGATACCGTTACTGTTTTCTGCTTTTTCGCCTCTTTCTTCCTCCGGGCCTGCTTCTTTTTTGAGGTATTGTCCTGTTTCTTCCCTCCAGCTTTGGGTGGTTCTTCTTCATCATCCAGTGGCTTTTTTCCATGAGCCTCCCGGTCCGCGTTCACTTCCGCCAGCAGTTCTTCCTGGTATCGTTTTGCCGCTGCCGGTACTTCCTGCTTCATTTTCTTCTTCAGATTTGCGCTGGCTTTGATGTGTGTCCCATCTATAAATACCGCCGCCGGGGTCAGTGCTCCCGCACTGCCCGCCTCCTCCAATATCCATCGAAATACTGCCTCTATGGTTTCTGAAGTAAACCGGTGCCGGAAGTTGTAACTCACCGTGGAAAAATGGGGCAGCTCCTCACTCAGCGTGTATCGCAAAAACCACCGGTATGCTATATCTGTCTGGGCTCTGCGCAACGTTCCCCGCAAAGATACATTCCCATCCAGATGCTGCAGCAATACGATTTTGAATAGCACCACTGGGTCGATGCTCCGCCGGCCCTCTTCTTCGCTGTACAACGCCTCCACGATTTCGTACAATTTCTCGAAATCTACCGCTGCATCCACCTGCCGCAATAGATGTTCGGGCGGCACCAGGCTTTCTGTGTCCACCATTTCTATGACCCCTCGCTCATTTTTCCCTCGCTCCAACATTTCCCTCACCCCTTACTCCCTATTTTATCATCTTTACATGAAAAAGTCTACCAAAAGGCAGACTTTTTCGACAGGCTGAGGCGGGTTTCCCCGCCGCAAGCTTAAACTTCATCATCTCTAATATATTTCATAATATCCTCTACCTCACAATCCAGTATTTTGCAGAACATTTCGATCGTATGCGTGCTGACACTTTCATTTCTCTTTAATCTGGTGATTTGCGCGGGGCTGACGTTGTATTTCTTTATCAGCGCGTACTGTGAAATGCCTTTTTTCTTCATAACGTTCCATAAATTGTTGTATGAAATCATAACATTCAAGCCTCACTTTCTACTTGAATGTTAAATGAAAACCGTGTATAATCATAATAACCAATATCAGTTATCACCCTGGAACAAAAACATTATAGGAGGAAAGAAAAATGAAGAAACTTTTGGCACTCACACTTGCGGCGGCTCTGGCCCTCTCTCTGGCGGCCTGTGGCGGCGGCGGGGATACCTCCAGAGTCGGGAACAGGGACACATCCAGCAGCAGCGTGGCATCCAGCACACCGAAACAAGAAAACAGCCCAATCGAAAGCAAGGGGCTGTTTCTGCTTGAACGTGAGGATGGCGTCGAATTGGATGATTTGACCGCACAGCAGACATACTTAATTCATGTCTACGACATCAACACGGACAGTGCAAAAAATGTTGAAATGTCCCCCTTCGAATCCAGTTACGCTATGACGATGAACGGCGTAAATGAATATAAGGCATTATCCGCGCCCGTTAGTTACGCAGTTGATAAGACATATAATACACCCTCTACGATAGATTATTTCATGCTTGCCAGCGGTTATGCCGCTCCTCCGGAATTAGAAACTATTCTTGCGGGAGGTGAGAAAATCAGGGCTATGTCCGTTTATAAAATCAATCTTAACGATATTAAAGATGATACCACAGCAACATTTAAAGTAGAATACTGTGATGTATATGATTGTGAGCTAAACTTTACAAGGAATGACATCATTTCAATTAGCCGGTTCGACGATGTATTTCAGGTTGAGGACAATCCTACCGATTACCAAATTGCCGCCACATATTTTAAGCGCGTTGAGGCTGTTTGCAGCAATATGATTACAGGAACAATGTTCGATCGACTGCATAGCAACGGTCTTATATCCTACGAAGATGGTTTGTATATGATAGAAGTATATACTACATACACCATTTTTGACGTAACAGGAGTTGTAGGTTTGACTGAGGAATTTTTTGAAAAGGACGGTGCCCCACACACTGATTTGCCACGCTTTGACCGTGAAGCTGTAAAACGGATTTATCCAGACATGCCCGTAGACGCTTTTGAGGACGGACTTGAAATTTGGCTTACGAACGGAAAGATTGCCGTTGAGTCATTAAAAAATGACAAAAAGGCCGGAACTGAGGGCCAATTAGCCGATGCCGCACTCAACGATATGGCAACCTACGGAAGGAAGATTTTGGAATATTACACCGCAAAACTCACAAATAAATAGCACAGCAAAAGGGGCGGTACATCAAAGTACCGCCCTCATATGCCTTGTGCTCACTTTCGGAAACACTATGCAGCCAGTTAATTGTATTTCCATTTCGATTGTGCTACCATTAGCAATAATTGTATTGATTTGTCCTTTGTCTGGCTATTCAATTTCCAGATTTTGTACTCCGTGGCGAAGAATGATGTTGATCAGCTCATTACGCGAACGGTTCGTTTCCGCCGCTATTTTATCCAGCGCGTCAAGGGTATCTTCTCTAATCCGAACGGTAATGACCTTGTTCCCGTCCTCGCCCCGACGTTTGATTTTCAGTGGTTCACTTTGCATGTCGCCGCACCTCTCAATCTGTAATAAATTATAGCTTGACAGGGAGACACAAAGTATAATACAATTATCTGTCGTCAAGACTATCATTATGTATTACAGGAGGCAACCAAGAATGAAAAGGTTTTTGACCCTTATGCTGGCGGCAGCTTTGGCCCTCTCTTTGACGGCCTGCGGCGGCGGAACAGGGGACGCCAACACACCCAGCACCGGGAACGGGAACGCGACAAGTACAGACACTCCCAGCGGCGGCGGGGATAACGCAAACACTGACGCGTCCAGCGGTGAAGAAGACAGCTCGACCGATACACACAAGGTCGGCGATACAGTGGAAACTAAATATTATAGCGTTACTTTAAAGGACATAACCTTTACCGATAAAATATTAGTCTGCCATGGAGAAAAAGCCGATAAAGATACTTTTGGAAATGCGGAAGAATTTTTTACTCCATCGGATGAAGCCTTTGTTGATGAAAATGGATATGTTATTGATGGAATACACGGATTTTCTATGCGGCAGGATTCGGACAACACATATTTATATTACAATTTAGAGTTTAAATTTATTGGTAAAGAAAAACGTCATAGCAGCCTTGTTATTACTGAATTTAAGCCGGTCGTATTATATGAGGACTTTACGTTTGATTCTGATTACATGGCATTTGGCAGGATTATTGATAAAGTCAAATTCAATAATTGTATGTGGTTTAATTTTAATAGCGATGATTATAAGTTAGTCAGAGGACTCGGACTTATGATTGGGGGGGGACTCGATGACGAATTAAAGCCACTGTCGAATGATGTATATGAGGTTCGGGGAATTATTCAAGTACCAAAAGTGGTTGCGGAGGACAAAGAGGCTGAATTAACTATAAAACTTGTGGGAATAAGCTATTCTTTTAGTCAAAACACATGAAAACATATAAACAAGGGGCGGCACATTAACGTGCCGCCCCCCAGCTTGTCGAAAAATGGCCTGTCTGGTAATGAAGCCAGACAGGGCACAACGTTAATGAGGAATAAAATGTAGGAGGAGGGTGTGGAGGAAGGCGGAGCAAAGCGCTTTCTGGCTTTCCATCTTGCCAACTTTTTGAGGTTCATGGCAGCAAATTTAAGCCTCACCCAGTTGGAAACCTGGGCCAGACCACGGTAAACGGTATAGCGCATGGCGTGTTTTTCCTTTGCATCGGCAAAAACTCGCTCAATGGTCTCTTTGCGCCTTGCATAGAGCTGCTTGTACTCCGGGGTGCACCTGGCATCATCGGCCAGTTCCTCATAGCCCTTCCAGATGTGCCGCAGGACAGTCTTTACGAAGCTTTTGGATTTTGTACATAAATGCCGGGTGGGGCACTGGGCGCAAATTTTCGGATCGCTGCGGTATTCACGGTATCCATCCCGGTTGGTGGTGCGGTAGGACAGGATGTGGTATTCCGGGCAGATCACGCAGTCATAATATTCATCATAGACGTAAGACCACCAGGGATGTCCACCCTTCATCGTCATGGGCCGCTTGTAGGCTGTAGACAATACCCGGCCATCTCGAAATACCTTTTTGCAGATATGCGGGGTCTTGTAGGCAGCGTCTGCCACCACTGTTTCCACCTCTGGAAACGATTGAATCAATTTGTCGTAAACATCGTCAAACGCCACGCTGTCATGGACATTTCCGGGGGTGACCACTGTTTCCAATACGTAACCGCTCTTGTCACAGGCGGTATGGGCCTCATAAGCGAAGCACCGCTTGTGCTCCCCTTTGTGGAACATTCCACTCTCCGGGTCTGTGGTGGATACCGTTACTGTTTTCTGCTTTTTCGCCGCTTTCTTCCTCCGGGCCTGCTTCTTTTTTGAGGTGTTGTCCTGTTTCTTCCCTCCAGCTTTGGGTGGTTCTTCTTCATCATCCAGTGGCTTTTTTCCATGAGCCTCCCGGTCCGCGTTTACTTCCGCCAGCAGTTCTTCCTGATATCGTTTTGCTGCTGCCGGTACTTCCTGCTTCATTTTCTTCTTCAGATTTGCGCTGGCTTTGATGTGTGTCCCATCTATAAATACCGCCGCCGGGGTCAGTGCTCCCGCACTGCCCGCCTCCTCCAATATCCACTGAAACACCAACTCTATCGTTTCCGGAGTGTACCGGTGCCGGAAGTTGTAGCTCACCGTGGAAAAATGGGGCAGCTCCTCACTCAGCGTGTATCGCAAAAACCACCGGTATGCTATATCTGTCTGGGCTCTGCGCAGCGTTCCCCGCAAAGATACATTCCCATCCAAATGCTGCAGCAATACGATTTTGAACAGCACCACTGGGTCGATGCTCCGCCGCCCCTCTTCTTCGCTGTACAACGCCTCCACGATTTCGTACAATTTCTCGAAATCTACCGCTGCATCCACCTGCCGCAATAGATGTTCGGGCGGCACCAGGCTTTCTGTGTCCACCATTTCTATAACCCCTCGCTCATTTTTCCCTCGCTCCAACATTTCCCTCACCCCTTACTCCCTATTTTATCATCTTTACATGAAAATGTCTGCCAAAAGGCAGACTTTTTCGACAGGCTGAAGGGGCGGCACATTAACGTGCCGCCCCCGCTCTTTGATAAAAAGTCTGCAAAATTCATCGGCAAGCGGCAATTTTTAGAAATTCCCATTCGTTTTTTCGCTCAGCGGCTTGAAAACTTGTAAAAAGACGTTGGGTATTGAAGAAATCAGCTTATTTCTTATTGCAAAGATGTTCGGGCTTCTAAAAACTTGCTTAATTTGTCTGAAAATCCGTTAATCAAGCGTGAAAACGCTTGATTATAGGGCAAAAAACTGAATATCCACATGTGGCAAAATATCAGTGGCGGCGGCGGAAAACTATCCACAAAAGCTACCACAACGGGGCTCGGAACACAGAAAAAGAGGGAGGCAGGTCTCCCTGTCTCCCTCAAAAGGATATTCTGTTTACGCCTTCTCAAAGACATCCTTGCCCATTCCACAGATGGGGCAGACCCAGCTGTCGGGGACCTGGTCCCAGGGGGTGCCAGGGGCGACGCCGTTGTCGGGATCGCCTGCGGTGGGGTCGTACTCATAGCCGCAGGGGCAAACGTACTTGTCCATATTTCCCTCCGAAAATCAGCCGAAGTACCGCTCCAGCAGACCCTTGAAGGCCTTGCCGTGGCGGGCCTCGTCTTGATACTAGACTCCAAATACACAACATGCTGTATTTAATTGTAGTTATTTGCTGCAATATCACAAAATATACAAATGCTTTCCCACACTTTTCCCACCAAAATTTCGCTTGTGGGAAAGCGTGGAAAACGCTGTTTTACACGGTTTTGCTCCAACTTTGTATAGCTGAGACTTTTACTCATTTGCAATGGAATTTTCTTTAATACAGCGTCCACCAATAGTCAAAAACCTTGCGGTAGCCGTTTCCCTTTTGAGGAAGGTATGGGTAAGTTTGAACTTTTTTACCACTCACCCGCTTGAGCCACTTCTGGCACTTGCTGTTCTTGGGATATTTGATGTACTTGCCTGTGTGCAGAAGGGTTCTGCCCTCAAAGCCCCAGTCCACATAGCCCCGGTGGGGACCGTAGCGTACGTTCTGGATGATCGCCAGCAGCCGGTCTGACTTTTCCCGTCCTTTCCTGCGGCGATACCGTCTGCCGGTATATCGCTTGCAACGAAACTCTTCTTCAGAATTTTTCAGGAGCTCTGTAATCTTCCCGTTTAACTCTATTTCGGTCATAAACCTTTCCACTTGGCACAGTGCGGGTAACCGGACTAATCCCATACCAGGAGCCGCGCTGCTTGGTGTGGTACTCTTTCTGCGCTTTCTTACTACGCTTGTTCAGCGGCACCATCTGCGCCACAGGAATCCCTCCTCTCAGACCCTAACATTTCGATTACAAATCCACAAAACGCCTTGCCATTCTTGTATAGTTCTGCTATTCTACACTACCAGAATGGAGGCGATTGTCATGTACCTGAACCAATTCCCTGTCATCGACCTTCCCGCAACCGGGGCCAACATCCGCCGGCTGCGGCAGACGAAGGGCCTGTCCGTCCGGGACCTCCAGCAGTTCTTCAGCTTTGAGGAGCCCCAGGCCATCTACAAGTGGCAGCGGGGCCAGAGCCTGCCCACGGTGGACAATCTCTACGCACTGAGCGCCCTGCTGGATGTACCCATGAACGATATCCTGGTGGCGGCTGACCTCCCTGAACTCCATATTTGTACCATGAGCGGCAGGCCGGAGCCTGCCGCTCATCCTTTTGATCCTCGGACGTGGTGGGCATGGCGGAATTTCAAAGCCGCTTAGACCCTTATCCACCGCATCCGGGCCGAACGGCATCCCTAGGGGGAGCACTCACCCGGAGTTGGCGACTTGTTGTTGTAAGTTGACCCAAGGACTAAAGCCTTGGGAACCAAGTTTCAGAAGAGAGAAGCGTAAGGGCGGTTTTACAGTTCGCGCATTGAGGGGAGAGCAAAAACGCAGTTGCACAGAACACATGGAGAAGCGTCTGTCGTTTCTTCCCAATCAACATTTTGTATATATTCACCAATATGTTCTTCACGATGTGCGGCATCATCATTCATCCGCACCTGAACCGGCCGTCACGGGTTCTCCATTCCGCCATGCCCGCCGCGCCCGAGGCCGGGAATTACGCGGCCTGCCGCTGGATGAAGTCGGACAGGATCGTGTCGAAGCTGTCGTTCATCTCGAAGGGGAGGCTGTAGTCCACGGCGGTGTTGACCAGGCACTGGTCCAGCTTGGCAGACACCTCATCGGCCCTGCGGCCCAGCTCGGTGGCCATGCCACGGATCTTGTTCCGGTCGAAGTTGATGGTGGTTACCCGCTTGGCGTCGCAGCGGTAGCTCACCTGGTTGCCCTCGCCGTTGAACCGGTAGCCGCTGCCGCCGTTGGGCAGTATCACCTCGCTGCTGCGCAGAACGGCCATCCGGCGGAAGGTATCAGCCAGGCTCTGCCGGGCCCGGTTCAGGCCAGTTTCGCTGTCCATGTCCAGGGGCAGTTTGGACTTGGCGGCGCAGATGGCGGCGCTGAGCTTCTCCCGCTCCGCCAGCATGGCCATCAGGAAGGCGGCCACCTGGTTGATGTGCCCGGCGTACTCGCTGGGGGCCACGTCCTCGGTCACCGCGTCCTGGGCCTCTGGCATGACTTTGCTTCGCAGGTGGGTAGTGGTGACCTTCAGGGTGTTGTCATGATCTTGGAGGATATAACTGGCCTCGTTCATAAGGGATTGCAGCTTGTTCTGGGCTCGAAAAGCATCTTTCAGATTCATAGTGTTTCACTCCTTCGCTCTGTCGTTATATCCCTATCATACAGACGAAAGAGCGCTTTGTCATTGAACCGGTGGTTTAATTTTTAAGCGATGAAAACGAACATCCCCCGGACTCGCAGTATCCAGGGGATGTTCATTTGCTGTTTCGTAATATTCTGCTGATGGTCATGGACGATAGACCTACTGGAGACCGAGCAAAAACGGGACTCTATTTGGACTGCAACAGTGTATGCCACAGATGGTCCGACCTTTGTAAAATCAGCCATAATAGTCGTACTTGGCCCGTTCCTCCATATCCCAGGGGCTATCGACAAATTTTTGAAGCCCCAGTTTGTCAATGCACTCCTGACAAAGGTGGTAATCAACAGTTTCTTTTTTGAGCAAGTCCAAGGTTTCCCGGTCATTGTAAAAAATGCCGAGTTCGAACATAGGTAGCCCTTTCCGTAGACACCGCCCACATCGGTCATACATACAAGCTGTCGCTTCATATTCGTTTCTATCACACCAATGTACGCTTTTTGCACACTGCTGCAGAATACGGAAAACAGACTCATAAGGAATCAGCCCAACATCATATTCTACAAGGATTTTGCGAACCACTTCGTTCAGACCATGACCGATATTGTGGCAGCTCATGGGAACACCTCCTATTTCAAAATGGCATCATTTCTTGATGGACGGCTTGTCTTCATCAAGGACCACGCTCTGCCCCATAGCAAGAAAGCGGTCAAAATCGCTTTCATATAGTTGATCCTGAATGATTCTATATTTTTCAAACTCTGTTTCTGCGTGCAGCTTTGCCTGTTCTGCACTGATTTTGCCAGGTCCAATCAGCAATTCGTTGCCATTGAACTCCAGGAATCCATCCAGTCGCTTTGCCCAATCCTCCATGCTCATGGGAATTTTTCGCTCTGCCTGAAGTTCCGCGTAATCCAGATAGAGTGTTACGATTCGCTCCAGATAGGACATCTCTTTCTCTCTGAGATAGTTTTTGGCAATGGTCACATCTGCCTTTACAATTTTCCATCTGGAGCACTTTCCCAGGTTGTCAGTCCCATATGCTCTTTAGCGGCGTCCGCCCGTTCCACGATCAGTTCAGCTGTCGTATGACGATGAACCGCATAATGCAATTTATTCTGCACCGTCTGAAAGAATTGTCTTGTAGTCTTTGCGTCTTTGTCATAGTCAAAGGCTGTTGTATAGAGATCCGTGACCTTCTGATAAAACTTGCGCTCGGACAGGCGGATCTCACGGATATACTGCAACTGACGCTCGAAGTATTCATCCGTGAACATATGGCCTTTTTTCAGCCGTTCCGGATCCATCGTCCAGCCTTGATCGTATGGTTCTTTACAATTTGCCCAGCCCACTTGCGGAATTGCATGGCACGCTGATTGTTGACCTTAAATCCGACTGCAATAATCATTTGGAGGCTATAGTGATCCAAATTGCGGGCAATCTGACGGGTTCCCTCAATTTGAACTGTCAAGTATTTCTTGACAGTTGCTTCTGGAAGCAGCTCACCATCATCATATATGCGTTGAATATGCTGGGAAATGGTCTGCTTTGACACATCGTACAGCGCCGCCATCATCTTCTGGGTCAGCCAGATATTTTCGTCCTCATACCGCATTTCATAACTCTCTGCGCGATCACCTGTGGACGCTACAAAGGTGAGATACTCGGCGGCACTGGAGCGGATAGTGACTTCGGTTTTCTTTTTTCCCATGCTGCACTCCTCCCGCTACCGCTCCTGTTGTATATCGCACTCATTAACTTGGTACAGCGAAAGGAACTCTATAAGGTCATTGCCGTTGCGAATCAGCATCAACTCATCGAATTTCCCGCTATAAAGATCCTTGAAGCCCGCTACCTGTTCCCCGGTACAGATACTGGAACGAATCACAGGAATTTTCCCAGTTTTGTCATAGAGCGGTAGTGTGTGCTTTTTTCGTCTGTTGAACATCAAAGGCGCTCCCCTTCTATCCTCTTCTACTGCCCGTAGCAATTCACGGCACACGGCCAGTATGTCCCACCAAATGGCCTCAAAGTTGTGTACCACAGACCATTGACAGTACTCGCTATCATACTGTTCTTGCCCTCAGTATAGCACATTCCACAGTGAAGTCGAGAAGGATTTCCGTGCACGTCAGAGGAAAAATTCAACAAGTTTAGTTTATATATGCATGAAATGAATCTGATAAAATCAGATATATCTGTTCTTGAACAATCTTGCTCAGAGCATCCAGCCGTTCTTGTTTGACAAGGATATCATTATGCTGCTGGAATTCAAAATCTTCCAATTCCAGCAAGTCTTGTCGGATACTGTCGGTCAGAAGCCTCTTGGCGTTCTGGATAAAATCTTGACCCAACTCGGGTTTACAGTGCTGTAGATAGCAAGCCGAGTCTACGATTTGATGATCATTTAGTTCCGGCAACAGACTGAGGTTATGGTCAAATACTGGTGACATACCCAAAATCTTCAGTGTGCCTGTATCAAACAGTACGCCGAAGTTGCCGTAATGGCGGTCGGTATTCATGATAATAGCATCCAATATGCACATCCGTCGGAAAGCCTCCCCACTGCCAATACCATCAAAAAAGGTCAGCAGTTTCGGAATGTTGATTTTCTCCTGATAAAAGACTGCACTGGCTTTCACCAGCCCCACAGTCTTGTTGGTAACGATTTGACATTTGCTGATCAGATTTCCGTGATAATAGCCTATATCGTAGGGCACAGCTCTAGGACATAGCCGGGTGGATAGCTGTGCAGCTAGGTACTCGGAGAGCGGCTCAATCTCATAATGTGTGCTGCCGCTTTTATAGAGGAGGATATTACCGGCTTCGTGTTTCCAGCACTTGGCGTAACGGCCATCTGTTCCAAATTCCGGAGAGGTGGGAGATAATTCTTTTTCCCTAACAATCCCATCAAAGGCGGATTCACTGACAATTTCACTGAACTGGCCGGTGTATAGGGAGACGTCCTTCCAGGTTAGTGGTGAATCAGCTTCCCGAACCCAGAAAGTATCGTTTAAAGATAGTGCATGGGTGGTATGCAGAAACCCTTCCAAGTCATCGCATCCATACTGTTCAAGTAATTGTTTGATGTATTTTCGGTGCTTAGGGGATCTCCTTTGTTTCAAAAAAGCTAGATGTGTCAAACTTTTCCGTAGAGGAAACAAACTCCACGTTGTACTCCTGGAACAGTTCCATCATGGTTGCGAAGTCCAAAATGGAACGGCTGATACGGTCCAGCTTGTAAACCACCACCCGGCGAATTAAGCCCTGTCGAATGTCGGCTAAAAGCTCCTGGAACTTTGGCCTGTCTGTATTCTTCCCAGAATAGCCCTTATCTTGGTAATCTTTGTGGTTCCCACCCCTTAATTCGTACTTGCAGAACTCGATTTGACTTTCAATACTGATACTGTCCTTGCGGTCCACAGACTGTCTGGCGTAGATAGCGTCGATACGGTTTTCCATGATAGCTCCTTTCCTGTCGGGAAATGGAGCTGGTATTAAACGCGACGTAGACGCCGCGCAGGGTCTGGGGGTTGATAACCATAGCGCATTATCCTCCTTCTGTTCGTTAGGTGCTGGCGGCGGGCACGGTCAGTCCGTTGCCGATCTCCACAGCGACGCCATTGTCGTCGCCCCGGATGACCAGCCCGGCGACCGAGGCTCCGGTGGCCAGGGCGGTCACGTTCTGGTCGTCCTAGATGTAGCAGGGCTTGAGAATGTGGCCCGCGCCGACCTTGTTGGCGGCGGTGCTGGTGTTGGCGTAGACGAACACGCCCCGGGTGACCCGGATGACCAGCTCGCCGTCGCCGCCCGTGTTCTCCACCGTCTCCTCGGCCCGGCCCGCTGCCGTCAGGCCCGCCGCCTTTGCTCATGTGAGATAAAGAAGTAAAAGAAGTGTAAAAAATTTTGCCGTTCCCTGTCCGGCTGACTGCCGGACGGGTCGGGCTTTAGTCGGGCAATTCTACCTTGCCGACAAAAGAATAATAGATTTCGATTTCCTGTCTGCGGAGCTTCCCCCGGCGTTTCCCGTCAAGGGATTCCGATTCGTGGATTACGATTTTTTCCACAAACTCCCGTAACAGGGTAGGGGTGAGTTCCTCAAAGCTGGTGTACTTGCGTACCACTTTCATAAACTTTTCAGCGTTTGCCGTGGCTTCCAGCGTCTTAGAAAGCTCGCTCTGCAAGGAGGCGGCTTTCTCTTTCAGTTCCTTTTGCTCGGCTTCATAGTCTGCCGAAAGCTCCGTGAAACGCTCGTCCGATATGCGCCCGGTCACGCTGTCCTCATACAGCCGCTTGAAGATAGCGGAGAGTTCCGCAATCCGCTTTTCTGCCGCTTCCAGCTCTTTCTTCTTGGCGGCGTTCCGGCGTTTGCTCCCGTCCTCGGTCTGCTCGGTCAACAGCTTCATAAACCGGGCTTCGTGCTTGGCGGCGTAGCTGGTGACTTTCCGTAGGTTCTCGGTCACTCCCTCGGTCAAAAGTTCGGTGCGGGTAAAGTGCGCCGTACAGTCACGGGTGCGCTTCTTGTAGCTGCCGCATATGTAGCAGTCCTGCCGCCGCTTGTCCGTCTGATACCTCTGCTGGTACATGACGCTGCCGCAATCAGCACAAAAGAGTATGCCGGAGAACAAGCCCACTTCATCATAGCGGTTGGGGCGTTTTCAATTTGTCGCACATGTAAAGCGTCCGTTTGGCGTTGTGAGTTTTCAATGGCACCAGCTTGATAAGTCCGTCCTGATATTGCATTTGACGGTCAATCAAAATCGTGCCGCGCTCCACGTCCACATTCCCCCATTTCAGTCCGAAACATTCATTGATACGCAGCCCGCAGAACCGCCCCAGCATGTACGCCGTTTCCGCGTTTGTCCCCCGGAAATAATCATCCAAAATTACAAGTTCTTCCCGGCTGAACGCCACAATATCAATATCATCATCCGTTTTCAGCTTTGGCATGTGGATTCGCGTGTCCTTGTTGGTACATAGCTTATTGTAATTGTCCACAGGCAGATAATTCCGGGAATATGCCTGACCGAAAATCAGGTAGAACATTTTCAAGAAACTTTCTACATAGCGATAGGACAGCCCCCGGTTATAGTAAAGTTCGGTCAAGTAGTCTACAACCTCCGCCGCGCTGATTTCATCAATGTACCGTTTCCCAAAAGCGGCGCACAGGTGATTGACCCACAGGCTTTCTTGCTTGCGAATGGTATTGTAGGCTTTGCCGCTCCGCCCCTTTTCGCAATACTCTTGATAGACCTCCGCAAAAGTTTTTCTGACCGTGGGCTTTGGCTTGTGGGCGTTCTGTTCATTATCCACCGCCATTTGGCGCGCTTTGATTGCAGCCCGTTTTGTTTTCAGCGGACAGCCGTTTTCGTCCTTGCTGCCTTGTTTCGATATGCGTTTCCCGTCACGGGTGAACGTATAACGAAAAGCCCACAGCCCACTTTCTAACTGGAACACTCCCGCGTCATTTTGCTTTCCCATGTTGTTGCCTCCCGAAATGTGTAATTTCGAGTGCAACTTTTTTCGATTAAGCCATGTGAAAACTTGCACAGGTGCAACCGCCGGGCCGCTTACGAGGAGGCCGAACATGCCGCCAAGTTCGCCGAGCTGCTGGGTGAGGTGGTCACCGACTCTACCAGGAAGAACCTTGAGATGCGCGTCGAGGCCGAGAACGGCGCCACCGCCGGCAAGATGGATATCGCCAAGCTGGCCAAGGAGCTGGGGCTGGACGCCATTCATGACACCGTGCATGAGATGGCACGGGACGAGGCCCGCCACGGTAAGGCGTTCAAGGGCCTGCTGGAGCGGTACTTCGGCTAAGATATTCACACCTGCGAGGGTGGGCTTTGCGGCCCGCCCTCTTTTTTGGTGGAAAAAAGGTGGAACCTCCCCCATTGACTTCTCAATCAATCATAACAAAGTGGATTTTGGAAAAGTGGAATATATGAGCGGCGGTTTCCCGCGTTGCTCCTGTGTTGTTTATGGGCCTCTAAAGGCCCATTTCTTTCACCCGCCGATAGAATGTATTGGGCTTTAGCCCTACCTCCTGCATGGCGGCGGTGGCGGTAATCTCTCCCGCCCTCCACCGGGCGCAAACCTCCTTGAATTGCGTTTCGTCCACGTCCAACGGCTTGCGGCCCTTGTACTTGCCCGCGCCTTTGGCAATCTCTATGCCCTCCCGCTGGCGCTCTAAAATGTTCTCCCGCTCCAATTCAGCCAACGCGCCGAACACTGTAAGCATGAACCGCCCTTGCGGGGTGGTGGTGTCGATGTTCTCTTTCAAGCTGACAAATTCAACTTGCCGCGCCGTCAGGTCTGACACAATGGAAAGGAGGTCGCGGGTATTCCGGGCAATGCGGGATATGCTCTCAACAATCACAATGTCCCCGGTGCGGACAAAGCCCATCATTTCTTTGAACGCGGCGCGGTCTGTGTTCTTGCCGCTGGCCTTGTCAATAAACAGCTTTTCGGCCTGTTGTTCCTCCATCATTTTCAGTTGCCGCGCTTCATTCTGTTCGATGGTTGAACATCGTACATAGCCAACCCGCATGAGCCGCGCCCCCCTTGCTTTATCTGTCATTATTCTACCACAAAGGGCGGAATATGTCAATAGGATATTATTTATTTTTGAAATATTTCAAAAGAAAGAAACAAACTTGTGTGACACGGAAACATGGCCCGTTTCAACGTGTCATTAGGGTATAGCCTATTGACAGAAACGGCGCGGGGCGGGATTGCTCCCGCCCCGGTGGTATGTAGGGAATTACAGCCCCAAGGCCACCTACAAGGGTCTGACGCTGGACGAGATGGAGAAGTACATCAAAGCCCAGGACAGCAGCGGTGAGGGCGTAAAAGCGTTTGAGGCTATCAAGGCATACCACACACCAACGGGAAAAGATAAGCCCAGCTATCCCAAGGTCAAGGCGTGGTTTCTTAAAACCTATCCGCAGTATGGTAAAAAGGAAATTGCGGAAAAGTCCGCCGCCTAATGCAAGACCGTCACTCAACAAATCTTATTAAAATATGGAGGTTATCAAAGTGAGAGAGTACAAAATCAACTTTACCACCAACACTATCACCGTCAGCAAGAGCTTTGCCCTTGCCGCCAGCGACCCCAGCAAGCCCGAGTTTGAAACGCTGTCCAAGCTCCAAGCGGCCTACCCCGGTATGAGGATTGTCCACAAGACCCACCGCTCCCCCTCCAAGGCCAACGCGAACAAGGGCCTGACTTATGAGCGCATGGAGGGGTACATCAATCTGCATGAGAACGCCACCGAGCTGCTTGTTACCTTTGAGGCGGTCAAGAAAATTGCCGCCCAACAGAAAAACCCCTACTTGTTCACTAAGGGCTGGTTTATGCAGCAGTTCCCCGACTATGGCAAGCTCCCTGACATCAGTAGCAACGGCAAGATTTTGTATGTCCTCCCCGTTGACCCTCCCGCTCCCACCGCAAAAGACAATGCAACAGAAAACAGCACCGCCGCCGAGCATTTATCAAAGGCCAGCTAAATAAGCAGGCCATCTTTCCACTGATTCATTAGTTGAATTAAAACGTGGTGAATGGATTAACATTGTTGGAGTGATAGACAGTTTAGAAGAAGATAGTATAAATGATTCGTTTGCCGGTACTGCGCCAGCGGAATATATCACTATGCAAACGGCTTATTATGTTGATAATAACCGTATTATGACAGGTAATGTTGAAGTCTTTCATAGTGATTCCAACGGTCAAAGATATGCTTTTGAAATGAACGACACTCTAATTTCTCTTGGGGATTCCGAACTTTCATCATTGAAAAAAGGGGACAAAGTAACTGTAACTGGCCCATCCTCTTTTAACAATTCAGGGGTTATTGGTGCTCCATCATACATAATGGATAATCCAAAAGTTGAAAAAAACCCTTAATAATAAGGCGGCTAGTATTAATACCACTATCCGCCTTGCAGAGCACAGAGGGGCGGCACATCAACGTGCCGCCCCTCGCTATTATAAAATTGATGTGCATTTTTCAAAGACGCTCGCCCCTTGCGGTCAGTCAACTGGCAAGGCCAATCACACAACTGTCGGGGGCCTCATCCTCGGCGGCTGTGGCCTCGGTGGTCTTGTCCTTGTCCTCGAAGAACTTTTTGTAATCATCATAGTTGGGGAACTTTTCAAAGAACCACGCCAGCACCGCACGATAGGGGTTTTCCTGTGCCTTGGCGGAATCCTTTTCTTTTTCAAATTCCTCCAAAAGCTGGGGAGCGTTCACAGAGATATACCGCCCCATATTGACATAGGTCAGGTTGCGGTAGGTGCGCTTGTTGGTGTTCCGCTTTATGGTCTTAGTCTCCATCTTTGCACCGGGGAAGTCCTCGCGGTAGGCTTTCCACATTTTGTACTCGTCAGTGCCGAAAATGCGGGCCTGTCTCTGGAAAGCCTTGGTGACACGGGCGGTAGTCTCGTCAATGGTAATGATAGCGTTCTTTTTCATGGTAAAAATCTCCTTTTCATTTTTGATTTAATTTTTTCAAGAGGTCTGTGCCTCTCGCTCTTACTGGATTTAGTATAACATGGGGCAAAGAAAAACCTGTACTTTAACAAGGACACGTGCTATAATAGAGAAAAGAAAAAAGCAGACTAATAAAAAGTCTGCAAAATCCAGAGAGAAACGGCAATTTTAGCGGCGCGAATAGAACATTTTGGCTCGGCGGCTTGAAAACTTGTAAAAAAGTTGTTGCGTCTTGCCTCAAACTTCTTATTTTTCGCCGCATAGTTGAATAAACTTCTTGAAAAGTTGTCCATTTTCTCAAATATCCTTGTAATTAAGCGAAAAACCGCTTAATATGAGTGCAATTTATTCGAGTTGCACATGTGAAAGCTGGAAAAGTGAATACCGGGCGGGAGTTGCACACTGACTTGCACAACGGGACTGCGGCACAGCAAAAAAGAGGGAAACAGGTCGTCCTGTCTCCCTCAAAAGGATATTCTGTTTACGCCTTCTCAAAGACATCCTTGCCCAGGCCGCAGGTGGGGCACACCCAGCTGTCGGGGACCTGGTCCCAAGGGGTGCCGGGGGCGACGCCGTTGTCAGGATCGCCCACGGCGGGGTCGTACTCATAGCCGCAGGGGCAGACGTACTTATCCATTAGAAATTCCTCCTAGATTTGTTAAAATAACCTTCCCGCCCGGAAGGACGGGAAGGCGTGGTAAGGCTTAGCCGAAGTACCGCTCCAGCAGGCCCTTGAACGCCTTGCCGTGCCGGGCCTCGTCGCGGGCCATCTCGTGGACGGTGTCATGGATGGCGTCCAGGTTCTGCTCCTTGGCCATCTTGGCCAGGGCGACCTTGCCGGCGGTAGCGCCGTTCTCGGCCTCGACGCGCATCTCCAGGTTCTTCTTGGTGGAGTCGGTCAGCACCTCGCCCAGCAGCTCAGCGAACTTGGCGGCGTGCTCGGCCTCTTCCCAAGCGGCCTTCTCCCAGTACAGGCCGATCTCGGGATAGCCCTCGCGGTGGGCGACCCGGGCCATAGCCAGGTACATGCCGACCTCGGTGCACTCGCCCTGGAAGTTGGCGCGCAGGCCCTCGATGATCTGAGGATCAACGCCCTGGGCCACGCCTACGATGTGCTCAGCGGCCCAGGACATCTCGCCCTTCTGCTCCACGAACTTCTCGGGGCCGACGCCGCACTGGGGGCACTTGGCGGGAGCGGAATCGCCCTCATAGACGTAACCGCAAACAGAACAGACAAACTTCTTCATAATGGTTCCTCCTTAAAATTTTGTTGGGGATTTACACAGCTGGAACATAATCCGTAGAATGTGAGCTTATGGCCTTGGACCGCAAGCCCGTATTGCCGGCTGACGGTCCGGTTCAGATCGGTTCCCGGCTCGATGCCGGGCAGGTCCAAAACGGTTCCGCAGCAGTTGCAAACAAAATGACTATGAGGAGAGACGACTGCGTCAAAGCGCTCCTGTCCCTGAATCACGCCGACGCTCTGGATCAGGCCGTTTTCCTGAAAAAAGGTCAGGTTCCGATACACCGTTCCCAGGCTCAGGTCGGGGTGAAGGGGCTTGAGCCGCTGGTAGACCCACTCGGCGGAGGGGTGGCAGTCAGTCCCCCGGATGGCGGACAGGACCGCTTCCCGCTTTTTGCTGTAGCGTACGGCGCGCCCCATGTTTCGCCCTCCTTAACAGTATTCATTATTGTTATTGATACTATAACACAGTTGGAGGACTTTGTAAAGGGGTTACCGAGAAAAAAATTGGGGCAAAAACCCCAAATTTTTCATCTGGCTTTATTCAGTTTTCCCAGTTTTCCCGCCGTTCAACCGCCGGAGGACGATTTTTTCAACCTGATCGCCATACTTCATCCCCAGCAGGAACAGAGCCAGACAGGCCAGACCAATGGGAATCATAGCCCAGAGGGGCAGTCCCAGGGTGGAGCCCCCCAGGGCGCTGGCGAACAGCAGTCCCCAGGGCCGGGCCAGCACCACGATCAGGGCAAACCGCCGGAGGGACAGGTCGGTAAGCCCGGCCAGGATACACAGCATGTCGTCCGGGAAGAAGGGGAAGAGAAAGGCCAGCGTCAGAAACACCGGGCCTTTTGCCCGCAGAACGTCCTGATATTTTTCCGACAGCTTCTCATTGACCAGACGGCCCGCGAAGTCCCGGCCCAGCGCCCGGGCCAGGGAGAAGGTCAGCAGCGAGCCCGCCACCACCGCGGCGAAGGTGAGCAAAAAGGCGGTCCAGGTGCCGAAGAGGGCTCCTCCCGCCGCCGCCGTGACATTGCTGGGGATGGGGGCCAGCACCACCGATAGGAACTGGAGCAGGAAGAAAATCAGGTGGGAATAGGGGGCAAAGCGAAGGATATAGGCCCGCAGCGACTCCAGGGAGGAGGCCGCCTGAAAAAAGCCGGTGCGGTACAGGAACCACCCGCCTCCGGCCAGCATCAGCAGGGAAACAGTCAGTATAAAAGCTTTCTTTTTCGTGGAAGACACCCTCTTATCTTTATCTGAGGCTATTCTAACACATCCTGGAAAAAAATACGACATAAAACTCATTAAGATTTGATGAAACTAAGAGCCCGCCTCCCGGCGGGCTCTCGCGTTATTCCTGATCCTTTTTCTTTTGCAGGTCCTTCCAATAGCGGCGGCCCGCGACCGCGCTGGCGGCGATCACAACGGCCAGGATGACAACCAGGACGAGGTTATAGGACATCCAGATGAGAAGGTCCTGGAACCCCTGACCCAGGCCCCGGAGGCTGGCCTGGAAGCCCGCGGCCATCCGCTGGCCCAGGGAGGCGGTCTCCCCCACCTCCTCGGTCACCCGGCCCACCTCGTTGAGGTAGACATAGAAGGTGGAAAAGCCCACCAGGGCGTCGTACCGGTTCAGCTCGGAGGAATACTGCTCAATCTGATACTCAACCTCGCTGAGGGCGTTTTCCAGGACGATAATGTCCTCCATGGTTTCCGCCCTCTCCAGCAGAGCCAGCAGCCGCTCCTGCTTGGTGCGCTGGGTCTTGAGGCGGGCCTCGGTGTCGTAATACCGCTCGCCCACGTCCTGGCTGCTCTCGCTCTTGCTGGTCACATAGCCCAGTTGGCCGGTGCTGGTCAGGAAGTGGTCATACCGCTCCGCCGGCACCCGGATCACATACTCCCCCCGGCGGCGGGCGTTGGCGTCCCGGCTGCCCCCGCCGTAGACGGAGGCGCTTTCAAAATAGCCGCCGCAGGAGGCCGTCAGCTGGTTCAGGGCCTCCACGCTCTGATCAAACTGCTCAGTCTGGATGTTCAGCTCCCCCTGGCGGATGATTTTGACCCCGGGATTCTGATAGATGGAGCCGCCCGAGCTGTCCTCCCCGGAGGGGACATCGGGGTCGGGGGTGTAATCTCCCTCATCCCAGCCAACCTCACCCGTCCAATCCTGGTCCGTCGCCGCCGGGGCGCTGGAGGCCGGGCTACCGAGGTTCGGATGGGCCTCCATGGCCGCTCCCCCGCCGCCTCCGCACCCGGACAGCAGCAGCAGCACAGCCAAGGCAATGACATACAGCTTTCTTTTCATACATAACCCTCCTCAATTTTTGGTATCTACTCATATAGACGCAAAACCTTTGGAGTGGTTGCGGAAAAAATGATTTTTTTATTTTCAGGCCTCCAGCTTCGCCTTGGCGGAGATGTCCTCCATCTGAATTTCCCACACGGCGGTGACGGACAGGCTGTCCTCCAGCGCTTGCCCGAAGGCCCCCATGTGGTCGGGGGTGACCTTCTCGCACAGGGCCCGGAGGGCCTCGGTCTTCTCCTCGGGGCCGGTGACCTCCCGAGCCGTCCCAGTGACAATGACCGACTGAAACCAGGTGGAATACATGGCCGGAGCCTGGAAATAGGGCCGGTCCTCCCCCACAAAGGTGACACACACCTGGGGGCAGGCCCGCAGCAGCTCAATTTTCCGCCCCTGGCGGGCGCAGTGGAAGTAGAGGCTGTCCCCCATCCGGACGAAGGAGAGGGGCAGGCAGTAGGGAGCCCCCTCCCGGTTGGACAGGGCCATCACCCCATGGGTACAGCGGTCTATCAGCTCCAAGGCAAATTCCCGGCCCTGGGCCCGGTCCTTTCTTCTCATGACAGTCCCTCCCGGTCCAGCAGCTTGATGACGCCGTGATAGAAGGCGGCGGGGTCCTTCTTAAAGGTCTCGGCCCACCGCTCCGCCTGCTCCGGGCTGGAGGCCAGCACAGCCGCCTGAATCAGAGGCGAGTCGCCGTCCTCCAGGGTGAGGCATAGGGTAGCGGTGCCGTCCTCTCTGGCCGCCACCTGGGTACGGACCTGGGCCTCCACCCGCAGAGCCTCGTTCACATTGACCAGGTTCTCATCGCAGTGCCGGCGCACCGACCGGGGCAGGCTGCTCTCACAGATCTGACTGTTCCGCCGGCCCTTGTCGGTGATGTGATAGCGCTCGCCCTCCTGCTCCAGCTGGCCGGTGGACACCATATGGTCCACCGCCTGGCTGAGGGAGAAATAATCCACCCCCGCGTCGCACAGGGCGAGCTCAAACAGCTGCAAAAAGGTGATGGGCCCGGCGGTCCGGTCCATAATATAGAGGATCAGCAGCTTTAAGTCCAATTCATCCTGAATAAATCCGATCGGCATAGGAGCGCCTCCTTTTTCATATGACCATTATAAATGAAAACCGGAGAAAGGGCAAGAGAAAAACCTTCTGCCCCGCACCAAACCCGGCCCATTACATAATATGGGTTGTAGGCAAAAGCCCTACCGGGCGCGCGGCGCCCGCGACCATCCAAACTTAGGAGGGAATTATATGTCAGAAAAGGTCGTACCCGGCCCCGTCTGCGACGACCGCAGTATCCGGGAGGCCGTGTGCATACACACGAAAAAAATCTTCGATTCCTGCCGGGATAAGGACTGTGTGGAGGACCTGCGGGTCTATCCCACCCGCTGCTCGCAGGACGTGATCGACCGGGCCCAGTCCATCAAGGCCGGCGGCGCGGAGCTTCTGTTCGCGTACATCGACGTGGAGCCGGTCACCTTCAACCGGGGCTTTTTCACCGTGGACGTGCGGTATTTCTACCGCATCACCGCCGACGCCTTCGTGGGGGCCGCCCGCCCTGTTCAGGTCTGCGGCCTGGCCGTGTTCAGCAAGCGGGCGGTGCTCTTTGGAAGCGAGAGCGGCTCCAAGAGCTTTACATCTGAGGACAACGAGAATCAGGTCCAGTGCGTGCCTCAGTCCAGCCTGCCCACCGCTGTGGTGGAGGCCGTCGATCCTCTGATCCTCAGCCTGAAGCTGGTGGACGTGTGCGAGTGCCGCCCCTGCGACTGCGGCTGCATCGACGTGCCTCCGGCGGTGGCCGCCTGCTTCGGCGACGAGCTGGTGACCGGCGGGGACCAGCACCGGATCTTCGTCTCTCTGGGTCAGTTCTCCATCATCCGCATGGAGCGGGACACCCAGCTGCTCATCCCCGCCTACGACTACTGCATCCCCACCAAGGGTTGCAGCTGCGGCGAGGACAACTGCGAGAAGGACCCCTGCGATCTCTTCCGCCAGGTCCAGTTCCCCGTGGACGAGTTCTTCCCGCCCAACACCATCACCACCACGAGCAGCGCCAACGGCTGCTGCTGCCGGTAATCCACAGGGCCGTCCCTCCGGGCGGCCCTTATATTTTTAAAATATTTCCTTAATTAAATGTTGACATCTAATAATAAATATGTTAAATTATATTTATCAAATTAAAAAACATATCCCACACCCTGCGGGCACGAAGGGAGTAAGCCAATGGGCCGTTCATAACCCAGCATCTCAATATAATTGCGACATATGTGTAGAGTATTTATAGAAAGGAATTATTAAGATGAAAAAGATTATTTCTGTAGTCGTGTCATTGGCTTTCATTTTCTCTTTGTGTGTGCCTTTAGGATATGCGGCCAAAATTTCTGCGTTCCCCGATGACCCCTTCCTCTCCGGTTTTTCCGAATATGTGACGATAGATGGTGAGCGTGCGGAAATTCAGTATATGCAGGATAGCGACGGCAATAATATCGTAAAATGTATCCACGAGGATGGAACTGTTGATGTCGCCAAATATGATAAAGCGAATAATACATTTTATTGGAACGGCGAGCGTATTTCAACGGTGATTGTGCCTTTAAGTGCATACGCTTCAAACATCCCTCTTGAAGGCACTTTAGCCGGAAACTGGGAAATGCTTGGTGAGCCAAGTATCTTCAACTGGGAAACCTACAATTTAACAGCGTCCGCATTATGCTCACTCATGGCCGCAGCTACTGCTATGCCTTTAAGCTTTCTTTTAGATGTAATTGGTTATAAGCTTTCTAAATCAGACTGGGTAAGTGCAGTTCAATGGCAGTTTGTGAACTTCGAGGACTATGGGTTCAAAACCGGCATGTATAAGCACTGTCAGGTTTTTGATGGTCCAAACGGAACAGGAAACTACATCGCTCACTACAACACCTCTGTCACCGTCAGATAGGAGGACCACATGAAAACGTTTCTTACCTTCCTAATACGTGCAGCGATTCTCATGGTAGGTCCAATTATCTTTGGAATCCTTACCACTGGTATTGACCCGCCTCTCTTCCAACTTACCGTCCGTCTCAGTATGATATTCGTCCTTTGCTTGCTCATCCCCAAAGTGAAAGTAAAATAGCGGTACCCTTCCCATTATATGGTTACAGGCCGCCCCAGCCGGGGCGGCCTGTTTGTCGTTTACGCGTTTCCGAACTCGCTGAAGAAGCGGTCGTGGATGGCCTGAACGGCCCGGTCAGCGTCCCGCTCGTCCACCAGGACGGACACCTTGATCTCGCTGGTGGAGATCATGTTGATGTTGATGCCGGCGGAGAACAGGGCCTCGAACATCTTGCAGGCCACGCCGGCGTTGTTGACCATGCCGGCCCCCACGATGGACACCTTTGCCACGTCCTCGCTGACCTCGATGGCCTTGCAGCCGATGGAGTCACGGTGCTCCTCCATCACCTCCCGAGCCGCCTGTGCGTCGCCCTGGGCCACGGTGAAGCTGATGTCTTTGCTGTCGTCCCGTCCGATGGACTGGAGAATGATATCCACGTTGATTCCCTTCTTAGCCAGCAGGGAGAAAATCTTAAAGGCGATACCGGGCTGGTCCGCCAGCCCGATCAGAGCGACACGGGCCACGTCCTTGTCCTTGGCCACGCCGCTGACGTGCGTTTTTTCCATAGTCTTGACGACCTCCTTCACTTTTGTACCAGGCTGTCCGCTGAAGCTGGAGAGCACCTCCAGGTTGACGCTGTAGCGCTTTGCCATCTCCACCGAGCGGTTGTGGAGCACCTGGGCCCCCAGGCTGGCAAGCTCCAGCATCTCGTCGTAGGTGATCTCCTCCAGCTTCCGGGTCCCCGTCACATGGCGGGGGTCGGTGGTGTAGACCCCGTCCACATCGGTATAGATCTGGCACAGGTCGGCGTGGAGGGCGGCGGCCAGGGCCACGGCGGAGGTGTCGGACCCCCCCCGGCCCAGCGTGGTGATATCGTCATACTTGTTGATGCCCTGGAAGCCGGCCACCAGCACGATCTTCTTCTTGTCCAGCTCCTTCCGGATGCGCTCGGTGCGGATGCGCTTGATCCGGGCGGCGGAGTAGGCCGAGTCGGTGAGCATTCCCGCCTGCCAGCCGGTGAGCGAGATGGCCTGATAGCCCATGCGCTCGATGGCCATGGCGCACAGGGAGATGGAAATCTGCTCGCCGGTAGCCAGCAGCATATCCATCTCCCGCTTGGAGGCGTTGGGGTTGATCTCCCCCGCCTTGGCAATCAGGTCGTCGGTGGTGTCCCCCTGGGCGGACAGAACTACCACCACGCTGTGGCCCTTCCGATAGGTCTCGGTGACAATTCGGGCCACGTTGCGGACCTTGTCCGCGTCGGCCACAGAGCTGCCGCCGAATTTTTGTACAATGAGTGCCATGTATGGTATTCCCCCTAAAGGTCAGAATCAAATTTCAAACAATATCATGTAGGGCGCGACGACCCGGCGCGCCGCTTCCGGCGGACCGCATGGAAGGACCACGGGCCGCCGGGGTCGTCGGCCCCTACATTCTATTCATTCAGGCCAGCACCCGGAACAGAGATCCCACATCGGCACCGGACAGCTTTTCCCGCAACTCCGGCTCGGTCATGGGGGCGGTGAGGAAGGCGGCCTCCCCGGCGGGGGCTCCGCTGCGGGCCAGCAGCTGGATGTCGCCGCAGCGCTTCCGGGCCTCGTCGGCGGACAGCCGGGCTCGGACGTACCAGGGGGAGGCAAGGCCGTCGGTGGAGACCACCAGGTCGGGAGCTCCCTCCTCCCAGCCGTTGTGCCGGTCCTTTTTCAGGTCCTTGGCGATGTCAATTACGTCGGCCACCACGGCGGAGGCGGTGGGCAGCTTGCCGGCACCCCGGCCGTAGAACATCACGTCGCCAATGGCGTTGCCGGTGACGGCGATGGCGTTGAACACGTCCTCCACCCCGGACAGGGGGTTCTCCCCGGCCACCAGGTGGGGGGCGACGAAGGCGCAGACCTTCCCCTCGGGCTGGCGGAGGGCCCGGCCCAGCAGCTTGATCTTACAGCCCACCGAGTCGGCGTAGGCCACGTCCTCCAGGGTGACCCCCCGGATGCCCTGGGTGGGCACCTGGTCGGGGTAGACGTGCCGTCCAAAAGAGAGGGCGGCCAGGATGCAGATCTTCCGGCAGGCGTCGTGGCCGTCCACGTCGGCGGTGGGGTCCTTCTCGGCGTAGCCGTTGGCCTGAGCCTCGGCCAGGGCCTGTTCAAAGGTGAGGCCCGCCCGAATCATCCGGGTGAGGATATAGTTGGTGGTGCCGTTGAGGATACCGGTGACCTGCTCCAGCTCGTTGGCGGCCAGGCAGGAGGTGAGGGGCCGCAGGATGGGGATGCCGCCGCCCACGCTGGCCTCGAAGAGGTAGCTGCACCCGTTGGCCTTCGCCAGCTGGAGCAGCTCATAGCCGTGGGTCGCCACCAGCTCTTTGTTGGAGGTGACCACGCTCTTGCCCGCTCTCAGCGCCCGGGTGGTGAAGTCCAGGGCGATGGTGGCTCCGCCGATGGTCTCCACCACGATGTCTACCTCTGGGTCGCTCTCAATGGCGGCGAAGTCCTTCACAAACAGGCCCGCATAGGGGCTGTCCGGGAAGTCCCGCACGTCCAGGATATACTTCAGCCGCACCAGGTCGTCCACCCGGTGGTCGATCAGTCCGCCGTTGGTGGTGAGCACCTCCGCCACGCCGGAGCCTACCGTTCCAAAACCCAAAATCGCTACGTGTACCATTCTTTTTTCTCCTTATCTTAAAATAGATTCACCTTCCGCAGGGGCAAGGCTCCTTTTGAAAGGAGCTGTCAGCCGTAGGCTGACTGAGGATTGTATTTTGCCGAAGGCAAAATGTATGAAATAATCCTAAATCTTGTATACTTCGTATGTTTTGCTTCGCAAAACGCAATCCTCCGCCCCCTCCGGGGGCACCTCCTTTCAAAAGGAGGCTTTTTACCCCGCCAGAATCTCGCACTTGATCACGCCCCGCCCGGCGGACACCTGGCCCAGTACCCCCTCCAGGGAGTCCTGAAGGGCGGAGGTCTCCGCTGTCATGGTGACAACGGCGCAGCCGTTGACGGGGATGCTCTGGTTGATGGTGAGGATATTCACCCCGGTGCCGGCCAGGACGTTGAGGGCGCTGGACAGCACCCCCGGCTCGTCCTTGAGCAGGACCTGAAAGGTGACAATCCGCCCGTGGAGCATGTCGTTGAAGGGGCGGACCGCGTCCTTATACTTGTAAAAGGCGCTGCGGCTGATGCTCACCGCCTGAGCCGCCCCGTTGACGGTCTTCTCCTCCCCTGTCTCCAGCAGGCGCTTGGCCTCGGCCACCTTCCGGAAAATTTCCGGCATGGCCGCCGCCTCCACAATAAAGTATTTTGCCGGACCGCTCATAAGCTCCTCCAGTCCGCGCCGGATGGTTGTCCGTGCCGCGTGGTCATTTGTTCTTGTGTTGAGGTCCATTGTAACATACAATCCGCCGGGCCGCAACACCAAATCACTGTAGGAACATTGGAATTTTGCCCGAATTTTCGCCAGCAGATGGGTCAAATTGCACAGCTTTTATAAAATCGCCGCAGACCTGGAGGCCTGCGGCGACAAGGGGCGGGGAACTCAGCCCACCATACCGTCCTCCGGCGAAAGGGGCGGATCGACGGGGTTCACGGGGTCGGGGTCCGGGGCCGGGTCAACGGGCCCGCCAGACTGATCCGGGTCGCTGGACCCATTGCCGCCGGGCTTGCTGGGGTCCGTGATCGGCTCGTCCGGAATGCTGGGGTCGTCCGGGTCGACGGGCACGATGGGCACATTGCCGCCGGGGTTGTTGGGATCGACGGGCGGGAACACCGTAGTGGGGGTGGTGTGGACGGTGCAGGCCCCGGCCGTCACGATGGCGGCATAGCTCCAGGAGGCGTCGTCGGCCACGGCGCTCCCCATGGGCACCCGCTCATACTTGGGCGGGCAGATGTTGGCCCGGCGGTCCTCCGGACAGAACTCCCCGGCCAGATGGTACACGCCCTCCGCCGAGCTGTCCTGGCAGATGTTGATCACGCCCTCCGCCGTGTGGTAGGGACAGTAATTCTGCTCCGGATAGCTCTCCGGGAAGACGCTTCCCGAGGCCGCCCGGCTTCCCCGGGGGTCCATGGCGCAGTACTCCGTCGCCAGCAGGCCCGAGTCCTGGCAGTAGACCACGGTGCGCCGTCCGCCCGGGTCGGGGTAGTCCTTGTCGGGCAGGCCCTCGTGGAGCTTGGTCATGATCTGATTCCACAGCCGCAGGGCGGGGTTGAAATCGGTGTTGATCTTGTAGGGCCGGTTATAGCCGCACCAGACCACAGCGGTGTAATAGGGGGTGTAGCCGGCGAACCAGCGGTCCTTGTCGTCGCTGGTGGTACCCGTTTTACCGGCGGCGTGCTGGCCCCGGATACCCTTGCCTCCGGCGGTGCCGCCGCTGGTGAACACACCCTGAAGCATATTGTTCATATACCACGCGGTGGTGGGACGGATGACCGGATCCTCCTCGGGGACCATCTCAAAGAGGAGCTTTTCCTCCCCGTTGACCACCTGGGTCACCTTGGTGAAGGTGCGGGAGGTGTTGTACCGGCCCTCGTTGGGGAAGGTGGCGTAGGCCTCGGCCATGTCCCGGACATTGGTGCCGTTGGTCAGGCCGCCCAGGGCCATGGAGAGGGTGTAGTCGTCCATCCACTCGCCGTTGACCATCCGGCCCTCCTCCAGGTCGATGTGATACCGGTCCTGGACGAAATTGAAGCTCTCCGTGGGGGTGACATAGTCGCCCATGATGCGGACGGCGATGGTGTTCAGCGACCGCTTCAGGGCCTCGGCCACCGTGATGTGGCCCCGATAGTGGCTGGTGCCGCTGTTCTTGGGCCAGGGCTTGCCGCCCAGGATTTGATAGGGGTAGTCGTCCAGCACGCTGACAGGGGAGATATACCCCAGCTCAATGGCGGGGGAGTAGACCGCCAGGGGCTTGAATGCGGAGCCGGGCTGACGGCTGCCGCTGTTGGCGTAGTTGCTGCCCCGGTTGATGGTCTTCTCCCCGAACTGGCCGGCGATGGCCACCAGGTTGTGGGTCTGGTTGTCGATGACGGCAATGGCCGACTGCATCTGCTGGCCGTCTCGGGAGGTGTAGTTCAGGTTCTCCCGGTTCGTGTAAATCTCGTCCACGATGGCCTGGGCGTCCGGGTCATAGCAGGTGTAGATACGCAGGCCGCCCCGGCTCAGGGCCTGCTCGGCCACGGAGCCCGACCAGCCAAACCGCTTGCCCAGCTCCTCCTTCACGTCGGAGATCACCGTCTCCTCATACCAGGTGTAGATATCGGCGTCGGCGCTCTGGCCCTCGGCCCGGACAAAGACCAGCTCCTGGGCCATCGCCTCGTCGTACTCCGCCCGGCTGATCATCTCCTGCTCCAGCATCTGACCCAGCACCACCCCCTGGCGGTACTTGTTCCACCGCCGGGCGTCCCAGATCTCGTCGGTGTTGACGCCTTGGGACTTGGCGAAGGAGTAGGGCCCGTATTTGGAAGGGTTGTTGGTGATGGAAATCAAGCTGGCGCACTCAGCCAGGGTGAGCTCTGAAACCGGCTTGCCGAAGTACTCCAGCGCCGCAGCGCCCACCCCCTCGCAGCCGCTGCCCAGGGGAATGATGTTCAGATAGTACTCCAGGGTGTACTCCTTGGAGTTGTTCTGCGTGAAGCGGAGGGCCCGAACAATCTCGGTGATCTTCCGCTTCACGGTGGTCTCGCTGTATTGGGTACGGTTTTTGATGAGCTGCTGGGTGATGGTGGAGCCACCCTGAATGTCCTGGCCGGTGAACATAGCCAGCACCGCCTTGGCGGTCCGCCGCCAGTCCACACCGGGGTGAGTCCAAAAGCGCTTGTCCTCAATGGCCACGGCGGCCTGCTTGAGGTATTCGGGCATCTCTTCGTATTTCACCCAGGTGGACTTGGTCACGCTGAGCAGGGTAGTCATCTCCTTATACTCCCCGGTATTTTTGTCCAGGTAATACATGATGCTGTTCTCCCCCAGAGGGAAGTCGTCCATGCTCAGGTCGGCGATGGGGACGATAACCTGGTTGATGTAAACCGCCGCGAAGCAGGCCACCAGCGCTCCGGTACACAGTCCCACCAGAAACAGGGTGCCCAGCACCTTGAAGAACATACCGATCGCCCGGCCCGGCCCGCCCTTTTTCCGGCGGCGCCGGCGCTTGGAGCCGGAGGACTGTCCCGACCCGCCCGTCTGCCGGGAGCCGCCGGACTGGGAGGACCGGCTGGGCGCCTGCCTGCGGGAGGGGTAGTCGCTGTTTTCATAAAGAGAGTTGTATTCGTTGTATTCAGACACGTTCCATACCTCCAGTCGGCCAAGGGCGTCCACCCTGGCCCGACGGTCTGGACGCCTTGCGCGTCCGGGGCTTTTCTGCGTTTTCTCTGGGCGTACACTTCACCCAGTATAGCTATTATACCAGATTTTCCAAGATTGTCCACCCATATTCCGGGCCAAGGCGGAAACTTCAAAGTTTCTTAAAATTTACCTGTCCTCCCTCTTGCATTTTTTTCTCCTTCGGGGTAAAATAGGGTCAGAAGACGATCACAGGAGGATGCCGCATATGGACGAGAGCTTCGGCCCTGATTTTTTCACCCTCACCGACGAGGACGGCAACGAGTTTGAACTGGAGCTGGTAGACACGCTGGAGCACCAGGGCGTCACCTACTACGCCATGTTCCCCGCCGTGGAGGAGGACGAAGCCACCGGCGAGCCCAAGGACATCGACGCCGACGACGAGGAATACGGCCTGGTCATCCTGAAGGTGATCGAGGAAAACGGCGAGGAGCTGCTGTCCACCCCCGACTCCGACCAGGAGCTGGACGAGGTGTATGAGCTGTTCATGGAGCGGTTTTTCCAGGAGGAAGAGGAATCCTGATTTGAGCGCTTTTCCTGCTCGGTGCGTGATGGGCTCTTTTAAACCCACATTTTTGAAACGGGACGCCCACCTCACGGCGCGGCTTGCAGGCCTCCCGGCCCCCTTATGAGGTCAGCTGGACGTTGGAAGCAGATAAACGCTGTGGAGGCGACCCACCTGCCATTACGTGCAGGTTTTAAACGGGTCCACACGGCCAGAGCGGGGTTAAAAAAAGCCATAGTATCTCATGACTTGGCCGCGGCGCAGTGCCGCGGCCTTTTCTTTCCCCCGGCGGAATTTTAAATAAAATGTAAAACTCCCCCAGGGCCCTTGCAATCAGAGGCGGTTTTTAGTATAATACCTCGGAAATGCCCATTGGGCATGGACCATTACACCATTGAAATGAGAGGAATGAATCAACTGTGAGCGCATCTTCTGAGAAAAAAGCAGAGCGCGGCGACAAGCGCCGCCAGGAGGAGCAAAACGACCGCCGCTCCGTCGTAGTCTACACCGTGATCGGCGTGCTGGTACTGGCCGCCGCCCTGGTCCTGATGGTCTGGAAAAGCGGCCTGCTCCAGCGTAACCTCACCGCGCTGGATGTCAACGGTACCAAATACACCGCCGCCGATTTCCAGTACTACTACTCCAGCATCTACAACTCCTACGCCAGCAGCTATTACTTCGACCCCTCCGTCTCCGTCAAGCGGCAGACCACCGGCCTGGAGAGCGGCCAGAGCTGGTACGACTTCCTGGTGGACCAGGCCGTCGAGACCCTGACCACCAACACCGCCCTGGCCGCCAAGGCCAACGCCGAGGGCTTCACCCTCACCGAGGAGAGCCAGGCCCAGCTGGACAGCTTCCTGGCCCAGCTGAACACCGGCTGGATCGGCCAGTACCCCAACCAGGCCTCCTTCATCAAGGCCAATTTCGGCCCCTATATGACCTATGACCGGCTGACCGAGCTGGCCCAGCAGGAGTATCTGGCCTCCGATTACGCCGCCGCCTACGTGAAGGCCATTGACCACCCCGACGCCGACTACGAGGCCTACTATCAGGAGCACGCCGGCGAGCTGGACACCATCGTCTACACTCAGTTCAACTTCCGGGCCAGCGTGCCCGCCACCGACGCCGAGGGCAACCCTGTGGAGCTCACCGACGAGGAGAAGGCCGCCCAGCTGGAGACCCTGAAGACCGAGCAGAAGGCTCTGGCCGAGGAGGTCAAGGCCAAGCTGGAGGGCGGCGCCACTCCCGAGGAGATCGCCGAGGAGTATGAGGACCAGCTCTACAGCTCGGCCCTTTCCCGCCGCTCCACCGGCGCCAACGCCGCCGCCTCCTCCTACGGCGAGTGGCTTCTGGACAGCGCCCGCAAGGCCGGGGACATCACTCTGGCTGAAAACGACACTGGCAGCTCCGTGAACTACTACGTGGCCGTCTTTGAGAAGCGGCTCCGGGACGAGGAGAACTCCCGCTCTGTCCGGCACATCCTTTTCCGGGCCGGCAGCGGCAATGAGACCCCCACCCAGGAGCAGTACGATGAGGCTGAACAGAAGGCTCAGGACATCCTGGACCAGTGGAAGGCCGGCGAGGCCACCGAGGACTCCTTCGCCGCCCTGGCCTCCACCAGCAGTGAGGACACCGGCTCCAAGTCCAACGGCGGCCTGATCGATCAGATCGTCTCCACCTCCAACTATATGGAGCCCTTCCTTGACTGGTCCCTGGACCCCGCCCGTCAGGAGGGTGACACCGGCTTAGTCAAGACCGACTACGGCTGGCACGTCATGTACTACTCCTCCACCGACGACCCCATCTGGCGGCTCACCGTCACCGACGGCCTGGCCCGGGAGGACTATGACAAGCTCATCGCCGACAGCACTGAAGGCTGGAGCGTCAACCGTGGCTCCGGTCTGGGCCTGATCGAGGCCTAAACTAAACACCCCCGTCCAGTGAACCGCACCCCATTTGTTAGACAAGTATGGTAAACTATCTAACAAGTGGGGTGATTTATTATGCCAAAGGGTATGGCGAACAAACGATATATAGCGGAATTCAAGAAAACAGTCATAGAAGCCATGACGGAAGAAAGGCTGGGTTACAGCCATATACCATGAAAACAAGGGGCGCTATGGCTACCACCGGATCACAATGGACTGCACAAGCGCGGTTTCCGGCTCAACCACAAGACTGTCCAGCGCTTGATGAAAGAGTTGGGACTGGTTTGCCGTGTCAGGATGCGGGTTTGCACCGTTTGTAGGCTTTTCTTTTTTGCCTGGCCTTCTTCAATTTGACCGCCAGTTCGCTCCTAAAACGTCTATGAAAGCTGTGATTCGAGCCCACTATGTAGCGGCGTATTGGTTTCGCGGTCTGCAATACGCCTGCGGGATCACTTGATTGCCTGCAACGCACCGCTCAATCCGCTTACCATACTCCTACACTTGAAAACCTCTTGGCATAAAACATTTTATTGCTTTAATTGACTTTTTTCGCTATAATGAAATGGTCGCAAGATTTTGGAGCGTAAACATGGGGAAGCAGCCATATGCTGCAAATGCGGAGAGGAATACTGATATGACAATTGTTGATGCGATAAAAATAGTTTTGACGAAAACATCGGCCGGCCTTACAAGCAGAGAGATTTACGAAAAAATCCTTGAATACGGCTTATATGAATTTCCGGCGGTAGATCCCCATGCTGTTGTGAACTGCACCATTAGACGGCATTGCGCTGATTTAAATTTCCCGACCGCCAGCCCCAAAAAGCACTTTAAAATTGTAGGGCATCAAGGAAAGCGGCCCCAGTATGCGCTGATCGAAAGTGGTGCAAAAAAAGCGGATGAGATCAAAAACGTCAACCAGCATGAATTGCTGCCTGAAGAACTCATCCAGGTCGCTTATGAAAAGCATATTTCTTCTTTGAAGAATGCACTTATGGATGCTATTCTAAAAAATGATCCTGCTTTTTTTGAACAATTAGTTGTGGATTTGCTGATTGCGATGGGGTATGGAAATGATAAAACATCAGGAATCGTGGTAGGCGGCTCCCATGATGGCGGTATCGACGGAATTATTGAGGAGGACAAGCTAGGCCTGGATCAAATTTACCTGCAGGCCAAAAGGTACCAGATAGGAAAAAACGTAGAGCCGAAGGACCTGCAAGCTTTTGTCGGCGCCATGCAAAATGTTCAAAAGGGGGTTTTTATTACCACCTCGTCTTTTACAAAGAATGCAGTTTCTTATGCAAAAAACCAGCAGCAAAAAAGCCTAAAACTGATTGATGGTGCTTTGCTGGTAGATCTGATGGTTAAGCACGAAGTTGGAATCGTCAGAACTGTAAAACCGTTTGTGATTTATAGATTGGATCAGTCCTATTTTGGATAAATACGGAAGGGCTATGGTGCCACCGGACTCTTTTGTGTGGATATTTAGAATGTGCTTCAGCATCCTCAAGTGTCCGCATTGATACACTTTGATGATGATCTGGATGGCATATGAGCAGCGATGCTGTTTTGGAGGGTCCGCTATGAACTTTCAAGAACTGAATATCCGGCGAAGCTACATCAACCACGGGGATGATAATCTGGTTCAGGCGTTTCTCCTTCCCGTATTGAAATGCGCAAAACGTTATCAACGCAGTGTGGGCTTTTTTTCTTCCAGTGTGTTCGGCCCGATTACCGACGGCGTTGTGGATCTGTCTCGAAATGGGGGGCAAATTGAGCTGATTGCCAGCCCACGCCTGAACGAGGAGGATATGCAAGCTATCAATTTAGGGTATCGGGAACGACAGCAAATCATCGAAAATGCCTTTACCCGAGATTTCTTAAAAGAACTGGAGAAGCTGGAAGACGCTAAGCTGCAGCTCCTGGCGGAATTAGTTGCAAAAAGTATTCTGGATATAAAAATTGCTGTGACCTGTACGGCGGGGATGTACCATGACAAGCTCGGGGTTCTAGAGGATTGTGAGGGAAACCGTATTGCGTACTTTGGTTCCCCAAATGCAAGCCAGGGGGGCTATCAAGACAACTATGAAAAGATCAGGGTGGTACGAGGTTGGGTCCCGGCAGAAGCGGAGTGTGTAGAGGACGAATATAGGGAATTCGCATCCTTATGGTCTGGAGCGAATCCGTATGTAGACGTGTATGAATATACCCAGGCCGCCCAGGCGAATATTCTCTCCGTGATTCAGCTCAGAAGCACCTTGTCCCAGCACGGAGGAACAGCGGAGCCGGTCAAGCTGCGGGACTATCAGGAAGAGGCTATTCAAGCTTGGGTTGCCAATGGGTACCATGGCTTTTTTGTAATGGCAACCGGTACCGGAAAGACCTGGACAGCCATTTATTCCGCCAGACGGCTTGTTGCGGTCCACCCGGTCCTGATGGTGATCTGCGCCCCCTACAAGCATTTGGTCCGCCAGTGGACAGAGGATTTGGAAAAAGTGTTTCCCAAGGCCAAGATTATCATGGTATCCTCAGAAAATCATGATTGGCAGCAGCAGATCACGCGCGAAATTATTCGTAAGCAATATTATCCGGATAACCAAATTATCATTGTGTCCACCATTGCGTCTTTTAAAATGCCGCGGTTTCAGGCGGCGCTCAGCAAATCTACCGAAGAAAAATTATTGATTGTAGATGAAGCGCATCGTTTTACAGACCGTCAGGATTCGCTGAAGGATACATTTTCCTATCTGCTGGGGCTCAGCGCTACGCCATATAGCGGCACAGAGGCGCAGAAGGGCCGGGAACTAATGGCGTGGTTTGGCGGGCAGGTGTTTGATTTGCCTATTGAGACAGCGCTGGAACGGAGCTTCTTAGTGCCTTATCGTTATGTGCCGGTGTATGTCCACGCGACAGAGGCGGACGAGCAAAAGTTCAAGTTTTTTTCACAAAAGATTGCCTCCTGCTTCAGGAAGGGGAAATGTATCAACTCGGATCTGTTGATCAAGTCTCTTCGAGGAAGGCTGCGGGTGATTTCCATGGCGGAAGAAAAGCAGAACCGTATCCATGAAATAATCGAGCGGCTTCCGGAAACGGACCATGTTGTTGTGTACTGTGGCGATGGAAAACTTTTTGACGCCAACGAGGCGGCTGAGCTGCGCCATATCCAGACGATCAAGCGTGTATTGAGCGCCCACGGATGGAAAACCAGCCAGTTTACTGCGGCGGAAACCATGAATGAGCGGATGGAGTTGGTAGATGCCTTTAACAAAGGAGAACTGTCCGCTCTGGTGGCCATTCGATGCCTGGACGAGGGAATCAATATCCCCTCAATTAAAAGCGCGTTGATTCTTTCCAGCAACGACGACTATAGAGAGTTTGTGCAGCGGCGCGGACGTATTCTGCGCACTTACCCGGGAAAAGAGTCCGCTGCGATTTATGATGTCATTGTCCTGCCGTCCACCAAGCTGCAAAGCTGGGCGAAAATTGAGCTCCGGCGCTTCTATGAATATGGCCGCCTTGCTCTGAACTGGGGGGAGCTGCGGGAAGAACTGAATAACCATTTATATACCTACAGCCTCAGTATGGAGGATATTGATGTTTATGATTATGCAGAACTGGAGGAGCCGTTAGATGAATGAACAGGAAACCGCCGCCCATATGATCCGTTTTATTGAAGAAAAAGAGCGACAGCTGCAAATCAATAAGATGCTCGCTGATCCGCAGGCAAAGGGAGATGTTGTCAAGGCGATTTTAGATGAATTGGAGCGTGTGATACCAAATGAAGATCAGCAAAATCGAATTTGAAAATTTTCGGAATTTTAGGGATCACGGTGAGTTCAGGTGTTCCACTGACGGAAAGGTCACCATTATATACGGAAAAAACGGCGACGGCAAGACGACCCTCCAACAGCTTTTCCAGTGGATTTTTTACGGACAGGTTCATTTCAATAAAACCACCACGGACCGCCTGTACAATTTGCAGTATGAAAGCGAATGCACATATGGCACCACCTTCCAGGTCATGGGGTGTATCGACTTTGAGCACGACGGGGGACAGTATTCCCTGCAACGGAGCCACACCTATAAAAAGGGGTTAAGCGAGTCGGAAAAGATTGACGAAGACTTTTCGCTGCTGAAAATGGACCATGACTATAATTGGCGGCGCCTTTCAAATCCCAAAGAAACAATTGAAAAACTGCTCCCGGCGGGACTTTCCGAATATTTCTTCTTTGATGGTGAGAGCATGATCGCGGACCTGCGGGTTAAGGGAAAGGACTCCGCCGGAAAACTGCGCAAGGCGCTGTATTCCATGTTCGACCTGGATGTATTTGAAGCGGCGGTCGCCCACATTGGGCGCACTGACCTGAAAACGACAGCTCTGGGAAAGCTATATTTGAGTAAAGGTACAATTTCAAGCGGCAGCCAGATCGCGGTGGAAAAAACGAATATAGAAGGCGCTCAGACACGGCTGGAGCGATTTGAACAGGATTTGCAAAAGGTAAACGACGAAAAGGCGAAGGCGCAAGAGCTGGTGTTGCAAACCTCCGAGCAGATTGGAAGCTTACACTCTAAAGGGGATTATGAGCGTCAGCGGAAGCACCTGAAAAGACAGCGGGATACCTTTCTCAAAAATGCCGAGGATGCCCAGGCGCATTATGGGGACGCGGTCTTGGACATGTTCCCCCGGCTCCTGATCTCCAAGGCGGTTGAGGACGCAAAGGAAAAAATCCATCTGCAAATTGAGCAAAGCCGTCTTCCGGATGGTGTAAGTAAAAAGTTGATCCGATACCTCCTCTCTAAGGATACCGAGGTGTGCGTCTGCGGAGCGCCCCTGTGTGACCAGTCCCGGGCACATATCAGAGCCTATCTGGATATGCTTCCGCCAAGGTCCTATGCCAGCCTTTATCAGGAGTTTTCAAAGACAGCCGTACGCTGGGGGCGGGGATATAATAAAGCTTATATCGAGTCTTTTATCCAATCCGTATTGGAAAATCAAGAACTTGCGGTAGAGTGTGACAACCAGATTCGAGAATTGGATGAGGATGAGCGGAAAAGTCCTGATATCGAAGATTTGATTGTGGCCCGGCAGCAGGCGGAGCAGAGAATTATAGAGCTGGACGAAGAAATTGGAAAAATTGGCATCGAGCAGAAAAAATTAGAGATCTATCTCAACGCGCACATGAAGAAATTTGATGAGCTGACAAAAGGCAAGGAGGCTGGTGACCGGGCGAGAATCAAGATCAATATTATGGAACAGGTTGCCTCCTATTTTCGAAAAAAACTGAACGATGAGTCGGCATCTTATAGCCGCAAATTGGAGGAGAATATCCAGAGCTTGATCGACAGCATGCTGACCAGCCGAAGAAAGGTAGCAGTCAGCCCGGAATTTTCTGTCCGCGTTGTGGACAGCTTTAACGATGAGTCAAAATCGGAGGGCCAGTTCGCGGTGGTGTCCTTCGCGTATATTGGCGGCATTCTCAAAATGCTGAAAAGCGAAGAGCGCCTTTCCTCGAAGGAGTACCCTCTGGTGCTGGACGGACCATTTTCTAAGTTAGATCCGGATCAGCGGAAAAATGTCATTCAAATGATCCCTCAGTTCGCGCCGCAGGTCATTCTGTTTTCAAAGGATGATTTGCAGGGAGATTTTTCGCCGGAGGATATTGGAAAGGTTTGGACAATCGTCAGCAATGACGAAAAAAATGTAGCTCAGGTCAAGGAGGGGTATTTGTGGAGCTGACAACGGATATTATGCTTCGCGGGACGGCATGGACCGCGGCCATAGACAACCTCTCTCCTATCTTCAGGACCCGCCCCAACTACATGATTTATATGCTTTCCCTGGCCATTGGGATTATGTATGACCAGCGAATAGAGAAACCGGTAGAATGCGGCGAGGAACCCAAAAGTGTTCCGAGAATTGTTATGCGGAATAATGAAAACGGGAAATTAGATGTAATGTTCCAGTCGGCAATTCTTTCCACAACGACGGAGCCGTTCCCCGAGGAGACCCGGTTGAGTTTAGCCTTTGATGAAAAAACGGATTTTAACAAGGTCAGCTTCCTGACGCAGTTTGCCAATTTTGGTGTGACGAAGCTGGTGGAGCTTATTGGAGATTCTCCACTGGAGTCAATGGAAAATATCAAGAATTTTCTGGTTATGACTGTGGAGGGAAGAAACCTGGATATCAATGCGCTGCCAGACGAAATCCTTCTCACGGAGGGAATTGACGGCCTGTATCATCAGGAGTGAAAATTTCTTGCCTGACCGCTCCTCTGGCAGCAATGGCAGGGGCCCGCGCCGCTTGACAGCGGCGCGGGCCCTTTTGCGTTCAGACAGTGGGGATTCCTTTACTCCATGCCCTGCACTGTTCAATGCGCTTACCGTCGTCCCCTTGCTTGGGGTCGTAAGCGAATTGATGGAGCAGATCGCAGGGGAAGCTGTCACACTCCCCGCAGTGCGTTTTGCCCTTGCCCTCGCAGCAGGACTTGACAGGGCAGCTGTCGCCCCAAAATGGCTTGCTCATATGTACGCAGCCCGGACAGTTCATCTGCTCACGATAGGCGCACTGAGCGCAGAGTAACCCGCATCTTGATTCCGCCATTTTGCCGCCTCCTTTCAGATACCGCTATTGTATTCGAGGGGATACGACACCTATATGTCATGTTCCTCATAATTTTCCAGCATTTTTTCCGCTTGACGCCGCAGGTCCTCCCGGAGCCGCCGCGGCTCCAGCACCTCAGCCTGACCGCCGAAGCTCAATACCCACTCCAGCATATGGGAATAGCTGACAAAATCCCGTTCGAACAGTAGGCTGTCCTTGGGCCCGGGCTGAAAGCAGTCGGGGCCGTACTCCTCCACAAGACGGTATTTTTGATGCTTATGAAACAGGGCCTTGAGGTGTATCCCGCCCACTGAAAAATATTGGTCCAGGTCCAGAGCTGGCAGCTCTCGCGGCGCGAAGGTGTCCGCACCGGTTTCCATGCTCCAGAGACGGTTCAGCTTGAACAGCCTGAAATCCTGCCGCTCCAGGCAATACCCCCATACATACCATGCTGACCATTTGAAAATCAGCTTACAGGGCTCGATGGTGCGGTGGCTTTCCCCTTTTTCATAGTAGTACCAGAAGGATATGTGCCGCCTGTTTTGGATCGCCTCCTGAATCGCGCTGATTTTTTGGATCAGGGATTTTTGATGATGGGAGGCGAGGTCAATGACCATAGCGCCCGCCGCTTCTGCCTCACTGGCGGACAGCTTCTCGGCCAGAAGGGGAGAACAGGGCTTTTCCGATATGCTGTCCAGACCCTTCAAGCCAGAGAACAACATACACAGCTCCTCCTGAGTCAATAGCGCGTGGTCCAGCTTATAGCCATCTGAGATGGAGATGCCGCCGCCGTAGCCTTGAGTGGTCACAAGCGGGATACCCGCCCTGCAAATATCCTCGATGTCTCGATTGATCGTCCGCCTGGATACCTCGAACCGTTCCGCAAGCTCAGGGGCGGTGACCTGATCGCTGCGGAGCAATATTGTGATAATTCCAATCAGACGGTCGATCTTCATCAGTTCGCCCCCACTCTCTGCGGTAAGTATAGCAAGCGGTATCAGGCCAGAAGGTCGGCCTCGAAGCCAGCCGCTTCATCGCGGAAGCGCCGCAAGACCGGCGAGCTGCTATTGGAGCCCGCTGAGGTGAGATTTCAGCGCAGCTGCTCCCAACTGTTTTGTAGATTCAGTATAACTCCTCTCCGTATTTTCGTCAACGATAGGAGCAGCAGGCTGTCTTCCTTTTCAAGTGTTCTTTCCGCTGGCTTTCTCCGCTTGGTCTCCTTGTCCGATTTGTTTGACGGTCCTGCGATCCGCAATAAAGTGACGATAGACCTTCCAGGCGAAACGTGCTATAATAGCGAAAAAGAGCGACGCATATGCTGAGGCGGAAGGGAGGCTTTTATGGATATCAACCAGTTTTTCGCAAAACTTGATACACTCTTCGAAAACAGGGAGATACGGGAAGCGGAAATGTACATGAAGGAGAGCTTGGAGGAGGCGGAACACAGCGGCGAGCTCCGACCCGCCATCGCGATTTGCAACGAGCTTGGAGGCTATTACCGCAAGCTGTCCCGATATAAAGAGGGCGGGGCGCTCTATGAAAAGGCCCTTGCTTATTTAGAACGGCTTGGCCTCTCTGACAGCGAGCATTACGCCACGACCCTGATCAATTACGCCACGACCTGTACGCAGGCCGGCGAAAGAGAACGGGCGCTCTCCCTTTTCCAAAAAGCCGCCGAAATCTTTGAGGAAAAGGGGCTGACCACGGATTACCGCGTCGCGACCTTACACAACAACATCAGCTCCCTGTACCAGGACGCCGGGGACCTCCCAAATGCCGAGAAGCACCTGCGGACGGCCCTTTCCGTCCTGGAGGGCCTGACGGGGACTGAATCAGAGGTCGCGATTACCTACACGAACTGGGCCCAGCTTTGCCTTGCCTCGGACCGGCTTGCCGATGCCGAAGAAAAAGCTTCACTGGCCCTTGCCGCCTTTGAAAAGGCCGGCGGCAGACATGACACTCACTACGCCGCAGCGGTCAACGTTTTGGGAAAGATCAGCTATACAAAAGGGGACTATACAGCGGCTGTTGCGCAGTTCCAGGAGGCGATGAAGCTGATCGAGGCGGAGTTCGGCGACGGGAACACGAGCTACGCGGTGCTTTGCGACAATACCGCCCGCTGTTACAAGAAGCTGGGCGACGCCGTCCTCGCGGAGACCTTTGCAGACAAGGCGAGGTCCATTTACGAGAGGCTGAGACCATGAAGGGGCTGGAGCTATCTCAAAGGTATTACGAGGCCTATGGACGGGAAATGATCGAATGCATCGACCCGGCTTTGTTGGCGCGGGTGTCTGTCGGACTTTGCGGGGAAGGCTCTCAGTGCTTTGGCTTTGACGACCAAATTTCCCAGGATCACGACTTCGCCCCCGGCTTCTGTGTCTGGCTCAGCGAGGAGGATTTTTCCCGGTATGGCCGCGCGCTGCGGGACGCGTATGACGGCCTGCCCGATGATTTTTGCGGGTTTTCGAGAAAAAACGTCATCGCGGGGGAGAGGCTGGGTGTTATGACCAGCGGGAGCTTTTACAAGCGCTTCACCGGAAGCCCCGAGGGCCCCCAGAGCAATATGGACTGGCTCATGACCCCGGAGGCGCACCTTGCCTGCGCCGCGAACGGCCGGCTTTTCCACGATCAAAACCCGGCTTTTTCCAGGACCAGGGAGAGGCTTCTCGCGTTTTACCCCGAGGACGTGCGCCGCAAGAAGATCGCCGCCCGTGCCGCCGTCATGGCCCAGGCCGGGCAGTACAATCTGCTTCGCCTGATTAAGCGGGAGGACAAGGTGGCCGCGAGCCTCGCGCTTGCCCGTTTCACGGAGGCCTCCGTCTCCATGGTACACCTGTTAAACCAGCGTTACACACCCTTTTACAAGTGGAGCTTTTACAGTATGCGGACCCTGCCCAAACTGGGCGGGGAAATTGCGCCGCTCCTCTCCGCGCTGGTTCAGATTCCCGCCCTCATAGGAGAAAAATCAGCTGGAGCGCTCCACGAGGAAGCATTCCAGCTGACAGAGGAAATATGTATTCATGCCGCAGAGGAGCTGCGGGCGCAGGCGTTATCCCGGACGCGGGATAGCTTTTTACAGAGCCACGCCGGTGAGATTATGGAGGGGATCGGAGACCCTCAGCTCCGCGCGATGCACCCAATGACAGACTGTCACAATTGATAGCCGAAGGAAGCGGACAGGGAGGAAACAGCATGGAAAAGGATATCAAGCTGATCGAAAGCATTATCAGTTTAGAGTGGAACATGTTCCAGAACGTGAAAAATATCGGCGGGAGGGCCAGCTGTCAGGACAACTATAAGACCTTTTATATCATGCGCCGCAGTCAGTACGAAAACTGGACCGACGAAATGCTGCGCTGTTATTATACATACGCCGCCTCCTGCGAAGCGAGCGGCCGAAACCTGCTGACGGAAAAATATGGCCGCATGATGGAATATACCGACCCGCAGTACTATCATGAATACATCGCGGGCCACATGCCCTATGTGCCGGAAAAAAGCCGCCGCCTCATCGACGAAATCGTAGAGATCATGGTTGAATGGGGGAAGGAGCTGGCGAGGCAGTACCCAAAGCTCTCCGGCGCCGGGAGGCCCATTACCGCAGATGGGGACAGCGAAGGCTGTACCTCACAGGAAACCTACGAGCGGGGCGAGCTCGCGACATACCCCACCGAACTTTTGGAGCTTTACGCGGCCTACCTGAAGGGGCTGAAGGGGCAGGGGAGGTCACTCGCCTTTATGATTCAGGAGACCATGGTCCATCTCTACGGCCATAAGACCGTTGACGAGGCTGAGGCGAGCCTGTGACAGGGTCACCTGCTTGCGGCGGGACCGTCCAATCGCCGCACGGAGATCATCGACGCCGCGTTTTTCTCCACTGAATTGAGGATGAACCCGGCCAGATCGCAGGCGTAAAAATTCCCTGTGATTTTTAAGCCTTGCTCCAGGATATCGCGTTTAAGGGCGGCATAGCCCTCAGAAATGTCCCAGCGGCCCCGACAGCAGAGATATAAATAGTGCCCGGCGGGCTTCTCCATGTAATAGGGGAAGTCCGCTTTTTCTTTGATTCGGGTATAGAGGTGGCTGATGGCTCCCGGCCCGCCCTGTTCCTCAGGCTGATGGATGGCCCCCAGCTGAAAATCCGTCTGTATCCCGTACCTCCCACACAGCTCCTGGCACCGCTCCAGCACGGCGATCAGCATCTCGTTCTCACTGGCTGTCGGGGCCATCAGACCCTCCAGCTCCTCCGCCGGGAGGGCCAGCAGGTGCTCCGCCTCAAACCAGGCGGTCTGCGGGACCATGTCGGTGACCGGCCCGAACTCCAAATTGCGCAGGGCACTGGATAGCACGAAATCCATGTGCGCCAGCTTCTGCCGCTCCGCCTCCAGGCGGCACCGCTGCTCCTGCAGAAGCGCCAGCGTCTGGGCGGCGTCCTGTCCCTGGAGACAGCGGCGGACCTCCTCCAGGGGCGTCCCCGTCTGGCGGAAGATGGAGATGGCGTAAAAATCGTAAAACTGCTCCACGTCGTAGTAGAAGTAGCCGTTGTCCCCCTGATAGGCCGGGGAGAGGAGGCCGATGTCCTTATAGTGCCGCAGCGTCTCTTTTGTTGTGCCGCATAAGGCGGCGAAAGCCCCGGAGGTCAGCCAGCCCTTTTGACGTTCCATAAAAATTTCCTCCTGAATTTGAAAAAACCTCTTGACTGCGTGGCGACCACACGGTTTATGATACCCCCTGTCAGAAATAATTGCAAGTCCGTGGGACAAAATAATTCCCGATCTCTGCCCATGTTCCTGCCCGCAGGGCGTGAACGCAGGGCAGAACGGGAGAAATCAGGAGGTTTTTCATATGGATTTTGGATGCAGCAGCTTTTCCTGGGAGACGAAAAACGGCCTTCACCTTTTGGGCCGGACCTACGACCAGTTCGGTGACCTGGCGGCTAACCGGGTTATCAGCGTTCCCGGGGGTTGTCCCTGTGCCCCCGGGCTTCACGGGGAAGGAACTGTCCCCGGCGAGTATGGCTATACCGGTATGGCGGTGCTGGGCTTTGGGGAGCCCATTCTGGTGGACGGGGTGAACTCCGCCGACCTGATGGGAGCGCTGCTCCACTACCCGGGGTACGCCGTCTATGAGGAGACCGCCAAGCCGGGGAGCACCGCCGTCCATCCGGGCCGTCTGCTGGCCTGGCTGCTGGGCCGGTGCGCCGGGATTGAGGAGGCGGTGAAGGAGCTATCCCGCCTCACCCTGGTGGACGAGCCCATCCAGGGCAAGCCCCTGCCCGCCCACTATATCCTCAGCGACGGGAGGGGTGAGGCAATGATCATTGAGCCGGATGAGGACGGCCTGTCCATTCACCGGAACACCATCGGCGTGCTGACCAACAGCCCCAACTACCTGTGGCACCGGACCAATCTGCGCAACTTCGTGGGGGTCACCAACCTGCCCAAAGCCCCTCAGACCATCGCGGGCCACGAGATCCGGGAGTTTGGAGAGCGGCTGGGCGGCGGCTCCGGCCTGCCGGGGGACTACTCCTCACCCTCCCGCTTTGTGCGGCTGGCCTTTATGAAGGAGTTCGCCGTTCCGGGAAAGGACGAGCTGGAGGGGGTCTCCCGGATGTTCCGGGCCTTCGCTCCGGTGGACATCCCCGAGGGGCTGGCGAAGGCCGACCCGGACTATGACGTGTACGAGCAGACCCTCTGCACCAGCGTCATGTGCGCCGAAAGCGGCGTGTACTACTTCGCCCCCGCCCAGAACCGGCGTATTTCCGCTGTCCGTCTCCCGGCGCAGGGGGAGGAGACGCAGTATTTCGACCTGGGAAACGGTCAGGATATCGATTGGAGGAATTAGAATATCATGGAGAAATTGGACTCTTACCACCTGCCCGTCACCGGCAGAAACATTCTGCGCTTCGCCTTCCCCACCATCGTCATGACGGTGTTCAACACCTTCTACACCATGGTGGACGGGCTGTTCGTCTCCAACCTGATTGGCATGGAGGCTCTGTCCGCCATCAACCTTACCGCCCCGGCCATTGCCCTGATTACGGCGGTGTCCGGGATGCTGGCCACCGGCGGCAGCGCCGTGGTGATGAAGAAAATGGGGGAGGGCAGCGAACAGGAGGCCCGGCAGGATTTTACTCTGCTGATTCTCACCAACGCCGTTGTGGGCACGGTGATGATGGTGCTGGGCTACACCCTGATGGACACCCTGCTGGGGGCCATGGGCCTCTCCCCGGCGGTGTTCGGCTACTGCCGCACCTACCTGAGCAATTACCTGCTGTTCACCATCCCCATTTTGCTGATGTACAACTTCTCCCTCTACCTGATTGCCGCCGACAAATCCACCCTGTCCCTGATCTGCACCGTGGCAGGCGGCGTGACCAACATCATTCTGGACTACGCGCTGATCTCCCCGTTCGACATGGGTATTCAGGGCGCGGCCATCGCCACCGGCCTGGGCTACTCCATCACCGCCGTGGTGGGCTTCCTGGTGTTTCGGAAGAAGGACAATCTGCTCCACTTTGAAAAGCCGGTGTTCCGGGGAGGCGTGCTGTTCCATGCCTCCACCAACGGCATGTCGGAGCTGGCGACCTCTCTGGTGTCGGGCATCACCACCCTGCTGTTCAACATGGCGATGCTGAAATACGTGGGCGAGGATGGCGTTGCGGCTATCACCATCATCATGTATGTACTTATGTTTGTCAGCGCCCTGTTCATCGGCTACTCCTACGGCGTAGCCCCCATGGTCTCCTACTACCACGGCGAGCAAAACCACGAGAAACTGAAAAAGCTGGTGGGGTTCAGCGTCCGGTTTATCGTCGGGGCCTCCGTCCTGTGTACGGTGATCTCCGTCCTGGCGACGGTCCCCCTCGTGGGCATCTTCACCCGGCCCGACAGCCCGGTCTATGATCTGGCCGTGACGGGAAACCGGCTGTGTTCCATTGCGCTGCTGTTCGTGGGCCTGAACGTCTTTGCCAGCGGGATGTTCACTGCCCTGTCCAACGGCGTGGTATCCGCTGTGCTGGCCTTCTCCCGATCCTTCCTGTTCACCGCTGCCAGCATCCAGATCATTCCCGTCCTGCTGGGCGGCGTTACCGGTGTGTGGCTGGCAACACCGGTGGCCGAGCTGCTGGGGACGGTGATGGCGGTGGCGCTACTGTTGAAATACCGGAAGCGGTATGGATACTGAGCAAAACATCTCATGACGTTTCTGCGACATTCCATTACATCGAGGTTGTAACCCTGCCCCACTTTTGCTAAGCTGGTAAGTTAATAAGAAAACGTGGTGGTGAACATGATAACATTTGCGATCTGCGATGACGAGCCGCTGATGGTCCGGGAGCTTTCCGATTATCTCGTGGAGTATATGAAAGAAAAATCAACCACTAATTACTCCGTCAGCAGCTTTTCCGATGGCCGCGCTTTGTTGGAAAGATTTGAAAATCCTATTGGCGTATTTCAAGGAACACAAAAAAGGCGTCATTGTTATCCTCATTGCAACAGTCATAGGGGCCGCATTGGGGGTGACCGCTTTTTATAACGGCTGGCTTGGCTGAAAAATGACCGTAGGAAAAATTTAAGAAATTCCATTGAGAAAAAGAAAAGAATCCTGCTATGACGCTTTTGTCCTGGACAACAAGGTCAAGGCGAATTATTACCAGGCCCAGCCCGCTGCGGGCGGCTGACCGAATGGGGCGCATGGGCAATCGTCCATGCGCCCCGCAGCTTGTCGAAAAATGGCCTGTCTGGTAATGAAGCCAGACAGGGCACAACGTTAATGAGGAATAAAATGTAGGAGAAGGGTGTGGAGGAGGGCGGAGCAAAGCGCTTTCTGGCTTTCCATCTTGCCAACTTTTTGAGGTTCATGGCAGCAAACTTAAGCCTCACCCAGTTGGAAACCTGGGCCAGACCACGATAGTGAGTATAGCGCATGGCATGCTTTTCTTTCGCATCCGCAAAGACCCGTTCAATGGTTTCTTTGCGTTTGGCGTAAAGGTTCTTGTATTCCGGGGTGTATCTGGCATCATCGGCCAGTTCCTCATAGCCCTTCCAGATGTGCCGCAGGACAGTCTTTACGAAGCTTTTGGATTTTGTACATAAATGCCGGGTGGGGCACTGGGCGCAAATTTTCGGATCGCTGCGGTATTCACGGTATCCGTCCCGGTTGGTGGTGCGGTAGGACAGGATGTGGTATTCCGGGCAGATCACGCAGTCATAATATTCATCGTAGACGTAAGACCACCAGGGATGTCCACCCTTCATCGTCGTGGGCCGCTTGTAGGCTGTAGACAATACCCGGCCATCTAGAAATACCTTTTTGCAAATATGCGGGGTCTTGTAGGCGGCATCTGCCACCACTGTTTCCACCTCTGGAAACGATTGAATCAATTTGTCGTAAACATCGTCAAACGCCACGCTGTCATGGACATTTCCGGGGGTGACCACTGTTTCCAATACGTAACCGCTCTTGTCACAGGCGGTATGGGCCTCATAAGCAAAGCACCGCTCGTGCTCCCCTTTGTGGAACATTCCACCCTCCGGGTCTGTGGTGGATACCGTTATTGTTTTCTGCTTTTTTGCCGCTTTCTTCCTCCGGCTCTGCTTCTTTTTTGAGGTGTTGTCCTGTTTCTTCCCTCCAGCTTTGGGTGGTTCTTCTTCATCATCCAGTGGCTTTTTTCCATGAGCCTCCCGGTCCGCGTTCACTTCCGCCAGCAGTTCTTCCTGGTATCGTTTTGCCGCTGCTGGTACCTCCTGCTTCATTTTCTTCTTCAGATTTGCGCTGGCTTTGATGTGTGTCCCATCTATAAATACCGCCGCCGGGGTCAGTGCTCCCGCACTGCCCGCCTCCTCCAATATCCACTGAAACACCAACTCTATCGTTTCCGGGGTGTACCGGTGCCGGAAGTTGTAGCTCACCGTGGAAAAATGGGGCAGCTCCTCACTCAGCGTGTATCGCAGAAACCACCGGTATGCTATATCTGTCTGGGCTCTGTGCAGCGTTCCCCGCAAAGAGGTATTCCCATGTCCTGCTGTATGAACAGATACTCCGGCTAAAGGTATGAATGGGATGGGCATGAGGAACGGTGCGGAAGGAAAGGTGATTCCACATCTTTTATCGACACATGATACGCCGGAGCAAGGCAAGCCTTGCTCCGGCCAGCTTGTCGAAAAAGTCTGTCTTTTGGTAGACTTTTTCATGTAAAGATGATAAAATAGGGAGTAAGGGGTGAGGGAAATGTTGGAGCGAGGGAAAAATGAGCGAGGGGTCATAGAAATGGTGGACACAGAAAGCCTGGTGCCGCCCGAACATCTATTGCGGCAGGTGGATGCAGCGGTAGATTTCGAGAAATTGTACAAAATCGTGGAGGCGTCGTACAGCAAAGAAGAGGGCCGGCGGAGCATCGACCCAGTGGTGCTGTTCAAAATCGTATTGCTGCAGCATTTGGATGGGAATACCTCTTTGCGGGGAACGCTGCGCAGAGCCCAGACAGATGTAGCATACCGGTGGTTTCTGCGATACACGCTGAGTGAGGAGCTGCCCCATTTTTCCACGGTGAGTTACAACTTCCGGCACCGGTTTACTTCAGAAACCATAGAGGCAGTATTTCGATGGATATTGGAGGAGGCGGGCAGTGCGGGAGCACTGACCCCGGCGGCGGTATTTATAGATGGGACACACATCAAAGCCAGCGCAAATCTGAAGAAGAAAATGAAGCAGGAAGTACCGGCAGCGGCAAAACGATACCAGGAAGAACTGCTGGCGGAAGTGAACGCGGACCGGGAGGCTCATGGAAAAAAGCCACTGGATGATGAAGAAGAACCACCCAAAGCTGGAGGGAAGAAACAGGACAATACCTCAAAAAAGAAGCAGGCCCGGAGGAAGAAAGAGGCGAAAAAGCAGAAAACAGTAACGGTATCCACCACAGACCCGGAGAGTGGAATGTTCCAAAAAGGGGAGCACAAGCGGTGCTTTGCTTATGAGGCCCATACCGCCTGTGACAAGAGCGGTTACGTATTGGAAACAGTGGTCACCCCCGGAAATGTCCATGACAGCGTGGCGTTTGACGATGTTTACGACAAATTGATTCAATCGTTTCCAGAGGTGGAAACAGTGGTGGCAGATGCCGCCTACAAGACCCCGCATATTTGCAAAAAGGTATTTCGAGATGGCCGGGTATTGTCTACAGCCTACAAGCGGCCCACGACGATGAAGGGTGGACATCCCTGGTGGTCTTACGTCTACGATGAATATTATGACTGCGTGATCTGCCCAGAATACCACATCCTGTCCTACCGCACCACCAACCGGGATGGATACCGTGAATACCGCAGCGATCCGACAATTTGTGCCCAGTGCCCCACCCGGCATTTATGTACAAAATCCAAAAGCTTCGTAAAGACTGTCCTGCGGCACATCTGGAAGGGCTATGAGGAACTGGCCGATGATGCCAGGTACACCCCGGAGTACAAGCAGCTCTATGCAAGGCGCAAAGAGACCATTGAGCGAGTTTTTGCCGATGCAAAAGAAAAACACGCCATGCGCTATACCGTTTACCGTGGTCTGGCCCAGGTTTCCAACTGGGTGAGGCTTAAATTTGCTGCCATGAACCTCAAAAAGTTGGCAAGATGGAAAGCCAGAAAGCGCTTTGCTCCGCCCTCCCCCACACCCTCCTCCTACATTTTATTCCTCATTAACGTTGTGCCCTGTCTGGCTTCATTACCAGACAGGCCATTTTTCGACAAGCTGGCCGGAGCAAGGCAAGCCTTGCTCCGGCGTTTTTTGCATAAATGATATCTGCTGGGCCACCGGGCTACTGCCCCCTGCCGCTGTGAGATTTTTCTAAAATCAGTCCCACAATAAACCCGAGGGCCGCTGGGACGATCCAGCCAAGGCCATAGCTGTAGAGCGGGAGGAGCCGCCCGGCGAAGCTGGACACGGACCGGAGGTCCACCACCCGGCACAGCTCCAGGACCGCCGCGGCCAGGGTAAACCACATGGTCCACTGATAGACCGGGCGGGCGTGGCCGAAGAAGCGGCCGAGGAGGCCCAGCAGGATGAGAACGATGGCAAGAGGATAGAGGAAATAGAGCACCGGGGCGGAAAACTGGATGATCTTGGAGAGGCCGAAGCTGGAAATAAGCAGTGACACGCCGCTGAACGCCGCCGCCCAGCGGGAATAGGACCACGGGAACATCTCCTGAAAGGTCTCAGCGCAGGAGGTCACCAGCCCGATGGCAGTTTTCATACAGCACAGGGTGACTGTGACAGCCAGCAGCAGGCCGCCCCCCTTGCCGAAGTAGTGCTGGGCGATGATGGCGAAGGCGTCGCCCCCGGTAAAGCCGGGGGCGGACAGCTTGTCCGCGTAGAGTCCGAAGCTCTGGGCTCCCACCAGAGCGGTGGCCGCGTAGAGGAGGGCCATCAGGGACATGCTCACCACCCCCGCGTTCACCGTGCTCACCGCCACCCGGTCAGGCTCGGTGACCCCAAGCTGACGGACGGTCCGGATGACGATGATGCCGAAGGCCAGGCTGGCCAGGGCGTCCAGGGTGTCGTAGCCCTGCAAAAAGCCGGCGAAGAAGGGGGAGTTTGCATAGTCCCCGCTGGGCGCCACCGAGGACACGGACTGGACGGGGTTGAGAAGGGCCGTCACCAGCATGATCCCCAAAAAGAGGAGAAAGGCCGGGTTCAAAAATTTCCCGACTGAATCCAAAATTTTGGAGGGCTTTAGGGAAAAATACAGCACCGCCCCAAAGAAGCACAGGGAAAATCCAAACTGCCAGAGCCAAGCGCCCTCGCCTACGAAGGGGGACACGCCGATGGTAAAGCTGGTGGCGGCGCAGCGGGGGATGGCGAAGAGGGGGCCGATGGTCAGGTAGAGGGCGCAGGTAAACAGGAGCCGGAACCCGGAGGACACCCGGCCGGACAGGTCCAGCAGGCCCTCGCTTCGGGTCAGCCCGATGGACATGACGCCCAGCAGCGGGATGCCCGCGGCGGTAATCAGGAGCCCCAGGAGGGCGGCGGGCAGGCTCTGTCCGGCCTTGGCCCCTAAGATCAGTGGGAAAATCAAGTTTCCCGCCCCGAAGAACAGCCCGAACAGCATGGAGCCGATCAGCGTCAGCTGGCGGGGGGTGAGTTTTTCGTTCAAGCAGGCTTCCTCCTCTGTTAGTGTCTCTTCATATTATCACAAAATATATCCATTGGGAAGGATATTTGGAAAAAAGCAGCATGGGCATGGAACAAAATTCCATGCCCACGCTGTTATGTCAGCTTACTCTCGATCCAGGCGATCAGGTCGTTGAATACCTCCTGGCGGTTGATCTCGTTGAACATCTCGTGACGGCCACCGGGGTAGAGCTTGACGGTGACATCCCGGCAGCCGGCGGAGCGGAGCATCCCCTCCACCTTCCGCACCCCCGCGCCCATGGAGCCCACCGGGTCCCGGTCGCCGGAGAGGAGGTAGATGGGGGTGGACTTGTTCATCTTAGCCAGGTTGGCCCGGCTGGCGATGAATTGCAGGCCGCCCATCATGTCTCGGAACATGGATACGGTGGGGAGGAAGGTGCACAGCGGGTCGGCCAGATAGGCGTCCACCGCCGCCTCGTCCCGGCTGAGCCAGTCGGAGGAGGTTCGGTTGGGCTTGAAGGCCTTGTTATAGGAACCCAGGGACAGCTCGTTGACCAGCCTGCTCACGTGGTCGGGGCCCTTGAGCCTGCACAGGCTCCCAGACAGGGCCTTGCCGGAGGCCACGGCGGCGGCGGGCTCCTGGCCGGTGCCCGACAGGACGGCGGCGTCCACCGTGCCCGGCCAGCGAATGAGATAGGTCCGGGTGAGGAAGGAGCCCATGGAGTGGCCCAGAATGACGTAGGGCAGGTTGGGGAGCTTTTCCCCCTCCAGCTGCCGCAGGCGGCGCACGTCCCGGGCCACCAGGTCCCAGCCGTTTTTGGGGCCGAAGTAGCCGAATTTGCCCCCGGCGGTGAGGCCGTGGCCCAGGTGGTCCTCGCCGCAGACCACATAGCCCCGGGAGGCCAGGAAGCGGGCCACGGAGTCATACCGCCCGATGTGCTCCGCCACCCCGTGGACAATCTGCACCACCCCCCGGGGCCGGCCCTCGGGGACCCACTCCCGGGCGTGGACGGTGTGGATCTTGTCGGAGGAGGGGTAGGAAAAATCAAAGGTCTGGATCATGGCGCACCTCTTTCCGCTCCGGGGAGCGTTTTCCTCAGTCTACCCCAGAAAGGCCCTCCCGTCAAGCCATCTGTTCCAAAAGAGAGCGGATGCAGCCGGCGTGGAGGGCGCCCTCCTGGGCCAGCTCCAGATACAGCTCCTTGAGGCAGGGGTCCTGGGTGGCCTGGGCGGCCTGACAGTTCTGCTGTTCCCACCGCTGCTCCCAGCCGAACTGCTGCCGCAGGGCCAGGGCCAGGGAGGCGGGCAGGCAGGGGGCGGCGCATTTGGGGCAGTAACGCCTGCCGGTAATGAGAAAATAGGCGGCGGACAGGCGGCGGAAGGCCAGACGGTGGTCCCGGGCTAGGAGGGACAGGCTTCTGGCGCAGGCCCCGGTGGACCGGCGGAGCAAAATCTGTCCGGCCAACGCCCCCTCCTTAGCCAGGATCATCAGCTGCTCCAGCACCTGGCTGTCCCCTTGGGAGCTCTCGCCCAGGCACACGGCGGCGCAGGGCTGACACTCCGCCGGAGGCGGGCAGGGTGGACACTGGGGTGGGCACTCCTGGCATGGGGGACAGTCCCGGCAGGGCGGGCATTCCTGACACGGAGGGCACTCCTTGCACGGGGGACACGCCGGACACGGAGGGCATTCCGGGCAAGGCGGGCAGGGGAGGCACTCCTGACAGGGCGGACACTCCGGGCATGTAGGACAGTCCGGACATGTAGGACAGTCCGGACATGCGGGGCAGTCGGGCACGTCGGGGACATCGGGGCGGGAGGCGCAGTCTGGGACAGGGGAGAGCTGCTCCGGGGGGACGGTCTCCTCCGGCGGCGGGGAGGGCTCGGCGGGGACGGAGGTGTCCGGGATGGTGACCGGAGGGACGGCGTCGCTCCTGGGGGCGGCCTGGTTGGGCATGACCCGGTCCCACACCCGCTGGAAGGCGGCCGGGTCAACGCTCTGGCTGGCCAGAGCGGGCATATCAACTTTCAATTCCATAGCTTAAACTCCTTTGCTGGCTGATGTAAGGGTACCATCCCATTCTATGACCCTGGCGTGGATTTGGCGTATCATGTAAGTTTGTCAAACAAATTGGACAAGGAGCTCAAGAGGGGAAAGCCATTGGAGAGAGCGCATCGGTAAGGTATTGGAGCGGCGGCACATATCCTGGATCAGCTTCAGCTCCGCTACTGTACGCTGGCTCGGCTTACGCCGTATTTCTCCGCATGCTTCATTAGGGATTGCCTGTATGCCATGTCCTGTGTTATACTCTTGCTCATGAAGGATGTAGCCCTCTCTCGGTTGTGTTAAGTGTGACAACTCAACTTTAACCGTTATGGCCCCATCCTTCTACTTTTTCTTCCTTCACTGCCCAACATTTATTGTACTCCTACAGTTTGGACATTCCCCCTTATCTTGCGCATATTGACATAATCGGGAAATACATGATATTATGGCTCTGATTTTTCTGGTTCAGCTATGGCGGTGATAACCAGAAAACGGTTAATTTGGAGGACAGGCATATGGAGTATTCAGGGAGCCTTTTTGAACAGGCCGGAGAGGGCGTTCCGGCAGCCGGCGCCCATGAGCGGCACAGCGGCATACAAAGCGTTCAGAATCTGGAGGCCGTCATCAACGAGGGTCTTCGCGTCGCCCTGCTGGAGGAGACGCCGGATCAGTCGCTGGAGGTGCTGCTGGAGCACTTGGGAAAAGCGCTGAACGGAGAGCGGACCTACATATTCGAGCAGAACGAGTCCGGGTGCGACGACAACACCTACGAGTGGGCGGCCGAAGGCGTAAGGCCGGAGAAGGAGAACCTTCAGAACGTCCCGCCGGAGGTCTGCGCCAGCTGGTATCAGAAGTTCAGCGTCGGCAAGCACATCGTGATTGAACACCTGGAGGCCATCCGGGAGACGGAGCCGCTTCAGTATGAGAACCTGAAGCGGCAGGGCATTCATTCCCTTGTGGTGGTCCCCCTGTACGACGGCAAAAAGATCATCGGCTTTTACGGCGTGGACAACCCCCCTGTAAAGTCGCTGGAGTATGCGTCAAATATGCTCCAGACGGCGGCGTACTTTATCGTGTCCTCCCTGAAACGCCGCAACCTGTTCCGGGAGCTTCAAAAGCGGAGTCATAACGTGCTCCATGCCCTCAGCGTGGACTACCTCGGTATCTATGAGGTAAACTTTGACACCGGCGAATGTGAGGTCTACCGCAGCAGCGAACAGATGGGGCTGGACTGGGCCGCCCACTTTAAAGACGGCTATCAGGCGGCTATGGAGCGGTATATCTCCAAATGCGTCGTCCCCCAGGATCGGGAGCGGCTGCGCGCCATGACGGAGAAGGACTATGTGCTGGCGCAGCTGACCACGAAGAAAAAGTTTTCTGTCCGGTATCAGGTGAAGGATAACTTCTCAGGGCTGCAGCACCTGGAGATTCATTTTTCCGCCACTGAGAAAACAGAGGCGGGGAATTGCGCCATCTTTGCCCAGAGGGATGTCAACGCCGTGGTGGAGCAGGAGGAGAAGTACAAGCTGGAGGCGAGGCGGAGCCTGGAAAACATTCTGGAGGGAGCCCGGACCGGAATCTGGACGATTGAGCTGGAGGAGGGCTGTCCGCCGAGGATGTATCCGGACCGGACCATGCGGATTCTTCTGGGCGTACCGGACGGGATCGGGCCGGAGGAGTGCTACCGGCACTGGTTTGAGCGCATTTCGCCGGACTATGTGAAGATGGTCCAGGAGGCGGTGCGGGAAATATTGGAGAACGGACGCTCCGAGGTAATTTACCCCTGGGAGCACCCGGAGCTGGGGAAAATCTATGTCCGCTGCGGCGGTGTACCGGACAAAACCTTTCAGAAATCCGGGGCCAGCTTGAATGGATACCATCAGGACATCACAGAGACCATGGTGACCAGAAAGAAGCAGGAGCAGTCCATCATGGAGCTTCTGGAGCGGGTGCGGCAGGCAAACTCCGCGAAGAGCGAGTTCCTCTCCCACATGTCCCACGACCTCCGCACGCCCATCAACGGGATCTTGGGGATGCTGTCCATTCTGGAAAAAAGCCAGGACGACCCGGAGCGGCAGAGGGCGTGCCGGAAGAAGATCCGCGTGTCAACGGAGCACCTGCTGTCCCTGGTGAACGACGTGCTCCAGGTCAGCAAGCTGGAGAGCGGAAGGCTGGCGGCGGTGGAGGAGCCCTTTGACCTTCATGTGATACTGGAAAACTGTGTCGAGATGCTTTCACCCCTGGCGGAGGAGCGGAGCATCCGGCTGGAGCTGGAGGATTCCGGCCTGCGTCATGCCGGAGCCATCGGAAATCCGCTGCACTTGAAGCAGATCCTGATGAATGTGATTGACAATGCCATCCGATACAACCGGCCCCAGGGCTCCGTGTTTGTCCGGGCGGAAGAGACCGCCTTCCAGGAGGGGACGGCAACCTGCCGCTTTGTAATCGAGGACACCGGGATCGGAATCGGAGAGGAGTTCAAGGCGCACATTTTTGAGCCCTTCACCCAGGAGAACCAGGACGCGAGGACCACCTATAACGGCGTGGGGCTGGGGATGTCCATTGTAAAGAAGCTGGTCGACCAGATGAAGGGAACGGTCAAGATCGACAGCCGGCCCGGCGAGGGGAGCGTGGTCGAAATTACGCTTCCCGTCCGGGTAGACGAGGCGCGGAGCGGAACGCCCGCAGTCAAGGCCTGGAGTGTGCCGGACAATATCGCCGGGATGCGGGTGCTTCTGGTGGAGGACAACGAGATCAACTGCGAGATCGTGGAGTATATTCTCAGGGACGCGGGTGTGGAGGTAGTGACCGCCGGCGACGGAAAAGCCGCCGTGGACGCCTTCACTGCGGCCAGGCCCGGGACCTTTGACTGCGTGCTCATGGACCTGATGATGCCGGTCATGAGCGGCTATGAGGCGGCGCGGGTGATTCGCGGCCTGGACCGGAGGGACGCGGAGGCCGTGCCCATCATCGCCCTGTCGGCCAACGCCTTTGACGAGGATATCGCGCTGGCCAAGGACGCCGGGATGAATGAGCACCTGGCCAAGCCGGTAGACATCCATAAAATGTTTCAGGTCATGAGCCAGCTGAGGGCCGGCCAGAGCCGGCAGATGGACGCCGGATTAGTTAAAGATTGAAAGCTGTGGAGAAAAGTATGAAAAACAAGGTTTTACCGCGCTCCTTCAAAATCGGCATAGCGGTAATTATGTGTTTTACTATTTTTGTGTTTTTCCTGCTGGGAGTATCTGTCCGCAATATGAGTGAAGGTACGATTGAGGACATCGGCACCGATTACATGGCGGGAATGAACGAGCAGGTATCGTTACATTTTGAGACGATCATTGAACTTCGCCTGACCATGGCGGAATCCATCGCGCACATCGCGGCAGGGAACGGAAATTCCAATTACGGCACGAGGGAGGAGATTGAATACGGCGCGAGGGCGCGGCATTTCATGTGCGCCGCCCTCTACTCCCCCGACGGCGAGATCGAGATGATTTACGGCGACCCTGTGGAGTTCAACCACCCCGATCTGTTTTTGGAGAGCCTGCGCAGCGGGGACCGCAAGATGGCGTCCGGCGTTGACAGCGGCGGGGACGGCGTGATTTTGTTCGGCGTCCCCTGCGAATATCCCATGTCCGGCGGGAATACCAGCCTCGCCATGGTCGTGGGCCTCTCCACCAAATATATGGGCGAGGTCCTCTTCCTGGACTCAGACAGCTCGTTGAGCTACTCCTTTGTCATCCGAAAGGACGGCAGCTACGTTGTCGGAAACGAGGATGATACCCACGAAAACTATTTTGACAGGCTTTACAGCATCTCTGATGGACGAACCTGGGAAGCGGCCGCCTATATTGAACAGCTGACGGCGGCGATGGACGCGGGGGAGGATTATTCCCTGATTCTGAAAAGCGGAGAATCACGCCGCCACCTGTACTGTACCGACCTCCCCTACTGTGACTGGTATCTGGTGACGGTCCTCCCCTTTGACGGGCTGGACCACGCGATCGCGGGGATGAGCAGCCGCTGGCTTGCCATTGTTTACGCCGCTTCTTTCGCGATCATCGCCATGCTCGTTTATATATTCTTCCAGTATCTGAAACTGTTCCGGAACCAGATGTCTGAGCTGAAGCGTGTGAACGCGGAGATGGATACGGCCCGGAGGGACGCGGAACGGGCGCGGAAAGAGGCGGAGCAGGCCAATGAGGCCAAGCAGGATTTTCTCTCCAGCATGAGCCATGACATCCGCACCCCAATGAACGCCATCATCGGAATGACATCCTTGGCCATAGATAACGCGAATGACCCGGAGCAGGTCCAGGATTATCTGACCAAAATTGATCTGTCCAGCAAGCATCTGCTGGGGCTGATTAACGACGTGCTGGATATTTCCAAAATCGAAAGCGGGAAAATGGCGCTGAATGTAGAACTGGTTTCGCTGCGAGAGGTGATGGACTGTATTGTTAATATCATCCAGCCCCAGGTCAAGGCGAAAAATCAAAATTTCAACGCCGGGGCCTACGAAATTCTGTCGGAAGATGTGTACTGCGACAGCGTGCGGCTGAATCAGGTGCTGATTAACCTGCTGGGAAACGCCGTCAAATTCACGCCGGAGGGCGGAGCGGTTCAAGTGACCGTGTACCAGGAGGCGCTTCCGGAGACGCCCACCCACGTCCGCACCCATTTCCTGGTAAGCGATACCGGAATCGGTATGTCAAAGGAGTATCAGAAGGTAATATTCGAGTCGTTCAGCCGGGAGAACAACACCCGGGTCCGGAAAACAGAGGGCTCCGGGCTGGGCATGACAATCACCAAGCATATCGTAGACGCCATGGACGGCAGTATCTCCGTCCACAGCGAACAGGGCCAGGGAACCCAGTTCCATGTTGTGCTTGATCTGGAAAAGGCGGCGGAGCGGGAGGCAGACCTGGCGCTCCCGGGCTGGAAGGTGCTGGTGGTTGACGGCGATGAGCGGCTGTGCGGCAATACGGTTCGTATTTTAGAATCCGCCGGCATCCGGTCTGAGTGGTGTCAGAGCGCCGGGCAGGCCGTGGAACGGGTTGCGGACGGCAGCTACCGGCTGCTCCTTCTGGGGTGGGAGCTGCCGGATATGAACGGAATCGAGGCCGCCAAGGCGATTCAGACGGCCTGCGGGGAAGACGGTCCGGCGATGCTGCTGCTGACCTGTGACTGGAGCGAAGTGGCTGGTGAAGCCAGAGAAGCGGGGATTTCCGGCTATATTTCCAAACCGCTGTTCCCCTCCTCCGTGTTCGACACGCTGAACGCCTTTTCCGGTGCCGGCGGCGGGGAAGCCGTCAGCACGGAACGAACGGTTGATTCGGGCCTTCGCGGGAAGCGTATTTTGTTGGCGGAGGATAACGAGCTGAACTGGGAAGTGGCAAGGGAAATGCTCTCTGTCCTCGAAGCAGAGCTGGATTGGGCTGAGAACGGACAGATCTGCTTCGAAAAATTTGAGAGTTCCCCCGTTGGATATTATGACGCGATCCTGATGGACGTACGGATGCCTGTTATGGATGGCCACGAGGCGACCACAGTCATCCGCCGGCTGCAACGTGAGGATGCGGATATTCCCATTATCGCCATGACTGCCGACGCGTTTTCGGAAGACATTCAAAAGTGTTTGGAGTGCGGCATGAACGATCATTTGGCAAAACCGATTGACGTTCAGGCCGTCGCATACAAGTTAAAGAAATATTTGAAATAATGTGGTGGCGTTACCGGACAATCTCATTTCCCTCACTGACAAGGTTTTCCGGGGGTGAGCGAGTTGTTCTCCAAACCGGACCGTGTGGACGGGAGCCAGAAGTGGATTGATTTTGTCACGACGTTCCGGCATTGCAAATGTACAGTAAAAACGGTTTAAAGCAGGGCATTATCTGCGGAAATTGGAAGCAGCGGTGGACTTATCCTTTGTGTATGAAAAGACGATCCACCTATACATCTGGAGGTACGGCCGTCCGCCCATAGACCCGGTGGTGATGGTGAAATACCTGTTGTTGGGATTTTTGTACGGCATCCCCTCGGGGCGGCAGACCGAGGCGCGGTGCGCGGACAGCAACACGTTTCGCTGGTATCTTGGGGTAAATCTGGATGAACGAGTTCCGGATCACAGCACGATCAGCCAACTGCGGCGGCGGAAGCCCGCGTTTCGGACGGTGTTCGCCATCTGTTTGAGGGAGTGGTGCGTCAGTGCGTGGAAAAGGGTCTGGTGAGCGGGCGGCTGGCAATGACGAACTCCACCCATGTAAAAGCCAACGCATCCAGAGCGTCAGAGCAGGCCATCTTGACAAAACTCCGAAACCGTAGTATATTAAATTCTACGGTTTCGGAGTATTTTGTTTTTGGAGGATAACACCATGGAAAATAATGTGAGCAAAAAATTGGAAGCTGTCAATCAGGTCTGGGAAATGATTGAAGACATTTACGACCAGTATGCCGGTTCTTTTGGAATTACCGATACGGAGCTTTGGATTTTGTACGCCTTAAACGAGCATGACGGAGAATATTTACAAAGCGATATTTGCCGGAATTGGTATTACAGCTTGCAGACCATCCACACTACCATTAAAAACATGGAAAAAAAAGGAATGATAGAACTGATTTGTCAAGCTGGCAACAAAAAGAGCAAGTATATTCATTTGACTGCTGTAGGCAAAGAATTGATTGACAGCATAATGATGCCGTTGATTGCGGCCGAGGAAGAAGCCTTTGGAATGTTGACCGCTGAGGAACAAGATATTCTTCTTCCCCTTTTGCAAAAGTACGCAAATGCGCTCAACGCAACGATAGGCAGAGCGAATCATAACGCAGAAAAATGAGCATTTCAAATCAGGAGGATATGATGGACACAAATACGTTCATGTTTGAAAAAATGCAGCCAACAAAACTTTTTATAAAATGTGCAATCCCGGCTGCATTAAGTATGATTTTCAGCGGTATCTATTCGATCGCGGATGGGATTTTTGTCGGACGCTGCATTGGTGAGGATGCTTTGGCGGCGGTTAATCTTGTTATGCCGTTGATTATGATTTCCTTTGCCCTTGCGGAAATGATTGCTGTGGGCTCATCTGTTCAGTTGGCGATGCTTTTAGGGCAGAAAGAAAAGGAACTGGCGAATCGCACGTTCAGCGTTTGTATCAAAGTGATTTTGGGCATATCCGTGATCATAGGTCTTATCTTCTTTTTCCTAAGTAAACCAATTTTAATGCTGATGGGAACGGAGGGCATGGCTTTACAGTACGGTATTGAATACATTCGGGTATATGCCGTTTTTTCGCCACTAATTATCGTGTATTTTGCCGCAGACAACTACCTTAGAATTTGTGGAAAACAAAATTATAGTATGGCGCTCAACATAGTTACGTCTGTGTTGAATATCGTTTTGGATTTTCTTTTGCTCGTTGTATGGAAGCAGGGTGTGTGGGCGGCGGCCTTTACAAGCTGTATCAGTATGGCTTTAGGAACTGTGATGGCGCTCTGGCCATTTTTCAGAAACAAACTTGAACTCAAATTCGTGAAAGGCTGGATTTCAGCGAAACAATTTGTGAAGTTGGTTGCCAACGGTTCATCAGAATTTTTTGCAAATATCGCTTCTTCGATTTTTTCTTTTATTCTGAATATCGTGCTTTTGTCCATAGGCGGCGCCACCGCAGTTGCGGCGATGTCTGTTGTGATGTATGTGGAAAGTATTGCATCAATGATGATTTCTGGAATGAGCGATTCCATGCAGCCTGCCATCAGCTATTGCCATGGAGCAGGGCTAAAGAAAAGGGTCTATGCTTTGGAAAAGCGGGTTCTTGTTTCGGCGGCGGTTCTTTCGCTTACTGCCTGTCTGCTTCTACGTTATGGCGGAGCGTGGGTCGTGCCGTTCTTTGTGAAGTCGGACGAAACAGAATTATTGGCGCTAAGTATCCATGCAATGAGCTTGTATGCGTTGTCCTATTTGGTGAACTGGGTCGATGGTTGTTTATCCGGGTACTTGACTGCGTTGGGACAAGCCGGAAGATCGTTCATCGCGTCCATCATGGGAACACTGGTACTGCCGCTGGTGGGGCTGGCTGTTTTGGTGCCTCCCTTGGGGTTGGCTGGTGTGTGCTTAATGCCTTTATTTGCAGGAGTATTGAGTGCTGTGCTATCGCTTATTTTGGTTCTCACGATAAAAAACAAAAGCGTGTAGCTTATGGGATAAAAAGCCTTAAAATAAAAAGGTGTGCCTTTCGTTTGCGAAAAGCACACCTTATTCAGTGCCCTTTATTCATGCGGGTTTGCAACCTTTTGACGGTCATTCCCACTCGACAAATCCTATTATATGGGGCTGTATTTCCTATACTTTAACAGGCATAACATTCGCAAATTTGTTAATATTTTACCTGTTATTTTTGGCCGTTAATTTTCTTAGTATCAAAATAGTATCACAAAAAGCAGGAGAATACAACTACCTTTTACACCGTTTCCCAGGCTATTCAGCAATAGAAAACACCCTGATATATCGGAAGTTCTCTTTTATTGCGCTCGACGCATTTCGTTCCGGTAGAAGCCGTCACCCTTGGACACTGTAATCAGTTCCCCTTGGGTTTCCATAGCTTGAATACGCTTGGCAATCCACCAGTCGCCGATACCCAATTGATACCGCCCCAATACATCACCGATGAGATGAGCCACCCGGAAAATTCCATCAGGGATTTGGGCACGAATGAATGGATCGTAGAAATCCTCCCCTACACTGCGCAAACGGCCATTGACAACAGCACGCAAGGGTGAATTTTCCTCTCGAAGCTGTGACCACTCCATAGCGATAGCTCTGCGGACATTTTTAGGGATTTCCCGCTCCAGCGGCAGATACGCCGCCCAGTCCCCCGGAGATAGTTCCCCCCAGTTCAAACAGGACTGCACCGTATTATCTTCCAGCGGCATCCACCGGGGCATCTCTAAAGCGGTCACGGGACAATCGCAGTCCCGCAGTTGCCAAAGCACATCATAAAATCCGCACAGGGAGTAAGGCGCATTGCTGTACCAAATGCGCACAGCCTCGCCATGTTTTCCGCCCTCCAAAAGCCGCTCTCTGTCCCGCTGGCGTTGTTCCCAAAGCATATCCCGCTGGGCATAATCGTCTGGGTCGCAATCTGGGAGTGGGAAATCGCCCCCCAGCCAAGCGGTAAGCAAATCAAACCGGGCCTTCTCCACATCAGGGCCGCTTATGGGGCCGATGTCCAGCCCAACAGACGGGCATAGCACATCTCCAGGATTGCCGCCCACAGGTCGTGCCCGGCGGTTCTCTTTCTCCCTCTGGGCCTTGAATTGGGCTATAGCTTGGTTTTTTTCTTCCTGCGTGGGTTCCTTCTCTCCCTCGCCGAAAATAACTCCAATCACCCCAACATCCCAACTGGACGACCCCCAATGCGTGGCCATCTTCAATGTCCCACATTCACTGTCGGAAAAAACTATTTGTAGCATGGTAAAAACTCCGTTTCCAATTCCTTTTTATCGCCCTTATTATAGCAGTAAAATCACCCGCTGACAAGTACAAAACGGGAGGGCACTCATTGGAGCGCCCTCCCACTGTTCGTTACCTCGCCCCCCGGCTGAATTTCCGCTTTGCTTTCCTCTGCTCCCGCTCTTGCGCTTCCCTGCGCTTTGCGTCCTCTACAGCCCGTTCCACTTCTTCTGGGCCGAAAGCCCTCTTGACCCGCTCAAAGTCGGCAACTGTCCCCCGCAGGGCCTTGTTCTCCAACTTCGTTTCCTGCAAGCGGTCGGACAACCGCTCGTTTCCTTCCCTGGCCCGTCCATAGTCCCCCTGCAACCGCTCATACTTCCTCTTCAACTCGACATAGGCCCGGTACAGGGAACGCAGCACCTTGACGATCTGCGCCAACAGGGGCTTGGCTTTCTTCTCCCGGTAGGACTTGGCGCTCTCCAGCGGCCCCGGCTCCGGCAATATCCGCTCCGGGTCATCGGAAAACTGCGCCGCCAACTGCTCCATGTTTCTCACAGCCGGGGCCAACTCCTTTAGACGCTGCTCCTGCTGTTCCACCTGTCCCTGCTTTTTGGCCTTGACCGCCTCCAACTCGGCAATCTCTTTCGCCCTCTGCTCCTTTTTGAAATCCAGCACAGACAGGTGCTTGTCATGGGTGCCCTTGTCCTCCCACTCTATCCCGTGGCGCTCCATCACGGCGGCAAGCTGTTCCTTTTCAGAGCGTACCCACTGGCTCCACTCCGTATCGCCCCTGGTGCCGCCCTTGAAGCCCTGGGCCGCTAACGCCTGTTTCAGAGATACCCTTGTGTCCAGGCCCCGCTTGCTCCCGGTGGTAAACGGAACGAAGTCGATGTGCAGATGGGGCGTGGCCTCGTCCATGTGGAGGTGGGCGGAGAACACTCGAAGCTGGGGATTGCGCTCCCGAAAGCCCATCATGTACTCGTCCAGCACCGCCGCCGCAAGCTGGCCGTCCTCGCTCTCGGCGCTCATATCGTCCTTATTGCCCACTTGCAGGATGATTTCATGGAACGGCTTTTCCTGCTTGCTGGAACGTATCTTCTCATAGTAGTCCTCAATCTTGCGGTCTGCCCTGGTCTGCTTGTCGTTGTACCGCTTGAGGGCCTCGTCAAACAGCTCATGGAAAACTGCCTTGATATTTTCGTGGCAGTAAGTTATATTCAAGTGGGAGCGTTCCGGGTCGGTGTTCTTGGCGTTGAACGCCCTGCTGTTGTGTTTCACCGAACCTTGCCCCACCATTGCGCTGATTGTCCTTTTCAAATCAAATCCTCCTTTCGCCGCGAAGCGGCGGCCTTTGTTACTTTCTGCGAAAGTAACGCAAAAGCACTTTTGACGGCCTTGCGGCTATCAAAAGCGCATTTGCGCCCTACGGGGTGGAGTGGGGGCGTTGCCCCCGCCGTCTGCGGACGGCTCCCCCAGCAGGGCCGCCCTTTGAAAAGGGCACCCTGCACCCCGCCTAAACTTTGACACTCGCCGTTGGGCAGGGGGGAAAGGCACAGCCTTTCCCCCCACCCGGCCAGTATCCTCCGTGGGCCAAAAGTCAAGGGGTTCGGGTTGTATTGCCTTGCGGCAATCTCCACCCCCAGGTATGGCCCCTTGACTTTTGGCCCCGCTCCCTGTGACGGCCGTGACGACCGTGACGATGTTTTACACACCGCCCCCGCTCTCAAAAAAGCCGTCACAGCCGTCACGGTCGTCACGCCTGGGGCGGTTCCAGGGTGAGGGTGATATTTCTCCCGGCGTGGCTCCTGCTGTTCTCATAGCGGATGTGGTACTCCGTTGCCAGTCTCCCGGCCCGGACATTCAGCCGCATCGCCAGGGCGTTGGGCTTCATGTCGGTCTGGATAGCCGCCGCCAGCTCCGTGGCGGTGCCGCCCCAGGCGGGCCTGTCCGCCGTCACAAGGGCGGCGACGGCCTCCAATACCGGGTCGGGCGGTTCCACCCACGGCTCTGTTTCCAGCCGCTCCAGCTCCCACACAAGCCGCTCCCTGTCCTTGGTGAGATACATCCGCTGGTCTTGCTGGTCACGCCCTGCCACGTCCAGAATGGCGTTGCCGTCCGTCCGCTTCTCCTTTTGAAGAAGAAAGGCCCCGTCCGCAGCTCCCAACAGGCCGTTGGTGCCGGAAATCATATCAAACTTATCATCGGCCTGTTGCTTTCGGGTGTGGTGTACCAGCAGGAGACAGATACCGCAATCATCGGCAAGGCGTTTCAGCTTGCCCACCACCTCGTAATCGTTGGCATAGCTGTACTTGTCCCCGCCGACCTCCCGGACTTTCTGGAGGGTGTCAATGATAATCAGCTTAGTGTCGGGGTGCTGACGGACGAACTTCTTTAGCTGTTCCTCCAGACCAACGCCGATCTGTTTGGCGTGGATCGCAAAGAGCAGGTCGTTGGTGCCGTCCATGCCGAACATCCGATACAGCCGTCCCTGCAAACGGCGGTGGCCGTCCTCCAACGCCAGATAGAGGACGGTGCCCTTGTGGACGGGGTAGCCCCACAGGGGGAGGCCCATGCTCACATGATAGGCAAGCTGGGCCATCAGGAACGACTTGCCCACCTTGGGCGCTCCCGCAAAGAGGTACGTCCCAGGGTAGAGCAGACCGTCAATGATTGGCGGTCTGCTCTGGTAGACGTTCTGGTAAAGCTCATTCATGGAAATGGTGGGCAGATAGGCCGGGTCGGTCATGCGGCGCATTTCCAGAAGCCTTTCCTCCAAACTTTTCTCCTGGGGGTTGTTTTCGGTCATTTCCTCTGCTATACTTGGGGTAGTCGTTTTGGAAATGGGCTGTTCCCCGTCTGCGCCAACAGACGGAACCGGGACAGTCCTTTTCGTTTCTCTGGAATCCATCAATCTATCAATCCTCCTTCATGCCGTCCAGCGTCACGGTGATAAGGCGGATGGTGTCGAGAAGTTCATCATCCACCCCGCCCCCGGCCTCCATGCGCCGCAGCTCCCCCAGGACGGCGGCGAGCTGGTCACGCAGGGCTTTGTAGACCCTGGGATTGCCCTGCACCACAATGTCCCGGTTCAGCAGCCGCCGGGTGATGTAGTCTTGCTTGGTCAGCCCGGACAGGCGCACATAGGTGTCCAATAAATCGGCCTCCTCCGGCGACAGCCTGAACGCCACCTGACGATTTCTCCAACGGTTGTAGTTGTCGAGATTTTTCGCAGACATGATTTAAGCCCCCTTTCGCTCCATGTTCAGCTTGTCCGCCATCTCCGCCTGCCGGGTGGGGAACAGGTGAGCGTAGCGGTAGGTGATGTCAATGCTTTCGTGCCCCACCCGGTCAGCGATTGCCAGGGCCGTAAAGCCCATGTCAATCAGCAGGGAAATGTGGCTGTGTCTCAAATCGTGAATCCTGATCCGCTTGACCCCCGCCTCTTTCGCCCCCCTGTCCATCTCCCGGTGAAGATAGGATTTCGTCACCGCAAAAATGCGGTCTGTCGGCTCTACGGCGTACAAGCTCCTGATGTAGTCCTCCATTTCCTCGCAGAGGAAAGCGGGCATTTGAATGACCCGGTTGCTCTTGGCCGTCTTGGGGTCGGTGATAACGTCCTGGCCCTTGATACGCTGGTAGGATTTCGAGATGGAAACCGTCTGCTTCTCAAAGTCGAAGTCCGCCGGGGTGAGGGCCAGCAGCTCTCCTTCCCGGATACCGCACCAATAGAGCATTTCAAAGGCGTAGTAGGAGAGGGGCTTGTCCATCATAGCGTCAGCGAATTTCAGATACTCCGCTTTCGTCCAGAACAGCATTTCCCGGCCCTTGGCCTTGCCCATGTTGCCCACCTGGGCGGCGGGATTGGCTTTCAGATTGTAGTGCTTCACCGCATGATTGAAAACGGCGCTCAACTGATTGTGAAGCGTTTTCAGATACACGGGGGAGTAGGGCTTGCCGTTCTTGTCCCGGTAGTTCAGCATTTCACTCTGCCACGCCATGACCTCTTTGGAGTGGATTTCGCTCATTTTCCGCTTTCCAAAGTAGGGCACCAGCTTCTTGTAGAGGATATGCTCTTTCGTTCCCCAGGTGTTCGCCTTGATACGGCCTTTCATGTCTGCGGCGTAGAGCGCCACGAAGCTCTCAAAGGTCATATCCAGGTCGGCGGTCTGCTGTTGCAGGAACGTCCGTTCCCACTCCAGCGCCTCCCGCTTGGTCTTGAAGCCCCGCTTCATCTTCTTTTCCTTTTTGCCCGTCCAGTTCTCAAAGTAAAAGGACGCATACCATGTTCCCTTGGCCTTGTCTTTGTACGCTGGCATTTTCTTCCCTCCTTACTGATTTTCCCGCAGTCCATAGAACTTTTCCTCGAAGTAGCGCCTGCTCACCCGTCCGGGGATGGTGAGGAAACCCTTCTGCTTCAGCTCCTCGTTCATCTCCCGCACCAGCTTGTAGGCGTAGGGCTTGGAGATACCCAGCGCCCCGGCCACTTCCTCGGCTCTTACAAACAGCTCTTTGCTCAAATACAACACCTCCTTATTGTTGATTCGCAAAATTGTTAATGCCGACATCCTTATTATACATTCGCATAGTTGTTAATGTCAAGAGTTTGTTTCGCAATTTTGTTAATTTTCTTCTTGCATATTTCGCTTATTTGCGCTATACTATTTTCAAAGGCGGTGGAACATATGACAGTAGGAGAAAAAATCAAGAAAATCCGCACATTTCGGGGTATGACGCAAAAAGAATTGGGGCTGGCTATCGGCTTTGAGGAAAAGGGAGCGGATAACCGTATTGCCCAGTACGAAACGAATTACCGTGTGCCAAAGAGGGAGCTACTGGACAAGATTGCCCAGGCCCTGCGGGTAGACCGTCAGAACTTCTATACGGTTCAACCCGGCTGTGCCGAGGACTTCATGCGGACGTTCTTCTGGCTGGACGAGGACAGCCCCGGCTCTATCCGCCTGTTTCAGCTCGTCCGCAATCCCGGCAAGATGGGGGCCTCCGATGATACCGCCGTCCGCTACAACGATACGGACGACTGGCCCGCTCAACCTCCTGTGGGTATCTACTTTAACTATGGCCTTGTGGACGAGTTTATGAGGGAATGGCTCTTGCGCCAGCAGGAGCTACACGCCGGAGAGATTACCAGGGAAGAATACTTTGAATGGAAAATCAACTGGCCGAGTACCTGCGATGATGGGAAAGAATCGAAATACTATGTACCCTGGAGAAAAGAAAAATAGGGCAAGCAAAACCGCCCTGCTGAATTTGTCGTTCAGCAGGGCGGTTCGCTTGCCCTTTGCAATCATTCTCTTGTGTGACCGGGTTGAAACGAATAGTATCAATCCAGTATCACAAGGCAAAGTGACAGGTCAAAAACCCTGTATTCATGCGGGTTTGCGCCGTTTTGACGGTCATTCCCACTCTATGGTTCCGCTGGGCTTCGGCGTCAGATCAAAGAGGACGCGGTTGACACCCTTGACCTCGTTAGTGATACGGGCGGTGATGTGCTGGAGGAGGTCAAAAGGCACGTTCTCCACGGTTGCGGTCATGGCGTCCACGGTATTGACCGCGCGGATGATGACGCACCACTCCTCAGTGCGCTTATTGTCCCGAACACCCACCGATTTCAGGTCAGGGATAGCGGTAAAGTACTGCCACACCTTGCCCTCCAGGCTGTTTTTGGCGAACTCCTCCCGGAGGATGGCGTCGGATTCCCGGACGGCCTCCAGGCGGTCCCGGGTGATGGCTCCCAGGCAGCGCACACCCAGGCCGGGGCCGGGGAAGGGCTGGCGGTAAACCATGCCGTCAGGCAGGCCCAAGGCCTTGCCGCAGGCCCGGACCTCGTCCTTGAAGAGCATTTTCAGGGGCTCCACCAGCTCAAAATCCAGATCCTCAGGCAGACCGCCCACGTTGTGGTGGCTCTTCACCGCCTTGACAGTCTTGGTGCCGCTCTCGATGATGTCGGGATAGATGGTGCCCTGGCCCAGGAACTCAATGCCGTCCAGCTTCCGGGCCTCCTCCTCAAAGACACGGATGAACTCCGCGCCGATGATTTTCCGCTTCCGCTCCGGCTCGGCCACGCCGGCCAGCTTATCCAGGAAGCGGTCCACTCCGTCCACATAGATGAGGTTGGCGTCCATCTCGTCCCGGAAGACCTTGACCACCTGCTCCGGCTCCCCCTTGCGGAGCAGGCCGTGGTTGACATGGACGCAGGTGAGCTGCTTGCCGATGGCCTTGATGAGCAGCGCCGCCACCACGGAGGAGTCCACCCCGCCGGACAGGGCCAGCAGCACCTTCTTGTCCCCCACCTGACGGCGGATAAGCTCCACCTGGTCGGCGATAAAGTTGTCCATGTTCCAGTTGGCCTCGGCTCCGCAGATGGTAAAGACGAAGTTTTTCAGAGCGGTCTCCCGCTCCCCGTCGTCGGCGGGCCAGGGGTCGTCCCCCCGGTGGTCCACCAGCAGAGCGGGAATATCACAGTCGTAAATCTCCTGGGCCACGTCGATCTCCACCCCATCGACCACCCGGTTGGGCCCGCCGTTGAGGATGATACCCTTCACGTTGGGCAGGGCCTGCAACTCCGCCAGGGTAATGTCGTGGGGGTGAATCTCCGAATAAACCCCCAGGGCCCGAATTTCCCGGGCAATCTTGGGGTTCTCCTCGCTGCCCAGGTCCAGTACGACGATCATGTCCTGTTTCATAGACAAATTTCCTCCCTCTGTAAATTTCTGTATTATCCTAACACACTCGTCCCCTCTGCGCAAGACCTGGGAAAAATTTTTCTACGAACTCCACGTCCTCCGCCTGGAAGGTCCTCCCGTTGAGGGCCTCCAGGGGACCGGCGTCGGTGGTGAAGCGGAAGGTGAGCTTGTAGGAATACAGCGCCTGACCGTGGCGGCCGTATTTGCGGTTCTCCCGCTCGGAGCCGTATTTGCCATCCCCCAGGAGGGGATGCCCGGCGGCGGCGAACTGGGCTCTGATCTGGTGGGTCCGGCCGGTGATCAGGTCGCACTCCACCAGAGACAGGCCGTCCTTCACCGCCAGGGTCCTGTAGTCAGTGATGGCGATCTTGGCTCCCGGCTCCGGCTTCTTCCGGACGTACACCTGTTTTTTCACCTCATCCTTGAAAATATACCCCTCCAGCCGACCCTCAGGCGGGGACATTTTCCCCTGTACCACGCACAGGTACAGCTTGGTCAGCTCCCGGTCCTTGATCTTCTGGTTCATCACCCGCAGGCCCTCGGCGGTCTTGGCGGCGATGACGATGCCTCCGGTGTTCCGGTCGATGCGGTTGCACAGGGCGGGGGCGAAGGAGTTTTCCCAATAGGGGGACCACTCCTTCTTCTGGTACAGATAGGCCTGGATGTGGGTGAGCAGGGTGTTGACCCGCTCGTTCTCGTCGGGATGGACCACCAGCCCGGGGCGCTTGTCCAGCAGCATGATGTGCTCGTCCTCATAGAGGATCTTCAGCTTGGGCTGGTAGAGGGAGAGAAAGGCGTTTTCCGGGGTGGGACGGTCAAAAAACTCGTCGTTGATATACAGCTGGAGCACATCCCCCACGCTGAGCCGCACATCCCGCTTGGACCCCCTGCCGTTCACCTTCACCCGCTTGAGGCGGATGTACTTCTGGGCCAACGGCCCGGGCAGCAGAGGCATGGTCTTGGCCAGCCAGCGGTCCAGCCGCTGACCGGCGTCGTTTTTTCCGATGGTAAATTCCTTCATAGGGGTCCGCCTCCTCTCGCCAGAATATTTCACCATATTCCGACCCCGGTGTCAATAAATTTCGTGGAGAAATTTGTGAAAAGCATTTGACATTTTGGCAAAAAGTCTTTATAATATCCTGCGTACCATTCTGCGAGTATGGGGCTCTGCCCCGGGGAGGAACGTCATGCGTCTGGATCTGCGAGATATCATCCATGTGCCGGACGCGAGAAAGACGTTTCAGCTTCAGCTGGACCTGTCCGGGCAGGACTTCTATGGCAGCAGTCCAATCGTCCGCCCTGTGGAGATCGAGGGCAGCGTGACCAACCACGCCGGCGCTCTGGTCCTGGAGGGGACGGCCCGTTCCGTTCTGGAGCTCCAATGCGACCGCTGCGGGAAGACCTTTTCCCGGGAACACGTGGTCGTGCTGGACAACCTGGTGGCCCAGGAGCTGGAGGACGAGGAGAACGACGACATCCTCCTTCTGGAGGGTACCGAGCTGGATTTGGACGAAGCGGCCGGTACTGCCTTTATCCTCGCGATGGATACCAAAAACCTTTGCTCAGACGACTGCAAAGGGCTGTGCGCCAAGTGCGGAGCCGATTTGAACCTCGGACTCTGCGGGTGCGGACCTGATGTCGATCCAAGACTGGCGGCCCTTGCGCAGCTGTTGGATAAGGAAGCTGAGTGAGTAGTAGATGTGCCTTGACCGGCACAGCCGAAGGAGGTGTCACCCATGGCGGTCCCCAAGGGAAAAGTATCCAAGGCCCGGCGCGATAAGCGGCGCAGCTCCCACTGGAAGCTGGAAACTCCCGGTATCGTGACCTGCCCCAAGTGCGGGGCTTACCGGCTGCCTCACCGTATGTGCAAGAATTGCCTGACCTATAACGGCCGTTCCTTCGGCCAGGTTGAGGCCCAGCAGTAAGAGAACAAAGCCCTCCGGTGAACGCCGGAGGGCCTCTTTTTATTTCTCCATCTTTTCCAGCAGCGTCTCCATCAGCGCCATATAGACCTCCCGGACACGCCCAAAGATCTCCTCGGCGGTGGCCTCGTCATAGATATGGGAGGTGCGGTTGCGGTCGGTCAGCAGAGCCAGCCAGCCCTCGCCGTCGGAAATCAGGCCGTCCGACAGGGCCTGACGCATCACCGCCTTGGGACTGTTCAGCTCCTCATACCCCTGATCAATCAAATATTCCCGGACCGTCTTCCAGGCCAGCTCACAGGTAAACTCAAAGCGCTGGATTACTCCGTCCCGAACAATATCGCCGGGGGCCTGGTCATACCGCTCCAGACCCTCTCTAAGCCGCTCCAGGGCCTGGCGGTAGTTGGCACACTTACTCTCAAATTTATCCATCAGCAAAACGCCCTCCTTTTGTATCCGCTCCAGCAGCGCCGGGTCGGTGGCGTCGGAAATCAACACCACATCCACCTTCATCAGAGACGGGAGCTCGTCCACCTCTGCCAGCAGCTTCATCCGCATATCCCCAGGCACGCCCCAGAGGGCAAAATCATAGTCGCTGCCAGGCCGGTGGTCCCCCCTCGCCCGGGAGCCAAAGAGACACAGCCGCTTCGCGTGACAGCGCGCGGCCAGCTCCTTCATTTGACAGATCACCCGATCCTGTTCCATACGCTACCCACCTCCGTAAGCTTGAGAGAGCCCCCTGTCCAGCGCCCCGCCGGGCTGCATTTCCAGGCTTTTGTAATAATCCAGCGTAGAGAATCCCCGCTCCAGCTGGGTGCGGAGATAGGCCTCCGCCGTGTCGGCCAGCTGTTTCAGGGACTCCTCCCCCAGCTGGAAGGAGAACAGCCGCTTGGGGTCGCCGTGGAGGATGTGCTCCAGCGCGGCCAGGGCGGGGGGCGGCAGGGGCAGGGATATCCCCTCCCCGCGGACCTTTCCGTCCTCCAAAAGGGGCTCATACCCCGCCAGGGCCATAGCCTTCCACTCGAAGGCGGATTTCACCAGGGGGAGCGGCTTCTCCGTCATTTTGTCCAGGGCGTGGAGGCTGTTCAGGGTGAGGGACAGCAGCTCGGGGCTGGGCAGTCCCTCCACCGCCAGCAGCTCGGCCACCTCGGCGAAGTAGCACCCCAGGGCCAGCCGCTGGATGTCGTCCCGGACCCCTTGGAACAGCCGCTGGGTGGCCGCCTCCTTCACCGCCCAGCGACCCTGATAGTCATAGAGCACCATCTCCGACCAGGCCAGCAGCTGGCACCCGGCGGCGATGGCGCTCCCTTTTTTCCGGCACCCCCGGGCGGCGGCGGCGAGCTTCCCCTGGTCCTGGGTGAACAGAGTCAGAATTTTGTCCGACTCCTTGTAGTCCGTCGTCCGCAGGACCAGGGCTTTGGTGGTGATGTGCATGGGCATTTCTCCTATGTACGGGCGCCCGCCCGTCAGACTTCCTCAATTCTAGGCTGAAAGGCTGTTTTCGCCAGCTCCTCCCGCTGTCGGGACCGCTCCTCCCGCTCCCCGGCCAGGGCCAGCCACACCGCCGGCAGTCCGGTCTTGCAAAACAGCTCCCAAAGCCCCCGCTCGTTCATAGCGCCAGCCCTCCCTTTCCTTGTGGGATTAGGCTGTCCGGTTTCAGGAGCGGGTATGAGCGGTAAATTTTGTTGCGGGGGCGGTCACGCCATGCAGGACGGAGGCGGTCACATCATGGGCGGAGGCGGTTACGTCATGTAGGGCAAGGGCTCTGCCCTTGCCAAAACAGTCTTCCGCCTCTGTGATAGGGCAAGGGCAGAGCCCTTGCCCTACACCCGTTCCATCTCCCGTTCAATCAGGCAATTCGCGAGCTCAAAGGCCTTAATTCTGCGCTGTGCCAGGGTGAGCTGAGATTTGTACCTGTCCGGGTTTTCTTTGGCGCTCAGGGTCTTGACCGTCTCCCGAAGCTTGTGGAGGGTGGAGTCGATCTGACGCTTTGCCTCCATCAGGTCGTCTTTTGAATACTCCATACTACTCCTTCACATACCCAAAATTCTGGATAGCCGCCGGGTTGTCCCGCCAGTTCTCCTTGACCTTGACCCAGGTCTTTAAAAACACCTTGGTCCCCATGAATTTCTCCATGTCCTGACGGGCCAGGGTGGAGGCCTTTTTCAGCATCCCTCCGCCCTTGCCGATGATAATGCCCTTGTGGCTGTTTTTCTCGCAGTAGATGGTGGCCTCCACCTCGATAACCTCGTCGTCCCGCTCGGCGAAGCGGGTGATCTCCACGGCGGTGCCGTGGGGAATCTCCTTGTCCAGCAGGAGAAGCAGTTTTTCCCGCATGATCTCGGCCATCATTTGGCGCTCCGGCTGGTCGGAGGTCATGTCGTCGGGGAAGAGCTGAGGGCCCTCGGGGAGGTAGCCCTCCAGCACGTCGAGCAGCTCCTCCACCCCCTGACCTGTTCTGGCGGAGATGGGCACCACCGCGTCAAAGTCATGCTCGCCGCTGTACACTTGGATAACCTCCAGCAGCTTTTCCTTCTGCTCCAGGGTGTCCGCCTTGTTGATAGCCAGCACGGCGGGACAGCCCAGGGCCTTGATCCGGGCGATCAGCTGCCCCTCCGGCTCCCCCACATGGGGGATGGGCTCCACCAGCAGGAGGACGGCGTCCACATCGGACACGCTCTCCTTCACCACGTTGACCATGTAGTCCCCCAGCCGGGTCCGGGCCTTGTGGAGGCCGGGGGTGTCCACAAAGACGAACTGGCTCTCCCCCCGGTTTTTGATGCCGCAGATGCGGTTTCGGGTGGTCTGGGGCTTGTTGGTGACAATGGCTACCTTCTCCCCCACAAAGGCGTTGGTCAGGGTGGACTTGCCCACGTTGGGCCGTCCGCAGATGGTAATAATACCGGACTTTTTAATCATAGGTAATCCTCACTTTCTTGCCGGGTGTGAGCGGTTCCCCGGACGTTTTTGGTTAATGATATTTCTTGTACAGGTCCTCGTGGAATACATGCTTGCGCACCATGCGGGTCACGAACATCAGGACGCAGGCCATGGCGCAGGTGACGATATAGGGGGTCAGGTCGAACTCGAAATTCCAGCTCTTCCCCTCCCGACGGCCCATCTCCTCATAGTCGTCAAATTCGTCCTCAATGGCGGTCAGTCTGATTTTTTTCAAAATAATTCTCCTCCCTTTTATTTTTTCAGTTTTTCTTTCATCTTCTCATATGCCCAGAACAAGAACTTCAGTACCACATATACGATCAGCGCAAACAGCAACGCGCCAAATACGGTGGCTCCCGGGTCTGGGGCCGCGCCGCTGGGTATAAAGCCGGGCTCAGGTTTCGGGGGAGCAAGGCCGCTCCAGAGCTGCGCAAGAAACGCAGCCACAACGGCAGTACAGATTACAATGTTCTTCCGTTTCATGGTAATCGCTCTTTTCTTTGTAGGGGCGGCCTGTGGCCGCCCACCTTTTCGTAGGGTGGGATAACTCGACCCGCCGCACGGTATACAGCAAAATCCTTTAGCAGGGTACGCCGGGGCGCCCTTCACTTATTTGTAAACGTCTCCACGGTTGCCAATGCTCAGCACCCGAACAATGAGAAGCTCCCCGGCTACGGTATAGAGCACTCGAAACAACCCCACACGGAGTCGATACAGATTTTCATGCCCACCCAGGGGCTTTACATCTCCAATATCGGGCAACCCCTGAATAGCTCTCAAAAGCCTCTCCCGCTGGGCCTGCGGCTGTCTCTGTAGAAACTTCAAAGCCGGCTTATCAATTTCTATTCTGTATTTCACAGAACTACCTCCAGGGATTTTGCGGCGTCTTCCAGGCTGACCGTCTGGCCCTTGTCCGGGTCTGCTTCATATTCAAGATACAGAGAATTACAGAAAACGTCGTCTGCCGCTTCGCTGATTGCGTCCTTCGCCGCCTGGAGCATAGCGGCAATGTTGGCAAGCTGGCCGTCGCTGAAGCTGTCCAGAATAGCGATACATTTTTCCCGGTTGCTCATAAAAATACTCCTTTCCTTGCAGAGGCGGTCTGTGGCCGTCAATCTCCTCTGGTAATCCCCAGCTTTTCTAAGATAGCCTCCTCACGCTGGCGCATCTGGGCTTTCATGGGGCCCTCGTCCAGGTGGTCGTAGCCCAGCAGGTGGAGGGCCGAGTGGACGGCCAGATAGCACACCTCCCGCTCGGGGGAGTGGCCGAACTCCTCCGCCTGGGCCTGGGCCCGCTCCAGGGAGATCATCATGTCCCCCAGATACACCTTGTCCGCGCCGGGGTCCGCCCACTCCGCCTGGGGCTTATCGCCGGGCTTCATGGGGAACATGGGGAAGGACAGCACATCGGTGGCCCGGTCCACCCCCCGGTTGGTCAGGTTGGTCTCCCGGATAACCCCGTCGTCGGTGACGATCACGGCAATCACGCAGGGCACGTCCACCTCCTCGGCCTCCAGAGCGGCCAGAACAGAGCGGCGGATCTGCTCCTCCACCGCCGGGGGGACCTCCATTGCCTCATCCATATAGCCCGCTTCGATATAGACCTCGTGGTCCATAGGCTATCCCTCCTCTCTATCTGCCTATTATACGAAAAATATTCTGCCAGGTCAAACATATTTTCTCCGCTTTGCGGAAAACTAGCCGCAAACATCACAGACGGGACGTGAACGCATGACAACGAAAAAAATCGGGACCCAGACGGCGGCGCTGGCCAACCCGCCCACCCTGGCCGCTTGGGCCAACGTGGCGGGCAAGAAGGAAGGGGAGGGCCCCCTGGCCGACACCTTCGACTATATCGACGGGGACGACACCTTCGGCGAGGCCACCTGGGAGAAGTCGGAGAGCTCCATGCAGAAACAGGCCCTCTCCCTGGCCCTGAACAAGGTGGGCCAGGCGGCCTCGGCCCTGGACTGGCTCTTTGCCGGCGACCTTTTAAACCAGTGCATCGGCTCCTCCTTCGCCGCCCGGGAGCAGCAGGTGCCCTTCTTTGGCCTGTACGGAGCCTGCTCCACCATGGGGGAGGGGCTGGCCCTGGCCTCCATGACCCTGGACGGCGGCTTTGGGGAGTGGGCGGCGGTGACCGCCTCCTCCCACTTCTGTTCGGCGGAGCGGCAGTACCGCACCCCCCTGGAGTACGGCGGCCAGCGGACCCCCACCTCCCAGTGGACGGCCACCGCCGCCGGGGCGGCCATCCTGGCCCGGGAGGGCCCGGGGCCCTATATCACCCACGTCACCGTGGGTAAGATCGTGGACAAGGGGGTTACCGACACCAACAACATGGGCGCGGCCATGGCTCCCGCCGCGCACGCCACCATCACCGCCCATTTCCAGGACACGGGCCGCTCCCCCAGCAGCTACGACATGATCTTCACCGGCGACCTGGGCGTACTGGGCAGTGAGCTGCTCATTGAGCTGCTCCGTCAGGACGGCATCCAGGTGAAGAACCACGCCGACTGCGGGGCCATGCTCTTCGACATCAAAAATCAGGATGTCCACTGCGGCGGGTCGGGCTGCGGGTGCTGTGCCTCGGTGCTCACCGGGTATATCCTCAATAATCTGAAGGCGGGCAAATGGAAAAATATCCTCTTCTGCCCCACCGGAGCCCTCCACTCCCCCACCTCCGCCTTTCAGGGGGAAAGCATCCCCGGTATCTGCCATGCGATTGCTATTTCGACGACAAAATAAGGTGATTTTATGGAATATTTCAACGCGTTTCTCTGCGGAGGCATCCTGTGCGTCATCGGGCAGGTGCTCATTGACAAAACCCCCCTCACTCCCGCCAAGATTCTGGTGTCCTACGTCACCGCCGGGGTGATTCTCAGCGGCGTGGGGGTGTATCAGTACCTGGTGGACTGGGGCGGCGCGGGGGCCACGGTGCCCCTCACCGGCTTCGGCCATCTTCTGGCTAAGGGGGTCAAAAAGGCGGTGGGTCAGGACGGCCTCATCGGCGCCCTCACCGGCGGCTCCACAGCCGCCGCCGGTGGAATCACCGCCGCCATCTTCTTCGGCTTTCTGGTGGCCCTCATCTGCAAGCCCAAGCCCAAAGCGTAGCAAAACTTTCTCCTTGCATCCATCGGGCCGCTGTGCTATAATAAAGTCAGCAAAGATAGTGGTAATACTCTATGCGAAACACAAAAGGGCAGCCCTCCGGAGAATGGCAGTTCTCCGGAGGGCATTTTAAGGCCCCAGGCCTACTGTCCTTTGCCGTGCCGGTCAAACCGCAAAAGCAGACCGCCTCTCCATTTTGGAAAGGCGGTCTGCTTTTGTCCATTCATCTTTATTTCAGCATTCGGTTAATAATGCCCAACAACATCAGCAAATCACTTTCATCCATCTGTCGAAGCCCCTCTATTGCCTTTTGAACCAATTCTGGATTCTGCGTGCCCTCATCAAAAAACTGTTGGGGTGTCAGCCCAAAATAATCACAAATAACAAAGAACTCTTTTAACGGGGGCAATGCCTTCCCTGAAGAGATGTTATAAATATATCCACGGCTATGCCCTAAATCATAGCTCATTTTATATTCAGATATTCCTTTTTTCAATCGAAGCTGTGTAATCCTCTTTCTCACAAACTCCTCATACACGGTCATCACCTCGTTATAAACAAATGATAACCAAAAAATATTTGACATTAGTAATGTAAATATTGTTATTATATATTGACTAGTCGAAAAATATATGTTATTTTATTGGAGAGCATCTTATGATGTCGGTTAAAGATTAAAAGGGAGGAAATAAAGTGAGAACAACAAAATTGATTACAGGAATCATTTGCATGGTTTTAACCGCTTTTGTGCTGTTCCAATCATGCGCCGCCGGATTGGGAAATGCACTGTCTCAAAACGGAGAAGTTAGCGGAACTGCTGGCGCTCTGCTTGCCTTTTTCATGCTGGCTGGAGGCATTATCCAGGTGGCTACTCGAAATTCAACAGGCAAGGGTGGGTCAATTGCCGCTTTTATCGTCTTTGCGCTGGCCGCAGTAATTGGTTTTGCAAATGCAGGCTCTTACTCTGATTTAAATATTTGGGCCGCATGGTGCTTAATCCTTGGAATAATCAACCTTATCTGTGTAATAAAAAGTCAACCTAAAGAGTAAAACATAAAATAACCGCCTCCCCAGCCGGGGAGGCGGTGTGCTTTTTCAGGAAATATGCTCGTTGAGCCAAGACACATATTTGTCCCGCTTCATAATGCCCAGCAGATACACTTTTCCGTCCCGCATGGTAATCTCCACGCCGAAGGGGAAGCAGGGCGGGGTGGTGCAGGTGCGCACTGAGGCGATATCCTTCATCTCGATCTCCCAGCTGACGGACGCTGTGCCCATCAGCCCGGAGGCCAGGAAGGCCACCCGCTGGTCGGTCATGTACAGCTTGCCGGAAATCTGCCGTTTCCCCACAACCTGGGGCATTTTCCAGCAGTCACAGCCCACCTTCTGGGCGAACATTTCCTCTCCTGGCCGGGGGTCAAAGGTCGGTTTTGCCATCATCAATTCCTCCTCACACAGTTTTGGATGTTTTTATTTTACTCCACATTTCAACCCCGCGCAAGAGGTTATTTCACTCCTTGGAAGCCATCGGGGGATCCAGCCGCATGAGGTCGATATTTTGCTGAATACTCTCGATCATGCCGGAGGCGGCAAAATCCCTGGCCTGGCGGACGGCGTTCTGGATGGCGTAGGCGTTGGAGGAGCCGTGGGCCTTGATGACGGGCTTGGAGATGCCCACCAGGGCGGTGCCCCCCACCTCGTTGGAGTCCATCAGCTTTTTAAAGTCCCTCAGCCCGCCGGACACCAGCAGGGCGGCCAGCTTTGTGACGAGGCTTTTCTTAAACATCCGCTTCATCTCCCGGGCCAGGAAAATTCCGGTGCCCTCCATGGTCTTGAGGAAGATGTTGCCCGAGTAGCCGTCGGCCACGATGACGTCCACCGCGCCCTCCACCGCCTCCCGGGCCTCCACATTGCCCACGAAGTTGATCCGCCCGGCCTCCGCCGCCGCCTCCAGCATGGGGTGGACGGTGGTTTGCAGGGTGGTGCCCTTGGAGGGCTCGGTGCCGATGTTGAGCAGGCCCACCTTGGGGCTGGGACGGCCCAGCACCTTCTCTGCGTAGTAGGAGCCCATATAGGCGAACTGGAGCAAATATTCCGGGGGACACTCGGCGTTGGCCCCGCAGTCGATAAGGACCGCGCCCCCGTTCCCCGTGGGCACCACGGGGGCCAGCGCCGCCCGGCGGATGCCCTTGATCCGCTTGGCTACCAGGGTGGCCCCGGACAGCAGGGCCCCGGTGGACCCGGCGGAGACAAAGGCGTCCCCCGTGCCGTCCTTCAACAGGTTCAGCCCCACCGTGAGGGAGGAGTCCTTTTTCTTGCGGAAGGCGGTGGCCGGGTCGTCGCACATCTCCACCACCTCGCTGGCGTGGCTCACCGCCACCCCGGAGGGCAGGTCGCTGATCCCGTTGTTGGCCAGGGTTTTGAGGATTTCCTCCCCCCTGCCCACCAGAATGATGTCCACCCCGTATTCCCGGTTAGCCTGAATGGCCCCCATTACCGGGGCCTGGGGCGCGTTGTCCCCGCCCATGGCGTCTACAATGATTTTCATGGTATTTCCTTTCTGTTCTGCGGCGGTGTTTACAGGTTTCCTCCCAAAAGCCTCCTTTTGAAAGGAGGTGCCCCAGTTCGCAAACTGGGGCGGAGGATTGCATTTTGGCGAAGCCAAAATATGCGAAGCAAACGAGGGTTTTGAGCCCTCTGTAGGGCGGGACGACTCGGCCCGCCGCCCACGGAAAGCGGGCGCTCTCGGGAGAACGGCGCGCCGGGGTCGTCGCGCCCTACACGCATTTACTTCGTATGTTTCGCCTGCGGCGAAACGCAATCCTCAGTCAGCTTCGCTGACAGCTCCTTTCAAAAGGAGCCTTTCTTCCTAGACCAGCGGCCTGGGCTCGTCGATCAGACCCAGGAGGTAGTCGGCGGATACGTTGTAGTGCTGGCAGATAGCGGCTAATTTGTCAAAGGAGGTTGTTCTGCGGCCATTTTCAATGTCGCTGATGGTAGATTGTTTTACACCGATTGCATCAGCCAGATCAACCTGCTGTTCTTTGCGGGCTTTTCGCAATTTTTTGACCCTCATGCAAAAAACATCCTTATGAAGCATAGAATACCCCCTTGACAAACTACGCTATATGCGATAAAATATCGCTAATCTATATATTTGGTGGTGCTGCATATGGAAAAGCAAATACAAGAATTTTTCATCAACGAACAGGACCAGGGCCATCTCGTCTTTGAGGATGACCCTCAATACGCCGATCTGCTTCGTCAAAGCCTGTCCCTCTTCCCGGACGGCGACCTGCCCGGTCCGGTCTTTGATCTGCTGGAAACCGCCAACTCCATCTCCTTCGCCCACGGGCTGAAATTGGGGCTGAATCTGAACCAATGGGCCCGCCCGTAGGGACGCATCACGATGCGTCCGCCCCTCGACTGCGTGCGGCGGTACATCCGCCCCCCGGTGGCGGTGCGGCGGTACGTCCGCCCCTCGACGGCGGTGCGGCGGCGGACGCTTCGTGAAGCGTCCCTACGTCTCGATTTCCAATTTGCCCAGCGCCTCCAGGGCCCGCCGGGAGATTTCGGCGTTCTTGTTCCGCTTGCCCTTCACCCGGTAGCCCAGCTGAGGGATCAGGCCGAAGTTGATATTCATCGGTTGAAAGTTTACCACACTTTGGTCGCTGATGTAAAGGGCCAATGCGCCCATTGCGGTCTCCCGGGGGAAATTGACCGGCTCCCTCCCCTCCAGCCGCCGGGCCAGCTCCACAGCAGCCAGACAGCCCGAGGCGGTGGACTCCACATAGCCCTCCACCCCGGTGATCTGCCCCGCGAACATGAGCCGCTCCTGTCCCCGCACCCGGTAGTACCGGTCCAACAGCCGGGGGGAGTCCAGGAAGGTGTTCCGGTGCATCACCCCATACCGGACGTACTCCGCGTTTTTCAGGGCGGGAATCATGGAAAAGACCCGCTTCTGCTCGGGGAAGCGCAGGTGGGTCTGGAAGCCCACCATGTTGTAGATGGACCCCTGGGCGTTATCCTTCCGGAGCTGGACCACGGCGAAGGGCTCCTTCCCCGTCTTGGGGTCCTTCAGGCCCACCGGCTTCAAGGGGCCGTAGCAGAGGGTGTCCCGCCCCCGGCGGGCCATCACCTCCACAGGCATACAGCCTTCGAACACGCCGGCGTCCTCAAACCCGTGGACCTCCGCCTCCTGGGCCTGGGTCAGCTCGGTCCAAAAGGCGTCGTATTCCTCCGCCGTCAGGGGGCAGTTGATGTAGTCGGGGGTCCCCCGGTCGTACCGGGAGGCGAACCAGGCGCTGTCCATGTCGATGCTGTCGAAGGTGACCAGGGGGGCGGCGGCGTCGAAGAAATTGAGGTACTTACTATCGGGGAACAGCTCCCCGATCTTCTCCGACAAGGCCTCGCTGGTCAGCGGGCCGGTGGCGATGATGACGTTTCCCTCCGCCGGGATTGACCTGACCTCCCCCTCCACCACGGTGATATTGGGGTGGTCTTTGATTTTCTCTGTGATGGCGGCGGCAAAGGCGTGGCGGTCCACCGCCAGGGCCCCCCCCGCCTCTACCCGGTGGGCGTCGGCGCAGGACATGATGAGAGAGCCGCACCGGCGCAGCTCCTCCTTGAGCAGGCCCACCGCGTTCTCCAGCTGGTCGGAGCGCAGGGAGTTGGAGCACACCAGTTCCCCGAAATATTTCGTGTGGTGGGCGGGGGACATTTTTGCGGGCTTCATCTCCCGCAGCTCCACGGGAATCCCCCGCCGGGCCAGCTGCCACGCGGCCTCGCTCCCCGCCAGGCCCGCGCCGATGACGATTACTTTTTCCATAGTCGTTCCTCTTCCAGAAAATTGAGTGGGACGGCTGGCCGCCGCCCCACGACTTTAATCCTCCAGTGTGGTCTGCAAATCGCTCAGAAGGGCTTCCAGCATTTTCTGCTTCTTATCTGGGTCAGGCTCAGCGATTGAATCCTTCAGATCCCGGATAATGACTCTCAGAAAGCCATTGAACTGCTTATCTGTCTGTCCCATTTTTCAGTCCTCCTTGTATTAGTATAGCAATATTATACAATAAATTTCCGCTCATGTCAAAGGAAATGATGGGCTCACTCCGCCTTTTTGGCGGCTGTTGTCTTTTTCGCGGTGCTCTTCTTTGCCGCCGTCTTCGTTGTGGTCTTCTTTTCCGCCGCCGTCTTCGGGGCGGCTTTTTTCGTTGTCTTTTTAGCGGCGGGCTTTTTTGCGGCGGACTTCTTGGGCTTCTCCTCCGCCCCGGCGGGGGCGGGCTCCCCTTCGGCGGGGGCCTCCTTCTTTTTCCAGCCGCCCCGCTTCTCCTCGGGGGTGAAGTTGGAGCACTGCTCGTTGATGCAGTAGGGCTTCCGGGCCCCCTTGCCCGACTTTTTGAACATGGTCTGGCCGCAGACGGGACAGTTGTCCTTCACGGGCACGTCGAAGGTGACGAACTCACAGCGCTGGGCCTCGTCCTTGCTGCTCCGGCGCTCACAGCAGTAATAGGTGTACTGCTTGCCCGTCTTTTTCGCCTTGCCGGTGCGCTTGAACAGCCGCCCGCCGCACAGGGGGCACTTGCCGGGCATCTCGATCACCAGAGGCATGGTGAAGTCGCACTCCGGCCAGCCGGGGCAGGCCAGGAACCGGCCAAACCGGCCCGATTTAATCACCAGGTTCTTGCCGCACTGAGGACACAGCTCCTCCGACACCTCGTCGGGGACCTTGATCCGCTCCCCGTCCAGGTCCTGCTCCGCCTTTTTCAGCTCGGCGTCGAAGTCCCTGTAGAAATCGGCCAGGAGGGCCTTCCAGTTGGCCTCGCCCTCCTCCACCTTGTCCAGCCGCTGCTCCATCTGAGCGGTGAAGTCGTAGTCCACAATGTCGTGGAACTTGTCCTTCATCAGGCCGGTGACCACCTCCCCCAGGGGGGTGGGGCGGAGGGCCTTGCCTCCCTCCTTGACCACGTACTCCCGGTTCATGATGGTGGAGATGGTGGGGGCGTAGGTGGAGGGCCGGCCGATGCCCTGCTCCTCCAGGGCCCGGATGAGGCTGGCCTCGGAGTACCGGGCGGGGGGCTGGGTGAAGTGCTGGCCGGGGGTCAGCTTCTTTCCGGTGAGGGCCTCACCCTCCCTCAAATCGGGCAGGGGGGAGGTCTTTTCCTCCTCCTCGTCGTCCTTGCCCTCCTCATAGACGGCGGTGAAACCGGAGAATTTCAGGCTGGAGTGGCTGGCCCGGAAGATATATCCGGAGTTGGCCGCGTCGATGGACAGGCTGTCGTAGACGGCGTTTGCCATCTGGCAGGCCAGGAACCGGGACCAGATCAGCTTGTACAGCTTGAACTGCTCCGCTGTCAGGTCCTTCTTAATGTCCTCGGGGACCAGGGTGACATCGGAGGGACGGATGGCCTCGTGGGCGTCCTGAGCGCTGCCCTTGGTCTTGTAGTGCTTGGGCTGGGCGGGGCAGTAGGCCCCCCCGTACCGCTGGGCGATGAAGCCCCGGGCGGCGGACACCGCCTCGTCGGACAGGCGCAGGGAGTCGGTACGCATGTAGGTAATCAGACCCACGGCCCCCTCGCCGGCGATGTCGACGCCCTCGTAGAGCTGCTGGGCCACCGCCATAGTCCGGGCGGGGGACATGTTCAGCTTCCGGCTGGCCTCCTGCTGGAGGGTGGAGGTGGTAAAGGGCGGGGCGGGCTGGCGCTGGCGCTCCTGGCGCTTTACCTTGGCTACCGACCACGCGCCTTTGGAGACGGCATCCACCACCGCTTGGGCCTCCTCCTGGCTGTGGAGCTCCATTTTTTTGTCCTTCCCGTGGAACTGGGCCTTGAAGGAGCCCAGATTGGGGGCTACCCGCTCCAAATCGGCCTCGATGGACCAGTACTCCTGGGGGACAAAGGCACGGATTTCCAGCTCCCGCTCCACCACCAGGCGGGTGGCTACCGACTGCACCCGTCCAGCGGACAGCCCCCGGCGGATTTTTTTCCACAGCAGGGGGGAGAGCTGATAGCCCACGATCCGGTCCAGAATCCGCCGGGCCTGCTGGGCGTCCACCAGGTTCTGGTCGATGGCCCGGGGGGCGGCGATGGACTGGTTGACCACCTTCTTGGTGATCTCATTGAAGGTCACCCGGTAGGTCTTGTCGTCGGGGATGTTGAGCAGCTCCTTCAAATGCCAGGAGATGGCCTCCCCCTCCCGGTCAGGGTCCGTCGCGAGATAGACCTTCCCACTGTGCTTGGCCGCCTTCTTCAGGTCGCTGATCACGTCCTCCTTGCCCTTGATGGGCTGGTAATCGGGGACGAAGCCGCCCTCGATATCCACGCTCAGCTTGCTCTTGGGCAGGTCCCGGACATGGCCCATGGACGCCTTTACCTCATAGCCCGGCCCAAGGTACTTGCCGATGGTCTTGGCCTTGGACGGGGACTCCACAATTACTAAGTCTGTTTTATTTGCCACTTTGGATTTACCTCCAGAGATTATTACAAATTCAGCTCTCCAGCTCCACCAGGGCGTAATACCTGCGGCCGGGGCGCTCCTCAAGGGCGCCCTGGAGCTGGAGCATGGTCAGGGCGGACAGGACGCGCTTGGCGGGAATCTGGGTCTTTTCCACCACCTCGTCGGCGGTGAGGGCGGCTTTGGACGCGGCGGCCAGGATAGCCAGCTCGTCATCCGTGAAGCGGGATTTCTGCTGATCCCTGGGGACCACCTCCCGGCTCGGGGCGGGGGCCTCCTTCCGCTCCTTGGGGGCCTTTGGTGCCGCCTGGGGCTTGTCCTCCCCGGACAGGCGGGCCTCGACCACCGACCGGGACAGGGGGGCGAGGGCGGACAGCTTGGTGGGGAACAGGTCCACGAAATCCTCCAGAATATCCCTGGCGTTCTCCACCAGCCTGGCCTTGCAGTCGTGGATCAGCCGGTTGGTCCCCCGGGCGCTCTGCTCGTCCAGGCCAATGGGGACGGCGAACACCTCCCTGCCCTGGTTCAGAGCGTGGTTGACGGTGAGCATGGTGCCGCCGGTGGTGGCGCACTCCACCGCCAGCACACCCAGGGACAGGCCGCTCAAAATTCGGTTGCGGGGGTTGAAGTGGTCCCCCTTGTGGGGCGTGCCCGGGGGATACTCGGAGATCAGCGCCCCGGCCGCCGCCACATCCTCATAGAGGAAGCGGCTCTCCCGGGGGAAAATTTTGTCCGCCCCGCCGGCCAGAAGGGACACCACCGGACCTCCGCCCCGCAGGGCTCCGGTGATGGCGCTGGAGTCGATGCCCTCGGCGATGCCGGACACCACCAGCGCCCCGCTGGAGGCCAGCTCCATGCCAAACCGCTCCGCCCGCTCCCGGCTCTTCACCGAGGATTTCCGCGCGCCCACCACGCCGATGGCCGCCTCCTCGTCAAAGTGGAAGCTTTTTCCCTTGATATACAGGATCACCGGCGGGTCGGCGATCTGCCGCAGGCGCTGGGGGTAATCGGCGTCCTGAAAGGTCATGATCCGGATGCCCAGGCGGTCGCACTCGCCCAGGATTCGGTTGGCCTCGTCCATGCTCTTGTCCATCAGAGCGTTTTTCACAAAGGGAGGCAGGTTCAGGGCGTCGTAGTCCTCCCGCTCCCCGTAGTAGGCCCGCTCCGGAGTGGTGAAGCAGTCCAGCACCGACAGCGCCCCCACCGGCCCCAAGCCCGTTCGGGTGGTCAGCCAAAGCCAGTATTTCAGTTCAGCCATGGTCCTATCCTCCCAAAATATTCTTTACAAACCTCCCCCGCATAGAGTATGCTATGCTCATGAAAGGGAGGGTCTCTATGCCTTCACGTCAATCCGTCCGCCCCTGGCTGGTGTGTCTGGGGGGCGGCGTGATGCTGTTCTCCGTCATGGGGCTGGGGAGCAACATCTACTCCGTCTATCAGCCCTATATCATCGCGGAAAATGGCCTTTCCAACACCCAGGCGGGGTGGATTGTCACAATCCGCAGTCTGTTCATCGTTGTGAGCATGTTCACCGCCAACCGGCTGTGTGCCCGGCTTGGCCTGCGGCGGACGGCGGCGGGGGCTATGCTCCTGCTGGCCCTATCCCGGTTTTTGTTCGGGACGGCGGGCTCCCTGCCCGCCTATCTGGCCGCCGGAGCCCTCACCGGGCTGGCCTACGGCTGGGCCGGGATGATCCCCCTGTCCCTGCTGGTCAGCCGGTGGTTTCAGGACCGGAGCGCCTTCGCCCTGGGGCTGGCCTCGGCGGGGAGCGGGCTGGCTACCATTCTGGTCCCCGGCCCCCTCACCTGGCTCCTCCAGACCCGGGGACTGGCTGCCGCCTTTTACGCTGAGGGTGCGCTGGTCCTGATACTGGCATGGGCCGTCTTTCTTCTGGTTCAGGACGACCCCGCCCAGTTGGGCCTGCGGCCCTATGCTCAGGGCGGGCTGACGGCGGAGCGCGTCCCCCTCCGCCCCGCCCCCGGCGGGATGACGCCCCTGTACTGGGGGCTGTTCCTGGCGGCGGTATTTCTCATCGGCGCTCCCACCAGCATCGGCATCAGCAACGTGGGCGTGCTGTACACCACCGAGGGCTTCGACCCCGCCGCGGTGGCAGCGCTGGTCTCCTGCACCGGCGTGGCCCTGATGGTTGGAAAGACCCTCTACGGCTGGCTGGCCGACCGGCTGGGCGGGCGGCGGTCCACCCTGCTCCTCTATGGAATGTCCCTGCTGTCCTACGTTCTGCTCTGCCTGGCCCCCAACGGAAGCCGGCTGTGCGCCTTCGCCGCCGTCCTCGCCTTCGGACTGGGCCTTCCGGTGAGCAATGTCTCCTTCTCCATCTGGGCCCGGGACTTTCTGGGGGACGAGGGCTTTGCCAGGGGGCTGAAATGGAGCCAGACCGTCTACGCCCTGGGCATTGTGGCCCTGGGCCCCCTCCCCGGCTGGCTGGCCGACGTGACCGGGGGCTATGTGGCCTCCTACGGCCTGTTCCTGGGGATGATGGCAATTTCCTTCCTGTTCATCATGCTGGTCTACCGCCGGACAAACTCCGGGGAAGGACCGGGGTAGTCAGTGCCCCATCTCCCAGAGGACGATGGACGCGGCGGCGGCGGCGTTCAGCGACTCGCACCGCGCCCGCATGGGAATTTTCAGGGTTTTTTCACTCATCTCCAAAAGCTGGGGGGAGATTCCCCTCCCCTCGCTTCCGATCACCACGGCACAGCGGCTGAGCTGTGCCGTTCTGATATCTACGGTGTCCTCCCGCAGGGCGGTGGCGTACAGGGGCAGGCCGGACCGCTTCAACAGGCTGGGGAGAGCCTCCGCCTCCGCCTCATAGACCGGCAAACGGAAGCAGGCCCCCATGGTGGCCCGCACCGTCTTGGGGGAGAAGGGGTCGGCGCAGTGGTTCACCAGAAGCAGACCGTCCGCCCCCAGGGCGTCGGCGGTACGCCAGATGGTCCCCACGTTGCCCGGGTCCTGGAGGCCGTCCAGTACCAGCCAGCGGTCCCCTTCCAGCCGCTCCGGCGGGGCGGTATCCGGCATTTGGGCCAGGAACAGCACCCCCTGGGGGGTTTTGGTGTCGCACAGGCTTTGCAGAAGGTCCGCCGGGACCTCTACCCGCCGGGGATCTCCGGGGCAGTGAGCCTCTGTCCCCCGGGCGGTGACCAGGGTGTCTACGACCGCCCCCGCCTTCACCGCCTCCTCCAGCAGCTTGGGGCCCTCGGCGGGGAACAGCCCCGTCTCCCGCCGGGCGGACCGGCTTCCGTTCAGCTTTCTGATCTGAACAGCCAGCGGATTTTGGCGGCTGGTAATGGTTTCCACCCAATCCCCCCTCTTGAACACGATTCTTATATCATAAAGGTATCCCCCCGGGTTGTCAAGGAAAGTTTTTTGTCGAAGGAGAGGGCTCCCTCCTTCAGAGAGGGAACTCCCCCTCAAACACCGTCCGGGCGGGGCCGGTCATCAGGACGCGGCCCTCCCGCAGCTCCAGGGTGAGCGTACCGCCGGGCAGGCGGGCCTCCGCCCGGTTTCCGCAGCGATTTTCGGTCACGGCGGCGGCGAAGGCGGCGCAGGCCCCGGTACCGCAGGCCAGGGTGATCCCGCTGCCCCGCTCCCACACCCGGATGTCCAGCCGCCCCCGGTGGGGGCAGGACACAAACTCAATATTCCGCCGCTCCCCCAGGGCGGGGTGGCGCTCCAGAAGGGGGCCCAGCCTCTCCAGGTCGATTTTTTCCGGGTCCGGGCAGAAAATGACCCCGTGGGGGTTGCCGGCGTCGGCGGGGACAACCTGAAAAAGCTCCCCTGCCGCCTCCACCCGGACCGGACCGGAGACCTCCACCCGTCCCATGTCCACCGTCACCTGGTCCACCGCCCCCTCCAGCAGGTGGAGCTCCAGCTCCCGGGGACCGGCATCGGTGTCGATGGTCAGGCGGGTCTTTTGGGTAAAGCCCTTGTCGTAGACGTACTTGCCCACGCACCGGATGCCGTTGCCGCACATGGCCCCCCGGGATCCGTCGGCGTTGTACATCTCCATGGTAAAGTCCCCGGTCCGGCCAGGGCGGATGCAGATGAGGCCGTCCGCCCCCACGCCGAAATGCCGGCGGGACAGCCGGACCGCCAGGGCGGGCAGGTCCTCCGGGACCTCTTCCAGGCAGTTGAGATAGATATAGTCGTTGCCCAGGCCCTCCATTTTTGTAAATCGCATGGGTGATTCCCCCTTTCGGTGAGAGACTATGCGCAAACGCTTACAGAAAGACCGGAGGCCCGCGCCCCCGGTCTCTTTGCGAACATCAATAGATTACCAAATATTTCTCCAGCTCCCAGCTGGACACGCGGGTCTGATACTCGTTCCACTCCCCCAGCTTGCCCTTGAGGAACTGCCGGGCCACGTGCTCGCCCAACACGTCCAGCACCAGGGCGTCCTTCTCCAGCTCGTCCAGGGCGTCCTTCAGGTTGTCGGGCAGGCAGGGGATGCCCCGGGCCGCCCGGGTCCGGTCGTCCATGGCGTAGATGTCCCCGGTGATCTCCGGGGGCGGGGTGAGGCCCCGGGCGATGCCGTCCAGGCCGGCGGCCAGGCAGACCGCCACCGCCAGATAGGGGTTGCAGGAGGGGTCGGGGGAGCGCAGCTCCACCCGGGTGGCCTGACCCCGGGCGGCGGGGATGCGGATGAGGGCCGACCGGTTGGAGGCCGACCAGGCCCGGTAGCGGGGGGCCTCGTGGCCCGCGCCCAGCCGCTTATAGGAGTTGACCAGGGGGTTGGTAATTGCGGTAAAGCCCTGGACGTGGTCCAGCAGGCCGGCGATGAAGGAGTAGGCCGTCTTGGACAGGCCCCGCTCCCCGCTGGGGTCGTAAAAGACATTTTTGCCGTTTTTGAACAGGGACATGTTCAGGTGCATACCGCTGCCCGCCACGCCGTAGATGGGCTTGGGCATGAAGGTGGCGTGGAGGCCGTTTTTCTGGGCAATGCTCTTGGCCACCAGCTTGAAGGTCATAATCTTGTCCGCCCCGTCCAGGGCGTTGTTGTATTTGAAGTCGATCTCGTGCTGGGCCACGGCGCACTCGTGGTGGCTGGCCTCGATCTCAAAGCCCATTTTCTCCAGGGTCAGGCTGATCTCCCGGCGGGTGGCCTCGCTGTGGTCCAGGGGGCCCAGGTCGAAATAAGCCGCCTCGTCCCTGGTGTTGGTGGTGGCCCGGCCTTCGCTGTCCAGGTCAAACAGGAAAAACTCCAGCTCCGGCCCGATGTTGAACACGTCGTAGCCCATGGACTCCGCCCGGCGGAGCACCCGGCGGAGCACGCCCCGGGGGTCGCCCACGAAGGGGGTGCCGTCGGTGTTGTACACGTCGCAGAACATGCGGGCCGTCCGGCCCCCGGCCACCTTCTCGGGGACGATCACAAAGCTGTTCAGGTCTGGGTACAGGCACTGGTCCGACTCGTGAATGCGGGTGAAGCCCTCGATGGAGGAGCCGTCAAACATAATTTGGTTGTTCACTGCCTTCTCCACCTGGGAGGCGGTGATGGACACGTTCTTCATCTGGCCGAAAATGTCGGTAAACTGCATCCGGATGAACTCAATCCGTTCCTCTCGAACGATCCGGATGATATCCTCTTTGGTATAGGCCATGGGCAAAACCTCTCTTCTCTTTCAAGCTGCCTATCAGTATCGCATTGCCGGGGGCGGATTGTCAAGGAATTTTATTGACAAATCGCTGGAAATTCGATAGACTGTCTGTTGCCTGATTGATTAAAAAAGGAGCGAATTCCATGAAAATGCCCTTTGTCACCCTGGACCAGCTCCAGGAGATTGTCCAGACCTACCCCACCCCCTTCCACCTCTACGACGAGCGTGGCATCCGGGAGAACGCCCGGGCACTGAACCGGGCCTTCGCCTGGAACCCCGGCTTTCAGGAGCACTTCGCCGTGAAGGCCACCCCCACCCCTCAGATTTTAAAAATCCTCCGGGAGGAGGGCTGCGGCGTGGACTGCTCCTCCCTCACCGAGCTGATGATGTCTGACCGCTGCGGGTTCTCCGGGGAGGAGATTATGTTTTCCTCCAACGACACCCCGGCGGAGGAATTTGCCCTGGCCGCACAGCTGGGGGCCACCATCAACCTGGACGATGTGACCCATATCGACTTTTTAAAGAACACTTTGGGTTATATTCCCAAGAAAATATCCTGCCGGTATAACCCCGGCGGCACCTTTACCCTGGGGGAGAGCAAGGAGGGCTTCCAGGTGATGGACAAGCCTGGGGATGCCAAATACGGCCTGACCCGGCCCCAGATGACCGAGGCCTTCCGCCGCCTGAAGGAGCTGGGCGCGGAGGAGTTCGGTATCCACGCCTTCCTGGCCTCCAACACCATCTCCAACGACTACTACCCCGCCCTGGCCGCCATCCTCTTCCGGATGGCCGTGGAGCTGCGGGAGGAGACGGGCTGTCACATCACCTTCATCAACCTGTCCGGCGGCGTAGGGGTGCCCTACCGCCCGGAGCAGCCCGCCAACGACATCGCCGTCATCGGCGAGGGGGTGCGCCGGGCCTTTGAGGAGATCCTGGTCCCCGCCGGGATGGGAGACGTAGCTATCCACACCGAGCTGGGCCGGTTCATGCTGGCCCCCTACGGCCACCTGGTCACCCGGGTCCTCCACGAGAAGCACATCTACAAGGAGTATATCGGCGTGGACGCCTGCGCCGCCAACCTGATGCGCCCGGCCATCTACGGCGCCTATCACCACATCACCGTCATGGGCAAGGAGGAGGCCCCCTGCGACCACAAATACGATGTCACCGGCTCCCTGTGCGAGAACTGCGACAAGTTCGCCGTGGACCGGATGCTGCCCAAAATCGACGTGGGCGACCTGCTGGTGATTCACGACACCGGCGCTCACGGCCACTCCATGGGCTATCAGTACAACGGCCGCCTCCGTTCCGCCGAGGTCCTCCTCCGGGAGGACGGCTCCACCCTCCTCATCCGCCGGGCCGAGACCCCCGAGGACTACTTTGCTACGGCGATTTGGATGTAATTTCCCGTCCCGCCCGCAGGCGACGGCCCCCCTTGCCAAAGGGGGGAGGGCCGCGAAGCGGCGGGGGGATTCCGTGTGAACGGTGGTGCTCCGGAGGAATCCCTCCACCACCGCCTTCGGCGGCGGTCCCCCTCCCTTTCGCAAGGGAGGCTTTGTCCTGCGGGGTACGTCTCTGTAGGGGCGGATATCATCCGCCCGCGAACACCGCCTGGACCTGACGGGCGGATAATATCCGCCCCTACAAAGGGCCTCCTACACCTGTACGAGGGTGTGCAATTCCCTAGACAGAGCCAGCGCGGCGAGAAAAATATGTTCGCCCTCTATGCCGTTCTGAACGCTGATCTGATCAATCAGCTTGTGCAGCTCCCTGCGCTGCTCCGGAGCCAAATCCCCCTCGACGCGTTCGATTTGCAGATTCACCTCATATATGCACTTCTGATATTCTTTATCGCTCTTTAAGCTGTCCAGACGGTTTTCCAGAACAAATTGGTACAGATATCTTGCAAGGCCGTTCATCTCGATTCCTCCATTTAGATTACTCCATTTGGGCAATTCCAAGCCTATTATAATTACTCCAAACAGGCCTGTCAAGAGGAAATGATTAAAATGACAAAATTACCTGAAAGACTTCATTTGCTCCGTAAAGAACGGGATTTGACGCAGTTGCTAGCCGCTGAAGGAATGAACATTCCTTTCAGCACATACCGCCGCTATGAAAAGAACGAGCGGGAGCCCATCGCCTCTGTGCTGGTTCAGATGGCGGATTTTTACAACGTCTCCCTGGACTATCTGGTGGGGCGAACGGACGAGAGGTGACGAAGCTTTGAATATTATGGGTGAGCTGGCCGTTCTGTTTGGGGTCTGCCTCATCGCCGAGGGTGTTTCCGCGCTGCTCCCCGTGCCCTTTCCCGCCAGTGTGATCGGGATGCTCCTGCTGCTGGCCCTGCTGATGGTCCGGGTAGTCCGGGAGCGGCACATTGACCGGGTGTGCGGATTTTTGTCGGATAATATGTCCTTTTTCTTTGTCGCACCCTGCGTCGGCCTGCTCAAGCACCTGGATGTTCTGCTGCAATGTCTGGTCCCCTTCTGTATCATCGCCCTTGTGACCACGCCCGTCGTCTATTTCGTCACTGCCTGGACAGTTCAGCTGACCCGGACCTTGCAGAGAAAGAAGGGAGCCCGGCATGACTGACGCTATCCTCGCATCCCCCTTTTTCGGTCTGGTCCTCACCTGCGCCGCCTGGTGCGTGGGACTGTGGGTCCAGAAAAAGACCGGACTGATTTTGTGCAATCCCCTGGTCATCTCCGCCGCCCTGATCATCCTGCTTTTGCTCGTTATGGACATCCTCTATGAGAGCTACGCCCTGGGCGGGGACTTTCTCATTATGATGCAGACCCCGGTGACGGTGATGCTGGCCCTGAACGTCTACCGCCAGCGCAAGCTGCTGGGGGAATACTTTCTCCCGGTGGTGGCGGGCTGTCTGGCCGGGTCGCTGTCCAGCGTCGCTTCGGTGCTTCTGCTGTGCCGCCTGATGGGGCTGGACGGGACCATTTCCGCCTCCCTCCTGCCCAAGAGCGTCACCACCGCCATCGCCATCGCCATTTCGGAGAGCCTGGGCGGCATCCCCGGACTGACTGTCACCGCTGTCCTCATTGCCGGGGCGCTGGGGGCCATGTTCGCCCCCGCCTTCGCCAAGCTGTTCCACATCACCGACCCGGTGGCCGAGGGCACCGCCATCGGCGCTTGCAGCCACGGCCTGGGCACCGCCAAGGCCATGGAGATCGGCAAGCTCCAGGCGGCGATGAGCTCCATCGCCATCTGTGTCTGCGGCATCATCACCTCAGTGCTGGCGTTGTTTTTGTGACGTAAAAGCCCCCCTTGTCAAAGGGGGGAGGGCCGCGAAGCGGCGGGGGGATTCTGTGTGAACGGTGGTGCTCCGATGGAATCCCTCCACCACCGCCTTCGGCGGCGGTCCCCCTCCCTTTCGCAAGGGAGGCGCTAAAAAACCGCCCTGCTTTCGCAGGGCGGTTTTGCTCACTTTTTCTTGCTGAAAATGCGCTCCAGGATGTCCCAGTCCTCGTCGTTGACGGCGGGCTTGGGGGACTCCGCCGCAGGGGCGGGGGCGGGTTCAGGCGCAGGCTCCTCCTTCGCGGCGGGAGCGGCGGACTCAGCGGCGGGAGCCTCCGCCACGGGGGCGGGGGCGGGCTCCTCCACCGCCGGAGCGTGGGGGAAGTCAACAGCCTGGCTCTCGTCGAAGCCGGTGGCGATTACGGTAACCCGGATCTCGTCCTCCAGCGCCTCGTCGAAGGTGGCGCCGAAGATGATGTTGGCCTCGGGGTGGGCGGCCTCCTGGACCTGGTTGGCGGCGGACTCCACCTCCTCCAGGCCGATGTCCATGGAGCCGGTGACGTTGATGAGCACGCCCCGGGCGCCGTTGATGGAGGTCTCCAGCAGAGGGCTGGAGATGGCCATTTTAGCGGCCTCCTCGGCCTTGTTCTTGCCGGCGGCACGGCCCACGCCCATGTGGGCCCGGCCCGCGTCCTTCATGACGGCGGACACGTCGGCGAAGTCCAGGTTGATGAAGCCGGTGTTCTTAATCAGGTCGGAGATGGACTGGACGGCCTGCTGGAGCACGTCGTCGGCAATCTCGAAGGCGTTGGCGAAGGTGATCTTCTGGTCGCTGGCCAGCTTGAGCCGCTCGTTGGGGATGATAACCAGGGAGTCCACCTTTTCCCTTAACTCCTCGATGCCGGCCTCGGCCTGACGCATCCGGCGGGGGCCCTCAAACTTAAAGGGCTTGGTGACCACGCCCACGGTGAGCACGCCCTGCTCCTTGGCGATGTCGGCCACGATGGGGGCCGCGCCGGTGCCGGTGCCGCCGCCCATACCGGCGGTGATGAACACCATGTCGGTGCTCTCCAGCACCTCGGCGATCTGCCTGCGGCTCTCCTCGGCGGACTGACGGCCCACCTCGGGGTTGGCGCCCGCGCCCTGCCCGTTGGTCAGCTTCTCGCCGATCTGGAGCTTGACGGTGGCGCTGGACTTCTCCAGCACCTGCTTATCCGTATTGATGGCGATAAACTCAACGCCCTTCGTCTCAGTACGGACCATGCGGTTTATCACGTTGTTTCCGCCGCCGCCCACGCCGATCACCTTGATGTTGACTACGCTCTCAGGACCCATATCTAATCCAAACGCCATTATGCCTGCCTCCTATGTAAAGCGGGGCTCCTGGGAAAGGCCCCATGGTTCAAACAAAATTATACTCTATTGTATCGCAGTTTTTTCCAGAGGTCAAGAGAAAATCACACAAACGGTCAAACTTTCCAATCCTTTTCCCCTGGTAATATTTTCATTCCTCCGGAGAAAAGACCGCGTCGTGCTTGGACTGGGTCAGGTCGATGCTCCCCCTGACCTCCCCGCCCGTCCTCTGCTCCATCTGTTCCCGCACCGCCTGCATCAGCCGCAGAGAGTAGGAAAAATCCGCGTCCAGCTTGATGAGCACGTCCAGCCGGTCCAGGTAGCGCAGGGTCAGCTGGGTGGCGTCCAGGCGGATGGCGGATACCTGATCCGACAGCTCCGCCTCCTCCATCGCCTCCAAAAGGCCGGTCAGGGCGGTCAGCTGGACCTGCTCCTCCTCCGGGACGGTCAGCATACCGCCCGCCTTGGGGGCGATGGAGGTCAGTCCGGTGACGGGGATGGCCGTGCTGTCCGGCGGAGCTGGCTCCAGAAGCTTGCCCTTTACGCTGATGAGCCAGGGCTCCTGGGCCACCTCCAGGGGCTGGGCCTCCGGGTCCTGCTCCAGCCGGGCGGCGTTGAGGGCGGCCACCCGGTCCGGGTCGGGGACGGACACCTGGGCCGTCGCCTCCCACTCCACCACGGTAATGACAATCGTGCTGGGCAGCGCCCGGTTGATGGACAGCTCCCCCACATAGGGCAGCTGGGTGCGGATATTCCGGTCGATGCGGACCTTGTTCAGGGCGTAGAGGTTGTCGCCCACCTGGATGCCCGAGGCGGCGATGATCTCCTCCTGGGTATAGCGCTGACTGCCCGTCACCATCACCGTCTCCACCCGGAAGAACACCGTCGCCCCTCCCGTCAGCGCCACGATGACCGCCAGCACACATAGAAGCTTGAACAGCGGTCCGAACCGGCCCCTGTTTCGCCTGCGTGTTCTGCTGCGGCTGCTGCGTCTTGACATCTGCGTTCTCCTTGGTATCCAATCTAGGCCCCCTCTCCGAGGGAGCTCGGGTTATGGCGCCTCTCTGATCTCCGCCCCCAGGGCGCTCAGTCTCCGGTCCAGGGCCTGGTAGCCCCGGCGGATGTGGCGCAGGCCGGAGACCTGGGTAGTCCCCTCGGCCCCCAGGCCGGCCACCACCAGGGCGGCTCCGCCCCGCAGGTCGGTGGAGCGGACGGCGGCCCCGTGGAGCCGCCCCACTCCGGAGACCATCGCGGCCCGGCCCGCCAGCTGGATGTCCGCGCCCATCCGGCGCAGCTCGTCAACGTGGCGGTAGCGGCTGTCAAAGATGTTTTCCACAAAGAGGGTGGACCCCTCTCCCCCGGCCAGCGCCGCCATCAGGACGGCCTGGGCATCGGTGGGGAAGCCGGGGTAGGGCGCGGTGCGCACCGGACTGATGGCTTTCAGGGGGCCGGTGTGGCTCAGGACGGCCCAGTCCGGGCCGGTATGTACGGCGCACCCCGCCTCCTCCAGGCAGGACAGCACAGCGGAGAGGGTGTCCGGGGCGAAGCCGGCGGCCTTGACCTCCCCTCCGGCGGCGGCACAGCCGCACAGATAGGTGGCGGCGGCGATGCGGTCCCCCATCACCCGATACTCCGCCGGATGGAGGGTCGCGCCGCCCCGGACGGATATGGCGGAGGTGCCGCCCCCCGTCACCTGAGCGCCCATGGCCTGGAGGAAGCCTTGCAGATCGACGATCTCCGGCTCCCGGGCCGCGCCCACGATGGTGGTCACGCCGGGGCAGGCGCAGGCGGCCAGCATAGCGTTCTCCGTGGCCCCCACGCTGGGGATGGACAGGCAGATCTCCCGCCCCCGGAGCCCCTCCCGGCAGCGCCGGCAGCACAGATTTCCCTGCTCCTCCAAAATCTCCGCCCCCAGGGCCCGGAGGGCGGACAGGTGCAGGTCGATGGGCCGGGGGCCCAGCTCGCACCCGCCGGGGTAGGACAGCTCCGCCGCCCCCAGCCGGGCCAGCAGCGCCCCCAGAAAGATCACCGAGGAGCGCATCTCCCGCATCAGTCCTTCGGGGATGTCGGCCCGGGTGAGGGCCGAGGCATCCACCGTCACCGTGTCCCCCTCCCGGTCCACCCGGCACCCGAGAAGGCGCAGAATGTCCAGGGTGGCCGACACATCGGACAGGTCGGGGCAGTTGTGGATCACGCTCTGCCCCGGGACCAGAAGGCAGGCGGCTAAAATAGGCAGAACGCTGTTTTTCGCTCCGTGAATGGTCACGGCTCCAAACAGAGGGCGTCCGCCCTGAATTTCATAATAGCTCATGGGACAGCCTCCAAATCTTGTGGATTTGGAGTATCCTATGCGAAACGGGAGGATTTGGTTATTGACGGGATTCTTACCCCATAATCTCCCGCAGGGTCTCGTAAATTTTTTCCCCGGCGTTGGGGACGGCCATAGCCTGGAGGGCGGAGATCATTTTCTCCCGGCGGTCCCGCTCCCGGAGGAGGAGGGCGGCCTCGTCGTAGAGGGTATTTCCCACGCAGTCGGCCTCCCGCAGAAGGACCGCCGCCCCCTGGCCGGACAGGACCAGGGCGTTTTTCTCCTGGTGGTTGGCGGTGACGTTGGGGGAGGGCACCAGCACGGCGGGCTTGGCGATGGCGGTCAGCTCCGAGATGGTGGAGGCACCAGCACGGCACAGGACCAGGTCGGCAGCGGCCATGACAAGGGGCATATCATAAATATACTCCCGGACCTCAATGCCGTTGTCCCCCAGCTTCAGGCCCCGGCGGAGCAGCTCCTCCTGCATCCAGGGGAAGTCCCGGCCAGCGCCGTGGATGTGCCGCCAGGGGGCGCCCTCATAGCACTCCTTGGCGATAAAATCCACCATCTTCTGGTTCATCACCTCGGCCCCCAGAGAGCCCCAGTAGGACAGCAGCAGGGGCCGCTCGTCGGTGAAGCCCAGCTTGGCCCGGGCCTCCGCCTTGGTGTATTTGAAAAAATCCCCCCGGACCGGCGTGCCGGTGACCACCACCTTCTCCGGGTTGTCATAGTGCTCCCGGCTCTCCTCAAAGCCCACCATCACCCGGTCCACCACCTTGGACAGGGCCTTGGTGGTCAGTCCGGGGACGGCGTTGGACTCGTGGACGGCGGTGGGGATGCGCCGGTGGGCCGCCTCGTTGACCACGGGGAAGGAGGCGTAGCCCCCGGTGCCCACCACCAGGTCGGGCTTGAACTCGTTCAGGATGGCCCTGGCCTGCTTTTTGGACCTGCCCATGTTCACCAGAGTGCCAAAATTGTGGGCGATGCCGGCGGGCTTGAAGGAGCGGCGGAAGTTGGTGATGGTCACCGTCCTGATCTGATAGCCCTCCTTGGGCACCAGCTTGTTCTCCATTCCCCCGTCCGCCCCCACAAAGAGGACCTGGCAGCCGGGGTGCCTCTCCTGGAAGATGTGGGCCAGGGCCACCGCCGGGTTCACATGTCCGGCGGTGCCGCCGCAGGTAAATAAGATATTCATAACTGCACCTCGTTATCGAAAATCGGTCATCTTTTGTAGGGCGCGACGACCCGGCGCGCCGTTTATATCCTATGGTCCGCCGCGGCGCGCCGAGGTCGTCGCGCCCTACAGAATCACAGTCAATCCTTCCGGGGGGCCGGGATCTGCCGGGAGATACTCAATACCATCCCCATCTCCGCCAGATGAATCATCAGGGCGGTGCCGCCGTAGCTGAAGAAGGGCAGGGAGATGCCGGTGTTGGGAATCAGTCCGGTGACCACGCCGATGTTGAGAAACACCTGAGCGGCCAGCAGGGTGATGATGCCCACAATGGTCAGGGTGCCGAATTTGTCCCGGGCGTGGAGGGCCAGCCAGTAGCCCCGGAGGATGAGCAGAGCGAAGAGCAGCAGGATCAGAAAGGCCCCCACCAGCCCCAGCTCCTCCACCAGGATGGAAAAGATCATGTCATTCTCCGGCTCTGGGACAAAGCCGTATTTCTGGTTGCTCTCCCCCAGTCCCCGGCCCAGCAGGCCGCCGGAGGCGATGGAATAGATGCCCTGCCAGAACTGGTAGGCCCCGTCCTGGGGGTCCACCGAGGTGGGGTCCAGCCAGATGCCGATTTTTCGCTTTACATAGTCGGTGGTCACATACATGATACCCACCAGGGCCATGCCAGCCCCGCCCACGCCGATGAACCATTTCAGGCTGATGCCCGACACAAGAAGGACGGAGGCCGCGCCCACCGCCACCAGCAATGCGCCGGACACATGGGGCTCAAAGACGATCAGCCCCAGCACCACCACCAGCACCAGGCCGTAGGGCACCAGCTCCAGAAAGCCGATCTTCTCCAGCCAGTTCAGCATCCGCCCGGTGCTGGTGCGCTTGGTGAAGCGCAGCTGTTTCTCCGTATCCCGCTTGCACAGCCGGGCGGCGAAGAAGAGGACCACCGTCACCTTGGCGATCTCCGAGGGCTGATAGGTGGGTCCGGCCACAAGAAAAATTTTCAGCCACCGGCGCACATCGTTGATGGGGGCGTTCAGGCCGGGAATGTAGCACAGCACCAGCAGAAAAATGGAGCCCGCCAGCGCCAGCGGAGCCATCCAGCGAAACCGCTGATAGTTAATCCGGGAGACGATATACATGCCCGCCAGCCCCGCCCCGGCGTACAGGGCCTGATTGGTGATGTAGAAATAGGGGTTGTTGTGCACCCGGGCGCTGGAGTCCCGGAAAGCGGTGTAGTAGGAGGCGGAGAACAGCATTACCAGCCCGACGCCCAGCAAAAGCAGCACCAGCATCAAAAAGGGCAGGTCCAGCGGCCCCCGGGCCAGCTGTTGCTCCATAGTCAAATCACGGTCACGTTTCGATCTGCGGGCCAAAGGGCCGAGCCTCCTTTCAGGTTTCCGCCAAAGGCCCCCTTGCCAAAGGGGGCTGGCACGGCGAAGCCGTGACTGGGGGATTCCGGTTTATTTGAGCATTTTTCTGTAAACGGAATCCCCCCGCCACCGGGCTTCGCCCGGCGGCCCTCCCCCCTTTTGCAAGGGGGGCTTTTTCTCACATGGGATACCGGTACATGACCCCCAAAAAGCCCAGACAGCACAGCACGAGGGTGAGGCCGGAGAAGACACAAAAGAGCTTTGTCTCGCTCCAGCCGCCCATCTCGAAGTGGTGATGGATGGGGGCCATACGGAACACCCGCTTGCGGGTCTTTTTATAATAGGCCACCTGGATGATGTCGGACAGCACCTCCACCACATAGATCAGGCCGATCACCGGGATAATCAGCGGGATATCCAGGGCGAAGGCCAGGCCGCACACCATGCCCCCCAGGAAGAGAGAGCCGGTGTCCCCCATAAAGACCTTGGCGGGGTGGAAATTGTAAATCAGGAAGGCGGCCAGTCCCCCCGCCAGTGCGGCGGCCAGGACGGCCAGGTCATTCTTGCCGAACCACGCGGACACGGCCATGTAGAACAGCGCGACCGGGATGGTGACGCCGGTGGCCAGGCCGTCGATGCCGTCGGTGAGGTTGACGGCGTTCACCGTACCCACCATGACAAAGGCGGCAAAGACCATGTACACCACCCAGGGCAGAGGGAGGGTCACGCTGAGGAAGGGGACGAACAGGTTGGGGGTGAGATAGCCCTGGTTCCGCATCAGCACGGTGAAGGCGATGGCCGCCGCCAGCTGAAGGAGAAATTTCTGAGCGGCGGTGAGGCCCTCGTTGGCGTGGTGGCGCAGCTTCTGCATATCGTCGATCATGCCGATGGCCCCAAAGACCAGGGCGAAGAGGAAGACATACAGGTGGTTGCGGTTTCCCCGGGCCAGGTCGTCCCAGCCCGCCACCACCACCGCCGCGCCGATGGCCACGATAAACATGATACCGCCCATGGTAGGGGTGCCCTGCTTGGACATATGCCAGGTGGGGCCGTCCGTCCGAATGGACTGCCCCGCCTTCAGCCGCCGGAGCAGCGGGATGAGCAGCTGCCCCGCGATGGCGGCCACGCCAAAGGCCACAATAAAGCTGAGAATGAATCTCATATTCAGAACCCTCCCGGTTTTTTCTCTTTTGAATTGCTGTAAAGCATAGCATTATACCACACCCGCGGGGGATTTTCCAGCCATTTTTTGCCGGTTGTCTAATTTTTCGAACCAGTCCGCCACAATCTCCCGCTCGTCCATGGGGTATTGTACGCCGCCGATCTCCTGATAGGTCTCGTGGCCCTTGCCGGCCAGGACGATCACGTCCCCCGGCCCGCCCTGAGACAGGGCCCAGCCGATGGCCTCCCGGCGGTCGGGCTCCACATGGAGCTCCGCCTCCGAGCCGGACATACCCGCCAGAATATCGCCGATGATGGCCCGGGGATCCTCGGTGCGGGGGTTGTCAGAGGTGACCACGGCCACATCGGCCAGCTCCCCGGCCACGGCCCCCATGATGGGCCGCTTGGTCTTATCCCGGTCGCCGCCGCAGCCGAATACGCAGATCAGGCGGCCGGCGGTGAAGTCCCGGGCGGTGGACAGGATATTCTCCAGCGCGTTGGGGCTGTGGGCGTAGTCGATCAAAACGGTGTACGCCCGGGGGACAGGCACCACCTCCACCCGCCCCTTCACCCCGTGGACCGAGGGCATGACCCGGGCCATATCCTCCAGCGCCAGCCCCAGGCACAGCCCGGCGGACAGGGCGGACAGGGCGTTGTAGATGGAAAAACCTCCAGGTATGGGCAGGTGAACTCTGGAGATCTCCCCCAGGGTCAGGGCCTCGAACTCCACGTGGCTGGGGAACAGGCGGATATTCCGGGCGGACAGGTCCGCCCCGTTCTTGTTCTCCGAATAGGTGAAGGCGGGACAGGGGATGTTGTCCAAATACCAGCGCCCCGCCTCGTCGTCCAGGTTGAGAACGGCCCTCCGGCACTGCTGAAAGAGCAGACCCTTGGCCCGGCGGTACTCCTCCATGGTGTGGTGGTAGTCCAGGTGGTCCTGGGTCAGGTTGGTAAACACCCCCGCGTCGAAGGTGAGGCCCGCCGTCCGGTGCTGGACCAGGGCGTGGGAGGAGACCTCCATCACCACGTGGGTACAGCCCCCATCGGCCATCCGGCGCAGAAGGGACTGGAGCTCAAAGCTCCCCGGCGTGGTCCGATGGGCGGGCAGCTCCTCCGGGCCGATCATGTTCCGGTTGGTGCCGATCAGGCCAACCTTGGCCCCCAGCGCCCGCTCCAGCAGCTCCTTGAGCAGGCTGGTGGTGGTGGTCTTGCCGTTGGTGCCGGTGACGGCGACGAGGGTCATGCCCTCCCCCGGACGGCCAAACCAGTTGGCACACACCAGGGCGAAGGCCAGCCGGACATCCTCCGCCGTCAGCCAGGGACCGGGGTATTCCGGCGCCCGCTGGCACAGCACGGCGGCGGCCCCCTTCTCCAGGGCGGCCTGGATGAACTGATGGCCGTCCGCCTCCGCTCCGGGCAGGGCGGCGAAGAGGGCCCCCGGCTTCAGCGTCCGGGTATCGGAGGAAATGGAATTTATTTCCATTTCCAGGTCGAGGCTCCCCCCTGTGAGGGGGACGCCAGCCAAAAGGTCGCGCAAAGTCATGGTGTCACCCCTCAAGGGTGGAGTTTTATTCTCTCTAACGCCCCCCACCGGGGGAGGCGGCACGGCGGAGCCGTGACGAAGGAGGTTTCTATCCCGCGTAGCCGTCGTCCACCTTGTTGAAGAACCGCACGTCGATCACGGTGCCGATGGCGGCGGTCTCGCCGCCGTTGACGCTCTGGCCGTCGGCGGTGGTGGAGTTGCTGTAATACACCGATGTGCCCGAGGCCCGCATGAAGAAGCCCTCCCGCTCCAGGGCCTGCTTGGCCGCTTCATAGGTCATACCGGTCACATTGGGCACCGTTCCGGTCTCCTCCGGGACGGCGTCGCCCAGGTATAGGATGACGGTGGACCCGCCGGGGATTTTCGTCCCCGCTCCGGGGATCTGCCGGGAGACGGTGTCCCCCGTCCCGATGGTCCGGCAGTTCAGGGTCTTTTCGGACAGGGCCGCTTTCGCCTCGGTCACTGTCTTGCCCGTCACATCGGGGACGGACACGTCCACGGCGGCGGACTCGGCGGAGCTGTACACCTTCTCCACCCCCATATAGTCCAGAATCTGGGCGATGAGGGGGCCGGCCTTCCGGGCGGCCATGTTGCCGCCGCTGATGTAGCGGCCGGTGGTGGACTCGTTGCTCCCCGGCGCCTTGGGCTGGGGCTTGTCAAAGGCGATGAGGACAATCACTTGGGGGTCGTCGGCGGGGGCGTAGCCCATGAAGGAGACGATGGTCCGGTCCTCCTCGGTCTTCACCTCGGAGGAGCCCGTCTTGCCGCCGATGCGGTAGCCCGACACATAGGCGTTGCTGCCCGTGCCCTCGGACACCACCTTCTCCAAAATGTCCGCCGCCCGCTGGCTGGTCTGCCTGCTCACCACCTGGCGGACAATCTCCGGCTCGGTGTTTCGGATGGTGGTGCCCTCCCGGGTGCTGATGGACTGAACCACATAGGGCTTCACCAGGTTGCCCCCGTTGATGACGGCGGAGAAGCCGCAGATCATCTGGAGGGGGGTGACCTCGAAGCGCTGGCCGAAGGAGGCCACCGCCAGGTCCACGTTGGTCATCGCCTCCCGGCTCCACATGGCGCCGGTGAGGCTGGCCTCGCCGGGCAGGTCGATGCCGGTGCTCTCCAGCATGCCGAAGGCCTCGAAGTAGTCATAGAACCGGTCCTTGCCCAGCCGGCTGCCGATCTCCATAAAGGCGGGGTTGCAGGAGTTGCCCACCGCCTGGGCCAGGGTCTGGTTTCCGTGACCGCTCCGCTTGGAACAGTGGATGGTGTGGTCAGCCAGCTGAACGGAGCCGGTACAGTTGAAGGTGTCGCTTTCGCTGACCAGCCCCTCCTCCAGGGCGGCGGCCAGCACCAGGGCCTTGAAGGTGGAGCCCGGCTCATACCGGGAGTCAATGGCCTTGTTGCGCCACTGGGTCACCTGGGCGTTGGTCCTGGCCTGAGCGGCCGCCTTGTCCAGCAGCTCGCCCTCTGTGAGGTGCTCCGGGTTGTCGGCCTTCAGGCTCTCAAAGATGGCGGCGGTTTCCGTCTCCAGCTGGCTGTTGAGCAGGTCGTTGGTAATTATAGAGTAGTTGTTGGGGTCGAAGTCCGGGGAGCTGGCGATGCCCAGAATGGCCCCGGTCTTGGGGTCCATAGCAATGGCGAAGGCCCCGTTGCGCACGTCAAACTCCGCGATTCCCTCCTCCAGCGCCTTTTCCAGATAGGACTGGATGGTGGTGTCGATGGTGAGGGTCAGGTCATAGCCGTCCTGGGCGTCGATATACTCGGCGTAGCTGTTGTACCGCTCGGTGCCGGCGGCGGTGCGGGTGGTAAACACCCGGCCGGTGGTGCCCTCCAGCATGTCGTTGTACACCGCCTCAATGCCGTAGGCCCCTCCGTTGGCGTTGACAAAGCCCAGCGCCTGGGCGGCCAGCCCGGAGTAGGGGTAGTACCGCTTGGTGCTGGTGACCAGACGGAGGTAGGAGGCGGCCTTGTTGTCCGAGATGTACTTCTGAAGCCGCTCCTTCTCCTCCTCCTCGATGTTCACCTTTACTTCCCAGTAGGCGGACTTGGTGTTGTGGACCTGCTTGACGGTCTTCTCCCGGTCCAGCGTGGGGACCAGAGTCATCAGCTCCTCCACCATCTCGTCCTGCCGGGCGGCGACCATGGCCTGACGGACCTCATCGGGCAGCTGCTTGCCGTCCTCGTCCTTGTTGGGGACGCTCTTCACCAGGTCGATGGGGGAGAAGATCAGCTTATACACCGTGGCCGACATGGCCATCACGTTGTCATTCCGGTCGTAGATGTTGCCCCGGCTGGCGGATATGACAAAGTCCAGCTTCTGCTGCTGGGCGGCGGCCTTCTGATACTCCTCCTGGTGGACGATGGCGATATCCCACAGCTTCCAGCCCAGGGGAATGAACATCAGCACGCCGCACACCACCATTAAAAACAGGGTCCGGCGGAAGATGGACCGCTTGGAGTGGGTGCCCCGGGTGGCGTTGGAGGGCGTGCCGCTCCACTTGATCCCCTGCTCGTATCTTCTTCTCATGTCTGCGCCCTCCTCCGCGAGAGGGGGCGCAAGAATGCTTCTTGCGCCCCCCGTTCCTTCTATTTATGTACCGGTAAGTCTGTGCGCGATGACCCAGCCGGCCTATGGCTCATTTATATGGCGGGGTCAGCGGAAATATTCTATGATGCTGCTGAAAACATCCTCCACACCGTCCAGCAAATTTTGCAGGCCGTCCGCCACGGAGGGCTCCCCATATACGGTGACGGTATCCGGCGCGGACAGGTCGATATACACCACCTGATCGCCGGTGGGCCGTATCATCGTGTCTCCCACCGCCGCCTGGATGGTAGCCAGGTCGAAAACCTTCTCATACTGAGCCGAGAGGGTGATGTTCTCCTCCTTCAGGCTGGACAGCTCCCGGCGGAGGGTGACCATCTCGTTGTTGGCTACCATGAGCTGGGTGTAGCTGGTAATCAGCATGATGGCGAACACCGCCACTGCCAGGAAGCCCACCACTGCGAAGGGGGCGACGGCTCCCGCCTGCCGGACCTCGACCCTGGTCCGCTCTTGGCGGCGGACCGGCTTCTTGGGCTGAGGGACCGGCGCGCGGCGCGGCTCCTCCTCCCGGCGGGGGACTCGGGCGGCGTTCCCGTCGTAGGCGGGGGAATAGGCCGCGCTGCCGTAGGTACGATATGGGATTGTATTTTTACGGCGGTTGACGGCCATAAATCGACGCTCCTCTTATCTTACAGCTTCTCCGCAGCCCTCAGCTTCGCGCTGCGGGCCCGGGGATTTTCCTCAACCTCCCTCTGGCTGGGAAGGATGGGCTTTTTATTCACCAGCCGGATATCCGGCGTTTTGCCGCAGACGCACACCGGAAAGTCCGGCGGGCAGGTACAGCCCCTGGCAAAGCCGGCCAGGCCGGTCTTGACCACCCGGTCCTCCAGGGAGTGGAAGGTAATCACCGCCAGCCGCCCGCCCCGGTTCAGCCTGGGGACGGCCCGCTGGAGCATCCGCTCCACGCTGGACAGCTCGTCGTTGACGGCGATGCGGATGGCCTGGAAGGTCCGCTTGGCCGGGTGCTGCTTCTCCCGCAGGGCCTTGGCGGGCATGGCGCTCTTGATGATCTCCACCAGCTCCAGGGTGGTGGCAATGGGCTTGTCCCCCCTGCGGCGGACGATGGCCCCGGCGATCTGGGGCGCGAAGCGCTCCTCGCCATATTGGGAGATGATCCGCCGCAGCTCCTCCTGGGGCCAGCGGTTGACGATGTCCGCGGCGGTGAGGCCCTCCTCCCGGTCCATCCGCATGTCCAGCGGCGCGTCCGTCATGTAGGAGAAGCCCCGGCTGCCGTCGTCCAGCTGTGGGGAGGAGACGCCCAGATCAAAGAGCATCCCGTCCACGCCGGACAGGGACAGCTTGTCCAAAATTGCGTCCACCTGGTCAAAGTTGCTGTGGACCAGGGTGGTCCGGTCCATCCAGGGGGCCAGCCGCTCCCGGGCGGCGTCCAGCGCCGCCTGGTCCCGGTCCACGCAGATGAGCCGGCCGGTGGTCAGCCGTCTTACAATCTGCTCGCTGTGGCCCGCCCGGCCCAGGGTGCCGTCCAGATAGACGCCCTCCGGGCGGATATTCAGCGCCTCGACGCACTCCTGGAGCAGCACCGGGCGGTGGGTAAACTCACTCATAGGCTCAGAACCCCAGCTCGGCCATACAGGCGGCCATCTTCTCGGGGGTCATTTCCTCCTCCTGGGCGTCCCAGCGGTCGGCGGCCCAGATCTCCGCCCGGTCGTTGACGCCGATGATGACGGTCTCTTTCTCCAGCCCGGCGTATTTTCGCAGCTTCTGGGGGATGACGATGCGGCCCTGACTGTCCAGCTCACACTTGGCGGCGTTGGCGAAGAGAGGGCGCATGGCCTTGGACTGGCTCATGGGCAGGGAGGCGAATTTTTCGGTGAAGCGGTCCCAGGTGGACTGGGGGTAGATGGCCAGGCAGGCGTCCACGCCCATGGCCAGGTAGAAGGTAACGCCCAGCTCCTCCCGGAGCTTGGCGGGGATGAAGAGGCGGCCCTTGGCGTCGATGCTGTGCTCGTATGTGCCGGTCACGCTTCCTCACCTCTCCTCCATTCCAGTGGGGTTTTGAGGGAATTCCCTCCACTTCGCTCCACTTTGGTTTTTAGTATAAGGCTTGTTGACATAAAAAGCAAGAGTTATTTTCTGTCGTTTTTGTGCTGGAGACCGCAATTTCATACAAAAACTTGCATTTTCCGGGTTTAAAACGTCCGTTCTAATTTGTTTCCAGGCCGGAATGATTATTTTTTATCCACAATATCTTCTGGTTTTGTTTGCTGTCGCTCCCCATATATTGTATTCCCTCAGATGCCTCTCCGCCGCTTTTCCAGGACAGCGCAGAAAAAAGAGGCGCTAAAACTGGTAAAAAAATTTTTTCACCGAAAAAAAAAACCTTTTCTCCCCGGTGAATGCGTGGTATACTGGACGCAAATGGTCGAATCTGACCGAATTAGGAGGAATTTTTCATGCTGTTTCATGACTGGGAATCCTTGGAGCAGGCCTGCTTGAGCTGTCAGAAGTGCGCCCTGGCGGACACCCGTCACAACGTGGTCTTCGGAGCCGGCCCCCGGGACGCGGAGGTGCTGTGCATCGGGGAGGGCCCCGGGGAAAACGAGGACCTCCAGGGCCAGCCCTTCGTGGGCCGGGGCGGCAAGCTGCTGGACGACATGCTGGAGATGGTGGACCTGAGCCGCACCAAAAACGTCTACATCGCCAACATGGTCAAGTGCCGCCCGCCCCAGAACCGTGACCCGCTGAACACCGAGCAGGACGCCTGCATCGACTATCTCCGCAGTCAGGTTTCCCTGCTCCGGCCCAAGATCATCATCTGCCTGGGCCGCATCGCCGCCTGCCGCATCATCAAGCCCGATTTCAAGATCACCAAGGAGCACGGCCAGTGGTTTGAGAAAAACGGCGTGTGGATGACCGCCCTCTTCCACCCCGCCGCCATCCTCCGGGACCCCCGCCGCCGCCCGGAGACCTTTGAGGACCTGAAGGTCATTCAGGCCAAAATTCTCGAGATCTGCGATCATACCTATTGATGTATGTTTTCCGCCCCGAACTGCCATACTATCCCCGAGGTGATCTTATGGATTTGAACATGAACGCGGCGGTGACCTTCGGCGAACTGCTGCAAAAGAACCCCCGGGCCTCGGCCTTCTATGACCGCTGCACCCCGGAACAGCGCAACGCCATCCTGCTCCAGATGGGACAGATGACCAGTCAGTCCCAGCTGCGGGCCTTTGTGGACAACCTGCCCAGCGCGTCGCTGTAAACGCGGACCGCCCGCCCCTATTGGGGCGGGCGGTCCGCGTTTATCCCCACCCGCCGGTAAATTCCGGCTGGCAGTCGGTGTCCTGAACGACAAAAATTTCATAGAGGTGGGACAGGGCGTCCCAGGTAGATGTGTCCAGACAGCCGGTCTCAGGCAGGCCGGCCGCCTTTTGGAGCCAGCGAATATTCTCCGCCGAGGCGGGGCCGTTGCAGCCGTCCGCGTCACAGGGGGTGATGCCCTCAAAATGCTTGGACAAAATATTGAACATGGTCTGGGGGACAATCAAATACTCCTTTGTCTCCCCCTCGTGGACCTGGATGCCCTCCGAGGGGAAGATCCGGGTGGCCCGGGAGTAGCTGTCCTTGGCCTGCTGCCTCAGCCAGCAGTTCCGGATGGCGTCCCAGGTGGCCTGATCCACCGTCCCGGTGACGGGCAGGCCGGCCTCCTTCTGAAAGCGCATCACCGCCTCCAGGGTCCGCTCTCCAAAGACCCCGTCCACCACCAGCTGGGGCAGGGACTGGTAGGTTCTGGACAGCTGCCGCAGCATATATTGCAGACTGCTCACCGGCTTAGCCAGCATCTCCCGCTCCAAAAGCTCCCGTTCCGCAGTCGTATCTCTCATACCTTTACTCCTCTCTGTCCGTCTCCCCCGTTGTCGGTCTGGCCCAGGCGCAGGGGGATGCCCGGATACTGGCCCATCCGCGGGGTGTCGTCCCAGTGGTCCGGCCGCTCCGGCGCGCCCCCGCCCTCTTGGGCCATGACAGGGACGGCGTTCTCCCGCAGGGACTGGGCCCGCACCGTGTCTCGCCGGAGGAAGTAGTCGGCCAGGGCGAAGTTTCCATAGATGGAGTTCCAGGTGGTCTCGTCCACATAGCCGTTTGGGGTCAGCCCCACCAGCTGCTGATAGGTGCGCACCGCCTGGGTGGTGGAGGGGCCGAACTCACCGTCCACCGCCATGGGGGACAGCGAGTTGTCAAACTGGGCCAGCAGGGCCAGCATATATTGAAGTATGCCCACCTCCGGGCCGCTGTCGCCCTCCTCCAGGGGGCCGCTGAACTGAAATTCCACCGTAACAAAGGTCTGTCCCTGGCTCACCAGCTCGGCCAGCTGGAGGATGCCGGAGTACAGATAGACCATCTTATACCAGGTGGCCTTCCCCACCACGCCGTCGGGGTCCAGGTTGAAAATCCGCTGGAAGGTGGTCACCGCGCTGCGGGTGTCCTCCTCAAAAACGCCGGTGACCGGGGAAATCTTGGGAATGGCCGGGTAATTCTGGGCGATCCGGTTGAGCATGGCCTGCACCACCGTCACATTCTGCCCCACGGAGCCCATGCGCATCGCCGTGCCGGGGTAGGAGTTGGTCAGGTCCTGAATGGGGGCGTCCACCACCAGCTCGATGTTGTCCCCATAATAGTGGCGCAGAATCTCCATGGAGTTCAGGCCGTCCTGGGCCAGCTCCTGGCTCCCCCACTGGGACAGGCCGGCACATTTGGAGGTGGTGCCGTTGCAGAATTTCGCGGCCAGGGGCTCCACATACCCCCGGCGGCGGATATAGTCGTTAAAAATCTCGTCCACCACCTGGCTGATGTTCTCAAAGATGTTCCTGCCCCGGATGAACTTCTGGTCATACTGGGTGGTGGAGGTGATTTGGAAGTTATACCCCCGGCTGGGGTAAAATTCGGTGTACACCCGGTTCAGGGCGAAGGAGATGATAGCCAAAATGTTGGCCCGGATGGCGGCGGGCTCCCAGGTAGGATAGATCTCGCTGGAGGCCACGTTTTTGACATAGTCCGGAAAGGAGACGGTAACGTTTTCCGCCCACTGGTCGGGCAGACCCAGGTGCACCGTGATGGTGCGGGGTACGTACGGAATGATAATCGGCATGGCTCCACCTCACAGGCTCTGGGCCGGGATATCCCGCTCGTCACGCTGCTGGAGGCTGCACAGCCCCTGGGGCAGGGGGATAAGCTCCATATTCTGCACCGTCTCCACGCCGGGGAATATCTGCACATTTTCCACCTGGAGCATGGCGTAGCCCGGCTGCTCCGCCCACACGTCGCACAGGGCGAAGGGGCCGCCCTCCCCCGGCAGGCCGCCCGGCGAGGTGCTCTCCCCCGCCGCCGGAGCGCCGATCTCCACCGTCTGTATGCGCCCGCTGCTGTCTGTGTTTTGCAGGGAGAGCAGCTTCCACTTGCCCTCCGCCCCTGGAGCGGCCACCACCACCGTGGCCCCCTCCAGGGGTATCTGCGCCTGGGACGTATAGACCCGGACGCTTAATGTTCCTGTTGCTTGCATGAAAATACCTCCCGAAACGGCGGACCCGCCGCCGTTTATCCCATCCTATGCAGAGGACGCCCCCCGCGCCCCTGTCAGGTTTTCGTTGAAATGTATGCCCCGTCTGTGGTATAATAGGAAAAAACACAAAAGGAGTGAGCTGTATGGCACTGCCCCAGGAAAAAAGCTATACCTACGCCGATCTGTTGTCTTGGGAGGCCGACCCGACGCGCTACGAGCTGTACGACGGTCAGCCGGTCATGATGTCTCCGCCTCTCAGAGAGCATCAAGAGATTTCCGGTGAAATTTATCTTCAGATTGGAAGCTACCTCAAGGGGAAGTCCTGCAAGGTATATCACGCCCCCTTCGGCGTCCGCCCATTTGAAGCGGAGGGCGACTGCCCCCGCGACGTGGATACGCTGGTAGAGCCTGATATTACGGTGGTGTGCGATTCCAGTAAGCTGGACAAATACGGCTGTAAAGGCGCTCCCGACCTGGTCATCGAAATTCTCTCCCCCTCCACCAAGCAGTACGACTGCCTTGTGAAATACAAGCTGTACCAGCAGGCCGGAATCAAGGAGTATTGGATTGTAGACCCGGACAAAAAGCTGGTGCTGGTCTACACGCTGGTGGACGGCCAGTACTATGTCCCCGAGGTCTACACCGCCAAGGACTCCGTCCCGGTGGGTGTGCTGGAGGACTGCGCGGTGGATTTGACCGCCGTATTTCCGGAGGAATAACCGCGAGAGGGAGAGATATCCATGAGCATGACCGCCGTGAAGTCGGTGGACCCCCGCAGTCCGGCCCACCGGGCGGGTGTGCGGCCGGGCGACACCCTCACCCACATCAACGGCCATCCGATCATAGATGTGCTGGACTATAAATTCTACAGCTACGACCCCCATCTGGAGCTGTCCCTCAAAAGTCCGGAGGGGGCCGTCCGCACCCTTCGGGTGCGCAAATCCGAGGGGGAGGACCTGGGGCTGGAGTTCGAGACCTACCTCATGGACCGGGCCCGGTCCTGCGCCAACCACTGCATCTTCTGCTTTGTGGACCAGATGCCCCCGGGGATGCGGCCCTCCCTCTACTTCAAGGACGACGACGCCCGCCTGTCCTTTCTCTTGGGCAACTACCTCACCCTGACCAACCTCTCTCCCCGGGAGGTTCAGCGGATTATTGACCTGCGCATCTCCCCCATCAACGTGTCGGTCCACACCACCGACCGGGAGCTGCGGGTGGAAATGCTGAAAAACCCCCGGGCGGGGGAGGTCATTGGCATTATGGAGCGGTTTGCCCGGGAAAACATCACCATGAACTGTCAGATCGTCTCCTGCCCCGGCGTCAACGACGGCCCCGCCCTGGACAAGACCCTGTCAGATTTAGCCGGGATGTTCCCGGCGGTGAACAGCGTTTCGGTGGTGCCCGTGGGGGTGACCAAATACCGGGAGGGGCTGTATCCCCTCAAAACCTACACCCGGGACACCGCCGCCGCCCTCATCGACCAGGTGGAGACCTTCGCCGCCAAGCATTTGACGGAGCGGGGCACCCGTCTGGTCTGGTGCTCCGACGAGTTTTACCTGCTGGCTGGCCGGGAGCTTCCCGGTGAGGACTACTTTGAGGACTTCACCCAGCTAGACAACGGGGTGGGGATGCTCACTCTGCTGATGAAGGAGTTCGGTCGGGCTCTGGACCTGATGGAGCCCGAGGAGCTGGAGGGAACCGCCCCCTTCTCCATCGCCACCGGGGTGTCCGCCGCCCCATTTTTGGCAAAATTAGTGGCCCAGGCCAAGGAAAAGTGTGGTACAATAGAGGGGAAGGTCTACCCCATCGTCAACCGCTTTTTCGGCGAGACCATCACGGTAGCCGGGCTGGTCACCGGCGGCGACCTCATTTCCCAGCTCCGGGGCAGAGACCTGGGAGAGCGTCTGCTTATCCCCGCCTCCATGCTCCGCTCCGGGGAAAACGTCTTTCTGGACGACGTGACCACCGGCGACGTGGAACAGGAGCTGGGCGTCCCCGTGGTCCCCGTCCCCCAGGACGGCTACGAGCTGCTGGACGCCATCTGCGGCGTGGAGCTCACCCCCGAAACCCAGCGGCTGGCCTGGGAGAATGAGGAATTTTACCGGTATAATCCATAGGGGAGCGCCAAAAGGCCCCTTTTGAAAGGGGCTGGCACGGCGAAGCCGTGACTGAGGATTGCGTTTTGCGAAGCAAAACATACGAAGTAAACGTTTGTAGGGCGCGACGACCCCGGCGCGCCGTTCTTTAGGGGTACGTTGTAGGGGCGGATATTATCCGCCCGTCAGGTTTAGGCGATGTACCGCGGGCGGATGATATCCGCCCCTACAGGGGGCTCAGAACCCTCGTTTGCTTCGCACATTTCGCCTGCGGCGAAATCAATCCTCCGCCCCAGTTTGCGAACTGGGGCACCTCCTTTCACTGGATAGCCGTTAGCGGCTTTGCCGCTTACGGATATCGCGTCCCCCTTGCGGGGAAAAGGAGGCCTTCCCCGCGGGGGACGAGAGAGTTTAAAAGGAAGTGAAGCCTATGAAACCCTTAGTAGCCATTGTAGGACGGCCCAATGTGGGCAAGTCCATGCTGTTTAACAAGCTGTGCGGACAGCGGCTGTCCATCGTGGAGGACACCCCCGGCGTCACCCGGGACCGGCTGTACGCCCAGTGCGAGTGGCGCAACCGGGTCTTTGACATCGTGGACACCGGCGGCATTGAGCCGGGCACCGACGATCAGATCCTGTCCTTCATGCGGGAGCAGGCGGAGATTGCCATCGGCACGGCCACGGTGATTGTCTTTGTCTGCGACATCAAGACGGGCATGACCGCCTCCGACCAGGAGGTGGCCAACATGCTCCTGCGCTCGGGCAAGCCGGTGGTACTGGCGGTGAACAAGTCCGACCAGACCGGCCGGGAGAACCCGGACATTTATGAGTTCTACAACCTGGGGTTAGGCGACCCCATCGCCGTCTCCGCCGTCCACGGCCACGGCACCGGCGACCTCCTGGACGCCTGCTTTGAGCACTTCCCCCCCGAGGACGAGGAGGAGGAAGAGGACGACGTGGTGAAGGTGGCCGTCATCGGTAAGCCCAACGTGGGCAAATCCTCTCTGGTGAACCGTATCCTGGGGGAGGAACGGGTGATTGTCTCCAACGTGGCCGGCACCACCCGGGACGCGGTGGACAGCTTCTTTGAAAATGAGAAGGGCAAATTCCTGTTCATCGACACCGCCGGGATGCGGAAAAAGTCCAAGGTGGACGACCGGATTGAAAAATTCTCCGTCCTCCGGGCCACTATGGCTATTGAGCGCTCCGATGTATGCCTCATCATGATCGACGCCCAGGAGGGAGTCACGGAGCAGGACACCAAGGTAGCCGGTCTGGCCCACGAGGCGGGCAAGGCGTGCATTATCGTAGTCAACAAGTGGGATGCCATCGAGAAGGACGACAAGACCATGGACAAGATGCGCCAGGACGTGATGCGGGACCTGTCCTACATGACCTACGCCCCCATTGTGTTCATCTCCGCCCTCACGGGCCAGCGGGTGGACCGGCTCTTTGAACTGATTAACTATGTGAACAATCAGGCGGCTATGCGCATTACCACCGGGATGCTCAACTCCCTGTTGGCCGACGCCACCGCCCGGGTCCAGCCCCCCACCGACAAGGGCCGGCGGCTGAAGGTCTACTATATGACCCAGGTGGGGATCAAGCCCCCTCACTTCGTCTGCTTCTGCAACGACGCGCGGCTGTTCCACTTCTCCTATCAGCGGTATATTGAAAATCAGATCCGCTCCACCTTCGGCCTGGAGGGCACCCCGGTCCGCCTCACCGTCCGGGAGCGGGGCGAGAAGGAGGGGTAGATATGTATGATAGACTGACAGAGCTTTTTCGCCCTATTTATGCCTTTATCATGGTGGTCGGCGTGGCATATCTTCTCTGGATTATGGCGTTGATCGCGGCTGCCGCCTATTTCCTGGGCTGCTTCAACGGAGCGGTGATCGTCTCCAAATATATCCTGCGGGACGATATCCGCACCCACGGCAGCGGCAACGCCGGGCTGACCAATTTCCACCGCACATTCGGCGGGCCTTTGACACTGGGCGTCATCCTGTGTGATGTGATTAAGGCGGTTTTGGCTATCCTGATCGGTGTGTTGATCGTTTCTATGACCATTGGCAGCAATGGGATGTACGGCTCATACGCCAAATACTGGGCGGGGCTGTGGTGTCTGCTGGGCCACATGTTCCCCTGCATGTTCCATTTCAAGGGAGGCAAAGGGATACTTTCCGGCGGGGCGATCGCCATTATGATCGACTGGCGGATTGCCCTGGTGGTCTGGGGCGGGTTTCTGGTGCTGGCGGTGGCGACCCGGTACGTCTCCCTGGGCTCCTGCTGGGCGGGGGCGTCCTTCCCCTTCGCCACCTGGTTTGTCTATCAGGACACCTTGCTGCTGATTTTGTCCATTATCATCGGCGGGCTCATCCTCTACATGCACCGTGGGAATATCCACCGGCTGCTCACCGGGACGGAGAGCAAATTCAGCCTGCATAAGAAGGCGTAGGGACGCTTCACGAAGCGTCCGCCCTCTTCTGCCTTTACGCCGAATAAAAAACGGACGCATCGTGATGCGTCCCTACCATATCACAATCATAATCTGGGAGGAACCCGCTATGAAAATCACAGTTCTGGGCAGCGGCGCGTGGGGGACGGCGCTGGCGCTGCTGCTGGCGGAGAATGGCAGCGATGTCACCCTGTGGTCCTACACGGAGGAGAAAACAAAAACCCTCCAGGAGACCCGGGAGAGTCCCATGCTGAAGGGCGTCCCCCTGCCCCGGGAGCTGAAATTCACCAGCGATCTGGCCGCCGTCAAGGACTGCGGGCTGGTGGTAATGGCTACGCCCTCCTTCGCCGTGCGGTCCACGGCCCAGCGGCTCCGGGGGGTGGTGGACCCGGGGACCATCCTGGTGTCGGTGTCCAAGGGCATCGAAAAGGACTCCTCCCTGCTGCTGAGCCAGGTCATTGAGGAGGAGGTCCCGTGCCCGGTCGCAGTCCTCTCCGGGCCCTCCCACGCCGAGGAGGTGGGCCGGCACATCCCCACCGGAGTCGTGGTGGCCTCCAAGGACCTGGCGGTGGCGGAGCAGGTCCAGGACCTGTTCATGAATCCCCGCTTCCGGGTGTACACCAGCGGCGACAGGACCGGCACCGAGATCAGCGCCGCGCTGAAAAACGTCATCGCCCTGTGCGCCGGCTGCTGTGACGGCATGGGCTATGGCGACAACACCAAGTCTCTGCTTATGACCCGAGGCCTGGCGGAGATGGCCCGGCTGGGGGTGGCCCTCGGCGGGCGGAAGGACACCTTCGCCGGTCTGGCCGGAGTGGGCGACCTGATCGCCACCTGCTGTTCCATGCACTCCCGGAACCGCCGGTGCGGCATTCTCATCGGCCAGGGCAAGCCCGTCGGCGAGGCCCTGCGGGAGGTCGGCGCGGTGGTGGAGGGCTACTACGCCGCCGACAACGCCCGCGCCCTGGCCCGGAAGGCGGGGGTGGATATGCCCATTGCCCAGGCCGCCTACGAGGTCCTCTATGAGGGCCGGGACGTACACGCCGTGGTTACCGGCCTGATGGGGCGGGCCAAACGGTCAGAGAGGGATGAGAGCTATCTATGACAGAAAAATTATACGAACAGGACGCCTTTCTGGTCAAATTTGAGGCAAATGTCCTCTCCTGTGTCAAGGGCAAAAAGGGCTTTGACATAATCCTCGACCGCACCGCCTTCTACCCCGAGGGGGGCGGCCAGCCCTATGACACTGGGCGGCTGGAGCTCCCCGGCGTCCGGGACAAGGTGAAGGTACTGGAGGTCCACAATCGGGAGGGCGAAATCGTCCACACCTGCAACCACCCCCTGGAGGCGGGGACGGCGGTCACCGGCGTCATCGACTGGGACCGGCGGTTTGACCTGATGCAGCAACACTCCGGGGAGCATATCGTCTCCGGGCTGGCCCACTATCTGTGGGGCTGTGAGAATGTGGGCTTCCATATGGGGGCGGAGGTCATTACCATCGACTTCGACCGCCCTCTCACCGAGGAACAGTTTGCCCAGCTGGAGCGGACGGCCAACTGGCACCTCTGGCAGGTCAACGAACCGGCGGAGATCACCTACCCCTCCCCCCAGGAGCTGGAGAACATCCACTACCGGAGCAAAAAGGAGCTCACCGGACAGGTGCGCATTGTGACGTTCCCCGGGGCGGACTGCTGCGCCTGCTGCGGCACCCATGTGCGGTACCCCGCCCAGGTGGGGCTGGTGAAGCTGCTGTCCATGCAGAAGCTCCGGGAGGGCGTCCGCATTGAGCTGGTGTGTGGCGGACGGGCTTTCCGCTATCTGGACCGGGCGCTGGAGCAAAACATCCAGGTCTCCCGCCTGCTGTCCGCCAAGGTCTTTGAGACGGGGGCGGCAGTGGAGCGGCTGCTGAGGGAGAATGAGTCCCTCAAGTCCCGGCTGCTGGCCCTGGAGGAGGGCCGCTTCGCCGCCCTGGCGGAGCAGTACCGTCAGGCCGGAGACGTGCTCCTCTTTGAGGCCGGCCTCTCCCCCGACGGACTGCGCCGACTGTGCGACGCAGTGCTCCACGCCTGCGGCGGGCGGTGCGCCTGCTTCTCTGGAGATGATTCCTTGGGGTATAAATACGCCGCCGGTCAACTTAACGGAGACCTTCGGGGCCTGGTAAAGGAGCTGAACCAGGCCCTGAACGGCCGGGGCGGCGGCAAGCCGGACTTTGTCCAGGGCGGCGTTCAGGCAAAACGAGAAGAGATCGAGGCGTTTTTCGCCGCTCTGTAGGGGCGGATATGATCCGCCCGCCGCCTCTCCTGAATACCAAACGGGCGGATGATATCCGCCCCTACAACAAGACAAGGAGGCCCGCGCTATGCAAGGCCAATTCTTCGCCCTGGAGGGCATCGACGGCAGCGGAAAATCCACCCAGCTCCAGCTGCTGGCCCGGCGGCTGGAGGCGGCGGGCGTCCCCTGTCTGACCACCTGCGAGCCCACGGCTGGCCCCATCGGGAAACTGCTGCGCCAGGTGCTCACCGGGCAGGTAACATGCGACAGCCGGGTGGTGGCCCCACTCTTCGCCGCCGACCGGCTGGACCATCTCCTCAACAAGGAGACCGGCCTGTGCCAGGCGGTGGACCGGGGGATGGTTGTGCTGTCCGACCGGTACTACTTCTCCTCCTACGCCTATCAGAGCGTGGACCTGCCCCTGGAGTGGGTCATTGAGGCCAACCGCCCCTGCGCCGGCCTTCTGCGGCCCACGGCCACCCTGTTCATCGACGTGTCCCCGGAGCTGGCCCTGGAGCGCATCGCCCGAAATCGGGAGAGCGCCGAGCTGTTCGAGACAAAAGACCGGCTCACCCGCACCCGGGCGCAGTACTTCAAGGCCTTTGCCCTGGAGCGGGACCGGGAGCGGGTGGTAATCATCTCCGGGGACCGGGACATCGAGGCCGTCGCCGGGGACATCTGGGAGGCGGTAAGCACCCTCCTGCCCTCCGGCGCATAGGATATCACGGATTCTTATCCAACAGGAGGTGACTTCCATGGTGACTATGCTGGCAACCGTCGTCCAGTCCTGGAATACCACCCAGGTGCTGGTCACCGACAACGCCAACGGACAACAGGTTCTGGTCAACACCAACCATAATACCAGCAATCTAAACCCCGGGGATCAGGTGCGCATCGTCTTTAACGGCGTGATGACCGCCAGTCTCCCGCCTCAGATCTCCGCCCAGAGTATCTGTGTGCAGCGCGTGTACTGAGTAAATAACCGCCCCCTTCTTGCTCGAGGGGGGCGGTTCCTGTTTATCCCTGGATGTGGGTCCAGTAGTCCTGATAGTTGTCCTGGAGCAGCTGGGGGGTGTCCAGGCCGTAGGGGCATTTGGCGGCGCACTGGCCGCAGTGGAGGCAGCCCTCGATCTTCTTCATCTCGCCCTGCCAGTAGTCGTTGAGCCAGTCGGCGGCGGGGGCCCGGCGGACCATCAGGCTGATCCGGGCGCACTGGTTGATCTGGATGCCCGCGGGGCAGGGCATGCAGTAGCCGCAGCCCCGGCAGAAGTTGCCAGTGAGCTCGGCCCGGTCCTTCTCAATGAGAGTCCGGTACTCCTCGGTCATTGTGGGGGCCTCGGGCACGCAGGACAGGAACTGGTCCAGCTCCCACTCGTGCTGAACGCCCCAGATGGGGACAACGCCCTCCTGCTGGGCCATCCAGACGGCGGCGGCGGTCCCGTTTCGGAGCAGTCCGCCGGCCATGCCCTTCATCGCCACAAAGCCCATCCCCTTTGCCCGGCACTTGTCCACCAGTTCCTGCTCCTGGGGGCCGGAGAGGTAGCTGTAGGGGAACTGGAGCAGGGCGTACAGCCCGGAGTCGACGGCCTCATGGGCCACCGCCAGCCGGTGGTTGGTGATAGCGATGTGGCGAATTTTCCCCTGCTTTTTGGCCTCCAGGGCGGCGTCGTACAGGCCGTCCTCCCCGCCGGGCTTGGGACAGAAGGCGGGGTTGTGGAACTGGTAGACGTCGATATAGTCGGTGTTCAGCAGGCGCAGACTGGTCTCCAGATGCTCCCACATTCCCTCGGCGGTCTGAGCGCCGGTCTTGGTGGCAATAACCACCTTGTCCCGCATCCCGGCGAAAGCATAGCCCACCTTCTCCTCGCTGTCGGAGTAGGACCGGGCGGTGTCAAAGTAGTTCATCCCCCCGTCCGCCGCCTTGTGGAGCAGATAGGCGGCCTCCTCCTTCGTCACCCGCTGAATGGGCAGACAGCCAAAACCGTTTTTCTCAATTTTGATACCGGTATTTCCTAATGTAATCGCAGCCATAAAAACTCCTTCTCTATTTGTAATAAAGCTCCAGCTTACTCGGTCATAGAGCGGTTGCCGTAAAACAGTGAAATTTCAAAAGGGTTGACACGCAATGTTTTCAAGGGGCGGGGTGGTTTCGGTCACGCTGCTTCAGGGCTCGTTTACCGCACGCCGGTACAGGTCATAAGCCCGCCGGTTAAAGCAGCACAGGACCACGGTCATAGGGTAGTCCTGGTGTCCGGCCAGCCAGGCCCGTACCGTTTCAACCGCGATGGGGACGGCCTCCTCCAGGGGATAGCCGTAGACGCCGGTGGAGATGGCGGGGAAGGCAATGCTGTGGATGTCGTGGGACCGGGCCAGTTCCAAGCTGTTCCGGTAGCAGCTGGCTAGCAGCCTCTCATCCTGGGCTGTTCCGGAGTAGATCGGACCCACTGTATGGATCACATAACCCGCCTTCAGGTCATAGCCCTTGGTAATTTTGGCCTCTCCTGTCTCACAGCCATGGAGCGTCCGGCACTCCGCCAGCAGGCCCGGACCGGCGGCACGGTGGATGGCGCCGTCTACCCCGCCGCCGCCCAGCAGGCTCCTGTTGGCCGCGTTGACGATACACTCCACATCCAGCCGGGTGATGTCCCCCTGGGTCACTAAAATCTGATTCATAGCAGCTCCCCCTTCCTTTTCCTCTAGTATATCCCACCTCTGGGAAGATTTCAAGGCTGAGCACTTGTGCGGGAATGTCCAAACAAAGAGTTAAAAGAAGTCAAGGGAAAAATAAGAATCACCTGGAGGGAGCCAGTTTTCTGGGAAAGCCTCTGGAAATACCGCTCGATCCGTCATGCAGCCGCAGGGCCGCTCAATCCCTGGGCCTGCGGTAGAAATTTCCCGACACCCGGTTGGTGCGCAGGACGTTGACAAAGGCCTTGGGGTCGGACTGGCGGACCCGACGGACCAGGGCCCGCACCTGGCTGTCGGCCACCACGGAGTAGATCATCACGCAGGGGTCGCCGTTATACAGCCCCACCCCCTCCACCAGGGTGGCGGTGTGGTTGGTGTCCTGAATCTGAGCGCACACACCTCCGGCGCTCTCCCGGCCGGTGACGATGAGCAGGGTGGCCCGCCGCCCGTCCGGGTCCATCATCTTCACCACCTGGGTGGTGGCGTACTGGAACAGCATGGAGTACAGCGCCTTGTCCCAGCCGAAGAGGTATCCGGCCACCGCCAGCATCACCACATTGCCGCAGAAAATATAGTTCCAGGCGTCCACGTTCTTCCGCTCCGACAGGGCGATGGCGATAAAATCGGTGCCGCCGCTGGTCACCCGCACCCCCAGGCACAGACTGAGGGCAAAGCCGTTGATGATACCGCCAAAGATGCAGATCAGCAGAATATCCTCCGTGATGTCCAGGGCGGGCATCATGTCGGTAAAAATACTGGTGAGCACGATATGCAGGCAGGAGTACATGGTGAACCGCTTGCCCACCAGCTTATAGCTGACGGCGGCGGGAATGGCGTTGAACGCCAGGTTGATGGGGGCGAAGGGCAGCTCCACGTTGGCAAACTCCAGGGCGCACCGCTGGATCAGACGGGTGATCCCCGTAAATCCCCCGGGGAACAGGTCGCCCGCCGAGACGAAGCTCTTAAAGTTCACCGAAATAATCAGCGAGGACAGAAGGATCATCAGAACCCGAATCAAAAATTCCTTCAGTTCCTTTTTCTGCTTTGACGTGACCATAGACGCTCTCACCCTGCCTCAGTCAAAATATCCGCGTTTTTCATAAAGTACTCCACGCCGGAGTAGATGGTGGTCAGCACGATCACCGCCGTGCCGATCTGGCTCACGATCTCCGGCAGCGGCAGCAGCATCAGGAGGACGCACACCATAGTGGCGGCGGTCTTCACCTTGCCCGACCAGCCGGCGGCGATGACCCGCCCCTTGTCGGCGGCCACCATCCGCAGGCCCGAGACGGCGAACTCCCGGACGATCACGATGAGCAGGGCCCAGGCGGGCATCTGCCCCACCTCCACGAACCACAGCATGGCGGCGGTGACCAGGCACTTGTCGGCCAGCGGGTCCATAAATTTGCCGAAGTCGGTGATCTGGTTGTAGTGCCGGGCGATGTAGCCGTCCAGCGTGTCGGTGATACTGGCGGCGGCGAAGATGGCCAGGGCCCAGTAGTTGGCATAGGGCACATCCAGGTACAGCACCAGCAGGAAGGCGGGAATCATCACCACCCGCAGGATGGTCAGCTTGTTTGCGGTATTCATAGTATTACCTCGTTATTCCTCAATTTCTCCGGTCAGGTCTCCGTCAGAGACGCCGGTGATGCGCACGTTGACAAATTCTCCCGCGGGGACCAGCCCGGCGGCGGTGAAGAGCACCCGGCCGTCGATGTCCACCGAGTCGGCGTAGGTGCGGCCGGCATAGCAGCCCGCCTCACTGTCGAAGCCCTCACACAGGACCTCCATCACCGTGCCCAGACGCTCCTCGTTGTAACCGTCCATAATCCGGGACTGGAGGTCCACCACCAGCTCTACCCGCCGGGCGGCCGCGTCCGGGTCCACCTGGTCCTCCATTCCGGCGGCCAGGGTGCCCTCCTCCGGGGAGAACTGAAACACCCCAACCCGCTGGAGCTTCTGCTCCCACAGGAAGCCGCACAGCTCCTCGAACTCCGCCTCCCCCTCGCCGGGCAGGCCGCAGATGAGGGAGGTGCGGATAACCACGTCGGGCATAGCGGCCCGGAGCTTGTCGAAAAGCTCCTCCAGCTCCGCCTTGGTGTTCCGGCGGCGCATTTTTTCCAAAATTCCGTCGTTGCAGTGCTGAATGGGGATGTCCAGGTAGTGGAGCACCTTGGGCTCCGAGGCGATCACCTGAATCAGATCGTCGGTGACGGCCTCGGGGTACAGGTAGTGGAGGCGAATCCAGTGGAAGTCCAGCCCGCAAAGCTCCCTCACCAGCTGGGCCAGGGAGGTCCTGGGCTCCAGGTCCAGGCCGTACCGGGTGATGTCCTGGGCGATGACAATGAGCTCCTTCACCCCGGAATCGGCCAGCTTCCTCGCCTCGGCCAGCAGGGCCTCCATGGACCGGCTGCGGTACTTCCCCCGCAGTCTGGGGATGATGCAGAAGGCACAGCCGTTGGAGCACCCCTCGGCGATTTTCAGGTAGGCGGTGTAGGGCGGGGTGGTCACCAGCCGCGCCCCGTCCTCATAGGTACGGTGGATGTCGCCGAAATATTCCGGCCTCTCCCCCGTCATCAGCTCTTCCACAGCGGACACCACGTCGGCGTAGCTCCCCGTGCCCAGCAGGCCGTCCGCCTCGGGCAGCTCGGCCCGGATGTCCCCGGGATACCGCTGGCTGAGACAGCCGGCCACCAGGAGCTTTTTCAGCTTCCCCGCCTGCTTCAGCTCCCCCAGCTGGATGATGTTGTCAATGGCCTCGCTCTTGGCCGACTCGATGAACCCGCAGGTGTTCAGCACCGCCACGTCCGCCCCCTCCGGGTCTCCGGTGACAATGTGCCCCGCCTCCCGGCAGAGCGCCATCATCTGCTCGGTGTTCACCAGGTTCTTGGCACAGCCAAGAGAGATAAACGCGATTTTATATGGCATAATGTTGCTCCAATTTTTATAGATAGTTTAAGGAAAATAGCCCCCGGCGCGCCGTTCTTCGGGGGTACGTTGTAGGGGCGGATATTATCCGCCCGCTGGACATCGCCTGGACCTGACGGGCGGATGATATCCGCCCCTACATGAGGCTCTAAGACCTCGTTTGCTTCGCACATTTCGCCTGCGGCGAAATCAATCCTCCGCCCCAGTTTGCGAACTGGGGCACCTCCTTTCGAAAGGAGGCTTTTGGGGATGCTAACCTGTGGTTTTCCCTCTCCACGTGGGGTCGTCAGTGATACCCAGGAGGTAGTCTGCGGAAACTTGATAAAGTTTGCACAATTGATAAAATCGCTCCAGATTTGTACCGCTTTTCCCATTTTCAATATCGCAGACCTGTGTCTTAGTCACTTTTAAAAACTCCGCAAGGTCTTTACGTGAAATCCCTTTTGCTTCTCTGACGGAAAATAACCGCTGTCCCATCATTTTTTTATCAAGCACGCAAATCACCTCTTGACACGATAGATTAAATCTGTTATGCTAACGGTAGATAAAATCTATCGAAGCAAAGGGAGGCACAATCATGAATGACTTTCTAACAGACCTCTACAACTACATCAGCGAACACACGCTGGCCTTGCAGGACGACCGCGACTATCAGCATGCCTTACAAGCATACATGACGCTGGAGGAGGAAGTCAAGGAAAAGATCGGCGGCGACCTGTTATACAGGTATCAATGTGCGGAGGATGATATCTCCCGCCGGCGAAATATTGCGGTCTTTGCCCAGACCCTGCGGTTCAGCCACCGCTTCATGCTGGAGGTCCTGCGCTAGTCGTAGACCTCCATACCGTACCGCCGCAGGGCGTCGCTGATCTCGGGCCAGCGGTAGCCCCGGCGGGCCAGGGCGTCGGAGGCCCTTTTCACGTCCTTTGGGTCGCGACTGCCCTTGAGCTTCTTTTCCAAAAAGGCGTCAATGGCGGGGCCGTTGTCCTCGATCTGGGACAGGGCCTCGTCCCACAGCTCCCGGGGGACGCCCCGGCGGTAGAGCTCGTCCCGAATTTTCCGCTCGCCGAAGCCCTTCTGGGCGTAGTGCCGGACAATCCGCCCGGCATACTCCGGCTCGTTGAGGTAGCCCAGCTCCTCCATCCGGTCGCAGATGGCCTCAATCTCCTCCTCGCCGGCCTCCCACTCCCTCAGCTTCCGCCCCAGCTCCCTCCGGGACTGGGGCTTTCGCATTAGCAGCTCGATGGCCTTGGCCTTCAGGCCGCTGCGGCGGGCGGCATCCTGGAGGCGCTCCGCCTCCTCCTCGGACAGCTCCTTGCCCGCGTAGAGGGCAAAGCCGACCACCTCGCCCTCGCCCACCCGCAGGATGGAGCCGTCCTCCAGCACCGCCAGCCAACGGCCCTCCACGTGCTTGGAGGGCTTTAATTCTTCAATTACCATGATTTGTACTCCGGCTCTTAAAATCTTTGTAGGGGCCGACGACCTCGGCGGCCCGTCCTATCCTTAAAACGGCGCGCCGGGTCGTCGCGCCCTACGCCCAGTCATCCCTCGTCCGCCGGAGCGCCGTCGTCGAAGTCGTCGGCGGAGACATCCACCGCCCTCCCGGCGGCCTTGGCGGCGGTCTGGGACTGCTTGCTCATCAGCTTGAAGGAGTTGGACCGGACCTGCTCCTCCACCTCGGCGGCTACGTCGGGGTTGTCCTTCAAAAACTGCTTGGCGGCGTCCCGGCCCTGGCCGATGCGGGTCTCGCCCATGGAGAACCAGGAGCCCGACTTCTGGATAATGTCCAGCTTGACGGCCAGATCCACCATCTCACCCCACTTGGAAATACCCTCGCCGTAGAGAATTTCAAACTCCGCCTCCCGGAAGGGGGGAGCTACCTTGTTCTTCACGATCTTGGCCCGGGTGCGGTTGCCGATCAGCTCGGTGCCCACCTTGATGGCCTCGATCTTCCGCACGTCGATGCGGACGGAGGCGTAGAATTTCAGCGCCCGGCCTCCGGTGGTCACCTCCGGGTTGCCGTACATCACGCCCACCTTTTCCCGGAGCTGGTTGATAAAGATGACAATGCAGTTGGTCTTGGCGATGGAGCCGGCCAGCTTCCGCAGGGCCTGACTCATCAGCCGGGCCAGCAGACCCACATGGCTGTCGCCCATGTCGCCCTCAATCTCCGCCCGGGGGGTCAGCGCGGCCACCGAGTCCACCACTACCACGTCGATGGCTCCGGAGCGGACCAGGGCCTCACAGATCTCCAAGCCCTGCTCGCCGGTGTCGGGCTGGGAGATCAGCATGGAGTCGATGTCCACACCCAGGGCCCGGGCGTAGCTGGGGTCCAGGGCGTGCTCAGCGTCGATGAAGGCCACCTCGCCCCCGCGCTTCTGGGCCTCGGCCACGATATGGAGGGCCAGGGTGGTCTTGCCGGAGGACTCAGGGCCGTAGACCTCGATGATGCGGCCCTTGGGCACGCCGCCGATGCCCAGAGCGATGTCCAGAGACAGGGAGCCGGTGGGGATGGCGTCCACCACCACGCCGGTGTTCTCCCCCAGACGCATGACGGTGCCCTTGCCGTAGGTCTTGTCCAGCTGGGCCAGGCAGGTTTCCAGCGCCTTCTTCTTGTCCGCGGCCGGCGCGGCCGACTCGATCATGGGTTTCTTCTGTGCCATCTCGATCATCCTTTCCTGCCGGCGGCTCAGGTCCTCCGGCCTCTTGCTGTCCCAAATATTACTCTTTTCAATGTCCGATAAAACGGACTATTCCCGGTGACGCTCTCCCGTCCCGCCTGTAGGGCGCGACGACCCCGGCGCGCCGTTCTCCCGAGGGCACCTGCTATCCGTGGGCGGCGGGCCGAGTCGTCCCGCCCTACAGAGTCCTGCGGGGGTGCATTTCTGTAGGGGCGGATATCATCCGCCCGTCAGGCTTAGGCGATGTCGGCGGGCGGATGATATCCGCCCCTACATAAGGCTCTAAGACCTCGTTTGCTCCGCACATTTCGCCTGCGGCGAAATCAATCCTCCGCCCCAGTTTGCGAACTGGGGCACCTCCTTTCGAAAGGAGGCTTTCGGGCGGCCGCAGGCCGCCCCTACTCCTCCACCCACTCCTGCCAGCTTTTCATCCAGGGGATGCCGTCCCACAGCTTGCCGGTGTGGATGAAGTACTCAATGGCGGTCATCACCGCCTCCTTGTCGGCGGTGGTGGTCTCCCGGAAGATGATGGACTGTCCGTCAGAATGAGGGATATCGGTCTCTTCATCGGAGTCTATGTATTCCGGGTCATAGGTGGACCACCAGATTTGTCCCATATCCTCCCCATAGCTCAGGTTGTAGAGGGTCCCGTCCGTTTCCAGGTCCAGGTAGTCGCCCTCCTCGTCGTCCTCGTGATAAAGATAAATGTCCATCCAATCTCCGCCGCGCAGCTTCTTCATGATTCGTTTTATATTGTCCTGGGTGATCTCATGGAAATCTCCGGGCCAGCGCACATAATATTTCGCGGCGATGCCTTCTGGAATCTCCGCCGGGACCTCAGCCACGGGGATAAACTCTCTATGCTCAATACATTTACTCATAGCAAAAGTACTCCTGTTCTAATTATTGACCGTCCCTTCCACCACCCGCAGGATGCCTTGGGTGTCGGGGAGAACCTTCACATCCTCATAGCCGTTTTGGTACAGGATGTCCTCCACGGAGGGGGCCTGACCAAGGCCCACCTCAAAGATGAGTGCGCCCCCCAGACGCAGGGCGGGCTTCCATTTGGCGGCGATGGCCCGGTAAAAATCCAGTCCGTCCTCGCCGCCGTCCAGGGCCATATGGGGCTCGTAGTCCTTCACGGAGACATCCAGCCCGGAGATATCCCCGCTGGGGATATAGGGCGGGTTGCACACGATGGCGTCGAAGTCCCACAGGCTGGAGCTGGGGGCCTCCAGGGCGTTGACCCCCAGGCAGGTGACCCGGGCGTTGAGCTCGGTGCGGCGGACGTTCTGCTTGCACACCCGCAGAGCGCCCTCGGACAGCTCGCCCAGCACCACCCGGCACTCCGGGGCGTTGGCGGCGATGGCCAGTCCCACGCAGCCGCTCCCGGCGCACAGGTCCAGAATCCGGGCTCCCTCCCCCGATTCCCGTGCCTTGAGGATGCCCCGCTCCGCCAGCAGCTCTGTGTCCATCCGGGGGATGAGCACCTCCCGGGAGATATCCAGGGGCAGGCCGTAGAACTCCCACTCCCCGATGATGTAGGCCACCGGCTCCCCCGACAGACGGCGCTGGACCAGCTCCTCCACCCGCCGCTCCATCTCTCCCGAGGCATAGAGCATCATATCCCGGTAGAACTGCTCCCGTGTCTTGTCCGCCGCGAAGCAGATAATCTCCCGGGCCTCCAGCTGGGCGGACTCCACCCCCGCCCGCTTCAAACGGGCCCGGGTATCAAGAAATAGATTGTTATAGGTGGTGGCCATAGAATCACCTTCCTGATGTATTTGAGGGAGAATCCCCCCGCCACTTCGTGGCCCTTCCCCCTTTACAAGGGGGGCTTTCGCACCGTACGCTTTTGTTCATTCCCAAAGGCCCCCTTGCTAAAGGGGGCTGGCACCGCCGAAGGCGGTGACTGGGGGATTCCTACCACGCGTCCGCGCCCTTCTCCTCGGGCAGGACCAGCTCCAGCGCCTTGATGCCCACCTCGATCATGGAGTCGTCGGGCTCGAAGGTGGTGAAGTTCTGGAGCCACAGGCCGGGGGCGATGAAGAAGCGGGTCATGGGTCCGTCGTGGCGGCCGGCCCAGCGGTTGATCTCATAGCTGACCCCCACAATCACCGGCAGCATAGCCAGATGGGCCAAAAAGCGCAGGAACGGGTTGTGTACCGGCCAGATGGCAAAGACGATGGTGGAGACGATGATGGAAATGGCGATTACCATAAAAAGGAAGCTCGTCCCGCACCGGGGATGGTGCCGGGGCTGCTTTCGGACGTTCTCCACCGTCAGGGGCAGGCCGGCCTCATAGCAGAAGATGGTCTTGTGCTCCGCGCCGTGGTAGGAGAAGACCCGCTTCATCTCTCCCATCCGGGAGCAGAGGGCCAGGTAGGCCACGAAAATCAGCAGCTTCAGCAGGCTCTCCGCCAGATTTCGGACCAGCATGGAGTCAGTGAGGACGGTCACCGCCGTCCCCAGCAGGGTGGGCAGGAGGAAAAACAGTCCGATGGACATGCCGATGCCCAAAATCACCGCCAGGGTGGTGATCAGAACCGTGAATTTCTCACTGCCCAGCTTGTCGTTCAGCCAGGTCTCCAACTTGGAGGGCTCCTCCTCTTCTCCGTCCTCCGGGAAGAACTCGGCGGAAAACATCAGGGCGGTGACGCCACTGTACATGGAGTCGGCGAAATTCACCACCCCCCGGATGAGGGGCCAGCCCAGAATGGGGTACTTGTCCTTGATGAATTTCAGGTCCTTCTCCTGAATCTCCAGCTCGCCGTCCGGCTTGCGGACCACGATGGACTGCTTCTTGGGGCCGCGCATCATGATGCCCTCGATGAGGGCCTGACCGCCGCACATGGTTTTAAACTTGGGACACGCACAATCTTGCTTGGACATTTAGGTTCTCCTTTATTTGTTGTCAGGGCATATTCTCTGTAGGGCGGGACGACCTCGGCCCGCCGTTTTTCAACGGCACGGCCCAAGGGCGGCGCGCCGGGTCGTCGCGCCCTACGGGCTCAGTTCTCCAGGGGCAGGCGGATGGTGACCAGGAAGCCGCCGCCCTCGGCGTTGCCCACGTCCATCCGGCCCTCGTGGCGGGTGACGATCTCCTCACACACAGCCAGGCCGATGCCGGAGCCCCGGGCCTTGGAGCTGCCTTTGTAAAATTTGTTTTTCAGGTACGGGAGCTCCTCCTCCGGCGCGCCGGGGCCATAGTCCCGGATACGGATGACCGCCTCCGCCCCCTCCTGGAACAGGGTGACGTGGATACGCTTGCCGGCCCCGCCGTGCTTGGCGGCGTTGTCCAGCAGGTTGCAGAACACCTGGCGCAGCCGCTCCGGGTCGCCGGAGATCGGGAGCTCCTCCTCCGGGCCGTCGGTGTACTCCAGTGTAATGCCCTCCTCGCGGAAGAACTCGGTGTAGGTATACACCGCGTCCTCCAGCTCCGCCTTCAGGTCCAGGGGCTCCACCGACAGGGTGAAGCGTCCGTCCTCAATGCGAGAGAACTCCAGCAGCTCCTCCACCATGTTGCTCAGCCGCTTGGCCTCGGACACGATGATACCCATGCCCTTGCGGATGTCCGCCTCGGAACGGAGCTCGCCGCTCTGGATGGTCTCCGCCCAGCCGGTGATGGCGGTGAGGGGGGTGCGCAGCTCGTGGGAGACGGAGGAGATAAACTCGCTCCGGGTCCTCTCCGCCTGGCGAATTTTTAGAGACATGTTGTTGATGGCGTCGGTGAGCTCGCCGATCTCGTCGTCATACTTTTTCTCAATCTGGACGCCGTAGCTGCCGTCGGCAATGACCTGGGCGATCTCGGTGATTCCGGCCAGGGGCTCCACGATGGAGCGGACGAAATAGAGGTTGGAGAAGTACACCATGGCGAAGATACCCAGGGCGATGGCGGTGATTACCGTCATGGCGAAGATGAACTGCCGGTCGATGCTGGACAGGGAGGTGACATAGCGGATCACGCCCACGATCTCCCCCTGATAGATCACCGGGCTGGAGGCGGCCAGGATGCGCTCTCCGGTGGCCGGGTCCCGCCCCTTCCAGGGGCTGGCGGTCCGCTCGTTCAGAGCCTTTTGGATATCCGGCGTGTTGGGGGTGCTGCCGGCGGTCAGGTCGTTGCCCGAGTAGAGCACCGCCCCGGCAGTGTCCAGAAATTGTAGCTCCAGCTGACCCTTGTCCTCATAGCTGTTCACCGTCTGCTGGGCCGCCGCCCGATAGTCGGTGCGGGTGTACATCCGGAAGCCGTTGGCCGACGCGCTGGCCTTCCGAAGCAGGTCGTCCTCCGTGCCGGTGTAGTAATAGCTCCACAGCATGGCGGCAAAAGCCCCGATGGCCAGAGCCAGAATCAACAGCACAATGGCCACGCTGTTCAGCAGCCACCGCCGCCGGATGCCCCGGATTTTTACCTGGTCCTCTAATCTTGTGGGTTTGGCCATTGTGTTCACCTGCCTTTCCTGTCTCGACTTTCCTGGGGGTCCTTTGTAGGGCGCGACGACCCCGGCGCGCCGTTCTCCCCGTCCCGCCCACAGGCGGCAACCCCCCTTGCCAAAGGGGGGAGGGCCGCGAAGCGGCGGGGGATTCCGTGTGAACGATGGTGCTCCGGAGGAATCCCTCCACCCCCGCCTTCGGCGGCGGTCCCCCTCCCTTTCACAAGGGAGGCTGGCTCTGCGGGGTGCGTCCCTGTAGGGGCGGATATTATCCGCCCGCCGGACATCGCCTGGGACTGACGGGCGGATGATATCCGCCCCTACACAGCCCTCACTCGTCTCAACATTTCGCCCGTGAAGAGCTCTAGCTCCCCCACTTATACCCATACCCCCACACCGTATTGACAAAGGTGGGCTTCTGGGCGTTGTCCTCGATCTTGATGCGCAGGCGGCGAATGTTCACGTCCACGATTTTCAGCTCGCCGAAGTAGTCCTTGCCCCACACGGTGTCTAAAATCTCCTCACGGGACAGGGCCTTGCCCGGGTTCTCCATAAACAGCTTGACGATGGAATATTCCACCTGGGTCAGCTTGACCCGCTGGCCGTTTTTCTCCAAGGTGCGGTTGCGGGTGTTGAGGAGGAAGGGCGGGTCGCTGATCTCGTCGGGGGTGATGGGGGCCTCGTCCCCGCCGGCCCGGCGGTAGAGGGCGTCCACCCGGGCGGTGAGCTCGGCGGGGGAGAAGGGCTTGGTCACATAGTCGTCCGCCCCGGTCATCAGGCCGGTCACCTTGTCCATCTCCTGGGTCCGGGCGGTGAGCATGATGATGCCAATTTTATTGTCCATCGCCCGCAGGCGGCGGCAGACCTCAAAGCCGTCGATGCCCGGCAGCATGATATCCAGAAGGGCCACCTTGATATCCGGATTGGCCCGGACGGCCTCCAGGGCCTCCTCGCCGGTTCCCGCCTCCACAGTCTGATAGCCCGCCCGCTTCAAATTGATAACCACAAAGCTGCGGATGTTCTCCTCGTCCTCCAGGACCAGTATTTTGCGCATGGATTTCCTCCTTTCCCTCCAAAGGCTCCCTCTCCGAGGGAGCTGTCAGCCTGCGGGGCTGACTGAGGGAGTTTTCTGCCGGCGGACTCCGGCCGCACCGATTTTCATAGGCCAGTGCGCTCCGCACAGGCTTTTACTCGTTATACCAGCTTCTCTGGATGGTGTTGAACCGCTCCAGGAGGTCCAGCTCATCCAGGCCGCAGTCCCAGCCGCTTCGGTGGAAGCTGGCGGCGTAGGCGATGTTCTCCTCCTCCCGGAGGATGATCCAGCCGTCCTCCTCCAAGCCGGTGCTGCGGCTGCTTGCCATGCGGTAGATGGACAGGAAGGGCACCGGCTCCTGGTTCTCTCCCCGCCAGCGGGAAAATACAACCTCCCGCCGGCCTGTAACCTGATCGTTCCGGGAGATGGTGATCTGGTCCCGCCAGTTCTCCGGGATGATCAGATACCAGCCGTCGCTGACGTTGTGGTAGGTGGTAATCACGTGGTTGCGGTTGCCCCGCTCGTCATACTGGGCCCAGTCGATCAGCCAGAAGTTGCTGGACGCGCTCTCCCCATAGCTGGGCAGGGGATAGGGGGAGGGCAGCTCCGCCACCTTGTCCCGGTTGACATCGGCGGGGTTTATGTCGGTATACCCCTGAAGCAGCTCCCGGCTCAGGCCGGTCTCATCCAGCGCCGCGTTGGTGAAGGTCCCGTTTACATAGGACAGAATGTCGATCACCCGGCTTCCGTCGGCCAGGGTGCTGGTGACGTAGAGGGCGGGCTGATCATACTCCCCGGCCAGGTAGTTGGTGCGGACCCGGTTGATGGCGGTGATGCCCGCCGACAGGTCCGCCGAGGCGATGGAGGCCAGCGCCCCGTCCTGCCAGCCGAACAGCTCCACCTGGCTGGTCGCTCCCCCGGAATCCATCCGGGTCACCAGAACTTCGGTCCGGGTGTCCCGGTCCATGTCCAGCAGTCGGCTGCCGCTGGAGCCATCGCTGGCCACGCTGCACCGGGTCAAAAGCAGCTCATCCCCCATCAGGTCGGCCCGGCTCAGGGCGCGGATGGCGGTCAGCTGGTCTTCCTCCTCCCCCTCCAGGCCTTGCAGGGGGATGTCGTCCAGGGTATACACCCCCAGCTGATAGGCCCCGGTGTTGATCTGCCAGTTGACGGCCAGCTCCTTCCGGCCTCCGCCGTTGATCTGGGCGCAGTCGATGGCATGGATGGCGGTGCCCTCCCCCTCCACAACGCCGGTGACCACATACTCCTCCCCAATCTGAGAGAAGATGTAGATTTTGATGGGCTTCTCGATGCCCGGCACCCGCAGGAAGGTGACCGCGCTCTCCCGCACTCCGTCCCCGTCCAGGTCCTGGAGCTGGATGCTGGCCGTGTTGTCCCCGGCCACGATGGTGACATCCTCTACCTGGGTGCCAAACTCCGCCTCCAGCCCCGTGCGCACCATGCGGATGGCGGCGTTCAGCTTCTCATACCCCGCTGATTTCTCCGGCTGGCGGTACAGGTCGTCCGGCGGGCGGAACAGACAGCCGCCGAGCAGCAAAAGCATCGTCAGCGCCAGCCCTGACAGGAGCCCTTTTTTCCTCACCGCGTCCACCCTCCCTCCGGAATAATATCTACCTCATAATAGTGGTATTTATCATCATACCACAAATTCAGAAAAAAGCCATAGGTTTTTTAATTTTTCCGAGGAGCAAAAAAACCACCCGCCTGGAGCGGGTGGTCAGGGGACGCGTTTAATTGGCCTGGGGCAGGGTGACGGTCGCCTTGAACAGGTCGCCGTCCACCGCCAGTCCGAAAGCGCCGCCCTGGAGCTCGGTGAGGCTCCGGGCGATGGAGAGGCCCAAGCCGGAGCCCTCGGTGGACCGGGACTCCTCCCCCCGGACAAAGCGCTCCATGAGCCGCTCGGCGGGGACGTTCAGGGGCTCCCGGGAGATGTTCTTCACCGACAGGGCCACCTGCCCCTTCCCCCGCTCCAGGTCCAGATAGACCCGGGTGCCTTCCATGGCGTATTTGGCGCAGTTGGACAGCAGGTTGTCAATAACCCGCCACAGGTGCCGGCCGTCGGCGTAGACCCAGGTCTCCCCCTCGGGCAGGTTGGCCACCAGGGTGAGCTTCTTGTCTGTCAGCTTCTCCTCCCACTCCCCCAGGGCCTGGTCGATGAGCTGGCTCATGCCGATTTTCTCCCGGGTCACCGACAGCACCCCTGTGGAGGCTTTCGACGCCTCCACCAGGTCCTCGGTGAGCTTTTTCAGCCGCTGGGACTTCCGGTCCAGCACCTCGATATACTCCGCCGCCTTGGGGTCGGTCTGCTGGGTGGACTTCAGCAGGTTGACATAGTTGATGATGGAGGTCAGCGGCGTTTTCAGGTCGTGGGAGACGTTGGTGATGAGCTCCGCCTTGAAGCGCTCGCTCTTCATCTTCTCGTCCACCGCCGCGGAAAGTCCGGCGGAGATGTTGTTCAGGTCCTCGGCCTGAAGGCGCAGGTCGTAGGGCATACGCTGGGTGTCGATCTGATACTCCAGGTCGCCCCCGGCGATGGTCTTGGTGCCCTGGCGCAGGCGGTAGTAGCCATAGGCCCACCAGGCCAGAAACAGTACCAGGGTCAGCTGCAAGCAGAGATACATGAGCATAAACGCGCCGTTATGGACTCCCTCCGTAACCAGAAAGAAGGTGACGATCACATAGACCAGGAAGCCCAGCACCATCTTCCATGTGAAGGGCAGGAACTGAACAAAGTCATGGACGGTCCTGACCGTCCATCCAATCACCCTGCCCAGCAGGGTGGTGCGGACCAGGCAGCGGGCCTTGAGCCGGACGGCCAGGGTGCGCAGGAGGAGGGCCCCGCAGGCCACCCCGGCGGCGAAGAGGGCGGCCGCCCCCATGAAGCCAAGCTTGTAAAAGGGGTCAAGTTCCTCATTCATAAGGTCGTAGACATTGCCGCTACTCCAATACAGCCGCTCCGCCGCCCAGATGGTGCCGAAGGCCAGCCACACAATCCCGGCAATCATAACGGCCGCGTACACATCGAAGAAAATCCGCTCCTGCCAGGTGAGGACGACGCCCTCCGTCCCTTCCCTGCGGCCCGCCGTCCACAGCACCCAGACCAGCGCCAGCAGGACGAGGGCAGACAAGCTCAAAAAGCCGGTGAGATACTGGTCAAAGGAGGCCCGGTCCAGGTCCCACAGCCTCCAGATTTGGCTGAACTCGTCCTGGATGGAATCGTCAATCTTCTCGGGCACGCCGTATTCCAGCACCAGCTTCAGCGGCGAGCCGGTTTCCTCCTCTTCCTCCTCTGCGCGGAGCTCAAAGGCGAAGTAGTGAATCTCCCGCACCGCCCGGGTGATCGCCTCGTCGTCGTTGAGGTTGGTGCCCAGCAGGGTCTGTCCGTCGTCGGTGAGCACACGGAAGCGGAACCAGGTATTTTGCCGGGAAAAACTCTCCTCCACCTGGGCCTTCTCCTCCCGCAGGGCTTCCGCATCGGCGTAGGCCAGGGGGCTGCCAGTCCCCTCCTCGATCTGCCGTTCCAGCCGCTCCAGCGTCTGGGACAGCTCAATCCCCTGTATCAGCTCCTCACGGCGTCCGTCAATGGCTCCGTAGAAGCGGGAGGTGTTCTGCCAGCTGCTTCTGGTTACGGAAACAGAGCTGAGCAGCGCCCGCACCCCGAACACCCCCGCCCCGAAGGCGGCGGACAGCAGCAGAACCCAGGCGCACACCTTGGCGGCGGCATTGCCTTGCAGCTTTTTCATGGTCATCCTCCCTTCTCGATCTTGTAGCCCAGCCCCCAGACCACCTTTAAATACCGGGGCTCGGCGGGGTTGATCTCAATCTTCTCCCGCAGATGGCGGATGTGGACGGCCACCGTGTTCTCCGAGCCGTAGGCCGGGTCGTTCCACACCTGTTCATAAATCTGGGCGGAGGAAAAGACCTGTCCCGGGTGGGACAGCAGCAGCTTGAGGATATTGTACTCGATGGGGGTGAGGCTGATGGGCTCGCCGTCCACCGTGACCACCTTGGCCCCGTCGTCCATGGCGATGGGCCCGGCAGTGATAAGGCCGGGGCCCTTCTCCGCCCCGCCAAGGGCGGTGTACCGCCGCAGCTGGCTCTTCACCCGGGCAATGACCTCCAGGGGGTTAAAGGGCTTGGTGATATAGTCGTCCGCCCCGATGTTCAGGCCCAGAATCTTGTCGGTGTCCTCGCTCTTGGCGGTGAGCAGGATGATGGGCACGTTGCTCCCCTCCCGCAGCTTGGCGGTGGCCCGGATGCCGTCCAGCTCGGGCATCATGATGTCCATGAGAATCAGATGAATCTCATGGGTCTCCGCCGCCCGGAGGGCCTCCCGGCCGTCGTAGGCCTTGACGGTCTGATAGCCCTCGCTGGTGAGGTAGATGTCCAGCGCGGACACAATATCCCGGTCGTCGTCGCAGATCAAAATGGTATACATAGACTTCCCTCTCCTCCATTTCTGAACATAGCATAGCACAGACAATTTAAATCGCAAGTGGGAAAATATTAAGAAGCACTTAAATTTTGATTTTTTGTAACCGTTGCGCCGCAATGATTCCAGGATTTTTTGTAACTAACATGTATCCAACGTGTAACTAACGCATTAAATATATGCAAAAAGGAAGGCCGGGTAATCCCGGCCTTCAGCTTGTCGAAAAATGGCCTGTCTGGTAATGAAGCCAGACAGGGCACAACGTTAATGAGGAATAAAATGTAGGAGAAGGGTGTGGAGGAGGGCGGAGCAAAGCGCTTTCTGGCTTTCCATCTTGCCAACTTTTTGAGGTTCATGGCAGCAAACTTAAGCCTCACCCAGTTGGAAACCTGGGCCAGACCACGATAGTGAGTATAGCGCATGGCATGCTTTTCTTTCGCATCCGCAAAGACCCGTTCAATGGTTTCTTTGCGTTTGGCGTAAAGGTTCTTGTATTCCGGGGTGTATCTGGCATCATCGGCCAGTTCCTCATAGCCCTTCCAGATGTGCCGCAGGACAGTCTTTACGAAGCTTTTGGATTTTGTACATAAATGCCGGGTGGGGCACTGGGCGCAAATTTTCGGATCGCTGCGGTATTCACGGTATCCGTCCCGGTTGGTGGTGCGGTAGGACAGGATGTGGTATTCCGGGCAGATCACGCAGTCATAATATTCATCGTAGACGTAAGACCACCAGGGATGTCCACCCTTCATCGTCGTGGGCCGCTTGTAGGCTGTAGACAATACCCGGCCATCTAGAAATACCTTTTTGCAAATATGCGGGGTCTTGTAGGCGGCATCTGCCACCACTGTTTCCACCTCTGGAAACGATTGAATCAATTTGTCGTAAACATCGTCAAACGCCACGCTGTCATGGACATTTCCGGGGGTGACCACTGTTTCCAATACGTAACCGCTCTTGTCACAGGCGGTATGGGCCTCATAAGCAAAGCACCGCTCGTGCTCCCCTTTGTGGAACATTCCACCCTCCGGGTCTGTGGTGGATACCGTTATTGTTTTCTGCTTTTTTGCCGCTTTCTTCCTCCGGCTCTGCTTCTTTTTTGAGGTGTTGTCCTGTTTCTTCCCTCCAGCTTTGGGTGGTTCTTCTTCATCATCCAGTGGCTTTTTTCCATGAGCCTCCCGGTCCGCGTTCACTTCCGCCAGCAGTTCTTCCTGGTATCGTTTTGCCGCTGCTGGTACCTCCTGCTTCATTTTCTTCTTCAGATTTGCGCTGGCTTTGATGTGTGTCCCATCTATAAATACCGCCGCCGGGGTCAGTGCTCCCGCACTGCCCGCCTCCTCCAATATCCACTGAAACACCAACTCTATCGTTTCCGGGGTGTACCGGTGCCGGAAGTTGTAGCTCACCGTGGAAAAATGGGGCAGCTCCTCACTCAGCGTGTATCGCAAAAACCACCGGGGCTTCATTTCTCAAATGCTCCGCAACCCGATTTACGCCCAGGCTGACCTGGAGCTGTACGAGTTTTTCAAGGGGCAGGGAGCCGTGGTGGTGAACGAGGCGGCGGACTTTGCCGGGACCAACGGCTGTCATCTCTACCAGGGCCGGGACGTGCAGGAACGAAAAAACAAGGAGCTGAAAAATCAGATCCTTGTACTGGCCCCCAGCGAGGGCATTGTTCCCGCCGATACCTGGCTGCGGTGCAGGAAAAAGCTGATGGCAAATATTACGTTCCAGGGCGGGCGCAAGCCGAAAAATACCTGGCTGGCCGGAAAGATGAAGTGCGGCCACTGTGGACGGGCGCTGAAAAGCCTGGGCAACCGGGCGGGGACCCAATACCTCTATTGCACCAAGCGGGCAGACAATATGAGCTGCGAGGGCTGCGGGACGCTTCGGACGGCGGAGTTTGAGCAGTTTGTCTATGAGGCTATGGTGCAGAAGCTCTCCGAGTTTCAAACCCTGACCGCCAAGGCCGAGACGGTCAACCCCAGGCTGACCGCTCTAAATGTGGAGCTGGCCCAGGTGGAGGACGAGATTGAAAAGCTGTTGAACACCCTGACCGGGGCCAGCGCGGTTTTGATGTCCTACGCCAACGGGAAAATCGAGGAGCTGGACGCCCGCCGCCAAGGGCTGATAAAGGAGATTGCCGCGCTGAACGCTGAAAGCGTCTCTCCGCAAAAGATCGAGTATCTGTCCTCCCACCTGGGGAATTGGGACAACATCGACTTTGACGACCGGCGGCAGGTGGCCGACATCATTCTCTCCCAGGTCCAAGCTACCACCGAGCGCGTTTCTTTTGAGTGGAAAATCTGATTTCTTACCCCCAGCGCCTTATTCAATGGTGTGTTTACCATTGTCAAGCGATGTTTCCAACGCAGGAAAAACCTACGTTGGAAAATCCAACGCAATTAAATAAAGATATACAAAGTAAAGACCCAAGAATTACAGACCCATCAATTACCCATTCCTTTCCCTCCCTTTCGCCTCCTCCCGCTGGAACAGCTGGGGCTGTTGCGGCTTCGCCGCCGGAAAGGAGAGGAACGGAAACGGCCACACAGAGCGCCGTTGAGATTTATCGGGACACCCGCATTGAGTACACCGCCGACTGGTATCTGGTGGGCATCCGGGCCGACGACCTGAACGGCCTGCGGGTGCGTATCTGATGCGGATTTACCTGCGGCTGGTAGTGCCGCCTTAGTTTTTATCCCCGACATCTGGCAAAGGAGGTATGACGCTTGCAGGAGGAAGTCACTCAAAAGACCATCGCGTTATCTATGAAAACCGGGAAGCTGACGGCCCAAGTGCTGCAAATGGCCTTGAAAAAGTATTTGGAGGCCAGAAAGCACGGCCCCAAGCTCCACCACGGACAACAGAGTTTGAAGCAGTTGAAGCAGCACGGGGCGGCGCTGTCCGTCCTGCGGGAAGCGGCTGGCCGGAATGTCCAGAGGGCCAAGGAGAAGATCAGGGAAAGGGGGATGGAGCTGTGAAGCCGGATGTAAAGAAAATCATCATCACCAACCTGCCCTATCGTCCAATGGTTCCGGCCATAGGCCGTTGCCAGCAGGAACACCTTTTTGCTGCCAGTCAATTTGTAGTTGTTGGCGTAGAAGCGGTCGATCACCGTCTTGATTTGTGCGGAAAAGCCAAAATAATACAGCGGCGTCACCAGCGCCACCGCCTGAGAGGCCAGCAGTTCCGGTGTCAATCTCTGCATAGCGTCCTTCTGCACACAGGGGGCCGCGCCGATTCCACAGCGGTCACAACCCAGGCAGGGAGACACTTTCTCAAAGGCGGCATCAAAGCGGAAGGTATCCCACCCGGCCTCCTGCGCACCCCGGATAAACTCATCTGCCAGCAGAGCGGAAGTACCCTTTTTGTGAGGGCTTCCGGTGATAACTGTTACTTTCATACCCGCTCTCCTTAAACACCGGGCTTCACGAACATGATCTCATCCGGGAACTGCTCCATAGACTTGTTCCAGTCCTCCTTGGGAATGTCCTGAATGGACACAGAGACAAACTTGGGGTCGATGCCCAGCTCTTTCACCAGGAAAGTCTGAGTTTTCAGTGCCAGCGCCTGTTTGGTTTCATCATCCCGTCCGGGAATCATCGTAATGGCAACGTGCGGCATATTATTCAAAACCTCCTATTATCAAATATCCAAGTCCAATCCCGCAGTCCATTCCTGGACGGCGGGGCGGGAAGAATTTACATCCGGGCGGTAAACTCCTATGGCGTCCAGAATCGTTATATCGTCAGGGAGCGCGGCGGTCAGGTCCCGGATGGTGCCAGAAAGTCCTCCTGTTCCGTGAGTGCAAAAGGGAACAATGGTCTTGTCGGAAAAATCGTACTCATCCACAAAGCTGAGAACCGCCATAGGCAAGGTGTACCACCAGTTGGGAAAACCGATAAATACGATGTCATAGTCCTCCATATTACCCACATGATTGACCAGCGCGGGACGGGCATTGTTCGCTTTTTCATCTGCCGCCCGGCCCAGGCACTCGTCATAGTCGCTGGAATACGGGTCCTCTACAACGATGGAGAACAGGTCGCCGCCTACCTCTTGTTGAATCCAAGCGGCAATCTTGGCCGCATTTCCGGGAACAACTACGCTGGCGGAGGTTGTGGCGTCCACCCCCTCATACCGGGAGGCGTCACCTATGGATTCGTAGTGATCCAGCGCCCCTTGAATTGCGGCATCCTGATCCTCGACCACAGTATTATCCGCCCAAGTAAAGTAGGCAATCAGGATACGGGCCGTGTCCGGCCCTGGTGTCGTTATGGGAGCAGTTGCCGGAGGCGAAGTGGTTTCCGGCTGGCCGCTGGGCTGCTGGACAACAGGCGCAGGGGTATCTCCCGGCTCTGCCGCCGTTTCCTGTGTCTGCTCCGGGGCTGGGCTGTCCTCCGGCTCCGATGATTGATCCGCTTCTCCTTCTGTGGGCGGTGGGGTGGTTGGATCACCTGTGTTGTTGCCCACCGTGGGAGTATCGCCCACCGTATGGGACTGCTCAGTTTCAGAAGGCTGTTCTGCATTGCCTTCACAGCCCGCTGCGGTCAGTAGGATGGCTGCGGCAAGTAATACTGCGATCCACTTTTTCATAGCGTTTTCCTCTCTTTGCGTTTTCTCAGCAGCTTCGCCGCAAAATGGGCCAGGAAAATAAATGTTCCCATGATCGCCAGATAGTCCAGGTAAAACAGCATTTTGGATTCGCTGAAATCAAGGAAAACAAACTCTGAGCGAAGAAACAGGTAATTTACCAAGTCGCGCTTCACCATTGTGGCAGTTCCATAGACGGTAACCAGTACACCAAGCAGTGTGAGCCAGGGAAAGGCCGGCCTGCCGGGGAGCCTCGTTTTTCCCGCTTTCCGCACCATTCCCAGCAGCATCCCCCAATGCAGGCTCAAGTGTGCTGTCATCAGGAAGAACCCCCAATAGGATGCGGCCATGTGCAGTCTGCGGGCAAAGGCCATGTGTCCCCGGATTTGCAGGAACGCAAACACCTTGCTGGAGAGGATCACACCACTGACCATCAGCCCCAGCATCGCCGCCAGAGTGAGCAAATTGATCGTAGTTTGCAGGATGCGGACGGCGGTATATTTCCCTTTGAACAGCCCTGTCCACCAGCGCCAGTTGAGGATGTGGTGGAGCAGGAACAGGAGAAACAGCCCCGCGCCCACCCACTCATGGGCGGTGTCGCCCCACAGGTGGTAGCCCATCTGGAACAGCATCCCCAGGGTCATTGCAACATCCACAACGATTTTCACGATTTGTTTTGGCTTCATAAAATCAGACCTTCAGATTCAAACTGTCTACCCAGGACTGAACATCGGAGACGGAGGCTCCACCGCTGAATCGCTGTCCCTCCAGCCATGTTGCGCTGTCGGTCACGTCCTGCAATTTTGTGGCGCTGGACCCCAAGGGACTGCTGGCAGAGGTACAGAAGGGTGCGATGGTCTTTCCGCTCAGGTCGTAGCTCTCCAGGAAGGTGTTGATGATCCTGGGGGCCTCACCCCACCAGATGGGATAGCCCAGGAAGATCACATCGTACTGTTCCATGTTCTCTACACTGCCGGAAATAACGGGGCGGCTGTCAGGGTCGTTCATCTCCTGACTGGAACGGCTGGAGGAATCGTTGTAATTCAGATCGTCAGCGGTATAAGGCGTCTCCGGCACGATCTCATAGAGGTCCGTGTCCAGAATATCGTTCAAATGGTTTGCGATATTCTCCGTGTTGTTGGTAGCGGAGAAATAGGCAATCAGGACTTTCTTCCCGCCACCATCAGTCCCTTCGGGGGTCTGTTCCTCTGTCGGAGCGGTATCCTCCGGTTGGTTCGCTGGGGGCGTCTCTGGTACAGTGGAGGTGGGAGTGTTCCCTTCCGGCGCGGGACTGGAACTGGTGCTGTCCTGCCCACCCTTAGAGCCGCAAGCGGCAAGAGTGAGCATAAGGGCCACGGTCAAAAAGAGAGAAAGCGTTCTTTTCATACTGCGGGCCTCCTTACACAGACAAGCTGCTGACCCAGGCGGCAAGGGATTCCTTGGTCTGTCTGCCATTCAGCAGTTTTCCATCCCGAATGACTGCGCCTTTGGCGCTGACTTTCAGATCAGCGGCGGTCTTACCGAAGCCGCTGCCGCCGGAGGTGGCAAACAGGATGATCGTCTTGTCAGAAAAATCGTAACTTTCCAAGAAGGTGTTGATAATAGTGGGAGCTGTGTACCACCAGATGGGGACGCCCAGGAAGATGGTGTCGTAGTCCTCAATGTGAGCGTCCCGGTTCGCCAGGGGCGGGCGGAAGGACTTATCATTCATCTCCACGCTGCTGCGGGACTTTTTGTCCTGCCAGTTTAAGTCAGCGCGGGTATAGGGTGTCTGTGGCTTGATCTCGTAGAGATCGGCCCCTGCTGCTTCGGACAGCGTTTTGGCAACTGCGGCTGTGGTGCCGCTGGCCGAAAAGTACGCTACTAATTTTTTGCTCATGAGAATTTCTCCTTTGTCACTTAATTTCCTGATTGCCGGTAGACCAGACGTGGGATTCTTTTGCGGCGGAGGCAGTGTTCTGTGCCATCACGCCCACCAAGGCGTGGGGGACATAGGGTTCCTCCAGATAGGACAGTTCCTCCGCCGTCAGGTCCAGCTCCACCGCCTTGGCCGCACCCTCGATGTGGTGGAGTTTTGTTGCTCCTATCACCGGGGCCGTTACCTTAGTCAGCAGCCACGCCAGGGCGATTTCCGTCATGGTAACGCTGTGCCGGTCGGCTAGCTCCGCCACACGGCGGATGATTTCGCTGTCCTGTTCCGCCGTGGCATCGTACTTCAGCTTGGCATAGCTGTCCTCCACCAGCCGTTTGGAGGTTTCTCCGGGGCGCTTGGAGAGCCGTCCGCCTGCTAACGCGCTGTAGGGGGTCATGGCGATGTCGTCCTGGGTGCAGAGCTTCGCCATCTCCCGCTCCTCCTCCCGGAAGATCAAGTTGTAATGCCCTTGGATAGAAACAAACTTGGCAAAGCCCTCTTTCTCTGCCAGGGCGTTGGCCTTGGCGAGCTGCCACGCAAAGCAGTTGGAGATACCGATATACCAAGCCTTGCCTGCCTTGACCATGTTGTTCAGCCCATCCATGATCTCATAGAGGGGCGTCTGGTAGTCCCACATGTGGTAGATATACAGGTCCACATAGTCCAGGCCCAGGTTGCTCAGACTGGTATTCAGCATCCGCTCAATGTGCTGCTGGCCGCTGATACCCACCGTGATCTCATCCTCCGTTCGGGGAAGGAATTTCGTGGCTATCACTACATCCTCCCACTTGGCGAAGTCACGGACGGCCCGGCCCACATATTGCTCACTGGTGCCGCTCTGATAGGCAATGGCGGTATCGAAGAAGTTCACCCCCAGCGCTAGCGCCCGCTTGATGATCTCGCGGGAATGGACCTCATCAATAGTCCAGGAGTGCTGTCCGTTTTTTGCGTCGCCAAAGCCCATACAGCCCAGGCAAATGCGGGAAACAGATAAATCAGACCGTCCTAATTTTGTATAGCGCATACTGCACCTCCAATCGTTGTTTTCCGTTTTATCCTACAGCTTTAAGCAAACTTCAAGTCAAGAGTTTTTTTCAGGACTTGACTGCTTTCGTATCTGGTGACGAAGGTAGTCCAGCCGGTCCAGCCGCCGTTCCTGAAAGTGGATTTCATCCAGCGTCTTGTCCCGCTTCTGCTTCAGAATCCGCATCCGCTCCGCCTGGGTGGAATCACCCCGGAGCAGAAGCCGCATATAGTTGGCGATCTCATCATGCTCAAAGCCAATATCATGCAGGGTCATAATCATGCTTAGGCGCTCAATGTCCTCATCGTCATACTGCCAGGCACCCATGACGGTTTTGACTGTATCGCACAATCCCCAGCTCTCGTACTCTCGCAGAACAGAAATGGGAATGTTGTACCGTTCGCTTGCCTCATTGATGGTCATTCCTTTCCACACCCCCTAAATAAAAAATGCAGGCATCCTTCTTTCTGGATGCCTACATTTTAATCTGCAAAGTTTCAAATGTCTAATGCTTAGATTTTATCGCCGTCCATACGTTTTGAGCATTTCTGAACGTGGGCAAAGAAATGTGACGCCGCTGCGGAGCAGGTCTGATTCTTTTTCCAGACGAGGACAGCCCCCGTTTCAAGTACGGGAAACAGAGGAATAAAGCGGAGGTTTTCATAGGAACGGTCATGCTCCATACATAGCACGGCTCCCACCCCATGCTCCGCCAGCACTGCGGCATTATAAAGCAAATTATAGGTACCGGCAATTTCCAGAGAGTCAAAACTGTTCCCGAACCACCCCCGTAGTCCTTCCCGTACCATGTTCCGTTTGGCAATCAAAAGCGGAGTATGTGCCAGATCGCTTGGACCAATATGGTCGTTCAAAGCAAGTGGAGAACTTTTAGAAACCAAAATGCCCCAGCGTTCTTTTTTAGGCATACGGATAAATTCGTATTTTGTAATGTCAACTGGCTCGACCAGCAGGCCCATATCTAAAATGCCCTTTTCGAGACGGTCTTTGATCTCATCGGCGGTAGCACTGTAAATGTCGTATTGCACCAGTGGATTCTCTGCCTGGAAAGAGGCGATCCACTGAGAGAGGGTGTGCATACTCAGCGTCTCACCACTGCCAATGGACAACTCACCGGTGAGATCACCCTCTGCCTTGACAAATTCCCGTTCTGTTTTGTCAGCCAGATCCACCAGCTCTTGTGCCCTGCGCTTGAGTAGCATTCCATCGTCTGTCAAGGTAATACTGTGCTGTCCACGGTGAAAGAGTTTGGTCCCCAGCTCCTGCTCCAACTGCATGAGCTGCCGGGAGAGCGTGGGCTGGGTCACATGGAGCAGTTCTGCGGCTCTGGTGATGTTTTCTTCCCTTGCCGCCAATAAAAAATAGCGTAAAACACGAAGTTCCATAGGTTCCATCCTTCTTCGATGACTTATCTGCAAAAATATAATAGCCGCTCTCGCGGCTATTATAGCATATCTGAAATTACTTAGCCACATATAAGAACGCCAGAAATGATATGCCATAATATTGTCTGACAATTTTCAAATTTTTGAGAACATATTGTATCTACAAATAGGAACAACATCTTACCATTCCTGTTTGTAGCGCAGGTACATTTCCTGATTCATAGTTTACGTTGGAGATTGGCTGTGTACATCATTTTAACCATGAGCAACTAAAGGGCAGCAATCATAACGATTGCTGCCTCAGCCTGTCGAAAAAGTCTGCCTTTTGGTAGACTTTTTCATGTAAAGATGATAAAATAGGGAGTAAGGGGTGAGGGAAATGTTGGAGCGAGGGAAAAATGAGCGAGGGGTCATAGAAATGGTGGACACAGAAAGCCTGGTGCCGCCCGAACATCTATTGCGGCAGGTGGATGCAGCGGTAGATTTCGAGAAATTGTACAAAATCGTGGAGGCGTCGTACAGCAAAGAAGAGGGCCGGCGGAGCATCGACCCAGTGGTGCTGTTCAAAATCGTATTGCTGCAGCATTTGGATGGGAATACCTCTTTGCGGGGAACGCTGCGCAGGGCGCAGACAGATGTAGCATACCGGTGGTTTCTGCGATACACGCTGAGTGAGGAGCTGCCCCATTTTTCCACGGTGAGCTACAACTTCCGGCACCGGTACACTCCGGAAACGATAGAGTTGGTGTTTCAGTGGATATTGGAGGAGGCGGGCAGTGCGGGAGCACTGACCCCGGCGGCGGTATTTATAGATGGGACACACATCAAAGCCAGCGCAAATCTGAAGAAGAAAATGAAGCAGGAGGTACCAGCAGCGGCAAAACGATACCAGGAAGAACTGCTGGCGGAAGTGAACGCGGACCGGGAGGCTCATGGAAAAAAGCCACTGGATGATGAAGAAGAACCACCCAAAGCTGGAGGGAAGAAACAGGACAACACCTCAAAAAAGAAGCAGAGCCGGAGGAAGAAAGAGGCGAAAAAGCAGAAAACAATAACGGTATCCACCACAGACCCGGAGAGTGGAATGTTCCACAAAGGGGAGCACGAGCGGTGCTTTGCTTATGAGGCCCATACCGCCTGTGACAAGAGCGGTTACGTATTGGAAACAGTGGTCACCCCCGGAAATGTCCATGACAGCGTGGCGTTTGACGATGTTTACGACAAATTGATTCAATCGTTTCCAGAGGTGGAAACAGTGGTGGCAGATGCCGCCTACAAGACCCCGCATATTTGCAAAAAGGTATTTCGAGATGGCCGGGTATTGTCTACAGCCTACAAGCGGCCCACGACGATGAAGGGTGGACATCCCTGGTGGTCTTACGTCTACGATGAATATTATGACTGCGTGATCTGCCCAGAATACCACATCCTGTCCTACCGCACCACCAACCGGGATGGATACCGTGAATACCGCAGCGATCCGACAATTTGTGCCCAGTGCCCCACCCGGCATTTATGTACAAAATCCAAAAGCTTCGTAAAGACTGTCCTGCGGCACATCTGGAAGGGCTATGAGGAACTGGCCGATGATGCCAGGTACACCCCGGAGTACAAGCAGCTCTATTCAAGGCGCAAAGAGACCATTGAGCGAGTTTTTGCCGATGCAAAAGAAAAACACGCCATGCGCTATACCGTTTACCGTGGTCTGGCCCAGGTTTCCAACTGGGTGAGGCTTAAATTTGCTGCCATGAACCTCAAAAAGTTGGCAAGACGGAAAGCCAGAAAGCGCTTTGCTCCGCCTTCCTCCACACCCTCCTCCTACATTTTATTCCTCGTTAACGTTGTGCCCTGTCTGGCTTCATTACCAGACAGGCCATTTTTCGACAAGCTGGGGCAGCAATCATAACGATTGCTGCCTTTTAGCCATGCTCAGAACGGTTATTATGTTGTTGTCCTTATGCGGGGTAGCCCTTGTGTTTCAAGGACTTCCGGCGGGTTTTCTTTTTTTCGTCAACCGCTTAACTGCTCAAAAATGTTCGTACACAATCAACTTGGTGGCGGAAAAGGTGGTGGAACTTTTTAGTGCCTCACCACGTGCGTATAGTACGCCGCCGCCTTATTGGGGACGGCATCCTGGTCCTCTATCCACGCCTTTACGAGGCAGGCGTAGAGCTCCAGGGTGGAGGCATTGTTTTTCTTCAGCGCCTGATCATAATCTGAATACAGCGAGTTGAGGACCGCCCAGAACTACACCGAGTCGCAGTCCACATTGTACTGCTTCATGACCTCCTTGGCCTTTTCCATGGAGATATGCGGGCCACGGGTACCATCAGCATTCTGCATCCGGGACACCCACTCCTCCGCCATCTGACGGTTAAAGACGGGCATTACTTTGGGCCGTTACGATTAGTAGTTTGCAATGGTCAAACCACATTCTCCATCTATCAATAGTATAAGTAATCCCCGTGTACGTACTCTGTCCCCGCTGATTTATGGGGCCCACGAAATACCAGTTATCCACCAGATTGATGTTTCCGTGTATTCCATCCAGGAGAGCGTCAATCTGCTCGCCGCTGTAGCGGCTGGTATAGTACCCGCTGGGCGCCCGGGCATCCGCCAGGGCCTGGACGGACAGCGCCGCCGTCTGTTCCTCCAGTTGGGTTACTCGGTCTTCCATTGTCAAAAAAACCACCTCCATTTTGTCGTTGACAAAACGGAGGCGTGAACGTATAATATAGACAGAAAGGGCGCTGTTACTGACGGTTGGCCCGAACTAAACGATTTTGAAACCGTTAGCCGCTTCGGGTCGCATCCGGGCGGCTAACACGCTTTTGGGGCGGTGAGGAGCAAAATCATAACGACAATGCCCAGGCTCACCACGAATCGAAGGATAAACCCTCGGAAATCGTTTCCCATAAGCACCACTCCCCTCTATTGGGTATTTGCGAGAGGTTTGTGGGCCAACCGCCTTTTATGTAACAGCGCCTTTCTGGCCTCCCCGTTCAGGTCGGCCTGTCCATCATACAGCAAACGCCGTGTTTTGTCAATTTCCGCCGCCCGGACAGGGCGGTTTTTTTATACGATCATCCGCCGCCCCAGGCGGTCCAGAACCATTCGGCCGGGCTTGTCTACGAGCTGGCCGGAGGGGATCAGCTTAGGTTTGGCATAGTAGATCAAAACTGCGCCATTTCCGCCAGTTCCGCCGCACCCAATCTTATTTTGTTTCGCGGGAGGAAGTGTGTTTGCTCCGTTACCGCCGCATGCGCCTTGCGCAATTGCCTGAAGCGAAGTTGCGTCCGTATATCCATTTCGGCTTCCTTCCGATTATCCGCTTACTGCTGTGGATTCTTGAAAATGCCGTCGGCGTCCTTGGTCATGGCCTCGAAGAGCTTGGCGGGGGACTTAAATCATAGTAGTATGCTTAACAAAGCAAGAGAGCGCTTTCGGTGAATTCGCCAAAAGCGCCCCAGCCCATCGACACCCGCAAGGAACTGGCCCAGGCCGTTGGCATCGGGGAGCAGGCGATGGGCAGGATCGCGCAGTTAGCCGAAAATGCGCCCCAATCGCTGAAAAATGCTCTGGAAAACAAAGAACTGTCCAGCAACCGAGGCTGGAGGATCTTGAAAGCTGTCCAGCAGCTGCCGCCGGAGGAACAAGAGTCCGCTGCCGCCGAGATGCTGTCGGCTGTGCGGGAGATCGACCAGTCGGATGCTGAAGCAAACCGCAGGGGAAAAATTGCCGGTTTGTTCTGCAAAGCGTATGAACGAGCCGTCCTACTGACACCCACAGAGGAAAACGTGCGGATCTGGACAGAGTGTACCCGCATGACGCAGGAAGAAATTGAGGACTCTGTGCAGGAGTCCTACGAGTTGGCCCAGACGTTTCAGGCCATCGGGGATCTCCTGAAAAACAAGATACTGCCCAAGGAGCAACAGACCAATGGGCAGTGAGCGCAGGGGTGGAAAACGGCGGCTCCACATCGTCCTGTCGCTGGACAACCCCAGACAGCGAGAGACATGGGAAATCCTCTCTCAGCAAAAGAACAAGACCAGCGCTGTCTGCGAGGCAGTGTGCGGTTACCATAAGCGGAAGAACCTGGAGGATACGCTGCGCTCCATCCTCCAAGACGAGCTGAAGCACATAACTGTTTCCTCCGTTCCCCAGGCGGCGGAGAGCGGCAAAGAGCCGGACACTGCTGTGGATGCCAGTGTCCTTGATTTCCTGACCGCGCTGCAGAATGACAGCTGGCAGTTGTAGCCCGTCCGATGTGCACACTGATACGCATCGGGCCTGTTTTTTGAAAAGGTAGCGCGTATATTGATACACACCGCAACCACATCAAACTGTCTGTCGATTTCTCTGGATATTACCAGAGTGGGCCTATATAATGTGGCCTACCAAATATCAAGGAGGGATCGCAGAATGAAAGTAAAATTTTCTTTTGACCGAGCCGCCGTAGAGCGGCGGGGTTATACCCTGAAAACTGTGCGTCAAACGGTGAAAAGCCTGTTTGCCGCCCATGATTTTCCCTGTATCTTCGATGAAGGTGTCCTGACTTTCAAAGACAAAGGCCACGGCGATGACTTCGCCATCATGTGGGACTTCATCCTGTCTCTGCTGCGCTCCGACTGGTTTATGGACTGTGCCGCTTCCTGTGTCTGGCTGGATGAGAACGGCAAGGAGGACGTGATCTCCCAGGCGGGGAAAGTGCGGGCCTCGCCCGCCGATTTCAATCATCCTGCCGATTGAGAAAAGCCCCGCCGGTGGGCGGGGCTGCAGCCCTCATCGCCGAAGGCGGTGAGGGCGCAAGCATCGCGTTTTGATGTCAAAACGCTTCTTGCAGGGGAAATCCCCTGACCCCAATGCCGCATGCGGGCGGTAACCTTTCGGCAACGCTGCCGAAAAGTCAGATCAAACTTTTTGACAACGTTGTCAGAAGGTGTTTCTGCGAAATCGCTTCTGACAATATTGTCAAAAGCGATTTTTGTGGATCTTCGGCAAGATTACCGGAGGTCCACTATACTGAAAATCGGGTTGGCAATGTTGCCTAACCCGATTTTGCATTTCATAAACAGGCATAGTAAGGTTTGGCAACATTGCCAAACCTTACTACGCACCATCGGAAATACATTTTTAACAAAATACCGCTTCCGGCAACATTGCTGAAAGTGAGATGGGAGTGAAAAATACGAACAAACAATCACATCGCACCTGCGTCCGCATGAGCACTAAGGACTACGAGCTATTGAAGAAAAATAGCGTGGCTGCCGGGCTGTCCGCCAATGCGTGGCTAATGGCGCAGTTGGAAACCAATCGCCCTGTCCTGCACCGGGAGGAAGAAACCTGGGAAGCTATACGCTTCATGGACGATGCAGGACGTGAGATCAACACCATTGCCCGCGATTTCAACAGCGGCTATGGCACAGCGGACCAACTCCGCCACGCTGTTTGTCTTTTGAGTGCTGTGTACGAACGGCTCTATGCACTGAGGAAGAAGGGATATCTCCATGCGGCATAATCAGAAAACGCAGAAAGTCCGAGTTTCCACACGGGACTACAGCAGAAACCTATCTGTCCGCATGACGGAGGAGCAGTACCAGCGGCTTCAACGGTACATGGGAATGACCAGACTGCACAGCACGACTTATTTTTGCCGCCTGATTCAAGGCGGTGAGTTCAAGAGCCGTTCACCGAAACTGAACCATGCCCTGCATGCCAGCGTCAACAGGATCTACTCCAACGTAAAGCAGATAACCCGCCATCAACGGGCCAGAGGTATGGATGCCGAAGCCGCCTCAAAACTACTTTTTCTAACGGATAAACTCTGCGAGGAAGTCTATCTGCTTTCCAATCAGAAATAGCCCTTCGTTCGCCCACAGGAGGCCCCGTGTGGCCCTCGTTCAGCCCCGCAGGCATCCCTTCCCATCCAGCCCCTCAGGCCAAACATAGGCCGGTGTGGCAAAATCGGGTTTGGTGAATTCACCGAACCCGATTTTGAACTGGTAAGAATCAAAATGATAATTGGGTATGTTCTTACAGGTTCAAAATTACAAACTGGCGAAACTGTCAAGAAAGGAGGTTCACGACCATAGACAAGCCAAATGACAAGCAAGAAATCAGGATGGAACGTATCCAGGTTTCCCACGGTAGAACTATCCGGGTGGTGTCCGTGTTCCCGATAAACGGACACTGTTCACCGGAAGAAAAATTGAAAGCCCTGATCGACTTGGAAATCCAGCAGCAAAAACTGTGCGCGTAATCCCGGCGCTGTCTGGGAAAAGCACTGGATATCCGGGCCGTTTGGGAGTATTATAATTTCGCAATGCTCTGAACGGTTTGACTGATAAAGGAGGGCAAGATGATAACGTCAAACCAGAAGAAAACCGCTCTGTACTGCCGTCTCAGCCAAGACGACAATACGGAAAACGAGTCAAACAGCATCCAGAATCAAAAAATGATCCTTCAAAGGTACGCAGCCGATCACCATTTTCCAAACCCCTGTTTTTATGTGGATGACGGACACACAGGCGCAAATTTTCAGCGCCCAGGCTTCCAGCAGATGATAGCCGACATGGAAAACGGCGAGATCGGCATCATCATCACGAAAGACCTGTCCAGACTGGGCCGAAACCAACTCCATACCGGGCTGTATATTGAGGAACGCTTCCCCATGTTCGGCGTCCGTTACATTGCCATCAATGACAACGTGGATACCGACAGCAGCGAAAGCAACGAGCTGATGCCGTTCAAAAATTTATTCAACGAATGGTTTGTCCGCGATTCAAGCCGCAAGGTTCGAGCCGTATTCAAAGCCAAGGCTGAACGCGGGGAACGGCTGGGGGCCAGAGCACCCTATGGTTACTGCCGCAACCAAGATGACAGGAACCGGCTGTTGGTGGATGAGGAGTCTGCCGCAATCGTGCGCCGGATTTTTGCCATGTGCGCCGCCGGCAGCGGGCCGAGCCAAATCGCTCGGAAGTTGAAAAATGAACAGATTCCTTGTCCCGCCGTCTACGCTTATCGGAAATTTGGAATATCACATTCCACAATGAATCTGGAATATCCCTGCGACTGGTCGGAGAGCACCATTACCGCCATGCTGGAGAATGAGGTCTACCTGGGCAACACCGTCAATATGAGATACAGCACGAAATCCTATAAGGATAAGCGCCGGATTACACATCCACGGGAAGAATGCCTGGTTTTTGAGGGGACGCACCCGGCACTGGTGACACAGGAGGTTTGGAATATCGTCCAGCGTGTTCGACAGAACAAGCGCCGCCCCACCAAGATGAAGGAACAGGACAAATATTCTGGACTGGTGGTGTGCGCGGACTGCGGGGCCACCATGGTGCTGCACCGGGCGCATACGATGAAGCCCACCTGGAACAATTTCGTCTGTTATACCTACAAGAAAAAGGGGAAAGAGGTTTGTACTGCCCATTACATTCGGGAGTGTGTGCTGGACGAGGTAATTTTGGAGGATCTGCGGCGGGTGACGGCGATGGCCAGGGAGCACACCAGGAAGTTTGCGGAGTACATCGGCGGCAGGCAGTCCGCCGAGATTCAGCGAGAGCTCCGCAGGCTGGAACGGGAACTGACCGCCATGCGGAAGCGCGGCGCGGAGCTGGATGCCATCTTTAAGAGACTTTACGAGGATCGGGTTCTCGGCCATATTTCGGTAGAGCAGTTCCAGGCACTGTCCGGCAGCTACACAGAGGAACAGGAGAGACTAGTGGCAGAAATTCCCGTGAAAGAAGCGGCCATCCAGAAACTTCGGGACACGGTTTCCAGCACCGATGGGTTCATCGCCAAGGCCAAACGGTACACCGACATTACGGAGCTGACTCCGGAGCTGCTGCGGTTGTTCATCCAAAAAATCGTGGTGCATGAGAAAAGCACGAAATATTCCAAACATTCGGAGCAGACCGTGGAGATTCATTACACCGACATTGGCTATATCAGCGGGGGAACCCAGCAGGAGGAAAAAAGCCCCCGGCAGGAAATCTCAGCGTAATTCCTGCCGGGGTACTCCCCCCCAGAAAAGATACCCCTATCAGGGGAAACCCAAGGCTTTCGGCGGGTTTTCAAGTGGAGCAGGTGAAGGGAATCGAACCCTCGTGTTCAGCTTGGGAAGCTGACATTCTGCCATTGAACTACACCTGCGTCATTTTCTTTTGGTATTATAGCACACCTGATTTGATTTTGCAAGTAGAATTTTTTGTCGAGTCATAGTCACTGAAAAAACAGCGGAGCCGGGCTTCTTTGATCCTGCCTGGCTCCGCTGCCTTTTTACCTTATGGCACAGCGTCTCTGCCGCGCTGAGTGCGTATTCATTTTACATAGTTCACATGGAGCAGGTCGTGCCGCTGTTCCCCGTCCATATCCTGGAGCAGGGCGGTGACCACCGGGTTGCGCTCCGCCCGCTTGAAGGGCGCGGAGCGGTCGATGTTATACAGGCCCTCGGCCCGGTCGGCCTTGTCCTGGCGCATGCCGTGGGGTTGGCCCGCGCCGCCTACACAGCCGCCCTGACAGGTCATGACCTCCACCAGGTCGAAGTAGGCGCTGCCCGACTCGATCTCCTTGAGTAGGCGCTGGGCGTTGGCCAGGCCGTGGACGATGGCCAGGTGAACATCCCGGTCCCCCACCTTGATGACGGCCACCCGGATGGAGCGGTCGCCCCGGAGGGGGGAGAATTTCAGCTCCCGCAGCACGTTTTTGGACTTGTCAGGCAGGCAGAAGCGGACCACCGCCTCGGCCACGCCGCCGGTGGTGCCGTAGATGGCGCCCGCGCCGGAGCCCAGGCCGAAGGGCAGGTCGGGGGCCTCGTACTCCAGCTTGGTCAGCTGAATGCCCGACTCCTGGATCATCTTCACAATCTCCTTGGTGGTCAGCACCAGGTCCACCGCCGAGGTGCCGTCGGCCTGGAGGAACTCGGGCCGGGCGGCCTCCATCTTTTTGGCGGTGCAGGGCATGATGGCGATGTGATAGGTGGTCCGGCCGTCCTCCGCGTCCTGCGCGCGGTATTTGTCCTTGAGGACGGAGGCGAACATCTCCATGGGGGACTTGCAGGTGGAGATGTGCTTCAAATACTTGGGGTTCTCGTTCTCCAGATACTTCACCCAGGCGGGACAGCAGGAGGTGAACATGGGGAAGGGGCCCCCCTTCTCCAGCCGCTGGAGGAACTCGGTGCCCTCCTCAATGGTGGTGAAGTCCGCGCCGAAGGTGGTGTCGTAGACCTCGTCCACCCCCATCATTTTCAGGGCGGACACCAGCAGGTCCAGGGCGTTCTGGCCGGGGGCCAGGCCGAAGGCCTCGCCAACCGCCACCCGGACGGCGGGGGCGATCTGGACCACCACCCGCTTTTGGGGGTCGTGGATGGCCCGCCAGGCGGGGCCGATCTGGTTGTAGACGGTGATGGCGCCGGTGGGGCAGACGGCGGAGCACTGGCCGCAGCTGATGCACTTGGTCTCGGACAGGTTCCGGCCAAAGGCGGGGGTCACCTGCATGTTATAGCCCCGGTGGGCGAAGTCGATGATGTTCATGCCGATGTTCTCGCTGCACACGCGGACGCAGTCGCCGCAGAGGATGCACTTGGTGGGGTCCCGGACGATGGCGGGGCTGGAGTCGTCAAAGGCTCCGCACTCCCGGTTGTCCCCGAAGCGGACGGTGTGGATGCCGAACTGGACCGCCAGGTCCTGGAGATGGCAGTCGCCGCTCTTCTGACAGGTGGTGCAGGAGCAGTTGTGAGAGGCCAGCATCAGCTCCAGAATCATCCGCCGGTGCTTGAGCAGGCGGGCGGTGTTGGTGCGGATGGACAGGCCGTCCCGGGGCTGCATGGAGCAGGAGGTCTCGATCTTCCCCCGCTCGTCCTCCACCACGCACATCCGGCACGCGCCGTAGACCGACAGGTCGGAGTAGTAGCAGAAGGTGGGCATCTCGATGCCCGCTTTCCGAATGACGGACAGGACGTTGGGCTCCCCGTCGAAGGGGACGCGCAGTCCGTCGATGTACATAATTCCCTTTGCCATACCGCTCACTCCTCCCGAATCGCGCCGAAGGGACAGCAGCCCCAGCACGCGCCGCACTTGATACACTTCTCTGTGTCGATGACATGGGGCATCCGGATCTGTCCGGTGATGGCCTCCATGGGACACTGCTTCATGCACTTGCCGCAGCCCTTACACAGCACCGGGTCAATTTGCAGGACCTTCTTGCGGCCGTTGCAGTGGGGACAGTGCTTGTCCACCACATGGGCCAGATACTCGTCCCGGAAATATTTCAGGGTGCTCTGGACGGGCTTGCAGGCGGACTGGCCCAGGCCGCACAGGGCGGTCTCGCTGATGGTGGCGGACAGCTCCTCCAGGAGGTCCAGGTCCTCCAGAGAGCCCTCGTTGTTGACGATGCGGGTGAGAATTTCCAGCATCCGGCGGGTGCCCTCCCGGCAGGGGACGCACTTGCCGCAGGACTCATTCTGGGTGAAATTCATGAAGAACCGGGCTACCTCCACCATGCAGGTGTCCTCGTCCATGACCACCAGACCGCCGGAGCCGATCATGGCCCCCAGCTTTTTCAGGGAGTCGAAGTCCAGGGGCATGTCCAGGTGCTCCTCGGTGAGACAGCCGCCGGAGGGTCCGCCGATCTGAACGGCCTTGAACTTTTTGCCGTCCTTGATACCGCCGCCGATGTCGAAGATGATCTCCCGCAGGGTGGCCCCCATGGGGACCTCGATAAGGCCGGTGTTTACCACGTTGCCCGTCAGGGCGAAAGCCTTGGTGCCCGGGGACTTCTCCGTGCCGATGGACTTGAACCAGGGGGCTCCCTTGCGGATAATCAGGGGGACGGCGGAGAAGGTCTCCACGTTGTTCAGCACGGTGGGCTGAGCCCACAGGCCGTGCTCCACCGTACGGGGCGGCTTCACGCGGGGCATACCCCGGTTGCCCTCGATGGAGGCGGTGAGGGCGGAGCCCTCGCCGCAGACGAAGGCCCCCGCGCCACGGTTGACGTGGAGGTGGAAGGAGAAGCCGGTGCCCAGGATGTGGTCGCCCAGCAGGTTCATCTCCTCCGCCTTGGCGATGGCGGTTTTCAGCCGGTTGACCGCCAGGGGGTACTCGGCGCGGACGTAGATATAGCCCTCGTCACTTCCGGCGGCGACGGCGGCGATGAGCATCCCCTCAATGATGGAGTGGGGGTTGCCCTCCATAATAGAGCGGTCCATAAAGGCGCCGGGGTCGCCCTCGTCGCCGTTGCACACCACGTACTTCTTGCCCTTGGGCTGCTTGCGCACGCTGTCCCACTTCCGTCCGGCGGGGAAGCCGCCGCCCCCCCGGCCACGGAGGCCGGAGTCCATGATCTCCTTGCAGATGGCCTCGTCGGTCATCTCGAAGAGGGCCTTCTCGAAGGCCGCGTAGCCGTCCTTGGCCAGATACTCGTCGATATCCTCGGCGTCGGTGGTGCCGCAGTTCTCCAGCACGATGCGGTGCTGACGGTGGTAGAAGGGGATGTCGCTGTGCTTGGGGTAGCGCACTCCGTCCAGTTCGTAGAGCAGGCGCTCCACCACCTCGCCCTTCATGATGGTCTTTTCGATGATCTCGTCGCAGTCCTCCAGCTGGACATGGGTATAGAGGATGCCCTCCGGCTCAATCTGGACCAGGGGGCCCATCTCGCAGAAGCCGTGACAGCCGCTCTTCTTCAGGTAAACGCCGTCCCCCTTGGGTTCGGTGACATCCTCGGTCTCGCTCTCCTGGGTGAGGCCCACGTAGACGTCCAGCCCCCGACGGGCGCACTCCTCCTTAAAGTAGTCGTACAGCTTCAGCGAGCCGCCGGCGATGCAGCCGGTGCCGGCGCACAGCAGAATCTGCCGCTTCTGATAGGACAGAGCCCGCTTGGCCTTCACCCGGCGGACCTCCAAACGTTCACGGTTCATCTCAGGCATTGGCGGCGTCCTCCTTTCTCAGGTTCTCCAGCAGGTCGATGGCCAGCTCCGGGCTCATCTTAGAGTGGACCTGGTCGTTGACCGTGACCACCGGGGCCAGGCCGCAGGCCCCCAGGCAGGCCACCGTCTCCAGGGTGAACAGCCCGTCGGCGGAGGTCTTCTGCTTGCCCTCCAGCTCCAGATACTCCTTGATGGCGTTGAAAATAGGCTGGGACTTGCGGACGTGGCAGGCCGTGCCGTCGCACACCTTGATGATGTACTTGCCCTTGGCCTCCAGGGAGAAGTTCTCATAGAAGGTAGCCACGCTGTAGACCTTGGCTACCCCAATGTTCAGCTTCTGGGCGATGCGCTCCAGGACAGCCGGACTGAGGTATTTATACTCCGTCTGAATGTCCTGCATGATGGCGATGAGGTGGTGGACCTGACAGTCATAGCCGTCGATGATCTCCTCCACCCGCTCCATGGAAATTCCATTTGCCATAGCGTTACGGGTCCTCCTTCAAAGTAGATGTCTTTTTAGTATAGAGGAGGATTCGCCTTTTTTCAAGCTTTTTTCACAAATACCCCATGAAGATTTAGACTGTCTCCCATTCTACTTAACAATTTTTCTATGCGGTGGCCTTTATTTCCAGATTGCGGGCTGCGGCTCCGGGCGGAACCATGGCAGGAGAATCCTTTTCCCAGGCTTTTATGTAGGGGCGGATATTATCCGCCCGCTTTTCCCGGGGTTCCGGCTCCTCCGTGGAACGGGCGGCTGATAGCCGCCCCTACATAGCTTCATCTGTCTTGATAGAGCCTGCCCTACACCCAACGCCGGCTCTTTGTAGGGCGCGACGACCCGGCGCGCCGTCCCCCTGAAGGCGCCCGCTCTCCGTGGACGGCGCGCCGGGGTCGTCGCGCCCTACAGACGCAACATTGATTCCCCTGCCCCAACATAGTTATCCCATTGACAAGGTAGGTATATCAGAGGTATAATTGCCCCGAGAAAGGGAGGGTGTTGTAATGCCAAAAATCTACACATCTGTCAGTCAGCTGATTGGCGGCACGCCGCTGCTGGAGCTGGTCCGGGTCCGGGAAGCGCTGGGGCTGAACGCCCGCATCCTGGCGAAGCTGGAGTATTTCAATCCGGGCGGGTCGGCGAAGGACCGCATCGCCAAAACAATGATCGACGAGGCTGAGGCCAGCGGTAAGCTGAGGCCGGGGTCGGTGATTATTGAGCCCACCTCGGGCAACACGGGGATTGGTCTGGCCTCGGTGGCGGCGGCCAAGGGCTACCGCATCATCATCACCATGCCGGAGACCATGAGCATGGAACGCCGTCTGCTGATGAAGGCCTACGGCGCGGAGCTGGTCCTCACCGAGGGGGCCAAGGGCATGACGGGGGCCATCGCCAAGGCGGAGGAGCTGGCCCGGGAGATACCGGACAGCTTTATCCCCGGCCAGTTCGTCAACCCCGCCAACCCCGCCGCCCACCGGACCGGCACCGGCCCGGAGATCTGGGAGGACACCGGCGGTCAGATGGATATCTTCGTCGCGGGCGTGGGCACCGGCGGGACCATCACCGGCGCGGGCCAGTATTTGAAGGAGCGCAACCCGGCGCTGAGGGTGGTCGCGGTGGAGCCCAAGGACTCCCCTGTGCTCAGCGAGGGCCGGGCCGGAGCCCACAAGATCCAGGGAATCGGCGCGGGCTTCATCCCCGAGGTGCTGGACACCTCCGTCTATGACGAGGTCCTCACCGTATCCAGCGAGGACGCCTTTGCCGCCGGACGGCTGGCGGGGCGGAAGGAGGGCATTCTGGTGGGCATCTCCTCCGGCGCGGCTCTCCACGGGGCCATCGAGCTGGCCAAGCGGCCTGAGCATGCGGGCAGGACCATTGTGGTCCTTCTGCCCGACACCGGGGACCGGTATCTGTCCACCCCCCTGTTCGCGGACTGAAAAAGACCCGCCGGAGGCCCTCTCAGGACCTCCGGCGGGTTTATACGCTAAGGGGAACGGCGGCTCAATAGTTCTCCGCGGTGATTTCGAAGTAGGACTGAGGGTGGTTGCAGGTGGGGCAGACCTCCGGGGCCTGGGTGCCCACCACGATGTGTCCGCAGTTGCGGCACTCCCACACCTTGACCTCGCTCTTTTGAAAGACCTCCTGGGCCTCCACATTCCTCAGCAGGGCGCGGTACCGCTCCTCGTGGCGCTTCTCGATGGCGGCCACCAGGCGGAACTTGGCGGCCAGCTCGGGGAAGCCCTCCTCCTCGGCGGTCCGGGCGAAGCCCTCGTACATATCGGTCCACTCGTAGTTCTCACCCTCGGCGGCGGCGGCCAGGTTCTCGGCGGTGGTGCCGATGCCCTCCAGCTCCTTGAACCACAGCTTGGCGTGCTCCTTCTCGTTGTCGGCGGTCTTGAGGAACAGGGCGGCGATCTGCTCAAACCCCTCCTTCTTGGCCTTGGAGGCGAAATAGGTGTATTTGTTCCGGGCCTGGGACTCACCGGCAAAGGCGGCGGCCAGGTTCTTCTCGGTCTGGGTGCCAGCGTATTTGGACATGCTGCATTCCTCCTATAAAATGTAGGCTTGATAAATTGTGACATTTTATTATAGCTGATTCTGCGCCAAACGGCAAGGAAAACTTTTGGGCCCGAGGCAGGGAAAGCAATCACCTCCGGTCCAGCTTACAGGTTTCCTTCATCGCCACCGAGCAGGCCAGGTCGCCCAGGACGTTGCAGCAAGTGGCGCCCATGTCGCACAGGGTATTGATGCTGATGTACACCCCCATGATACCGGCGGGCAGGCCGGCGATGGCGGACAGGGCGGCGAAGGAGGAGATAGCCCCGCCGGGGACGCCGGGGGTGCCGATGCTGAGCAGGGTGTTGCTGAGCAGCACAATGGCCATCATACCGAAGCTGACCTCCACCCCGCAGGCGTTGGCGAAGAAGACGATCATAAAGGACATCAGCACAGACACCGCGTCCATGTTGATGGTGGCCCCCAGGGGCAGGGCCAGAGAGGAGATCTCGTTGGGGACCCCCAGCTCGTCGGCGCACCGCTTGCTGATGGGCAGGGTGGCGGAGCTGGAGCAGGTGCCGAAGGCGTTGAGGGCGGCGGGCATGATGGCGGAGAAGAACCGCCGGACGCCGCATTTGCCCACCACCTTGACCATGCCTCCGTAGACGATGAGGGCATAGAGGAACATGGTCAGGTACAGGGCGAAGAGCACCGCCCCCAGAGCCAGGATAGTGTTGGTCCCGTTGGCGTAGATCACCCCGGCAATGGAGCAGAACACGCCGATGGGGGTGAAGTACATGACCACGGAGACGATCTTGACCGAGATATCATTGACGGCCTCGGCCACCCTGACAAAGGGCTCGGCCTTTTTGCCCAGGGACAGACAGGCGGTGCCCACGATGATGGCGAAGACCAGCACCTGAAGCATATCGCCGTTGGCGAAGGAGGCGATGGGGTTGGCGGGGATCAGTCCCTTCACCGTGTCCATCAGGCTGGTGAACTGGGTGGCCTCCACATTGCTTTCCACCATTTCGATGGTCACGCCCCTGCCCAGCCCCAGGGCCTTGGGCAGGAACAGGCCCAGCAGGCTGGCGAAGAGGGTGGTGCCGGTGAAGTACAGCACCGCCTGTCCCCCCACCCGGCCGGTGGCCGAGACGCTTCCAATCCCCTGGACACCCACGATCAGCGAGCAGAACACCAGGGGGTAGATCATCATCCGCAGGGCGTTCATGTACAGACTGGTAATCAGCTCCACCACCGGCAGCAGGAACTCATACCGCCCCGGCATGAGCAGTCCGAAGACGACGCCCAGGACCAGCCCGGCAAAAATCGCCGCGGTGATGTGAAAGGAACCTTTTTTCTTCATTGTTTACACTCCTTTTCCAAGCACTACCATCATTTATAGTCGAAAATGGATGGAAAGTCAAGAAATAAATGGGCGGCGGCCCATTCCTTTGTTAAGATGCCATAAAAAAACAAGAATTTCCTCTTGACAAAGTAGGAAAGTAGGTTTATTATTATAGACACCGAAAGAGTGTGTTCTTGCGGCATGCTCTGGCGGGAATATTCCGGTATTCAGGAAAGAGGTGGGCAAAGATGCAGCGATATGGTTTCACACAGGGAGAGTTCTTTGCCTGCAAGCGAATGGAGTAGATACGTGCGGTTATTTGGTCCGGAAGGGCCCGGTTACAGCGTCTTTTTCTCCATCGTTTGCATAGCAGACGGTGGTATTTTTATACCTATTTTCAATGAAACACGAAAGGAGGCGGCAGCTATGACAATGCCGAAATGGGAAGTGAATACGATTTGGTCCAAGGTCCGCGGCGATGTGGACATTGACGACCTGATTTTCAACTACGAGGCCTATCATTCCAGCGAAGACGACGCTGGCAGCGACCGTTGAGGGCCCTGACGGTCCAGCGGAACGCTGGCAATGAAAGAGACTGACACTGCGGCAGACGCTCACGACTGCCGCGGTGTTTTTATGTCCGGGGGGCTCCGAGAAAAAAAGCTGGGATAATTCCGTGGTAGGGCTTGCTTTCTGTGGGAGATTATACTAGAATATAGGGCGAGCGACTAAAACGTCCGCCCCATGTGGCAAATTCCCCCCGACATTTGCTCCGGGGAGCATTATGGAGGTTGAAACATTATGAGCAAGACCAGAAAAGTAGGCTTTACCGAAACCGTCCTGCGCGACGCCAACCAGTCCCTGATCGCCACCCGCCTGCCCTACAGCAAGTTCGAGCCCATCCTGGAGACCATGGATAAGGCCGGCTACTACTCCGCCGAGGTGTGGGGCGGCGCCACCTTCGACGTCTGCCTGCGCTATCTCCAGGAGGACCCCTGGGAGCGGCTGCGGAAGATCCGGGCCAAGATGCCCAATACCAAGCTGCAGATGCTGCTGCGCGGCCAGAACATCCTGGGCTATAAGCACTACCCCGACGACGTGGTGCGCAAGTTCGTGGAGCACTCCATTAAGAACGGCATCGACATCATCCGCATCTTCGATGCCCTGAACGACGCCCGCAACCTTCAGGTAGCCATCGAGGAGACCGTCAAGCGGGGCGGCCACGCCTCGGGCACCATCTGCTTCACCACCAGCCCCGTCCATACCCTGGAGAAGAACGTCCAGATGGTCAAGGAGCTGAAGCAGATGGGTGTGAAGTCCATCTGCATCAAGGATATGGCCGGTATCATGGGCCCCAAGGAGTCCTATGATCTGGTGTCCGCCATCAAGGACGCCGTGCCCGAGCTGCCCCTGGTCATCCACACCCACTGCACCACCGGCCTGGCCTTCATGACCTGCCTCAAGGGCGTGGAGGCGGGCGCCGACGTCATCGACACCGCCATCTCCCCCATGTCCGGCGGCACCGCCCAGCCCGCCACCGAGACGCTGGCCTACGCCCTGCGCTCCCTGGGCTATCAGGTGGACCTGGACGACAAGGTGCTCATTCAGATGGCCGACTTCTTCAAGGGCGTCCGGGCCGACTTCATCAAGGACGGCACCCTGGACCCCATCTCCATGGCCACCGATACCCAGTGCCTCAACTATCAGATTCCCGGCGGCATGCTGTCCAACCTGATCTCTCAGCTGAAGATGATGAACGCCATCGACAAGCTGGACCAGGCTCTGGCCGAGACCCCCAAGGTCCGGGCCGACCTGGGCTATCCTCCCCTGGTCACCCCCACCAGCCAGATGGTGGGCTCTCAGGCCGTCCAGAACGTGCTGGCCGGCGAGCGCTACAAGGTGGTGGGCAAGGAGATCAAGGCCTACTGCCGGGGCGAGTATGGCCGCACCCCCGCCCCCATCGACCCCTCCATTCAGAAGAAGATCTTGGGCAGCACCCCCGTGGTGGAGGGCCGCTTTGCCGACTCTCTGGAGCCCGAGTTTGAAAAGACCAAGAAGGAGCTGGGCGCCACCGCCAAGTGCGACGAGGATGTGCTGAGCTATATCGCCTTCCCCCAGGTGGCTATGGCCTTCTTCAAGGACCGGGAGGCCGGCTTCCCCAAGAAGGCCGACCCCGCCAAGCCTGCCGCCGCCCCCGCCGCCAAGAAGGAGTCCGACCTGCCCCCCGTGCCCGCGTGGCAGGGACATGTGTACTACACCAACATCCCCGCCTCCCTGTCCAACGGGGTCAACGCCCGGCCCATTCAGCCCTTCGCGGCCAGCTATCAGCCTCCCCATCTGGTGATGGGCTCCCGGGACACCTGTCCCGGCACCTACACCATCACCATCGACGGCAAGGCCTACGCGGTGTCTGTCGCCGCCGCTGACGGCCCCGCTCCCGCCGCCGCCCCGGCTCCCGTGGCTGTGGCCGCGCCCGCACCTGTGGCCGCTCCGGCTCCCGCTGCGGCCCCCGCACCCGCAGCGGCTCCTGCCCCCGCCGCCGGTGAGACCGCCGTGAAGAGCCCCATGCCCGGCAACATCTTCAAGGTGGAGTGCAAGCCCGGCCAGGCCGTGAAGGCCGGCGACGTGCTGGTGGTCCTGGAGGCCATGAAGATGGAGATCGAGGTCTCCGCTCCCGCTGACGGCACCGTCAAGTCGGTGGCCGCCACCGTGGGCACCGCCGTCAACACCGACGACCTGCTGGTGGTCCTGGGTTGAACGGGGCCATGAAGGTACGGATCATTACCGACTCCGCCTCTGACCTCACACCACCCTACCGGGCTGAGGTGACGGTCCTCCCCATGACCGTCACCTTCGGAACGGAGGAGTTTCAGGATGGCGTCAATCTGAACCACAGGCAGTTCTATGAAAAGCTCATCGAGGGGGAGGACCTGCCCACCACCAGTCAGATTTCCCCCGCTCAGTTTGAGGAGGCCTTTTCCCAGGCCGTGGAGGCCGGGGAGACGGTGGTCGCCGTGGTGCTGTCCTCCAAGCTGTCGGGCACCTATCAGAGCGCCTGCATGGCCGCCGGGGAGTTCCCCGGAAAGGTCTTTGTGGTGGACAGCGAGAACGCCACCATCGGCGAGCGCGTCCTGGTAGAGCGGGCCCTCCAGCTGGTGGACGAGGGCCTGGAGGCCTCCGCCATCGCCGCCCAGCTGGACAGGGAGAAGGAGGACATCCGCCTGGTGGCCCTGCTGGACACCCTGGAGTACCTCAAACGGGGCGGACGTGTCTCCGCCTCCGTGGCCCTGGTGGGCGGACTGCTGTCCATCAAGCCGGTGGTGGCCGTCCGGGAGGGCGAGGTGGTGGTCCTGGGCAAGGCCCGGGGTTCCAAGAACGGCAACAACCTCCTGGTCCAGGAGATCCAAAAAACCGGCGGCGTGGACTTCACCCGGCCTTACAAGCTGGGCTACGCCGGCCTGGACGACGGCCTGCTCCAGAAGTATATCCAGGACAGCGCCAAGCTCTGGGAGGGCAGTGTGGACGCCCTGCCCATCGGCACGGTGGGCGGCACCATCGGCACCCACGTGGGCCCGGGAGCCATCGCCGTGGCCTTCTTCCAGAAGCGGTAAAATAAATCGACCGGGACCACGGGCAGCGCCCGTGGTCCCGGTTTCTCTATGGCTCCCTCTCCGAGGGAGCTGTCAGCCGCAGTCTGACTGAGGGAGTCCCACCTACCGCCAGCCCAAGAGATAAAAAGCAAGCCGCGTGACGTTTGAGGCGTCACGCGGCTGCTTTTTATTATGCCTTGGGCTCCAGGGAGAGCGCGCCGAACTCAGCGTCGGCAAGGAGGTCGTCCAGGGCGGGCTCGTCGCCGGGCTCGCCGTTGGTCTCCTCGTCCTCATCGTCCTCGCTGTTGAAGTCCACGTCCCGGTCGGGGCGGCGGCGGGCCTGGGCGACCAGGTTGCCCTCGTCGTCGATCACGTCCTCCTGGCGGTACTGAGCCAGGCCGGAGCCGGCGGGGATCAGCTTACCGATGATGACGTTCTCCTTCAGGCCCTGGAGGCGGTCCACCTTGCCCTTGATGGCGGCCTCGGTGAGGACCTTGGTGGTCTCCTGGAAGGAGGCGGCGGACAGGAAGGATTCGGTAGCCAGAGAGGCCTTGGTGATGCCCATGAGGAGCTGGGTGTAGGTGGGCAGGACCAGGTCCTCGCCCATCTCGTTCTTCTCCCCGGCGGCGATCCGGGCCCGGACGGCGGCCTCGGCGTCCCGGAACTCCACGATATCTACCGTAGCGCCGGAGAGGAGGTCGGAGTCGCCGGCCTCGTCCACCCGCACCTTGCGGAGCATCTGGCTGACAATGACCTCGATATGCTTGTCGTTGATGTCAACGCCCTGCTGGCGGTAGGGCTTCTGAACCTCGGAAATCAGATAGTTGTGGCAGGCGGGCAGACCCCGGATGCGCAGTACCTCGTGGGGAGAGAGCACGCCCTCGGTGAGCTCAACGCCCTTCTCCACCCGGTCGCCCTCCTTGACCTTGATGCCGGAGGAGTAGGGCAGGGCGTAGGTGACTACCTCGCCGTCGTCGGCGGTAATGGTGACGTTGCACATGACGTTGCGCTTGGTCTCCTCAATGGAGACGTGGCCGGAGATCTCGGCCAGCTGGGCCATCTTCTTGGGCTTACGGGCCTCGAACAGCTCCTCAACACGGGGAAGACCCTGGGTGATGTCGCCGCCGGCCACGCCGCCGGTGTGGAAGGTACGCATGGTCAGCTGGGTGCCCGGCTCGCCGATGGACTGGGCGGCGATGATGCCCACCGCCTCACCGGCGCCCACAGGCTCACCGATAGCCAGGTTGATGCCATAGCACCGGGCGCACACGCCGGAGCGGGCCCGGCAGGTGAGGACGGAACGGATCTTGACCTGTTTCAGGCCGTGGTCCTCCAGCTTCTTGGCGTCGTCCTTGCGGAGCATGGAGTCTCTGGTGAAGAGCACCTCGCCGGTCTGGGGGTCCACAATGTCATCGGTGGGATAGCGGCCATGGATGCGCTCGGCAAAGGTCTCAATGACCTGGCCGTGCTCCTCGATCTCGCTGACTAGGATGCCGTCGGCGGTGCCGCAGTCCTCCTCCCGGATGATGACCTGCTGGGACACGTCCACCAGACGGCGGGTCAGGTAGCCCGAGTCGGCGGTACGCAGGGCGGTGTCGGCCATGCCCTTTCGGGCGCCTCTGGAGGAGATGAAGTACTCCAGCACGGACAGGCCCTCGCGGAAGTTGGCCTTGATGGGAATCTCGATGGTACGTCCGGCGGTGTCGGCCATCAGGCCGCGCATACCGGCCAGCTGACGGATCTGAGCCATAGAACCACGGGCACCCGAGTCGGCCATCATAAAGATGGGGTTGTACTTGTCCATGGAGGCCTGGAGGGCGTCGGTAACGTCCTTGGTGGTCTTTTCCCAGGCCGAGACGGTGAGGCGGTACCGCTCCTCGTTGGTGATGAGACCCCGGCGGTACTGCTTGTCGATGCGGACGATCTCCTTCTCAGTCTCGCCGATCAGCTCATACTTCTTGGAGGGCACGGTCATGTCGGCGATGGCGACGGTGAGGGATCCCACAGTGGAGTAGTGGTAGCCCAGGTCCTTGATGGCGTCCAGCATACCGGCGGAGGTGGTGAAGCCGTGGCGGGTGATGCACTTGTCGATGATCTTGCCCAGCATCTTCTTGCCCACAACCTCGTTGACCTCCAGATCAAACATGGTCTCCGGGTCGGTGCGGTCCACGAAGCCCAGGTCCTGGGGGATGGCCTCGTTGTAGATCATGCGGCCCACCGTGGTGGTGACCAGCTTGTGCCGCATCTCGCCGTCCACCTCCCGGAACATCCGGACCTGAATGGGGGTGTGGAGGGTGATCACCCCGGCGTCGTAGGCCAGCATGGCCTCGTCCTTGTCGGCGAAGGCGTGGTTGACGCTGCCCTCGTCCCGGGTGTAGGTCAGGTAGTAAGCGCCCAGGATCATATCCTGAGAGGGGATGGTGACCGGTCCGCCGTCCTGGGGACGGAGGAGGTTGTTGGCCGACAGCATCAGCACCCGGGCCTCGGTCTGGGCCTCGGCGGACAGGGGGACGTGGACGGCCATCTGGTCGCCGTCAAAGTCGGCGTTGAAAGCGGTACACACCAGGGGGTGGAGCTTGATGGCCCGGCCCTCCACCAGGACGGGCTCAAAGGCCTGGATGCCCAGACGGTGCAGAGTGGGGGCGCGGTTCAGCATAACGGGGTGGTCCTTGATAACGAACTCCAGGGCGTCCCACACGGCGGCCTCGCCCTTCTCCACCATCTTCTTGGCGGCCTTGATGTTGTTAGCCAGGCCGTCGTCCACCAGCTTCTTCATGACGAAGGGGCGGAACAGCTCAATGGCCATCTCCTTGGGCAGGCCGCACTGATAGATTTTCAGGGAGGGGCCCACCACGATGACCGAACGGCCGGAGTAGTCCACACGCTTGCCCAGCAGGTTCTGACGGAAGCGGCCCTGCTTGCCCTTGAGCATGTCGGACAGGGATTTCAAGGCCCGGTTATTGGCTCCGGTGACCGCCCGGCCCCGGCGGCCGTTGTCAATGAGGGCGTCCACCGCCTCCTGAAGCATCCGCTTCTCGTTGCGGACGATGATGTCGGGGGCGTTGAGCTGAATCAGCCGCTTGAGGCGGTTGTTCCGGTTGATGACCCGGCGGTACAGGTCGTTCAGGTCGGAGGAGGCGTACCGTCCGCCGTCCAGGGGGACCATGGGGCGAATCTCGGGGGGGATTACCGGCAGCACGTCGATAATCATCCACTCGGGCTTGTTGCCCGACACCCGGAAGGCGTCCACCACTTCCAGCCGCTTGATGATCTTTACCTTCTTCTGGCCGGAGGCGTCCTTCAGCTCCTTGCGCAGCTGCTCGGACAGCGCGTCCAGGTCGATCTGCTGGAGGAGCTTTTTCACCGCCTCGGCGCCCATGCCGGCGTCGAAGTCGTCCTCATACTTCTCCCGCATGTCGCGGTACTCCTTTTCGGAGAGAATCTGATTCTTGGACAGGGGGGAGAAGCCGGGGTCGATCACAATATAGGCGGCGAAGTACAGCACCTTCTCCAGGATGCGGGGGCTGATGTCCAGAAGCAGGCCCATCCGGGAGGGGATGCCCTTGAAGTACCAGATGTGGGACACAGGGGCGGCCAGCTCGATGTGGCCCATCCGCTCCCGGCGGACCTTGGCCTTGGTGATCTCCACGCCGCAGCGGTCGCACACCTTGCCCTTGTAGCGGATTTTCTTATACTTGCCGCAGTTGCACTCCCAGTCCTTGGTGGGGCCAAAAATCTTCTCGCAGAACAGGCCGTCCTTCTCGGGCTTGAGGGTGCGGTAGTTGATGGTTTCCGGGCGCTTCACCTCGCCGAAGGACCACTCTCGGATCTGCTCGGGGGAGGCGATCCCAATACGGATCGCGTCAAACTCAGCATAGCTCATGTTTCCATCTCCTCCCTTTAGTTATAGTCGTCTTCCGACGAGAACATGGCGTCGTCCGGCTCCTCGTCCGCCGGGCCCACGGCCAGGTCGTCGTCGTCGCTCTCGCCCTTGAAGGTGAAGCCGCCGGCGGAGGCGAAGTCGTCCCCGGCCTGATAGCCATAGTCCTCTTCCCGGTCGTAGTAGTCGTCCCGGACGGGCTGATAGCCGTCGTCCTCGTCGTCCTTCAGCTCGATCTCGCCGCCGTCCTTGTCCAGCACCTTCATGTCCAGACACAGGGACTGGAGCTCCTTAATGAGCACCTTGAAGGACTCGGGCACGCCGGGCTTGGGCACGTTCAGGCCCTTGACAATGGCCTCGTAGGTCTTCACACGGCCGGTCACGTCGTCGGATTTCACGGTCAAAATCTCCTGGAGGGTGTAGGCCGCGCCGTAGGCCTCCAGGGCCCACACCTCCATCTCGCCGAAGCGCTGGCCGCCGAACTGGGCCTTGCCGCCCAGGGGCTGCTGGGTGACCAGGGAGTAGGGGCCGGTGGCCCGGGCGTGAATCTTGTCGTCCACCAGATGGTGGAGCTTGAGGAAGTAGACATAGCCCACGGTGACCGGGTTGTCAAAGCGGTTGCCGGTCCGGCCGTCGTAGAGCCAGTTTTTGCCGTCGATGAGGCGCAGGCGACGCTCCTGCTGCCACTGGGCCACCAGGGCGTCGTCAGCCGTCTCCTCGGGGGTGAGGGGACGTATGCCGTCTCCCTCCTCGTCGGCCAGGTAGAGAGGCTTGCCGATGAGGGGCTCGTTGACGCCCACCTCACGGGCCAGTCCGGCAAGCTTGAGGCACTCCTGAATGTCGGCCTCGCTGGCGCCGTTAAAGATGGGGGTAGCCACCTTCCAGCCCAGAGTCTTGGCGGCGTAGCCCAGATGGACCTCCAGCACCTGGCCGATGTTCATACGGGAGGGCACGCCCAGGGGGTTCAGCACGATGTCCAGGGGGGTGCCGTCGGGGAGGAAGGGCATATCCTCCTGGGGCAGGATGCGGGAGACCACGCCCTTGTTGCCGTGGCGGCCGGCCATCTTGTCGCCCACGGAAATCTTCCGCTTCTGGGCGATATAGACCCGGACGGTCTGGTTGACGCCGGGGCCCAGCTCGTCGCCGTTGTCCCGGGTAAAGACCTTCACGTCCACCACGATGCCCGCCTCGCCGTGGGGTACTTTCAAGGAGGTGTCGCGGACCTCCCGGGCCTTCTCGCCAAAGATGGCCCGGAGCAGCTTCTCCTCGGCGGTGGCCTCGGCCTCGCCCTTGGGGGTGACCTTGCCCACCAGATAGTCGCCGGCGCGAATTTCCGCGCCCACCCGGATGATGCCGTGCTCGTCCAGGTCCTTCAGGGCGTCCTCGCCCACGTTGGGGATGTCCCGGGTGATGGTCTCGGGGCCCAGCTTGGTGTCCCGGGCCTCGGTCTCATACTCCTCGATGTGGATGGAGGTGAACACGTCGTCCTTCACCATCCGCTCGTTGAGGAGGATGGCGTCCTCGTAGTTATAGCCCTCCCAGGTCATGAAGCCCATGAGGATGTTCCGGCCCAGGGCGATCTCGCCCTTGTCGGTGGAGGGGCCGTCGGCCAGTACGTCCTGGAACTCCACCCGCTGACCCGCGTTGACGATGGGCCGCTGGTTGATGCAGGTGGTATGGTTGGAGCGCAGGTACTTGGTCAGGCGGTACTCTTTGGTCCGCCCGTTGTCATAGGCCACGGTGATATACCGGGCGGAGACCCGGGTGACGGTGCCCGGCCCCTCGGCCAGGATAGCCACCTCGGAGTCGATGCAGTTCTTGTGCTCCTGGCCGGTGGCGACCACGGGGGCCTCGGGCCGGAGCAGGGGGACGGCCTGACGCTGCATGTTGGCGCCCATTAGGGCGCGGTTGGCGTCGTCGTTCTGGAGGAAGGGGATCATGGCGGTCGCCACCGACACCATCATCTTGGGGGACACGTCCACGTAGTCCACCCGGCTGCGGTCCACCGAGATGGTCTCATTGCGGTGGCGGCAGGTGATGCGCTCGTTGACCAGACAGCCATTTTCGTCCACCGGCTCGGTGGCCTGGCCGATGGTGAACTCGTCCTCCATGTCGGCGGTCATATAGTGAATCTCGTCGGTGAGACGGCCCGTCTCCTTGTCCACCTTGCGGTAGGGGGACTCGATAAAGCCGTACTTGTTGATCCGGGCGTAGGAGGCCAGATAGGAGATCAGGCCGATGTTGGGACCTTCGGGGGTCTCGATGGGGCACAGACGGCCATAGTGGCTGTAGTGGACATCGCGCACGTCGAAGGAGGCCCGGTCACGGCTCAGACCGCCGGGGCCCAAGGCGGACAGACGGCGCTTGTGGGTCAGCTCGGCCAGGGGGTTGGTCTGGTCCATGAACTGAGACAGGGGGGAGGAGCCGAAGAACTCCTTAATGGCGGCGGTGACAGGCCGGATATTGATAAGGCTCTGGGGGGTGACCACGTCCAGATCCTGGGTGGTCATCCGCTCCCGAATGACACGCTCCATGCGGCTGAAGCCGATGCGGAACTGGTTCTGAATCAGCTCGCCCACGCAGCGCAGGCGGCGGTTGCCCAGATGGTCGATGTCGTCGGGGGTGCCGATGCTGTAGGCCAGGCCGTTGAGGTAGTTGATGGAGGCCATGATATCGGCGACAGTGATGTGGTTGGGAATCAGGTCCTCGATACTCCGGCGGACGGCGTCCTTCAGCTCGTCTCCCTGGTACTGGTCCGCCAGGGCGCACAGCACGGGGAAGGAGACCATCTCGTCAATGCCCGCCTCGGCGGGGTCGAAGCCGGTCAGGGCGATGAAGCCCTTCTTGTCCACCATGTCGTTGGAGAATACGATTACCTGCCGGCCATCGGTGTCCACCACCGCCCGGTTGACGCCCCGGGAGTCCAGCTCCTGGGCCCGCTCCCGGGTGAGGACCTCGCCGGCCTCGGCGATGATCTCGCCGGTGCGGGGGTCGGCGATGGGCTGGGCCAGCTTCTGGCCGGACAGCCGGGTCCACAGGGCCATCTTCTTGTTGAACTTATACCGGCCCACGGTGGACAGGTCATACCGCCGGTGGTCGAAGAAGGTGGCGTTGATGAGGGTCTCGGCGGAGTCCAGCGTGGGGGGCTCGCCGGGGCGCAGCTTGCGGTAGATCTCGAGCATGGCCTCCTCATAGGTCTTGCAGGCGTCCTTCTCCAGGGTAGCCAAAATGCGCTCGTCCTCGCCGAACAGCTCCAGAATCTCCGCGTCGGTCTTGGGACCCAGCGCCCGGATCAGGCAGGTGACGGGCAGCTTGCGGTTCTTGTCGATGCGGACATAGAAGATGTCGCTCAGGTCGGTCTCATACTCCAGCCAGGCGCCCCGGCCGGGGATGACGGTGGTGGCGTAGGTCTTGTTGTCCGCCTTGTCCACCTCCCGGCTGTAGTACATACCGGGGGAGCGGACGATCTGGGAGACAATGACGCGCTCGGCCCCGTTGATGACGAAGGTGCCCGAGTTGGTCATGATGGGGAAATCTCCCATAAAGATCTCCTGCTCGGTGATCTGGTTGTTGTTGCTGTTGGTGTTGCGCAGCTGCACCTTCACCTTGATGGGGGCGGCGTAGGTGGCGTCGCGGGCCTTGCACTCCTCCACGTCGTACTTGGGCTTTTCGTCCATGGAGAAGTCCACAAAGGACAGCTCCAGGTTGCCGCCGTAGTCCACGATGGAGCCCACGTCCTTGAAGACCTCTCTCAGGCCCACGTCCAGGAACCACTGATAGGAGGTCTTCTGGACCTCCAGCAGGTTGGGCATCTCCAGGATCTCCTGGTAGCGGGCAAAGCTCTTTCGCTGGGTCTTGCCGTACATTACGTCCTTGACGACCATGCTGAAAAATCAACTCGCTTTCTTCTGAATTGACGGTTGTTCTGCATTTTTCACGGGGGAAATTCCGGGGAGCGGGAATAATTTGCCGTCAGAATGCACAATTTCGGCGGAGGAAGAGAAAACGGAACACGCGGGAGCGTGGATTGTTTTGCAACGCTTTCTCTTGTTATTTCCGCCGGGGTGTGGTAGACTGACACCATGAATATGGAAAGTGCCCTCACCGGTTCAAAGGGACACAAAATCATTTTATTCTACCATGATAAGGATAAGCTGTCAAGGCCTATCCGCATATTTTTTTGCGGAAAAAGCCCCCGTCCATCGGACGGGGGCTCCGCTTTGCCATTAATGGCCTTCTTTTCCTGGAATATCACACGTTAAGGCAGCTTGACCTTGATGCTCAGCTCTTCCGGGGTCTCACGCGTCTCACCAAACCGCAGCACGGTCCCGTCCTGTTTGACGGCGCAGGTGCAGTCCTGGACGCTGACCGCGGCCCAGACGCCTTCCGCGATCTGAACTGGGGTCGTCTGACAGAGGGATTTTTCCAGGCCGTCGTCATAAATCAGGTTGCCGCCCCCGCCGTTGCCCAGCTGGTTCAGACCGTTCATGCCCCAGCACCAGAGGGTCCCGTCCTGTTTCACCGCCGCGCCGTGTCCGCCGCCCCAGGAGGTGACCGAGCAGTCCGAATTCATGCTGACGCAGACCACGTCGTCCATAATCTTGACCGGGACCGTTTGGTAAACCGTTGTTCCCCATTCATACTCATAGCTGGCATTTCCCTGATAGCCATTGCCCAGCTGGCCCCACTCGTTCCACCCCCAGGTCCACAGAGAACCGTCGGTCTGGAGGGCCGCGGTCGCACAAATGCCGCAGCTGACGCTGGCCACATGATCCATAACCTTGACGGGCTTGTTCTGAGCCAGATTCTCAAACTCATCTATGCCGTCCCCCTGGCCGTTGTTGCCGATCTGTCCGAACTGGTTGGAGCCCCACAGCCACAGAGAGCCGTCCTCCAGAATGGCGGCAAAGTGATCTTCACCGCAGCTGACGCTGACCGCGTGTTCCAGTTCCGTTACCGGAAGAGGCTTTTTCGTCTCAAGGTCCAGCGTCCATACTGTACCGTCGGTTTTCACAGCCACAGCGTTCCAGAGGCCCGCGTCGAAGGAGGCGACATGGTCCATAACCAGCTCCGGCCGGTAGAAGTCGCCCTCGCCCATGCAGTAGCCCCACTGCCAAAGGATGCCGTTGGCGTCCAGGGCGAGCATATTCCAGCGGTCACAGGACACGCTGACCACGTTCTCCATCATTTTAATGTAGCCGCCCTCGTTGGGGAAATCTATGGCCCAGAGGACGGAATTTTCGTCAATGACAGCGTCGTAAGAATAGCCGTACCCCAGTGTGGTGATTGTGCGGGCGGCGGACTGCGCCGCGCTGGCCCCGCCAGTCTCCACAATCACGCCCCGCCGCGCGTCCCAGTCCACAGTGAAGCCCAGAGCGGCGCCCAGGTCACGGAGCTTGAAATAGGTGTAGTCGCCTCCGGCGTCGTCGGTAAGGATGATGGACTCCAGACTGGCCGCCTGGCCGTTCACCTTCACCGCCCCGGAGCCGTCGCGGTAAGTCCGGTCACCGGAGTAGGGGGTGGACATCTCGCCGCCCACGTCGGTGTAGGCGGTTCCGGTGGTCACAGAGATGGAGCCGTCATAGCCCACGGCGAACTGGGCTTTGGTCCCGTTGAGCACGTGGGCCACATCCCGGAGCTTGACGTAGTTGGTGGGGTTGCCGTTTGCGTCCTTCAGGGCGTACATCTGGAACTCCACCTTTTTGCCGTCCACCTCCACCGCCTGGGTGGATGCGTAGGCCGTTCCTCCCGCCGCGAAGGCGGCGGGAAGCAGTGACAGTGTCATAGCCAGGGTCAGCGCCGCAGACAGGATTTTTTTCATACTGTATTCCTTCCTTCCTTTCTTTATGAGCCCTCTTTTCCTGAAAAGAGAAAATAGGAACCTTGCTATTTAAATAATAGCAAGGTTCCCAAGGGTTTGCAAGTATGCTGTTTGCATAGGGTTTTGCGCTTCTTACGCTTTTTCCCCTTCGGCTTTTTTCTCCTCCTCCTGGGCGGCGATGGACTCCCGCTCCTTCAGCAGCTCCTCATAGAGCTGCTTGCTGTCCCAGTCCTGGTTGGCCTCGGTGAGGATGGCTTTCAGGTTGATGGGAGGAATTTTAGCCAGACGGATAATCTCCAGCACCTGGTTCAGCAGGGCCTGGCTCATATAGCAGAAGACCAGCATGGGCTCGCCCAGAGGCTCAGCGGCCTCGCCGGGCTCCCCCTTCCCCTGGGACAGGTCCAGCAGGGAAACATGGTAACGTTCGGGCTCCACCACCCGCATACGCAGGCGGAGCATAGCGAAAATCTGTTTCAGCTTGGAGTATTTGTCCCCCGAGCAGTTGTACATCAATACAGTTCCAGCGTTTTTCATGGTGTCACCTCGTATAATTATACCTGGGCCAAGGCCTGGGTGATGTCGGCGATCAGGTCCTCCTGGTCCTCGATGCCGCAGGAGAAGCGGACCAGATCGGGGGTGATGCCGGCGGCGGCCAGCTCCCCGTCGTTCATCTGCCGGTGGGTGGCGGAGGCGGGGTGGAGGCAGCAGGTGCGGGCGTCGGCCACGTGGGTTTCCACAGCGGCCAGCTTTAAGTGCTTCATAAAGGTCTCGGCGGCGGACCGGCCCCCCTTGAAGCCGAAGGACACCACGCCGCAGGTGCCGTTGGGCATATACTTCCGGGCCAGGTCGTAGTACTTGTCCCCCTCCAGGCCGGGATAGGTGACGAAGCTGATTTTCTCATGTCCGGCCAGGAGCTTGGCCACGGCCAGGGCGTTTTCGCAGTGCCGGGGCATACGGACGTGAAGGCTCTCCAGGCCCAGGTTCAGCAAAAAGGCGTTCTGGGGGGACTGGATGGAGCCAAAATCCCGCATGAGCTGGGCGGTGCATTTGGTGATGAAGGCCCCGCCCAGGCCGAATTTCTCGGCGTAGGTGATGCCGTGGTAGCTGGCGTCGGGGGTACACAGGCCGGGGAATTTTTCCCTGTGGGCCATCCAGTCAAACCTGCCGCTGTCCACGATGCAGCCGCCCACCCCGGCCCCGTGGCCGTCCATATACTTGGTGGTGGAGTGGGTGACGATGTCGCAGCCCCACTCGATGGGCCGGCAGTTCACCGGGGTGGCGAAGGTGTTGTCGATGATGAGAGGGACCCCGTGGGCGTGGGCGGCCTTGGCGAACCGCTCAATGTCCAGCACGGTGAGGGCGGGGTTGGCGATGGTCTCGCCAAAGACCGCCTTGGTGTTGGGCCGGAAGGCGGCGGCCAGCTCCTCGTCAGTGCAGTCGGGCTCCACAAATGTGAACTCGACGCCCATCTTCCGCATGGTGACGTGGAAGAGGTTATAGGTGCCCCCGTAGATGGTGGAGGAGGCCACTACGTGGTCGCCGCAGTTGGCGATATTGAAAATGGCGTAGAAATTGGCCGCCTGGCCGGAGGAGGTGAGCATAGCGGCGGTACCGCCCTCCATGTCGCAGATTTTGGCGGCTACCATGTCGTTGGTGGGGTTCTGAAGGCGGGTATAGAAGTAGCCGCTGGCCTCCAGGTCGAAGAGCTTGCCCATGTCCTCGCTGGTATTATATTTGAAGGTGGTAGACTGAATAATGGGGATCTGCCGGGGCTGGCCGTTCTTGGGGGTGTAGCCGCCCTGGACGCATTTGGTGTTGATTTTATACTCACTCATGGAGATGCCTTCTTTCCGTTGGAATAGACCCTAGATTACAGGGAAACGCCCGATTTGTCAAGAGGTTTGTGGGAGGCTCACGCGTAGGGCGCGACGACCCGGCGCGCCGTCCCCCGCAGGGAAAAGCCTCCCTCGGAGCCTACGAAACCCCGTCCGCCAGGCCGTCCCACAGGACGGCCTCCTGGGCGGTGAGGAGCTGGTGGCTGCGGTAGCTGGCGCTGTGGCCCTCGGTGGAAATCTCCACCCCCTCCACCCCCTCCGCCTGTGACAGGGTGAGGACGATGGCGTAGTCGGCCAGGGTGAGGGAGACATCGGTGAGGGCGCCGTACTGCTCGGACAGGTTGACCTGGAGCACGCCGGGCTGATCCTCCGACCAGCTCCACTGGCGCAGGGTCACCCCCCGGGGGAAGGGGGAGGTCAGCCCCTCCTGGGTGGGACCGGACAGCAGGGCGGACAGCAGGGCCTCGGGCTCCACCTCCCCCTCGTAGGGCTGGGGAGACAGGGCGGGGCCGTGGCGCTCCTCCCCGCCGGAGCAGAACCAGAGGACGGGGCCGGTGGGGGCGGGCTCCTCCCGCTGCCCGCAGGCGGTGAGCAGGAGAAGCAGCAGGACGAACCAATATTTTTTCATGCTGGCTCCCCCTTTCCTCTCTCCCCGGGGAGGTACCGGGGGAAGCCGACGGTGAACAGGCTGCCCTCCGGGCTCCGGGGCCGGGCGGTGACCCAGCCGCCGTGGCGGCGCACTGTGTCCCGCACGATGGACAGCCCCAGTCCGGTGCCCCCCGCGGCCCGGGACCGGGCCTTGTCTACCCGGTAGAAGCGGTTGAACACCTTGGGCAGGTCCTCCTCCGGGATGCCCACGCCGGTGTCCCCCACCTCCAGGAGGACCTGGTCCTTGTCCCGGAACACCGAGACAAATACTTTGCCCCCGTCGAAATTATACTTAATGGCGTTTTCCATCAGGTTGAAGCAGACCTGAGACAGGTCGTCCTCGGTACACAGAATCAGGCAGTCGGGCCGCAGGTCGGTCTCTATGGCGACCCCCGCGGCGTCGGCCACCGGCTGGAGCAGGGCGGCGATCCGCCCGGTCACCTGGGCCGCGTCCACCGGCTCCTGCTGTCCGGCGGGCAGGCTGTCCAGCCGGGTGAGGGCCAGAAGGTGCTCGGTGATGCGGGTGAGCCGCTCGGCCTCGGAGCCGATGTCCCCCACAAAGTCCCGGACCATCTCCGGGTCCATCTCCCCGGTCTGCAAAATGGAGTCGGCCAGCAGGCGGATGGAGGCCAGAGGGGTTTTCAGCTCGTGGCTGGCGTCGGAGACGAAGCGGCGGCGAATTTCCTCGGTGGTCTGGAGGCGGTCGGTGAGCTGGTTGAATTCCCCGGCCAGCTGGGCCAGCTCGTCCCGGCCCACCGGCTGGAGGCGGTGGCCGTACTCCCCCTCGCCCACGATGCGGATGGCCCGGAGGAGGGCGGCGATGCGGGCGGTGAGCATTTTGGAGAAGAGGGCGGACATCACCAGCGTAACCGCCGCGATGACCAGGGAGATGCTGCGCAGATTTTGCTGGAGGCTGTACAGCAGCTGCCCCTGGGCCTGGTCCACCTCCAGAATGTAAATGGAGCCGATGACCATGCCCCGGTAGACGATGGGCATGGCGGCGGTGGAGGTGAACACCCGGTCGGCGTACCGGGAGTGAAACACGTCGCTGCCCCGCAGGGCGGCGACCACCTCCCGGTACAGGGCGTAGCGGAACTCCGGAGGGGCGTCCTCCCCGGAATCCGGGTCCCGGCTGGGGGCGGTGCTGTCATAGAGGATCAGCCCCGAGGGGTCGGTGACCAGAATGCGCTTGAGCCCCATGCTGTCCAGCATGTTCATCACCCGGACCACCTGGTCGGCGGACAGAGATTCCAGCTCCATCAGCGCCGAGGCCATCACCGCCGTCTGGCTTTTCAGCGAGTCCCGCTTGGAGGCGAACAGCAGGTCCTGGGAGGCCAGCACCGGATAGGTATTCATCAGCACCAGCACCACGGCGAAGATGACCAGGTAGCTGATGGCGTATTTCACCTGAAGAGAGGCGAAAAAGGGGACCTTGTTTTTCGTGTCGGGCACCTCCTTTGTGCGGGGGCGGATATGATCCATTCCTGTGTTAGGGCGCGCCGACCCCGGCGTGCCGTTCTTCCAAGGGTACCCGCTCTCCGTGGACGGCGGGCCGAGTCGTCCCGCCCTACAGAGCCTGCGGGGGGCGTCCCTGTAGGGGCGGATATTATCCGCCCGCCGGACATTGCCTGGACCTGACGGGCGGATGATATCCGCCCCTACGCGAGGCTTTTAAACCTTCGCCAGATAATACCCAACGCCCCATTTGGTGCGGATATACTCGGGGTTGGCGGGGTCCAGCTCCAGCTTCTCCCGCAGGCGGCGGACGTGAACATCCACGGTGCGGTAGTCGCCGATGTACTCATAGCCCCAGACCACGTTGAGGAGGTTTTCCCGGCTGTACACCCGGCCCGGGTTGCGCAGGAGGAGCTCCATCAGGTCGAATTCCTTGGCGGTCAGCTCCACGGAGACCCCGTCCCGCCAGGCGGCCCGGCCGGCGGTGTCCAGACGGATGTGTCCGGCCTCCAGCATAGCGGCCCCCTTGATCTGCTCGGCGGCCCCGGAGCGGCGCAGAAGGGCCCGGACCCGGGCCTTCAGCTCCAGGATGTTAAAGGGCTTGGTGATATAGTCGTCGGCCCCGCACTCAAAGCCCATGATTTTGTCCGCGTCCTCCCCCTTGGCCGTCAGCATAATGACGGGGACGTTGGAGAACTCCCGGATGCGCATACAGGCCTGGAGGCCGTCGATCTTGGGCATCATCAAATCCAGGAGGATCAGGTCGAAGCCCCCCTCCCGGGCCAGCTCCACCGCCTGCTCGCCGTCACAGCCCACCTCCACCTGATAGCCCTCGTGCTCCAGGTTGAACTTGATGCCCTTGACCAGCACCTGCTCGTCGTCTACTACCAGTATTTTCGCCATATTATTACTCCTGTCCGTATATTATCGTTCCATAGGCTCCCTCTCTGAGGGAGCTGCCGCCGCCGGAGGCGGTGACTGAGGGAGTTTTTCAGTTTCCCCGGGGGCTTTATTTGACGGCCGCGTAATCCCGCAGTCCGTCCAGAATTTTGGGGCCGATGCCGTAGATCTCCTCCAGCTGGTCCACCGACTGGAAAAAGCCGTTTTCCTCCCGCCAGGCGATGATGCTCAGGGCCCGGGACTCCCCGATGCCGGGCAGGCGCTGGAGGTCGTAGACATCCGCCGTGTTGATGTTGATGACCTCACCGGGGAGCAGGCTCTCAGGGTAGGAGCCGGCCTCTTCAGACGCCTCGGGGGACTGCCCCTCCTCCGGGGCGGGGGCCTGGGCGGCGTTTACCTGCCAGGGCTGGGCGGCGCTGAGCTGGACGGAGAAGCGTCCGGCGCAGAACAGGGCGAAGCCCGCCAAAAGAGCCAGCACCACGGCGGCGTATTTGGTTTTTTCTTCCATGCCTCGCGCCCCCTTGCGGAACAGCTCCCGCCCTGTTATAATGGTAAACGCGGAGTTTTCATAAAATTAAGAAATTTTTTATTGCCTTTTGCGGCCCGGTGCGATACACTGAACACCGTACCAAATATTATTATAACATACATATGGAGATTTTCCTATGAAAAAATATCGTTTTCTTTCGGTGCTGCTTGTCCTTCCCATGGTGCTGTCCCTGCTCCTGCCGGTTTCCGCCGCCCAGGAGGACCTGGACCTGTTCTGCACCCACGCCATCCTCCTGGACGCCAACCACGGCGACATCCTCTACGACGTGAAGTCCGGCGAGCGGGCCTACCCCGCCAGCACCACCAAGCTGATGACCTGCCTTCTGGTGCTGGAGGCGGTCCAGTCGGGCCAGCTGACCCTGGAGACGGTGGTCACCGTGCCGGGGGACGCCTATCAGGGACTGACGGGCAATTTCTCCACCGCCGGCCTCAAGGTGGGGGAGCAGCTGAGCGTGGAGGAGCTTCTGTACTGTCTGATGCTCCCCTCGGCCAACGAGGCGGCCAACGTGCTGGCGGTGGCAGTGGACGGCTCTATTGAGGCCTTTGTGGAACACATGAACCGCCGGGCCGCCGAGCTGGGCTGCAAGGGCACCCACTACGCCAACACCCACGGGATGCACCAGGACGAGCACTACACCACCGCCTATGATCTGGCTCTCACCATGCAGGCCTGCCTGGAGCACGACCTGTTCAGGACCATTACCACCGCGCCCAAGCACACGGTCCCCGCCACCGGCGTGTCCGGGGAGCGGGAGTTCTACAACACCAACGGCCTGGTCTCCAGCTGGAAGTACAGCGGCTACCTCTATGACAAGTGCGTGGGCGGCAAGACGGGCAGCACCGACGAGGCGGGCCGCTGTCTGGTGTCCGCCGCCGAGGACGGGGACGAGCTTCTGATCTCCGTGATCCTGGGCTCCGGCCCCATGAACGAGGCGGGCTATGAGCAGCTGCGTCAGGGCCAGTTCGTGGAGAGCCGCCGCCTTTTGGAATACGGCTTTTCCAACTTCCAGCGGGTGACCATCACCAAGGGGGACGAGCCGGTGGACAAGGTGAAGGTCACCATGTCCCGTCAGGCCGACGAGGTCAACCTGAAGCCCCAGGGCTCCATCACCCGCACTCTGCCCAAGTCCATGGACGTGGACGACATCGAATACCGCATTACCCGCTTCGCCGACGAGGTGGAGGCCCCCGTGGAGGCGGGGCAGGTGATGGGCACCATGACCCTTTACTATGAGGACGAGGTCTACGGCACCCTGGACCTGGTGGCCGTCACCTCGGTGGAGCGGTCCGACCTGCTCCATAAAAAACAGCAGTTTTTCGACTTCTTCCAGAGCGCCGGCGTCAAGCTGGCCCTGGCCTGCGGGGGTCTGGTGGTTCTCCTGGCCGGGCTCCAGCTCCTGGTCTTCCGCAAGCGCCGCCGCCCCCACGCCAAGGCCGGCGCGCGGACCAGCCGCCGGGGGAATTACCGGGGAAATAGAAGATATTAAAACAAACGGCGCGTGAGGCCCACGCGCCGCTTGTTTTGCCAAAATTATGCTTGCATTTCTGTGTGTGATACGCTAAAATAGTTTTTGGAAACATAAATGCGGCAGGCCGCAGGGTGTTGACAGCGCCCTACGGCCCTGTACGAGTGAAAGGACCACTCAGCACAGCAGTTGCAAGACTGCACCACAGGCTTATTATATCCGTTCCGCGCTCTTTTGGCAAGCGGGAATATGCGGAGTAATGGGCCGTGCGAAGCATTGATTGATATCAAGGCGGTGTTGAGATTTTAAGCTCGATACCGCCTTTGTGTTTCCAACAGAAGGCCCCAGGGCGGGGAACAGTCCCCGCCCAAACGGGCTTTCTGTTGGGAGAAAAAATTTTGAGAGGAGAAAGCAGCATGAAAAAGAAAACGTTGTCCTTGGCCCTGTCCCTGTTAATGGCCCTGTCCCTGCTTCCCGCGTCAGTGCTGACCGCCGCCGCGGAGGGGGCCTATCAGGTGCTGTTTGAGGCACAAATTCTGGAACCAATCGTCTGTGGCGATGATTCAAGTTTAATTGCCTATGGAGACACTGCGGCAGTTCGTTCCGTGGCGGATGATGTTTACCATCTGATCCGCTTTACTGGAAATGGAATTGAACAGATTCCTGGGGAGTATGCGGATGTGAGCAAAGTCGGTCCTGAGTATTTTGTCGCTGGGAATGAGGATGGGCTTAAGGGCGTGTTTGACAAGCAAGGCAATCAGGTTGTTGACTATAGGTATACAGAAATGAGATTCACAGAGGACAAAGGCCTTGTCAAAGGTCGGATTTATACGTATGTAGAAGACGGAGAGAATGAGGAGAGCTATTATCTTGTAGATATCGCCAACGGCACAGCTAGTGAAATTACAAAGCGACAGTATTATGCTGATAAAAACGGCTGTCTTGTGGATTGGAGCGATGAACTGGAGCGCCATCAGGTGGTCGATGTGGATGGAAATGTAATCCTCTCATTTGCGGACGGAAATTATAGGATTTTGGAGATACTGTCCAGCGATGGCGACGGGCTTGTGTCAATTTGGGTCAACGGTGTCGGCGACCGGAAGGTGGCAAATTTTAAGGGAAAAGAAGTGACCCTGAACACACATTATGATCTGGTGAAGCGGGTTCGTGATGGTTATATGCGTGCCAGTGACTTTTCTGACGGCACATCGATATGTGCATTGCTTGACATAAAAGGGAATGAGGTTGTTCCCTATGGTCACTACTACCAGTTTGGCGCGGTCTCGTCTGACGGGCTTGTCTGGGCTGAGGGCAGCGAAGGAGCGTGCGCCCTGCTGAAATTAGGGAAAGCCGCCGTGACCGTCCAGGCCGACCCCACCAACGACAAGCTGACGGTAAACGGCGTGGAGCAGAATCCCACGGTTTACAAGATCGGCGACAGCAATTATTTCAAAATCCGCGACCTTGCCGCCGTGCTCAACGGCACCGGCAAGCAGTTCAACGTAGGTTATGACGCGGAGAAGCAGTCGGTCACCGCTGTCCCCGGCCAGCCCTATGAGCTGACTGGCACCGAGCTGGCCGGCGCGGCCTCCTCCAGCCAGACGGCGCAGGCCAGCAACGACGCCATCTACGTCAACGGCCAGCGGGTGGAGGCCGAGGTCTATAAGATCGACGGCAGCAACTACTTCAAGCTCCGGGACCTGGGCGCGGCCCTGGGCTTTGAGGTGGGCTGGGCCCAGGAACAGGGCATGTTCATCAACACAGAGAAATAACAGAAAAATCGCGGGGGAGACGAAACCGATCTCCTCCGCGACGCTTTATTCCCGGGAAAAGGTTTGCAGCTCCTCCCAGATGCCGCAGGCCATCTCCTCCACCCGGTCGAAGCTGACGTGGGGGTTGTAAATGCCCTCCAGAACGTCGTGCATGGCCTTGGCCTGGGCCAGGGAGTCCACCGCCTCATCCACCAGGGCGGCGGAGACCTTCCTGGCGAACCGGAGCCGGGGCCGGCTGCGGCGGAGGACGTCGGTCTCGGCGGCTCCGTCCAGGCGGATACGGCGGTATGGCTTTGGGGAAAATCCGCCGCCGGAGCTGAGAAAGGCCAGCCCCAGCTGGGGGATGAGCAGATGGGCCAGCCGGTCAGGGGCCATGGGGTCGGGACAGGCCACCACGTCATAGCCGTTGGCCGTCGCGCCGGCCAGCAGATGGACCAGCAGCTCGTGGGCCAGGCCGCAGCTGTCGGTGAGCTCGTAGACCCTCCCGCACTGAGCCAGGGCGGTTCCGTACAGACACAGCGGCCCCCGGTGGGTCACCGCCCCCAGAAAGCGCTGCTTGACCTGACCGGGGGCCTCCCCCTTCCGCCGGGGGATCTCTCGGGTGAGAATGCCCCGGGCCCGCTTGGCCAGCTTCTGGGCCAGCCCGTCAGTGAGCAGAGCCGCCCGCTGGTCTTCCGTGATCTCCGCCGCCGCCCCTAAACAGCGGTAGGCCCGCTGATAGCAGCCCTTGTACCCCGCCATGCAGTCCATGATCTCCCGCCGCAACGGCCACAGCGCTCCCCTGTCATAGCACTCCCCCATGTTCACATACCGCTCCACCGCCCCGGGATATTTGGGCTCCACGACGTGGGGCGTTGTGACATAAGGACACTTTTAGGGGACAAGCTATTTGAAAATAAGGCGTAGCTGCTCAATTTTACAATCAAATATGGGAAGCAGAGCTTTGGTACAGCCTGGCTTTTGACCTAATGATAACATATACTCTGACGAGGACTTTAGCGGCACAGTTGTCATTTTTCTTTTGGATTTCCTTTATATTTTGTAAAAATACGTCATTTATCTCCAAGAAGAGATAGGTGACGTGTTTCTATAAAAAACGCAAAATAAATAGAAAGCAGGCGATTTTTTGTGAAAGTAAGCATTTTAGAATTAGGCTTAAAAGCGATGCTGGAAGAACGACGTGAGGATTTGTTGGACTCCCTACTTGCTGCCGGTATTGATGTCGAAAAAGGAACATGGGATCACGCAAAGGTAGTCCGTAATGCAAAACGGAGCATGGATCTCCTTTTAGACCAGGCCGAGCGGGAAAGCGGCCCGTATTTACATGTCATTCTTGATGGATTTAAAAAGGGCGACTATCTTTCCACAATGGCTTACATCTACATTGTGTCTGAATGCAATTATCATTTTCCACCCTACGGTATCATCCAACATGCAATTGATGACAGACTTCTGGAGGAGTACTGCCTTGTCCTGCAGGAGGAACTGTTTTCAATAATAGAATCAGATGCTGGATAGAATTGATTTGACAAAAGTATCCTGGGATTGTTGTGGTGAAAGTGTAGTTCTGCTATAATTGCCTCATCTTTATTCGATAGGAGAAATGCAGAATGACTTTGGAAGAACACTTAAAGAAAATGCGGGAAATAGATGTGCGAGACATTGATCCATCAACATTGGTGGATATTAAGGATGTCCATATTGATAGCTCACTGCCTGTAGAACAACGATTAGCCAGCGTGCTTCAGCAAATGAACGGAAATCCGTATTTCTTCCGCAGTAACGGTCTGGTCGTCAAATGCTCTTTTAAAGGAGAAAAAAGACTGCAAGAAATTTTGGAGGATATATTGGAGCATCTTTAAATCATGGAGGAAAATACATTGAATCTACTTGAACGGCCAGAGTATAATTTTTTAAAGACTGCCCCACATCTCGGCAAACACATTATTTTCCTCACCTATGGGGGAAGCTACGCCTACGGTACCAACGTGGAAAACTCGGATATCGACATCCGGGGCTGTGCGCTGAACAGCAAAGCAGACCTGCTGGGTATGGGTAACTTTGAGCAGGTGGTGGACACAGAGACGGATACCACGGTGTATGCGTTTAACAAGCTGCTGACCTTGCTGATCAGCTGCAACCCCAACACCATCGAGCTGCTGGGCTGTAAGCCGGAACACTATCTGATGCTGTCCCCCATCGGGAAACAGCTTATCGACCAGCGCAAGATGTTCCTCTCCCGCCGGGCGGCGATCTCTTTTAGCGGCTACGCCAACCAGCAGTTCCGCCGGCTGGAGAACGCCCTGGCCCACGACGCCTACCCCGCCGAAGTCAAGGAGCGGCACATCATGGGCTCCTGCGAGCACACCATCTTCACCTTCCCGGAACGTTACCGCAGCTTCACCCCGGAGCAGATCAGGCTGTCCGTTGCCCAGGTGGACGGCGGGCCCCAGGTGGTGGCGGATATCCGCATGGAACAGGTCCCCCTGCGCACCCTCACCGGCATGGTCAGCGAGCTGGTGGAGGTCACCCGAAACTACGACAAGATTCACCACCGGAACAAAAAGAAGGACGACGCCCACCTGAACAAGCACGCCATGCATCTGGTGCGACTCTATCTCATGTGCCTGGATATCCTGGAGAAAGAGGAGATCGTCACCTACCGGGCGGTGGACCACGACCTGCTCATGGATATCCGTAGCGGCCGCTACCAGAAGGCGGACCACACTTTTAACTCCGCCTTTTACGATTTGCTCAACGACCTGGAACAGCGGCTGGATTACGCCAAAGAACATACCTCCCTCCCGGAGGTGCCCGACCTGACTCGGATTGAGGTGTTCCAAATGGAGGTCAACGAAAGGGTGGTGCGGGATGAAATTTGAGATTCCCTCTGGGGCAAAGCATATCCTCCAGGCTATTACTGATGCAGGCTATGAGGCCTATTTGGTGGGCGGCTGTGTGCGGGATCTTCTCCGGGGTGTGGAGCCCCACGACTGGGATATCTGCACCTCCGCCCGTCCGGAGGAGACGGAGGCCTGCTTCGCCGGCCACCGGATTATCGAAACCGGGCTGAAGCATGGCACCGTCACCGTGCTGGAGGGGGGCGAGCCCTACGAGATTACCACCTACCGCACCGAGGGTCCCTACTCCGACAGCCGCCGTCCGGACTATGTAGAGTTTGTCTCCAGCCTGGAGGCCGATCTGGCCCGGCGGGATTTTACCATGAACGCCATCGCCATGGAGCTGGAGGGAAACCTACGGGACCCCTTCGGCGGTGCTGACGATATCAAGGACGGCGTGATACGCTGTGTGGGGGAGCCCGCCCGGCGGTTTCAGGAGGACGGGCTGCGGGTGATGAGGGCGCTGCGGTTTGGGGCGGTGTTTGGCTATGAAATTGAGGAGAAGAGCGCCCGGGCCATCCATGAAAACCGACACATGCTGGAGCATGTGTCGGCGGAGCGGATCAATGTGGAGCTGTCCAAACTGCTTGTGGGAGAACGAGCGGGAGATATTCTGCGGCAGTACCCCGATGTGCTGTGTGAATTCTGGCCAGAGCTGAGGCCGCTGGTCGCTTTGGAGCAAAACAATCCTTGGCACTGCTGGGGCGGCTGGGAGCACACCATCCATGCGGTGGAGGCGGCCCCGCCAAACCTGATCCTGCGGCTGACCATGCTTCTTCATGACATCGGTAAGCCCGTCTGCAAATCCACCGACGAAAAGGGTGTTGACCACTTTTACGGCCACCCCGCCGTCAGCGCCAAGCTGGCCGACCAGATGCTTCGGACGCTGAAATTCGACAACAGAACCCGGGAGCGGGTGGTCACCCTGGTGGAACACCACGATGTGCAGATTCCCTGCCGGGACCGCTCCATCCGCAAATGGCTGGGGCGATTAGGCCCGGAGACCTTTTTCCAGCTCCTGGAGGTCAAGCGGACGGACGGTATGGGACAGAGCTATGAGCTGGTCAAAGACCGGCTGACCCAACTGGAAGAGATGAAAGCGAAGGCGGAGGAGATTATCGCTCAGGGGCAGTGCTTCTCCCTGAAGGATTTGGCTGTCAGTGGTCGGGATGTGATAGCCGCCGGCATTGCCCCAGGTCCGGAGGTAGGGCGGGTACTGAATGGACTGCTGGAACAGGTACTGAATGGAGAGGTCCCCAATGAGCGGGAGGAGCTGCTTCGGCCGCTACGAACCGACGATGGTCCCTCCATTGGGGTGTAAGACCTGCCTGGTCATGTAGCTGGCGTCATCGGAGGCCAGGAACACGTAACAGGGCGCCACCTCGCAGGGCTGTCCCGCTCGGAGCATGGGCACCTTGGAAGTGCCGGAGCTGAAGGTCCGCACCTCCTAGGCAGAGTAGGACGCGGTGATCAGAGGCGTTCAGATGGGCCCTGGCGTCACCGCATTGACCCGGATGCCCTGTTCGGCCAGGGAGAGGGACCGGGTCAGGGCTGCGATGGCCCCTTTCGTGGCGCTGTAGTCGATCAGGTCCTTGTTCCCCTCGTAAGCCGTGACCGAGGTGGTGTTGATGATGCTCCCGCCCCGATCCATGTGGGAGCGGGCTGCCTGGATCAGGTAGAAATAGGAAAATACGTTGGTCTGAAAGACGCAGGAGAGCTGGCCCGGCGTGAGTCGAGAATGCTCCGCTCGATGTACTGCACGGCGTGGTTGTTGACCAGGATGTCCAGCCCACCGAACCGCTGGACGGTCTGTGCCACGCAGCGTTTCGCCGCGCTGGGGTCCTTCAGGCCCCCGCGGAGCAGCAGACACTGGACGCCCAGCTCCCTGACCCGCGCCTCCGTCTCCGCAGCGTCGGTCTCCTCGTCGTAGTAGGCAATAGCCACGTTCGCCTCCTCCTTGGCGAAAGCGTAGGCCACCGCCCGGCCGATGCCGCTGTCCCCGCCGGTGATCAGCGCGGTGCGGCCCTCCAGCTTCCGGCAGACAGGTGCGCACTCCGACACCGGCCTGAGCTCCATCACATACTCTAGCCCAGGCTGACGGTTCTGGTGCTGAGGCGGAAAGCAGGAGGTCGGCATTTTGAAATTGGCCATGTTATATGTACAATTTTTGCATTCCATAGGCAAATACCTCCTTTCCCCATTCTATGAGGCCGGGAGGTATTTGCTTTTCATATTTTGCGGTCCCTGCTTCATACAGTTTCCTGGAGGCGATTTTATGAAAGACTCTGTTTTAGTCTTAAACGAATCCCGCACACCGTCTTTCAAGGATGATGACAAGATAGTTTACCAGACTGTCACTGCCTGGCTTTTAAAGGAACTCCAGAAATGACAAAATAAAAAGAGAGACAACACTATGTGTTATCCCTCTGATGAGTCCTATTTCAAACGTGATCTTGAATCCTTTTATGGGCTATGTGGTAGACTTCATCGTCTTCACGAGCCCCGATTACAATCAGTACCATACGATCCTTTTCGCGGATAAGCTGATAAACCACACGGAGCCCTGCGCCGCGTAGCTTGACCTTCAGAAATCCGGCCAGCTGTGTACTGTCTTTATTCCCCAGCCGTTTGCCGTAACCGCCTTCTGTATCTGGCAGAGGGTTTGTTCGTATCTTCGCGATGGCCTTTTTAACCAAAACCCGCTGGCTTCCATCCAGGGCCCGAAAATCATCCAAGACCTCGGGTAAATATCTAACCTCCCAACTCATTCAAACTCCACCTCAGATGTGTCGGCATAGTCCTCGGGAGAAAGTCCCAGGGCCTCATCAATTTGGCGGTCGGAGAGCAGCTTAGCGGGATCGAAATGAGACATACGCGCAGAGGCCTCCGCCAGCAAGCGAGCATCGTTTACCTCATCCATCAGACGCACATATTCCTCCGGGGACATAAGGACACACTCAGCACTATTGTTTTTCATGACCACCTTGGCACCATAACGCTTGACATCTTCGAAAATTCTACCAGCGAGCCCTTTGTTGAACAGGGAAATCGAAACCGTATTTTCGATTACTCCACGAATTGCATCCATTATAGTCACACCCCTTTATAATATTATTATGTGGTTATCCCTTTAACTCAGCCAAGCAGAAGCACCAATAGCTAAGACCAGGCGCTCCAGGAGGCGGGGGCCAAAGTCACGGCGGCTAAAGCGGAAGCAATATTCGTCAAGGTAGGCTTGGAGGTGCTTTTTAGGCAGGCCATGGTAAGTACCCAGGATGAACGCCTTGGCGTTACTGATTACGATGTGCAGCCAATGGAGCAGGCCCGAATGGGGGGCGTAGGGTTTGTGCTCATGGGCATAGCCCTCCAGAGCCGGGATATAACTCCCGTAACCGTCACTGTGGATCGTACTGCCCTGGACAAACGCAGCTTGGGCAAATTTTTTGACAGAGGTCCGCTTGATATTCTGCGTGACCCGCATCTTGGTATAGAGAGGATTTCCACTCTCATCCAAAGACACAGCCACAAAAACCTTCGCCTTTTCCGTACCCCGGCCCCGTTTTTTCCCAACAGTTGGCCCGCCAAAGTAGGTGTCGTCAAATTCAATGGTCCCATTGAGCTGATGGATTTTGTCCCGCTGACCCATAGCGGTACGGATACGCATGAGCATATACCATGCGGTTTTATAAGTCGTTCCCAGCACCGACATCAGCGCAACGGCTGAGATGCCCCGCTTATCCTGGCTGACAAAGTAGAATGCCAAAAACCACTGCGTCAGCGGCATATGGGTCCTATGGAGCACCGTTCCCGCTGTCACTGAGTTCTGGTGGTGGCACTCAGCACATTGATACCGGCCGTTGGATAGCAGGCAAGCGTGGTGACAGCCGCATTTAGGGCAGACAAACCCGCCCGGCCACCGCAGATTTGCCAGGTACTCCCGGCATTTTGCCTCGTTGGAAAACTCTTTCATGAAAGTTCCCAGAGGATACCGCTTACTCTTTGCCATGACCCTTTCCCTCCTTTTTGGGTTCATGGCCTGATTATATTCTCCGGCATATCCCATAATCCGGCCTTTTCCTCTGGCTGATTAAAAGGGATAACCACATATTATTATACGTACTAACAGCAAATATGTCAATAAATTTGCCAATATATTTATCGCTTCATATTTTGCTGTTTAGGCTTCATACGCTTTAAATGCCTTTGCCATTTTATCGGCAAAGGCATTTAAAATAATTTCTTGCTATGCGGCTGCTCATAGGGTATGATGTTCCTGAGCAGTTACGCCTTGAAGGAGGTGTAACAAATCCTTTGTGCGATCTATACACGACTGAGTAAGGAGGACGAAGATAAGCATCAACCTGAGTCGGAAAGCATCCAAAACCAGAAGTCGCTGCTGACCCGCTACGCCATCGACCACGGCTGGGACATCTATGCCATTTACTGTGACGAGGACCTCTCAGGAATCGACAGCGACCGCCCGGACTTCAACCGCATGATCGAGGCCGCTAAGGCGAAAAAATTCCAAATCATTCTCTGCAAGAGCCAATCCCGCTTCACCCGGGACATGGAACTGGTGGAGAAGTACATCCACGGCCTGTTCCCCATCTGGGGCATCCGGTTCATTGCGGTGGCCGATAACGCCGACACAGAGATCAAGGGCAACAAGAAGGCCCGGCAGATCAACGGCCTGGTGAACGAGTGGTATCTGGAGGACCTGTCGGAAAACGTCCGCATGGTGTTCGACCTGAAGCGGCGGGAGGGCAAGTACATCGGCGGCTTTCCCATCTACGGCTACCGAAAGGACCCGGCGGACAAGAACCACATCATTCCAGATCCGGAGGCGGCGGAGGTGGTGCGGCAGATCTACCAGTGGTCGCTGGAGGGTCACGGGTGGCAGAACATCGCCTATCTGCTGAACCAGCGGGGCATTCCCAACCCCACCCGCTACAAGGCGGAGCGGGGCTGGACCTGCAACCACCCTATCAAGAATGACTTCGGACTGTGGAACAAGGTGACGGTGGGGCGCATCCTGACGAATGAGATGTACACGGGCGTGATGATTCAGGGGCGGCGGCGGAAGGTCAGCTACAAGTCAAAGGTCATCATCGACACACCGAAGGACCAGTGGTACCGGGTAGAGGGTACTCACGAGGCCATCATCGACCGTACGACCTTTGAGGCGGTCCAGCGGGGCTTGAAGCTGCGTTCCAGGACGGACGGAACCGGGGAGGCCCATCTGCTGTCTGGACTGGTAAAGTGCGCCGACTGCGGCTCCACCATGAGCAAGTGCTCCAACGGAAAGCGGGCCTATCTGCGGTGCAAGCTGTACGCTGACAGCGGCAGTCAGAAGCTGTGTACCCGGCACTCGGTGCGGCTGGACCAACTCATTGACCTGATCTCCGACCGCATCCGCTATTACGTCCAGACCTATTATCAGTTGGACCCCAAGGACCTCCAGCCGCAGAAGGACACCCGGCGGGAGGCGCTAGAGCAGGAGCAAAAAAACCTGACCGCCCAACTGGAGAAGCGCAGCCAGGCGCTGAAAACGCTGTACTTAGACAGGGTTGCGGGCATCCTCAGCGAGGGGCAATTCGTGGAGCTGAACCAGGCCTTTCTGGAGGAAAAAAGCTGCCTGGAGCGGCGGCTGGAGGCTGTCGGCGAGGAACTGACGGAGCGGGAACATTCAGAGGACCGAACCGATCTGATGGAACGGGCTCAGGAGCTCTTAAAGCTGGAAACGGTCCCCCGGGAGTTGGTCATCGGGCTGGTTGACCGAATCGAGGTCGGCGAGAAGGACCCAGCCACAGGCCGGCAGGAGGTCAAGGTTTTCTGGCGGTTTTAATGTAGGGGCGGCCTGTGGCCGCCCGCAAATATATGCGCATGTAGGGTGCGACGACCCCGGCGCGCCGCCTGTAGGGGCGGATATCATCCGCCCGCAATGCGGAAAGCCTTTCGACGGGCGGCCACAGGCCGCCCCTACAGAGTGTCCTCCGGTAACCACCACATGGGGCGCTGTCCCGTCCACGACGGCGGCCTTGAGGGCGGGTATGACAACGGCGTCCAGGGAGCCCGGGTCGCCGGAGCAGAGGATGTATTCGGTCTCCAGCCCGGCCTCCTCCGCCCAGTCTCCGATTTTGCCCATAAGGGTGGACTTGCCGCAGCCGGGTCCGCCCTTTAAAATGTAGATGGCCCGGGCCTGCTCCGGGGGGAGCAGGTGGTCATACAGGGAGTAAAAGCCGGCGGGGGAGTTGGCCCCCAAAAAATATTGAATATGTGGTAAAGCAGCCATAAAAGACCCTCCAATCATCAATTCTATGCCCCAGACTATGCCAGGTGGGGCCGGTTGGTGAGGGGGTGGGGCCGCGTTCGGCGGAGGAAACTGTAAACAAGGTATAAAAGGGGCTTTTCAGAAGGGTGTGAATGGTGTAAAATGTCTCTTGACACGGGCGGGGCCTCAGAGTAAAATGAGGCTTGAAATGAAAGAAATCCTGCATTTTGCAGGGCGGTTCGCCAAAAATTACAAGAGAGACCGATTCGCGGACATAAAGGAGAAGGAATATGCATACATTTGAAACAAAAATTCAGGAGCTGAAGACCTCTGTACTCACCGAGGTGGCCCGTCTGACCTGGGAGGATAAGCTCTCGTCCGGTATTCTGGACGTGCCCGAGAAGATCATCCCCGGCCCCGAGGCCAGCCTGCGCTGCTGCATCTACAAGGAGCGGGCCATTATCAACAGCCGCGTGAAGATGGCTATGGGCGGCGACAAGAGCAACCCCAGCGTGGTGGAGGTCCTGCCTATCGCCTGCGACGAATGCCCCGTCACCGAGATGACGGTGGGCGACGCCTGCCGGGGCTGTCTGGCCACCCGCTGTGTCCACGCCTGCCCCAAGGATGCCATCACCATCGTCAACCACCGGGCCAGCATTGACCACAGCAAATGTATCACCTGCGGCAAATGCGTCAGCGCCTGCCAGTACAGCGCCATTGTGAAGAACCAGCGCCCCTGCGAGAAGGGCTGTCCCGCCAAGGCCATCTCCATGGGCCCGAACAAGAAGGCCTCCATCGACATCAACGAGTGTATCTCCTGCGGCAACTGCGTCTATCAGTGCCCCTTCGGCGCGATTCAGGACAAGTCCTGGATTGTGGACGCCATCCACATGATCCAGGGCGGGGCCCACTGGGGCTATAAGACCTACGCGGTGATTGCCCCCTCCATCGCCGGCCAGTTCGCCCCCGCCACCTACGGACAGGTGGTGGCCGGCATCAAGCAGCTGGGCTTCTCCGGCGTGGCCGAGGTGGCCCTGGGCGCCGACATGGTGGCCGACCGGGAGTCTGAGGAGCTGGTGGAGAAGGGCGTGCTCACCTCCTCCTGCTGCCCGGGCTTTGTGGGCTATGTGAAGAAGAAACACCCCGAGCTGAACCAGTACGTCTCCCACACCCCCTCCCCCATGGTCATGATCGGCCTGCATCTGAAGGAGAAAGAGCCCGACGCCAAGGTGGTCTTCATCGGCCCCTGTGTGGCCAAGAAGAAGGAGTTCCAGCTGGGCCGCACCATGAACGCCATCGACTGCGTGCTCACCTATGAGGAGCTGTTCGCCCTGTTCCAGTCCCGGGACATCGATCTGGAGAAGCTGGAGGCGGCTTCCCTGGACGAGGCCAGCGGCTATGGCCGCAACTTCGCCCGCAGCGGCGGCGTGGCCGAGGCCGTGGTACAGACCCTGAAGGAGAAGGGCTCCGACTTCGAGGTGAAGGCCGTTCCCTGCAGCGGTACCGCCGCCTGCGAGATGGCCCTGATGAAGCTGAAGCTGGGCCGTCTGGAGGGCAACTTTATCGAGGGCATGGCCTGCGAGGGCGGCTGCGTCCAGGGCGCCGGCTGTCTGGTCCGGAGCCCCAAGAACAAGATCGACGTGGAGAAGCACGCCAAGGAGGCTGAGGGCCGGGGCGTGGTTCAGGCGGTGAACACCGCCAAGGGCATCGAGACCCCCAAGCCCGCCAAGGAGAAGAAGCCCGCCGCCAAGGCGTAACAAGGACAGGAAAGAATCCCCGCTGGAGCTCAACGCTCCAGCGGGGATTTTTCAAATGCTAATTACTCCGCCTTGTCCTCTTCGGCGGGGGCCTCCTCAACGGGGGCCACCTCGACGGCAGTCTCCGCGGCGGGCTCTACGGGCTCCTCGGCGGCGGGCTCGGACTCCACCACGATGTCCTCGGCCGCCTCGGGGTCGCCGGACTGCTTCAGCTCGGCGATGCGCTCGTTGTTGGTCTCGATCAGGGCCTTGGAGGCGGTGATCTTCTCGCAGAGGGAGGCGTAGGCCCCGTCGGGGGTAGCGCCATGCTCGGCGTAATAGACCTTGCCGATCTCAATGTAGGCCTTCTTGATGGCATCCTCCTCGGCCATGTTGGCCGTTTTCAGCTTGGCGATCTCGGCCAGGCGCTTGGACTGAGCCACGCCAGCCTGAGCCAGGTCGGTGGCCCGGTCCTTCAAGCTCTCAAAGGTGCTTTTAAAATCCATACTGGTGACCTCCTTAAAATTACGGTTTCCCGTTGATGTCCTTATTCTAGCCGATTTTGCCCCTGAGCGCAAGTACTCTTGGTAGGATTTAATGATTTTTTCATCTCTGGTATAGGCTTTTTTTACTTTTCGGAGGAAAGAGACCAGCTTCGGTCAGTCCAGATAGAGGCCGTAGTAGCCCATCAGGGCCATTGCCATCAGGCCGGCGGTGATCAGCTGGATGGGGACGCCCTGGAAGGACCTGGGACAGCGGTCCAGGTCCACCTCGTTCTGGAGGCTGGCGAAGCTGGCCAGGGCCAGCGTGACCCCCACGCCGCCGCACAGGGCGAAGACCAGGGCAGAGCCCAGGCTGTAGCTGCGCTGGACCACCAGCAGGGCGGAGCCCAGGGCGGCGCAGTTGGTGGCGATGGAGGCCAGATGCTCGTCCATCCGCCGGGACAGCTCGGGGACGCAGGTCCGGAAGAAGGCGCGCAGAGCGGCCACCAGGCCGGGTATGAGCAGGGCGAAGGCCAGCACCCGGAAGTGCTCCATTCCGAAGCGGACCAGGACGAAATAGTTGAGGGGCCAGGCGCACAGCGCGGCCAGCACCATCACCAGAGTGAGGCTTGCCCCGGTGCGCAGGGCCTCCTGGGGCTTCTGGAAGGATTCGGTGTGGGTGCCGATGCCCATGGAGGAGACCAGCAGCAGGTTTTCCGACAGCAGGGCGGCCAGCGCCACCCCGGTCAGCTCTAAAGCGGTGTTCAAGTCTGTTCCCTCCTGTCATGCCTGGCGGGGGCGTTATTCGGTGTCTTCATAGGTGACTCCTCCCGAGGTGTCCAGATTGGCCACGATATTCAGCGCCCGGTTGACTCCGGCGGTGATGGCCTTGGAGGTGGCGGTGGCGCCGGATACGGCGTCCACGGCGTTGTCGCCCGAGGGGCGGATGGTGCCCGACCGGCCCACATACCGGGCCAGGGCCTCGGGGGTCATGGCCTCGCCGCCCACCCGTAGGTCCTCGCTGTGGCTGGTCACCGCCACGCCGGTGACGGTGCCGTTCAAATCCACGCCCACCGTCATGGTGATGGGACCGGCAAAGCCCTGGCTCTGAACCGCCACGCAGTAGCCCACCAGATGGCCCTCGCCGTCGTACCCGGCGGTGATGGACAGGGCTCCGGTGGCCCGGTAGGGGGTCTCAGCCCCCACAGAGGCCTGGGGCATGGCCTGGGACAGCACCTCCTGCTGGGCCTGGACCGCCGCCCGGGCGGTGTCCAGGTCGGTAAACTGCCGGACGCTATGGATCACGCCGCCGGTGACGGCCAGCACCAGCACCAGGGGCAGGAAGGTTCTGGAGGCGGCGCGCAGCAGGTCCAGATAGGCCTCGCCGGGGGCTTGGCCCTCCTTGGGCTGGGGCAGGGTGACGGTCAGCTTAGGCATGACAAACTTGATCTCCGCCAGATTGGCCCAGGTCTGGACCAGGAAGGCCTTGGTGGCGGCGAAGTTTCCGATGCCGAACCGCCGGGGCAGACCCAGCCGGTCCAACAGCCACACCAGGCAGTTCATGGTGAGGATGGCCCAGCCCACCCCCTCGGGGTAGGGGCTGTGGAACCGGAGCAGAAGGGTGAGCAGGCCGCAGCCGATGCCGTAGGCCACCTGACCCCGGGGGGTGACCGGGGAGGTGGCGGGGTCGGTGGCGAAGAAGATGGCTCCCATAAGCAGACCGCCGCCCATAAGCTGGTAGGCGGCCCACACCCAGGGGGATACCCCGCTGGGGGCGGAGAGCAGGGAGAAGAGGGCGACAGTGCCCAGATATCCCCCCGGGACCCGGAAGGAGATGACCCGGCGCAGGAGCAGATAGCCCAGTCCCAGCAGGAGCATAAAGGCGGACACCTCTCCCATACAGCCCCCCCGCTGGCCCAGGAGCATCATGTCCAGTCCCTGGGGGGGCAGCGCCCCCTCGTGGAGGTAGGACATGGGGGTGGGGGCGGACACCGCGTCCACCGCCGTCAGGGACAGCCGGTGAAGGGGCTGGGGCCAGGTGGTCATGAGCACGGGCATGGTGCCGGCCAGCATCCGCCCGGCCAGAGCGGGGTTCATAAAATTCCGGCCCAGGCCTCCGTAGAACTGCTTGACCACCACGATGGCGAAGGCGGCCCCCATCACGGGGACCCAGTAGGGGGCGCTGACGGGTAGGCTCAGGGCTAGCAGCAGGCCGGTGACACAGGCGGACAGATCGCTGATGGTCATGGACTGCCGGGTGAGCAGCCGGTAGAGCAGCTCGAAGAGGACGCAGGAGACGATGGACACAGCGCACAGGGCCAGCACCCGGACGCCGAAGAAAAATACGGCCATCCCCAGGGCGGGGGTGAGGGCCACCAGCATGTCCAGCATCATCACCCGAGTGGTGGAGGGCTGACGCAGCTGGGGGGACAGGCGCTTGGGGGTAAAGACGCTCATTGCTCCGCCACCCCCTTTTTCAGAAAAATAGAGGCGTGGTTTACCGTCTCCACCAGGGGGATCTGGGCGGGACAGATGAAGGAACAGCAGCCGCAGGAGTTGCAGTCCTCCAGGTGGAAGCGGGCCAGCTTTTTCAGGTCCTGATGCTCTAGCGCCAGCCGGATAAAGACGGGGGCCAGGTGCATGGGACAGGCGGCCACGCACTTGCCGCAGCGGATGCACCCCCCCGGCGGGGTGTCCGGCTTGTGCTCCCAGCCGGTGAGGCAGACCAGGCTGTTGGTGTCCTTCATCACCGGGGCGTCCAGGCTCTGGAGGGCGATGCCCATCATGGGCCCGCCGGTGAGGATGCGGTCGGTCTCCTCCCGCAGTCCGCCGCAGGTCTCCAGCAGGTGGCGCAGAGGGGTGCCGATGGGGACCCACATATTCCGGGGCCGGGTCACCGCCCCGCCGGTGACGGTCACCGCCCGGTGGGTGAGGGGACGGCCCTGAAAGAGGGCGTCGTGGATGGCGTAGACGGTTGCCACGTTGAACACGGCGCATTTCACGTCCAAGGGGGAGCCATTGGGGGGGACCTCCCGCCCGGTGACGGTCTGGATGATCTGCTTTTCCGCGCCCAGGGGGTAGCGGGTGCGGACGGCCAGAATCTGAACCCGTCCGCCGCCCCGGCGGCGCAGGCGGCGCTCCACCGCCTCCACGGCGCTGAGCTTGTCCCCCTCGGTGACCAGGACCACCCGTTCACAGCCCAGACAGCGGGCCAGGGTCTGGGCTCCCCGGAGTATGTGCTCGCTGCGCTCCAGCAGCAGGCGGTAGTCGGCGGTGACGTAGGGCTCGCACTCGGCGGCGTTGACAATGAGGGTGTCGATCTTCCCGGCGGACCGGGCCAGCTTGACCCAGGTGGGGAACACGCCGCCCCCCATCCCCACGATGCCGGAGGCCTCTACCCGCTCCACCAGCTGCTCCACGGTGAGCTGACGGGGGTCCAGGGGGGGCAGGCGGCCGTCGTAGGGCTCGTTCCGCTCGTCGTTCTGGATGATGATGGCGGGGGAGAGGCCCCCCCAGGGGTGGGGTCGGTTCTCAATGGCACTGACCCGGCCGGAGACGCTGGCGTGGGCCGCCGCCCCCGTCTCTCCCCGCCGGGCGATGGGCTGACCCACCAGGACGGGGTCGCCGGGGCCGACGATGGGGGTGGAGGGGCCGTCGGCGCACATAATCAGGGGGATGACGATCTCCCTGGGCGTCTGGGCCAGGCGGGCCATGGGCTTGCGCCGGGTGATATCTTTTCGGGTGGCGGGGTACACCCCGCCGAAAAAGGAATGGGTCATATGGGTAAAACCTCCCCGCGTTTTGCCACAAACAGAGTTTACCGGCAAAATACGTGTGTTGTCGATATAATAATACATGGTATATAATAATGCAACAGGGGCATTCTGTCCAGACTTTTCTGAAAAGCGCCCGCCATCAAGTGAAGGAGGGCTATGCAGGCAGCATACTTGACAAAACTGGCCGGGGAGGTTATGATAATATCTGTAGAAATTGCTTTTAAAGCAAAATATCTGATCGGGAGGAATTTAATGATGAACAAGCTCGCGCGGCGTCTGCTCTCAGCCGCTCTCTCGGGGGTACTGATGGCAGGCATGTGTATGACGGCTTCGGCCTTTACATTTCCCCAGGCGTTCTGGCCGCTCCAGCAGGAGCTGGCCAATGTCCGGAACACCAGCGACCCGGATCAGTACATTGCCATAGCCGAAAAAATGTATGAGGTCTTCAGCCCCTACGAGCTTTGCAAGGAAGTTTGCGAAAATATGCAGTTTGTGGCTAAGGACGCCTCCTGGGCCTGCGAGATCAAGGGCGACATCGACGGCGCAATCATGTGGGCCGAGCGGCAGTACACCTACTCCAAGTGGCTGACTGACAACGGTATCTATGACTACACCAACAGCCTGCTGCGTCTGAACCTGACCCGTATGGACTACCTCCAGGCCGCCAAGAACGTGACGGTCTACGCCCAGACCAACAACACCCCCTCCCCCTACAAGGTGGGCCCCCGCACCGGCAGCTGGTTCGGCTCCGCTGTGGACGGCACCAAGGCCAACAGCAATTACACCCTGGCGTACATCAATACCGGAGACAGCCATTCCCTGTCCTACTGGCTGAATTATTGGAAGAACAACTGCCAGGGCTTTGAGGAGGTCCTCAACGGCGGCGTGGTCGAGCTGGCCTGGAACATCACCGACCAGAGCACCAACGGCGTCCGGGGCCTCCTGAACAGCGACAGCTATATTCAGGAGACCCTCCAGACCATCGGCTCCGAGATGAAGGACGCCACTGTTCTGCTGCGGGTGGGCGCTGAGATGAACAACTGGGACGACAGCGACCCCGAGGTCTTTAAGCAGGCCTTCCAAAAGGTGGCCGCAGCTGCCAGAAGCTACAACAACATTCAGATGGTATTCTCCCCCAACGACATCTCCAACATGGCCTATACCATTGACCAGTACTACCCCGGCGATGAGTATGTGGACTGGGTGGGCATGTCCACCTATCACTCCACCAACTTCAGGGGCTTCTATGGCGAGGCCTCCTACAGCATGAGCTACGAGAAGGCCTATGACGACTCCTTCTATGGCATGGGCGTCTATGACCACGATCCCATCACCACCATCAAGCCCATCGTGGAGCTGGCCCGCGCCCACAACAAGCCCGTTATGATCAGCGAGTGCGGCTTCTCCTACATCGACCACAGCACCGGCGTGGATATGACCGCCTATGCCGCCGGCCAGATGAACTTCTTCTACTCCTACGTCAACATGGTCTACCCCGAGGTCAAGGCCGTGTTCTACTTCGATGTGGCGCGCCAGGAGGGCAGCTATGACTACGCTCTGGCCGCCTCCCCCACGCTGAGCTCCACCTATGACGCCGCCATCAAGGCCAACGGGACCTATCTGTACAACCGGAACGACACCGTGACCGGCTGGGAGACCCTGGACAAGCCCTCCCTGAGCGGGAGTGAGAAGACCCTGCGCCTGGCCGCCTTCGCCAGCCTGCCCGGCAACCACTCCACCACTGTGAAGTACTATGTGGACGGCAATCTGGCCCACACCGCCGACAAGGCCCCCTATTACTATGATATGCCCCTGACGCCCGGCACTCATACCGTCCGGGCGGAGGCCGAGGGCGGACAGTTCAAGCAGTCCAGCCAGACCTACACCGTCCAGGTGGGCGGCGGTACCGCTCCCGATGTCCCCGTGGAGCTCCCCGATGAACCTGTGGACCTCACGCCCGTTGAGCCCGCTGAGACCGCCGAGGCCCTGCCCAGCACCCACACCCTGAAGGTGAACGGTACGGCCCAGGCCCCCACTGTCTACAACATCAACGGCTACAACTACTTCAAGATCCGCGACCTGGCCGCCGCCCTCAACGGCACCAGCAAGCAGTTCGAGGTGGGCTATGACGGAGACAGCAAGTCCGTCACCGCCACCACCGGCGCAGCCTACACCGTAGCGGGCGGCGAGCTGGCCGGCGCGGCCTCCAGCAAGCAGACCGCCACCGTCAGCAAGGATATCATCATTGTCAACGGCGAGAAGATGGAGAACGTTTCCGTCTACAACATCGACGGCTATAACTACTTCCAGCTCCGCGACCTGGGCAAGGTCCTGGGCTTCGAAGTGGAGTGGTCCGCCGAAGAGCAGAGCATGATTATCAACACCGAGGGCTAAGCCTCAAAACAGCAGCTGGCCCGCTCCTGAACGGAGCGGGCCGGTTTTGTCATTCTGAATGCTGGCAGGCGTCGCAGTCTCCGTCGCAGTCGTCGTGGTGGTGCTCGTGGCCGTGGCCGGAGCAGCCGGGGCCGCCCACATAGTCGGGGATCATGCTCAGCTGATAGGCGTCCATGGCGGCGACGGCCTCCTCCACCGTCATCTCCCCCGCCAGGTAGCGGGTGACTCCGGCCTGAGCGATGGCCTCGAAAAACTGAGCGTCGTAGATAAAGCCGCACAGCAGGGCCTCGCACTGGGCGTCGATGATGTGCTGGGCCAGGTTCTCAGTGACAAATTGGGGCGGCTGATCGGTCTCCAGGTCAAAGAGCATGATGCCCGCGGCCTTCTCAAAGGTGTCGGGGATCAGGGCGGACATGCTGTTTTCATTGGCGGCGGCGGCGATCATCATAGGACATTCCTCCTCGTTTTTAAAGTTTGGCGCAGTCGGCGGGACGGCCAGAGAGCATCTCCAGGCCGTGAGACAGGGCGGGCAGGACAGCCTCCAAATTTTCCCTTGCGGCCTTGGGGGAGCCGGGCAGATTGACGATAAGCGTCCCGCCCCGGATGCCCGCCTGGGCCCGGGAGAGCATCGCCCGGCTGGTCACCCGCATGGAGGCGTACCGCATAGCCTCCGGGATGCCGGGGGTCATGCGCTGGCAGACGGCCAGGGTGGCCTCCGGGGTCACGTCCCGGGGGGAGAAGCCGGTCCCGCCGGTGGTGACCAGAAGCTGGACCGCCCCGCTGTCGGAAATCTCCCGCAGGGCGTCCTCGATCTGAACCTGCTCGTCGGGGACGACGGCGGTCTTTACCACGGAAAAGCCCGCCCCCTCCAGGAGACCGGCCACCAGCGGCCCGCCCTCGTCGGGGCGCTCCCCCCGAAAACTGCGGTCGCTGACCGTTAACACGGCGGCTTGAAACATAAAAATTCCTCCTTCCAGGCACCGCGCGGCCCTGTAGGGGCGGCTATCAGCCGCCCGCGGGCGCATAATATGCGCCCCTACGCGGAGCTGTCTGTATCAATGGCGAAACAATAAAATATCCCTGGGGGCAATCTGGACGGTGAGCCGTTCCCGGTCCGGGAGGGCCCGCCAGGCCATTTTGTCCAGCTCCATCCTCAGCGGCGGGGCGTCCGGGGCGGACCCCTCCGGGCGGAGAATCACGATGGTGCTGAATACGTCCTCCACCACCCGCGCCACGGCGCAGGGGAAGGTGTTCTCCCCCGGGCCTCCGGCGGGCCGGATGAAGCGGGCCCGCACCCCCGCCCGGACGGTGTCCGGCGGGACGGGACGGCCGCAGCGCAGGGTCAGGTCCCATGCGGGGAGGTAGACCTCATCCCCCCGAGGGAGGGCGTCGGCGAAGTTCTTGCAGCCGGACAGCCGGGCGGCGGCCTCGGTCCCCGGAGCGTGGAAGAGCTGGGACAGGTCCTGGACCGGCTGGGATTGTCCTCCGTCTATGACGCACACCCGCTGACAGCTGCGGAACACCTCCCCCCGGTCGTGGGAGACCCAGAGGACTGTACCAGGAAACTGGTCCAGCGTCTCCATCAGCTCCAGCTCCAGCTGGGATTTGAGATAGCTGTCCAGGGCGGAAAAGGGCTCGTCCAAAAGGAGGACCTGGGGCTGGGAGGCCAGAATGCGGGCCAGGGCGGTCCGCTGTTGCTGGCCTCCGGACAGCTGTCCCGGTTTCAGCCCCGCCAGCTCCTCCAGGCGGAAGCGGCGGAGGAGGGTGGAGACAGTCTCCTCCTGCGCGGCCCGGTCCCGGACGGCGGCGGCGATGTTCTGCCGGACTGTCATGTTGGGGAACAGGGCGTACTGCTGGAAGAGATAGCCCACCCGGCGGCGCTGGGGCGGGAGGTCGACGCCCGCCGCGCTGTCAAAGAGGGTGACGCCGTCCAGGACGATTTTTCCCGCGTCGGGCCGGACAATCCCGGCCACACAGCGCAGCGTCAGCGACTTCCCGCAGCCCGAGGCCCCCAGGAGGGCCAGCCGCTCGTCCCCGGCCTCAAATTGGACCTGGAGCTGGAATTTTCCCAGCTTTTTTCGAATGTCCACCGAGAGCGCCACGCCCTCACCTCCTCTCCCGCCGGTGTTCCAGCAGGCTGATGGCCAGCAGGAAAACCGCCGAAATGGCCAGATTCACCAGCACCCAGCGCATCGCCCCTGGGTCGTCCCCGGTGCGCCAGAGCTGATAGACGGTGGTGGAGATGGTGGCGGTGCGGCCCGGGGTGTACCCCGCCAGCATGGAGGTGGCTCCGTACTCCCCCAGCGCCCGGGCAAAGGCCAGCACCGTCCCGGCCAGGACGCCCTGTTTGCAGCAGGGCATCTGGACCCGCCAAAAGACCCAGGAATTGGACCGGCCCAGGGTGCGGCCCGCGTCGGCCAGGTTTTGGTCAAAACTCTCAAAGGCCCCCCGGGCGGTGCGGTACATCAGGGGGAAGGCCACCACCACCGTGGCGAAGATGGCCGACTGCCAAGTCATTACCAGCCGGACCCCCAACGCCTCCTGGACCCAGGCCCCCAGAGGCCGCTTGGGCCCCAGCAGCATCAACAGCAGCCAGCCCACCACCGTGGGCGGCAGGACCAGGGGCAGGGTGAGAATTACGTCCAGCGCCCCCTTCACGCCCCGGGGCAGGCGGGCAATCCACTGGGCGGCGGCGATTCCCAAAAAGAACACCGCCGCTGTGGAGATGGCCGCGATGCGCAGGGAGTTGAACAGGGGATACCAGTCCATAACCGTCCTTCTTTCCAGAGCATTTTATCATCGTATGGGGGAAAACCCAACCGCCTCAAACATTTTCCTGACGGCGTCATCCCGGGTGGAATTGCCCCGGAGCAAGTCCAGAAAAGCCCTGGCCTCCTCCGGATGCTTGCTGCCGGCCAGAACGGCGGCGGGGTAGATTACCTGGCCGCACATCTCCTCCGTGGCGCTGTCCACCACCGTCAGCCCGGCGGAGAAGGCGTCTGTGGCGTAGATGATGCCGCAGTCCACCGTCCCCTCGGACACCTGGGTGGTGACCTCCTTCACGTTGGAGCCGTAGGTGAGGGCTCCGGCCAAAGACGCTTCGTCCAGGCCGTAGTAAGCGAAAATTTTCTGGGTGTACTGCCCCACCGGCACGTCGCTGTTGCCCACAGCCAGCAGTATGTCCCTGGACTCCAGCAGCCGGGCCAGCTGGTCAAAGCTCTCAATCCCCTTGGGGTTGCCCTGGGGGACGGCCAAGGTCACCTTGTTCTCCAGAAGGTCCACCCGGGTCCCCTCCAGCAGGGAGCCGGCCTCGTCCAGAGCGTCCATCTGTTTGGGGGAGGCGGAGATGAACAGGTCGCAGTCCGCCCCCTCCTGAATCTGGGTGAGGAGGGTGCCGGAGGAGTCGTAGGTGGGGATGATAGTCACATGGGGGTCCACCGCACTGTAGGCCTCAATGAATTCGTCCAGGACCTCCGTCATGGAGGCGGCGGCGAATATGTGGAGCTCCGTCTCCTCGGGCTTTGGGGCGCAGGCGGTCAGGGTCAGGAGCGCGGCCAGAGCCAGGGTAAAGGACAACAGCTTTTTCATAGGGGTATTTCCTTTCTCTTTATGTCGCTATTCTGAAATGAGAATAGCGCTTTTGTAAAAATAGCCGGCGGACCAGCTATTTTTAACACACTCACTTCCCAAAGGGGCAGACGGGATACCGGCAGGGCTTACAGCCCAGGCACAGCCCGCCCTCGCCCATAGCGGCCAGGTCGGCCCGGGTAACGGGCACGTCGGCCACGATTTTGGGGAGCACCAGGTCGAACACGGTGGCCCCGGCGTACATGACACAGCCGGGCAGGCCCATGACGGGGGCGCCGTCATCGAAATAGCCCAGGAGGAACATAGCCCCAGGGAGGACGGGCGCGCCGTAGGAGATAATCTCCGCGCCGGTGGCCTTGATGCCGCCGGGGGTGCTGTCGTCCGGGTCCACGCTCATGCCGCCGGTGCAGACGATGATGTCCACTCCGCTGGCCCTGGCCTCATTGACCGCCTGGGCCACCGCCTCTACCCCGTCCCCCGACTGGACCACGGAGCGGGTCTCCACGCCGTAAGAGGCCAGCTTCTCCGCCACCACGGGGGAGAAGGTGTCCTGAATGAGGCCCTTTTTCACCTCGTTCCCGGTGACGATGATGGCGGCGGTTTTCCGCTTCCAGGGGTGGAGGGACAGCAGGGGCTCGGGCCCCGCCGCCGCCTCCGTCCTTTGCAGGACCTCCTCCGGGATAATCAGGGGGATCACCCGGGTGCCCGCCAGCTTGTCCCCCTTGCGGACCGTCGTGTTCCCGTGGCGGGTGGCGATCATCACGTCCCCCACCGAATTGACCGCGGTGAGCCGCTGGCTGTCCACCAGGAACAGGCCGTCACAGCCGGCAAAGACCTCAATCTTCCCCTCCTTGGGGCCGGAGAGGGTCATGTGCTCATTCCGGCACAGGGCGGCGAGGCGGGCGGCCCCCTCGTCCTCATGGAGCATATCGGGGGTCATCTCCCAGACATACAGGTGCTCCTTGCCCATGGACAGCAGGACAGGGATATCCTCCTCCGTGACCACGTGGCCCTTGCGGAACCGGGCGTCCTTGAACTGGTCCTTGATGATCTGGGTCATGTCGTGGCAGAGGACGTGTCCCACGGCCTCCTCGGTGCGGATCTGCTTCATGATAACACCTCGATTTCATCTCCGGCCCGGACCGTGCCCTCCTTCACCACCACGGCGAAGATGCCCTCGGTGGGCATGACGCACTTGCCCACCGCCCTTTTGATGGCGCAGTCGTTGTGGCACTCCTTGCCGATCTGGGTGACCTCCACCTCGGTCTCTCCGATGCGCAGATGGGTCCCCACAGGGAGATTTTTCAGGTCCAGCCCCCGGGTGTTGATGTTCTCGGCAAAGACCCCGCTGTCCAGGGGGATGGGGCAGGCGGAGCGCATGGTGTCCACGCTCTCCTCGGCCAGCAGGCTGATCTGCCGGTGCCAGTCCCCGGCGTGGGCGTCCCCCACAATGCCGTGGCGGAGCTTTAGGCTGATTTCAGAGACGGGGTGCTTCTGCTCCCCCTTTTTCTCACTGATGTTGACGGAAATGACGCTTGCCATGGTGTTCACTCCTTAATCTGATGGTCCCCGCTCTTGCCGCCGGATTTGGACAGCAGGCGGATGTGTTCCATGCGCATGTCCTTCTGGACCGCCTTGCACATGTCATAGATGGTCAATGCGGCGGCGGAGACGGCGGTGAGGGCCTCCATCTCCACCCCGGTGACCCCGGAACAGGTGACCTGGGCGGTGATCTCCACCCGGAAGGGGTTTTCAAAAAGGCGAAAGGAGATGTCGACGCCCGTGAGGGGCAGGGGGTGGCACATGGGGATGAGCTCCCAGGTGTGCTTGGCCGCCTGGATGCCCGCCACCTGGGCCACCGCCAGCACGTCCCCTTTTTTGATGGTCCCGGCCTGGATGCGGGAAAAGGTCTCCCCGTTCATATGGATCTCGCCCTGGGCCACGGCGGTGCGGTGGGTGACGGCTTTACCGGTCACGTCCACCATCCGGGCCCGGCCCTGGTCGTTGAAGTGGGTCAGCTCCTCCATGGTCTAGCCTCCAATCTGATTCATGTTCCGGGGGGTGTCGCTGGGGCGCTCCGTCAGGTGGTGCTCCTGGGGCTTTTGCAGAATCCCCTGACGGATGGCCTCCTCCAGCCCGGGGCCCCGGAGGCCCTTGAGGGAAATTTCCTCCCGGCTGTGGAGACAGCTTTTCAGCTTGCCGTCCGCCGTCACCCGGAGGCGGCGGCACTGGGCGCAGAAAGTGTGGCTCAGGGGGGAGATAAAGCCCACCGTCCCCCTGGCCCCGGGCAGGCGGTACCGCAGGGCCACCCCCTGGGACTCAATGGGCTCCAGCTCCGGGAAGCGGGACAGCACGTCGGCGCTGGACAGGAAGCAGCGCTTCTCCCACCCGGCGCAGGGGCCCATGGGCATCAGCTCGATGAAGCGCAGCTCCCAGGGCTTGTCTCTGGTCAGGGCCAGGAAATCGCCCACCTCGTCGTCGTTGAAGCCGCCGATGAGGACGGCGTTCAGTTTTAAATCGGTAAATCCGGCCTCCCCGGCGGCGGCCAGGCCGGCCAGCGCCTGGTCCAGGGAGCCGGTCCGGGTCATGGCGGCGAACCGGTCGGGCCGCAGGGTGTCCAGGCTGATGTTCAGCCGGTCCACCCCCGCCTCCCGGAGGGGCTTGGCCAGCTGGGGCAGAAGGGCCCCGTTGGTGGTCAGGCACAGCTCCTTGATCTCTGGCAGGGCGGCGATACCCCGGCAGATGTCTAAAATTCCCCGGCGGACCAGGGGCTCCCCGCCGGTGAGGCGGACCTTGGTGACGCCGCACTTCGCCGCCGCCCGGACCACCTCCACGCACTCCTCCGCGGAGAGAATGTCCTCGTGCCGCCGCTTGCACACCCCCTCCTCCGGCATGCAGTATTGACACCGGTAGTTGCACAGGTCGGTGACGGACAGGCGCAGATAGTCCACCGTCCGGCCAAATGTGTCGGTCATAACCGCCGCCTCCTTGTCTCTTACTTGGTCTCGGCCCGGAGCTGAATGAGCTGGGCCGCGATGCTCACCGCGATCTCCGCGGGGGTCTCGGCCTTGATGCTCAGGCCGATGGGGGTGGTGACGCGCTGGAGGTCGGCGTCGGTATAGCCCATGTCCCTGAGCTTGGCGAACACCGCCGCCGTCTTTTTCCGGCTCCCAATGACCCCGATGTATTTGGCCGGAGTTTTCAGGGCCTGGGCCTGGACGGTAAGGTCATCCTTGTGGCCCCGGGTCATGACGGCGACATAGTCCTCCGCCGTGATGCCCGCGTAGGCGGCGGGGTCGCCGTTCTGGATGAGCCGGGTCTCCTCCACGCCGGGGAAGAGCTCGGGCCGGCAGAAGTCCTCCCGGTCCTCCAGCACTACGCACCGGAAGTCCACCGCCGCCAGGGCGGGGACCAGGGCCTGGGCCACGTGGCCGCCGCCGAAGATATAGACCCTTCCCGAGGGGGTCAGCCGTGCTTCCTCCTCCCTGGCCCAGGCGATGGCGGCCTCGTCGCCGCCGGCCAGATAGCGGAAGCTGACCTCCACGTCGCCGCCGCAGATCATGCCCAGGTCCTGGACCTCGTTGGGCCGGAGTTGGAAGCGCTCCACCCGGGACCGGCCCGCCGCCAGCGCCTCCCGGGCCAGCTGCTCACTGCGGTACTCCACCGCGCCGCCGCCGATGGTCCCGGCGATCCGTCCCTGGGCGGACACCAGCATCATGGCCCCCTCCCCCCGGGGGGTGGAGCCGCTGCTGGCCTCTACGCTCACCAGGACCAGGCTCTCACCCTGGGCCAGGCGCTGATTCATCTGTTGAAATAGCGTTTGCATCGTTTGTTCCTCCCAATTTATGATTGATGATCGCGGGGAAAATATTTTTCAAAGGCCGCTTGACTGTAGGCCTGGATGTCCTCCTGGAGCCTGCGGTAGGCGGAGAGGAGGGCCGCGCCCTGCTCAGTCAGGCTGGAGCCGCCGCCGTTGCTCCCCCCCTGACTGCGGATGAGGACGGGGTAGCCCAGCTGGCGCTCCATCTCGTTGATGGTGGTCCAGCCCTTGGAGTAGGACATATGCATACAGTGGCAGGCGTTGAGCATGGAGCCGGTGGTCTGAATCAGCTCCAGAAACTGGGCGCACCGGGGGGTGAAGAAGCCTGTCTCCGCCTGGAGCCCCAGGTGCAGGTCCAGCTGGAGGGGCTGGGGCCGGTTGGTCTGCTGGCGGCGGTATTTTAACAGGGCGGCGTACTCGTCCCGGGTGTCGCTGTCCAGGGCGGTGCCCCGGTCGTCCACGGCTACGTCGGTAACCGGGATGCCCAGCGCCCCCACGGCCCCCTTCAAGCCGCCCTCGCCGCCGTAAGACCGCAGGGCCGGGAGGAGGGAGCGGGACAGCACCACCGGATGGCCGGGGGTCCCCTGAAACAGGGGGCGGACGAAGTCCCCCTCCGCCGCCAGCAGGGCGTCCACCGTCCCCGGCTCCACCAGGGGGATATCGGCGGGGGAAACCAGCACCCGCCGGACATCCTCCGGCAGGCCCTCCAGCCCCAGCAGGAGGGAGTCCAGCATCTGGGTCCCGTAGTAGCGCTCGTTCCGAATGAAGAGAACGCCGGTTAGGTGGCGCTCCAGCGCCTGACTGTGATAGCCGGTGACAACGGCGATGGGGTCGGCCCCCGCCCGGCGCATCATGTCCGCCACCCGGCGGACCATAGTCTGTCCGTCCACCGTCAGCATGGGCTTGAAGGTCCCCATCCGGGAGGAGACCCCGGCGGCTAAAATCAGTCCGGCCAGCTCTGCCATGTTTCATTCCTCCTTACAGTAGGTTCAGCCGCTCCGCCGCCTCCCTGGCCTGGCGGAAGCGCTCCTCCCAGGCATTCAGGGCCTCGGGGGTTTTGCACTGGGCCCGCTTGGCCTGAAACCGCTCCTCCAGGGTGACAGGCCGGGTCTCCTGAACCAGCTTGTCGGCCAGGAAGAGCAGGGCGGCCTCCGCCCCGGCCTCCCGGGGCAGATCGTGGTGGACGGACACCAGCGCGCCCACCTCCGGCCAGCCCTCCTGGACCAGCCGCTCCCCGCCGGCCCGGGCGTGGCCGGGCCGGTCCCGGACCAGGTCGTGGAGCAGGCAGGCGGCGTTCAGCAGCGCCAGGTCCAGGGTCAGGCCGGTCTGTCCGGCCAGCTCCCCGGCCCGCATGGCCACCGCCTCACAGTGGGCCCGGACGGGGGCGGGGGTGTGATATGTTTCCCAGAGGGCTTCGATCTCCTCCCGGCTGGGCCAGGGGGAGGGCCGCACCCCCAGACGCTCCACCATGAGGCGGTCCCCGTCCACGCGCACCTCAGTGAGCCCGCCCCAGGGCTGAGGCAGGGCCATCACCTGGTCGGGGGACCGGCCCAGCAGGCGGCACAGCCAGCCTCGGTTAATCCCGCCGTGGGCCACCACCCCGAGATTCCCCTGAGACTGGGCCAGCAGGCGGGCTATGGTTCGCTCCATCCGGGTCCCCGCCTGGTGGAAGCTCTCGCCTCCAGGCGGAGGGAAGGTCCCCAGCGCCCGGCCCCGCCGCTCATACTCGGCGGGCCAGCGGGCTTTGATCTCCTCAAAGGTCAGCCCGGTCCACGCCCCGGTGTCCACCTCCCGGAGATCGTCCTCCAAATAGACCGGTGTATATTCTCCAGCGAGAATATCGGCGGTCTGACGGCACCGCAGCAGGGGGCTGGCGTATACCGCCTGAATTTCTTTGCCTTGGGCCCAGAGCGCCAGGGCCTCCGCCTGACGCCGCCCCTCTGGGGACAGGGGCACGTCCTGGGCATAGCCGCAGGTGCGGCGCTGGTTCGTCAGGGGCTGTCCGTGGCGGATAAGGTATAAGGTGCGCATCAGGCTTCCCCCTTCTGTGCGGTACACAGGTAATAGCCGGTTTTGACCCCCTCCGGCCAGTCTGGGCCCCTCATGGTCTGGGACAGGGCGCACCCCTCCCCCGACATGAGGGCTCCGGCCCACAGGGCGGTGAGGGCGGCGGTGTGGTCCTCAAAGAGGGCGGGGGTCAGCCCGGACTGGAGCAGGCGGTTTTCCAGGCTCTCCCGGCTGTCCAGACGGCCCAGCGGGGTCTGGGCGGGATTGCCCCTTCGGGCGTACAGGTCGGACAGCACCAGCCAGCCCCCCGGGCGCAGGACCCGGGCGCATTCCCCCAGGACGGTCTCCGGCTGGTCCATCTGGGACAGGGCGCACTCGATGAGCACGCCGTCGAAGGTCCCATCGGGGAAGGGCAGGGCCTGGGCCCGGCCCGGGCGCACCTCGGGGTATGTGCGGGACGGGTCGCTGTCCAGGCCGGCAACCTGGCACCCCAGGGTCCGGCGCAGATAGCGGGCCGTCTCGCCGGCTCCGGCGGCCACGTCCAGCAGGCGGCTGTCCGGGCCGAAGGAGCAGTACTCCGCCGCCCGCCGGGTCAGGGCCAGCCCCCCCGGCTTCTCCCCCTCTCCGCAGTCCCGGAAGAGGGGGGACCACCAGCCGCTCACAGCGCCAGCGGCGAGAGATACGCCGCGCAGAAGGGAATCAGCTTCCCGTCCCGGTAGACGTGAAGGCTGCACTGGCGCAGGCGCTCCACGTCCAGATTGCCCGCGTCCTGAAAGTTCATGGAGGTGATGGTGAAGCCCCGGGCCTGCTTCCACTGCAAAAACCCGTCCAGGGAGTGAATGTCCGCCTCCGGGGTACAGCAGCAGCCCTCCTCCGGCCCGCTCCAGCGGGAGCCGATGTACTCCCGGTTCTGTTGGGCCGGGTCAGGGGCACAGCAGCAGGGGGCGGGGGGCCGGTTCCGGCTGGACAGGGGGTAGACCTCCCCCTTGGGCAGGGCGATGTAGTCCCCGTGGAGGCCGCAGAGGGGGTGGTCACAGGAGGAGGGTGTCAGGCTCTCCCGGGGGAACAGCCCGCCGGTCTGGTCTACGATATCGTCCAGGAGCTGGCCCATGGTGTACCGCTGTCCGTCCTCCGGCAGCTGAGGCACCCGGCCGAAGTAGCTCACCGGCTGGAAATGGACCCCCCGGACAGTGGGGCTCCAGGCCAGTCCGAAGCGGAGGATATCGCCAATCTGATGGGTGTTGACCCCGGGCACCAGGGTGGGCACCAGCACGACGCCCACGTTCTCCCCGGCGCAGGCCAGAATGGCCGCCCCTTTGTCCTTCAGCAGCGCCCGGCCCCGGAGGGTGCGGTAGATCTCGTCGTCCACCCCGTCAAACTGCAAAAAGACGATATCCAGCCCCGCCTGGACCAGGGCGCGGAGGTAGTCCGGGTCCTCCGCCAGCCGCAGGCCGTTGGTGTTCAGCTGGACATAGCGGCACCCGGCCCGCTTGGCATAGGCGGTGATCTCGGGCAGGTCGTCCCGCAGGGTGGGCTCCCCTCCGCTGAGCTGGAGCAGGGCCCCGCCGGTCTGACGGGCAATATCGTCAATCCAGCCCTTCACCCGCTCCAGAGGCGGGTCCTGGGTCTGAGCGCTGTCGGCGAAGCAGAAGCGGCAGTGGAGATTACACCGGCTGGTCACCTCCAGCAGGGCGCAGCAGGTGGTCCGCAGGTGATTCCCGCACAGGCCGCAGTCCTGGGGACAGCCCAGGCCGTCCTCCGCCCCGGTCTCCTCCCGGGGGCCGGTCCAGTCCTCCAGGGCCTGGCTGCCCTGCCAGACCAAGGTGGAGAAATCCCCGTGCTCCGGGCAGGTCTTTTCCTGAAAATACCGCCCGTCCCGCTCCACCCGTACCGCCGGAATGGGCTTTAAGCAGACGGGACAGACGCTTGCGGTCCTGTGCATCTCAATCGCTCCTCTCGCTCAGGGTTCGTTTCTGCATCCCGGTACCGGAAAAGCCGGTGATGGCCCGGGATGTGAGGGAGACCGGCTCAATCCCCGCCTGCTTTAAGCGGCGGCGGGCCTCCTCAAGCTCCGGGGGCCTGACCCCCAGCAGGGTGAGGGACAGACCGTCCCCCTCCTCCAGGGCGTAGTCCACCACCCCCGGGCAGTCCAGCAGGACGCCGTCCAGCGCCCACAGGCGGCCCCGGTCCCGGAGCCGTCCGCCCCGGGGGACCATCCGCCGGATGAAGCTGCCGCAGGGACAGGGGCCCGCCGGAAGCAGTCCCATGTCCCCCGTCCGGTAGCGGAGAACGGGCATGGCCCGCCGGTCCAGGGTGGTAAAGACCAGCTCCCCCGTCTGGCCGTCGGGGAGAGGGGCCCCCGTCTCCGGGTCCACCACCTCCACCAGAATGTGGTTCTCCCGGATGTGACAGCCCTGGTGGGCGGAGCACTCCACCGCCACGCCGAAGCCCATCTCGGTCATGCCGAAGTGGTCGAAGACCTCACAGCCCATCAGCTCCCCCACCCGGCGCTTGAGGGCGGGGTGGGCGGCGTCGGCGCTGAGCAGCACCGATTTCAGCCGGGCCCGCTCCGAGGGGGGGAGCAGGGTCCTGTACTCCGCCAGCCCCAGCACCTGGGCGGGGATGCCTACGACGCAGCTGCATCCGGAGGCGCGGAGCAGGCCATAACAGGCGGCGATGTCGGCCACCGGCCCGCCCTGGACCGCCTGAACGCCGGCCCGGGCCAGCCCCCGCTCCAGCAGGTCGCCCACGCTCCCCGGCTGCTTGCCGGGCATGAGGATGAGCACCCGGTCCCCGGGACAGACCAGCTCCCCCATGCCGTGGGCGAAGAAGTCCACCGTCCGCTCCTGGTCCTCCCGGCGGAAAAAGACCCGCTTGGGGGCGCTGGTGGTGCCCGAGGTCTTGAGGGTGACGATTCGCTCCACCTGAGCGGCCCCGCAGCACAGCCAGAGCTGGGGACCGGCCCGCAGCTGGTCCGCCGTGGTGAAGGGGATACGGGACAGGCTGTCCCGGCCAACGATGTCCTCCGGCCGGACCTCTCTCAGATGCTCCCGATAGAAGGGGCTGTTGGCCTTGGCGTAGGCGACGGCCTCCCGCAGGCGCGCCAGCTGCCAGCGGTCCAGCGCCTCCCGGCTGTCACAGCCTGTCTCCGCCCCAATCCAGGGCTGGAGGACACTGCGCCTCATACCTCGCCGTCGTCCCCCTGGTCCATCAGCTTGAACCAGAAGCTGACGCAGGGGCTCTCGGACAGGTTGCGCACCGTGTGCTCGGTGTCCGCAGGAATCTGGAGTACATCGCCCTCGTCCATCAGGTAGGTCTGGCCGGTTTCAAACTGAATCTCCATCCGCCCCTGAGAGACGATGCCCACCTCCTCATAGCGGTGCTTGGAGGCGTACTCCACCTTGCCCCCCGTCAGGGTCAGCACGTCCAGCTTATAGCTGGAGCTGGCGGAGAAAATGGACTCCAGCTTTACCATGTGGTTCACGCTGTAGATGAGGGAGCGCTGTCCCTTCTTAATCAGCGGGGAGCCGGGGGCGGCGGGGTGGGGGTGCTCGGGGCGCTGGCTGTCCCGCCGGGGGGCGGCCAGATCGTCAATGGCGATGTGAAGGACATAGCAGATCTTGTGTAAATTGTTGATAGAGGGCTGACTAAACCCCCGCTCCACCTTGCTGAGAAAGCCGGTGGACAGGCCGGTCTTGTCCGCCATGTCCCGCAGAGTCAGGCCGTGCTGGAGCCGCAGGTCCCGGAGTGTGGAGCCCAGGAGCTCCGGTACTTCTCTGTGATCGTTCATGGTGTCCCGCCTCCTATTTATCTTCCAGCTGCATTTCCACCTCGGCCACCCGGCCCTTCACCAGCTCCTCAGAGAGATAGACCTGGCCGCAGACCGGACAGCGGGGGGCGTCGGCAAAAAAGGTGTGTCCCAGATATTCAAAATCCACCCGCTTCTCCTCCAGGGGACAGCGGCAGGTGCTGCAAATCAGCGGCCGGTTAGACATTTCCCATTCCCTCCATAATCCGCATCCGGTGGGCGTATACGTTCACCAGCTCCCGGCAGTTTTCCAGATTGCGGTACTCCGCCCAGACGGTCAGCCGTCCGGCCATGGCGTGGCCCAGGCGGGTGCCCGTCTCCTCGTTGACCAGGTACGTTCCGGTCCGCTCGCAGGTCTCCACCACCAGCTCCACGTCCTCCCGGAGCAGATAGCTGAGATTCATTTTTTCCAACAGCTCCGGGGCGATGAGCAAAGGGGCCCCTGTCTGGGGAGTGTCCATCAAACGCGCCTCCTCCGGCTTGTATTGCAGTAAAAGCTGGTGCTTCAGCCAGCGCCGGTTGTCCCGGCTCTGGGTGGCGGTGGGGACGGAGCCGTCCCACAGCCCGCCCGCTTCCCCTCCGGGGAGAATGGCCCGCAGGAGATGGGCCGCGGCCTTATCCCGGCGGCGGAACACATCCCGGCAGTTGGCGCAGTAGACCAGATAGGGCAGGGGGCTGGCCTCGATCCGGTTCTGGGTCACTCCCTCGGCGTATTTGGGGTTGGCGATCTCCACCTGTCCCCCCCAGCCGCAGCACTGGGCGTGCTCCCCCTCCAGGGGGAGGGCCTCCAGCCGGAAGCCAGCCTTTCGGGCCAGGGAGCGCGCCGCCTCCCGGGCCTCCGGGAAGTCCCGGCTGGGGCAGGGGTCAAAGACGGCGGCGGTCTGTCCTCCGCCGGACTGGGAAACGGGCAGTTCCCAGCGGTCCAGCAGCTCATACAGGGAGATTCCCTCCGCCTGGGGCAGGTGCCGGGCCAGCTCCTGGCGGCAGTTGAGGCAGGCAAAGACCACCTGGGGCCTGCCCAGGCTCTCCCAGACCTGGGCGAAGTACTGGACGGTCCGCTGGTGAAGCGCCTCCTCCCCGGCCCACTCCGCCGGAGCGCCGCAGCAGGACAGGAACAGGGCTGACTCCGGCTCCCGCTCCAAAAGGACCTGGAAGATGTCCAGCACCAGCTGGGGGTCGGAGCCGCCCAGACGGCAGCCGGGGAAAAGCAGATACTTGGGCTTGCCGCTTTTAGAGGCGTTGACCACCAGGGAGGCGTCCCCCGTGGAGAACTCCATATCCCGCAGCCAGAACTCGTGATAGGCCCAGGGCATGGCCTTCTCCTCCACCATCCGCCGGTGACTGTCCAGGAGGTAGGCCCCGGTGTCCAGGGAGACGGGGCAGACCTGCTTGCACAGGCCGCAGTGGTTGCATGTGGCGATGAACCGGGTAGCCAGCCGGGCCTTTCGGGACAGGCTTACCGGCTCGATGGTGGTGGCTACCTCCTCCTCCACCCGCTTGGGGTACTTGCGGTAGCTCCGCATCAGGTCGCAGTACTTGACGCAGGCGTCGCACTGGCATTGCTGGCACCGGCCCGCCTCGGCCTCGGCCTCCTCCTTGGTGAGGACGCCCTCTCCCGTCCGGGGGGCGGGGGGCGTGTAGGACAGAAGGCCGGGGTCGGGGTGGAAGCGGGTGGACCAGTCCCGGAGGGGCTCGTTCATGGTCCCGATTTTCAGATAGCGCTCGATGGCCTTGGCCGCCAGCAGTCCGCAGGCGATGGCCTCCATGACGGTCCCGCCCGTCAGCTCCCCTCCCAGGAAGAAGCCCTCCGTCCGGGAGGCGCAGGCCCCCTGGCCGGACAGCTCCAGGCCGAAGGAATTTCCCTCCCGGCCAGTGGCAACATATACGGCGTCCGCCTCCAGCCGGGACAGGTCCGTCACAGGGGTGGAGAGGCGGAGGTCCACCGTCTCATACATAAACTGCCGCTCCAGCTCGGGCAGCAGGACCTCCTCCGGGAGGAGGCCCCACAGGGAGCCGCCCATACGTTCTTCTCGCTCCAGGATAACGACCTCGTACTTTTTCGAGGCCAGCCGCAGAGCGCAGGCCAAGCCGCTGGGCCCCGCGCCCACGATGACGATTTTCCCGGGCCGCTTGGGCAGGCTGTACCGGTTGGGGTTGATGTTGGGGGCGTGGGCGATGGCCGCCGCCTCCAGGTCCCGCAGGGCGATGGCCCCGTTTTGCCCGGAGAAGACGCAGGCCTGGCCGCAGGGCTGATCGCACAGCCGGCTGACAATCCCGGGGAAGGCCACCGCGTCCCGATACAGCCGGAAGGCGGCGCTGAAGGCCCCCCGCTTCATGTGTCCGGCGAAGGCCCGGACGTCCAGGCCGAAGGGGCAGACCGAGGCGCAGGGCGGCGGGTCGTTCTGCATACACCGCTCCGCCAGCTGGGTGCGGAAATCGTTCATAGGAAAACCTCCCGAGTTAAGGGGGCAGGGCGCGCCGGCCGGCGCGCCCTGCCGGAATCAATGTGCAGGAAAGAGGGGGATGGAAGAAGAGAGGGCGGAATTAGAAGGGCTTGGCGGCGTTCTTGTCGTCCAGAGGCGCGTAGAAGCTGTCGCCGCCGAAGGTGACGGGGTGCTCCTTGATGTCGGCCAGGCGCTCATACATATCGTCGCCCAGGAAGTACTTCTCGGGCTTGAAGGGCGCTTCCCCGGCGGCGATGGCGTCCATGCCGGCCTTGATCTTGTCGGGGGAGGCGGGCAGCTCATAGACCCGCACGCCGCAGGCCCGCTTGATGCCGTTGAGGACGGCCACGTGGCCGGAGGCCTGGAAGGCCTCGGAGGAGCCGGAGGAGCCGAAGGGGCCGATCTCGTCGGGCCGCTCGTAGAGGATCACGTCGATGTCGTCGGGGGTGTCGGTGCAGTAGGGCACGCCGGAGCGGGCGATATTGCCGTGAATCTTCACATCGTCGTAGTTCTCGGACAGGGCGAAGCCGATGGAGTGGGAGATGCCGCCGTAGGCCTGACCCAGAACAGCCGCGATGTTGCCCGGCTTGCCCACGTCGGTGACGCAGGCGAAGCGGATGCAGCTGGCCTTGCCGGTCTTGGCGTCCACCTCTACCTCGGCGATATTGAAGCAGTAGGTGTAAGAGGGGTTGGGGTTGCCCACGCCGGTGTTGGGGTCCATGCGGCACAGCTTGGTGCCCCGGGGAGCGGCGGTGGTGCAGGAGTAGGTGCCGCGGTAGCGGGTGGGGATGTTCTCGGCCACCATCTCGTCATAGGTGCGGTAGGTGCCGTCGGCCTTGCGCATGGCGGCCAGCAGCTTGTTGGCCGCGTCGATGGTGGCGTTGCCGCTCATGAAGTGGGTGCGGCTGGCGCCGGACATGCCGGAGTCGGGGCACAGCTTGGTGTCGTTCTGGACCAGCCGGACCTGCTCGGGCTTGATGCCCAGGGGCTTCAGGGCCTCCAGGGTGAGCATCAGGGAGCCGATGTCGCCGCCCTGGCCCAGCTCCTGATAGGTGTCGTACTTGGTGATGGTGCCGTCCGGGTTGAGCTCCAGGTCGGCGGAGGCCTCGTCGGTAGCGCCCTCGGTGACGTTGAAGCCGCCCCAGGCCACGCCCACGGCCCGCAGCTTGTCGGGGGTGGAGGTCTCCTTGGCGTGGGCCACCATCTCCTCATAGACGGGCTTGGCTCGCTTCATGATCTCCTCCATGGGATACTGGGGGTAGTCATAGCTGGCGGTGGTGGTGTCGCCCTCCCGGGCGATGTTGCGCCAGCGGATCTCGAAGGGGTCCAGACCCAGCTTCTCGGCCATCAGGTCCATCATGGACTCGGAGTGGGTGTAGGCCTGGGGGGAGCCGTAGGAGCGGTAGGCGGTGGCGAAGTTGTGGTTGGTGTTGGCGATGCGGCCCAGAGCGGCCACGTGGGGCACGTTATAGGGGAAGTAGACGTGGCGGACCACCTTGGTGATCAGGTCGTCGCCGCCCCAGGAGTAAGCGCCGTGGTCCACGCCGAAGTCGTACTCGGCGGCGATGATCTTGCCGTCGTTGTCGCAGGCCAGGCGGCCGTTGGAGTAGGCGGGAGCCCGCTTGCCGGAGAAGTGCTGGTGCTCCTCATAGGTCATGGACAGGGAGACGGGCATGCCGGTAGCCACGGTGCAGGCGCCGCACAGGGCCAGGTCGCTGGCGTTGGTGGACCAGCCGAAGCTGGCGCCGGTGGGGTTCATCAGCACGCGGATCTTGCTGGTGGGAACGCCCAGGCTGCCGCCGATGCGGCTGATGGAGGAGTAGACGCCCTGGCTCTTGCACTGGAAGGTGAGGAAGCCGTCCTCGTCAAAGTAGCTCTGAATGATGTCGCCCTCGATGGACATATGGGGCTGACGGGTGGAGTAGAAGGAGCCCTCTACCACGTTGGGCGCGCCGTCGATCATCTCCCGGACCTTCTCGGCGTCCTCCAGGCCCACGCCCTTGAGCAGGGGCTGCTCGCAGTAGATGTTGGGGGTGTCCTCATGGACCCGGGCGGCGTCGGGCATGACGGCCTCCAGGTAGCTCAGGGACTCGGGCAGCTGCTCGATGTCCATGGTGACCTTGGCGGCGGCGGCCTTGGCGTGGGCCCGGGTGTCGGCGCAGACCACGGCGATTACGTCGCCATAGCGGAAAATCTTCTCGTCGCACAGCACCCGGCGGGAGGACTCCAGCACGGTGGAGCGCTCATGGAACTGACCCTCGGCCAGGACGTTGGTGCCGCCGGCGGCCTTGAGGGCCTCAGCGGTGACCACCTTGTACACGCCGGGCATCTTCTCGGCCTCCTCGGTGTGGATAGCCAGAATCTTGGCGTGGTGGGTCACCCGAGGCTGAACGACAGCGCCGTAGAGGGTGTTCTCGGGGAAGGACAGCTCCTGGTCGTCGCCGTAGTCGTACAGGCCGCAGACCTTGGCCATGGCGGTGGGCCGGACCAGGGGCTTGCCATAGTACTCGCCGTTGTCGGGATTCTTGACGGTGATATCCTCGATGGTGGCCTCGCCCCGCATGACCTTGGCGGCGGCCATCACGGCGTCGATGATCTGCTTATAGCCGGTGCAGCGGCACACGTTGCGGTGCTTGGTGAACCACTCCCGGGCCTCCTGACGGGTGGGGTTGGGGTTGTTCATCAGCAGGGCGTAAGTAGAGACAATGAAACCGGGGGTGCAGAAGCCGCACTGCACCGCGCCGCAGTTCATCCAGGCGATCTGGATGGGGTGGGGGTGCTGGGGCGTGCCGATGCCCTCGATGGTGATCACGGTGCTGTACTCCTTGATGGCGCGGATCTTCCGGGTGCAGGAGCGGACCAGTTCGCCGTTCAGAACGACGGAGCAGGAGCCGCACACGCCGGTGCCGCAGCCCACCTTGGTACCGGTCAGGCCGATGCGGCGCAGAACATCAGCCAGGGAGTCGGCCTCAGGATCGCAGGTGAAGACACGGTCCACACCGTTGATGTTCAGCCACATTTTTCTCAGATTCATAGCTCTGTCCTCCTTAATGATATAGTATAGTTCAAGCTCTCATGCTTTGCTTCGGCCCCTATTATAGATGAAAATTTTCCTCCCGTCAATAACAAAAATGGGAAAACAGTTTCATGCACTCTGCACAAAAACAGGGGCATTTTTGTAGAATGAGAAAAAATTTCATTGACAGAAGGGACAATCGTCCATATAATACAGGTAATTTTCCTCGACGAGGAAACACAAGGAGGCTTGTACGATGCTGGAGGATAAAATCAGCGCCCTTCTGGAGCAGAAGTTCCACTGCTCTCAGATCATGATGATGGTGGGCATGGAGGCCCTGGAGCTGGAGGAGCCCAATCTGGTCAAGGCCATGAGCGGCCTGGCCGGGGGGCTGGGTGGCTGCGGCCATAACTGCGGGGCCCTCACCGGGGGCGTGTGCATGCTCAGTCTGTTCGCCGGGCGGGGTACCCCGGAGGAGGAGGCCGACCCGGACCTGGCGGTGATGGTGTCCGAGCTTCTGGCCTGGTTCGAGGAGCGCTATGGCAGTCCTGACTGCGGCGACATCATCCAGGGGGACCGGGACAACATCCCCCGGACCTGCCCCCAGCTGATCTGTGACTGCGCCCGGAAGGCGCTGGAGATTTTGAACAGCTACGGCTTCCCCACCGCGGGGATGGAGTGAGCCGTCAGGGCAGGTCCAGCAGCGCCTTCGGGTTTTTCAGGCGGATGGTCCGGTAGCCCAGCTCCACCCAGCCCCGCTGGGCGAACTCGCCCAGCACCCGGCTTACCGTCACCCGGCTGGCCGAGACGGCGGCGGCGATATCCTCCTGGGTGCAGGAGACCGTCCCGTCCCGGCCTGCCAGGGTGAGCAGGTAGTTAGCTACCCGCCACCGGGCGGGCCGGAAGGCCATCTGATCCACCTGCCCCGACAGCAGCCGCACCGTCCGGGCCAGATACTTCACCATGGACAGGGCCAGCTCCGGGTTTTTGGCAAACTCCTGGGCCACCAGCTCCCGGTCGATGGGGACAATCTCACAGGGGACCACCGCCACCGCCGAGGACACCCGGGGCAGCTCGTCAAAAAAGGAGGCCTCCCCAAAGAGGCTCCCGGCGTGATAGAGGTTCAGCACCCGCTCCATCCCGTCCTCCGACTGGATGAAGCTCTTTACCTTGCCCGATTTCAGAAAGTAGAAGCAGGTGGCTTCGGTGTCCTGCAAATAGATCAGATACCCGGCGGAGCACCGCACAGGGGGCCGGCCTTTGGCAAAGGCCTCCCAGATGCCGGCGGGGAAGTCAAGCTCGTGGTTCATAGCGTCTCCTCCAGCCGGCGGCGGTGCTGGAGGTGAATGCCGATGTGACCGATTCCCAGGATGGCCGCCGCCAGCAGCATCCAAACCACTTTACCGTAAATTCCCAGCAGTAGAAACGCCAGCACCGGCAGGGTGGCCCCAGCAACCGGGATCCCCAGCAGGCTGCGGTAAAAATCCTGCTGCGTTTTTGGGGAGCGGAAATAGTGCACCCACCACACCTCATACAGAGCCATAAGCAGGAGAGACCCCACCAGCCAAAGACTCCAGGGGGACCAGGGGCGCAGATTGAAGTCGGAGAAGATCACCGCGCAGCAGGTGACGCAGACCTCGCCCATCCGCTCCAACAGCAGCAGAACGGGATTTTCGCCGGACGGGTCATAGCCCTCCGGCTTATTTTTGGCCCAAAGCAGGTTGGGGAGAAAAAGGAGAAGCAAATAAAAAAGTCCTACATAGGAAAAACCGATATGGCCCAAAAAATCACGTCCTCGCCATTTTATTTTCGGCCTCCTTAAAAATTTATCAAATTATATCATGCTTTACATTCTTCCGGCAAGCCCTGTGGTAAAATTCCCTCAACAAACCGTCAAGGAGGTAATTTACCCTATGGGAATGACAATGACGCAGAAGATTTTAGCCAAGCACGCCGGACTGGACAAGGTGGAGGCCGGACAGCTCATCGAGGCCAGGCTGGACCTGGTGCTGGGCAACGACATCACCACCCCTGTCGCCATCACCGAGTTTGAGAAGGCGGGCTTCACCCAGGTCTTTGATAAGGACAAAATCGCCATCGTCCTGGACCACTACACCCCCTGCAAAGACATCAAATCCGCCCAGCTGTGCAAGCAGGCCCGGGAATTTGCCCACAAGCACCAGATTACCAACTTTTTCGACGTGGGCCAGATGGGTGTGGAACACGCTCTCCTGCCCGAGAAGGGGCTGACCGCCCCCGGCGAGGTCATCATCGGGGCCGACTCCCACACCTGCACCTACGGCGCGCTGGGGGCCTTCTCCACCGGCGTGGGCTCCACCGATATGGCCGCCGGTATGGCTACCGGCCTGCTGTGGTTCAAGGTGCCCTCCGCCATCAAGGTGACGCTGAAAGGGAAACTCCAGCCCCATGTGTCCGGCAAGGACGTAATCCTCCACCTGATCGGGGAGATCGGCGTGGACGGAGCCCTTTACCAGTCCCTGGAGTTTGCCGGGGAGGGCGTGTCCAGCCTCACCATGGACGACCGCTTTACCATCTCCAACATGGCTATCGAGGCCGGAGGCAAAAACGGCATCTTCCCCGTGGACGAAAAGACCATGGAGTACATCAATGGCCGGGTGTCCCGCCCCTGCGAGGCCTTCGCCGCCGACCCGGACGCCGTCTACGACCGGGAGGTTGTGATCGACCTGGACAAGCTGGAGCCCACCGTAGCCCTGCCCCACCTGCCCGAGAACACCAAGGTGGTGTCTGAGGTGGCCGGGACCCCCATCAATCAGGTTGTGATTGGCTCCTGCACCAACGGCCGCATCGGCGATCTGCGCATCGCCGCCGCCATTATGAAGGGCAAACAGGTGGCCCCCAACGTGCGGTGCGTGGTCATCCCCGCCACCCAGGCTATCGTCCTCCAGGCTATGGAGGAGGGCCTCATCCAGACCTTCATCGAGGCGGGCGCGGCGGTGTCCACCCCCACCTGCGGCCCCTGTCTGGGCGGGCACATGGGCGTGATGGCCGAGGGGGAGCGCACCGTCTCCACCACCAACCGGAATTTCGTGGGCCGCATGGGCCACACCACCTCCGAAATCATCCTGGCCTCCCCCGCCGTGGCCGCCGCCTCCGCCATCGCCGGGTGCGTGGCTGACCCCAGAATGTAGGGCGCGACGACCCCGGCGCGCCGTGCCCGGAAGGACGGCGTGCCCAGTGGTCACGCCCTACATGTAGGGGCGGATATCATCCGCCCGCATTCCAAACAGAAAGGAACAACACCATGAAAGTTTACAAATACGGCGCCAACGTAGACACCGACGTAATCATCCCGGCGCGGCATCTGAACGACCCCTCCCCGGCGGCTCTGGCAAGCCACTGCATGGAGGACATCGACGAAAAATTTGCCTCCACCGTGGAGGCGGGGGACATCATCGTGGCCGGGCCCAACTTCGGCTGCGGCTCCAGCCGGGAGCACGCCCCCCTGGCAATCAAGTCCTGCGGGGTGAAGTGCGTGATCGCCCCCTCCTTCGCCCGCATCTTCTACCGCAACGCCATCAACATCGGCTTTCCCATCGTGGAGTGCCCCCAGGCGGCGGAGGAAATCCAGGCCGGGGACCAGGTGGAGGTGGATTTTGCCAGCGGCGTGATCACCGACGTGACCACTGGAAAAACCTACAAGGCCGCCCCCTTCCCGGAGTTCATTGACGGCATTATCCAGAGCGGCGGACTGCTTAACTCCCTGAAGGAGCGAGGGGTGGCGAAGTAATGCAGTCTATCATTGTGATACTGGATTCGGCGAAGTTAGAGAATCCGGACTTGGACATCCTATACAGCCTGCCGGAGCGGGTAGAGGAGTTTTCCGGGAAAGCGGTGCAGGACAACGGCTACGATTATTTGGACCGGGCGGGTCAGAAAATTGGTATCTGGCTGAAAGCAGAGTCGGCGGAGGAATGGTGGCCTAAGATCGTAGAGCTGCTGAAATCGGAGCAGTTCTGTGAAAACGACCTTTCCAAAAGTGCTTTTGTGCTGATTTCTGAAGAAGAAAACGCTAAAATTGAAGCCTGCTGGCAGGTCTGGCCGGAGTAATGATAAGGAGTGAAACAATATGAACTATAAAATCGCCCTCATTAAGGGCGACGGCATTGGCCCCGAGGTAGTGGGGGAGGCCGTCAAGGTGATGGACGCCATCGGCGAGAAATTCGGCCATAAATTTGAGTATGTGGACATCCTCATGGGCGGCTGCGCCATCGACGCGGTGGGCAGGAGCTACCCCGAGGGTACCGCCGAGCGGTGCAAGGCCTGCGACGCCGTGCTTCTGGGCGCGGTGGGCGGACCCAAGTGGGGCCACGCCACCGACCCGGACAAGCGGCCTGAGACCGCCCTGCTGTCCATCCGCAAGGACCTGGCTCTGTACGCCAACCTCCGCCCCGCCGCCCTGCGGCCCGCCCTGGCGGAGGCCTGCCCGCTGAAAAACGACAAGGACATCGACCTGATGATCGTCCGGGAGCTGACCGGCGGGGTGTATTTTGGCAAGAAGGACCGCTATCAGACCGAGGACCGGGGGGAGGAGGCCAGCGACCTGATGGCCTACTCCGAGAAGGAGATCGAGCGCATCGGCCGCCGGGGCTTCGAGCTGGCCCGCCTGCGGAATAAGAAGCTGACCAGCGTGGACAAGGCCAACGTGCTGGAGACCTCCCGGCTGTGGCGGCAGGTGATGCACCGGCTGGCGGAGGAGTACCCCGACGTAGCCTATGAGGACGTGCTGGTGGACAACGCCGCCATGCAGCTGGTAAAGGACCCGGGACAGTTTGACGTGGTGGTCACCGAGAACATGTTCGGCGACATCCTCTCCGACGAGGCCTCCATGATTACCGGCTCCATCGGACTGCTCCCCTCCGCCTCCATCGGCGACGCCGCCCCCGGCCTGTACGAGCCCATCCACGGCTCCGCCCCCGACATCGCCGGTCAGGACAAGGCCAACCCCATCGCCACCATCCTGTCGGTGGCGATGATGCTCCGCTACTCCTTCGACCTGCCCGCCGAGGCTAAGGCCATCGAGGACGCGGTGGACGCCGTCCTCAACGAAGGCTGGCGCACCGCCGACCTGGCCAAACCCGGCGAGGAGACGGTAGGCACCGTGAAAATGGGCGAGCTGATTCGGGAAAGACTGTAAAAAATCGTCCAAAAACTGGACAAACTGTTTCTGATTCGGTATAATATATAGAAGCGGCGTCTCGACGGCGCCGCTTCTTTTATTTTGAGAGAAAGAGGACCGGTCATGGTATTCAGCAGTTTGATTTTTTTGCTGTTCTTTCTAACCACCCTGTATGTCTGCTACTTCATCGTCCCGCGCCGGTGGCGCTGGCTGCGCAACTGCGTGCTGCTGGTGTTCAGCCTGTTCTTTTACCGCTGCGGCGGGGCGGACTATCTGCCCTTGCTTTTGGCCTCCATCCTGATTAACTATCTGGGGGGACTTCTGGCCGCGTCGGAGCGCCCCGCCCTGCGGAAGCTGGGACTGTGGGGGGCGGTGGCGCTGGGACTGGGACTGCTGGGCTGGTTCAAATACGCCGGCTTCGCGGCGGAGAACCTGGCGGCGCTGGGCCTGCCGGTGGAGGTACCCCAGATCGTTCTGCCCATCGGCATCTCCTTCTTCACCTTCCAGGGTCTGAGCTACGTCATCGACGTCTACCGGGGGGACGCCCGGTGTCAGAAAAATCCCCTGTACGTGGCCCTGTACGTGGCCCTCTTCCCCCAGCTGGTGGCCGGGCCCATTGTCCGGTACACCACGGTAGAGGAGGAGATTGTCCAGCGGAACGAGTCGCTGGAGGAGTTCTCCCAGGGCGTGGTCCGGTTTTTGTTCGGCCTGGGGAAGAAGATGCTGTTAGCCAACGCGATGGGGGAGATTGCCGACGGGGTATTTGCCCAGTCCCCGGAGACCATGGCCCTGTCCCTGGCCTGGGTGGGGGCGGCGGCCTATACCTTCCAGATCTATTTCGACTTCTCCGCCTACTCCGATATGGCAATCGGCCTGGGCCGGATGTTCGGCTTCCATTTTTTAGAAAACTTTAACTACCCCTATATCTCCAAATCCATCGCCGAGTTCTGGCGGCGGTGGCACATCTCCCTCGCCACCTGGTTTCGGGACTATGTATACATCCCCCTGGGGGGGAGCCGGTGCTCCGTGGGGAGGAATATCCGGAATATGGCGGTGGTGTGGCTGTTAACCGGCCTGTGGCACGGGGCGGCCTGGACCTACGTGACCTGGGGCGGAATGATGCTGGTCCTGCTGGCGGGGGAGAAATACTGCTGGGGCCGGGGCCTGTCCCGCCTGCCCAGCCCCGTTCAGCACCTGTACACCATCTTGCTGGTGGTGTTCAGCATGGTCATGTTCCGCTCCAGCGGCATCGGCTATGGCCTGAGCTACTTCCGGTCCATGATAGGCCTGGGTGGACGGCCCGACGGCCAGGCGGTGTACTATCTGCTGGAGTACTGGCCGGAATGGATTGCCTGCGTGCTGGCGTCGCTCCCCGTCAAGGTGTGGGCGCAGAGGTCGCTGGAGCGGCGGGAGGGCCCCCTGCCCGCCCTGACCCTGGAGTGGGGCCCCAAGTTCGCCGCCCTGGGACTGCTGGGCCTGTCCTACACCAAGCTGGCCACGGGCAGCTTTAACCCGTTTATCTATTTTCAGTTTTAAGGCTGTTCCCGCCCTTCGTGCGGGAGGAGAAATCAAGGAGAGGGACCATGAAACCAAAGAAAACGCGCCGCGCCTCCGACCTGTTTATCAGCTTCTGCTTTTTGGCCTTCCTGTTCGTGGGGATGGCCGCCACACTGCTTCGGAACTCGGAGGAGTACTCCTTTTTTGAAAACCGGATGCTGACCGCTATGCCAGAGTATACGCCGGAGGGGGACAGCAACGGGAGCTATGTCAATCAGCTGGAGACCTACCTCTCCGACCACGCCGCCCTGCGGAACACACTGCTCAAATTCAAGACCAGGGTGGACCTGGCGCTCCGCCGCCCGGTGGTGAACGACGTGGTGGTGGGGGACGGGATTCTCCTGCCCTACCTCCCGGCGGAGCGGACGGACGAGGCGGACATTGCCGAACAGGCCGTCTTTATGGCGGACAACCTGAAGGGGATCAGCGACCTGGTTTCCGGCTACGGCGGGCACTATTTCTATGTCCACGTCCCCTGCCAGTACGCCTGCTACCCGGACCGCTATCCCTGGTTCCTCAACAACCGGGAGCAAATCACCCAGCTGAGCGTGGACTGCCTGACCCGAGAGCTGGAGGCCCGGGGGGTCAATTTTGTGGATGTGTCCATCGACTACCGGGCGGCGGGGAGTCCGGAGAAGTTCGGCTCCATTGTAGACGACCACTACAGCATATACGGGGCGTTTTTCGCCTATCAGCGGGTGCTGGAGCAGGTGGTGGAGCGCACCGGCCTGGATATCCCCATACTCCGGGACGAGGACGTGAACATCCAGCCGCTGGCAAACCCCTATCTGGGCTCCCGGGAGCGGAAGCTGCTGGGCCTGATCGACCTGGAGGAGCCGCTGTATGTCCTCCACCCCTGGGAGTGGGTGCCCTTCACCCGGATCGACGGCGGGGAGGAGAGCAAGAGCAGCGTATACGCCCTGCCCTACAACCCCTGGGACCATCTGACCTATAACCTCTATATGGGCGGCGACCTGACCGAGAGCCTCATCGACACCCACCGCCCGGAGCTGCCCAGCGTCCTCATCTACGGCGACAGCTTCACCAACGCCATGGAGTGCGTGCTGTACCTCAGCTTTGACAAGATGTATTCCCTGGACATGCGCCACTATGAGGGAATGGCCCTCACCGACTATATCCAGATGGTCAAGCCCGATGTGGTGCTCTGCATCCGGGACACCTATACCCTCCTGGACCCCAGCGACAACGGTGGCATGGTGGACGCCGGGGGTGTTTAATTTTAAAATTTCATGAAAATTTCCCCCATGATGTGGCAAATGGGGGAGAAATAGGCTATAATGGGGGGCGGGAAAACCGTCCCCCATATCATGAGAAAAATGAGGTCGATATCATGTCAACCAACCGCTATGAAAGCCCTCTGTCCTCCCGCTATGCCAGCGGCGAGATGCAGTATATCTTTTCCCCCGATAAGAAGTTTTCCACCTGGCGCCGGCTGTGGGTGGCGCTGGCCCGGGCGGAGATGGAGCTGGGCCTGCCCGTCACCCGGGAGCAGGTGGACGAGATGGAGGCCCACCTTACCGACATCGACTATGAAAAGGCCGCCCAGTGGGAGAAAAAGCTGCGCCATGACGTGATGGCCCACGTCCACACCTACGGCGAGCTGTGCCCCAAGGCCATGCCTATCATCCACCTGGGGGCCACCAGCTGCTATGTGGGGGACAACACCGACGTCATCCTCATGCGGGAGGGGCTGGAGCTGGTCCGGGACAAGGTGGTCCGGGTGCTGGCCCATCTGGCTAAATTCGCGGAGGAGTACAAGTCCCTGCCCACCCTGGGCTTCACCCACTTCCAGGCCGCCCAGCTGGTCACCGTGGGCAAGCGGGCCTCTCTGTGGATGAACGAGCTGCTCATGGACCTGGAGGAGATCGAGCACCGCATCTCTACCCTGGCCCTCCTGGGCTCCAAGGGCACCACCGGTACCCAGGCCTCCTTCCTGGAGCTCTTCGAGGGGGACCACGAGAAGGTGCGCCTGCTGGAGGAGAAAATTGCCCGGGAAATGGGCTTTGACGCCGTGGTCCCGGTGAGCGGCCAGACCTACTCCCGGAAGCTGGACTATAACGTGGTGTCCACCCTGGCCGGGGTGGCCCAGTCCGCCAGCAAATTTGCCACCGACCTGCGCCTGCTGTGCCACCTGAAGGAGGTGGAGGAGCCCTTTGAGAAAAATCAGATCGGCTCCTCGGCCATGCCCTACAAGCGCAACCCCATGCGGTGTGAGCGCATCTGCTCTCTGGCCCGGTATGTCATCGTGGACGTGGGCAACCCGGCCATTACCACCGCCACCCAGTGGTTTGAGCGCACCCTGGACGACTCGGCCAACAAGCGGCTCAGCGTCCCCGAGGCCTTCCTGGCGGTGGACGCCATCCTGAATATCTGGGCCAACGTGGCCTCCGGACTGGTGGTCCACCCCAAGGTGATTGAGAAACACGTTCTGGAGGAGCTGCCCTTTATGGCCAGCGAGAACATCATGATGGACGCCGTCAAGCGGGGGGGCGACCGGCAGGAGCTCCACGAGCGCATCCGGGTGCTGTCTCAGGAGGCGGGCCGTAACGTGAAGGAGCTGGGCCTGTCCAACAACCTCATCGACCTGATGGCCGCCGACCCCGCCTTCGGCATGACCAAGGCGGAGCTGTCCGCCCACCTGGACCCCGCCGCCTACACCGGCCGCTGCGCCCAACAGGTGGAGGCCTTCCTGGCCCAGTGTGTCGCCCCCGTGCTGGAGCGGTACGCCGGTGCGCTGGAGGGGAAAGAGACTGAGCTGAATGTGTAAGGAAAGGCGGGACGGACCATGAAGCGAGAGGACCGGCACTCCTATCTGGCAATCGGGCTGACCGCCTTCGCGGTGATCGCGGCCTCCCTGTGCCTGTTTTTCCTGCTGTTCCATATGAAGGAGGTAACGGGCTTCCTGAACACCATCGGGGGCATCCTGCGGCCCATCTTTATGGGGGCAGTGATCGCCTTCCTGCTGCTGCCCGTCCACCGGAACATTTTAAAATTCCTCCTGGCGATGACCTCAGACAGGAAGAAAGAGGATCGCCGCAACCTGGCTTTTCTCAATCTGATGGCCATTATACTCAGCCTGGCGCTGGCGGTATTTTTGATCTACCTGCTGCTGGCTATGGTGATTCCCCAGGTCTATGAGAGCATCGTCGGTCTGATTCAGGCCATTCCCGACTACATCGAGGTGGTCCAGGGCTGGCTCCAGACCTTCTTCGAGGACAATCCGGACATCCAAGCCTCGGTCATGTCCATCTACAACTCCTCCGCCGCCTCTCTGGAGCAGTGGCTGAACTCCGACATCCTGCCCAAGCTGGAGTCCTCCAGCTCCGCCCTGGACTGGTTCCGCAAGGACATCATGCCCAACCTCACCGGCGTGGTGGCCGGAGTGTCCGGTATGGTGGTGGGGCTTCTGGTCCTGGTGAAGGACCTGCTGATTGCCCTGATCGTCTCCGTGTACCTCCTGGCCCGGAAGGACATCTTCGCCGCCCAGGGCAAGAAAATTGTCTACAGCCTATTCCGCACCGATGTTGCCGACCTGATGATCGGCGAGGCCCGCAACGCTTATAAAATCATGAGCGGCTTTATCAACGGCAAGCTGCTGGACTCCCTGATTATCGGGATCATCTGTCTGGTGTGCTGCAACATTTTCAAGTTCCCGTACCCCGCCCTGATCGCCGTGATCGTTGGGATGACCAACATCATCCCCTTCTTCGGCCCCTTCATCGGGGCCATCCCCTGCGGGCTTCTGATCTTTTTGGTCAACCCCCTCCAGGCGGTCTATTTCGCCATTTTCATCCTGGTGCTCCAACAGTTTGACGGCAACATCTTGGGCCCCAAGATTCTGGGCGACTCCACCGGACTGGCCTCCTTCTGGGTGCTGTTCTCCATCCTGCTGTTCGGCGGGCTCTTTGGCTTTGGCGGGATGGTGCTGGGCGTCCCGGTCTTTGCCATGTTCTACAGCGTGGTCAGCCGGCTGGTGTCCTACGGCCTGCGCTCCCGGGGCCTGCCCCAGGAGACCGAGGACTACATGGGCCGGACCGGCCCCCTGAGCAAATAAAAACACCGGCCCCGTCGGAAGGACCTTCCGATGGGGCCGGATTTTTTTAGGGCTGCTTGCCAATATAGGCCAGAATGCCCCCGTCCACATAGAGGATGTGGCCGTTGACAAAATTGGAGGCGTCGGAGGCCAGGAAGACCGCCGGACCCATCAGGTCCTCCGGGTCCCCCCAGCGGCCCGCCGGGGTCTTGGACACGATGAACTGGTCGAAGGGGTGACGGCTTCCATCGGGCTGACGCTCCCGGAGGGGAGCGGTCTGGGGGGTGGCGATGTAGCCGGGCCCAATGCCGTTGCACTGGATGTTGGCCCCGCCGTACTCCGAGCAGATGTTCCGGGTGAGCATTTTCAGTCCGCCCTTGGCGGCGGCGTAGGCGGAGACGGTCTCCCGGCCCAGCTCGCTCATCATAGAGCAGATGTTGATGATCTTGCCGTGACCTTTCTTCAGCATACCGGGAATGACGGCCTTGGCGCAGATGAAGGGGCCGATGAGGTCGATGTCCACTACCTGGCGGAAGTCCTCCGCCGACATCTCAGTCATGGGAACCCGCTTGATGATGCCGGCGTTGTTCACCAGAATGTCCACGCCGCCCAGCTCGGCCTCGATCTTGGCGACCAACTCGGCGACCTGCCCCTCATCGGTGACGTCGGCGATGTAGCCGTGGGCGTCGATGCCCTTGGCGGCGTAGTCGGCCAGGGCCTTGTCCAGATTGGCCTGGGAGCGGCAGTTAAAGGCGATTTTCGCCCCCGCCCCGGCCAGGGCCTCGGCCATAGCGAAGCCGATGCCGTAGGCTCCGCCGGTGACCAGAGCTACCTTTCCCTCCAGGGAGAACAGCTTATTCATTGTGGTTTCTCCTTTCAGCGTCCCCGGCTTATTTCAGCTGGGTGGTGGGAATTCCGTCCATGTCGTCAAAGGCCTGGTTCTCGCCGCCCATGGCCCAGATGAAGGTGTAGCTGGCGGTGCCCGCCCCGGCGTGGATGGACCAGGAGGGGGAAATCACTGCCTGCTCGTTGGTCATGACGATGTGCCGGGTCTCCTGGCCCTGGCCCATCATGTGGAAGACCACCTGGTCCTCCGGGACCTCGAAGTACATATAGACCTCCATCCGCCGCTCGTGGGTGTGGGCGGGCATGGTGTTCCACACACTGCCGCTCTCCAGAACGGTCATGCCCATGGACAGCTGACAGGTTTTCAGCACGTCGGGGTGGATAAACTGATTGATGACCCGCTTGTTGGAGGTGGCCCCGTCCCCCAGGGGCTTCTTGGCCGCGTCGGCGATCTTGAGCAGGCGGGTCTCATAGCTGCAATGGGCGGGGGCGGACACCATATAGAACTTGGCGGGCTTGGCGCTGTCCTTGCTGGCGAACAGGACCTCCTTGGCCCCCATGGTGATGTAGAGGCAGTCCTTATAGCCCAGCTCATAGACGGTCCCGTCCACCGTGACTGAGCCCTCGCCGCCGATGTTGAACATGCCGATCTCCCGGCGCTCCAGGAAGTAGTGGGTGCCAAAGTTGGCCCACACATCGATGCCCTTGTCGATGGACACGGACTCGCTGACAGGCATACAGCCCAGGGTGACCATCCGGTCCACGTGGCTGTAGACGGCCACAACCTGGTCGGGCTGGTACAGGCTTTCAATGAGGAACTCCCGTCGCAGCTCCTCGGTGGTGTAGCGCTTCACGTCGTTAGGGTGAGCGGAATAGCGGATATCCATACAAAAACCTCCTAATGAAAATATGAGCCGGACCGCCGCTCAGGGCGGCAGTCAATTACAGAGCTTCCGTCCCCCAGGCCTCCAGCTGGGTGAGGGCCGGGAAGGGGGAGGGGTCGTCCGGGTCCTTAATCAGCTTCTCCACCACCAGCCACTCCACCGTGCGGGGGGTGAAGTCAAACATCTGGCGCTCGCCGGTCTTGACAAACTCCGGCTCCAGCTGAGAGCCGTCGGAGAAGCGGACGGTGCAGCGGTTCCACCAGCTGTCGTGGGGGAAGTCGGCCCGGAGGGTGAACACCAGCCGGTCCAGCCGGATGGGCCGTCCAAAGTCCAGACGGAGGGCGGCGTCCGGGTCCCGGTTGATGCCCCAGCTCTGGAAGGGCCAGCGGCCGTGGCAGTCGTTGGCGTAACAACCGTCGATGGCGTTCCGGGCGGCAAAGACCGACTCCCCCCGAGTCTCCACGTTGGCGCTGGCGTGGGGGAAGAGGCCCTGATTGTCGTGGCTGTCCAGCACGTTCCGGGCCAGGTTGCGGCGGGCCTGGACCTCGTGCTCCTCCGCCCAGCGGACCCACAGCAGATGCCGGTCCCCGGTGAAGGATTTGGGGGAGTAGCTGATTTTCTTCTCCCCGAAGGGGACCTCCAGAAGGAACTCCCCGGAGAGATAGCCAAAAGTCTCCGACATGCTGTCCTCCAGCTGAGCCACCACATACCCCGGCCCGCCGGTCATGTGGATGGCGTCACCCTCCTGGAAGAGGGCGTCGTACACCAGGGTGGCCCGGTCCCCGCCGCTGGCCTGGGCCTTCACCTGACCGTCCGGGCCGGTGATGAAAATACGCAGCTCCTCCCGCGTTTTTATGTCCATACTGTATTACTCCTTAAATATTCAACAATTTGGAATCTCTCCCGTGACCCAGGTGACCAGCCGGTGCTCCCCCGGCTCCAGCTGCCAGCGGATGGACGGGATGCGGGTCAGGGGGTGGAGGAGGTTGGTATTGGGCCAGGGGGAGACCAGCAGCGGCTCGCCGCCCCCCTCCTCACAGCGGATGGCGCTCACTCCCCAGGGGAACCGGGCGGTAAGGCCGTGGGCCTCCCATTCCACCATGTCTCCGCTGTACCGTTGTCCCGCCTCCTCCGCCGGGACGGCAAAGCCGCCGTCCACCGCGTCAATGGGCCGGTCGGTGGTGACGCGGTACTCCCGGCGGTGGCCTGGGAAGTCGGGGGTCACGGTTACCTCCACCCTTACTCCCCGCAGGGGGGAGAAGCGCCGCCAGGTGTAATTGGCCCCAACCTCAAAGGCCTCAAACCCCCGCTGAGTGTGCCAGCGGTCCTCCCCCGCCTCGCTGACGGCCAGACAGCTGTCAAAGGCCCCCTCCTCCAGGCTGTCCCCCCGGGGGACGGAAAAGCCGAACCGGCTGGAATAGACCAGCTTTTCATATTTGGGGCCCACCTGTCCCAGCTGACAGACGCAGGACTGCCCCGCCGGGAAGAGCTGGACCTGTCCCCAGGACCGGGCAATGAGCATCCGGGCTTTCGGCAGGGAGCGCAGGGGCTCCAGGGCGGGGATTTCCTCCTCCGCCTGCCAGAAGGGGTGGTCCTCCGGCAGGGCCAGGCACAAAAAGGCCTTCAGGGCCCAGTAGGGGGAGCCGGGGGCGTTGTAGTTCTCGCTCATGCACAGGTTGGGGTAGCCGTACCCCACGGTGAGCAGGCCGTCGGGGGAGAAAATGGGCCGGGCAAACCAGTCCCGCAGATTGCCCAGCACCCGTGACTTGACCACCCCCCAGGGCAGGGCCTCCACTCCGGCAAAGACCAGGGCGGAGAAAAAGGCGCACTGTCCAAAGCGGTAGGTCAGGCTCCGCCCGAAGGGGACGGCTCGTCCGCCGTCCTCAAACCAATAGAGGAAATCCTGGGCGAACCGGGCGGCCCGCTTCCGGAAAGCGCGGCTGCGGACCGGGTCCTCCTCCGCCATAAACCGGGCGTAGATCAGCCCGTAGTAGTGCATTCCGAAGGGGACGTAGTAGTCCACCTGAGAGGGCTGGCCGTCGCAGTACCAGCCGTCCCCCAGATACCAGTCCTCCAGGCGGGTCAGGTCGGCCTCCAGCTGTTCCCGGTTCCAGAGCCAGCCCATCCGCCGGAAAGCGGTCTGGACCAGCGCCCGGAAGAAGAGCCAGTTGTTCTGGGGGAGCGCCTTGCCCTCCACGCTGGCCAGCCAGCGGCGGAGGTTGTCCGCCTCCCGAGGGGAAAAGGCCAGCCTCTCCCCGCAGAGCATCAGCGTCAGGGCGATGGCGGCCATCTCCACAATCTTCTGGTCGCAGTCGGCCACTGCCCCCCAGTAGGCCGGGTGGGACGGGTCGGTCCCATTGACCAGTCCCTGGCGGAAGAGGGGCAGATACTCCCCGCCGCCGCCCTGGCTCCACAGAGGGCCCAGCCCCCACAGCATCCGGGAGAAGGCCTCCATATGGGCGGAGCCCTCCCCGTAGTGGGCGGCGAAGTCACCCAGATGGAGGCCGGCGTTTCCCAGAGTGAAGCGGCCCTTTACCGGCTCCAGGAGCTGGTAAAGGGCCTGTTCCACATCGGCCCGGGTCCGGAGAGGATTTTGCCGGATGGGTAAATCAAAAAAAGTCATGCCTTAGCACCAGTAGTCGCAGCTGCCGTAGAGCAGGCGGAAAAGGGTCTCCAGATAGTAATAATCGCCCCAGATAGTACACTCGTCTATCCCCCGGCCGTCCGGCTTGGAGTAGACCCCGTGGAGCAGCAGGCCGTCGGCCTTGGGCAGGTCCCGGGTGGTGTAGCCCTCGGACAGGGCCAGGACGGTCCGGGCCAGCGCCCCCTCATAGACCTCCCGCCGGGGGTGGGTCAGGGGCAGGTGCTTGAGCAGCTCCGCGATGCCGCAGCACACGATGGCGGCGGCGGAGCTGTCCCGAGGCTCATCGCCGTCGGTGAAGCACAGGTCCCAGTAGCACACGCCGTCCTGGGGCAGGCGCTCCAGGTAGTAGTCCAGCAGCTGGCAGGAGGTGTCCAGGAAGGAACGGTCGCCGGTGTGCCGGTAGCTGAGGGCGAAGCCGTACACCCCCCAGCCCTGTCCCCGAGCCCAGCAGGAGTCGTCGGAGTAGCCCTGGGCGGTGCGGCCGAAGCGGGGCTCCCCGGTGTCCACGTCCATGTAGAAGGTGTGATAGGTGGTGCTGTCCGGGCGGACCAGATACTTCTGGGCCTGCTTGGCGTGGCTGTAGGCCATCTCGTGGTAGGACCGGTCCCCGGTGAGCCGGGCGGCCTGATAGAGCAGGGGCAGGTTGAGCAGGCAGTCGATGATCATGCGGCCCCGGTTTTTGGGGTCGTCCAGGTCGCCCCAGGCCTGAATGATGCCCGCCTGGGGGAAATACCGGCGGCGCAGGGCCTGGGCCGCCTTGAGGAAGCACGCCTCCGCCCGCTTGTCTTTCCGCAGCAGCGCCGCGGGATAGCAGGACAGGGAGTAGAGAAAGCCCAGGTCGTGGGTGTCCAGATAGCCCGGGTCCTCCACCCGGTGATAGAAGCTGTCCAGGTGCTTCTCCAAGACGGGCAGATAGACCTCGTCCCCGGTGTGCTCATGGAGCAGCCAGAGCATTCCGGCCAAGAAGGAGGTGGTCCACTCGAAGTTCTCATGCTCCGCCGGGTAGACCAGCCCCTCGGTGTTGGCGGCGGGGAAACAGTCCTGGAAACGGGGGAGCATAGCCCCAACCTTTTCCCGGCAGAAATCCAGCTCCTTCTGGAGAAATTGTTGGGAAATCACCTTGGAGAGGGGAAATTGCTGCATGACGGTCACTCCTTTTTATAAGAGGGCAGCGCTATTCAGGGGCGTAGGGCGGTACGGCCCCGGCCCGCCGCCGTACCGGCAGACGGCGGATCACGCGGCGCGCCGGGTCGTCGTGCCCTACAGACGCCCTGTCATTCAGATCTCGTACCAGCGGATCTCGTTGGCGGCCAGGTCCAGGGGGAAGCTGGAGCCGTCCCCGCGATAGACGGTGGTGGACTGGGGCTCGTAGGTGTTGTTGACCACGCAGAACTTGCCGTTCTTCACATAGGCGTGAACATCCACATTGCAGTTATCGGACAGCCAAACGTTGAACTCGCCCTCGCTGTGGGCGGACCAGAGGACGGCCCGGTGGAGCAGACGGCTGTTCTCGAAGGAGTAGGGCAGTCCGGAGATGTACACCGCCCGGCCCTTGCCGAACTCGTTCACCGCCAGCTGGACCTCCTTGTCCCGCTGGACCAGCACCTGGGCCCCCTCCAGGGCGTAGATGCTCTTCTTGCCCTCGCCGAAGTCCGTCTCGCCGGAGCAGTCGGCCAGAATAAAGTGGCCGGGGTGCTCCTCCCAGTTGTATTTGTCATAACCCAAGGTAAAACCGGTCTCCTTTTCTACGCCCAGTATACTGGACAGCTGGAGATAGCGGCCCTGGTACTGGTGTCCGGTGGGCTCGCCCACCCCGATGAAGCCGCCGCCGTTGTAGACGAACTTCTTCACCGCCGCGGAGACAGCCGGGTCCTCCCAGATGGCTCCGCCGGTGTGGGCGGTGTCGCCGTCGCCCACGTTGACCAGCACGTCTACCCCGTCCAGCACAGAGGGGTCGGCCTTCACCTCGTCGAAGCTGATAAACCTCACGTCGTAGGGGGCCCCGGACAGGGCCTCGATCACCCCGGCGTAGGAGTAGTTCTGCTTCTGATACAGGGCGTGGTGGACCATGTGACAGCCCCAGGACCGGGCCCTGCCCCAGCTGTTGAGGACGGCTACCGTCTTGACGCAGTAGGGAGTGGTACCCTTGATGTTGTCATAGAGCTCCCGGAACTCGCCGCAGACGCTCTCCACATATTCGATGAACTCGGGGAACTGGCAGGCCAGCTTGAGATAGCCGCCGTAGCCGATGCGGTCGATGGGTTTTCTCAAAATGGCCCGGCGGGCGGTGACCCAGTTCTCCTTGGCCTCCCGGACGGGGTCGCCCCCCTCGTGGAAGGTGTCGGGGAAGAAGTAGGGCAGGAAGCGGCCCTCGGTGTACTTCACCCCGGGGATGTCGGAGATGAGCCGCAGGGTGGCGCCGTTGCCCACCGAGCCCACCACCGCGTCCAGGCCGATGGACTTGAACTCGTCCATGTAGGGCTCGGTACCGATGAAGTGGTCGCCCAGGAACATCATGGCCTCCTTGCCCAGCTCGTGGGTGATGTCCACCATCTCACGGGCCAGCTTGGCCACCTCCCGGCGCTGGAAGGACATAAAGTCCTTGAACTCCTTGGAGGGTACCCGGTACTGGTTGTTATAGTAGCCCTGGTCAATGATGAACTCGGGGCGGAATTTGTAGCCTACCTCCTTCTCAAACTGCTCCAGGATATAGGGGGAGACAGAGGCGGAGTAGCCGTACCAGTCCACATATTTTTCCCGTTTCAGCTCGTCGAAAATCAGGGTAAACTGGTGGAAGAAGGTGGTGTACCGGATCACGTCCACATAGGGGTGGTCGGCGATAAATTTCCGCAGCCGCTCCATGGTGAACTTTTTGGTTTTGGGCTGGCGGACATCGAAGGTGATCTGATGCTCAAAGTTGGTCCAGCCGTTGGTGACGGCGTTGTACATGTGGACCGGGTCCCAGATCAGATAGGCCAGAAAGCTGACTGTGTAGTCGTGGAAGGCCTGGGGGGCGTCGATGATGACATTGCCCGCCTCATACCGCCAGGCGTCGGGGGAGATGGGCTCCCCCGTGGTGCGGTCCATCACCTCCCACCAGCGCTTGATGTCGTCCCGGGTGTTGACCTCCATCAGCTCGTCGCTCACCCCCTGCATCAGGGGGATGGACAGGGGACCGCCGGAGGCGGTGTGGAAGCCCGTTGTGATATAGCACTGCTGGACCTCATCGGGGTTGGCCTTGGCCCAGGCGTTGTCCTTGCGGGTGGTGTAGTAGGTGGAGTAGACCTTTGCGTCCACTCCTTTCAGCTCCTCGGGGTAGTCGGTACCGTCGCAGTCCCGGATGGCGTCGGCTCCCCAGCGCTTGACCAGCTCCAGGGTCTCGGGCACCACGTCCACGTCGGTGGGGATGGTCACCCGGCCCATCTTGTGTTCATTGTTCATAATATCTCCTTTAATTTGCGGAATTTAGCCTTTGACGCCGCCGCCGGTGACGCCGGCAATGATCTTTTCAGACATGAAGATGTACAGCAGGAAGGTGGGCAGGAACACGATGATAACCGCCGCGAACATGCCGCCGTACTGGCCGGTGTACTTCATGGAGTTGATGATATTGAGAAGTCCCACGCCAACGGGGGCCATAGACTCGCTGGAGGTGAAGATCAGGGCCATGAAGAACTCGTTCCACACGGACATGAAGTTGAAGATGGTCACGGTGATGATGGCGGGCTGGACCAGGGGGAGCATGATCTTCAGGAAGGTGTTGGGTCCGCTACACCCGTCCAGATAGGCCGCCTCCTCGTAGGTGCGGGACAGGGTGGAGAAGAAGTCCAGCAGATAGATGGTGGTGTAGGGTACCCGGAGCAGGATGTACAGAATCATCAGCAGTACCCGGCCCTTGATACCCCACTGCACGGACAGGGAGTAGATGGGCATAATGACCATGATGACGGGGACGCTCATGGCAATCACTAAGCCGATGCGCAGGGTCTTGCCGCCGGTGAACTCCCAGCGGGAGAGGACGTAGGCGGCGGGGGCGGAGATAGCCAGCACGCCCACGCAGGAGATGACCGAGTACAGCAGGGAGTTGGCGAAGAACACCGACACGTTCTGGGCCTTCCAGGCGGTGGCGTAGTTCTCAAAGTGGAAGCCGCTCTCGAATTTGAAGATCTGACCGGAGAAAATCTCCCGAGAGGTGGACAGGCTGGCGCCCACGATCCAGAAGAGCATAACGGCGGTAAATACCACCCAGAGGCCTACGATCAGATAGCCGGGCAGGAGCCGGGCCTCTCTTTTCCAGTTGATTTTGTTCATGGTGTGCCCTCCTCTCTTAATATTCCAGGTCGCTGCCCCTGAAGAGCCGCTCGGTAATCAGGTAGACAACGATAATAATCAGCGTCAGCACCACGCCGACCGCCGCGCCCGCTCCGGCGTCTCGGGTTGTGATTCCCTTTCCGCCGAAGACTATGTCATATAGGTATATGACCGGCACAATGGTGGACGATTCGGTGTCGATGGGGGAGAACATCTTGGACCACAGATAGAAGGTGGTGGCGTTGATGCTCCAGAAGGTGACGGAGGTTTTCATCACGCCCTTGAGCAGGGGGAGGGTGATGTGGGTGAACTGGTGGACCTTGCTGGCCCCGTCGATGGTGGCGGCCTCGTAGAGGTCCTGGGGGATGCCCTCGATGCCGCTGATGTAGATGAGCATGTAGTAGCCCACGCTGCCGAAGATGAAGGAGCCGGTCATGGCCCAGAACTTCAAGTCGGTGCCCAGCCACTTGATCTTGTCGCCGCCCAGAAACTGGACGATCTCGTTGAGCAGGCCGTAGTCATAGTTGAAGATGTACTGTATCCACATGGTTGCCAGGGCCACGGCGCTGATGATGTTGGGCATGTAGATGGCGGCCCGGAAGAACTTCTTGCCCCGGATGCCGCTGGTGACGGTGACGGCCATCAGCATAGCAATGGCCAGGGTGAAGATACCGCCCACAAACCAGATCAGCATCATGTTCCGCATGGAAATCATAAAGCTGGCGCTACCGAAGATTTTGGTGTAGTTGCCCAGACCGTAAAAGCTCCAGTCAGCCATGGTGGAGGTGAGGCTCTCGACCTTGAAAAAGCTCATCAGCACGGTACGGCACACTGGGTAGACGAACATGATCATCAGAGACAGCAGGGCGGGCAGGCAGAACCAGAAGATCATCGCTTTGTTTTTTCTCATAATTTTGCTCTCTCCTTCCTGTTTTAGGGTGCAAAAGGGTATAAAGAGCAGGCGGCGCCGCAGGGGCGCCGCCTGCCAACATGCCTAATGTTAAGCTATGCAGGTACTTATTAATACAGAGCGTCCAGAGCCTTGCAGAAGTCGGCGCCGGTGGCGTACTTGCCCTCGAACAGCTCGGTGCACATGGACTTGATGGTGTCCTTCAGATCGGTGTTGGCGTTGAGGCCGGCGCACCAGGTCATGGTCTTGTCAGCGGCCAGCAGAGTCTCAATGGTGCCGGTGAGGTTGGCGGGGGCGGTGTTGCGGGAGTCAGCGGGAATCTGGGCAGCGGCATCGGCCATCTTCTGATCCATCTCGCCGGTGGTCAGGAAGATGATGAAGTCAAACGCGGCCTGGGCGTTCTCGCTGTAGCTGGTGATGGCCAGGGAGTTGGCGCCGGCGTAAGCGGCGGAGTTCTCAGCGCCGCCGTCCACGGCGGGATAGTTGAACAGGCCCCAGTTGACCTGCGTGCCGGTGTTGGCGTTGACCTCGGCGGTGACGTAGTTGGCGCAGACGATCATAGCGGCCTGGCCGAAGCCGATCTTGTTCTGGCTGGAGGGGAACTCGTCGGGAGCGCCGTCAGCCAGGAAGCCCTTGTTGCGCAGGTCGATGATATCCTGAGCGGCCTGCTCGGCAGCGGTGCCGCTCCAGCCGCCGTTGGTAGCCAGCTCGGTGATCTTCTCCTCACCCAGGTGGCGGACCAGTTGGTGATAGAAGGCGAAGTTGGCATAGGCGCTGTCCTGGGCGACGGGGCCCACGCCGGCGTCCTTGATCTTCTGGCAGGCGTCCAGGAACTCGGCCCAGGTCTTGGGCTCGGCGGTCACGCCGGCCTTCTCAAAGGCGTCCTTGTCATAGAACACGCCGCCCACCTGAGGCTGCTCCACGATGGAGTTCAGGTGGCCCACCCACTCGATGACCTGGTTGTTCAGGCAGGCGTAGCTCCAGCTGTCATAGTTGACGGCCTTAGCCATGTCGGTCAGGTCCAGGATGTTGGGATAAGTATTGGCGATGCGCTGATAGTCGTCCTCGATGATGTCGATCTTCTCCTTGGCCTCCAGAGAAGCGGTCAGGACCTTGTTCACGTCGCGGCCCTTGAACTCAATGTTCACGGTGGCGCCGGTCTGCTCCTTGAACGCGGCGGCGGCCTCCTCGATCACGTTGGCCTGGGGCTCGCCGGAAGACCACATGGACCACATGGTCAGCTCAACGCCGTCGTACTGAGCGCCCTGAGCGCCGGAAGAGGCAGGCTGGCTGCTGGCGGCGGGGGGATTGCTGGCGGCGGGGGGATTGCTGGAAGCGGCGCCGCTGGCACCGCCGCCGCCGCCGCAACCGGCCAGCAGGGCCAGGGACATGGCGGAAGCCAGCATCAGGCTGAGAGTTTTCTTCATTTTCATTTTCTAAACCTCCTGTTAATTGTGGGGATTTGCCACGGCCGCGTGGTGTCGGCCTTTTCATGACACATTATATTATAGTTGGCAAGGAGAAAGCTACCCGTTTTTTGCTCTATTGTTTAGATATCGTGCTTTCTTTGCTTGGGCGCATTGTATAAAATAACGGACGATTTTCCCAGGGAGGCACTGGCATTTTTTTGCTTCCCCCAAAATGCTTTAGCGGTTTCGTCCAAAAAAATAAAATGACGCCTGAAGGATATTGAGGTATTGCATAATTCTCCCGGTTGAGATATAATAAAAAAAGACGCGGTCCCATTCTTTTATAAAATTGCATCAGAAGGAGGGGGGGGAGCCTTGTTCCGGTATCAATTCAGCGCCTCCGGCGTCCCGGAGCTGTCCAGGCGCTCCGCGCCCCGGCTGAGCTACATTGCCAAGGACCAGTTCTCAACGGATTGGAGCTCAGAGCTCCACACCCACAGCTGTGTGGAGCTGTTCTTTATCCAGGATGGCCACGGCCGCTTCCGCACCCTGTATGAGGAGTTCCCCATCTCCGTGCAGGATCTGCTCATCGTCAACGCCAACGTGCCCCACACGGAGGTCAGCTCCATGAAGAGCCCTCTGCGGTATACCGTCCTGGGTGTGGAGGGACTGAAGGCCGCCGCCTCCGAGGGGGGGTACTCCATGCTTCACATCTACGACGGCTGGGCGGAGCTGAGCGGCTGTCTGGAGCTGATGCTTCAGGAGTCCTCAAAATCCCTCCCGGGCCACGAGGAGGCCTGTCAGCACCTGCTGGAGGTGGTGCTCATCCGTCTGGGCCGGGAGCAGAATATGTCCTTCTCCGGCGACGTTCCCGGCCCCAGGGCCAGCCAGGAGTGCGAGCTCATCCGCCGGTACATCGACAACCACTTTAAGGAGGACCTAAATCTGGATCACCTGGCCCGCCTGGCCCACCTGAACAAATACTACCTGTCCCACTCCTTCCGCAGGGAGTTCGGCACCTCGCCCATCAACTACCTCATCTCCCGCCGGGTGGAGGAGAGCCGGTTCCTTCTGCGAAAGACCGACTACTCCCTGTCCCTGATCGCCGAAATTCTGGGCTTCTCCTCTCTGAGCTATTTTTCCCAGTCCTTCCATCGGGTGGAGGGGATCAGCCCCACGGAATACCGCAAGCAGAACCGAGAAAAAACATAGTGGAGGGAACAATCATGCCATACAATATTATTTTCTACTTCTCCGACCAGCAGCGCTGGGACACCTGCGGCTGCTTTGGTCAGCCCCTGGACATCACGCCCAACCTGGACGCCCTGGCCCGGGAGGGGGTCAAATTTGACAACGCCTTCTCCCCTCAGCCCGTGTGCGGCCCCTGCCGGGCCCTGTTCCAGACGGGCAAATGGCCCACCGAGACGGGCTGCTTCCGAAACAACGTCATGCTCCCCGCCGGGGTCAAGACGGTTGCCAGCTATATGGAGGAGGCGGGCTATGAGACCGCCTACGTGGGCAAGTGGCACCTGGCCAGCCAGGGGCCTATGGAGGCGCCCACCGAGGTGGACCACACCACCACCGCCATTCCCCGGGCGCTGCGGGGGGGATATACCGGCTTCTGGCGGGCCGCCGACGTGCTGGAGTTCACCTCCCACGGCTACGACGGCTACGTGTTCGACGAGAACGACCAGCGCATTGACTTCAAGGGCTACCGGGCCGACCGGATCAACGACATGGCGCTGGAGTTCCTGGATGGCTACGACGGGCAAAGGCCCTTTTTCATGACCGTCTCCCAGATCGAGCCCCACCACCAGAACGACCGGGGACACTACGAGGGCCCAGAGGGCTCCAGGGAGCGGTTCCGGCAGTTCACCCTCCCCGGCGATCTGGCCGCTCTGGGGGGCAACGCTGCGGAGGAGTATCCCGACTACCTGGGCCAATGCGCCAGCCTGGACGAGAATTTAGGCCGTCTGGTGGCAAAGCTGAAGGAAAAGGGGCTGTATGAGAACACGGTGATCCTCTACTCCTCGGACCACGGCTCCCACTTCAAGACCAGGAATCGGGACGCCCACCTCAACGGCGGCGACGACTACAAGCGCACCTGTCACGACGCGGCCCTCCATGTGCCCTTGGTCATCTCCGGCGGGCCCTTCAAGGGGGGCGCGGCGGTGGAGGAGCTGGTGAGCACCGCCAGCATTCCCAAGACCATTCTGGCCCTGGCCGGCGTGGACGTGGGGGAGGGGATGATCGGAGAAAACCTCCTGGACGTGGCGGAGGGGAAGGACCCCAGCCGGCCTAACGAGGTATTCGCCCAAATTTCGGAGAGCCGGGTGGGCCGGTGCATCCGCACCCCCCGGTACACCTATTCCGTCTATGCCCCCGGCCTGAATGGCTCCGCCGCCCCGGCCTCTGACCGGTACGCGGACGACTTTCTCTATGACATGGAGCGGGACCCCTTCCAGCTGAACAACGTGGTGGCCGACCCGGACTACGCCCAGGTCAAGGCTGAGCTGCGGACCCGCCTCCTGGACTGGATTCAACAGGCGGAGGGCGCCCGGCCCGTGATTGAGGACCAATAAAAGCAGGACCACCCCGCGCCTGAATGGCGCGGGGTGGTCAAATTTAATAGCTGTGGTGTTTTTGACCCGGTATACCGTCTGCCCGGAGTCGGAGACGGAGGGCTCCTTGCAGCCGCTCAGGTCCACGGCGGCGGCGTAAATGCGCCGCGGTCGTCCGTCAGTCCAGGTGCTTCATGGTGGGGAACAGGATCACTTCCCGGATGGAGTCGGAGCCGGTGAGGAGCATGACACAGCGGTCAATGCCGATACCCAGACCGCCCGTGGGGGGCATACCGTACTCCAGGGCGGTGAGGAAATCCTCGTCCATCATACCGGCCTCGTCGTCCCCCTTGTCCCGCAGCTCCACCTGCTTCTGGAAGCGCTGGCGCTGGTCGATGGGGTCGTTGAGCTCGGAGAAAGCGTTGCCCATCTCGCTGTGGCAGATGAACAGCTCAAACCGCTCGGTGAGCCGGGGGTCCTTGGGGGACCGCTTGGCCAGAGGGGAGACATCCACCGGGTGCATGGTGATGAAGGTGGGCTGAATCAGCTTCTCCTCCACCCGCTGGTCAAAGCACTCATACAGGGCGTTGCCCCATGTCTTGTCCGCCGTCTCGGGCAGCTCCACCCCGATGGCCTTGGCGGCGGCTACCGCCTCCTCGTCGGAGGAAATGGCCATAAAGTCGATGCCGCAGTACTGCTTTACCGCCTCGTGCATGGGCATGCGGGGCCAGCCGGGGGTCAAGTCGATGTCCTCCCCCTGCCACTGGACCTGATAGGTACCCAGAATCTTCTGGGCGGCGGAGGTCAGCAGGTCCTCAAACAGGTCCATCATGTCGTTGAAATCGGCATAGGCCTGGTAGAGCTCGATGGTGGTGAACTCCGGGTTGTGCTTGGGGTCCATGCCCTCGTTGCGGAAGATGCGGCCAATCTCATAGACCCGGTCCATCCCGCCCACGATGAGCCGTTTCAGGGGCAGCTCGGTGGCGATGCGCATATACATGTCGATGTCCAGGGTGTTGTGGTGGGTGACGAAGGGCCGGGCGGTGGCCCCGCCGGAGATGGTGTTCAGCACTGGCGTCTCCACCTCCATAAAGCCCCGGCCGTCCATAAAGTCCCGGACGTGCTTGATGAACTGGGAGCGAATGGTAAAGTTGCGCTTGACCTCCGGGTTGACGATCAGGTCCACATACCGCTGGCGGTAGCGCAGTTCGGTGCTGGTCAGGCCGTGGAACTTCTCCGGCAGGGGTAGCAGGGACTTGGACAGCAGGGTGACCTTCACCACCCGCACCGACATCTCCCCCCGCTGGGTGCGGAAGACCACGCCGTGGACGCCGACGATGTCGCCGATGTCATACTTTTTAAAGCGGTTATACTCCGCCTCGTCCATCTCGTCCTTCCGGGCGTAGAGCTGGATGCGGCCGGACTTGTCCTGCAAATCGCAGAAGGACACCTTGCCCATCCCCCGCTTGGACATGAGCCGCCCGGCGACGGACACCTCCTGGCCCTCCAGGGCATCGAAATGGTCCTTGATGTTGGCGGAGTCGTTGTCCGCCGCGAAGCGGGTGATCTGGAAGGGGTCGTTCCCGCTGTCCTGAAGCTCCTTCAGCTTGTCCCGGCGGATTTGCAGCAGCTGAGACAGGTTCTCCTGCTCCACCCCGCCGGTCTGGTTGTTCTTATCGGCCATGTCCATTACTCCTTATCTCTCTACCTTCAGCAGCTTATACTCCACCAGTCCTCCGGGGGCGTCCACGGTGACCTCGTCTCCGGCGTTTTTGCCCAGAAGGGCCTTGCCGAAGGGGGAGTCCTCGGAGATCGCGCCGTTCATGGGGTCGGCCTCCTGAGAGCCCACGATCTTATAGGTCTCCTCCTCGTTGAACTCCTTGTCCAGCACGGTGACGGTGGAGCCCAGGCGGACGTATTCGCCCACGCCGTCGTCCTCCTCGATGATGACGTAGTTGGACAAAATGTCCTCCAGCTCGCCGATGCGGGAGTGGAGCTTACCCTGCTCGTTTTTCGCCTCGTCATACTCGCTGTTCTCCGACAGGTCGCCGAAGGAGCGGGCCTCCTTCAGCAGGTCGGCCACCTCCTTCTCCCGGACCGTCTTGAGGTAGGTCATTTCGTCCTGTAATTCCTTCAGCCGCTGGGGGCTCAGCTTATACTCTTTCGCCATGAAGCATCCGCAACCTTTCAAAATATAGTCCCGGCGCCCGTGGGCGCCGGCTTCTCGTTTCAAATGAGTATAGTCGGGCATTCTGTGTCATTATATGTGTTTCTTCGCCGTCTGTCAAGTGATTTTTACCGCTCCGGGGTCCAGCCGTCCGCCCTCCCACAGGGCGGCCAGAAGGGGCAGATCCTCCCGGTCCTCACCGGCCAGACCGGGGACGCTCAGGGTCAGACCGGCCAGACCGGGCCGGGGGCCGTACAGCTCCAGCGCCCCCTCCTCCCGGCGGGGACAGCCCTCCTGAAAGCACAGGGCGGCGTGGCACTCCTCCCCGGGGGCAGGATGGGCAGACCGAACTCCCACCGCAGCCACACCGCCAGCTCCTCCCCGCCGGAGGGGGCGTCCACCACCAGCCGGCGCACCCGCCGGCACAGCTCCGCCGCCGTCCGGGCCATATCCCGGTCGGCCCGACGCCCCCGCAGCGCCACGGTGGCCCGGTCGGGGGCCACCCCCCGCCGCTCCAGCGCCGCCAGAGCCAGGGGGGCAGACTGGGCCCGGACAAAGCCCTCTGTCTCCACCGGCCGCAGGCCCAGCCGCTCCAGCAGGGGCCAGCGGGCAAAGTCCCGGGGAACCAGCACCCGCAGGGCCCCGCCCCGGCGCAGGCTCCGTCCCGCCCGGGTCAGCCGCCGCTCCCCCCAGAAGCCCGACGGGTCCACCGACCCCCGCAAAACGGGCAGGCCGTACAGCCTGCCCTCCTCCGCCGTCCCCCGGCCCCGGGGGTGATAATCAGCTGTCCCACCAAGAAAAATTCCCCCTCTCCTCCCACAGAATATGCGGGAGAAGAGGGGGATAGTCATTCAAAAAAATTCCTGGAGCTCGCCCAGCCACTCAATAGCCTTGAATTTGAGGACGTAGCCCTCGTCCGCGCCGGTGACCAGCGCCTTCTGTTCCGGGGTAAAGTGCCCCGCCTGCGCCGCCTGGTCTACCGTCTCGCTGGCCGCCCCCAGGCACAGGGGCGGGAAGGCCACGCACCACCAGTTCTGGCCGTTGCCCTCCCCGATGGTCACCCGCAGGGCGGTGTAGCTCCCGGCGGGGAGGGCGAAGCCCTCATACTCCTTGGTGGGGAACCAGCAGTCGGTGAGCTGGGCGGTGACGGGGTAGTCATACCCCTCGTCCTCCACCACCGTCCGCCCGGCGGCGGCCAGGGCGTTGAGGTGGCCCTCCAGCGCCGCCTGGGCCTCCTCCAGGGTGGCGTCCTCCGGGTAGAGGTCCTGGGCTTCCTCCAGCACCCGGTCCCGCACCGCCAGCTTCAACGCCTGGTCGGCCTCGCTGTCCGAGTTGGCGATTACGTGAAGGCGGATCACACTGTCCGCCAGCTCCCTCTGCTCCTGGCCCAGCCAGCCCCCCGCCACTACCGCCATCAAAACGCCCAGCATCAGCGCCAGCTCCCAAGTCTTTAACTTCCGGTCCATATGTCCTCCTTAGGGCGGAAGACCCGCCCGCACTGTAAATTTCTTACAGTATGGGCGGGTTGTGGAGGATTTAAACCGTCCGGGTCAAGAAAATCTCGCCGCCGAGCCCGGTCAGGCGGGACTGGGCCTCCAGGGCCCTGTCCTCGCTGTCGAAGAGGCCGAAGGCGGTGGGGCCGGTGCCGCTCATGCTGGCCCCCAGGGCCCCGCACTGAATCAGGGCGTTTTTGATGTCGTTCACCCGGGCCCGCTGGCGGTCGGGCAGGGCGTCCTCAAAGACGTTGTACAGCCGCCGGGCCACCCCCGTCAGGTCCCCCGCCTCCAGGGCGTCGATGGCCCCCTGGGTGTCCGGGCGGCAGCGCAGGCGTACGCTGTCGATTTTTGCGAACAGGGCGGGGGTGGAGATGGAGAACTCCGGCTTGCACAGCACCACCCAGCAGTGGGGCAGGGGGGCAGGGGGGTGAGGATCTCGCCCCGGCCCTCGGCCAGGGCGGTGCCCCCCAGGACGCAGTAGGGCACGTCGGAGCCCACCCGCTCCCCGATTCTGGCGACCTCGGCGGGGGACAGGGGACTGCGCGCCCGGGCGTTCAGCGCCCGAAGGACGGCGGCGGCGTCGCTGCTCCCCCCGGCCATGCCGGCGCAGACGGGTATCCTCTTCTCAATGGTGATGTCCAGCCCCCGGGGCTTCTCCCCCCTGGCCTCCCACCAGCGGAGGGCGGCCTGAGCGGCCAGATTTTTGTCGTTGTTGGGGAGAAAATGGAGATTGGTGCTCACCCGCAGCTGGCCGGAGGCGTTGTCCTCCAGGGTGAGGGTGTCGGCCAGGGCGACGGACTGCATCATCATCCGCAGGTCATGATAGCCGTCGGGGCGCTTGCCCAGCACGTCCAGAGTCAGATTCAATTTCGCATGGGCCTGAATTTCCACGGCGTTTTCCTCCCCGCAGCTTGATTTCGTCCTACATGATGTGCCTATTTGCGTATCTTCCGGGCCTCTAAGTAAAACCGCTTGTCCTGAGCCCGGCCCACCGAGAAGGTTTTCCGGGGCAGAGCTCCGTGGTGGAGGATGGAGGGGAACAGGTCCCCCTTGTCCATGGCAGGCAGCAGGAGGGCCACTGCGTCCCCCCGCTCCCGGGCCAAAGCCTGAGCCTCCGCCTCTCCGTGTATGTAGTCTACTCGGACCCTTGGGTTTTGCTCCAGATACTGGTCCAGGAAATCATGGAGCGCTCCCGCCTCCGTCAAGGATGCGCTGTGGAGGAGGGCGAACACCCCTTCGCCCTCCTGATATACAAAGGAAATGCACTGGGCCTTCTCCCTGATCTGCGGGTCGATCTGCCTGCCCCGGAGGGCGTCCGGGTAATACCGGCCCATAGCGTCCAGCAGCACCTCCGGCCTGACGCCGAAGACCGCCCGGTGGATAGGCTCGATCTCCATCCCCTCGTCGTGAAAATTGACCAGCTCGCACAGGGCGTACCGGGAGGGCAGGTCGGGCCACTGCTCCGGGTTGGTGAGGCCCTTGCGCCGCTCATAGCACTCCTTGGCGGCGGCCAGGGAGTGGTTGCCGTCTCCCACCAAAAAGAGCAGACCGTCCCGCTCCCGGGCGGTCCATTCCTGCCGCTCCCGGATGGCCTGAGCGGTCCGCTCCATCTGTCTCTCGGTGAGCAGCCAGCCCTTTACATGGCCGCCCCCTTCCATCAGATCAAAGTCGTAGAGCAGCTCCATCTCCCCCGTCTGGCCGGACAGCGGGCCGATGATGTCCCCGCAGTCGCTGAGGAGGAGGGCGTGGGGCAGCTCGATGGGGGCGTTTTTCCGCACCTTCACCCGGGGCGGGACGCGGGGCATCACCACCCCCTCGGTGGCCCGGACGGCGGAGTGGGAGCCCGGCTCATAGTCGTACTGCTCCAGATCCACCATGCCCACCAGGCCCCGGCGGACAAACCCGTTGGACAGGGTGCGCTCCACATAGATCAGGGCGTCGGGGTACTCCTGAAAGCGGCCCTCCCGGAGGTAGCGGCTCATGGTGTTGTTGATCTCCATGATGTCGGTCTCCACGCTGGGGCCCTCCAGACAGCTCTCGGGCAGAATCAGCCGCAGGGCCGAGGGGGCTCTCCCCACCCGTTCCTCCACTCTCTGCCAGTACTCGGGCTGAGAGGTGTACTGGTCGCAGGCCACCACCGACCAAAGGGACAGGTCACACCCCCGGGGCAGAAGGATATTCGCAGGTTTGAAGGGCAGGCCGTCAAAATAGTTGTTCATGGAGGTCACTCCTCTTCTTTTTGCTCCAGCAGCCGGTCCAGCTTCTTCTCCACGCTGTCCAGCCGGGCCGTGAGCCTCTGATAGGCCGAAACGACCACCGTGATACCCCCTGACAGCAGGAGCACGCCCACCACCACAAATGCCCACTCTCCAACCAGCATCCCGAGCCATGAGGTACCCGCAAGCACAATAACGGAAAAGCATATCAGCAACAATAATACGATCCAGAACATGGAGGTTCTCCTTTCTGAGCGTCAGTCCAGCGCTCCTTCAATGGCGGAAAGCAGATCGCCGAACTCCTCAAAGGCGGGCAGCTCGGGGTGGGCGGACTTGATGGCGTCGGTGGATTTGAAGAGGAAGCCCGCCTTGCTGGCCTGGATCATTCCCAAATCGTTAAAGCTGTCCCCGGCGGCGATGGTGTCGTAGCCGATGGACTGGAGGGCCCTCACAGTGGTCAGCTTGGACTGCTCGCACCGCATTTGATAGCCGGTAATCTCCCCGCTCTCCGCCACCTCCAGGGTGTTGCAGAACAGGGTGGGCCAGCCCAGTTTTTCCATCAGGGGCTTGGCGAACTGCTCAAAGGTGTCGCTCAAGATGATGACCTGCGTCTCGGACCGCAGCTTGTCCAGGAACTCCCGGGCCCCGGGCAGCGGGTCGATCTTGGAGATAACGGCCTGAATTTCCTTCAATCCCAGCCCGTGCTCCTTTAAGATGTCCAGCCGGAAGCGCATCAGCTTGCCGTAATCGGGTTCGTCCCGGGTGGTCCGGCGCAGCTCGGGGATGCCGGTCTCCTCAGAGAAAGCAATCCAGATCTCAGGGACCAGAACGCCCTCCATGTCTAAACATACGATGTTCATGATACATACATCCTTTTAAATTTGTTGTGTAGGGCGCGACCACTGGGCGCGCCGCGTAATTGCAGCATTTCTGCAGCGGCGCGCCGGGGTCGTCGCGCCCTACAAATTACCCCTCCCGTCCCTGCTTTCTCCGCAGGTTGGTGAGGAAATTGTCCATCCGCGCGATGGACTCGGCGATGTCCTTCATGGATGCGGCGTAGCAGGCCCGGACGAAGCCCTCGCCGCCGGGGCCAAAGGCGTTGCCGGGGATGACGGCCACCTTCTCTTCCATCAGAAAGCGCTCGCAAAACTCCTCGGAGGTCAGTCCGGTGGAGCGGATGTCCGGGAAGACGTAGAACGCTCCCTTGGGCTCGAAGCAGCTCAGGCCGATGCGGTTCAGGTTTTCCACCAGATACCGGCGGCGGCGGTCGTACTCCTCCCGCATGTGCTCGATGTCCACGTCGCCGTTTCTCATGGCCTCCACGGCGGCGTACTGGCTGGTGGTGGGGGCGGACATGATGCCGAACTGGTGGAGCTTGGTCATAGCGGCGATGATGGGCTTGGGGGCGCAGACGTAGCCCATGCGCCAGCCCGTCATGGCGTGGCTCTTGGAGAAGCCGTTGACCACGATGGTCCTGTCGTACATGCCGGTGATGTTGGCCAGGGAGACGTGGCGGCGGCCATAGGTCAGCTCGGCGTAGATCTCGTCGGAGATCACCATGATATCGGTGTCCCGCAAAACGTCGGCGATGGCCTCCAGGTCCTTGCGGTCCATGGTACCCCCGGTGGGGTTAGATGGGAAGGGCAGCACCAGCACCTTGGTCCTGTCGGTAATGGCGGACCTCAGCTCCTCCGGGGTGAGGCGGAACTCATTTTCCGCCTTCAGGGTCAGGTATTTGGGCACACCCCCGGCCATCTCGGCCAGCGGGCCGTAGCAGACGAAGGAGGGGACGGGGACGATCACCTCGTCCCCCGGGTTGACCAGCACCCGCAGGGCCAGGTCGATGGCTTCGCTTCCGCCCACGGTCACCAGAATCTGGCTGGCGTAGTCGTACTGTAAATCAAACCGGCGGTTGAGATAGGCGGCGATCTCCCGGCGCAGCTGGAGCATTCCCGCGTTGGAGGTGTATTTGGTGTGGCCCCGCTCCAGGGAGTAGATGCCCGCGTCCCGGATGTGCCAGGGGGTAACGAAGTCGGGCTCGCCGATGCCCAGGGAGATGGCCTCAGTCATCTCCTCCAGGATGTCAAAAAACTTCCGAATGCCGGAGGGCTTCACGTTCTGAATTTTTTCGTTGAGGATATTGTCGTAATTCATACGAAGATGTACTCCCTTTCCTCCGGGTCCTGGGGGCGGAACACCAGATGCTTCTCTTTATATTTTTTCAGGATAAAGTGGGTGGCCGTGCCGGTGACGCCCTGGATGGGGGCCAGCCGCTCGCCCACGAACTGGGCCACCTCCCGCAGGGTGCGGCCCGAGATGATGACGGTCAGGTCGAAGGAGCCGCTCATGAGATACATACTCTCCACCTCGTCGTACTGATAGATGCGCTCGGCGATGCGGTCGAAGCCGTCGATGGACTGGGGGGTGACGTTGACCTCGATGAGGGCGGTCACCGTCTCCTTTCGGACGCGGTCCCAGTCGATGATGGCCTGATAGCCCAGAATGGTCCGGTCGTCCTCATATTTTTTGATGGCGGCCTTCGCGTCCGCCTCGCTCACCCCCGCCGCCGCGGCCAGCGCCCCGACGGGCATGGTGCAGTCCTGCTCCAACAGCTCCAACAGCTTTTCCATGATTGTCCCTCCTAAGTAATGCGGTCAATGATCTTCTACCCTGCATTATACACGTTCCGACGGAGAAAAACAATCCCAAACATGCGAGAGAGGGGGGGCAAAATCCGGATTTTATGATATCATAGGAGCTATTAGAAAAAGAGCGTCTATATCCCTACCCTGACACGGCGAAGCGGGTGTTTTCCAAGAAAGCCGGAATATCTCCAGGCGGTTTTGGACGCTCCTCATCACACATGTTGTAAATTTTGTCATCTCCAGTTTGCGTATAACCCGAAACAGGCTTTCAGGCCGGCAGGTATAGCCGCGCTGCTTCCGGCGGTGCCACAACTTCACCAGGCCGAGCTGTGGATTGCGGCGGCATAAGATAGGCGATCAGCTATCAGGAGCAGGACCGGCAAAAAGCAACAGATGGTAGCTGGTGATACTTTACTGCCCCACAGCGCTTCGGTGATGTCCTCCACCCGACGCACCGATACCCCTGCCAGGTACATCTCTATGAGCGCTTCCTCCACATCGCTTTCCCGGCGGCGGTACCGCTCGATGATGGCTGTCTCAAAAGAGATTCCCTTGAGTTTGGGCACCTTTAGCTGTACAATTTTCTCGGACATGGTTTGCAGTCTCCTTTCTGAATGGCAATCAATGGTAGAAAAGCAATAAAAACAGGCAAAAAGCAAGAGAAGAAAAGATAAGAAAGAAAAGGCCAGTAAGTTCGATTGCCCGGTTATCCCGAAGCGCGGCTTTCCAGGCAGCGCCGGTGTAGCCACGGTCAGCAAAAAGTTTTCCGTTGGCAACAGGAGCACGATCCAAATCAATCTGTTTGGCAGCCCAGAGGTCACAAAGAGAGGCCTGGCTGATTTGGAACGCCTTGCCAGCATAATTGAGCAGGAATCCACCGCATAGCAATGGGAATCCTCGCTGCGGGCTTGAATTGCCTCCAGCCAAATTTCTGATAAAGCCCGAAACGCTCCAGCAATACGGTTCAATCTGCAGCAAAACGCCTGGTAACTGGGCAGGGCCGGAAATCACCCGAAAAGATGACTTTTCGTGTAGTTATAGATCGCCTTCCGCGTCAACAATTGCTGTTCTTTGTCCCACAGTGGGAAACTGTGGTATAATGGGGATAGGAAAACGATCCGGGAGGGTCACATCATGCCGGAACATCTCAGCCCGCGGCTGCAAATCGCCGTCTGCGACGACGAACCTACAGATCTCCGGCAGGCCGCCGGCCTGACCCGTGAGATTATGGCGGCTGAGGCCCTGCCCTGCTCCCTGTCCTGTTACGACAGCGCCTCAGCCCTGCTCACCGCGATCCAAAACGGCGCGCAATTTCAGCTCCTTCTGCTGGACGTGATGATGGACGGCATGGACGGGATGGCGCTTGCCGCCGCCCTGCGAGCGCTGGGGGACGGCAGCGCCATCATCTTTTTCTCGTCCAACCGGGAAATGGCTCTGCGGGGGTACGAGGTATCCGCCGCCCGCTATCTGGCAAAGCCGCTCCAGCAGCCGCAGCTCCGGGAGGCTCTTTTGTACTGCTACAAAACCTTTTGCGAGAAAAAGGAACTCCTGCTCCCCACGGAAAAGGGCCAGAGCAAGCTGTCCCCCTCCGACATTATTTACGCGGAATCCTGGGAGCGGGGGTCGAGGCTTCAGCTCACCAGCGGCCCCATCGAAACCCCCGCGAGGCTCTCCGAGCTGGCGGCCATGCTGCCGGAGCGGAGCTTCACCTTCTGCCACCGGACCATTCTAGTCAATCTCGCCTTTGTCAAGCACCTGCGCCCCCGTGAAATAGAACTTGCTGACGGGAAGACAATCCCCGTCAGCAAGTATCGGATTTCCACTTTGAAAAAGAGCCTTCTGAGCTATCTGCGCGGCTAATCCAGAGGGATCGCCAGCTTTACGCTGTAATAGTCCGCGCCATACTCCACCTCCAGGAGATTATCATACCGCGCGGCGATCTGTTTGATAATTTTAAGCCCCAGCCCGTGTTCCGGCGCGGTCTCCCTTTGAATGTGCTCCAGCGTTGTGGAATTCTCGCAGAAGATTACAAAAAAGTGCTCCCTGACGCACAAATCCAGCTTGATATAAGGGCGCTCCGCCCCGGCCGCGGCCTCCAGCGCGTTATCCAGAAGGTTCATGACCAGGGAGCATAGCTCCGCGTCTGTCAGGGGCAGCCTGGCCGGGGCGTTGGTCCGGGCCAGCTCCACCGCGATTCCCGCATCGGCGGCGGCGCTCAGCTTTCCGTTCAGGATAATATCCAGCATCTCATTTCCGCTCTGTACAACAGGGCGGATTTTTTCATTCTCTCCCATCAGCTCGTCCAGATACTCCGCTGTTTTCCCGTCACTGGTGGTCTGCCGCAGGAGCTGAAAGTGCTTCATCATATCGTGCCGGAGCATCATCACTTGTTCATGCTGCCGCCGCAAAGCCTCATAACTGCTCTGCGCCAGCTCACTCCGCTGTACCAGCAGACGCTCCTCCGTCCGGCGGGCCAGCTCCCCATGGAGCCATTCCACCGCGGCGGACAGAAAGGCTGTCAGCATGCACACATTTGTCAGCGGCCGCAGGAAAATAGCGATGGTCCAAGTGGCCGGGTTCCCGGTCAGCGCGGTGGGCAGAACATACAGGAGCGTCCCCGCCAGAGTCATGGGACAGAAAAGGCGGAAAAACCACCGCCGCCGGTTCCACTCCCAGAGCCCAAAGACCAGCGCCAGAAGAAGCCCTATTGTGCCCAGGAACGAGAACCATATCACCAGGGTAATGCTGGCATTTTCCCGCGCCGAGAGAATGAGATTCAACACCAGCATCCCGTTCAGCACGATTGTAACGGCGCTCAAAACGGCCTGCCGCCAGCCGGACAGCTTGCACAGGAGCATAATCAGCAGCATAATCAGGGTCAAATTCTGGCACAGGCTGCTCACGTCCACAGGCGCTATGCTGCCATCCAGGGAAAAATATTGATACCGAAAGCTGACATCCATAATTCGGGTGGACAGGTAGGAAAACGCCGCCAGCGCTCCGCACAGCGTCCCGGGGTCCAGCCGCCTTTGAACCGCCTGCCAGAGAAACAGCGCCAGCAGCAAAAGCCCTGCCGCGAAGGACAGCGCGGATGGGATGGCGGTCTGAAAGCTCTCAGAGATCAATGCGCTCTCATAGGCGTAGCCGCAGTACAGAGTCACGGCGGCGGGATAGACTCTCGCGTAATTCCCCTCATAGAACGGGGCGGTGGACTGGGCGATGGTCAGCGTCTTCCCGGCGCAGTCCATTGTTCCAAGCGACAAAATTGAGATCAGCGGTGCCACAGTGACGCGCCCCGGCGGAGATGAGCCGAATATCGGCTCCGCCACACATCAAGCAAAAGAGGATGAGTGGCTCTCCGACGGCACCCAGCACTGGCATTTCTGCGCTGTGGCGGACTGCACCAAAAACCATCAATTCAGCAAGACCCTCCACACCCCCAGCGATTGGATTGTGGACCAAGCGGCCACCAGTTCCACAGCGGGCAGTAAGCACAAAGAATGCACCACCTGCGGCTATACCACACAGACCGAGACCATCCCGCCTGTGCACAGTCACAGCTATGAGGATGAGTGGAAGTCGGACGCCTCCGGCCACTGGTATGAGTGCTCCTGCGGCGATCAGAGCGGCTACGCCGCCCACACCTCCGGCGGCAGCTACACCCCGCCCACCTACAAACCCGACGTAACCCAGCCCGACGTGGGCGGCATGGTTTCCGTCACACCCTCCCGCCCGGAGCGGGGCGACACCCTCTCCCGCTCCCAGCTCGCCCAAATCCTGTTCAACAGAGAGGGCCGTCCGGAGTGGATTATCTCCTGGAGTTCTCCGACGTGGCGGGCGGGGAATGGTACGCCGAGGCCGTCCGCTGGGCCGCCAGCCAGGGCATCGTGAGCGGCTATGGCGACGGCACCTTCGGCCCCGACGCCCCCATCACCCGGGAACAGCTGGCCGTCATGCTCTGGCGGTACTCCGGCAGTCCCGCCTCCACCAAGGACCTGGATTTCAACGACGAGAACAAGATCAGCCCCTTCGCCCTGGAGGCCCTGCGCTGGGCCGTGGAGAACGGCATCCTGAACGGCGGCGGCGACGGTCGGTTGGCCCCCCAGGACCAGGCCACCCGGGCGCAGGCGGCGCAGATGCTGAAAAATTTCATTGAACATCAGGAGGAAGATTTTTGAAAAAGCTTGCGATTCTTTTCGCGCTGACCCTCTGCGCGGCGCTGGCGGGCTGTAACCAGTCCGCCCCGCCCCAGGCCAGCGAACCCCCGCTGGAGCTCTCCGGCACGGTAAGCGCTCCCCCCGTGGAGGGCCCCGCCGAACCGACGCCCCCAGCCGTCGGGCAGGTGGCTATGGTGTATATCGGCACCAAGGCCGACGGCTTCACCGACTATCCCATAACTTACGACGGGGACCTGACCCCGGAGAAGCTGATCCAGGGCATCGCCGACCTGACCGGCTGGGACTTAACCCTCACGGAGGAGGTCACCAGCGGCAAGGGCGGTATGAGCGTGTGCCTGTCCAGCGAATCGTCCCTGTTTACTGGCCCGCCCGACCCGCAGAGAGAGGAATTTCATATGTACGACGTGGGCCAGCTCGCGGAGACGATTTTGGACAGTATCCAGAAAACCTTGCAGGAGGGCTTCACCCTGGAGGGCGGCGACCCGGACGCGCTGGATATCTGGTACTACATGGAGGGGAATCAGCCTCTGGAGCTTCCCATCCTGGGCCTCTCCTGGCCCATTGACCAGCCCTATCACTGGGCGGGAGCGGAAAGCAAGTAGCGCTTATCATATAGCAGAAAATACGAAGCGCGGGCCGTTTGTCACATCGGAGACAAATGGCCCGTGCTTTGAAATTTGCCCTTGACAAAAGCTCTCTGAGGACAATATTTCCGGCAAGCCGTCCGATAAACGGTTTATCAAGCTGTCCCGCTACTATGAACAGGAGCAGGAACAGTTAACGGCCGTCGTGGAAATCCTGGGGCGGGAAGTGAAGCAGCAGGAGCAGAAGAAAACCAACGTCAGGAAGTTCATTTCTGTGGTAAAGAAGTACACAGGCATGACCCAGCTTGACGCCACGCCGGCCCTCGCTTAAAATGTTTTCTTACGTCACCGCCCCAATCGGGCGGTTTTTTTACTCTGCCAGCTTGTCTAGAAGCGCGGCCAGCTCCTCCAGCTTGGGGCCGGGGTCGCCGGAAGAGGCCGCCTCCCGGACGCAGCAGTCCATGTGGGCCCGGAGGACCATCCGGTTGGCCTTTTTCAAAATGGACTGAGCGGCCATAATCTGACTGGAGACATCCAGGCAATACCGGTCCTCCTCCACCATTTTGAGGATGCCGTCGATCTGGCCCCGGGCGGTTTTCAGCAGACGGTTGACCTGTGCGTGGTCGGCCTTCACTGGACGGACACCACCTCATACCCCGCCTGGGTGACGGCGTCGGTGAGGACTTGGTTGTCCACGTCCTTGCTGAGGGTCAGGGTGGCGGACTTGCCCTCCAGGCTCATCTCCACGGCGGACACGCCGTCAATGGCGGACAGGGCCTTCTCCACCCGTCCGGTGCAGTGGCCGCACATCATGCCCTCGATTTTCATGGTCTTATTCATAGTTTTGTTTCCTCCTTGATTTGTATTTTCCTTCAACTCCAGGGGGCAGGTCCCGTTACAGACGGGCTCCGCCGGAGTGTCAGACCGGAATTTGCTCTTGAAAAAGCGCAGGCGCAGGGCGTTGGTCACCACCGTCACCGAGCTGAGGCTCATAGCGGCGGCGGCAAACATGGGGTTGAGCTGCCAGTGGAGGGCGTAGTAGAACACGCCCGCAGCCAGTGGGATGCCCAGAGAGTTGTAGAAAAAGGCCCAGAACAGATTCTCCTTGATGTTCCGAATGGTGGCCCGGGACAGCTCCACGGCGGCGGCTACGTCCAGCAGGTCGGACTTCATCAGCACAATGTCGGCGCTCTCAATCGCCACATCGGTGCCCGCTCCGATGGCCAGGCCCACCTCCGCCCGGGCCAGGGCGGGAGCGTCGTTAATGCCGTCCCCCACCATGGCGACTTTCTTGCCCTCGGCCTGGAGGGCGGAAATTTTCCGCTCCTTGTCCTGGGGCAGGACCTCGGCCATGACCTGAGTGACCCCCAGCTCCCTGCCGATGGCCTCGGCGGTGCGCCGGTTGTCGCCGGTGAGCATAACCACCTCCAGCCCCAGATCCCGGAATGCGGCCACCGCGTCCTTGCTGGAGGGCTTAGGGGTGTCGGCCACGGCGATAATGCCTAGTATTTTTTTGTCTGTCTCATCCCCAAAGTATAGGGGCGTCTTGCCCTCAGCGGCCAGCGCGTCCGCCTTACCCGCCAGGGGGCCGGGATTGATACCCGCCTCCTCCACCATGGCCCGGTTGCCGCCAAAGCAGATATTGCCGCCAATGGAGGCCTGAACCCCCCGCCCGTGGACCGCCGTAAAGCCGCCCACCGAGGTGACCGGAATATTGCGCCGCTCGGCCTCCTCCACGATGGCGGTGGCTAAGGGGTGCTCGGAGGGGCCCTCCAGGCAGAAAGCGGTACGGAGCAGACCCTCTTCGCTGTTTCCCGGGGCGGGGATGATGTCAGTGACCACCGGCTTGCCCTGGGTGAGGGTACCCGTCTTGTCCAGTACCACCGTGTCGATGGTGTGAAGGGTCTCCAGGGCCTCGGCGGATTTGATCAGAATGCCGTTCTCCGCCCCCTTGCCGGTGCCCACCATGATGGCTACGGGGGTAGCCAGTCCCAGAGCGCAGGGGCAGGAGATGACCAGCACGGCCACTCCGGCGGTGAGGGCCTGGGTCGCGGAGTGGCCGGTAATCAGCCACGCTGCGGCGGCGATCAGGGCGATTGCCATCACCACCGGCACGAAGACGCCGGACACCTTATCGGCCAGCTTGGCGATGGGAGCCTTGGAGGCGGAGGCCTCCTCCACCAGGCGGATCATCTGGGCCAGGGTGGTGTCCTCCCCCACCCGGCTGGCCTCAAAGGTGAAGAAGCCCGACTTGTTGATGGAGGCGGCGGCCACCTTGTCCCCCGGGCCCTTGTCCACGGGCAGGGACTCGCCGGTGAGGGCGGACTCGTCCACGGCGGACTGGCCCTCCACAATCACCCCGTCCACCGGGACGGACTGACCGGGCCGGACTACCACCCGGTCCCCCACCTGGACCTCCTCCACGGGAATTTCGGTCTCTACGCCCTCCCGAATCACGCTGGCCGTCTTGGGAGCCAGGTCCATCAGGCGGCTGATAGCCTCGCCGGTCTTGCCCTTGGACCGGGTCTCCAAAAATTTGCCCAGGGTGATAAGGGTGAGAATCATGCCGGCGGACTCAAAGTACAGGTCCATGTGGTATTTTGCCACCAGGTCCATGTCCCCCCGGCCCAGGCCCCAGCCCATCTGGTAGATGGCGAAGACGCCGTAGATTACGGCGGCAGCGGAGCCCACGGCAATGAGGGAATCCATGTTGGGCGCTCGATTCCAAAGGGTTTTAAAGCCCACCTTGTAATACTTATCGTTGAGGTACATAATGGGCAGGGTGAGGAGCAGCTGGGTCAGTCCGAAAGCCACGGCGTTCTCGTGTCCCACCAGGAAGGCGGGCAGGGGCGCGCCCATCATGTGCCCCATGGAGATATAGAACAGCGGAATCAGGAACACAAAGGACCAGACCATCCGGCGCTTCATTCCAGCCAGCTCCTGGACCATGGTGTCTTCCTTTGGGGCGGGCCCGGCCTTGGTTCCCGCCTCCTGGGGCAGGGAGGCCCCATATCCGGACTGTATTACTGCGCTGATAATATCCTCCGGGGACAGGATACTCTCGTCATATTCCGCCGACATGGAGTTTGCCAGCAGGTTGACCGAGGCGGTCTTGACCCCCTCCAGTCTGTTGACCGCCTTCTCCACATGGGCGGAGCAGGCGGAGCAGGTCATGCCTGTAATATTAAATTTCTGCTTTGCCATCATTTCACCTGACCTCGCTGTTATGTTAGATACCCCCCCGGGGTGGGGTATCTACAGCATAACCGGTTTTGCCCGATCTGTCAAGAGTCAGTTTTGCCTTTTTCCAAAATTTCATCCCATGAAAAAGCGGCGTGAGCAAATTGGCTCACGCCGCTTTTTTGTTGGAACGATCTGACCGGGTCACACCCGCACATCAAAATTGTACTGGGCGGGTGCGGCCACCTCGGACATCATCTCGATCATTTCCTGCGCCTGGGCTTCAGCATCCCGCATAGCCATCTTCATCAGGCCAAAGGTATAATTCGTCTGAAACTGAGCCGCGCTGAGTCCTTCCATAGGTGTCCCTCCCTTCCTCTTTTTGGGTGTCGCTCCATTCAGAATATCGGCAGAAGTCCGCCATTTCTTAACCCTTATTTCAGCTCCGTGATGATAGTATTGTCGTCCACATCCATCCGGTAGGTGTGCTGCATGTCGCCGCTGTAGAAGATGATTCCGGCGATATCCCCCGGCTTCTCCTTGTCATAGAAGTTGAAGCGTCGGCAGAGGTTCCCGTCGATGGTGACAAAGCCCTCTATGGGGTAAATCTCATAGGAGCTCATGGAGTTGCCCGGCAGGGTCAGCTGAGCGGGGGTGAGCTGCTCCAGAGCATCCAGCTGCTCCCGGACGCTGGCGGGCGGGGGACCGTCGTCCTCCTTTTCCTTCTCTGGGCGGTGGAGCTTCCCCTCAGGGACGGAGGTCCGAATGGTCAGGTTGCCGTTGGCCTGGGACCAGCCGATGGCCAGCTGGAAGACCCGCCCCTCCTGGACGGAGGTCTTAGCCAGGGTCAGCGAGCCCTCCTCGTCGGCCAGCTCGGGCCGCTCCTCCAGAATCAGATAGGTCTCGTCCACCAGCTGGAAGCCCTGCTCCTCGCCCATCAGAAGGTCCAGATAGCGGCCCACCACAGAGGCGTAATTTTCCATCTCATAGATATAGATGCGCCCCTCTACCGCAGGCTCCTCACCCTTGCTCTCCTTCTCCGGGCCCCGGTTGGCCAGCAGACGGCCCTCCTTCTGGTCCTCAGTGTCCACAAACACCGTGTCCAGCGCGGGGGCGGCGTCCTCGCCGATCTCATAGTTCTCCACCGCGACGGGCTTCTTGGCCGCCTCGTCCACCTCCTTGCCGCCCAGGTTGGGCAGCACGAACCGCACCACCGCGAAGGCGCCGGCGGCAATCAGGATGAGGACGGGGATGAGGATGAGCAGCAGTTTTTTCTTGCCGCCTTTTTTCCCGGTTTTTTCTTTTTTCTCTTTTTTTGCCTTCTTAGGCTTCTTTTCTTTCTTTTCCTTTTTTTCGCGTGCCACAGCTGCTTCACTCCATTACTTTTCCAGATAGCGGATGATCACGTCATCCTGGGACCGCAGCTCCTGGGTAAAGGCGCACTCGGTCCCGTTGACCTGGAGCTCAACGCCCCGGTCCAGATGTTCAAAATCAATGCCGGAAAAATCCAGCAGGTCCATGACGTAGTAGGGGGAGGCGTCCTCCTTGCCGGGCAGGTCCAGCGGCTTCCCGTTCAGTACCACATGGACCCCCTTCCCCTTGGGCTTCACCGGCTCCGGCAGCCTCGCCGGCTCCGGCGGGGGCTCCGGTCTGGGCGTGGGAGGCTCCGGCTTCGGCGCGGGGGCCGGTACCGGGGCGGGGTCCGGCTTCTCGGGCTCAGGTTTTGCCTCTGGCTCGGGCCGCTTCTCCCAGGGATTGCGCTGGGGAACGGGGGGCGCCTCTGTTCGGACAGGAGTTGGGGGCGTTGGAGCCGCCGGCTTGGGTACCGGAGGAGCGGGCTTGGGCCGGGGGGGCGCGGAGGTGACCACCTGATCACCGGTATTCAGCCGGGTCTCCAGGTCGGCCAGCCGGCCGTTTATGGTGACCCCGCCGGTAAAGTCTGCCCCCAGCAGGTCCTTCAGGGTCCGCTGGGCCGACTGTCCCGCCACCGCGGGGACGAACTCAATGCTGTCCCCGGCAAAGACCACCGCCGAGGGGGCGGCCTCCGCCCCGTTCAGGGTCAGCGTGCAGGGGGTGGCCGGCTGGCCCCGGAACAGCATCCACTGCCCATCCACCATCACGCTGAGGTTCTTTCCGGTCCGGCCCAGCAAGTCGGCGGAGCTGTAGCCGTTCATCATCAGCAGCTCCATAATAGTCAGGCTCCCGCTACGGAAGAGCTTCGCCGGCTTTCCGTTGAGCATGATCCGGTAGCTGTCGCTGATCAGCCCCAGCCCGGCGGAGACGGCGATGCCCAGAGGGGTAGCCAGCTCCGGGTCGTTGAGCTCATATTCCTCGGAGAAGGCGGTAATTTCATAGTTATTGCCCGCCAGGGCCACCCGGGTCTCGTCCATATCCAGGGCTTCGGCCACCAGGTCCCGCAGGCCCTCCAGCTTACTGCCGCCGCCCGCCAGGAACAGGGCGGAGGGGGGCGCACCGTTGAGAGTGACCACCCGCTGGGCGATCTCCCGGGCCAGAACCTGGGCCGGCTGAGCTACGGCCTCCCGCAGCTGAGCGCCGGTAATGGTCTGCTCCAGGCCCAGAACGTCCCGATAGGTGACGGTCTCCTCCCCCAGCTGGGTCTTCAGCCGCTCCGCCGTGGAGAAGGGGATCAAAAACCGGCGCATGAGCTCTTCGGTGATCTCGTCCCCGGCCATGGTAGCCATGGTGTAGCCCACCACCGTGCCGTCCCGGCAGACCGCGATGTCAGAGGTCCCCGCGCCAATGTCGGCCAGCACCAGGTTCAGCAGCCGCAGGTCGGCGGGGATGGCCGCGTTCAGGGCGGCAATGGGCTCCAGCGTCAGGCTGGCTACCTCCAGACCGGTGGCCTCCATCACGGTATACAGGCTCTCCACCACCTCGCTGGGCAGGAAGGTGGCAACCACGCTGGCCTCCAGAACCTGACCGTTGTGGCCCCGCAGGGTAGCCATGGGGTACCGGTCCAGGTGATAGCCGGAGACGGTATAGCCCACTAAGTAAAACCGGCGCTGGCTCTCCTGACCCTGAACCTGGCCAATCTGGGCCTCGGCGTTGGCGACGGCGCCGCTCTCCAGCCGGCCAATGATATCCTGATTGATGCGGGTCACCTCGGGGAATTCCAGGGTACAGCTGCCTGTCTCGGTTCGCAGGGCCCGTCCGGCGGCGGCCACGCACACTCGTTCCAGCGTGCAGTCCAGCTTCTGCTCCAGCCGGTCGGTCACCCGCCGGGCCACCTTGGCCACCTGGGCAATATCCTCAATCTGACCGTCCAGCATGGCCCGTTTGCCGTGCTCCTCCTTCTCGATCGCCAGCACCTGAAACCGCTCGTTCACCACATGACCCGCCACACCGATGATACTGCGGGTCCCAATATCCATGGCAAAAAACAAATCGCTGTCTTGAGGCTTTCGTTTTGCCATCCAGATCCTCCTTCCTCGCAATTCCGTTGAATTATGAATATGGCGCCCCGGAGTCGGGGCGCCATATGTAACACAGGTGGAAATTTACGCGCCCAGCTTAATATTTTATGCTGGAGAAGGGGCTGTAGTCAGAAGCGCCGGTATATCCAGTGTCATCAGGTCCGTCATCCTCCCAGGCGGGGGCGGCTGGGGCGGCACTGTAGGCGGGCTTGGAGGGAGCGCCAAAGCTGCTGTCCTGACGGAGCTTGAACCGGGAGAGCAGCTCCTTCATCAGGGTCGCCTGGCTGGACAGCTCCTCGCTGGCGGCGGCGGACTCCTCGCTGGTGGCGGAGTTGGTCTGAACCACAGCGGAGATCTGGTCGATGCCCTCGGTCACCTGAATAATGGCCTGGGTCTGGCTGTCAACAGCGGTCACCACAGTCTCCATCATGGTAGTCACACCCGCGGCCAAGGTGGAGGTCTGCTCCAGCGATCCGGTAACCTTGCTCACCGCCTCAGTGCCCTCTCGGACAGCGGCGATCGAGCCGTCGATCAGATCCTTAGTGGCCTTGGCGGCCTCGTCGGACTTGGTAGCCAGGTTGCGCACCTCATCGGCCACCACGGCAAAGCCCTTGCCGGCGGAGCCCGCCCGGGCAGCCTCGACAGCGGCGTTCAGCGCCAGGATGTTGGTCTGGAATGCGATATTCTCGATGGTAGCGATGATCTTGCCGATCTCCTGAGAGGTGCTGGAGATGTTGTCCATCGCCACGTTCAGCTGTTTCACATAGTCCACGCTGATGCCGATCTGGTTGGCGGCCTCATGGACAGACTGACCGGCCTGCTCGGCGGCGTTGGCGGTCTTCTTGGCGTTGTCGGAGATCTCGGTGATGGTGGCGGACAGCTCCTCCACGGCGCTGGCCTGCTCGGTGGCGCCCTGGGCCAGAGACTGGGCGCTGTTGGAAACCTGGTCGGAGCCTGCGGCCACCTGATCAGCGCTCTGGCCGATCTGGCCAAGGTCGTCGCTCAGGCCGCTGTTGATGACGCGGACGGACTGCAGGATCTTGCTCAGCGCGCCCACATAAATCTTGTCATCTTTGGTGCGCACGTTAAAGTTGCCGGCGCCCATCTCCTCCAGAAGGTGGCAGGTATCGCCGATGCACTCACTCAGAACGTGCTGGCTGGTCCGCAGGGCTTCGCACATCTCGCCCAGCTCATTCCGCCCTGTAAAGGTGACGGGGATCTCCAGATTGCCCTGGCTGAAGCCCACCAAAGCCTCCCGTACCTGGCTGCTGGGCTCCACAATGCTCTTTATGATCTTAAAGGCTATGGACAAAACCACCAAGGTGGCAACCACCATCACGGCGAGAATCACGCCCAAGCCAATATTGGAGGTCATATTCTGTTCCGCAATGATCTTACTCTGCTCATCCTTCAGGAAGGCAGCCAGGTCGTCTCCGGCGGTCGCGGCTTTGTTCAGCATGGGGGTACAGTCGCTGACGATCCGCTCCGCGGCCTGCTTCTGGTCTGTACGTACAATGGAGCCAATCGCCTTGGCCTCCTCCTGCCATGCCTCCAGAGTGCTCACGAAATTGTTGAGGAGGGTGCGGTCCTTCTGGTCCTCGGGATAGGCATCCTGCAGCTCCTGGACGTTCATGTTAATTTCCTCAAGCTTGGAATCGACCTTGGTCAGGCTGTCCTGATTGCCGGAAATGACCACATCGCGCAGGCTCCGCGCGGCAATATTATAGTTAATGCGGCTCTCGGAAACCAGCTCGTTGGTCTTGACGTAGTGATCAAGGATGTTCTGGTACGCCTTTTTCTGCATATTCATCATCACAAGCGACGCAATGATGATTAGTACCGAGACGATAATGGTAGTGCCGAACCCTACAATCAGGCTTTTCCGAATGGACATGTTCTTTAAGTTCATTGCAGTATTCCTCCTATTTATCTCCCGCCGCGACCCCCGGGCGTAGCACCATAGCGTGCTTTGTCTCGTATTATACACCACTTTTTCCTGGGGCGCAAGGAAAAGTCTTATTTTTTCGTTTTTTTCCTTAGTTGCACAATTTTAACAAAAAACAGGACAGTTTTTGACATTTCAGACGATATCTCCATATTTTCCGTTCTTGACATCCCCAATCAGTCTCCCGTCCACCAGGGTGACCACCCGGCGGCGCATGATATTGACATACTGACTGGCGTGGGTCGCCATAATAATGGTCGTCCCACGGTTGTTCAGCTCATAGAGCAGATGTATGATATCCCAGATCGTATCGTCATCCAGGTTGGCGGTAAGCTCATCCAAAAGCAGGATGGACGGGCTGTTGAGCAGGGCCCGGGCCAACTCCACCCGGCGCACCTCGCCGATGGACAGCTGAGCCGGGAAGCAGTCCCCCACGCCGGGCAGACCCACCAGGCCCAGGGCCTTCTCCGCCGCGGCCTGACTCTTGCGGCCCATCCCGCTGGCCCGGCCGGCCACCAGGAGGTTTTCCATAATAGTCCGCTTTCGGATCAGCATGGACTGCTGGCTGACGATGCCAAAGGTCCGGGTCAGCCGCACCTTCCAGGGGCCGAACAGCCGGGCGATGTTGGTCTCGTCTATGTAAACCGCGCCCTCGTCCGGGGCGATCTCCCCCCCCATCAGCTTCAGCATGGTGCTCTTTCCCGCGCCGCTGCTGCCAATGAGGAAGACGAACTCCCCCTGCTCCACCGTCAGACTCAGGTCCCGCACCGCGTACTGCACCTGCTTCTTGTCCGTTTTATATCGTTTTGAGGCGTTTTCCATCCGCAATACCGGCATAATTCGCAAGACCCCTCACCGCTGCGGCTCAATCCCCTTTTTCTGGGCAATCGCCGCAAATTTAGTAGTTCAAAAATTCTGCTTCTTGTAGTATAATCGTTTTCAGAGCACTTGAAAAGAGTTATTTTCAATTTTCCTGGGGGTCGCTGTGAAAAAAGATGAACATACCAAAAAGAAAAAGAAATTTCCCTTCCTGCCCGTCCTGCTGGTCCTTTTGGCCGTGGTATGCGTCGCCGGCGTGGAGCTGCTGGTGTGCTCCTACCAGGACCCGGCCCTCTATGAGCGGCTCACCGCCCCTGTCCGTGCGGCGGTCCACCAGATGGCGGAGACCGGCCAACAGGCCTGGGATGATTTCACCGACGCCGCCGTCGAGCTGGGGCAGACCGTCTCCGCCAAGGCGAAGGAGGCCGCGGACAGCTTCCAGCGCTTTTTGGAAAGCCTGATTCCCGAGCCTGAGGAGGATGAGGATTTACAGCTGGTGGACGACGAGGCGGTGGTCCCGCCTCCCCGGCCCATCGCCGACTACGCCATCACGTCCCTCCAGGTGTCAGAGGGCCAGGAGGTGCTCACCGGCGGAGCCCGGGACACAGTCTACTTCGACCAAACCTCCGAGCGCTGGGCCGAGGAGCGCTACGGCACCGACCCCATCGGCGGCTACGGCTGCGGCCCCACCGCTATGGCTATGGTGGCCGCCACCCTGGCGGGCGCGGACACCGACCCGGCTCGGATGGCTCAGTACTCCGTAGATCACGGCTACTGGTCCAAGAAGCACGGCTCCTACTGGTCCATCGTGCCCGGTGTGGCGGAGGACTATGGACTGACCTGCACCTCCCTCCCCCCCGAGGAGGTGGACCGGGACGAGGTCATCCGTCATCTGGTTACCGGGGACCTGCTGGTGGCCCTGATGGGCCCAGGGCACTTCACCAACGGCGGGCACTTCATCATCCTGCGGGGGGTCACTCTGGATGGGAGCATCCTGGTGGCCGACCCGGCCAGCCTGGAGCGCAGCCTGACCACCTGGGATCTGGACCTGATTTTGGAGGAGCTGTCCTCTCGGCGAAACAGCGGCGGTCCGCTGTGGATTATCTCCCCCGGCTTTCCGCAATGAAAGATTCCCCCTGCGCGCAGGGGGAATCTTTTTTTACGTTTGCGGAGCGAAGCCTCACGGCTTCTTCTGGGCATAGAAGGAGTCGTCGCCGGCCATACGGCGGTTCAGCCTCTGGTCCAGCTCCAGCACCCGCTCCAGAATGCGGCGGACGCTGCCGACCTGGTTGAGGTAGACCGTCTCGTCCTCGTCTCGAGGCTGTGCGCCGCCGTTCAGGTCGTTCACCCGCTCCCACTCCTCCGGGGGCATGGAATCCCGCTTGGACCCGATGGCGGCTTTAATCTCCTCCAGGCGCAGGATCGGGTCCTGACGCATGGACACCAAAAGGCGCACTGACACGTCGTCGCTCCGGTCCAGGGCCTCTCCCAGCTGCTGGCTCAGATCCATCACCTCCGACAGGAGGTTATACTTCTTCCGCTCCAGCACGGTCAGGTCCAGCCAATCACTCCTCGTCATGCCTGCTTCTCCTGGGACGCGTCCCCGCCCTTTTCCGCGGCGCGGAAGGCGTCCCGCATATCGGCCAGCATGGGGCGCACACGCTCCAACTCCTTTTTGTTCCGGCCCACCTTGATGCGGCCCAGCTCATAGGTAAAATAGTCGTACATCCGGCTCAGGTCGTGGCTGATGGGATACTTATGGTCCAGGGTCTCATCCAGGTAATTCACAATGTCGATACAGCGGTCCAGGGCCCCCTCAAAGGTGGTCCAATCCTGCTTTTCCAGGGCAATGGAGGCCAATGTGCTACGCTTGACCAGCTCGTCATAGAGCAGCATCAACAGCTCCCCGGGGGTCATGGAATTGATGGACTGTTGTTTATACTGCTGGTACCCTCTTGCATCCATATCAGTCTATCCTTTCGTTGGTTTAGCCGCCGCCCATCATTCCGGCCAGAGTGGAGCTCTGGGAGTTCATCTGCTGGATCAGCATCTCCAGGCGGCTGAACTGGCTGGTGTATCTCTCCACCTGACTGGTCAGCTTATCCTGCCATCTCTCGATCTGGGTGTTGTAGTTGTCGATTTCCTTCTGCCAGTTGTTGCTCATCAGGGACAGGGAGCTCAGGGGACTGCCGGCCTGCTGGATCAGGACGCCCTTGGGCTCGCCGGTGGTTTTTCCATAGTATTCCAACTGAGTCTTCATCCGGTCCATAACGCCGTCAGTTTTGGTGAACAGGTCGGCCACCCGGTCGGGGTCGCTCTCCAGCATGGAGCGCAGCTTGGCCTCGTCCAGCTGGATGGCCTGCGTGCCCTCGTTGAGGGAGAAGCCGATGCTGATGCCCATATCCTTCAGAGTGTCTACATCCTCCCTGTTGGAGAAGGAGAAGGCCTGATTCATCTTGGTATACAGGCTGGACAGGTTCCGGTCGCCGAAGAGGATGCCCTGCTTGGCCTTCTCCTCATAGCGCTCGATGGCGCTCTCGGACATGCCCTCCCGCTCCTCGTCGGTGAGCGGCTCATAGTTGGCGAAGGAACCGCCGGACTTCCGATAGGGCATGGTGGAGTAGGCGGACTTAATCTCCGACATCATGGCGTTGTAGTCCTCTACCATACCCTTGATGGCGTCCACGATCTTGTCAGTGTCGGTCTGGTTCTGGAAGGTGACCTTGTTCTTATAAACCGGATTGCCGGCGGCGTCCAGGTTCTGGGTCCCGTCCTTGTTGTAGGAGCCGTCAAACTCCTCCTTCATGGTGAAGGACAGCCCGTCGATGCTCACATTGTTGGAGCTGCGGGTCATGTTCAGGGTCTCGCCGTTGACCGTGACGGTAAACTTGGCGTCCTGACCGGGGGTATAGGCGATCTTGGGGGCGTTCTCCTTGTCAAATTCCACACTGTCGCCATCGTGATCGTTGATCTTCAGCTCCAGCGCCGCGCCGCTCTTCTTGTCCTTCGCCTCAATCTGGCCCGTATACTTGTTATAGGCAAAGGAATGATTCATCCCCATGGGAGAATCGTTCAGCTCATCGACGATCTCCTGAATCGTTGTATCCTTCGTGATGTTGAATCTGAGTTCACGCCCAGGAACCGAGAAGGAGAACTCAAATTTTTCGCCCTCCGGCATCTCCTTCAGCCATTCCACACCATAGCCCTCAGCAAAGCTGCTGCCGCTCTTATCGGGGATTTCGGTGGAACCAAAGATGGCCTGAGCTAAGCCCTCGCCCATATCGATCTTGCTGTCGGCGCCGGTCTCCTTGGCGGTGAAGGTGAAGTTCTGGGTGGCCTGGGAGTAGGAGACCTGCACGCCGGCCTCCTTGTTGGAATTGATGTCGGCCATAATATCGGACAGCTTGGTGTCCTCGGTGTAGGTGCCGATCTTCACGCCGTTCAGGGTGAAGTCATACTGTTTCTTACCCTTGTCATCCAGAACAAATTTGCCCTTGCTGTCCTTGACGGCCATATCGTCTGTCAGCTTGCTGGTTCCATCGCTGTTTTTCATCAGGTCGCCCAAGGTCTTGCTAGTGTTCAGGTAGGAGGTGGCGGTGTTTCCGATGCCCAGGGCCTCGCCCACGCCGGTGTTGATGACCAGGTCAGAGCCCTCGTTCTTCACCTTGAACTCCAGCTGAAGCGCTCCGTCCGTCCCCTTATTCTCTACCGTCACCTTATCGCCGAAGGCCTTCTTGACCTCGTCCTGAAGGGCTTCGGTGTACTTGTTGGCAAATTCCTCCTCAGCCACTTCGTCACCGTTGAGGTAGTACTTCCCTTTGCTGATGCGCACATCGGGCATAGTGATGGTCTTGGTGGAGCCGTCCAGGCTGATGTTCATGCCCAGCTTCACGCCGCTCTCGCTTGCCTTCTGAGACTTCTCAGCCAGATACTCAATGGAATTGAGCTTGCGGGTCAGGCCCGGTTCACCGTCCTCGCCCTTGATGTTGCCCGTGTTGATCATAGTGATCTTCTTTTCCGCCGCGTCCTCCAGGTCCTCCTTGCTCAGGCCAAACTGCTCGGCCAGGTTGCCGCTGGCTCCGGAGATATAGACGCCGTTCTTGCCGGTGCCCTTCTCCTCGAAGAAGAGCCGGCCCATGTCGGCGGTAACCTTGATACGCTCGCTGGCGGCCTCGGAGTTGCCGTTGTTGAAGACGATCTTCTCATCGGCCAGCTTCTGGTTGATATACTCGGCCAGGACCTCGGCATCGCCAGTGCCCTTGCCCTCCTTTTCCAGCTTGGACTTGATGTCGGCCAAATCCTTGGCCGTGGTGGACTCGTTGAAGTTGATGCTGACAGACTTGGTGCCATAGGTCAGGGTGAGGCTGCCCGACAGGTTGGACAGTTCGATTTTATCCTTATCCTCAGTTGTGAACAAATCTACCGATTCGCCCGAGATGACGCCCGACTCGCCAACGGCCAGCTCGCTCTTGGTACGGTACTGGGCCGCTGTGGCCAGCTGACGGACGGCATCCAGGGAGATATCGCTGCCCGTCTTGCCGCTGGCGCTCACCTTGTCGGCAAATTCGCCCTTGGTGAGCATCTTGACGGCGCTGCTGAAAAAGCTGGGGGAGGCCAGGTTCGTGCCGGAGGTGTAGGAGGTGTACTTGTTGGAGAAGTTATACATCTTCTGGATGATGCTCCGGTACGCGTCCTGCTTCCATTCGGTTTTCGTTACCTTCTGATTTAACTGGCTGATCTTAGCCTGATAGCTCTTGACCAGATTTTCGATCATGCCCTCGGTGTCCAAACCGCTGGCCAGACCGCTGATCATATTGGCGCTGTTCATCAGGCTGCTCATGGTATTGCTGCCGCTTACTCCGCTGAGAGAGGCCATAGAAATCGCTCCTTCCGTTTTATTTCTATTCTGGCAAATGTTTTTATGCAAATTGAACGCAAAAATACTCTGTACTTTTTTATCGGCATGTAGTATGATTAAGTTAATAGCTCTCAGAGAAAGATTTTACGGGAGGAGATCGCTTGTCCGCTATCATTACGATTACCAACCAGAAGGGCGGCGTGGGGAAGACCACCACGGCCTGCGCCCTGATGGACGGCCTGCGCCAGAGGGGCGCCCGGGTGCTGGGGGTCGATCTGGACCCTCAGGGCAGCCTGGGCTTCTGCCTGGGCCTGGACATCGAAAACTGCGCCACCATCTATGATGTACTGAAGGGCACAAAAAATTTGCGGGAGGTCGTCACCCCCTCCGAGTGCGGGGATGTCCTGCCCTCCAATATCCTTCTGTCGGGGGCCGAGCTGGAGTTCAACCGCCCCGGCCGGGAGTTTTTGCTGAAAAACTGCTTGGCCGAGGTGGAGGACGACTATGACTATATCGTCATCGACACCCCGCCCGCCCTCAATGTCCTGACGGTCAACGCCTATGTGGCCTGCGACGGCCTGGTCGTCCCCATGGCCCCAGAGATTCTCAGCCTTCTGGGCGTCTCCCAGATTCGGGAGACCATCGACACCGTCCGCCGGTGCTACAACAGCCGTCTGCGGGTCCTGGGCATCGTTTTGAACAAATACAACCAGCGTTTCACGCTCAACCGGGATGTGCTGGACATGGCCGAGCAGATCGCCCAGCAGCTGGACACCAAGGTCTTTCAATCCCGTATCCGCTCCGGCGTGGCGGTGGCCGAGGCCCCCGCTTACGGCGAAAGCGTCCTGAGCTACGCCCCGGACTCCAAGGTGGCCCGGGATTTCCGCCTGCTCCTCAACGAGATTACCCGGGAATATGGCAGCTATGCCGCCCCGCCTATCCGCTGAGGCATTGGGCCCCATCTGATCAGAAAGGAGAGTTGCAGTCATGGCTTCTGGCAAAAAAGGCGCCAAAGGCAATAAGACCGCACACGTTTTGAATTTACTCACCGCCCCCGGCGAGGCCCCTCCCGCCTCTGCCGGTGAATCCGCCGGGGATTCACCGGCTACAGAGACCGCCCAGCCCGTTGGCCGGGCCCTCCTCCCCCCGATCCTGGAGGTGGCCCAGGCCAACGACAACCAGCTGGCCCAGCAGATTCAGCAGGCCCTGGAGGAGGAGCTGGAGACCGGCGCCGCACCCGCACCCGAGCCTGTACCTGCCCCGGAGCCCCCTGCACCCTCCGGCGGAAAGATGAGCCAGGACGACATCGAAAAAATGCTCGCCTCCATGGGCGCGCCCGCTGAAGAGCCTGAACCCGCGCCCGCACCTGTCCCGGAACCCCCTGCACCCTCCGGCGGAAAGATGAGCCAGGACGACATCGAAAAAATGCTGGCTTCTATGGGCGCGCCTGCGGAGGAACCGGAGCCCGCACCCGCGCCGGAACCCCCTGCACCCTCCGGCGGGAAGATGAGCCAGGACGACATCGAAAAAATGCTGGCTTCTATGGGCGCGCCCGCGGAGGAACCTGAACCCGCACCTGCTCCTGCTCCCGAACCTCCCGCGCCCTCCGGCGGAAAGATGAGCCAGGATGACATAGAAAAAATGCTCGCCTCCATGGGCGCACCCGCAGATGAACCTGAGCCCGCTCCCATGCCGAAGGCGCCGGAAAAGCCGATAGATGAGGATGTCACCTATATCAATGTGATGCAGACTCTGGTGGAGGAGAAGGCCCCCCGTTATATCAAAATGTTCGGCCTGTGCGACTGCAAGCGCTGTCAGGCGGATGTCAAGGCCCTTACCCTGAGCAATCTGGTACCCAAATATGTGGTGCTCTCCAGCACGGACCGCATCCCCATGCTCACCGTCTATGAGGGCCGCTTCAACTCCACAGTGGTGGCCCAGCTCACCCGCTCCTGCAAGATAGTCATGGACAGTCCCCGGCATGACAGATGATAAAAAACCGGCCTTAAGTTAGATACTCGTAAGACAGTATTAGATTTGTTTTTTGGAAACGGCGTAGCGTTGGCTATACCGTTTCCCCGTTTTGTAAGTCGTTCAACAAGGACGCGGGGAGTATTCCCACAAGGTCATAGGATATGTCAATCTGCTGTTCCCTGTGTCCGTTTGAAGTTTCCGGCATATGGACGTAAACTGCTTTCACCATGTCATTCAGTACGGCGGGTGTCAGTTCGTCCATGTCGAGATACTCATGCACCTTGCTGATGAACCGTTCAATGTTCTCTGCCTGTTCTTCCTGTCGGTTAATTTCCTCATTCAGTTGCAACAGCTTTTCCCGCAGTTCTTCCTGTTCCTGTTCGTAATCGTCAGAGAGCATTTGAAATCTGCTGTCAGAAAGTTTACCATTTGCGTTATCTTCATAAATACGCTTAAACAATCGGTCAAGTTCCGCAATCCGGCGTTCCGCTTGCGTCAGTTGCCGCCGCTTTGCCGTCAACTCCCGTTTTGCGTCTGCTTTCTGCTTTGCGCCCATAGCCTTACGGAATTGTTCTTCATGGTTGGCTACACAAGCAACCGTTAGCCGGAGATGTGCAAACACACCCTGTTCCAAAACTACGGCGCGGATATAATGCGTCGGGCAGACTTCTTTTCCTTTCAGCCTTGAAGTGGAACACACAAAATGGTCTTGCCGCGCTTCAAAATTTTTGCTTGTGCAGTAGTATAGCTTTTCACCGCAGTCAGCACAGCGGACAATGCCGGAAAACATATTTGTCTTTCCCGTTCTTGTCGAACGACGTTTGTTCTTCCGTAATTCCTGTACCCGCGCCCATGTGTCAGCATCTATGATTGCTTCATGGGTATTTTCAAACACAAGCTGCTTTTCCGCCGGATTGTAGCATTTCTTTTTAGTCTTGTAAGACTGAACAAAAGTTTTGAAGTTTACTGTATGCCCTTGATACTCTGGACGTTCCAAAATAAATGTTACCGTTTTGGCACTCCAACGACAGGGGTTATTTTGCGGGGCGTTTCTCGTTGCGCGTCCGTTCTGCATGAAATAGACTGTCGGAGTGACTATTTTTTCCTCTTTCAGAATACGGGCAATCTGTGTCGGTCCGTACCCCTCTAAGCATAAGCGGAAAATCCGGCGCACCACTTTGGCGGCTTCTTCATCTACAATCCAATGCTTTTTGTTGTCAGGGTCTTTCATGTAGCCATAGGGCGGGTTACTGCAAAGATGTTCCCCCGCTTCCCCCTTTGACTTCATCACAGCGCGGATTTTCTTACTTGTGTCCTTTGCGTACCACTCGTTTATGATGTTTAAAAACGGGGTAAAATCGCTGTCCTGCTGGTTCGCGCTGTCTATGCCGTTGTTAATAGCAATAAACCGCACGCCTTTCTCTGCAAAGAGGACTTCGGTGTAAAAGCCTACTTTCAGATAGTCACGCCCTAACCGCGACATATCCTTGACAATCAGTGTTGACACTTCGCCGTTTTCAATCCGTTCCAGTAGTTCACCCCAACTCGGACGATTGAAGTTCGTACCAGAATACCCGTCGTCCACGAAAAACAATGTGTTTGAAAAGTGGTTTTCTTTTGCGTATTTACTTAAAATCGCCTTTTGGTTTACAATGCTGTTGCTGTCGCCCTGTAATTCGTCATCGCGTGATAAGCGGCAATAGAGGGCGGTAATTTTGTCAGACTGCCTTAACATAATTTCTGCTCCTTTCATCGGCGGGCAGTCTGCCAATACAGGATTGCTTGAAGCTATTATAGCGGCTTTCCGTTTATTCTTCAACATCTTTTTCTGCTTTTTCCTGTCCCATAAGGCGCAGAACCTTGTGGGGCAGGCTCCTTTCCCCGTCATAGCTTCCCGTAAAGCGGTAGAGCGTCCTGCCGGATTTTATCGCCACTTCCTGTTTTGGCATTTCTTGGTATAGTGGATTTTTTACCACGATATGCCCGTCCTTGATTTGCCGTTTCCGTTCCATTCCTTTCCCGTCCTTTCTTTGTTTGTATCAGCGCAAACAGCACTCCACAAAAATAAGCAGATTTATACCTGCGAAAGCCTTTGGTAACTCCCTCAAACCTGCCATTTCCGCAACTCCTTTCGCCTGTCTATTAAAGGCATTTACCCTCTGACCACATAATTGCCCACAGACAGAGAAAAACTGGCCCACCAGGGGTGTCCCAGTGGGCCGCAGTTCTCAACTTGCTCTATTTTCCGCTGTCAGCCGCTCCTTTTCAGCGGCTACCTCCGATTTCATATCTGCTATCATCGCCGCCAGCAGCCTTTCGCATTCCTCCTCAGTAGCGGCATAGACCTTTCGTGTTTCCAACCTTCCATCTGGCCATGTGATCGTATAGCGTCCAACCCATTGACCGTTTTGATTTTTACTGAGAGACCCGGTTCCCCACCGGCGCTTTCGCTCCCTGATAGGCCGAAAATCGGTCATCGTGGACATGGATTTTGCTATCGATGTGGACTCCGCCACTTCCGCCTTGCCGATACCCCGGTCGATCCTGGCGGCGGCTTGTCTCTGCATATCGCTTGTGACATGGGCGTAGACATTCAGCGTAGTGGCACTGGAGACGTGCCCGATGACGGTAGACAGGGTCTTGACATCCATCCCATGTTCCAGAGCATTGGTAGCGAAAACGTGCCGCAGGTCGTGGAAGCGTACCTTTTTACATCCGGCGTGTTTTAGGATCTTAGCCAGACGATGACTTGCGACAGACGGAGCTATCGGAGCATCTTCTTTCTTCGGGGAGGGGAACATCCATCGGGAGAAAACCGTCTGCTTATATTTTTTCAGTGCGGTGACCACTGCGGGTGGCAGGATCACCGTCCGGATGGAGGCTTTGTTCTTCGGCGGCTGTATCAGCAGTTCACCTTTGATCTGGTAAATCTGCCGCTCGATTCGTAGTTCCCCGGTATTGAAATTCAGGTCGTCCCACTGGAGTGCCATCAGCTCCCCCACCCGAAGCCCGGTGGTCAGCTCCAGCAGGAACACTTCGTAGTAGCCCTCGGCCTTGGCCTGAATGAGCAGCTTTTGCAACTCCTCCCGACTGAGCAGCCGCATCTCCATTCGTCTGGCCGGTGGGAGCTTACATTCCTCCGCCGGGTTGCGCACGATCAGCTTTTCGGTGACGGCCTTCTCCAGAGCCCTGCGGCACAGGCCGCAGCAGTGCCGTATCGTATTGGCGGAGAGTCCTTCCCCTCTGGACTCCCGGTATTCACTACGGCCATCCTGCCTCATCCAGTTTATGAACTGCTGAATATCATTTGTGGTCAGCTTGTTCAGAGGAATGTCACCGAGCCTTGGGCGGATATACAGGCGGATATTATTTTCGTAGCCTGTCCGTGTGTTTGGCCGGACGGCGGGTTTACAGCAGGTCTCATACCAGAATGTCATCCACTCGCCGAAGGGCATATCTGCCCTGACCTTGACAGAGGTTGCAGGAGTCACGGACTCTTTCAGCGATTCCAGTTTCGCCACGCACTCCCCCTTGGTCTTGGCAAGGACATTCTTCGTCTTGGGCAGCCCCTTGTCATCATAGCCGACGACCACTCGCCCCTCCCTGGCAGCACGATTTTCCGGACGCCGGCGCTGGTCTTGGTATCCCCGGCAGTCAGCCCGCCACCAGTTTCCCAGTAGACGGTACGGCAGACTTTCAGTGTACCATTGACCTCATCGAAGTCCTCCCACTTGAGCCCGCAGATCTCACCCCGCCGCAGACCAGTGGTCAGCTCGGCATAGAAGAAGTCACACCAGATTTCATCCTCTGCGATGACCTTCATGAACACATCCAGCTGCTCGTCCGTCAGTATCTGCTTTACTCCATAGCTGAACCTGGGAGCGGTGATCTGCTCGGTCGGGTTGCTGGCGATCAGGTGAGCCTGCTGTGCCGCCTTCAGCGCACCGTGGAGCGTGGTGTGGATGCGGCGCACCGTACCACTGGCCAGACAATCACTCAGCTTCTCATAGAACCGCTGCACATCTTTCGGTGTGATTCGGGCCAACTGCTTATCGCCCAGGCCGGGCCTGATGTGGTTCTCAATGTAGCTGCGGTAGTTTCTCAGCGTGTTGGGCCGCAGTGTATCTGCCGTGCTCCTCAGCCACTGGTCCAGCCACTCCGAGAGCATCATCCTGCTTTGCTCTGTCAGGTCGGCACCCTGGTAGCTGTCGATGTGCTGGCGGAGCTTCGCGGATAACTCTTTCTGCGTGGGAGCATTGACGTAGTGGAAGATGGAGTCGCCGTTTTTCTTGTGGCCCACCACGATACGGCCCTCCCAGCGTCCGTCGTCACGCTTGCGTACCATGCCGTCACCAGATGGTCTGCGCTTCGCCATGAGTTGTCACCTCCTTGTAGCCACACACCATACCACACCTTGGCGTGAATAGCTACTGATTTTTCGGGAATTTTTATTCTTTGTTTTGCGGCGCAGAATTTGATGGGGACAGAAGGAATTTTCAGTTTGCAACCATTTAGCCTTTGTGCTACAATGCACATAATAACTTCTGAACAAGCGGAGGTGTGATTTATGCCGCATTCCATCGAGCGCTCTATTGAAGCTGCGGAGGTCTCTCTGCGGATGGAAGGGCTTTCTGTTACAGAGACCTGCAAAGAACTGTGCCGGAAATTGCTTGCCGGCGAAATTACGCTGGAGCAGTACTTGGCCCATATCATTCCCGAAAGAGGAGAGCGCTGATATGTCATACAGTATTGACTCCACAACAGACGGCTGCTATCCGGGAACGACTTGTCTGATCAACAAGCTGGGCATCCAAGATGAGACGGAATTGGCAGACACAGAGGCCGCTATCGTTTTGGGCAAGGCGAGTCTGCTGGATCAGCAGCCGCTTCCTGGTAGCTTTGACTTTGAGCACTACAAACGCATCCACCGATTCTTGTTCTGCGATCTTTATGACTGGGCTGGGCAGATACGCACGATCAACATTTCGAAGAAAGGAACCGCTTTTGTTTCCGCCGTGGAGATCGAACCGTGCGCTGATGCGTGCTTCAAGCGCTTGGCTGATTTCGGCAGCGAGGGATTGTCCCATCGTGAGCTGGCGGAAGAGATAGCGGACTTTTACCACACGGTCAATATGCTGCATCCATTCCGGGAAGGCAACGGCAGAGCACAGCGGGTCTTTTTTACACAGTGGATTCGCAGCCTTGGGTGCGATTTTGACCTGAGCCCTGTGGATCCAGATGCGTTCATGATTGCCACGATCTATGCGGCGCAGGGTGTTATGGATCAGTTGGTTGACTTTTTTGAGCAGACGATTGAGCAGCCGTAGATGGGAATGCGGATGAACTGACGACCTTGGCTTTGACGTTATGCTGGGCGGCGACTTGCTGCTCAGCATTTTTGCTCTCTGGGGTCTCTACTTTTATCTTCGCAGATTCTTGCACATATCCCCGCCGAAATCCGCCTGTTTTGCGGCGGCTGTAAGGACAGAGGAAAACCAGACCCCCGAGTTGACCCCAGAGGGTGAAAAATGACCCCCGCGCTGATTCCTGTGAAATGCCAGAAAACCACCTATGACAGCCATCTTGTGGGATGCTGAAACCAGGCGATTTCCTCTCTGAATTTTCTGACAACGACCACCTGCCACAGCAAGAAGTTGAAATTCCGACCACCTATGGAAAAGCCCCGACCCGCTCTGCGGGGCGGTGTGGCTGGCCGGGGGACGCGTAAGCGACCCCCGGCCTTTATCCTGCTATAATTTCGACCGGTGGGTTCAGCGGAAGATTACCCACCGGTTATGCACCGGCTGATTCAACAGTTTCGGTATCCTCGCCGGGTACGGCGGTGATATACTTTCCCCGCAGACAGAGGTTCCCTTCTTTTATCCCTGCGGCGTTAATCCGCTTGTGCAGCATGGGACCTCTATCTTATGAGGGTTCATTGTTGAGCCGGATGCGGGAGCGGCAGCTCTCCGCTCATCTCGAAGCAGGATATGACTCAGTAAGAGCGCGAGGACTGTCTGTAAATTTTAGCAGGATGGTGTTTGCTATGTTTATCGTTGGAATCGACATCTCCAAGCGCAGCCACATGGTCCGCGTCATTGATTCGGAGGGGCGGACAGTGTATAAGCCTTTCTCTATCCGCAACAGCTGCTCAGGCTGCAGCGTACTGCTGGAGCGGCTGAGAAAACTAACAAACCACAAGAGCGAGTTTCTCTTCGCCATGGAATCAACGGCCCACTACTGGCTGGCTCTCTACACCCGTCTGCGGAAAGAGGGATACCAGGTGGTGGTACTCAATCCCATCCAGACGGATGCCATGCGGGAGATGCTGATGGAGGATAATAAGACAGACGAGATCGACACCCTGGTCATTGCGGAGACCATCCGCTTTGGCCGGTACAAGGCCAGCAGTGTACCGCAGGAGAAGCTGCTGGCGCTGCGGGAGCTCTGCCGGAACCGCTTCTACCTCATCGATATGGGAAGCGATCTCAAGCGGAAGATCACCGCTCTTTTGGATCAGGTATTCCCCGAGTTTGAAAGCCAGTTCAGTACGATCTTCGGGAAAACTGCCCTCGCCGTTTTGCGTCAGTATCCCACGCCGGAGAAGCTGTCCAGAGCGCAGACCGGGAAGCTGACCGAGGTCCTCCAGGCGGCCAGCAACGGACGCTTTGGGGAGTGGAAAGCCAGACAGCTCAAGGAGCTTGCCAGGGACAGTTTCGGTATCCCGGACTGCGCGGGCGCTTACTCCGCACTGCTTCTGCTGTACCTGGATCAGTTCCAGTCTCTTCAGGACGCGGCCGCCGTATTGGAGAAAAGAATTGCGGAACTGTTCTCCCAGTTTGACTCCACCCTCACCTCCATCACCGGTATTGGCCCTGTGCTGGGCGCCGTCATCCTCAGCGAGATTCGGGACATCTCCTGCTTTGCCTCGGCGGATAAACTGGCGGCTTATGCGGGGCTGAATCCAAAAGTGAAACAGTCTGGAGACAAAAAATCCCGTGCCGTCCATATGTCCAAACGTGGTTCGCCATATCTGCGCCGGGCCATCTGGATGGCTGGCGCCATTGCGGTACAGTTCGATCCGATGTTCAAGGTCTATTACGAAAAGAAATCGGCGGAGGGGCTGCGCTACATGAATATCATCGGCCATGTGTCCAAGAAGATGACGTCCGTCATTTTTGCGATCATGAGAGACAACAAACTCTACGAACCAGTTTTGCCTGCCGCTTAGCAGTCCACTTTCCATACAACTCATCTGGTCCACTATGGTGGGCCTGGTTTCCTGTACCCTCTTTCCTCTCTGGTCTATTCAACTCTTTCTGAATTTTTATTCTTGACAAATCCTTAGCCGGCTGCACTTTTTTCGACCCCCCGGTTCACCTGCCACTTTCAGTTGTGCCGAATTTGCTGGATGGCGCACACCGGCCATACGGGTTTGCCACGGCTGTGCCTGCGGTGAGCGGCGGCTTGTTACCCTTTGGACGCCAGCGAGGCTACACAGCGGCGCACAGGCCGTCACGCTGAGCTGCACTTATCCCTGCGGAGAGCGAGTGCCTTTGCGACTCGCTGACGCTCAGCCGCCACATCCATCTGCGCCAACTGCTGTTCGTAGAACTGGTCGAGCGCCAACTGGATCGGGCGGATGGTGTAGAGCAGATTGCCGTTGCGCTTCAGACCAGCCTTGGTGGTGACCGTCGTGCTCTCTGTACTGATGAGCCGCCGCTCCTCCAGCTCACACACATACTTGCGGACGGTGTTGGCGCTCATCTTCACTGCTCTGCCAATGGTCTTGTAGCTGGGCCAGCACTGGTAGGTGTTTCGATCCTCACAGCAGAGCAGATACGAGTAGACCGCCAGCGCACCAGGCGACAGGCCCAGCAGGAATATCTCGTTGGGCAGCTGGAAGTAGTTCTTGACTGGATCACGCTTTGGCCGCGGTGTGTACTTCAATCTGCACCTCCTTGGGTGTGCTGCGACACCCACTCTGCGAATTTCTCTTTGGGCACTACGAGCCTGCTGCCGATTTTGAGAACAGGAAAATCCGGTTCGTGCATCAGTTCGTACCCGCTGGACGGTGAGACGCCCAGCACCTTTGCCACCGTTGCTGCGTTAAGGAACAGCGGCAGTTCATCGTAGCTCCTGTAGCTGGATTCTTTCATGTTGCGCTTGACCTCCTTTTCTGTTGAGTCAGTTTTTCCTCTGCCCTTATGCGCTGACTCTCTCATCCTTCTACCACAACCTCCAGTGGCTGAAACCGAACTTTCTTATAGACGAGTTTACAAAATGTTTACCGATTCAGAGCGTAGGCCCATCATCCCTCTACTACAACCTCCAAGTTCCAAAAGCAAACTTTATTTTTTCGTTCACAGAAAAAGTTTTTGCTGTAGAAAAATCACCCGCCAGAACTGAGTCTGGCGGGTGATCGTATCAGAAGATTTGAGGGGTATTGACGATGGACTGTATTTCTTTGTTTAGGCGAAGCAGATTTTGAGTATGCCACGGAAGAGCGGAATACTAAAAATCACAGTTCCTGAAATCGCTGAGCCAGCTGCATGAAGGAGGAGCTTGGCAGAACCTGCTTGGATGGGATAAACAGATAGCGCCATTCCTTATAGCCGTTGGCTTTGCCCCAGCGGGAAGCCGCCTCGCAGTACTGTATACCGCGTTTTTTCTTGGCGATCACATCAGGATCGTTCAGTTTATCCTCGCCCTTAACCTCGACCAGGTAGATGATCTGCTCTGTTTCCACAACAAAATCCGGCTCATAGATGTGGCCGCAGTTGTAGGTGATGTTGAACTCTCTGGGATGAGGGCGGAGCCAATTCAGAACGTCATCGTCTGATTCCAGCACACGGGCAAGAGTCAGTTCGCCCTCTTTGCTGTCGAACTTCGTGGTGGTGAAAACGCCATTCCTGATTCCGGTGAAAAGAACCGACCGGATGTCCCCAGTGAACTCCTCATACAGACCGACCCTTTCTTTGAACTGGTAGCTCTGCTGCATATTATAGTTCCTGGTGCCCACGACCTCCTCTTGGAGGAATCCATTCTCACAGTAGAAATGCCGCATCATCTGCTGATAGATCTTGTTCCCGATATCCCGCTTGTACATCATGACAATGTTTTGCATCCCGTTTATACCATACGCTGTTTCATAGTGGTCACAGAGCTGTGTAATCAGCTTGAACAGCAGAGCAGAGCATTTCATGTAGTCAATTTCCGGTTTGGTGCGAAGCTGCTCCAAGATCACCTTCTTGGGATTGTACCCCTCAAAATCAATGGCGGCACCCTTGATCCTCTGCCTGTCCTGCATGTCCTCCAGGTTCTGAATGAGCAGTTCGTTCTTGATCGGCACATGAGTAAAATCGGTCAGGTCCAAATCGAAATCGGTGAAGACATATTCCTCCACGCCGACGTCTGTGATCTTGATACGGGGAATAGGAATAAATCCGGACTGTGCGGCGCGGTGGGTCTCCTCGGTCTGGTACAGCATCCAGGCGGTGAGGGGCATTTCGTTCTCCCGGAAAACATCTCCCAGATCCTTGTCCCCAGAGACTTTCTCCTTCACCTCTGCCACAATTTTCTGTGCCTGGGTGGGCGTTACCGTGTGTTCCGGGGAGGTTTGGATTTGTGCGGAGACAGCTTGCTGGATGAGCTCTACTGTGGTTTCCAGCAGGGCGTCAGCGGCATCGGACTTTTGCATTCCGGTTTGCTGATAGGCAGTTTCCAGGGCCTTGTTCGGCTCCAGGTCAAGGGCAAGCTGGGTGTGCGTGACCTGCTCCGGGACGAATTCCTCGGCTTTGATTATGTTGCCTGCCTTGAAAATGGAGTCGCCTTTTTGAGCCTCGGCCAGAATGTCGGCGAACTTGTCGTGGGCGGTGAGCATGACCGCGTCCACGTCCCGGTCGCCGGTGCGCTCCCCGTAGGGCAGGCGCAGGCCCCGGCCCACCATCTGCTCCCGCAGGATTTTGGAGGCCGCGGTGCGCAGAGGGACGATAGTGTAGAGGTTGTTGACGTCCCAGCCCTCTTTCAGCATATTGACGTGGATGACGATTTCCACCGGGTTCTCCGGGCCTTCCACATCCAGTAGCAGGCGGGTGTTGGCCTCGCTCTCCGCGCCCTTCTGCTTGGAGTGGACAACGATGGTCTTATTGCGGTAGGCTCCATCCCGGAACTCGTCGGAGCGGATGTAGTCCTCCACCCAGGCGGCGTGGACAGTGTCCTTGCAGACCACCAGCATAAAAGGCTTTACTGTTCGAACGGGCTTGTCTGGAGTGCTGCTGTTGGCGGCGTACAGCTCCAGCTTCCGCTTTGCGTTTTCGTGACAGGTGATGCCGTCGGTCAGCATCAGCTTGTCCAGCGCCTCGTCGCCGAAATTATAAAAGTCTATGTCGGAGCGGGTCACGGCGAAGGGGGTGCGGGTGTAACCGTCCTCAATGGCCTTGGACAGGGGATACTCATACACCACATTTTTGAAGGGGACCTGTTTGGCCCCCTTGGTCACAAGAGGGGTGGCGGTCAGCTCCAGGCCCAACAGCGGGTGGAGCTCGTTCAAGGCCTGGGCCCCCTTTTCCGCCCGATAGTGGTGGGACTCGTCCATAATGAGCACCAGGTCCGGCAGGCTGGAAAGATACTGATAGAACGAGCTGCCAATGAACTCGTTCACCCGCCTCATATTGGCCCCTTCCTTGTTAAATTTGTCGATGTTATAGACAAAAATATGGATATCCGATTCAAACAGGGAGATGGGTTTTTCTCTGTAATCGTCGTCTGTGATGATTTGGGGCAGGGCGGAGAAACAGCCCAGCCCTTTGAACACATATTTGGGGCTGTTGTTGTCGCTGAGATCTTTTTTCAGCTTTTCATAGATGGTGGTGTTGGGGGCGACAACAAAAAAATTCCTGATGTTGTGCTGGGTATATAGATAGGCGATAAAGGCCCCCATCAGCCGTGTTTTGCCTACCCCAGTAGCCAGGGCAAAGGTCAGGGAGAGAAACTCCCGCTCGAAATCGGAGCAGATGGGATACATAGCGTGGACAGCGCCCAGAGCCGCATTCAGATTCATACCCTTGCGCAGCTGCACACTGTTTACGATTTCCTCCAGGATTTTGAGAGATTCCTTCTGAGGCTTGCGCAGGGACATGACGCCGCTGATGTAGTCCGTGGTATACAGGGGAAAATCACTCCGCATCGTATTCCTCCTCGTCCTCATACACCGGGGGATGTACGATATTCAGATTGTAATCCGTTTTGCCAAACTCACAGCGTTCCAGGAGCATCTGGGGAATTTTTTTGACGGTGATATGGTCATAGATCCTGTCCAACCCTTTGTCGTAGGAGCAGCAGGCGATGGTGAGATATTCGTCCTCCTCCATAGTGCTTTGGATGGAGTCCAGATAATCGCTGTTCAAATGGCGGGTGGTGACGAACAGATAGGACTTTTCACTGCCCGAGGACTGCTTCCAGAACAGCTTGCCGTCCGGGTGGTAGGTGAAGCCCTCGTGGAGGGCCACGCCGGCGGCCAGCATGTCCGCGTCGTAATCCGGGTTGATGACCGCTTCTCCGAAGGCGTCCTCGTTGATGAGGGTGGGAGCCAGCTCGTAGAAACGGTATCCGCCGCCCTTTTCCCATTTGGCGGACTTGGTGATCCCGCCCGGGTCTTCCCCGGCGATCACCTTGTCAAGACGCACTTTGCAGTGGGTGTAGGCATGACTGCCCATTTCAATGCCGATGTACCGGCGGCCCATCTTGTGGGCAACGGCGGCGGTCGTGCCGGAGCCGAGGAAGGAGTCGAGAACCAGGTCGCCGGGGTTGGTGGCAATGTGAATAATACGTTCAATTAAGCGCTCCGGTTTTGGAGTATCAAACGCATGAGCGGCACTAAATAATGCAATAATTTCTTTTTTTGCCTCTTGATTATGGCCAACCTCTTTATTTGTCCACCATGTCCATGGAGTAATTCCCTCCGATTCGGATAGGAACGTTTTTTTCGAGGAACGCCAGCACCATCGGCACCGAACCAAAATCGATTATCTTCGAGTAACTGCTTATATACACTTTCAAGCTGTCGCCAACATCGCCCTTCTGGAGGTGTAACTACTTTACCTGAAGGGGTAATAATCGTATACATTTGGTTAGGTCGCCAACCCTGAGCTGTAAAATCAGAGGAAGCCCAAGGGCCGCGAGGATCGTTGTCTGGATTTTTATAATTAGTTGCTTGATCTTCTGTTAGAGGTATCTTACTCCGAACTGCTTTGAAAAGTTCTCGATTTTTCGCATATACAAGGACATAATCATGACCATCACTAATAATTGCACGCATATCTGGAGATGTGCGCTTTTGCCAGATAATAGAGGCTACAAAGGAATTCCTGCCAAACAGTTCATCGCAGAGGACTTTCATATATGCTTGTTCATCATCGTCAATGCTAATCCAAAGACTGCCGTTCTCAGACAAAAGCCGCCACAAAATCTCCAGACGAGGCCGGATCAACTGTAACCACTGGCTGTGCTCCAGGTTATCGTCGTAGTGCTCAAACGCGGAGCCGGTATTATAGGGCGGATCGATGTAGATGCACTTCACCTGTCCGGCATACTTGCTCTCCAGGGCTTTCAGCGCCAAAAGGTTGTCCCCGTGGATGAGCATATTTTCCGTGTCCGGGTCGGCGGCGGTGTTGGACAGTGCGGCGTTCTCGATCAGCAGGCGGGGCTCCACCAGAATCGGCTCGTCCTTGCCGTACCAGGTCAGTTCCAGCTTATTGGCCATAGCTGTGTGCCTCCTGTTCTTTTTGTACCAAGAATGCAAGCTGGCTGTCTAAAATATATCTCAAGTCGGTTTCTGTGATTTCCTGCACAGGCTTTTGGACTGTTGACGGCAGAACAGACACTTTGGTATAAATATCGGGGTACTTGAGATTGTTTGACACAATTTTCTGATTTGCAGAGGACATATCAAGCGGGTGCTTTTGAAGCTCGTTCCATATGTCGAGGATATCTTGTTCCAAAGGAGTGATAAACCGATTTTGTTTTAGTGGCTCGGTAATAAGACCATTGATGTCCATAGTACAGATTCCTCTTAAAGTAGTGCAATTTTAACTTATTATAGCATCGATAGGGGAAAATGTCCAACAGAAAGGAAATATTCAGGCGAAACCGCCCACTACAAATATAAGAAGTCGATCTGAAGAAAACAGGCGCCACCTCATATTATATTTTCTGAGGTGGTGACTGTTTTTCGTCATTATTTACTGCCTATGCGTCGAAAAGGTATTCTTCGAGAGACTTTGCCAAATGCAACGGCAGGGGAAGCACAGTCGATTGGCTATATTGAATTGGAATATGCCGTAACGCATTGGTATAAAAAATCCAATTAGTAGCGTTGTCACCAGACTGAAGCTGTAAAGGATACAGTTCGATCATATCCTTTTCTGCAAATTGCTGTTGAGGCTGGTCGATTTTGGACATTTTAAAGCTGTTTGTATATCGAAAATCATTCGGCTTTTCATGAATGCCCCAATACACATCGTCATACTTGAAGATGCCCGAAGCGGAAGAAAACTGCAAACGGTCATCCGTAGATTGCGCACTCAGATTTGTGAAATAGTCTGGAACTTCCTGGTTGCTCCTGATTCGAATAATTCTCACTCCGGAATCTGTTAACGAAAGAGGGTAAGGATTTTTGGGCATTCCAACATTGATTTGAGATGGGCAGTATTCATCTGTCACAGTATATCCGTTAATTTCTTTATCCGAAATACCACTCCATACGGCACGAGTATTTCCGTCTGACTGAATAACGAACAGTACACCATCCTCTTTCATATAATAGCGGTTTTTCAGCTCTATCAGCTTTTGCTTTGCGGGGACACGACTTGCGTCAACACAGCGTTGTTCCAAATCATTTTCCCAGAAAAGCTTCGCCATTTCAAGGCAGGCCTCCCGATAAGAAACTGTTCGATTAGAGAACGCATCACAATGCACCTGAGTCTTTCCTTTTAATAAATCAACCGTAACATAGATGGGAAGAAAGCGTGCCTTATTCGAAATTCCATGAACTTGTGTACATAAATGCATACCAACACAGGGCGTATACGCCAAGGGTGGCAGTTTCTTTTGGAAATTCAGCAAGGTTACAATGCCTAACTGACGGTAGAGATCATATACCGCATTTTCAATCTTGTTTCGATTTATATCATTTTCAGGATTGATAAACTGCACGACTCGTCCAGTTCTGGCGAATGCATTTCGGAGAACTTTTTTGGGATCGCCTTTAATATATCGCTCTTGACCGGGCAAAACAAAAATACAGGCGGTGACCAAGTCGGCTTGTCCTAATTGCTCAACAATTTCCCTGCATCGCTGGATTTTAGTTTGCTTATCGTCATCAGGCATACCGTCAGCAAGGTTACCAATTTCTTTGTGTAGACACTGTATTTTTAAGCAGGACGATTCGGATTCAACGCCAAAATCTTGTTCGATCTTCGATTGAACAAGTCTCAAAAGATCCAACTGGTTAGGATCTTGCCAAAGGCCATAAATCTCAAATGTAATCCGGTCTGTATCAACACATTTGCTTGCCCAACTTCGAAAATCTTCAGGACTCTCATATTCTTGCGGAGACTTAAAGTACGAGAACTTTTGCCCGCTTAACATGACTCGCTTTGCTTCGGGTTGCTCACAAACCATATCGCCCAGCAAAACAGAAACAGATTTGTATAATGATGCTTTATCAACGACGGAAACGCCAGTTCCGATTTTTGAAGCCACGAACCCGGTCATGCCGTTTTTATAGGGAAGAAGAATTTTCTCTGTGTATATCTTGGGATCCCTCAAAATATCGTTAGCCGACGGCAATTGCTCATATCCCCAGATGTTGTAGCATTCTTTGTCTTGTACTTTCCAGTCAAGCTGTTTGCTGATATAGTCATATGCGATTGGCACCTGGCAGTACTTGCTATCCGAAACCTTAATGTGGGAACCAATGCTCTCAGAAAGAAATGGCGATCGTTCCTTGTTATAATTGTCAAGAATCCAGCGGCGAATGCTCATCTGGCACAGCAGCAAAGCCTTTCTTTGCGGAGGAGTTGTCTGAACCGATAAGTCGAACACAAACGAGTACTGATGATGGCTCTTGGAATCAATTATAGGATGACTGATCAACTGATTCTTAGCGGCGTAGCAAAGATGTAGCGTTCGCCCGCTTAAAACGATTTCCTGACCCAGTAAGCGGTTGACCGCCAAAAGTGGAACCGCTTGATATGCTTCTTCGCACACAGTGCCATCTTTGAGAGTAAGGCAGACTTCGGACGTAGCCTGAAGCGCCTTAAAATCATCGGTATTAATCATATCGCAAAAATCATTTGCAAGTTTTTTGACCAAAGGCAATGTTCGTGGAGCTGTCACATAAGTTGCCTTTACCCATACTTTAATAATACCGCATAGAGCCTGGATGTTTTTCTCCGAATACGCATAACAAGATGTAAGCCAATGTTCATCATGGCTATCTTTTTTCAGCGGTGACAGAGCAATGACACCCTCCATCCAGCTATCAACCAACTTTTTCAGCGCGTTAGTAGGAAGTCCATACTCGTCTTTGAACCGTGGATTATTTTTTCGTGCAAGATCCAACAAGGTTGCTTTCCAGGTTTGAGGAAACCCCAAATAGTAAAGCGTACAGGTCTGTCCCGGAGAGAGTTTATATGCCAGAGGATAGATTTTACTGTTCATATTGAATGTCCTTTCTGTAAGCTTTATAGAATGGCGCGTACAGTGTCTCGGCAATTTCTGCACTTTCTTTCTGCGTCATCAGCATTTCTAAATATCTGCCCAATTCAGAAAGGCAATCGAAATCACCTTGTTTGCTTTCACGTCTACGGAATGCGCCGTCAATAAAATAGACATGCGGTTCGGGTTTTGTTACGTCAGTGACGCGCGCTAAACGACCGAAAATCTGAAGGATCAGAACAAATAGAGTGGCAACGACATCCTTGCGTTCTTCATTATCCAGTTCAGCCAGACCAAACGACTTGCTTTTACTCATTTTTGCCCACTGCTGAGCAGCAAATTGACGGATTCGTGTATTATATGCGAATAGTGATTCATGTGGAGCTCGCTTGCAATGGGATTCAATAAAGCCATTAAGTTTGCTGCCTTGCTGTTGGATATCATCGGGAATGGCCATGGGCCGCACCATAAAAAACACAGCGCAAAGTGCGGAGTGACCATATTCGTCTACAATGTTATGGCCACGCTCAATTGCCATTGCAGGAGCAATTAGGATTTCCTCACTCATTTTTGTAAACCGGCCAACCTCACCGCGCCGTATAATCCCTCGGTCATTTTGAGTGCTAATAGCATCAGAAATCATTCGACAAACATGTATGGAACAATTGGCTTTTCGCAAAGCGGCTTCCAGCGTTTGCTGCACTTCTTGTGCCTGGGCATAGCTATTGACAACCAGTAGGATTTTCCCGGCTTTTCGTTCATATTCTCTAATGATTAACTCAACCGTCTTTTGCGTAGCAAAGCGCAATTGTGCCATACGTTGGTCATCTGCGGCGCCAGAGACTCGCTCTGGAAATCCTGACTCAAAGAAGCGTGTCTTCTCCAAAAAAGCACGTTTATCACTATCTGCCTCTAAGATATAGTTCACTGGTCGATTCACGTGGTATTCATACGATCCTTCCGCCCAACTTGAACCCGATAGCAGAACAACATGAGGACCGGCAGGTTTCCCGTGCGAATCTGTGCGCAAATAAGGTAGATCTTTCATCAGACTTCTTCCAAAAGCAAATTGACGGAACAGAATGATGTCTTCATCATCCGTCTTTTTTAGGCCGAACAAATTTCCACACAGTGCGGAGGGGAGGAAGTATTGCTGCTGACGGAATCGAGTCTGTAAGAATCCGAACAATTCATTTTGGCCATAAGATGTTTCATGGCTTGCCTCGTATGCATCACTGAGTCCGCGAATAAAATGGTCAAAGTATATTAGCCGCAAAATGAGTTTGATGTGGGCATCTTGAATGCGTTTTACTTTATCCTTTTTGGGCCGTGGAAAATCGGATCCAAGCTCATTCAGCCAGATGCGATACATTTGATTAAAAAAGGTTTCATCTGTGCTCTTGCAAGAACTCTCGAGCACTGCCCACAGGGTACTTTGACGGATATCATCTTCATCTTGTGTATCGATCAAGTTATAAATGGCTTTATAGACGGAATAGGGAATTCCATATTCCGATTCTTCCCGATACATATCCTCCAAAAGGGTAAGGGCTGAGAATGGATCCCCATACGCAATTTTCTTCCATGTGCCCAACTCATGATGCAGAGATTTCACAAGGCAGCTGAGAACCGTTACACTCTGGCGCTGCATCTCATCGTATCTCTGCTCAGCCAGGTTTTCTTCTCTGCGTTTACTGCTCAGTCTCATATATGCACTACAATCTTCGGCGCACTCATGGATGTAGTTATTGAAGCTTGTTTCCGGCATAAAGAAGTGGTCAAGCGTCTTCTGAACTCTGTCACTCTCGTCAAAGACGACCAAGTCAAAATCGCGCATTGTCAGTTCCAAAAATGTTTCCCGCTGTTGCCCCACTCGGGATGCCGCAAATCCCGCGACCGTTGTAAGTATGACCGAAGCAGTATAGCATTCTCGGAGCATCCTTGTGCCCAAACACTGATTGAAATAAGGACACAGGTAATTTTTGTTTCCCTTTTTTAAAGAGTAGCACGGTTCTTTACCGAAGGCGATTGCCGCACTGTGCTGTGTATCCATACCATCAATTAGGCATACCGGTGTCAAGTATTGAGAAAACCCTGTAGATAAACAAGTTTCATTAGGTTGCGTAACTTGATTGATGTATTTCAACCTCTCGTTACGACCAATCAAAGGACTCACTGCAACGCCAAAAGCAGATAAATACTTTTGCAAATTCAAGACTTCGGCTACTGTATCAACAACAATTGCAATGCGATAACCATTTTGATGGCACCAAAAAGCCAAAACCTTAATCAGTGTTGATTTCCCCGCACCAACCATTCCCACAATATTAACGACTTCCCGGAGGGTAAGCTCTGTGCATGATTTAACTGAGCTGCCGACAATTTGCTTGAGGATATTGGTATTCAGAATCATATGGCAAGGATCACCGGGACAGATTTCGGCCATTTCTTTTGCGGCATTTAGAAGTTCGTTCAACGAGATAGTAATCGGTGCTCTGCAACCCTTTTCCGGAGTGGTCGATTGAACTGGCGGCACATAATCGTTTTCAAATTTGACTTGAACTGTTTCTGTTTCTCCACTCTCGAGATTCGGATATGGATACTTGTATGTTCCTGCTTCGGCATAAGAAGGAGTTTTTGAATCTTCAAAACAATCTGGCCAGAAACGTATCCATTCTTTTTGGCGTTCCTCATATGGATAGGGATATGTTCCTTCCGTCTTGGAAAAAGACACTGTTCCATCGAGGTCTTCAAATGAAAAAGCACGAACTGCATGATACCTTGGTTCTCGATAATCTCTCAAATCATCCTGCCAGTATTTTTGAGAGCGATAATATCCCAGCGTGTGTCGAGCCTGTTGTAAAGTATGTTCCATGGTTATGCACTCTGTTGTACCGATAAGTTGATATTGGGTAAATAAAAGATATGCTTTTGTCGGATCAGAATCGGGTGCATTAAGAGCAAGCAAATGCAAAACCGCTTCAATTGCTGCAAAGCGGGAGAGAGGCATAGCTTCCTCTATCGTCTGAAACTGTGCCGAAAGAGGTGCATACCATAAATTTTTGTTATCCTTCACAACAAGAATCCTCCTTTCGCGTAATTTCGACCTTCAATGATTGCAGAGTTACACACTTTACATTCTTTTGATTCTCCAGTATACGATTGACGATTGCGGTATAGTTTTGCTGGTTTACTGTGTATTCGCTGGGAATAACAAAATACCCCCTTGCATATTCACCGTCAGGGAATCCATTATCATTTTGAATTTTGGTGCGTAGTGCTATGGGGTTGCGATACGCCTTGGCATCGATTTCCCAAATCTCTCCATCAGAGAACTGAATTTCCACATCATAGCGATCCATCTGTGGCCACAATGCCCAGCGAATTTTCTTTCTCTCACAAAATGCTGCAATTTCAAGTTCCAGCTTTCCGGGAGAGGCAAAATAACGCATAATGCCTTTCTTCAACCGATAAAGATTGTTACTTGAAGTATCCAGTTTCATCTCATCTGTGAGTTCGGGAATAGTGTCTGTGCAGTGTGTCGAGTGACAACTATATCCGTATTTTCCGGGTATCATGGTCCAGCCACAGTAAGGGCAACGATAACAATTTTCGGTAATTTCTTCGTAAGCAAACTGGAAGGCATCTCTTGCTGCTCGATTATCAGCCAGGTCAAGTGACATTGCTCGCCTGTCTTCAAGCGTAATGATCGGATTCTCGATAATATATCTTCGAACCTTGCAATAAGTTTCCTGATCTAAAGTGACCATTTTTTCATAAAGAAGCCGCTCATCCGTTCCGTCCATGATATCGCTGTCCTGTGTTTCTAAGAACTCATAACAATCAGCGCTGGGAGTGTACATATTTTCACTCCTTTGATACGCAAAGGCATCGTAGGCGTAAAAGGACTCTTCCGAAAGATTTAGCTTATCAATTACCCTTGGATTCCATTCATCAAACCATTCAAAAATAGACTTGGTAATAAAATGCTCAAGAAAGGAGGCTTCATCGGCATACTGTGTAGTGGTTTGGCAGCCTGCCCACTGGCTTGCTGCTAAGAACATATTTACCCCATGTTGTAATACCTTGCTGTATGGATATCGTGTTGGTTCCTTTTGTAGGAGCTGTTCTTTTTCGATTAGTCCCTTTGCAATCAGAGCGAATGTTTTCCTCATGAACGCCGCATCCATATAAAAGCCTCCTGTCTTGAAACAAAATAAAAACGACTCTCTTGGAATGTACAAGAGAGTCGTTGGAAAATACAATGTTTCCAAACATGCATGCTACTAAACTGCAACTTTACATGTTGGATCCACATACTTTTTACTTTTCTCGTGTACGCATGCATTATATATCCAAAGTTTGGAGATTGTCAAGGGCGTATTTCATTTTCTTTATTCTTTGTTTTCTGCTACGCAATATTTGAACAAAAAATCCGAACTTCCCAGTACCATATTTCTCTGTTTGTGCTCTGTTTTCTGCCAATATGAGGAGGGCCATTCAGCTTCCTGGACGGCCCTCTTTGAGTACTATTCACTTACGCATAGAAGTTGACGCTGTTGGGTATTCCAACGAACATGTAGCAGTAGGTGATGCCGTTATACTGGGTCACGCCCACGCCGATGCAGTCGCATCTCGGGTCGATCATGGTTTGGAAGTGGCCGGGGGAGTTAATCCAATTGTCGACAGCGTGCTGGGCGGCGTCAGTTGTGCTGGTGAACACGGTGAGGTTGTCACCGAAGCCGTAGGGATAGCCGGCATCGGCAGCGGCCTGGCCCTCCTCCAGAGCGTGATGCCAGGTGTAGTGCCGGTTGGAGCAGACTTGGGCAGCGTTCATCAGGGCCTCGTTGACAGGCAGTTCCGAGATCCCATTGGCTTTGCGGGTCTGGTTGATGAGCCAGATCATCTCCTGCCGTATCTCCAGGTTGTCTGTCAGGCTGGTGTTGTCCCCATCGGATAGGGGTTCTGGAATGGTGGGAGTAGTGGAACTGACTGTCAGTGTCATGCTTCCACACTCCCCGGCGCTGTTGGATGCGGTGATCTCCACGCTCCTCTCTGCCTTGGCGATAGCCACCCAGAAGGTCAGCACCTGTTCCACCGCCACGACGTCCGGGGCGCTGGAGATGACGGTGTAGTCCGCACCGCTGGGGCCGATGATGAGGCCGCTGCGCTCTCCCATCTCCAAGATACTGCCCTTGTAGCTGCTTACCCGGATGGGTTCACCAGATGTTTCGGCTGCCATGGTAGGGATGGTGAGACCGATAGTGAGGGTGGCCGAAGTCAGTGCGGCGGCAATGCGTTTTTTCATGTTGGTCACTTGCTTTTCCTCCTGATTTCTGTATTTTGTGGGACTTTTGCAATCAATACAATACAGAAAAGCCACCCCAAAGTCGAGAAGAAAATGCAATCTGCAATGGAGAAAAGCGTGGGTAAAAACGAAACATATTACACAGCGTCCACGGGGCATCCGTTTGCCCTCGGTACAGCTCCTGACCACATAAACAGCCACAGACAGCCGTGGAACACGTGGAAACACTGGTTCCAAAGAGTGCCAGAAAGCAAATGGAACAGAGCAAAAACAACTATAAACCATCAAAAATTGTCTGAAAAATGTTTGTTGACCTCTTTGTTTATTAAAGTGATAAGTTTCGGAGCAAGCATAGGAAACGGGTACCCATTTCCGTAAATCTGCCCGTCCGCGCCACGACTTGCCGGACAGATTTTGCTTGTTGGGAAGAATCCCAAACCCTCTTGAGAACCCTCTCACTACCTACAACACCGCACAGGGCAGTTTTGACGGAGTTTTGAGAGAAATTTTTCAAAAAAGTTTTCCTTATGCCTTACTACGGGGAAGTTTGGGAAATGCCAATGTATCAGAAGAAAATTTCTAAAAATCTTTCTTATCGGGGTAGACTGTTGTATACTGGTAAATACTTGTCCTTAAAACCGCAAGATATATGAAAAGCGGAATGAAATATCCTGCTATAATGCAGAGAGAAAGGAGGAAGCTGCAATGCCGGGGAATATCAAAAATGTAATGACGGCAATCGACTATATCGAAAGCCACCTGCACGAAAAACTGGACTTGGAAACAGTTGCGAGGGCTGTACATTATTCAAAATATCATATGCACCGAATGTTTACAGATACGGTAGGGTTGACAATTCACGATTATGTACAACGCCGCCAATTGACCGAAGCCGCAAAACTGCTTGTTCTTTCCGACAGACCAATCCTTGAAATTGCGCTTTCTGCCGGATATGAGAGCCAGCAGTCTTTTACGGATATTTTCAAAGCCATGTATAAAAAATCCCCTAACAGGTACAGGGAGGAAGAAGAATTTTATCCATTGCAGCTAAGATATGTCTTGAATGAAAATCCTACAAATTTAGAGGAAAAAGAATGGCAGGATAAAATCGTCTTTGCAACACAGGAGGACATACCCAAATGGATAGAACTGGTTCACCTTGTCATTGACGGTTTCCCGCACTTGGACGAAAAACAATACCTTGAACAGTTGCAGGAGTATATCAAAAATAAGCGGGCATTGATTTTGAAAGACGCTGATACGGCAATCGGGATTATGGCGTTTAACGAGGTGACGGGGAGCATTGATTTCTTTGGGGTACACCCACAGTATCGGAAAAGAGGGATAGCGAAAGCATTTTGCGAAAAGGCATTGTATGAACTTACACGTTCCGCACAGATTAGCGTGACGACTTTTCGGGAGGGTGACAAGGCAGACACAGGCTATCGGGAGGTATGGGGAAGTCTTGGCTTTGCCGAAGCAGAACTGTTAATTGAATTTGGATATCCGACACAGCGGTTTATACTTCACAGAGAAAAATCGGAGGGCGGGGACAATGAGTGACAAAAATCCACTATCACAAAACTTTTGTATAAAATCATTGCTGAAATTTGCATTTCCGACAATTTTAATGATGATATTCATGGGGCTGTATACAGTTGTTGACACAATTTTTGTGGCACGATTTGTAGATACAAATGCACTTTCGGCATTGAATATTGTCTGCCCTGTTATCAATCTGATTGTCGGTCTTGGAACTATGCTTGCAACAGGAGGAAGCGCGATAGTAGCACGCAAAATGGGAGCAGGAGAACAAAGTAGGGCGGCACAGGATTTTACGCTGATTATTTCAGCGGGCATTTTGTTAGGTGGATTGATTGCAGTGTTGGGAACGGTTTTTATTGACAGGATTGTATGGGGACTTGGAGCAAGCAGTATTCTATTTCCATACTGTAAAGAATACCTTTTTATCCTGCTGTTATTCACGCCCGCAAGTATCCTGCAAGTGCTTTTTCAAAATCTAATCGTAACGGCGGGACGCCCCGGAATGGGTATGGTGCTTGGCGTAAGCGCAGGAATCGTAAATATTTTACTGGACTATATTTTTATGGTGCCGTTTCACATGGGCATTAAGGGGGCGGCATTTGGTACGGGTATTGGCTATATGATACCGGCGGTGATTGGATTATGGTTCTTTTCCGCAAAGAGAGGCAGTCTGCATTTTAGGAAGCCAGTCATAGATTTTTCCGTATTGGCTGAAAGCTGTACCAATGGTTTTTCGGAAATGGTAAGTCAGGCGGCAACAGCGGTTACAACATTCCTTTTTAACCGCATTATGATGAAACTGCTTGGAGAAAACGGAGTTGCGGCAATCACAATCATCATCTATACACAGTTTTTATTGAGTGCCCTTTACATAGGTTTTTCTATGGGAGTATCCCCTATTATCAGCTATAACTATGGGAAGCAGGACGAAAAACAGCTAAAAAATGTATTTTCTATTTGTATGCAATTTATTGTCTTTGTTTCGGTCACTATTTTTGCAGTAGCAATTATTTTTGGTTCGCCATTGGTTCGTGTTTTTGCAGAAAAGGGAACTCCTGTTTACGAAATTGCGCGAAACGGATTTTTGATTTTCCCATTCAGTTTTCTATTTTGTGGACTGAATATTTTTACCTCTGCCACATTTACTGCATTATCAAACGGGAAGCTGTCAGCAATTTTGTCATTCCTGCGGACTTTTGGACTGATTACAGTGCTGTTGCTTACATTGCCTAATCTTTTGGGCGTAACAGGGGTATGGCTTGCAGTACCGATAGCGGAGCTAATCACTATGGTTGTAGCATTGGTTTTTCTTCATCAGAACAGAGAGAAGTATCACTACGCATAAAAGAAGATGTTCATGCCGTCTGGCGGTTAATAAAAAAACCGTTGTGTGGCGGCAAAATCATCATGCGCCAAAACAGAATATAAGCGGCTGAACGGCGGTTTTGAAATAACAATCAAAGCCGCCGTTCTTATGTGGCAGGAAAGTTTTCATAGATATGGCGGTATTGTGAGGTACTGCTATGTCTGTTTTTTATTTCATGGGTAGTTTTTGTTATGGTGAATTGTCAAAAAAATCCTGTCTTGTGGAACGGGATATTCTGCCTATGAGTATGAACATACATATCATTTAATATGTCTTGATAACTCGTATTACCCAAATGCCTATGCCACTTTATGCTGTATGGGCGTTTGTTGTAATAGCCCCCTACTGGGAAGAAAGGGGGTGAGAGAAAATGAGATATTCTGAACAATTCATGGAACATATCGAATATGTGTTTCATGCGTTCTGCAAGGTTGTCCTGCGCCATGAAGCCATAAACGCATGGCGGGATTTGAAGCGGAAAATGGAACGGGAAATATCCCTTGACTATCTGATGTCGGAACGATATTTTGAACCGTCTGTTATGGACAGTTACTTTGAAAAGCAGGACAAGCCGACCGCATTTCTTGTATTGGGAAAGGAAGTTATCGTTGATGATGAACGGTTAGCAACGGCATTATCAAAATTGCCGGAGTTAAGGCAAGAAGTTTTGTTGCTATATTACTTCATCGGTTATCGTGATGAAGCAATCGGCAGGCTGTACGGGCGTTGCAGAAGTACGATAAACCACAGAAGAAATGTTGCGCTGAAACAGTTACGGAAAGAATGGGAGAGATTGGAACATGAGGAACAAAAAGCTGATACCTTTTGAAGTAATCGAAAAAGCCGTTGCAGGAGAGCCGGAAGCGGTAGACGCAGTATTGCGGCACTACACCGCACACATCAAATACCTGTCTATGTATAAGGGGCATATCAATGACGATACACAGGACAGGTTAAAAGCAAAATTGGTTGAAGCCATATTGAAATTCCGCTTCGACCGATAGGAAGTAGCAAAGACAGGAAAAGCTGTCAAGGGTAAACTTCGCGCTATGCGCCCTTGACAGCTTTTCCCGCCTTTGCTTGTGGGTAGTCAAGAGGACGAAATCAGTAAACTGCTTTCGCCCTCAATTTATTATGGGGATTGTTACGCAATAGGGGGTATTTTGTTATTGATTTATGCGGCTTTGTGAGCATTGATATGACGGGGCAAGGGTTTTATATGTCTGCCTTCAAAAACGGCGTTCTATTGCGTAACAAAATGAAAAAGACAGGCAAGAAACGGTTTGTTTCTTACTTGTCTTTTTCTGCACCCTGTATGGCAGTTACCCTATTTCAGTTTGTTACTTGATACTGTTTTATGAGTAGCTATCATACGGCCGGTTTTTTGCTTCTTTTTTATTTCTTCTTTTTTCTCTTGTCCTCCAAAAGGTGATCCATCACGTCCACCAGGTGGCCGATCTCAGGCTTGCTCATCTGCTCGTCAGCGCCCAGCTGACGGCCCTTGATCCGCATTTCCTCGCTGATCAGCGAGGAGAAGATAATCAGCGGGATACCCTGGAATCTGGCCGTGCTCTTAATCAGCTTGGTCAGCCGGTGGCCGTCCATCTGGGGCATCTCAATATCGGTAATCACCAGGGCCACCTTCTCGGACAGATCGCCCTCCTCAGGCAGGGCGTTCAGGGCCTCCCACAGCTCCCGCCCGTTGGGGAACATCTTCAGGTTGACATACCCCGCCTTGTGCAGGCAGTCTTCAATCATTCTGGACAGGAGGATGGAGTCCTCCGCGATCCATATGGCCTCTCCCCTGCGGTCTCGGGGGCCCATTCTGTTGATCTCATCCATCTGGATGGTGGTCTCGGGGGCGATCTCAGCCACAATGCGCTCGAAGTCCAGGATAGTAACCAGGTCCTCGCCGCACTGAGCGATACCGGTCGCCACCCCCTCGGAGCCGCCGGACACCGTCTTGTCCGGCTTGTGGATGTCTGTCCAGGAGATGCGGCTGATCCCCACCACGGTGTGGACCCGGAAGGCGATGAACATCTTGTTGAAGTTGGTGATGATAAAGAGGTCCTTCTCGCCCTTGTCCTTCTCCACGCCCAGGTATTTGGGCAGGTCCACGACAGTAATCACAGCGTCTCTCGGCTTGAAAATGCCCTCCACCGCCGGATGGGCGTGGGGCATGATCTTGACCGGCGCGGACAAGATGATCTCGCGCACCTTTGCCACATTGATCCCATACAGGCTTCCGTCGATGGTAAATTCCATGATCTCAATTTCGTTGGTGCCGGACTCCAAAAGGATACCGCTGTTATGTACCTCTGCCATTGCTGACACTCCTCACTCTATTTAGGCTGCGCCCCTTCGCGCGCTTGGGCTTCTTATGTAAAGCGTTAAAAAATGATATCCTTCTGTCCGTAGGAGCGGATACACGCCTGGCCGCTGACCACATCGAAGAGCATAGTCCGGGCCACAGTCCCCCCGGTGTGCTCGCCGATCAGGCGGATGTTTTCCCGCCGCAGAACGGCGTGGACGCTCTCAATATTCCGCTGTCCAATGTTGCCCAGACCGCCCGCGCCAGAAACCTCGAACATCTTGGCCCCGCCGGCAATCTTCACCGTAATCCGGGAGCGCGAGCCCCCCTTGGCCTCCAACTGCTTTAACGTCTCCTTGATCCCGCTGTCCGCGTATTTCATTGGGTGGGTCCGTCCCGTCTCCATGTTGAGGGGGAGCATAATGTGCAGCAACGCGCCCAGGCGGAGCCTGGGGTCGTGGAAGCACAGGCCGATGCAGGAGCCCAGGGCGTAGGTCACCAAAAGGCCGCTGCCCTGCAAAAGCTTCATATCAGCAATACCCACCGTCAGCCTGCTATCAGCCATCGCTAACGCCCAGCTTCCTTAATAAGAAATCCAGAGACCGCAGATCGGGAGAAAGCAGTACATGGCACGGAACCTCTTTGCCGTCGCAGACAAAGTTGCCGCCAATGGCCATCAGGTAGTCAGACATGCCCCCATACTCAGCCATAGGCACCGTCAGGATGGCGCCCTGCATGTCCACGGCAAAGGCGGGGACGGTCAGCTTGATGTTCAGGTCGGCCAGCCCGGACAGGGCGTTGATAAAGGTGGAGATCATAATATTACCGATTTCCACCATAGCGGAGCGGGCCAGCTCGTTCAGGCCCTCATAGCTAGTGACACTCTCGCCCAGCATGGTTTCCAGGACAATGTTGACCAGCTCCAACTTCTGTACCGAGAGCATGATGCCGCCCACATCACCGCTCATTTTCACCAGGACCCCGGCGGTGACCTCCTCCGGTCCGCCAATCCACTCAATCGCTTCATTATACCCCATGATGCGCACCTCTGGCAAGGTAATTCTTACCGGACGGTTCATCATTTGCGACAGAGCGGTGGCCGCGTTGCCGGTTCCGATGCTGCCGATCTCCCGCAGGGTATCCATTTCCAGGGAGGTCAACTCATCGTAATTCTTTATCATACTTTAAGCTCCCCTTTCTATGTTAGCGCAGACCGTTGATGGTCTGCTCTATCTCATCGGAGGTCTGGACCACCCGCAGCGCGCTGCCGTAGGCCCGCTGGGACTCGATCACCTTGATAAACTCCTGGCTCAGGTCCACGTTGGAGACCTCGATAAAGCCCCGCCGCACCGTTCCGCCGCCCATATACAGGTCGCCGTTCTTTTCGATAGGGACAAAGCGGCCACTGTCAGCATGGAGCATTCCGTCATAGATGAGGAAGTCGAACACGCCCAGCTCCAGCTCCGCCTTTTGGTCCTGGGGGTCGATGACGATGAAGTTGCCCGCCCCGTCCAGGACGCAGCGCCCTTCGTTGTCGGACAGCCGCCACTCCCCGTCGGGCAGTCCGCCCGCCTCGGTCTCCCCCTCGTCAGAGGGGAAATAGGCCATGACAAAGGTGCCGTCCCGGGTATAGCTGATCTCTCCGTTCTCCGGGTCGAACAGGGCGAAGAAGCCCTTGCCCTCAATGGCGAAATCGAAAAGGCGTCCGGTCTCCAGATAGCCGTCGTTGGAGAAGTCTATGCTGGCCTTTGCCATCTTGGTGCCCGCCCCCTTGGGCAGGCGCTCCTCATCGATGCCCGTCACATTGCCATACATCAGATGATGGAACGTGGCCCGCTCCGCCTTAAAGCCGTAGTTGTTTACATTGGAGATGTTGTTGGCCTGGACATTCATGCGCTGCTGCTGCTGAATGGCGCCCACAGCGCCGGTAAAGAAGGCCATATTCATAGCATCCTCACGCCTTTCCTTTTAGGATATATTATTGCAGACGGCCGATATCGTTAACGGCCCGCTGAATTACCTCGTCATAGATCTTGCTCATCTGGGCCGCGCTCTGGAGGGCCCGCTGGGTGGACATCATGCCGACCATCTCCCGAACCATGTCCACATTGGACCGCTCCACCCACTTGTGGAGGACCCGGGCCTCCTCGTTGACCTCGGCGTTCTCGCCCGTGAACAGGCCGTAGGCGTTGCGCTCCAAGGCGCCGTTGTCCTCAAACTGGAAGATGCCCAAGGTGCCCAGATAGCCGTCAGACATGTCGAAGAGGTTGCCCTGGTCGTCGGCCTTTATATAGTCGGTGGGCAGCTGGATGGGGTTGCCGTCCCGATCCAGCACCCGGCCCAGCTCGGACAGGCACAGGTAGCCCTCGTTGTCCAGAGTGAAGCTGCCCGCCCGGGTGTAGGCGATGCTCTCGTCGGCCATCTGGATGGCGAAAAACCCCTCCCCGTTGATGCCGAAGTCCAGGGGCAGATTGGTCTCCTCAAAATAGCTCTGGGTGAAATCGGTATACAAATGGTCAGGGGCCAGAATGTGGCTCTGATATGTTTCAAAGGTCTCGTAGGGGCTCTTGATCTTATTGCCGATGCGGCTGACCATCACCTCGTCAAAGGTGCGGTCGGTGTACATCTCGGTCTTATAGCCGGCGGTGGAAATGTTGGTGATATTGTTGGCCACCACGTCCAGCCGCCTGGTCTGAGACAGCATTCCGGAGGTCAGGTTGTAAAACCCTTTCATCATAGCGCAAAACTCCTCTCGTCCCGGCCTTATGCTCCGCCGGTCATATACTGGTTCATATAAAGCTTCAGCTTCTGAATGGCCCTGGAATGGAGCTGGGAAATCCGTGGTTCACTGACCTCCATCACCTGGGCGATCTCCTTCATGCTGAGGTTTTTGTGATAATACAAGGAAATGACCGTCTGCTCATTTTCCCGCAGGGAGGTAATGGCTTTCGTCAAGGTGTCCAGCAGCTCCTGACGGAGCATGGAATCCTCGGGACGGCTGTCCATCCCGCCGTCGGGCAGCTCAGCGCCGCCGTTCTGCTCCCGGTCTTCGAAGAGGGCGTCCAGAGAGAGGACGTTGCACATGGAGGAATTTGCCAGATCCTCCTGATACTGCCCCTCAGAGATACCCAGCCGCTGGGCCATCTCCTGGTCAGTGGGGTAGCGGCCCAGCTCGGAAAACAGCTCGCTGCTGGCCTGATCAATGTCCCGCGCCTTGCGGCGCACGCTGCGGGGTACCCAGTCCTGCCGCCGGGCCAGGTCAATCACCGCCCCTCGGATTCGCTTGGAGACATAGGTCTCAAACTTGATGCCCTTGTCCGGGTCGAATTTGTCCACCGCTCCGGCCAGGGTCAGCAGTCCCTCGTTGACGATGTCGTCCACCTGGGCGAAGCTGGAGTACACCCCCCTCACCTGGAGGGCGATGGACTTCACCAGCCCCACATACCGCATCACCAGGGGCCATTTCAGCTCCTCATTCCCGGTGCGCTTATAGGACTGGAACAGCTCCTCGGCGGTCATGGCGTCCAGCTCCTCCTGGGTCCAGGTCAGCTTTTCGCCCCTGGCGGAGGACGCTCCCGCGCTCATACCCGGGCCGCCCTTCTCTCAGGCCGGGCCGGGGCCGTGTCCAGGGTGATGTTGCCCAGGGATTGAATCTGCACGTCGTTGGTGATCTCGTTAAAGGAGAGCACATAGACGCCGGGATAGAACTGGGACAGCATCCGGCTGAGGTAGACGCGGATGACCTGACTGGTGAGGACGATGGGGGTCTGAGACAGGTCGTTGAATTTTTTCAAATACTCGGCCAGCTGGTTGACGATGCCCTGCATCAGGTCGGGGCCCATGGCCAGGTAGATGCCCTGCTCGTTCTTGCTCAGCGAGCCGATCACCCGCTTCTCCACCTCGGCGTCCAGGGTGACCACGCGGAGCTGGCCGTGCTCGCAGAAGCGGCGGGTAATGGTCCGGCTCAGGGCCACGCGGATGTTCTCGCACACCATATCCAGGTCCTTGGTGTTGCTCATGGAGTCGATGGCCGTCTCCAAAATGGTGCCCAGGTCCCGGATGGGGACGCCCTCCTTCAGCAGGTTGCGCAGAATGCGCTCCAGATTGGCGTAGGACAGCACGTTGGGAATGGCCTCCTCCACCAGCTCGGGGGCGGAGTTTTTCAAATTCTCCACCAGCTGCATCACCTCCGCCCGGCCCAGCAGCTCGTAGGCGTGGCGGCGGACCACCTCGGACAGGTGGGTCTGCATGACGGACAGGGGGTCGATGACGGTGTAGCCGTAAATTTCCGCCATCTCCTTGTTTTCGGGAAGAATCCACCGGGAGGGGATGCCGTAGGCGGGTTCGATGGTCTCAATGCCGTCGATCTCGCCAGCGGGGTTGGTGGGCTCCAGAGCCAGGTAGTAGTCCACCAGAATCTCGCCCCGGGCCACCTCCTCGCCCTTAATCTTCACCACATACTGGTTGGTTCCCAGCGCCGAGGAGTCGTGGAGGCGGATGGAGGGGATGACGAAGCCCATATCCTGGGCGTACTGGCGGCGGAAAATCACGATGCGGGAAATCAGCTTGCCGCCGCTGCTCTCGTCCACCATGGGAATCAGGCTGTAGCCGAACTCCATCTCGATGGGATCAACGGTGAGCAGCCCGTAGACGTTGTTGATGTCCTTGTAGTAGTCGGTCTCGCTGGGCGCGGCCGCCACAATGTCGCTCTCCTGGGGCTCCTCGGGCTGGAGCATCTGCTCCGCCTCACTGCGCTCCAGACGGCCGCTCATCAGATAGCCGAACGCAGCCAGACCCACGCCCACCACCATCAGGGGGACAGTGGGGGTGCCGGGGATCAGGGCCAGAATGACCAGCACCGCGCCCGCGGTGAGGATAGCCCTGGGCTGACGGGAAAACTGCTGGATCACGTCGGCATTCAGACTGCCATCGGACACCGACCGGGTGACAATCATGCCGGTGGCGGTGGAGATCATCAGGGCGGGCAGCTGGGAGACCAGGCCGTCACCGATGGTGGCGATGGAGTAGGTCTGCGCCACGGCGCCCAGGTCGCCCACGCCGTTGATGGAACCGATGATGATGCCGCCGATCAGGTTGATGGCGGTGATAATCAGCGACATGGTGGCGTCGCCCTTGACGATCTTGGTGGCGCCGTCCATAGCGCCGTAGAAGTCGGCCTCCCGCTGGATTTTGCTCCGGCGCCCCCGGGCCTGCTGCTCGTTAATCAGTCCGGAAGAGAGGTCGGCGTCAATGGCCATCTGCTTGCCGGGCATGGCGTCCAGGGTGAAGCGGGCGGCCACCTCGGCCACGCGCTCAGCGCCCTTGGTGATGACGATGAACTGCACCAGCACAATGATAAAGAAGATGATGATACCCAGCACGATATTGCCCTGAGTAATCAGCTGTCCAAAGGTCTGAATGACCGGCGTGCCGGGGGCCCCGTTGCCCTCAAAGCCCAGGATAGCCCGGGTGGTGGACACGTTCAGGCCCAGCCGGAACAGAGTGGTAATCAACAGAAGCGAGGGAAAAATGGAGAACTCCAGCGCCTCTGAGATGGTCATGGTGACCATCAGGATCACAATAGACAGGGAGATATTGGTAATAATCAAAATATCGAGAATGGATTCCGGCAGGGGAACAATCAGGAATAAGACGATGACCACTACCATCAGTGCTATGCTGTTTTGAAAAATACGCCGCATGGTTTCATCCTTTCCCGGAGTCTATCAAAACGCCCCGAGGGGCCTTGCTCGCAAATTCATTGGACCTCCCGGTCCAGCTTGAGGACGTAGACCAGCACCTCGGCCACGGGGCCGTACAGGTCCGGGGGAATTTCCCGGTCCAGCTCGGTCTCGTCGTAGAGGGCATGGGCCAGGGGGACATTTTCCACCGTGGCAATCCCGTGCTCCTCCGCTACCTTGACGATGCGCAGGGCCAGCTCGTCCATGCCCTTAGCCAGCACCACAGGCGCGTTGTCCTGGTCCGGCTTATACCGCAGGGCTACGGCAAAGTGGGTCGGGTTACGAATCACTACGTCGGCCTGGGGCACCTGCTGCATCATGCGCTGCTGGGCCCGCTGGCGCTGGATTTGCTTGATTTTTCCCTTAACCTGGGGGTCGCCTTCTGTCTGCTTATATTCTTCCTTAATCTCCTGTTTGGACATTTTCAGCTGACGCTCGTAGTCCCACCACTGATAGAGGTAGTCGAAGAAAGCCAGCACCGCGAACGCAATGGCGATCTGAATCACAAGGGCGACAATCTCCTCAAAGAGAATGCGGCAGGACTGCCCCAGCTCCATAGCCAGGAAGCGGCTGAAGCCCTCGGCCGCGCCCTTGAAGTAGTTGTAGATTAGAACAAGAAGAATTGTAATCTTCAGGATGCCCTTAACCGCCTCGATCACGCTCCGGAGGGAAAACAGGCGTTTGAAGCCCTGGAGGGGGCTGAGGCGGCTGAACTTGGGCCGCAGAGGCTCAGTGGTCACCAGAAGCTTGGTCTGAAAGAAGGTCACGCCCACCGCCAGCAGGGCAGTGACGGCCAGAAACGGCCCCACCATAATTATGAAGGTGACCACTGTCGTTCGAACCAGCTCATTCATCAGACTGGGAAGCAGGCTCACACTGTCGGAGGCCATATGGGCAAAGTAGAAGTGAAACAGGGATTTGATCTGGTCCAGAAAGACGCCGCTCATGACCTGGACCATAAACAGGCTTCCGATCAGAGTCGCCACACCCACAGCGTCCTTGCTCATGAGGACGTTACCTTTTTTTCGTTCGTCTCTTCGCCGTTTTGGTGTCGCCTTTTCGGTTTTGGAGTCGCCGGCCATGGGTGTGTCCCCCCTTTGTCAGCCCGTGTTCGGTTGGGTCAGCCTGACATAAGGGGCAGCGTCCGCTGGAGCGTGACCAGCATCTGCATCTCCGCGTCCAGCAAAAACTGGCTGAACGGCACCAGCAGCAGCATAACCAGAACCAATCCGATAATCAGCTTCAGGTCAATATTAATAACGAAAACGTTAATCTGAGGAATGACCTTCATCAGGATTCCCATGCCCACCTGTCCCATCAGCTCAGCCGCCAAAATTGGCATAGCCAGCTTGATGCCCAGGATGGTGCAGTCAATGAATATCTCCAAAACAGCGCCGTACAGGTCCTCTCCCAGGGCGACCGCCCCGTAGGGGACCGCCCGGCCTGATGTCACAAAAATGCGAATCAGGGTCTGATGTCCGTTGGCTACAAAAAACAACAGGGACATCAGGGTGTTCAGCACATTGGAGGTGGCCGTCGTCTGGATTCCGGAGGCGGGGTCATAGGTGGAGGCCATCGACAGGCCCATCTGCATGTCGATGATGGAGCCCGCCATCAGCGGGATATAAAAAAACAGGTTGACGATCAGGCCCAGGACATAGCCCAGGAACATTTCCAGAAAAAAGACCAGGACCAGGCCCAGCATACTCTCCGGAAAGCTCCGGGGGGCGGGGGTAATGGTAAAAACGCAGATCGACAGCAGCAGGATGAACCCCGCCTTGACCATTGAGGGGATGCCTCTACGTCCCAAAAGGGGGTTAAACGCCACACATCCGGTCATTCGACCGATGATGAACAGAAAGAGAGTCAGAGCAGGCCAGTCCAAGGCATATTCCTCCTCTCCCCTAGCGGGTGGCGGCCATCAGTGAAAAGACTTCCTTCGCGAAGTCCAGAACGGTCTCCCCCATCCAGCCTCCCGCGACCAGGAGGGTCAGAATAATGACGGACATCTTCATGATAAAGCCCAGGGTCTGCTCATGAATCTGGGTGACCGCCTGAAAAATAGCGATCAGAACGCCCACCACCATACTAAGGATCAGCATAGGGCCGCCAATCTTAATTACGACCCAGATCCCGTCCCGAAGGACTTGGGTAACTACAGTTGTATCCATGTCTCCTCCTTATCAGGGTCCGAAGCCCCCCGCCAGCGTGGCGAAGAGCAGCTGCCACCCGTCCAGCATCACAAACAGCAGAAGCTTGAAGGGGGTGGAGATCATGGAAGGGGGAAGCATAACCATGCCCATAGACATCAGCGTGGAGGCCACCACCATGTCGATCAGCAGGAAGGGGACATAGAGCAGAAAGCCGATGACAAAGGCCTGCTTCAGCTCGCTGGTGACAAAGGCTGGGATTACCACCGTCAGCGGCACTTCAAGGGCCTGGGCCTCGCTCTCCGGCATAGGCGTGTTGGACATGTTGCAGTACAGCTCCAGGCTCTCCGGCTTGGTCCAGTTCAGCATAAACCGTTTCAAGGGGTCCTGAACCCGCTGAAAGAACTCCTCCTGGCTGATCTCCTCCGCCTGATAGGGGGCGAATGCCTCCTCGTTCATATCGGAGAGGGTGGGTCCCATGGTGAACAGGGTCAAAATCAGGGCCATTCCCACCAGGACCATGTTGGGAGGGGTCTGCTGCGTGCCCATCGCGTTGCGCAGGAAGGAGAATACCACGACGTACCTCGTAAAGGAGGTCATCATAATAATGAGCGAGGGCATGAGCATCAGGACGGTGGTGAAGAACAGAATCTCCAGCGCCTGCACGCTATCGCCGTTTACATTGATCAGCGCGTCAGTCGGCATCCTTCCTCACCTCGTTTCAACTGCGCTGGGTGTTTACTTTTTCTCTCTCAGCCGCTGAAACAGGGCGCGGAAGTCGGTTTTCTGCTCAGGGCCGGCGGGCGGCGCGGGAGGCTCCCAGGCCTCGCCCTCCTCCCGGCTCAGCTCGGCCAGGAGGGTCACGCCGGCGGGCGTGCTGCCCAGCAGCAGATACCGCTGCCCAGCCCGGACCACCAGCAGGGCCTGGTCCTTTCCCAGGCCCGCCCGGTCCAGCACCCGGAGCCGTCCGCTGCCCGCGGCGCTGACAAAGCCCGCGCCGAGGTGTTCCCCGGCCCAGCGGGTGAATACATAGGCCCCCGCCAGCACCAGGAGTATCGCCGCCAGAAAGCCGACCGCAGAGAGAATGGGGCCCATCAGATCAGGGCTCGCCCACGATCGAGGTGACAGTCTTCAGCACGCGCTCGGGCTTGAAGGGCTTGACGATGAAGTCCTTGGCGCCGGAGCGGATGGCATCGATGACCATCGTCTCCTGGCCCATGGCGGAGCACATGACCACATTGGCGTTGCTGTCGGCGCCCCGGATGGCCTTCAGGGCCTCCAGGCCGTCCATGTTGGGCATGGTGATGTCCATCAGCACCAGGTCGGGCTTGAGCTCGTTGTACTTCTCCACGGCCATAGCGCCGTCCTCCGCCTCGTGGAGGTCGGTGTAGCCAGCCTTGCTCAGGGTATCCTTGATAACTTTGCGCATGAAAGCAGCGTCGTCGACCATAAGAATTCTAGCCATAGTAAACCATCCTTTTTTTAAATTTACTGAATACGATCTATAGTTACGGGAAGTGTTAGCCGGAAATCAACTCATTTATGTCGGGCTTTTGCAGAATCTCGGTGATGCGGATGCCGAAGTTGTCGTCGATTACCACCACGTCGCCCTTGGCGACGCACTGTCCGTTGACCAGCAGGTCCACCTGATCGCCGGCCAACTTGTCCAGCACCACCAGCGAGCCCTTGGAGAAGGACAGAATCTCCTGAATCTTCCGCCTGGTGCGGCCAATCTCCACCGCCACCTCCAGGGGGACGGTCATAATCAGGTCCAGATTCTGCTTCTGTTCCTGGTTCAGGTGGCTCTCCGCGCTCAGTGGGTGCATCTGGGCGGGCTGAGCGTTGATGACCTTGGGCTCAGGCGGCTGATACATGGGGTAGGGCGGATACGGATAGGGAGGGTACCCGGCGGGCATCTGCCCATAGGGGGGATAGCCGGGGTACCCGGGCATCTCTCCTGGCACGCCCGCTGGCATCGGGGGAGCCGCCGGGGCGGGTCCTGCCGCAGCGGGCGCGGGCGCGGGGGCGGGCTGGGGGGCCGGCGCCGCCGCTGGAGCCGGGGCCGGGGCCGGCTGGGGAGCAGGGGCGGGCGTGGGGGCCGGCTCCTCCTCGCTTGCATCCAGGCCGAAGCCGGCGATCAGCTCCTTAGCCAGCTCCACCGACATGACGTTCATGAACTCACTGTCCAGCACGCCCTCAATGGTCAGGTTGAAGCGGACCACCACCACCGGGCCGTGGGTGACGGGGAAGTGCTCCTCCTTCATCTTGTCCAGGTCGGTCAGCTCAAAGGACTCAGGGGTAGAAATGTTTACCATCCGGCCCAGCAGGTCGGACAGGGCGGTGGCGGAGGAGCCCATCATCTGGTTCATAACCTCACACACCGCGCTGATAGACAGGTCGTTGAGCTCAAATTCCTCGTCGGGCGTCTCGGTCATCAGCAGGATATCTGTGATGGCCCGCACGTCGCTGCGCTTGAGCAACATGATGTTGCTGCCCTCCAGGCCGCAGACATACTTGATCTCAACGCCTACCGCCGGTTCGATCCTGCCCAGGGAAAAATCCTCCGCGTTGATCACGCTCACCCGTGGGGTTGTAATATCCACACGATGGTCCAGCATGTTGGATGCCGCAGTGGCGGAGGAGCCCAAGCTGATGTTCATAATCTCCCCGATGGCGTCTATTTCCATCGGGCTAAAAATAATGTCTTCCATTCAGTCTCGCTCCTTCATCAGGACTTGTAATAGGTCTCGCCGATTTTCACGGCCACTTGCTTGTTGCTGGTGCCCATCCGCCCATCGAACCACCGGCGTCCGCCGATATTCAGGAAGACGGGTGAGTCTTTGGGACGCTTGATATCCACCACATCACCCACGTTCAGGTGATAGAGGTCGCTGAGCAAAATTCGGGTCCTGGCCAGCTCGGCCACAATCTCCAGCTCGGACTCCCGCAGGGTGCCGAAGATCTCCTCGGACTTATCCTCGCCGGTGGTGCGGCGGCTGGTGCTCTTGCTGATCTCGCTGAAGATGTTGGTCAGCATCTCGCCGGGCAGGCACAGGCTCATCCGGCCTGTGCAGTTGGGGAACTTGATATTGATGCCCACAATCACCACCGTCTCGTCGTAGCCGATGAGCTGGACCAGGGTGGGGTTCACCTCGGTCCGGATGTAGGAAAACTGGACGGTGATGTAGTTCTCCCAGCTGTTGCCCATAATGGGAATCAGGTCCTTAATCAGGTCCTCATACATATTCAATTCCAGGTCCGTCATGTTGTACTCGCTGGACAAGTTGGGGTCCGGTTCGCCCTCGCCGCCCATCATGCGGTCCAGCATGGACAGCACCACAGGGGTGTCCATATGGACCAGGATGGGGTCCTCGCCCTGAAGCTTTTCCAGGTCGATGCGGGCCAGGGCCACCACATCGCTCTCTGTCAGCGCGTTGCCAAACTCATAATACCGCTGTTCCTCCACGCTGTCCACCTCGATTTCGCAGGTGGCGTGGAGAAGCGCGTTGATTCTGGAGTTGATGACCCGGGCGTAGCTCTCAAAAATGCTGTTGAGCATTTTTAGCCGGTCCTTGGTAAACTTGCGCGGGCTGTAGAAATCGTACTTGCGATACTTTTGCTCGCTTGATTTCTCCGCCGGCTTGTCTACATCCAGTTCACCGCTTCTGGCCGCGTTCAACAGGGCGTCTATCTGACTTTGTGATAAGACTTCAGCCATATTGTTCCCTCATTTAACTGCTTAACCTGCCCGCTCAGAGACGGACGGAGCCGCGTTTCAGTCAGGCACCTCGATACTGCCTGTACTTTGCAGCATGGTCTCATAATACTCGTAGTTGCCGGACAGCTCGCTGTCCAGGTCCTTGCCGGTAATGACCATCTCCACACGCCGGTTTCTCGCCTTTCCCTCGGCGGTGCTGTTATCGGCCACAGGCCGCCACTCGCCCAATCCCTTGGGGACCAGACGACCGGGGTTGAGCCGGTCATAGGGGATGTTCTTCTGGAGATAGATCACCACCTCAGTGGCCCGGAGAGAGGCCAGCTGACGGTCGGTAATGGTGTCGTTGTGCTGGTCGGCAGCCTCCCGGACCCGGGCGGTGTGGCCGATGACCTCCAGCTCGTCAATAGCGGGGGCGCAGCGGGTCAGGGCGGGCATCATCTTGTCCAGAACCTCTTTGCCCTTGGCCTGAAGCACCGAGCTGTTGGGGTTGAAAAAGACCGACTCGGCGAAGGAGATAAACACGTAGCCGTCGCCATTACTGACGGACACGTCGTCGCTGGCCACGCTGACCTTTAGAAACTCATACAACTCGTCCAACGCCTCTTCAACGTCGGTGGTGGCGGGCATCTCGTTGCCGCCATCCTTGTTTTCCGGGTCATCGGTGGGGCCGTCGGGATTCTCCGGCTCGCTGACCAGAGCGTCCTTGTTGAAGCTCTGGACCACGATCATCCATTTAGAGGCGTCGATGGTGGAGATGGAATACAGCAGGACAAAAAAGCACAATAGAAGCGTGACCATGTCGCCGTAGGTATCCATCCAGTTGGCGCCACCGCCGCCGCCGGAGCTCTTCTTTTTAATGCTTGCCATGGTTTCACCTCGTTCATTTCACCGGAGGGCTTACTCGCCCTTGCTGGCCTTCTTGCCGCCGTCCTCACTGCGCTGCTTCTGGCCCAGGAAGGTGAGCAGCTTCTCACGCAGGAATTTGGGGTTCGCGCCCGACTGGATGGACATGATGCCCTCCACGATAATCAGCTTGCAAAGGGTCTCTTCCTCGTCACGCTGGCGCAGCTGGGTGGCGATGGGGCCAAAGATCATATGGGCCAGCACGCAGCCGTACAGAGTGGTAATCAGGGCGGTACCCATAGCGGTACCGATGTTGCTGGCGCCGTCGCCGTCCAGGTTCATGCCTTTCAGCATGTTAATCAGACCGACCAGCGTGCCCACCATGCCGAAGGCCGGGGCCACGGAGGATGCCTTGTCATACATTCCGGCGGCGTCCTCGTGCCGGGCGGAGGACTGCTCGATATCGTTCATCATGATCTCCTTGGCCTGGTCGGCGTCGTTGTTGTCCACGATGAGCATGATGCACTGCTTAAAGAAAGGGTCGCTCTCCTGGTTGCCCATTTCCTCCAGGGCCAGCAGGCCGTTTTTACGGGCCACCTGGGCCAGCTCCACCAGCTTCTCGATGATGGCCATGGGGTCGTACTTCTTGGTATTCATCAGAACGCCGAAGTGCTTGGGGATGGCGGCCAGGGTGGGAATGGGGAAGCTGGCGATCAGCACGGCGAAGGTACAGCCGATGGTGATGAAGACGGAGGCGCCGTCCACGAAGTTGCCCAGCTGGCTCACGTCCAGGAAACCCTCGCCGCCCTGCATCATGCCGATGACCATTACGCCGAACGCGGCAATGATGCCAATGATATATGTAATATTCATAGCCTCAAGTCCACTCCTTATTTTCGGTTTTTCTCTCTATGGGGCACATTTGATAGGCGTTGCTCGGTCGCGGCGCGCGGCAGGCTTCAACGCCTGTCAAACATACCCCGCCGGCCGGCGCTTTTCAGCGCCGGTCCACGATGGTCAGCTGGCGATGCACGTCCTGTACCTTGGCGTTATACTCGGTGATTTTCCGAATGATCTGGTCGGGAGTGTCCCGTACAATGAAATAGTCCCGGTTCATCATGACAATCTTGGATTCGGGGATCATCTCAATGCACTGAATTTGATTGTGGTTGAGCAGGAACCGCTCTCCATTTCGTTTCGTAAGTTGAATCATGACAAACCCTTCCTTTCATTTGAGCCCGCCCCGGCGGACCGTCCCGCCGGGGGCGGACTGTATTATTAACTTAGATCATTTTACCGCTTCATGTTCACCAGTTCCTCCAGCATGGAGTCGGTGACATTGACGATACGGGTGTTGGCCTGATAGCCGCGCTGTGTGGTGACCATCTCGGCGAACTCATAGGCCAGATCGGTGCCCGAGGCCTCCAGACCCTGGCTTTGCAGCTGGGTGGACTTCTCGTTCCAAATCTTGTCGTTGGCCGAGGCAATCTCTCCATCAATATTGGGATCATTCGCGTCCGTGTCCGGAGGCAGCTTGTTTCCCAAATAGGCGTTGGGCAGGTCGATACCCAGGCTGGAGACCCGCAGGTTGCCCGCGCCGGGCATACACTTGTAGTAGGGACCGCCGGTGTGGGTCACGCCGTTGGGGTTGTCGGCGGAGGCGATGGCAATATAGCCGATCACCACGGTCTTGCCGTTGGCGGTGCCGTAAATGGAGCCGTCCTTGCCAATACCCATGCCCCGCAGCTGGCAGGGCATCACGTTGGACACCGCGTCGCTGGCGGTGTTCTCGGCGGTGGGAACCCGGCTCCAGCCCTTGCCGGGGCCATTGGGAACAGTTACCTGGTCAGCACCGCCGCCGCCACCGCCGCCGCCAGCATCGTCCGGTGCTTCCTGTCTCACTTTAGGGAAATCCGGGTCCGCATAGTTGTTCAAGCCATCCTCGCCCAGATAGGGATAGACGGGATCACCCTCCTCCCAGAGGTCCTTCCACGATTCGCCTTCCTTAAGTTCATAATCTTCATCAGGTTTCGGCTGAGTCTCAACCGGCTGTCCATCCTTAATCAATATCTTGCCGCCGTTTTCTCTGGTGGGGATAGCCGCCTGAAGGGGCACGCGCAGGGGGACCAGGTGAGTGCTGATGATGGTCTCGCTCTCAATGTCCTTCCCTTGTGTCTTAGCTAAGGCGATTTCAGCCTTGCTCGCACCCGGAACATAGTCCGGGTTCTGCACCCGGGCGTAGCCGTAGAGTACCTTGCCGTCGCCGTTGCAGATATAGCCGTCGGGGTCCACCCAGAAGTCGCCCACCCGGGTCAGGTCGTAGTCCTTCAGCTCACTGCCGCTGGTCACGCCGCCCTTCCATGTGACGCTCTTGACGCTGCCAACTTCTGTACCAGCAGGAGGCGGCGGGTCCGCATTATTAATCTCCTCCTGTGACATCCAATACGTTACTTCTCTCTGTAGCTTATCGCCCACCATAAAGAAGCCGTCGCCGTCAATATAGCAGTCCATCTGGACGCCGGTAGGGGAGTAGGTGGAGGGGGACATATTCAGGTCGATGGTGCCCACAGAGCAGCCGTAGCCGATCTGGGAGGGGTTGTTACCGCCGCTGACGGTGTTACCGTTGGAGCCGGAGCGGCTGGTGCCGTAGATGGACTCCTTGAAGGTCATGCGCTGGGACTTATAGCCGAAGGTGTTGACGTTGGCAATATTGTTGCCGATTACGTTCAGCTTGCTCATGTGGGAACGGAGGCCGCCAATGGCGGCGTACATTGCTCCAGTCATTGAATCAAAACTTCCTTTCTGTGGCGCTGCCGGTCCCCTGTCAGTCGGGCAGGGGACCAAAGCATCCGAAAAGGTCCTGCTCTCGCTTATTTCAGCAGCACAGCGCCGTCGATATTGGTAAAGATGTTCTCTTCCATCTCCTCCTGGGACATGGTGGTAATCACCCGCCCATGGGGGACGTTGATGATAAATGCCCGCGTGGCGTCAAAGGCCAGGATATTGGTAGCGCCCTTGGCCTGGGCCCGCTCTACCGAGTCGGCCAGCTGGCCCATCAGCGCGTCATCCACCTGGATCCCCCGCTCGGCCGCCCTGCTCTGGGCGTGCTTGGAGAAGGAAATCGCGGGCTCTGTGACCTTGACCTCCTGCCGGAGCATCGCGCCGAACTGTCCTCTGCCGACGGGCTCTACCCGTCCAACCTGTTGGACCCGTTCGACCGGGGTGATCCCCTGCACGGATGAAATGCGTTCCGCCATCGTGCTTTCCTCAACTTTCCGGACATCCTGTCCGCGTTTTGGTAAGACCGGGTTCCCTCCCGATCTCCAGCGCTCAGCCTACCGGCTCGTCGGTATTGCCGCCGTCCGGGTCCGCACCGCCGCCCTCAGCCGGAGGGTCTGTCTTGTCGCCGCCCTCAGGAGGGTCAACCGGGTCCGTCTCGTCGCCGCCCTCAGGGGGGTCCACGGGGTCTGTCTTGTCGCCGCCGTCGGGGTCCTTGGGAGGCGGCAGCTTGCCCACAGCCATGATGCTGCTGAGCAGATAGCTCTTGCCGTTGACAAAGATGACCTGCTGTCCGTCATAGGTGCCGGCGCCTTCCACCACGCCCACGATCTCCTCCAGCTCCTTGGAATCCGCGTCCCAGACGCCGATGGTAACCGTCTGGCCCACCAGGGAGGCGGAGTAGGACATGACGTTGGCTAGGGTCAGCTCCTTCATCTGGGTGCTCATCTCGGTCATCGCCTGCATGGAGCTCATCTGAACCAGCTGATTCATCATATCAGATGTGCTGGCCTGGTTGTCAATGGTCTGATTCTGGAACTGAGCCACCATCAGTCCGAGCATGTCGGTAAAGTCCAGCGTGCCCTTATCCTTCAGCTTCTGTTCCAGCTTATCCTTCTCTTCGGTTCGGTTAATAGTAGGGTCGAAGTCGTCATCGCTTCCGGCCTTGTTTGTAGCCTTGCCAGCGGAGCTATTTTGGGCTTGATACCGCTGCGCCAGGTCAAACAGTCCGTCGATCATTGTGTCGGCCATAATTACTCACTCCTTTACGCCTCGTCTTCCACTCCGACCAGGCCCAGGCGCAGCCGCTGGACAAAATCCTCGCCGCTCTCCTGCTCCTCGGGGTGGCGCTCCTGCTGCCGCTGCTGGCCGTTGTGCCCGTCGGGGTCAGCCTGCTGGTACTGGCTCTGCTGGCTCTCCTCGTTGTACTGCACCGCTACCCGGACCTCCTGGCCCTGGTTAAAGCTCTGAAGCGCCTGGCTCAGTCCGTCCAGGTGCTCGCTGAGCAGAGCGGCCGTCTTGGCGTTGCTGGTGTGCATAATCACCGACAGCACGCCGTCTGAGGTCTGGGTCAGCTTGATGGTCACGGTGCCCAGGTTCGCGGGGCTGAGCTGAACCTCCAGCTGTCTCAGGTCCTGAATGGCCGCGGAGCGGATGGCGTCAGCCAGCTGCACGTCCATATCGGCGTCCCGGGTGTCCAGTTCAAAGGGCTCGCCCACCTTGATGGGGGTACCGTCCACGTCCTGGAACAGCTTCTCCTGAGAGGACATCATCATCCGGGCCAGCCCGCTGGAATCGTCCTCCTCCTTGGAGCTGCGCTCCACCGCGTGGAAATAGCGGGGGCTCGCGCCGGCATAATCGGCGGGGTCCACCTCGTCCCCGGCGTCAGCCGCCGTGTCGGTCTCAGGCTTCAGCACCGCGTTCTGAATCTTACGCTCCAGCTCGCTCAAAATGCTGTCGGCCAGGGTGGGGTCGTTGTGCTCCTCGAGCACCTCCTCCAGAGCAACGGCCACCTCCGGCGTGGGCTCGACCACCCATTCGTTGTCCAGGAACAGGGCTCGCTGGTCCTGCACTGCATCCACAGGCGCCGCGAGGTTCTCGCTGTTCTCCTCCACAGGCATGGCCAGCCAGGCAATCCCGTCCTCCTGGGGCGGGGACATCTGAGCATAGCCCGCAGCCAGCATAGCGGCCTCCTGAACAGCCAGCTGCACCGACTGGGTCTCGCTGCCGTCCTCGTTCCGGGTCACCGTGACCTTACGGGGGCTCTCCACCTTCTGGGCGGGGTCTCTGGTCTCGACGGCCTCCTCCTTCTTGGGAGCCTCCACCTGCTGGTCCTTGGCCTTATCCATCAGGTCCTGGAAGCTCTCGCCCTTTTCCGTTTTGGCGGGCTGGCTGGAGTTGTCCCGGAGCTGAATCACCGGCGCGGCCATCGCGGCGGCGGCCTGCATCTGGTTTGCCGTCATTCTGTCATTCATTATCATGGTCTCTTACACCTCCTTCTTTACTTCGTTGGGGTCGCTGATCTCGCTGGGACCGCGCGCTTCTGTGACCTTCAACCGCTCTTCCTCCTCAGCTTGCTCCTCCAGGGCTTTGTCGGTGTTTTCCTGAATTTCGTCCATATGCCTGAACATAGACGTGCTGCTCAGACACATCATCAAAGCCCGGATCTCCGGCATGACGGTAATGTCGATCTTCCCGCCAGATTTTTCCCGAAGCTCCTGGAACTTCTCCGACTGCTGAACCGACGGTCCGGCCCGCATCAAGGATTCCGCCGCGACCTTCTCCGGGTCCACATTCCGGTCTTTATCCCGGGTGTTCATGGCGTCAATCACGGCCAGCAGGGCATCCTCGGCGGCGTGCTCCTCCTGTTCCTTCCGATGCCGGCGGACCTTGTTCAGATAGTCCTTGAAAAGCAGGTCGGGGTTCCAGCCAGTCTGCTCCTCGATGCTTCTCTGGGGAGCGGGCATCTGCCCAAAGCGTGTGCTGATGTCACAGAATGAAAGTGGCGTGCTCATCGCGATCACCTCCTTTCCGCGACTATATAGAGAAACACGAAATCGTGCTGCTCCCGTTTACATACCCATCGCCGCCATGGCGCGGGTGGTGGAGACAAACTCCTCAATGAGCTGCTCCTCAGCCTTCTGCTCCGCCTTGCGGTAGTCGTCCAGCTTGTGCTCCTTCAGCTTCTCCAGGGTGGCGGTCTCCTTTCTGGCCTCTACCACCTGGGTCCGCTTCTGCTCCTCTCTGCGCCGGAGAATCGCCAGCTTGCGCCGCTCCTCCTGAATCTCACGCTCCAGCGCCCGGAGGTACTGCTCGTAGTTCATCGCGTCCAGAATGGTGATTCCCTCCAGCTTGCGCCGGGAGAACTCCTCGTTCACGTTCCCATGCTCCCCCTCCAGACCGTCCACCACATCCTCCTGCGCCCTCACCTGGGCCAGGATCACGCCGTGCTCCGCCCGGAGGGCGTCCAGAGCCTGCTGCTTATAGTCCAAAACCGTCTCCAGAGAGAAGCGGAATTTTTTCATCTGTGTGATTCACTCCTCATTGCAGGATACGCTCCAGCTCGTTCAGACTTTCCTCATAGGTGAAAGCCTCATCGGTGCCCTGCATCAAAAACTGATTGATGGCGTCGATCTTGGTCAGCGCGTAGTCCAGCTTGCGGTTGGCGCCCGCCTTGTACGCGCCGATGGACACCAGGTCCGAATTTTTTTCATAGACGCCCATAATGTCTCTCAGCTTGGAGGCCAGGGCCCGGTGCTCCGGGGAGACGATCTCCACCATCAGACGGGAGATGCTGGCCCCCACGTCGATAGCGGGGAAGTGGTTGGAGTTGGCTAGCTGGCGGGACAGAACGATGTGACCGTCCAAAATGCCCCGGACCGTGTCGGCGATGGGCTCGTTGGTGTCGTCGCCCTCCACCAGCACGGTGTATACCCCGGTGATGGAGCCCTTTTGAAAGTTTCCGCTGCGCTCCAGCAGCTTGGGCATCTCAGCGTACATCGAGGGCGTGTAGCCTCTGGCTACCGGCGGCTCACCGATGGCCAGGCCGATCTCCCGCTGGGCCATCGCGAAACGGGTGAGGGAGTCCATCATCAGCAGAACGTCGTAGCCCTGACCGGAGAAGTACTCGGCGATGCTGGTGGCCACGCTGGGGCATTTCATCCGCAGCATGGCGGGCTGGTCGCTGGTGGCGACCACCAGCACGGAGCGGCGCATGCCCTCCTCCCCCAGGTCCTTCTGCATGAACTCCAAAACCTCTCGACCGCGCTCGCCCACCAGGGCAATCACATTGATGTCCGCCTTCACATTCTTGGCGATCATCCCCATCAGGGTGGATTTGCCCACGCCGGAGCCGGCGAAGATTCCGATACGCTGGCCCTTGCCGATGGTGAGGAGGCTGTCAATGGCTTTGACGCCGAACTCCATCCGTTCCCGAATGGGGGGGCGGGCCATGGGGTTGATATAGGTGCTGTCCACAGAGAAGGTGTCTGCCCGCTGGAAGGGCTCCAACCCGTCGATGGGCTGGCCTAGAGCGTTGATCACCCGGCCCCGCAGAAAGGGTCCCACCGGAAGGGTCAGCCGCTTGCCGGTGTTGCGGACAAAGTTGCCCGCGGAAATGCCGCTCATGTTGGCATAGGGCATTAACAGGATGTGGTCATTTTTGAAGCCCACCACCTCAGCGGGAATCTGACCGCCGGACTCGTTGGAATAGATGCGGCAGATATCGCCTCCGGCGGCCCGGCCGCCGGAGGCCTCAATGGACATGCCCACAATATTCTCAATTTTTCCCGTCCGGCCCACCGTTTCAGCGGAACGGACAGCGGGGATCAGCTCACGAAACACGGGGTCTCTCCTTATCTTACTGGGGCCACAGGGCGCCCAGCTGGTCGTGGAGCACATCCCGGATATTGGACATCTGGGTGGACACGCTGGCATCCACAATCTCCTCCGGGGTCTCCACAATACAGGTTCCGCTCTCGTCGTCCTCCATGGGGACTACCTTGATATGCTGGCTCAGTGCGCCCAGCGTGCTGGTCAGCGCCGGGGATATCTTTGCCACCTGGCGGGTGTCGCAGCCGGAGATATAGATGTGTACCCACTCCTGCCTGCGCATCCGTTCGGTTGCGGTCTGAATCATGCGGACGATGACCTCGGCGCTGCTCTTCAGGCTGACCCGCACCACCTTCTCGGCGATGGACAGGCACAGCTCCACCAGCTCGTCCCGGCTCTGGAGGATCAGCTCCTCCCGGGCCAGGGAGGCCTTTTCCAAAAAGGCCTTCACATCCTGCTCCATCCGGGCGGCAGTCTCCTCCCGGTCCCGGACCGCGTCGTCCATGGCCTTGGCGATGCCCTGGGCGTAGCCGTCCCGGTAGCCCTCGTCCCTGGCCCCGGCGCGAATCTCCTCAATCTCGCTCTGGGCCTGCTCCCGGGCCTGGTTCAGAAGCGCCTCCGCCTCCTCCCGGGCCTGGTTCAGAATCAGCTCGGCCTGGAGCTGGGCGTAGTGTACCGGGGTCTCGGGCTCCCTGGGCCTCTCTTTGGCCGGTCCGTCCTCCTGGACCTCCGGCTCGCCCTCGCCCCCCACGGTGAAGTCGAAGAACTCCGCCTCCGGCTCCTCCTCGGGGACGGGAAGGGGGTCCTCCTCCATCTCGATCTCGCTGGCGACGGGGAGTATATAATTTTCCGCCTTGGGCTCAAGGAAGCCTTTCAGGATGTTACGCAATGATATCGTCCTTTCCGCCCTTCATGATGATGATCTCGTTTCGTTCCTCCAAATCCCGGATGACGCTGACGATACGCTGTTGGGCGTCCTCCACGTCCTTCATACGGACGTTGGTGGTCACCTCCAGGTCGTCCCGGATACTCTCGGCCATACGGGCGGACATGTTGGTAAACAGCTTGCTGGCTACGTCGGTATTGGCCGTCTTCAGGGCCAGGACCAGGTCCTTGGGGTCGCAGTCCCGGACGAAGCGCTGCACAGAGCGGTCGTCCATGGTGATAATATCCTCGAAGACGAACATCCGCTTGCGGATCTCGTCCGCCAAGTCGGCGTTGTGGGCGGACAGGCCGTCGAAGATGGACTTCTCGCTGGAGCGGTCCAGGTTGTTCATGATGCCCGCCACATAGTCTATGCCGCCCACCTTGACGTTGGACTGGGTAATAATGCTGGAGAACTTGCGCTCCATCTCGGCCTCCACCGTCTTGATGGCGGTAGGGGAGGCGCTCTCCATGGTGGCGATGGCCTCCACAACTCTGATCTGCCGCTGGGGCTCCAGCTGCTCGATGACGCCGGCCGCCTTGTCCGGGTCCACGTAGGAAAGAACCAGGGCCACCGTCTGAGGACGCTCGTTCTGGAGGGCGGAGAACAGGGACTTGACATCCGCCTTGTCCAGGAAAGCGAATTCCCGGTTTTTCAGGGACTTGGTCACCTTCTCCAGCAGGGCCAGGGCGGTCTGATTGCCGAAAGCCTTCTCCAGGACGGTCCTGGCGTACTCCAGGCCGCCCTCGGTGACCGCCTTGCTGGTCATACAGTTCTGATAAAACTCTGTCAGCACGGCCTCGGTCTGTTCCGAGTCCAGCATACCCAGCCGGGCCACCTCCAGGGTGAGGGCCTCGATCTCCTCAGCCTCCATGTATTGGTAGAGGCCGGACGCCTTATCCGCGCCCAGGGAGACGATCACAGCTGCCGCCTTCTGGGGAGGGGTCAATTCAGTTTTAATCGCCTCAGGCACTGGTTTCCTCTCCCTTCAGCCAGGCCCGCACCATCTGAGCCGCGATCTCCGGATTGTTCTGGGCGAACTGCCGGACCATCTTACGCAGCTCCATGCTCTTCTCGGTGTTGACCTCCATAATATCGGCGCCGCCAGTAGGGGCCGCCTCAATGACCGCAGCTGCCGCCGCCGCCGCTGCGGCCTCCTCGGCTGCGGCGGCTTCCTCCGCCGCCCGCTGCTCGGCCTCCAGGGCCAGCTGCTTCTCCAGCTTCTTCCGCTTTCTCCTGCGCAGCAGAAGGATAATGAGAATTACCAGAATGACAAACAGGAGCAGTCCGGCCGCCGCGGCGTAGATCATCCAGTTGGGTACGCCAGGCAGGATCTCTCCGGGCGGGACGGGAGCCACGGGAGGCTCGGGTTCCTCCTCGAAGAAGGGCGCGAGAACCACGGATACCCGGCCCACAGAGATGGGGTCGTTTCGGTCGATGGCTCCGATGCCCGAGGCGGTGCCTACATGGTCCACCAGCTGGTCCACGGTGAGGGCTCCCGCGTTGGGAGAGTTCTGGTTGATGGTGACGGCCACCTTCACGTCGGTCACGGTGCCGGCCAGCACCTCCCGCTGGGTCACGGTGGTGTTCACCTTGTGGTCAATCTCACCGCTCCCGGTAGCCAGGTTCTCGTCGCCGTTGAGCTCGGTGTCGATATCGGGATAAGTCTCAAGGTCGGAGTTGGGCCCGGCGCCTACCACGCCGCCTGTGGACTCAATTCCTTCCTCCCGGATGATCTCCCAGAAATACTTCTGGCTGCCGATCAGGCCGCCGTTGTTCGCAGCGCCCTCGGGCTGAGAATAGGTGGTATCCTCAATGACCTCCCGGTCCACGTTCACGGTGGTATTGACGGCCACCTTTACGTTGCCCGGGCCATAAATGGATTCCAGGGCCTCCATCACCTCACGGCGGACCTTGTTGTTGGTCTCCTGCTCAAACTGAAGCTTCAACGCGCTGGCGTCGCTGCTCTGGGCGGTACCGTTTCCGGTGTATGGATTGCCGTATGTATCCGAGACGGCGACGTCGCCGATATCCAGCTCCTTCACACTGTGGGACACCATATAGCGGATGGACTCCACCATATCGGCGCTCAGCAACTGATTGCTCTCCGGTGTAACTATCACCGCCGCAGTGGATTTGCTGGTCTGGGGGTCCAGAACATAGTTCCGGTCAGTCCCCAGACTGATGGTCACCTGAGCGTCCTGGATGCCGTCCAGCATACGGATCATGGCGGCCAGCTTCTCCTCGGTGGCGATGCGCATGGCCTCTTTCCGTTCCGCCTCGGTGGAGAAGCTTCCCGTCTTGTCGAAATAGGTTTCATACAGGAAGCCGTTGTTCAGCAGCCGGGATGTGACAATCTCAACCTGAAGCTGAGTTTCCCGGCCCGCCGGCACCAAAATCTTGTCGTCTAATATCTTATAATCCGTTACGCCCTTGTCATTCAAAAATCCGATCACGGCGCTGGTCTCAGTCGCGGTCAGGTTATTGCACAGCTCCGCGTATTCGACCTTGTTCATCTGCGTTGCTGCGTAGATGATGGCGGCAAGGATAACCACCACGCAGACGCCCAGTATGATCCGGGTCAACTTATTCAGTTTTTTGAAAAAGCCCTTTACCTTCTCCCAAAGGCCCTTCATCTTTGTCTGCAACTTGGATCCCTCCGGCCAATCATCTTACAAGCACACGCTCGCGCCCTTTACAGGGAAATACGCATAATCTCATTGTAGGTATCCACCGCTTTATTCCGCATCTCCATCAGCAGAATCGCCGCGGTGCTGGCCTTGCTGGCGGCCAGAGTCACCTCCGCCGGGTTGTCGATCTGCCCGGTGGCCAGCTCATATTCCAGGTTCGCCTGCACCGCGCTGGTCTCCCGCACGTTGTCAATGGCCGACTGAAACACGTTGGCAAAGAGGGTGCCGGCGGGGGTCCGTCCGGCCTGCTCCGGCTGGCTCAGGGAGTCCCAAAGGGGACGAATCGGTTGAACAGGGGTAAATTCCATGATGAACTCCTCCTTAAAAGGCAAAATTGGGGGTGGCCGCACCATCCCACAGCGCAAATCCAGGCCAGACCAAATTTTTGTCCCCGGGACGCTGCCCGCCATCCAAAAGCTCGGCCTGACCTAGAACCTTACTTGCCGATCTCCAAGCCCTTGGAGATCACACTCTTTAACAGGTTAAATGCTGTCACGTTGGCGGAATACGCCTGACTGGCCGCCATTCCGTCGGTGATCTCTTTGACCAGGTCCACGTTGGGCAGCTCCACATAGCCCTCCTCGTTGGCGTCCGGGTCGGTGGGGTCGTACTTCAGCTTGAAATCAGAGGGGTCCTCCTCCACGCCTACAACGCGGACGCCGCCCTTTTTCTGAGTGCTCCGGACCGGCGAGCCCAGACGAGCCCGCTCCAGCACATCCTGGAACCGGCTGACCCGCTCCTCCGCCTCAAAGACGGTCACTTTCCGGCGGTAGGGGCCCTCCCCGTTTTCCGTCCGGGTGGTGTTCATATTGACGATATTCTCAGAAATTACGTCCAGCCGCTGCTGCTGGGCGGTAAATCCGGAGCCAATCACATCAATGGTGCTGACAAATGCCATAACGACCCCTCCAAACCTGTCGTACTTTATATAGAATACACCGCGCGGGGCCTCAGCCCCCGCCGCGAGAAATACAATTACTGCCCCCGGATCAGCGTCCGAAGCAGGGTAATCTTGCCGTTGATCGCGTCCATGGTGTACTGCATCTGATAGGTGTTGCGGATCAGCTCGGTCTCCTGCTCTGCAACGTTGACGCCGTTGTCGTCCATGCGCATACTCTCGTTCTCCGCCACATGGACAACCGGCCGGGCGGAGCTGAGAACGGACCGCATCGCGGAGCTCCGTCCGTCGCTGGCCCGGATCGACCTGCGGATGCTGGAGTCCAGCGCCTCCTCAAAGGTGACGTACTTCGCCTTATAGTCGGGGGTCTCCGCGTTGACGATATTATCAGAAATGGCGTTAAACTTGGTCCACTGGAAGTCCATGGCCCGTTCCAGCATCAGCATGGAATTAGAGAATAAATATCCAGCCATTCCAGAGTCCTCCTCTCAAGCGCGCATCAAAAGCCGCGTGCTTATTCTATCATACTCCCCGCCGGAAATCAAGGACTTATCAGCGGGCATTTCACATTTCTTTCGCCGCTCCAGCCTGGCAAAGCGGCTGATAAGACAGTGTAATTATAGCGTATATCCCCGCTCATTGCAAGGCTTTCAGGAAATGTTGTCACAAAATTTATGAACCTCTCCATTCTATGGAGCGGCAAATTCCTCGAAAAGCCCGCACGCTCAACGCAAATATCATACCTTATTACGGAGAAGATTTCAATGGTAAAATCTTCAAATCAGGGCCGGTAGCCGCCCAAAATTTCCCCGAACTTGCTGGATTTAACTTGGAATATTTTCGTCATCTCTTCCAATAAAAAAACAGCCGCGTATCCGGAGGGATACACGGCCGCTCCTTTATTTAGGATCCTGTCCCTTTAAAACGCCCAGAAGCTCCAGCGGCGAGACCTCCTCGTCCGCCGCCTCCCGGTTGGCGTCGGCGGCCACCTTGAGTTCGCTGCGCAGAATGGTCACGCTGCGGGGGGCCTGAATGGCCAGGCGGGCCCGACCGGCCTCCACGGACAGGACGGTGATCTCCACCTCGTCCCCAATCAGCAGGGACTCCCCCTCTTTTCTCTGGAGGATCAGCATGTCGCCTCCTCCTTCCGTCCGAACTCCGACAGAAGGTGGTGCATATGATAGCCGCCCTCCTCCAGGATGGACTGCATCGCCTGACCCGTCCGGTCGTTGACGGCCACCGGGCAGCGCAGATTCACCGTGCTCTCCCCCACCGGACTGCGCACCACGCACAGCGTATAGAAGCACAGGTCCTCGCTGCGCTCCACGCCCAAAGCCTCCAGCTCCCGATCAGTGAGGACCGGGGCGTAATCCGGCTTGAGGGAAAAGGGATTCAGGGCTACAAAGGCCAGGCCGGGGGTCACCGCGCTCTGAAAGCAGAGGAGGCTTCCCTCGCCGCCCTCGAAGGGAAGGAGGAAAAATTCCTTCTCCTCCTCAAAGCCGAACAGGCCCTCCGGGAAGTGGAGTTTCTCCTCCTCCCGGCACTCGATCTCGCCAAAATACTTGGTCTTTAAACGCATGACGCCTCCTGTTATTATACCTTTACGTCCACCGGCTCATAGTTGGGGTCGGAGGAGGGGGGCACGTAGATGGGGCCGCCGATGTATTTGATCACTACATCGGGGCGCTGGGTCACGGTAAACTCAATGTCGCCAGGGGTGAACTCGAAGCTGCCCTCGCCCATCTTCCAGTCGAAGTTCAGCTTATCCATCTCATAGCGGATGCTCAGCTCTCCCGGGTCCCAGGTGATCTCCGGGCCGGGGTCGGGCAGGAAGTCGATCCCCACGTTGGTCTTGACATCCTTCATCATGGCGTCCTGGGCGAACTTGGTGACGAGTTCCTCCCCAATCCGGGTCTCCAGCAGGAGCTGGCCCTGGTTGGCGTAGGTGGCGGTGGCCTCATAGGCGGCCTGCTTGCCCCGCTCCGCGTTCTGATCCAGATAGCGGGCCAGGGTGGGAGAGAGGGAATTGCGGGCCTCAAAGGTATCGATATTCACCTTAATGGGACGGCTCTTAATCTTCAAGCCATTTTTCTCCCGGGATATCTCCATCTCCGCGGTGGCCCGGGCGTACTCCAGCTTGGCATTGGTCGTCTTCATCTCGATCTGAATGGGGACTGTGGTGATCTCAATCAACCGTTTCATTGTGTTGTACGCGCTCCCTTCTGCATCATTTCAAGGCTTTTGCCCTTTATATTAGTTCATATAGTCGATCAGCGACTGACTGAGCAGCTGGTTGCCGACCTTCAGCGCGGCGTTGTAGCAGTACTGCTGCCAGGAGAAGCTGGTGATGGCGTCGGCCAGGTCCACCTGGGAGACATCCAGAATCTGAACGTTGGTGTCGGTCATCAGGGTCTCCAGCCGCTCCTGGTTGGTCTTGAGGAAGACCGCCCGAGCGTCCAGCTCATCCCACTTCTCGGTAAAATACTCCCGGCTGGCCTTCAGCTTATCCAGCAGGCGGTAGGCCTTCTCCTCCATCTGCTCGCTGGTCAGGCCCTTGGCGGTCTCTCCCGCCAGCTCCGGGTTATAGCCCTGAGGGTCCATGTCCTCGTCCCAGGCCTGGAAGACATCGGCAAACTCCCGCATCAGCAGAGCCAAATTCTTGGGGTCGCCGTCCTCGTCCACGCCAAAGCCGACAAAGGAAATACCACACAGAGCGCTGTTGAAATAACTGCCGTTGACGGGGTTGTTGGGGCTGTTCTCCGCCAGGCCCATGCCCAGGTCCATATAAAGCTTCTCGTCGCCCAGCTCCTTCAGCTTCATATAGTTATCCTTGTCGTTGTAGAAGTTAAGCCACGCCTTCGTGGTATCGTTTGCCGTATCCGTTTTCAGCAGCTCGTTCACCCACTCCGGCCGGGTGCCCGCCTCGGGGACCTCCGCCCCCTTCGCGCCGCTGAGGTACTGGTACCACTTCTCGTCGGTTTTGGACCAGTTGCCGCCAAAATCCACCGGGTCCTGTCTGCCTGCGCCGGTGGCGGCCTTGTTCAGCAAATCCTCCGGGTCCTTCGCCACAGGCTTCTCCACCAGTCCGCCGGACTTGACGTTGATGCCCCGGTAGTACAGGTCCTCGCCCTTCCATGTGAAGGGGACGTTCAGCCCGTCGTTGCCGGCAAAAATGAACTGGTCGCCCAGCTTCTGGTTCAGGGCGTAGATCAGAGACTCGGAGGTCTCCTTCAGGACGGTCGCCAGGGCCCGGCGGGCCTCGCCGGTGGGGCCGTTGTCGCCCTGAATAGAGCTGGGCAGGACCGTTTTGTCCAGCAGGTCGGTCTTGATGCCCTGGAGGTTGTTCCAGGCGGTGTTGTATTTGCTGTAGGTGTTTTTGGTATTTGTCAGCTGGCTGTTGGTCTGATACAGGCTCCGGCGCAGGCGGAACTCCATGGTCGCGCCGGCGGGGTCGGCGGCGTAGCTGTTGAAGGTACGATGGGTGAGCACCATGTCCCGGGCGTCCGAGAGCTTCTTGGTGTTGCCCTGGAGATTGTACCGGTAGCTGTTCATCATCATGTTTGTGGTAATACGAAAGCCCATTTCAGCTTACCTCCTTATCTGAGCGTGCCGTTAATCAGCCGTTCCAGCATGGAATCCAGCGTGGTCATCAGCTGACAGGCGGCGGAATAGGATTTTTGGAAGGTCATCATATTGGTGGCCTCGTCGTTCAGGTCCACCCCGGCGACGCTCTGCCGGTCGTTCTCCAGGTTCAGGGACTTGATGGTGTAGCTGTTGTACAGCGTGGTGGTCGTCTGCTGGTCCACGGCCAGAATCACGCCCATATCCGCGAACCGCTCCTGGAAGGTGCCGTTGAAATAGCGCGTGTCGCTGGCGGCGTTGGGGTCCGCGTCCTTGGGGAGGTAATCCAGCTTCTGGCCCATCAGGTTGACCATGTGGGCGATGTTGTCGTTGGCGGTGGAGTGGCTCATGGTGATCTCACCGTCAGGGCCGGTGATCACGGTATCCGGTTTTTTGCTGTTCAGGATACGCACCTCACCCACAGACCAACTCTTGGAGATGGTGATGTTGGCCGCTGTAATATTCGTCGTATCGTCCCCGTCTCCGTTGTTGCTGAACAGGACGCCGCCGTTGTAGTAGGCGTACTCGGAGGTCAGCTGTCCCTGCTGCCGGAGGATTTCCATCTTCTCATAGGCGGCCTGCTTTCTGGCCTCAAGGCCGCCGTCCTTCTCTTCCAAGTCCTTTATCTTCTTCGCGATCTCTTTCCGCTCATTTTCTGTAAGCTTTTTATCCTTTAGTTGCTCGTTTAGATCAGCTATTTTCTGTAAGTCAGCGGCCAAATCATCAAATTCCTTCGGGTTAATATTCTCAGCCGTACCGTCAGGCTTGGTGTACTGAATGACCGAGCCGTCCTTGGTCACAAAGCCTGTGCCGTCAGCGCTCTGCTGATACGCCTTGCTTACCATATCCATATCAAACCGGTTGGCGTCGTTGAACATATCGGCGAACTTATTGGCCAGCGCGTCCAGGGACATTCTGTAGTAGGGCACGCCCCGGTCGGTGGTGGCGTTTTTGTTGTATTGCATATCCAGCTTGCTGGAGAACTCGCCCTTGCCGGTGACAAACTCCCGCAGGGACTGGAGACTGCCATAGAGGCTGTTATCGCCCAGCTCCACCCGCTGGCTCTCCTTGCCGTCGGAGTCCCGGAAGACCCGGCCCTTCTCGTCCTTCAACGGCTGGGTATTCATCCAAACCCGGTTGTTGTGCTCGTTGTCGTCGCCGATCTTGACGTTGTTGACCGCAAGCGCCCAGGGATTGTCGGGATCTTCCACAGGGCCGAGAGCCGGGTCTTTACCAGCCGCTTCCCATTCCGCCTTGGCCATATCTTTTGTTACAGGGTTGTTGGTATAGACAAACGTGCCGTCATTATTAATTTTAGCAATATACTTGCCTCCGTCAGGGGGGGCCGCCATCTGCGCATTTTGGGGGTCATTGGGGTAATCAAAATTATATGCCGGGTTGCGCATCGGCGCCATCTCAGGCATCTCCAGCTGGGTGCCGAAGATACCGCAGATCAGGCGGGTGGGGGGATTGCCGCTGTCGGCCAGGTTGATGTTCAGCCGCTCCACGGAGTTGAACTCGTCGATCTTCTCCATATCATAGCTGACGTCGATCTTCACATAGGTGGACAGCTCGTCGATCAGCACGTTCCGGGCGTCCCGCAGCTCCAGGGCCTTGGCTCCGTGGATGCCGGCCTCGCGAATTTCCGCGTTCAGGTCCCGAATCTGGGTGAGGATGGTGTTCACCGAGGTAACGTCGTCCTGCAAATTTTTCAGCTGGCTGTTCTCCACCGTGTCCAGCGCCTTGGAGTAGTTGTTGAGCAGGTTGCACAGCACCTCGGCGTTGGCCCGGACGATGGTGTCGTACTCCTCGGTGCCCACGTTGCCCTTGAGCTGCTGGAGTTTATCAACAAATTCGTTGAACTGCTTCTCAATGACGCCGAAGTCGTCGCCGTCGCCCACCTCGTCCAGCACATGGGCCAGCTGCTGGAGGCAGTCCATCCAGGTCTCGGAGGCTCCCACGTTGGACTGCTCGTTGCGGTAGCGGATGTCCATGAAGGGGTCCCGCAGCTGAGACACGCTGTCGCACAGCACGCCGTAGCCGATGTCGTGGTTCATTTTGTTGGCGTACCGCGCCGTGCCCCAGGAGTGGAGGGACACCAGGTCCATCCGCTGGCGGGTGTAGCCCTTTGTGTTGATGTTCGCGATATTGTTGCCCGTCACGTTCAGAGAGGACTGGGAGGCGTAAATACCCAGCCGCGCCGCGGTGAAGGAACCAAAAGTACCAATAACAGCCATGATCGTTCTCCTTTATCTGAATATCGTCAGCAGTCCGCCGGGGCCTACGCCCGGAAATCAGTCTGGTGGTGTTTACGGGTCTCCTCCGCCTCGGCGGCGTCCCCCGCCTGCCGGTTCTGGAGCTGCTCAATGGCCCGCAGGTTCACCTCCAGGGTGTCCCGGGCCACCTGGCTGGCGGCCTGGAAGAGCTTGTATTTCCGGCGCAGCTCCTCCACCACCGCCTTGGTCTCCAGCTGGAGCTCGTCGGGGCTGTGCTCCTCCAGCTGGCCCAGGGTGATCCCCTTCAGGCCCAGCTCGCCCAGGAGCTTATCCCGCCGCTGGTCGAACCCCCGGAGGCTCAGGCTCATGACCTGCTCCCGCTTCATGCACTCCTCCACCCGGGGCAGGTCCCCCTGGGAGGCGGCGTCGTTCTTCTCCCGCTCCACCTGAGTCAGGGTCTCCAGGGCGGCCGTCAGGTCCCGCATCAGCTTCAAATAGTCCTGCCAAGTCGTCTGGGCCATTTACTCGCCCTCCGACATCAGCAGCATCCGGGCCGCGGTCTCCCGGGCGTCGGGGCGGTACTCGCCCGACGCCACCTGATTGCGCAGCTCCTGAATCTTGCCGGTGGTGTTGTGGGTCCGCACCTGCTGAGACAGGCTGGCGGCCAGGCTCCGGAAGGTGGGGCTGGCCTCCTGCCCCGCCCGGGCGGACAGGGTAATCTGGTCAAAGCTGCTCTCCGCGCTCTCCGTCCCCCGGACCCGCTTGGCGCTGGAGGGCCGGAGCTTTCCGGCGGTAATAGGGGCTGTGGAAAAGCCCTCTGTTCTTGTAACCAACATAATATGTGACCTCCTGAAGCCTCCCCAGGGAGGCACACGGTATTGCATCGAAACGCACTCTTGTATTACTGTTATCGGACCGCCTTGGGGAAAAAATAACATCAGGGGCGAAATTTTTTTACCCGCTCCTTTTCCTGTTGCGCCCCGGAGGATTTTCCAGTATAATAAGGAGTATAAAATTGATAAAGGAGCGGACTCTCCATGTCCATACCTTCCAGCTGTAAAACGGCAGAGCTGTTTAACGCCGCCACCGGTCAGAAGGTCGCCGCCGGCGTCAGCGTCAGCCCCACGGGCAATCTTATGCTCGCCGTCCCTGTGACCTGTAAGGTGGAGGCGGGCAAGCAGGTCAACGTCAATTTTTTAGACTCCGTCCAGGGCGTGGTGACCTGCCGGTGCGTGCTCACCGCCCCTCTGCCCACCGGGGACAAGCGGTTCCTCGCATACCGCTGTCAGGTGCTGGAGCGCCTGGCTCAGAAGCAGCGCCGGGAGGACATCAAGGTCAACCTCAATGCCCGCGTGAATGTCACAATGGACTCCACCGGCGTCCGGGCCCCCGCCGCCGTCCGCAACATCAGCGCCAGCGGCGTCTACCTCGTCACTACCCTGTCCGCCAAGCCCAAGGACCATCTGGCCTTTGAGTTCCGGACGGGCGACGCCCTGATCCCCCTGGTCGCCGAGGTCCTCCGGGTGGAGACCGTCCCCAAGCAGGGCCACATGGGTTACGGCTGCCGCTTTGTCCGCCTCTCCCCCCGGTATGAGGCCCAGCTGCGCGCCTATGTATTCAAGGAGGAGCGCAGCCAGCGCAAGCCTTAGCAAAAACGGCCCGGAGCGATACGCTCCGGGCCTTGCAGTTCGCTTGGAATGTCTGGCTTTAGCGCCGCTCCTCCACGGGGTCCCTGTCCCGAAACAGCAGGGACACGCACCACACGGCGGACAGCCCCACCAGCGTATAGATCACCCGGCTGATCATGCTGCCCGAACCGCCGCAGGCGAAGGCCACCAGGTCGAATTGAAACAGCCCCACGCTGCCCCAGTTCAGGCCGCCGATGATCAGCAGCGTCAGCGCGATCTTGTCCATCATCATGACAGAACACCTCCTTATTTGGGTTCCGCCGCTAGCTTTTCCAGTTTCCCCTTTTTGATACGCCCAAAATTTTTCCAGAAAGAAATCAACTTTTTTAGAAAAAAGTCTTGACGTAGGAAAAAAAGCTGGTATAATACATGATGCTGTCTCACTGACCGGGACAGCCTTGACAGATGCAGTAGTATCGAAGTGGTCATAACGAGCACGACTGGAAATCGTGTAGCCTGATAAGGGCTCGAGGGTTCGAATCCCTCCTACTGCGCCACGCCGGAGCAAGGTTCGCTTTGCTCCGGCGATTTTTTATCAAAATTGCCGGAGCAGGCTTACCTTGCTCCGGCATCTTTTCTCTGTCACTCCAGCCTGGGGTCGGGCAGGTCGATGTAAACCGGGGTGTGGCCGGTGGACTCCACGAATTTGAACAAGTCCTCCCGTCTCAGCTGGAGGGTGGATGTGGAGATACCCGGGTGGCCGCTGATGAACTCGTCTTCCAGAAGGTCCTTGTCAATGACCAGCTGGACATGCTTCTCTGTGTCGAACAGCAGCTCCATGGCGGAGACCGAGCCGGGAACGGTCTGCAAATAGTCCCGCATGTGGCCGTCGCCGGCGAAGGACAGCCGGGAACAGCCCAGCTGAGCGGACAGAAATTTGGTCTTGAAGGGCTTGTCCCCCGGCATCATCAGGAGGTAGAACTCGGTCTGCTGGCGGTTGCACAGGAACAGGTTTTTGCAGATCTCAGAGCCCAGGACCTGTTCCACCTCATGGCAGAACTCAATGGTGTCGGCGCGCTCGTGGTCCACCCGGACATAGGGGATGGACAGCTCCTCCAGCCGGTCGTAAATGGCCAGCTCCTGGGGGATACGCTCGTCGGCGGGACGGGCGGTGTATCGGGTCGGGTCAATGTGCATGGTATCGCTCCTTTTTTCTACAAAAATCCCTCGTCCCGCCCTACAATGTCCTGCGGAGGTGCATCCCTGTAGGGGCGGATATTATCCGCCCCTACAGGTCCAGGCGATGTCCGGCGGGCGGATGATATCCGCCCCTACATGAGGCTCTAAACCCTCGTTTGCTCCGCACATTTCGCCTGCGGCGAAATCAATCCTCCGCCCCAGTTTGCGAACTGGGGCACCTCCTTTCAAAAGGAGGCTTGCCCTGCGGGGGACGTTGGGGGTCGGCTTCTTTAAAGCCCCAGCAGCTTTTGGGCATATCCTCCCAAAATCCCGTCCTTTTCCTCCCGGGTAAGGGGAAGGTCCTCTATGAGCTTGACCCCCTCCTCCTGGTCCCGCCAGGGGGTGTCGGTGCCGAACAGGACCCGGCCGGGAAATTCCCGGACCATGCGGACGAACTGTTCCTCCTTCATCAGGGGCAGGTCAGAGGGGCCGTAGTAGCCGTCGCCTATGGGAGAGATGCGCCCCAGGGCGAAGGCGGTGTCCAGATAGACGCCGGTGTCAGGCAGGAGGGCCTCCACCCGGTCCCACTCCCGCCAGCCCCCCATGTGGGCCAGGATGAGCTTCACCGGCCCCACCTGGTTCAGGGCGTTGAGGGTCATCTCCGGGGTGCAGTGGTCCCGGAGGGGGAAGCCGATGTCCCGCCCGGCGTGGGTGAGGACGATCAGCCCCAGCTCGCCGCACCGGTCCAGAATGCGCAGATAGCGGGGGTCGTCAAAGTCGATTCCCTGATAGATGGGATGGATTTTGACCCCCTTCATCCCCAGGGCGGCCACCCGGGCTAGCTCGGCCTTCCAGTCGGGAAAGTCCGGGTGCATACAGCCGAAGGACCACAGGCCGGTCTCCCGGGCCCGGTCATTCATCTGGGCGGAGGCGTCGTTGACGTGGGCCACCTGCCGGGCGCTGGTGGCCACCGGGAGGACCAGACAGCCGTCGATCCCCGCCCGGGCCATAGAGGCCCGCAGACCCGCCTCGGTGCCGTCGGAAAAGGCCGCGGTGTGGCACATGGACTGAAGCTTTTCAATGGTAGACTGGGCGATCTTGTCCGGAAATGTATGGGTGTGGATGTCGAAGATCATGGGTATAGGGTTCCTTTCTGGGTTCGTAATGTAGGGGCGGGTATTACCCGCCCGCGATACACGGCGCGGCTCCATAAAAACGGGCGGATAATATCCGCCCCTACTCGGTATAAAAACCGGCGAAGCCTGTAGTATCATACCACAGGCTCCGCCATTTGGGAAGAGAAAGAGAGAATTTTCATTGCAGGTCGCCCAGGGCCTGGCTCTTGCGGACGGTGACCTTCTCCTCATAGCAGGAGAAGGCGTCGTCCACCAGCTCCCTCCGGGGCTTGGGGGTGAACAGGGACACCACCGGCACGATCACCAGTCCGGCGATCATGCAGAACGCGCCGCAGTTGATGGGCGAAACCAGGATGGCGGGGAAATAGGCCTTCAGCGGGGAGATATCGGCCAGCATGACCACAGTGGAGAACACAAAGCTGACCCAGCAGGCGATTTTTGTGGTCCCCCGCCAGTACAGCCCGTAGAGGAAGGGGGCCAGGAAGGCCCCGGCCAGAGCGCCCCAGGACACGCCCATGAGCTGAGCGATGAAGGTGACGCTGGATTTGTACTGGATAATCGCCAGCACCACCGAGATGGCGATGAACACCACAATGAGGCACCGCATGACGAAGACCTGACGCTTCTCGTCCATCTCCTTGACGATGTGGCCCTTGAGCAGGTCCAGGGTCAGGGTGGAGCTGGAGGTGAGCACCAGAGAGCTGAGGGTGGACATAGAGGCGGACAGCACCAGAATCACCACCACCGCCAGCAGCAGGTCGGGCAGGCCGGAGAGCATGGCGGGAATCACGGCGTCAAAGCCGCCCACGGGGGTCCCGGCCTCGGTGACGCCCACCACGTCGGCGAACAGCCGCCCGAAGCCCCCCAGGAAGTAGCAGCCCCCGGCCACCACCATGGCGAAGAGGGTGGAGATCACCGTGCCGGTGTTGATAGACTTCTCACTCTTGATGGCATAGAACTTCTGGACCATCTGGGGCAGGCCCCAGGTGCCCAGGGAGGTGAGGATCACCACCCCCAGCAGATTCACCGGGTCAGGGCCGAAGAAGGAGGCAAACACCCCGGGAGCCCCGGCGGCGGGGCCGGAGGCCGTCTCACCGGACACCTGGGCCAGCTTGGTCAGGGCCGCCGTAAAGCCCCCCTGACTGCCCAGCACCGCCCCGATGACGGCGCAGATGCCGAAGAGCATGATAATGCCCTGAATGAAGTCGTTGATGGCGGTGGCCATATAGCCTCCAGCGATGACGTAGACCCCGGTCAAAATCGCCATCACAATGACGCACACCGAGTAGTCGATGTCAAAGGCCATGCCGAACAGACGGGACAGGCCGTTGTATAGGCTGGCGGTGTAGGGGATTAGAAAGATGAAAATAATCACCGAGGCAGCAATTTTCAAGGAGGCGGAGCCGAACCGCCGGCCGAAGAACTCGGGCATGGTGGCACTGTCCAGGTGCTGGGTCATGATCCGGGTCCGCCGGCCCAGCACCACCCAGGCCAGCAGGGAGCCCAGGACCGCGTTGCCAATCCCCGCCCAGGTGGCGGCTACGCCGTACTTCCAGCCAAACTGCCCGGCGTAGCCAACAAAGACCACCGCTGAAAAATAGGAGGTGCCGTAGGCAAAGGCCGTGAGCCAGGGACCCACCGACCGTCCGCCCAACACAAAACCGCTGACATCGGCGGCGCTTTTGCGGCAATACAGGCCAATGCCCACCATTACGCCAAAAAATACCAGAAGCATGATAAGCTTAATCGCCATATGTATCCATCCTCTCGCGCGTTTCGCTTTTTCGCTTTTTACCGTTAAAGTGTAGCGCAAAGAAGCGCTAAAGTCAAGAGGCGTTTTTTATTTTCTGAAAATTTTTTAAATTGCGGAGGCGCCCCCAGCGGTGCGCCTCCGTGCTATTCCCCGTCTGGAATTTGCTCCTCCGCCTTGCTTGATTTGCGCACCCTCAAAAAAGAGAGCGGGCCTATAATGATCTCTCCCTTGCGGTCTCAGTCAAAATGTAGTATGATAGGCGGGACAAACGTTTGCCCATCCGGGCAGAAGGAGAGATGTTATTATGTGGTTTGACGAGGCAGTCATCTATCAAATCTACCCCCTGGGCCTGTGCGGCGCGCCGGCGGACAACGACGGGAACACGAAGCCCCGTATCCTGCGTCTGCTGGACTGGGTGGACCATATCAAAAAAACGGGGTCGAATACCCTCCTGCTCAACCCGGTGTTCGACAGCGACCGCCACGGCTACGACACCCGGGATTACTTCCACACGGACCCCCGCCTGGGCGCCGACGGCGACCTGGCGAAGGTGTGCCAGGCCTTCCACGACGCCGGTATCCGGGTCATGCTGGACGGGGTGTTCAACCACGTGGGCCGGGGCTTCTGGGCCTTTAAGGACGTACAGGAGAAGAAGTGGGACAGCCCCTATAAGGATTGGTTCCACATCAGCTTCGATGGCAACACTGAGTACAACGACGGCTTCTGGTACGAGGGCTGGGAGGGCCACAACGAACTGGTGAAGCTGAACCTGTTCAACCCGGCGGTGGTTCAGCACCAGTTCGACGCCATCCGCTCTTGGGTGGACCAGTTCGGCGTCGACGGCCTGCGGCTGGACGTGGCCTACTGCCTGCCCCCGGAGTACCTGAAGCAGCTGAGAGGCTTTGTCAACGGCCTCAAGCCCGACTTTGCCCTGATGGGCGAGACCCTCCACGGGGATTACAACCGCTGGATGGCCGGCGACATGTGCCACTCGGTGACCAACTACGAGTGCTACAAGGGGCTGTGGTCCGCCTTCAACTCCATGAATATGTTTGAGATCGGCCACTCCCTGGCCCGGCAGTTCGGCCCGGAGCAGTGGACCCTGTACAAGGGCAAGCACCTGCTGTCTTTCCTGGACAACCACGACGTGGACCGCATCGCCTCCAAGCTCACCAACCCCGACCACCTGGCCCCCGTCTACGCGATGGCCTTCGGGATGCCCGGGGTGCCCGCCGTTTACTACGGCAGCGAGTGGGGCATGCAGGGGGCCAAGGGCCGGGGCAGCGACGCGGACCTGCGCCCCGCCCTGGAGAAGCCAGAGTGGAACGACCTCACCACCTGGATCTCCCAGCTGGCCGAGGCCAAAAAGGGAAGTAAGGCCCTGTGCTACGGGGCCTACCGCAACGTGGTGCTCACCAACAAGCAGATTATTTTCGAGCGCAAGTGCGACGAGGAACGGGTGCTGGTGGCCATCAACGCCGACGGCTCCCCCTACACCGCCCACTTCGACGCCGGGTGCGGCCTGGCCTGGGACCTGATTTCCGGGGAAAAGCACGACTTCGGCGACGGCTCCGAGCTGCCCCCCTACAGCGCGTTTTTCTGGAAGTGTGAGCGGTAACGGCCTCATCCGCCACGGCGGTGGAACGGTAAGCAAAGCCGTGTCCACCACCGGCTCAGACTGCGGAATGTCTGTGAAAGGCAGCCATGCTCTACACGCACCACCGGGGTCTGGCACAAGTCACTGCTTGGGTGAGGCTCAAATTTGTTGCTCTATTTTCCTAATTTCGATGCTTCCTTGACAGGCTGAGGCCCCGCCCGTTTGGGCGGGGCCTCCTCTTACTTTTTCAGCGCGTCGGACACCTTAATTAACGTCTCCTCATGAGTGTGGTCCACCAGATGGGTATAGACCTTGCCGGTGGTGGCGGGAGTGGAGTGACCCAGGGCCTTGCCGATATCGAAGAGGGGCACCCCTTGCATGGAGGCCACTGTGGCGAAGGAGTGGCGCAGACCGTGGAGGGTGACCCGGGGCAGATCGTTTTTCCGCACGAAGCGGGTGAAAGCCAGTGACAGGGCGTTGGGGGAGTAGGGCTGGTTCCTGCGGTCCAGCACCACGAACTCGCTGGGCTCCTCCAGCCGCCAGGCCTGGCGCTCCTGCTCCTTCTGGAGCAAAAGGGTTACGTCGTCGGGAATATACAGCGTCCGCACCGAGGAGCGGGTCTTGGTCTCCTTCTGGACCACCGTGGAGCCGTAGGCGGTGCGGGCCTCGCAGATGTGGAGGAGCTGGCGCTCGTAATCCACGCACTCCCACTTGAGCCCGCAGATTTCCTCCCGGCGCATCCCCAGACTGCCCGCCAGCCTGGCGCACAGCTCCAGCGGGTGTCCCTCCAGAAGGCTGTACAGCCGTTTCAGCTCCTCGGGCCGGTAGTAGGACGCCTCCTTCTGCTGGGGCCGGGGAGGCTCCACCTTGTCCATGGGCGACTGGAGGAGCTTGTCCTGCCGCACCGCCGCCCGCAGGGCCGAGGTGAGCAGGTCGTGGTGCCGGCGCAGGGTGTTGGAGGACAGATTCGCGTTCTGCTGGACCTGGATATAGTACTGCTGAATGTCCATGGGCGACAGGGCCAGGAGGGGGACCTCCCCCAGGCTGGGGAGAACGTGGTTGTCAATGATCTTCTGATAGCCATACACCGTGGTCTCCGCCCGGGTGGGGCGGACGATGTTGTCCATCCAGCTCTCCAGCCATTCCCCCAGGGTCAGGTTGTGCTTGGGGGTGTTGAGCTCCTGCTCCCGGTGGATCAGGAAGTCCCGCAGGCCCGCCCGGGCGGCGTAGAGGGTGCGGTAGGTCTGGTAGCGCTTGAGGCGCTTGCCCTCCTTGTCCCTGCCCAGGTCCATGCTGACGTAATAGATCTTCCGGCTCTCGTCATAGGAAATATTGCGCTCCACTGTCTTTCTTGCCATAATAGTACCTCCATGTTTTTTCTCTGTGGGTAGTTTTCCCCCGGAATCGGTGGAAATTTCTCCCTGAGAAAAATATGGACTATTTTGGGTCGTTTGCACAAGGACAAATTGTCTTATTTACTCAAATTATGTCGAAAAACTTTCACTTTTTTTCGACCTGTGGTATGATATGCTCCTGGAGGGATGACCAATGCTTCAAATTAGAAATCTTTCCCTGCCCCTGGGCGGGGACCTGGACCAGCTGCGCGTCCGCGCCGCCCGGGCCCTCGGGGTCCGTCCCGGCGCGCTGGGGGAGCTGGAGATCGTCCGGCAGTCCATCGACGCCCGAGACAAGCGCAATGTCCACTATGTCTACACCGTGGAGACCTCCATGCCCCGCGAGGAGGCCCTAATCAAGAGCGCCCCCGGCCGGGGGATCGCGCTGATGGAGCGGGTTCCCTACGCCTTTCCCCCAGTCAAGCGCCGGTCCGGCCTCCCCCCGGTGGTAGTGGGGATGGGCCCGGCGGGGCTGTTCGCCGCCCTGTACCTGGCCCGAAACGGCCTGCCCTGCGTCATTCTGGAGCGGGGGCAGGATGTGGACCGGCGGACCCAGGATGTCCAGCGCTTCTGGACCTCGGGGACGCTGGACGAGGGCTCCAACGTCCAGTTCGGCGAGGGGGGCGCGGGGACCTTCTCCGACGGCAAGCTGACCACCGGCACCCACGACCCCCGGATTTCCGCCGTGCTGGAGTCTCTGGTGGAGGCGGGCGCGCCCGCCAACGTGAAATATTCCCACAAGCCCCATATCGGCACCGACGTGCTCCGGGAGGTGGTCAAGAGCATCCGGCGGGAGCTCATCGCCCTGGGCTGTGACATCCGCTTTGGGCACAGGCTCACCGGCCTGACGGCCAGCGGCGGGGCGCTGTCCGCCGTGGAGGCAGAGGGCCCCCAGGGCCGCTATACCCTCTCCTGCGACACCCTGGTGCTGGCCCCCGGCCACTCCGCCCGGGACACCTTCACCATGCTCCGGGACGCCGGCGTGCCCATGGAGCAGAAAAAATTTGCCATCGGCGTCCGCATTGAGCACCGCCAGCGGGACATCAGCCTCCGGCAGTACGGCCCCGCCTGGGAGCGCCTGCCCCCCTCGGACTACAAGCTGGCCTGTCACCTGCCCAACGGCCGGTCGGCCTTCACCTTCTGCGTCTGCCCCGGGGGTCAGGTGGTTGCCGCCGCCTCAGAGCAAGGGGGCGTGGTCACCAACGGCATGAGCCGCCGGGCCCGGGACGGTGAGAACATCAACGGCGGTCTTCTGGTGGGCGTCGGCCCGGAGGACTTTCCCGCCGAAGACGGCGTGCTGGCCGGCGTCCGCTTTCAGGAGCGGTGGGAGCGCGCCGCCTTTCAGCTGGGCGGAGGCGGCTTCCGGGCCCCGGCCCAGCGGGTGGAGGATTTTCTCAAAAATGTCCCTTCGGAGGGGCCCGGAGCCCTCTCCCCCACCTACCGCCCCGGCGTCACCTGGACCAATCTCGCCCCCTGTCTCCCCGGCTACGTGACCGGCGCCCTGGCCCAGGCCCTCCCCCTGCTGGACCGCAAGCTCCGGGGCTTCGCCGCCCCTGACGCCGTCCTCACCGGGGTGGAGACCCGCTCCTCCTCTCCTGTTCGTATTATCCGTGACGAATCCTGCCAATCGGAATTACGCGGCCTCTACCCCTGCGGCGAAGGCGCCGGCTACGCCGGCGGCATCGTCTCCGCCGCCGTGGACGGCATCCGAGTGGCCGAGGCGGTGGCGCGGAATTAAACTGTCTTGACAGCGAGAAACAATCCATTTCTAGTCGTGCCGGTTTTAGCATCATTTTTTCAGCTTTTGTGCCCGGCGGGATAAATTTTTACCCGATTTTCTGGTGGAAAACCACCGGAAAACGGCCATTTCACGGTATATAAAGCAAAAAAGCGCGGCCAGGTTGTATACAACCTGGCCGCGCTTTTGTACTCGTTTCAATATTACATATCGGCAGATTTCTTCAATAGTTTAGCCCTAAAATCGAAAAATTTTAAACGGGCCGCCCCCATTTTTCGACGGTCAAGTTGTATACAACCTGACCGGGCCGGACGGAGGTGCGGACAGGAATGGCGCGGAAATCAAGAGCTGCGGAGGGGCAGGTCATTCAGTACACCACCCTCAAGGTGCGGCTCTACCCCACTCCGGCCCAGGCGGAGCTGTTTGAAAAGACCTTTGGCTGCTGCCGGTACATCTGGAATCAGATGCTCTCCGACCAACAGATGTTCTACGCCGAGACGGGGGCCCATTTCATCCCCACCCCGGCCAAGTACAAAAAGGGAGCGCCCTTCCTGACGGAGGTCGATAACCAAGCCCTCATCCAGGAGCACAACAAGCTCTCTCAGGCGTTCCGGGTATTTTTCAAGAGGCCGGAGGCTTTCGGCCACCCCAATTTTAAGAAAAAGAAGACGGACCGGGACTCCTTTACCGCCTGTAACCATGTATTTGAGTCCGGCCCCACCATCTACACCACCCGGGACGGCATCCGCATGACTAAGGCGGGGGTTGTAAAGGCCAGGTTTTCCCGCCGGGCGCAGGCCTGGTGGAGGCTGAAACGGATCACGGTGGAAAAGACCAAAACGCAAAAATATTACTGCTATATCCTCTATGAACACAGCGGGAAGCAGCCGGAGCCCGTCATCCCCACGCCTGAGACCACAGTGGGCCTGAAGTACTCCATGCGGCACTTCTATGTTGCCGACGACGGCACAACGGCGGACCCGCCCCGGTGGCTGAAGCAGTCTCAGGAGAAGCTGGTCCGTGTCCAGCAAAAGCTGGCCCGGATGGAGCCGGGGTCCAGGAATTATGAGGAAGCGGTCCAAAAATACCGCCTGCTCCATGAGCGCATCGCCAATCAGCGCCGGGACTTTCTCCACAAGGAATCCAGCCGGATCGCCAACGGCTGGGACGCCGTGTGTATGAGGGACGACGCGCTGGCGGAGATGTCAAAAGGGCCTCTGCGGAAGGATGCGGCCAGCTCCGGCTTCCGGATGCTTCGGGAGCTGCTGCAATACAAGCTGGAGCGGCAGGGAAAGCGGCTCATTCTGCTGGACCGCTATGCCCCCACAACCCGAGTCTGTTCCGTCTGCGGACAGCTTCAGGACAGCGTGGACTACGGCGCGAGGACCTGGACCTGCCCAAAGTGCGGGACGGTCCACGACCGGGAGGTCAACGCAGCAAAAAACATCAAGCTGGAAGGTTTGGCGCAGTTTTTACCAACCGCGAGCCCAGCGTAAGCGGGTCGCGGTTGGAGAGGAGGAGCAAGGGAGTGAAGTGAGGAATGCCCGGCAGGGTGTTCCGAACGAAATGGACTTTGCTCCGACGATGCCGGTCGGGACGCCGGGGAATGCCCGCGATTCGGCTGGAGGGCGTTGAGCGAAGCTCAAAAGAATTTGTGTTTCGCTCAGCGTTTTCCAGGCCGGAGGGTGGGAAACGAGAGGGCGCGTGCGCGCGCCTGAAAGCCTGTGACAGGGCTGTCCAAAATATTATGACGATGAAAAATGGCGGAAGGATGGAGTGCCGGACCGCCTTGTGAAAAAGGAGTTGAAAAAATGCTCTGTTTGAGTCTGAACCAGGGCGAGTATATGACCATCGGCGAGAATGTGGTGGTCCAGCTGGACCATGTCACAGGCGACCGGTGCAGGCTGGTAATCCACGCCCCGAAAGAGGTCCCCATCCTGCGGGGGGAGGTCCTGGAGCGAAACGGCGGTCAGCGCCCTGAGTGCGTGTACGACGGCCACCGCTACCACAAAAAGGAGCTCATCTGGAACAGAAGCAAGGCTCAGGCCCTGGCCGCGATGCGGAGGCTGCTGGAGGAGATGGACGGCGCAAACAGCGACGTGCAGGCCCTGCGGCGGCAGCTCAACCACATGTTTCCGCCTGCGGACGGCGGAGCCGGTGATTCCCCGCAAACCACCCAGTTTTCAAACGGCTGACGAGCCGGTTGAAATATAGTACAGCGCCGCGATCTGGCAGTCCGGCCGGATACCGGAAAACGGCGCGAAACAGACCTGTGTCACACGGTAAGGAAGCCGCGGGCACACAAATAACGAAAGGAGCAAAACTCATGCGTATTCAGCACAATATAATGGCCATGAACGCCTACCGCAACTACAACAACAACACCTCCGCTCTGTCCAAGAACCTGGAGAAGCTGTCCTCCGGCTACAAGATCAACCGCGCCGGTGACGACGCCGCCGGTCTGGCTATTTCTGAGAAGATGCGTGCTCAGATCACTGGTCTGAAGGCCGCTCAGAAGAACGTCAAGGACGGTGTCTCCCTGGTGAAGACCGCTGAGGGCGCCATGCAGGAGATCCAGGACATGCTCAACCGCATGGACTACCTGGCAACTCAGTCCGCCAACGGCACCTATCAGGACGAGGTCGACCGTGAGGCCCTCCAGAAGGAGGTCAACCAGCTCCGGGATGAAATCAACCGTATCGCCGACTCCGCCAACTTCAACGGCATCAAGCTGCTGGACGGTTCCCTGTCCTCCACCGGCAAGGCTTCCTCCGCCGACTTCGAGGGCTGGGATTCCATCAAGGGCGCTCTGGCCGCCGGGATCACCGATGTGGCCGCCACCACTGCGAAGTCCACCATTAACACTGCTCAGCTGGGGACTATCACCGCCACGGGCGGCGAAAAGGTCACTATGAGCATCTCCATGTCCGATGGAAAGAAGTATGACTTCGAGCTTACTGTTGCAGCGGACAAGACAGATCCTACCAAGTTCAACCTTGTGGATAAGGATGGCAATGAGATGCTGGCCGCCGGCGCTGCCGGTAATGCGGTTCTAACCGAGGCCACCATGACCAGCGCATTTGCCAAGCAGATCGAGGAGAGCGAGCTGGGTGATACTTTCAAGGTTGATGGCACTACGGCCAATAAGCTGGTTCTGACAGCCAAGACGGCCGGCGCTGGCCCCGCCAACGTCGACTCTGTCGATATGACCTACACCAACGCCGCTGGCGCCGCCACCGCTTTCGGCGGAACAAATAAGGTTGCCGGTCCTGATAAGGTTACTGCCGGTGCCCACATTGTGGGCGCAGACGCCTACCAGGCTCTTGACCTGTCCAAGGCCATGGTCCTTGACCACGCGATTGACAAAACCTCCCTGGAGAAGGCCACCTTCGAGATCAACGGCGAGAAGTTTGTTTTCGTTGAGAAGGGCGCTGTGACCGACGAGAACATCGCCAAGATGAAGGAAGCCGGTATCGAGCACTGGGTGGAGCTTGGTACTGAGAGCCAGAATGCTGGCGATGGCCCCGCCGCCGCCGACATCGCCGAGATGGTCAAGAAGATCAAGCACGCCACCGGCCTCGAGGTGACGCAGGGCGAGGTTGACACCGGCGTTTGGACGGATGCCGCCGCCACCCCCGCTGCTACTGACACTTTCATCAAGATCAGCAACGGCGCGAGCACCAAGGAGGGCGGCGGTCTGACCCTCCAGATCGGCGATACCTCCGACGACTACAACCAGCTGCGGGTCTCCGTGGGCGATATGCACACCAAGGCCCTCGGCATTGACAAGCTGAGCGTTGCCACCCGTGAGGATGCCGCCGCCGCGATCCAGACCGTCAAGGACGCCATCAACAACGTGTCCTCCGTCCGCGGCGACCTGGGCGCTTACCAGAACCGTCTGGAGCACACCCAGAACAACCTGTCCGTGATGGCCGAGAACATTCAGGACGCCGAGTCCACCATCCGCGACACCGACGTGGCCGAAGAGATGATGTCCTATGTGAAGAACAACATCCTGGTGCAGTCCGCCCAGGCCATGCTGGCCCAGGCCAACCAGGTGCCCCAGGGCGTTCTCCAGCTGCTGGGCTAATTCACATTTTAAAGCGCAAAAATACTCCAGGAGCCGGGCATTTGCCCGGCTCCCTTCATTATTATGCGGTTTTGTTTAAAAGCTCAATATATCGTGTGAGGATGGCCGCGACCTCGGCCCGGGTCGCGCCGCCGCCGGGAGCCAGGAGGCCGTCTTCATAGCCGTGTAAAATACCATTCTCCACGGCCCAGCGCATGGACTCCTGGGCATAGCCGCTTACCGTCTGCGCGTCCTTAAACGGCAGCGCTTCGCCGTCCGCCGCGGGACTTCCGGCGTAGCGGTGCAGCATGGAGACAAGCTGCTCTCTGGTAATGATACCCTCCGGGTTGGAACCGTCGCTGATGCCGTTGGCAACCGCCCAGTCCATGCCCCCCGCGTACCAGGCTCCGCCCTGGCTGGTGTCCGCGCCGTCCAGGCGGGCCAGCACAGTCATCAGCATAGCGCGGGACATCCCGTCGTCGGGCACAAAGGTGGACGCACCCTCGCCCTGAAACAGCTCCCGGGCGGAAACAAAGCCGATGGCGTCCTTCGCCCAGTGGCCGTTCACGTCAGAAAAAGACTTGCTGTTGTCCTTCACCATCACCACAGCCCTGTCCGGCACCTTCAACAGCACGCCCTGCTCCGTGACGACCGAGGTCTTGACGACCTCCTCAACGCCGTTGGGGTGGATGATCACAGCCACTGTGCCGGGCCCGGGCTCAGCCACGGGCACCTCCACCTTGACCGGACGCTTGCTGGAGGTCTGGATGGTGACGGAAATCGAGCCCTCTCTGGTCACAGGCAGCTCCGGAACAGGAAGCAGAACCGCCTTATCTTCCCGCTGGGCCTCCTGCGTGACCTGGGACGGGACCTTGACCCGCGCCTCAGCGTTGCCCCAGTGGTCCACGCTGGTCTCGGAGGCCACCCTGTCCGCGCGGTTCACAGTGGTCTTGCTGGAGCCGTCCAAGTTCTGAACCGTCGTGGTGGTAGAGCCGTCGGGCTGTTTGATGGTGGTGGTGACAGCGCCAGTCTTATTGTCCGTCTTGATCGTGGTGGTGGCGCCGTCCGGATTTTTCTCGGTGGTGGTATGGCTCCCGGAGGAGCTCCCGCCGCCGGAGGAGGAGCCGGTGGCCGGTATGGTCTCCTGTTCCATCACATAGCCGCAGACGGTGCATTCCTTGTGGCGTCTGCCAGTCCGGCTGCTCGTCGCCGCCCTGTCCGTGATCCAGGGCCCGGCCTTGTGGGAGCCATAGCCCTCCTTTTCACGGTCCTTCGTGATGGGGCAGTCCTTCGCCTGACAGTCATACCAGTGGTAGTTGGAGTCGCCGCTCCAGCTCGTGCTCCAGCTGTGGGTGTGGCTGGGCTGCTCCTCCGCTTTCACCTCGATCACATAGGTGGTCTTACTGCCCTCGTAGGTGATGGTCAAGGTCTTGCTGCCCGCCGTGCTGGAATCGAAGCCGCTGACCATATTCGCCGTAACCGGAACGGTCTGCGTGCTCTGGTTGGAGTAGACCGCCTCAATGGTGAGCCCGGTCACATCCAGCGGGCTGTTCACCTCGTAGCTGGTCTTATGGCCGGTGCTGTTCACCCGGATGGAGACGACGGTGGGCGCGCTGAAATCCGGAACGGTGATCGAGGCGGGGACCCCCGCCTCATGCGTCTGTGTGGAACGCAGACGCACAAAGTAGGTTCCAGAGGTCAGGTTTGTGATCTCAGTGCCGGTACAGCTTTTCGCGTCGGAGAAATCCGCTCGGGCAGCGTACTCCATCGCCGCCGTAACGCCGAGGATTTTTCCGTCCGCTCCGCCCGCCGAGGTGGGCGGAGCGGCGGACAGCCCGGCGGGGGCGGCGGGCCCGTCCGCCTTGGCGATGCTCCAGGGGATGTCTTTCGATGTGGTGGTCCCATCGTCCCACTGATAGCCGGATTTCAACGCGGCGGAGGCGGTGTAGCTGCCCACAGCGGTGGCCTTGTGCCCGGTCAGCTCGTAGCCGCTCCCCTCCTTCACGCCGGTCTGTTCGGCTCCCGTCCATTTCAGGCCGGTGTTCGCGGTGGGGATGGGGATACTGATGGGCGGAGGCGTCACATTATCGCCAACCGTCAGCGTACAGGAGGCGGAGAGGTCCGTTCCAGAAGCGGTGTAGGTTCCCGGGACAGTAATCTCAATGCGGTACACGCCGTCAGAAACCGGTGCAAACAACGGGTTGCCTCCGTTATAAACCAGCAGTTCATCCCCATCGTCTGTAGGCCACACCATTACATACAAATCGTCAGTTTTATAGCCGTCCCCTACAGTGTCATGTGAACTGAATACGGCGTCAACACCATTTATGCGAACGGCAAGCCTGATATTTTCCAAGTCCAATGGATCACCGCTGTAAACTGTTTTCAATGGGATAAAGATTTTTGACTTATCTTCCGCTCTCGTGACATGGACATCCCCCGGGGCAAAGCTTACCAGCTTGGACGGCGGCTTTTCCTCCCCGCCGGGGGAATCATCTTCGGCAGTCCAGTTGCCGTTGTTGTCCCGGACCAGTTTCAGGTTGGGTTTGTTGCCGGGGCAAATGAGCTCAAAATCACCATCAGCGGACTGGGACGCACTGACGTAAGTATGACCTATTGCAGGAGCCTGCTGTGAAGCTCCGTTAAAGATACTACCGATGCCGATTCTGGTTGTCCCTGACACACTGCCGCCGATGGTCAAGGTCTGCGTCTGGCCCAGGACAAGGTCTCCGCCGCCCTGAAGGCTGGCAAATTCCAGGTTGGTTAGATTGGTAAGCCCCAGAACGCTTGAATCAGGAACAACAAGCTCCGCGTTGACAAGATTGCTGCCCGCCTTAGGCGTCAGGTTCCCACCGCTGCCCACCTTAAGACTGGACAGGTTCTTCAAAGTAAGGCCGTCATTGAGGCTGCCATTGCCTGTGTAGACTACAGCGGCGTTTTTACCGCCGCCGGTAGCGCCGTCCACCATGGAGGTGGATGTAAAGTAAAGATTGAAGGTGACATCTTCGGTTACACGATATTTTTCGAGGTTGGGGTCAGGAGGGTCAATAACAAAGTCGGGATTTATCATCTCGTCACCGGGATAGTATGTTTGCAACGCCCCGCAGCCGTAAAATTCCCCCGCCTTGCTCGTACCGCTCATCGTAACAGTAGCGGGAATCGAGGATTCGTTGGGCTGGTTGTCAGTAGAGATGCTGCCGGCATAGACATTACCTATATTGGGACAGTTCTCAATGATAATATTCCCGTGAGGCCCGGACTTAGCACCAATATTCGCCCCTGCCTCTGTTGCTCCGCCGCAGAACAGATGAACAGCATTCGCCTTTGGGTCGCAAATGACATTTCTCAGGGATAGGGTATAGCCGTTCGCCATAACAGCGTTGCGCACAGGGTTGGCAAAGACAAAACCCAGGTTTTCAAATTTAACATTTGCCCCTAGGACAATTCCGCTGGCGCGAAGGTAAACTCTATCCCCTTCAACCGCACCTTTGTCGTTGAACACTGCACCAACTGCGCCGCGGATCGTAACAGCTTTGTTAATCACCCAGGGACCGCCTTGGAAGATATCGTTGACCGTACATTGTCCGCTTATTTCGATGACATCGCCATCGTTGGCTGCTGCCACGATTGCGTCCAGATTAGGGACGTTGTCAGCCACGTGGGTCGTTCCAGTCTGCTCGTCTACGGCCAGGGCCGCCCCCGGAAACGCCGCCGCCATGATGCAAACCGCCAACAAAGCCGCCGCGATCCGAACTCTCGTTCTGTGATACAAAAATACTCCTCCCCTTTTGCTTCAGGCCCTCAGGCCGCTCCCCCGCCTCCGGCGGGAAATTTGATGCGTGCTATAATCATACTACGCTAGTATGATTATAACAGATAATCTCCGCCCGCGCAATAGAAATTTTGCGCCTGAAGGTGTACAAAAACAGTAAGAGCGGTCTGAAAATTCTCCTGCTTTCTTGAAAACACCTGCTTCGCCGCGCCAGCGCAGGGGTATAATAGCGCAAGTCAGCATTGACACCTTCCACCGTGAAGGTGTCAATGCTCAGCTTGTCGAAAAATGGCCTGTCTGGTAATGAAGCCAGACAGGGCACAACGTTAACGAGGAATAAAATGTAGGAGGAGGGTGTGGAGGAAGGCGGAGCAAAGCGCTTTCTGGCTTTCCATCTTGCCAACTTTTTGAGGTTCATGGCAGCAAATTTAAGCCTCACCCAGTTGGAAACCTGGGCCAGACCACGGTAAACGGTATAGCGCATGGCGTGTTTTTCTTTTGCATCGGCAAAAACTCGCTCAATGGTCTCTTTGCGCCTTGCATAGAGCTGCTTGTACTCCGAGGTGTACCTGGCATCATCGGCCAGTTCCTCGTAGCCCTTCCAGATGTGCCGCAGGACAGTCTTTACGAAGCTTTTGGATTTTGTACATAAATGCCGGGTGGGGCACTGGGCACAAATTTTCGGATCGCTGCGGTATTCACGGTATCCATCCCGGTTGGTGGTGCGGTAGGACAGGATGTGGTATTCCGGGCAGATCACGCAGTCATAATATTCATCATAGACGTAAGACCACCAGGGATGTCCACCCTTCATCGTCATGGGCCGCTTGTAGGCTGTAGACAATACCCGGCCATCTCGAAATACCTTTTTGCAGATATGCGGGGTCTTGTAGGCAGCGTCTGCCACCACTGTTTCCACCTCTGGAAACGATTGAATCAATTTGTCGTAAACATCGTCAAACGCCACGCTGTCATGGACATTTCCGGGGGTGACCACTGTTTCCAATACGTAACCGCTCTTGTCACAGGCGGTATGGGCCTCATAAGCGAAGCACCGCTCGTGCTCCCCTTTGTGGAACATTCCACACTCCGGGTCTGTGGTGGATACCGTTACTGTTTTCTGCTTTTTCGCCTCTCTCTTCCTCCGGGCCTGCTTCTTTTTTGAGGTGTTGTCCTGTTTCTTCCCTCCAGCTTTGGGTGGTTCTTCTTCATCATCCAGTGGCTTTTTTCCATGAGCCTCCCGGTCCGCGTTCACCTCCGCCAGCAGTTCTTCCTGGTATCGTTTTGCTGCTGCCGGTACTTCCTGCTTCATTTTCTTCTTCAGATTTGCGCTGGCTTTGATGTGTGTCCCATCTATAAATACCGCCGCCGGGGTCAGTGCTCCCGCACTGCCCGCCTCCTCCAATATCCACTGAAACACCAACTCTATCGTTTCCGGAGTGTACCGGTGCCGGAAGTTGTAGCTCACCGTGGAAAAATGGGGCAGCTCCTCACTCAGCGTGTATCGCAGAAACCACCGGTATGCTACATCTGTCTGCGCCCTGCGCAGCGTTCCCCGCAAAGAGGTATTCCCATCCAAATGCTGCAGCAATACAATTTTGAACAGCACCACTGGGTCGATGCTCCGCCGGCCCTCTTCTTTGCTGTACGACGCCTCCACGATTTTGTACAATTTCTCGAAATCTACCGCTGCATCCACCTGCCGCAATAGATGTTCGGGCGGCACCAGGCTTTCTGTGTCCACCATTTCTATGACCCCTCGCTCATTTTTCCCTCGCTCCAACATTTCCCTCACCCCTTACTCCCTATTTTATCATCTTTACATGAAAAAGTCTACCAAAAGGCAGACTTTTTCGACAGGCTGAGCATTGACACCTTCCACCGTGAAGGTGTCAATGCTGACTGTGGATGTTGTAAATATGCTTTCTCGGATAGGCTATCCCCAGTATCTCTCCTACGCCGCAACCCCTGATTCCGCCGTAGTACATTTTGATCGCCAGTTCTCTCAAATCTTTATTTTGGACACTTCCGGCTCTATTGCTGTCAGGAGAGGCGGGTAGTGTCAAGAGTTATACACAAAAAGGATGCAGTCCCTGAGAGAAAGCGTTCAGTCAGTAATAGAAGCGTCTTCCAGGCTCGACTCCAAGTGCTTCATATTCATGTACTTCTCGTTGCTCCACTGTGTGCCAACTACATGACGCAGCCGGACACAAACCAGCTTGAAAGCGGAGTTTCCTCTCCGCAAACGGCCCTCACGTCTACAAGAACACCCCATAGTTTTCCAAATCCCAGGGTCTGTTCATCCTGTACATTGGGGCTCTCTACATAAATAGTGACCTCTATCATTTATAGCACCGCGGCCCTCAGGTACAGCTCCATAACCTTTGGAAGGACATGGCTCAGGGCGCGATTCTCCACATTCTTTCGCGCGGCGGCGGACAGGCGGTTCCGTAACCCCGCATCATCTATAAGCGGCTGAATTACAGCGGCGCAGGCCTCCACATCCCCATAAGGGTACAGCAAGCCTGTCTCTCCGTGGCAAATCAGGTCCACATGCCCCTTTACCGCGCTGGCCGCTGCCGGCAGCCCGCAGTACATCGCCTCCATCACATTGAACGGCAATCCCTCACTTCTGCTGGATGAGACAGCGATATCCGCCATCCCATACCACGGCGCCATCTCACGGACATATGATAGATGTAATCTGCCTGCTCCGCCCCGGGAACAGAGGAAATATCGTCTGTAATCACGTTGAACTTGCGCAATTCCACTTGGCCTTTTTCAGATAGTTCTTTTAGCCAAGCTGGATAGCCCACCTGAAAGTTGTCTAAGCAGATTACCTTTTTTATCCTCAGCTCTTCTTTATAATGGGTCAGAAACTGAATGAAATAAAATCCAAGGAATCCTGCCCCGCCCGTAAAGAGCACTGTACTGTCTTGGAAATTGTCCTTCTCCTGAGGAGTCAGACCATCATAGATCCGCTGAAGATCCTTCCGCATAATTTTTTTCATAATATACACCTCTTACCAAACTTTCCACGGAGCTTTTCCGTTTGCCCACATTGCCTCCAGATTTTCCTTTTCCCGAACCGTATCCATACAGCCCCAAAATCCGCCGTGCTTATATGCCATCAGCTGGCCCTGTTCAGCAACAGTCTGAAGAGGCTCCTTCTCTAACACAGTGGCGTCGCCCTCAATATAATCGATAAACTCAGGCTGGCAAACCATAAAGCCGATGTTGATCAAACTGCCGTCTCCCCGAGTCTTTTCACGGAATTCACGAATCTGTCCGCCGCTGTCTATATCCAGCACACCGAAACGCTGCCCTGCGTTATACGCCGACATAGTCACCAGCTTCCCGTGAGTTCTGTGGAATTTCACCAGTTCACCGATATTCAAGATAGGATGGCTTGTCTCCAGCGCCAATCTGCCGCCAGCCCATGACAAAATAAAGCGGCCGGGTGAGGCATCTCCCGGCCGCTTCAGCCTGTCGAAAAAGTCTGCCTTTTGGCAGACATTTTCATGTAAAGATGATAAAATAGGGAGTAAGGGGTGAGGGAAATGTTGGAGCAAGGGAAAAATGAGCGAGGGGTCATAGAAATGGTGGACACAGAAAGCCTGGTGCCGCCCGAACATCTATTGCGGCAGGTGGATGCAGCGGTAGATTTCGAGAAATTGTACGAAATCGTGGAGCCGTTGTACAGTGAAGAAGAGGGGCGGCGGAGCATCGACCCAGTGGTGCTGTTCAAAATCGTATTGCTGCAGCATTTGGATGGGAATACCTCTTTGCGGGGAACGCTGCGCAGAGCGCAGACAGATGTAGCATACCGGTGGTTTTTGCGATACACGCTGAGTGAGGAGCTTCCCCATTTTTCCACGGTGAGCTACAACTTCCGGCATCGGTACACCCCGGAAACGATAGAGTTGGTGTTTCAGTGGATATTGAAAGAGGCGGGAACAGCGGGAGCACTGCCCCCGGCGGCGGTATTTATAGATGGGACACACATCAAAGCCAGCGCAAATCTGAAGAAGAAAATGAAGCAGGAAGTACCGGCAGCAGCAAAACGATACCAGGAAGAACTGCTGGCGGAAGTGAACGCGGACCGGGAGGCTCATGGAAAAAAGCCACTGGATGATGAAGAAGAACCACCCAAAGCTGGAGGGAAGAAACAGGACAACACCTCAAAAAAGAAGCAGGCCCGGAGGAAGAAAGAGGCGAAAAAGCAGAAAACAGTAACGGTATCCACCACAGACCCGGAGAGTGGAATGTTCCAAAAAGGGGAGCACAAGCGGTGCTTCGCTTATGAGGCCCATACCGCCTGTGACAAGAGCGGTTACGTATTGGAAACAGTGGTCACCCCCGGAAATGTCCATGACAGCGTGGCGTTTGACGATGTTTACGACAAATTGATTCAATCGTTTCCAGAGGTGGAAACAGTGGTGGCAGACGCTGCCTACAAGACCCCGCATATCTGCAAAAAGGTATTTCGAGATGGCCGGGTATTGTCTACAGCCTACAAGCGGCCCATGACGATGAAGGGTGGACATCCCTGGTGGTCTTACGTCTATGATGAATATTATGACTGCGTGATCTGCCCAGAATACCACATCCTGTCCTACCGCACCACCAACCGGGATGGATACCGTGAATACCGCAGCGATCCGACAATTTGTGCCCAGTGCCCCACCCGGCATTTATGTACAAAATCCAAAAGCTTCGTAAAGACTGTCCTGCGGCACATCTGGAAGGGCTATGAGGAACTGGCCGATGATGCCAGGTACACCCCGGAGTACAAGCAGCTCTATGCAAGGCGCAAAGAGACCATTGAGCGAGTTTTTGCCGATGCAAAAGAAAAACACGCCATGCGCTATACCGTTTACCGTGGTCTGGCCCAGGTTTCCAACTGGGTGAGGCTTAAATTTGCTGCCATGAACCTCAAAAAGTTGGCAAGATGGAAAGCCAGAAAGCGCTTTGCTCCGCCTTCCTCCACACCCTCCTCCTACATTTTATTCCTCATTAACGTTGTGCCCTATCTGGCTTCATTACCAGACAGGCCATTTTTCGACAAGCTGACGCGGCGGACCATCTTGGTCCGCCGCGTCTGTTATATTAGGGCTTCTTGGGGTCCGCGGGCGGGGAGGGGGGCGTTTGGATGACAATGGTTTTGTCCTCGCCTCCGGCCAGCTTGCTGCCCAGCATGCCGGCCACCAGGGCCTTCACGTCGATGCCCATGCTCTGGGAGATGCCCTCGGTGACCTGGGCGGTACCGCTGACGATGTCCTCCAGCAGCTTGGCGCTGTTGCCCTCGCCGTACATGGTGATCTTGTCCACCCTGGACAGGGGGGCGGCCACGTTTTTGGCGATCTCGGGCAGGGCCTGCATGACCATCTCGATGACGGCGGCCTCGCCGTACTTCTTCATGGCCTCGGCCTTCTTGTCGATACCCTCGGCCTCAGCCAGGGCCTTGGCCCGGATGGCCTCCGCCTCCGCCTTACCTACGGCGGCGATACCCTCGGCTTCCTGTTCCTTGGTGTATTTCTGGGCCTCGGCGATCTTCATTTCGGCCTGGGCCTTCTGCTCCTGCTCGTAGCGGGCGGCTTCGGCGTCCTTCTGGCGCTTGAACAGGGCGGCCTCCGCCTCTTGCTGCTGGCGGTAGCGCTCGGCGTCGGCCTGAGCCCGAATTTCCGCCTCCAGCTTCTGCTTCTGGACCTCGACCTCCACCTGCTTCAGCTCGGCCTGCCGCTGGGTCTTGGCAATCTCCGCGTTGACGGTGGCGGTCTCAATGCTCTTGCGCTGCTCCTGGCTCTGAATCTCATAGGCGGCGTCGGCCTCGGCCTTTTTGCCGTCGGCCATGATTTTCAGCTCGGCCCGACGGATCTCCAGCTCGGTCTGCTTCTGGGCGATCTGGGTGTCCGCTTGGACCCGGGCCTCGTTGGACTCCCGCTCCGCCTCCGCCTGGGCGATGGCGATGTCGCGGTCGGCCTGGGCCTTGGCGATGGCGGCGTTCTTTTTGATGAGGCTGGTGTTGTCAGCGCCCAGGTCCTTGATGAGGCCGTTCTCATCGGTGACGTTCTGGATGTTGCAGGAGAGGATCTCAATCCCCAGCTTATCCATGTCCTTGCTGGCCTTCTGCATCACCTGGTCGGAGAAGGAATCCCGGTCAGTGTTGATCTCCTTGAGGGAGAGCGTGCCGATGATCTCGCGCATATTGCCTTGGAGGGAGTCCTGTAAGTCACGGGTGATATCCTCGGGGCGCTTGTTCAGGAAGTTCTTGGCCGCCAGCTTGATCCCCTCCGCCTGGGGGGAGATGCGGACCTTGGCCACGGCGTCTACGTTGACGTTGATAAAGTCGCTGGTGGGGACGGACTGCTCGGTTTTGATGTCCACCGTCATCTGGCCCAGATAGAGCCGGTCCATGCGCTCCAGGAAGGGCACGCGGATACCGGCCCGGCCGATGAGCACCTTGCTCTCCTTCTTGAGGCCGGAGATGATGTACGCCTGGTCGGGCGGAGCCTTGACATAGCCCAGCAGGAGAATAAAGAGCAGCACTAGAACGATGGCAATTACAGGGATAAAGGGCATGATCGCGTCAAGCATTTGGATTCCTCCTTTCAAAATAAACACACGGGTATGTTTTATATAAACAAGCCGGGGTCTGTGTACCGGCTTGGGATATCCTCACGCCTCTCCCATACCTCCGATGTCTCCCCGCATGGCGGCCAGCCGCTCCATGGCCTCCACCTCGGCCTCCAGGCTCCGCTGGCTCCACTCCCGCTGGAGCTGTCCGGCGTCGGAGATCACCTGAGACAGCACGTTGACGGCCCGCAGGCAGAGGGCCCCTTTTTCGGCGGTACCGCTCCCCTCCCGCTCCGCCTGGACCAGCTCCTCCAGGGTGCGCTCCAGCACGCTGAGGTACTCGCCCTCCAGCCGGGAGGCGGTTTTTCCCTCCAGCGCCCCCTGGTGCCGGAGGACCAGGGCGTCCAGTCCCTCCAGCGCCGCGCGCACATAGGGGGTCTCCACCGGAGCCGCCGCCTGACGGATGCGGGTCCGCACCGCCCGCGCGCCGGTTCCGCAGGCGGCGGAGGACCAAAACCGCCCCAGGATGGAGGCCAGGCCGCCCAGGCGCTGGGACACCTCGGCCAGCCGGCGCTCGTAGGGCTCGAAGTCTCCGGCCTCCCCCGCCGGACAGGCCCGCATGGCAGGGATCAGGGAGCTCTCCAGGTCCCGCAGCTTCTCCGCGATGGTGGCCAGGCTGTCGCCGTACTCGTCCAGAATGGTGAGGTCCTTCCGCTCCAGCACCCCGGCGTTCCGGGGGGAAAACAGGTCCTTGCAGGCCCGGGACACCCCCGCCGCCTTGTCCTTCAGCTCGTCCTGACACAGGAGGCGGACGCGTTCCATGGACAGCCCGGTGATAGAGGCGGGAATCGCGGTGTGGAGGGCGGTCAGCGACTGCCGGACCTGGCCGCACAGTCTCTCCAGCCGGGCCTGACGGGGGGCCAGCTCGTCCGCCTCCTCCGGGACCTCCCCGCTCCGCCGCCGGACGGGGACCGCCGGAGCGGGAGCCGCCGTGATTTCAAAGGGGATGCGCTTTTCCTTCCCCACCTTGGTGGCAAAGACGGTAAACGCGGCGGTCATACTCATCCCCATCTCCTTGCAGGCCTGCTCCATATTCTTTTTCACCTCTTCGTCGATGCGAAAGTTGACCATGACCGCCGCCATGTGTGACACCCCCTGATTCTTCTTGACTCCATTATATCATATGTAAAGCAAAATGCAACATCTTTCTTTACGTTAGACACATAAAATTTTTGGAGCCGCATGGACAAGGGGGCCTTTGTAGGGCGGGACGACCTCGGCCCGCCGTCCACGGAGAGCGGGTGCCCTCGGGGGACGGCGTATTCAAACAAACGGAGGGACAGCCCAACGGGCCGTCCCTCCTCGATTTTAGAGAACGTATTCCAGCTGACAGTCAAAGGGTTCCGCCTCCATGTGGCGGGAGTCGGGGAGCTGGGCGTCCACACAGCCCAGACTGCGGTAGAAGGCCTGGGTCTCGACGGCGGAGTGGGCGGAGATGTACAGCTTTTTCGCCCCTCTGGCCCGGGCCCAGTCCGCCGCGGCGGAAAAGAGGGCCCTGCCGGTTCCGGAGCCCCGCAGCTCCTGGGACACATGGATGCTGGACAGGTCCAGATACCGGTGCTCACCGCCGAACAGGGCGGGCTCCACCGAGACGAAGCCCTTCAGCGCCCCATCGAGAAATGCCGCCTGGACCAGTCCCCCGGTGTTCAGGGTGTTGCTCAGGCAGGAGACCAGGGTCTGAATGTCCTCTGCCGACCAGTCGTCAATAAACGGGTCCTCCCGGATGACCCACTTGCCTCCCTCCCTGCGCCAGCATTTGGTGACCACCTGACGGCGGACAAAGGCGGCGAAGAGCTCCGGGCTCAGCTCGCCGGGGGACAGCTCACGGTATTGAATCATTAGGCCTTTCCTGTTATTTTATAATGTGGTTATCCCTTTAACTCAGCCAAGCAGAAGCACCAATAGCTAAGACCAGGCGCTCCAGGAGGCGGGGGCCAAAGTCACGGCGGCTGAAGCGGAAGCAATATTCGTCAAGGTAGGCTTGGAGGTACTTTTTAGGCAGGCCATGGTAAGTACCCAGGATGAACGCCTTGGCGTTACTGATTACGATGTGCAGCCAATGGAGCAGGCCCGAATGGGGGGCGTAGGGTTTGTGCTCATGGGCATAGCCCTCCAGAGCCGGGATATAACTCCCGTAACCGTCACTGTGGATCGTACTGCCCTGGACAAACGCAGCTTGGGCAAATTTTTTGACAGAGGTCCGCTTGATATTCTGCGTGACCCGCATCTTGGTATAGAGAGGATTTCCACGCTCATCCAAAGACACAGCCACAAAAACCTTCGCCTTTTCCGTACCCCGGCCCCGTTTTTTCCCAACAGTTGGCCCACCAAAGTAGGTGTCGTCAAATTCAATGCTCCCATTGAGCTGATGGATTTTGTCCCGCTGACCCATAGCGGTACGGATACGCATGAGCATATACCATGCGGTTTTATAAGTCGTTCCCAGCACCGACATCAGCGCAACGGCTGAGATGCCCCGCTTATCCTGGCTGACAAAGTAGAATGCAAAAAACCACTGCGTCAGCGGCATATGGGTCCTATGGAGCACCGTTCCCGCTGTCACTGAGTTCTGGTGGTGGCACTCAGCACATTGATACCGGCCGTTGGATAGCAGGCAAGCGTGGTGACAGCCGCATTTAGGGCAGACAAACCCGACCGGCCACCGCAGATTTGCCAGGTACTCCCGGCATTTTGCCTCGTTGGAAAACTCTTTCATGAAAGTTCCCAGAGGATACCGCTTACTCTTTGCCATGACCCTTTCCCTCCTTTTTGGGTTCATGGCCTGATTATATTCTCCGGCATATCCCATAATCCGGCCTTTTCCTCTGGCTGATTAAAAGGGATAACCACATTTTATAAAAGAGATAGCCTCTTATCCCTAATAGACGCATCCCAAAAGAAAAGGTTCCCAAAATGGGGAAAAAGCCCCGCGTTTCCGCGGGGCCCCGGTCAGTCCTCAATGTCCACCAGAATGTTGTCGGTGCCGTGCTCCTCAAACTCGGCGATATAGGCATCGATGCGGCTGGTGAGCTCGGCGTAGTTGTCCTCGTCAATGGGCGCGTCGTCCATGTCGCGGCGGGCCAGGTCCTCGGCCAGGATCTCGAAAAAGACGTTGTTCTCATACTCCACGATGGCCTCGTGAATGCCTCCCTCCACGAAGGCCCGGGAGGGGACGATCTCACCCTGGTACAGCTCGGCCAGCTGGGGCATTCCCTCCACGGCGGCCCGGCCGAAGAGGAGGCTTTCCACCTCGTCATAGTCGGCGAACCGGTCGTTCCCCCGGGTAGAATTTAAGATCCAGTTTCCGATATAGGCCAGGTCCAGCAGGCGGCGAAACTGCTTTTTACTCAATTCCAAATTCATGGGGGAGTCTCCTTTCCAGGAATCGAATGTTCATATAGCATTATAGCCTCCATTTCCAATTTGTCAAATGGAGAAACACGGCAAAATCCCTTGTTTTTTCAGGCAAAATGACATACAATACTCTTGCCCCTTTACAGCCGCTCCCAAACTGTGTATAATACCTCCGACTACCGGCCATTCCGCCGCCGGAGCCAAAAAATGACACAGCGAATGGAGGGTCCCCCATGGAAAAGGAAGTGGTCATCTCCATCAAGGGGATGCAGCAGTATGAGGGCGCTCTGCCCGACGCGGTGGAGCTGGTTACCGCCGGACGGCTGGCCCGGGACGGGACGGGCTACACCCTGTCCTATCAGGAGAGCGAGCTCACCGGCCTGGACGGCACCCTGACCACCATCCAGGTGGACGGGGAGCAGGTCACCCTGATGCGGGTGGGGGAGTTTAACTCCCAGCTGGTGTTCCAGGAGGGGCGCCGCCACCTGTCGGTGTACAATACACCCTATGGCGCGATGTCGGTGGGTGTGAATACCCGTCATCTCCTGGCTGAGCTCAGCGACCGGGGGGGCGACATCGAGGTGGACTACTTTATTGAGATCGACCACGCTCTGGCCGGCCGGAACGTCTTCCGTATCAGCGTGAAGGAGGCCGAGAAGGGCCTGGAGAGCTTGAAGCAGTAAGGGCTCACATCATGTAGGGCAAGGGCTCTGCCCTTGCCATTTCCCAAGGGCGGTACCCGATCAGGCAAGGGCAGAGCCCTTGCCCTACATTACGTAAGTTTTACAACAGAGAAAAGGTGATATAACATGACAAACATGATCCAGTCCGCCAGGGAGCAGGTGGCCGCGCTGACTCAGGCGGCCTATCAGGCCGCCGCCGCTTCGGGGGCTCTGCCCGCCGGGGGGGAGGCGGTGAGGGCCACCATTGAGATTCCCAAGGACACCTCCCACGGGGACTACGCCTCCTCCTTCGCTATGGCAGGGGCCAAGGCCCTCCATATGGCCCCCCGGGCCATCGCCCAGGCCATTGTGGACCACCTGGAGCTGGAGGGCAGCTATTTCAGCAAGGCGGAGATCGCCGGTCCCGGCTTTTTAAACTTCACCCTGGGCCCCAAGTGGTACGGCGAGGTGCTGTCCGCCGTGGAGACGGAGGGGCCCGCCTACGGCTCCGGCAACGAAGGGGCGGGGAAAAAAGTGATGGTGGAGTTTGTCTCCGCCAACCCCACCGGCCCCATGCACATGGGCAACGCCCGGGGGGGTGTGCTGGGCGACACCCTGGCCAACGTCCTGGCCCGGGACGGCTGGAAGGTGTGGCGGGAGTTCTACGTCAACGACGCGGGCAACCAGATCAACAAGTTTGCCCGGTCTATCTACGCCCGCTACCAGCAGATTGTCTGGAAGGACGATACCCTCCCCTTCCCCGAGGACGGCTACCAGGGGGAGGATATCAAGGAGCTGGCCCAGGCATACTATGAGGCGTACGGCGACGCCGGCCTCAACGAGCCGGAGCAGGATGAGCTGTTTGCCATCGCCCAGTTCGGCCTGGAGCGGAACATCCCCAAGATGAAAGCCGACCTGAAAAAGTACGGTATTGAGTACGACCAGTGGTTTCTGGAGTCCTCCCTCCATAACAGCGGCTTTGTGGCCGATACGGTGCAGCTCCTCACCGAAAAGGGCTGGACCTATGAGAAGGACGGGGCCCTTTGGCTGAATACCACCGAGCTGTTGAAGAAAAAATATATGGCCGAGGGCAAGAGTCAGGAGCAGGCGGACAAGCTGGACCTGAAAGATGACGTGCTCCGCCGGGCCAACGGCTTTTACACCTACTTCGCCGCCGACATCGCCTACCACCGGAACAAGCTGGAGGAGCGGGGGTTCGACCTGGCCATCAACATCTGGGGGGCCGACCACCACGGCCATGTGGCCCGGCTCCAGGCGGCGCTGGACGGCTTAGGGCTGGACGGCTCCCGCCGGCTGGTGATCGTGCTGATGCAGCTGGTCAACCTCCTCCAGGACGGCAAGCCGGTGCGCATGTCCAAGCGGACGGGCAAGGCCATCGCCCTCCACGACCTTCTGGATGAGATCAGCGTAGACGCCGCCCGGTACTATTTCAACAACCGGGCCAGCTCCAGCCCCCTGGACTTCGACCTGGACCTGGCCGTCCGCCAGGACAGCGAGAACCCGGTGTACTATGTCCAGTACGCCCATGCCCGCATCTGCTCCCTGCTGGCCCGCATGGAGGAGAGCGGCGCGCAGGTGTGTTCCGCCGGGCAGATCGACGCCCGCGTTCTCACCCAGCCCGAGGAGCTGGCCCTGATCAAATCCCTGGCCCAGTACCCCGAGGAGCTCCATCTGGCCGCCCGGGACTACGACCCCAGCCGCGTCAACCGCTATCTCACCGCCCTGGCCGGCGACTTCCACCGCTTCTACAACGCATGCCGCTGTATGGTGGACGACCCCTGCCTCCAGGCCGCCCGGCTCAAGCTGGCCGACGCCGCCCGGGCCGTGCTGGCCAACGGCCTGAACCTGCTTGGGGTCACCGCCCCGGAGAGGATGTAAGCATGGAGATCATCGACCGCGGAGCCTGGCCCAGAGAGGGACATTACCGCTTTTTCGCCCCCATGTCCCAGCCCTTCTACTCCCTCACCTTCCCGGTGGACGTGACCGCCCTGCGGGCCTGTGTGAAGGAGCGCCGTCTGCCTTTCTACCCTGCGATGGTCTATCAGGTCACCCGGGCGATGGACGACGTGGAGGCCTTCCGCCTCCGGGACCGGAACGGGACCATCGTCCGCCACGACCGGCTGGTGCCCAGCTTCACCGACCTGAAGCCGGGCAGCGAGCTGTTTCACATTGTGACCCTCCCCGCCGGGGAGGATATGGCGGACTTCTGCGCCCGGGCCAAGGAGGCGTCCGCCCAACAGACCGAGTTCATCACCGCCGGGGACTGGGACGCGGACCAGGAGGTCTATTTCACCTGCCTGCCCTGGTTTCCCATCACCGGCCTGACCAACGAGCGGAATGCGGACCCCTCCGACACCATCCCCCGGGTCTCCTGGGGCCGCTGGGAGGAGCGGGACGGCCGGACCACCCTCAGCCTCAGCCTGGAGCTGAACCACCGCCTGCTGGACGGCTTTCACGTGGGGCAGTTATACGCCGCCCTGAACGCGCGGCTGGCGGAGCTGTTATGAGCTTTGACCTGAACGCCCTGGCACGCGCCCTGCGGGCCCGCACCCCCGGCCTGATGGATTCCCGCCGGACCTACGCGGTGCTGGTACCGCTGGTGGAGCGGGACGGGGCGCTCCATCTGCTCTATGAGGTCCGGGCCAGGACGCTGCGCCGTCAGCCGGGGGAGGTCTGCTTCCCCGGGGGCCGGATGGAGGCGGGGGAGACCCCCGAGGAGTGCGCCCTGCGTGAGACCTATGAGGAGCTGTCCATTCCGCCGGAGAAAATCCAGCTGCTGGGCCGGCTGGACTTCATCGCCCACCGGGCCAGCTTCCTGATGCAGCCCGTCCTGGGCCTGGTGGATGCCGCCGCCCTGGCGGATATGCGCCCCAGCCCCGCCGAGGTGGACCAGGTGTTTTTCGTCCCCCTGTCCCACCTGCTGGAGGCGGAGTCCATCGTCTATGAGTACGACCTGATCCCCACCCCGGCGGAGAGCTTCCCCTATGAGCTCATCGGTATCCCCCGGGACTACCAGTGGCAGCTAGGACATGAGAACGTCCCCGTCTACCCCTGGCAGGGGCGGGCCATTTGGGGGCTCACCGGGCGGATCACCCGCAATTTGATTCAAATTGCCCAAAGCGGGGGCTTCCCGCCGCCCGCCCTTGACTGACAGATGATAGCAGCGTCCCGCCGGTCGTGCCGTCGGGACGCTGTGTCTGTCTACATATCCATCGCGTCGGCCAGGTGGTCCACGGCCTCGTTGACCCGCTTGGCGGCCCTGTGAGCGGCCCGCTTGATCTGGCGGGTGGAGGACGGCGTCATAGCGGCGTTCAGGGCTGCGCCGGCGGCCATACCGGCCACCGCGCCCATGAGAAACGCGCCGGTCCCGTGGCAGCTGTAGGAGCTATCGCACATATTTTTCCCTCCTTTTTCCCGGAGAAGGAAACTTCCTCTCCGCTGCGGATAGCTTGCCCCGAAAATTCGAAAAAAACGTTGCTAAATCCTGCATCTTCCGCTATAATTTAATATAAGGTGACTATGCGCCGGTATCGGCGGCGCGTTGGGGAGAAGAGGAGATAAAAAAATTTCCGGAGGAAGCGTATGAGACTTTTGATTCTGAATGGCAGAGTGATCCATCCGGTGACGGGGACGGTCCTGATGCAGGACGTTCTGGTGGAAAATGGACGGATCAGTCTGATGGAGCACGGGCTGGACTGTGAGGCGGACCAGGTGATTGACGCCGCGGGGCTGTTTGTGTCCCCGGGACTGGTGGATATGCACGTCCATCTCCGGGACCCGGGCCTGACCTATAAGGAGGACATTATCACCGGCTGCGCCGCCGCCGCCCGGGGGGGCGTCACCTCGGTGGCCTGTATGGCCAACACCAGCCCCGCCATCGACTGCCCGGAGCTGGTATCCTATGTCTATAACCGGGCCAAGGAGGCCAACGGGGTGGGGGTGTATCCCATCGCCGCTCTCTCCCAGGGCCTGCGGGGGGAGGAGCCCACCGACGCCGAGGCACTGAAGCAGGCGGGGGCCGTCGCCCTGTCCGACGACGGGAGCAACGTGGACAACGCCAACCTGATGCGGGACACCCTCATCCGGGCCCGGCAGCTGGAGCTGCCCGTGCTGTGCCACTGCGAGGACACCTCCATGGTGGCCGGGCGGGCGGTGAACGAGGGCAGCGTCTCCCGCCAGCTGTGGCTGGAGGGCAGGCCCGCCATCGCCGAGGAGATTATGGTCATGCGGGACGCCATGCTGGCCGAGGAGACCGGCGGGCGGGTCCATATCTGCCACGTCTCCACCGCCAAGAGCGTGGACATCATCCGCAGGATGAAGAAAAAGGGGGTGCTTATCACCTGCGAGACCTGCCCCCAGTACTTCACCCTCACCGAGGACGAGGTTTTGAATATGGGTGCTATGGCCCGGGTCAACCCGCCCCTGCGCACCCAGAAGGATGTCCAGGGCATCATCGCCGGATTGAAGGACGGCACCATCGACGTGATTGCCACCGACCACGCCCCCCATTCGGTGGACGAGAAGTCCCGCCCCCTCAGCCGGGCCCCCAGCGGGATGATCGGCCTGGAAACCGGCCTGGCCGTGACCCTCACGCAGCTGTACCACACCGGGAAAATGGAGCTTCCCGCCATCATTCAGCGGATGTCCACCAACCCCGCCGACCTGCTCCGCCTGGCACGGGGACATATGTCCTTGGGCGCTACCGCCGACCTGGTTATCTTCGACGCGGACGAGGAGTGGACTGTGGACCCCCTCCTTTTCGCATCCAAGGCCCGCAACACCCCCTTTGCCGGCCGAAGGGTCAAGGGCCGGGTGAAATACACCATCGTCAAGGGCGAGGTCATTTATCGGGACGGGGTATAACGCCGAATCGCGGGGCGCGCCGTATTGGGAGGACCTACATACCCTGAAAAACGGCGTGCCCGGTGGTCACGCCCTACACAGAAGAGAGCATAAATTCGGAAGGGAATGAGACAAATGTCATTTGACGTTTTACAGGATAAAATCCGAGCGATGAAGAATCCCACCGTGGCGGGGCTGGACGCCCGCATTGAGTATGTGCCGGAGCACATCCGCGCAGCCGCCTTTGAGGAGCACGGCGTAGGGCTCAAGGGGGCGGCGGAGGCCATCTGGCAGTTCAACACAGGGCTGGTCGACGCCCTGTGCGACATCGTCCCGGCGGTAAAGCCCCAGGCGGCTTATTATGAGAACCTGGGCTGGCAGGGGATAGAGGTACTGGAGCGCACCATTCGCTACGCCAAGGAGAAGGGCCTCTTTGTCATCGCCGACATCAAGCGGGGGGACATCGGCTCCACCGCCGCCGCCTACGCCGAGGGCTGGCTGTCCGGGGCGAAGATCGAGGGGGGGCAGTTCAAGAGCTTCGATGCCGACTGCGTCACCCTCAACGGCTACATGGGCTCCGATTCCATCAAGCCCTTCCTGGAGGCGGCCAAGGGGGAGGACAAGTGCGTGTTTGTGCTGGTGAAAACCTCCAACCCGGGCTCCGGGGAGCTCCAGGATATCCTCGCCGGGGACCGGCAGGTGTATGAGGTGATGGGCGACCTCAACGAGCGCATCGCCGCCGGGACTGAGGGCAAATACGGCTACACCATGGCCGGGGCGGTCACCGGGGCCACCTACCCCTCCGACATCCGGGCCCTGCGCAAGCGGCTGGAAAAGACCTTCTTCCTGGTCCCCGGCTACGGCGCCCAGGGGGGCACGGCGGAGGATGTGAAGTTCGCCTTTGACAAATACGGCCACGGGGCTATCGTGAATTCCTCCCGGGGCATCATGTGCGCCTGGCAGAAGACCGGCGGCGACGGCCGCGACTTCGCCCAGGCCGCCCGGAACGCCGCCCTCAAAATGCGGGACGACATCAAGCAGTTTGTGACCATCGTGTAACGGCGAAAGGAGTTTGCCTATGGCGGAGCAATGCGCGTTTTGCGGCAAGAAATTGGGGCTGTTCAACGACAGCCTTGTGTGCGGAAACATCAGCCAGCCGGTGTGTCAGGACTGCCGGAAGAAGTATCAAGACGCGCCGCAGGCGCTGCGGTGCCGGGACCTGGTGGAGAAGGGCAGTCCTGTTGAGCCAGAGCTTGTCCAGGCTTTTCTGGAGCGGGAACAGAAGGAGCTGGACGAGATAAACGCCGAGCAGGAGCGCCTGGGAAAGCTGATGAGCTGCTGCGGCCAGCCCATGACGCCGGTGAGCGTGTCCGAGTTCCAGCTGGGACGCCAGGGTTTCTTTACGGGCGATTGGCCCAACATCATCGCCGGGGCTATGGAGCTGGCGGTGTTCCAGTGCGAGCAGTGCGGACAGGTAAAATTTATGAACCCCAAGTTTATTGACCCCAGGGCCATCAAACAAAACTTACGCGGAGGGTGATCCCCCATGAACATAGAGAGCAAGTGCAGAATTGTTGAAATGACCCAGCTGGACGCCGTTACCTTCTGGATGGTGTTGGAAGTCGGTAAGATGGTGGAGAAGCACGGCCTGCGGGGCGGGCAGTTCCTGCATATCAAATGCGGAGACGGCCAGCTGCTCCGCCGCCCCATTTCGGTGGCCTGCGCCGTGCCGGACGAGCCGGAGGACCTGGCCACCCTGATCTTCGAGGTCCGGGGAGAGGGCACGGAATGGCTGTCCCGGAGGAAGGTGGGGGACGAGCTGGATGTGATGGGCCCCCTGGGCAATGGCTTTGACGCCGCTCAGCCGGGACGCTACCTCCTGGTGGGGGGCGGCATCGGCGTCCCGCCGCTGATGCAATACGGGGAATGCCTGCAATGGCCCCGGACGGCGGTGCTGGGCTTCCGCACAGGGGCCAAGGCCTTTCCCGCCGTCACCAGCCGGTTCCAGGACCACTGTGAGCAGACCTATATCTGTACCGACGACGGCACGCTGGGCCGTCACGGCTTTGTGGACGCCCAGGTCCGGGACATCTTGGAACGGGACCGGAGCTACACCGCCGTCCTGGCCTGCGGGCCCAAGCCTATGCTGAAAAGCGTGGCGAAGGTTTCCGCCGAGTTCGGCGTGCCCTGCCAGGTGTCCATGGAGGAGCGGATGGGCTGCGGCGTGGGGGCGTGCCTGGTGTGCTCCTGCGGCATGAAGGACGGGAGCGTCAGGCACGTGTGCAAGGACGGCCCGGTGTTCAACGCGGAGGAGGTGGACTGGGATGCCTGATATGTCCGTCAAGCTGGCCGGTGTGACGCTGAAAAACCCGGTGGTGGTGGCCTCGGGGACCTTCGGCTTCGGCCGGGAGTACAGCCAGTTCTATGACCTGGGGGAGCTGGGCGGCGTCTGCGCCAAGGGCCTCACCCTGTACCCCCGGACGGGCAACCCCGCCCCCCGCATTGCCGAGACCCCCATGGGTATTCTCAACTCCGTGGGCCTGGAAAACCCCGGGGTAGACGCTTTCATTGCCGAAGAGCTGCCCTTCCTGCGGAAATTTGACACCAAGGTAATCGCCAACATCTCCGGCAACACCCCGGAGGAGTACGGAATTATGTGCGCGAAGCTGTCCGCCGCCGGGGTGGACATGATCGAGGTAAATATCTCCTGCCCCAACGTGAAGGCGGGGGGGCTGGCCTACGGCACCCGGCCCGAGCTGGCCGCAGAGGTGACGGAGGAGGCAAAAAAGCACGCCGGAGGCGTGCCTGTGATGGTGAAGCTGTCCCCCAACGTGACGGATATCACCGAGATCGCCAAGGCGGTGGAGGGAGCCGGGGCGGACGCCCTGTCCCTCATCAACACCATCCGGGGGATGCGCATTGACGTAAACACCCGCCGCCCCATTCTGCGGATGAACACCGGAGGGCTGTCCGGCCCCGCCGTACTGCCGGTGGCGGTGCGGATGGTGTGGGAGGTGTCCCAGGCGGTCTCCCTGCCCATCCTGGGCATGGGGGGCGTGTCCAAGGGGGAGGACGGAGCTCAGCTGATGCTGGCCGGGGCCTCCGCCGTGGCGGTGGGCACCGCCCTGTTCGCCGACCCCTTCGCCCCCCTGAAGGTCCGGGACGGTTTGGCGGAGATCGCCGCCCATCAGGGGCTGTCCGCCGTGTCGGAGCTCACCGGAGGGGTGAAGCCCTGGTGACGCCGGGGTGTGTCCTGTTCGCCCCTATAGGTGGACCGTGAAAAAGGAAGGAAGGGTGTCCCTGTGCTGGAACACATCATTGAGCAGTGTCTGCCCACCATCATCTCCGCCTGTGAGCTGATGGGCATTTTCGTGGTGGCCGTCACCGCGGTCCATGCCTTCTGGCTGTACTGCGTGGGGATGGTCACCCGCACCCCAAAAAATATCAAATTCCAGCTGGCCGAGGGACTTGCCACCAGTCTGGAATTTAAAATGGCCGCCGAGATTTTAAAGACCGTGCTGGTCCGGGACCTGAACGAGCTGATGGTCCTGGGGGCGGTGATTCTCCTGCGGGCCCTGCTGTCCCTGCTGATTCACTTTGAAATGAAAAAGGACTGATCCCATGACAACCATCTATCTCATCCGCCACGCCGAGGCGGAGGGCAACCTGTACCGCCGGATCCACGGCTGGTACAACGCGCTCATCACAGACAACGGCTTTGCCCAGATCAAAGCGCTGGAAAAGCGGTTCCAGGACATCCAGATTGACGCGGTCTGGTCCAGCGACCTGTACCGCACCATGACCACCGCCCGGGCCGTCTACATACCGAAGAACCTGCCCCTGAACACCGCCCCCGGCCTGCGGGAGATCAATCTGGGGGACTGGGAGGATGTGACCTGGGGGCAGGCCCGGCACGACTTCCTGGAGGAGCTGACCCGCTTTGACACCGACGACCCCACCTGGCAGGCTCCCAACGGGGAGGGCTTCCATCAGCTGGGGGACCGGCTGGAGGGGACGGTGCGCCGCATCGCGGCCCAGTACCCCGATCAGACCATCGCCCTGTTCAGCCACGGTATGGCCATCCGCCAGCTGCTCTCCCGAATCAAGGGACTGCCCGAGGCGGACTGGCCCTCGGTCCCCCACGGGGACAACACGGCGGTGACCAAGCTGGCCTTCGACGGGGAGCGGCTGACCATCGACTATGAGCTGGACAACTCCCACCTGCCCGAGGAGATCTCCACCCTGGCCCGGCAGGCCTGGTGGCGCAGGGACGGGAGCAAGAAGGTGGATATCAACCTCTGGTACCGGCCCATCGACTGGGAGAAGGAGCGGGAGGTCTATCTGGAGGCCCGCCGGGACGCCTGGACCTGCACCCATGGGACGGAGGTCCCCTTCGACGGGGAAGCCTTCCTCCGGGGAGCGGAGGACTGCCTGTCCCAGACCCCCTGGGGGGTGACCGTGGCTATGGCCGGGGACCAGATCGCCGGCGTCCTCCAGCTGGACGGGGAGCGGTATCAGGCGGACAACGCCGGGTATATCCCCTTCTGCTACATCGTCCCCCAGCGCCGGGGGTACGGCTTGGGCGTCCAGCTTATCGGTCAGGCGGTGGCCATCTTCCGGCCCATGGGCCGGGACAAGCTCCGCCTGCGGTGCGCCCCCTATAACCAGCGGGCCCAGCGGTTCTATCAAAAGCACGGCTTCGTCAAGATCGGCGAGGAGGAAAACAGCGCCGTCCCCCTGGATATTTTGGAGAAATACATCGGCTACGACCGGTGAGCGCTACATGCAGAGCTCCCGGACAAAGGCCTCCCGCAGGCCGAGCCCCAGGGCGTAATAGGACAGATTTTCGTACTCCAGGAGGGCGCCCAGCCGGGTGATGTACTGGTCATACAGCTCATACCCCACAACAGCCCGGAGCTGTTCGGAGGCTTCGTCATAGCTGCGTTTGGCGGCGCCATAGCCGGGCAGACTCCGGCGGAGCTGTACCGCCTGAGCGGATATCTCGCTGTTATACCACAGCAGTTTGGAAAGTAGGTCCTGCATTTTATCACTCCTATTACCATCAGATTGTGGTTATAATTATACTCGTTATGATGGTAAAAGTCAAGCCGTCTGGAGGTAAAAATATGGCGGAATTATGTGACCGGCTAAAGCTTCTCAGAAATGAGCGCCGGTTGAAGCAGCGGGAGATGGCGGAGCAGTTCGATTTGGCTCTGAACTCCTACCAGGCCTATGAATACGCCACCAGAACGCCTGACCTAAAAGGACTGATCGCCTTCGCTGACTTCTTCGACGTCAGCCTGGACTACCTGGTGGGCCGCTCCGACAACCGGGAGCGGCGGTGAAAGAGAACGCCCATTTTTCAGGTTTTATTGTAGGGGCGGATATTATCCGCCCGCTCCTCTAGGGGATTTGGGTTTTGCTATAGAACGGGCGGCTAATAGCCGCCCCTACAGAACGCTTAGCTATCCTGATAAGATATGCAATAAGACGCTCCCGCGGGAAAATTGTCCCTTGCAGGGACAGAGGGAATGTGATATAATAGCGACAGCCATGAGCTGAGTGAGAACGACCATGGTTTCACGCAAAAAAGCGGACCCCCAGAGAGATCCTACCTCTCCGGGGGTCCGCTTTTGCTGTGGATGGGCTCGCTGTCCTGATCAGTGCTGGTCAAGCCACTTGCAGATGTAGTAACAAAGTACGCCCGCTGCGACCGACACCAAAAAATTAGTGAGAACTTCCATGGCCCCACCTCCTCTCTGTTGCCAGATTGGACAGGGCAGGGCAGCACCGCCATTATACCAAAATCCGACAGCCTCCGCAAGCGTTGGAGCGGGTGGAAAAGGGCGTGTCCAAGCAAGTGTAAGGAGTACGGAATATATTACACAATAGCTCTGAAACAGTATGCGTATCCGGAAGAAACCAGTTTCTCTCGTTGACTTCCTGTAACTCTTTGCTTGGACGCCCCCTATTTTTACAAGCCCTTGCGGCGTAGGCGGTTTTGTGGTAAGATAAGAAAAACCGTCGAAGCATGGAGGAGAGCGCTTATGAACGAACAGCCCACTCAGCGGGAGGAACTGGAAGAGCGGGAGCACCGGGAGACGCGGGGAAGGCGGGAAGCGCCCCGGCGGCGGAAAGAGCGTCAGAGTTCCCAGGTGCAGGTCGACCTCCCCCTGATCCTCTCAGCCCTGGCCCTGATCGTGTCCATTGCCGCGCTGTTCGTTGCGCTGCGGCCGGAGCAGGCGGAGGAGCCGCCCGCCCCCTCACCGTCCACAGAGGAGCCCGTCACCTTCCGCTTTGGGGACCGGACCCTGACCGCCTTGGAGGGAATGCCCCTCAACCCCTACGACCGCTCCGCCTTTACCGTGGACGACCAGGGCCGCCTGACCTATGAGAAGGACGGCAAACGGGCCAAGACCGGGGTGGATGTGTCCATCTATCAGGGGGAGGTGGACTGGCCCGCCGTGGCGGCGGACGGCATCGACTTTGCCATTCTCCGGGTGGGCTACCGGGGGTACACCGAAGGCGGGCTGTTCCCCGACCAGACCTTTGCCCAAAACCTCCAGGGGGCGCTGGATGCCGGTCTGGAGGTGGGGGTCTATTTCTTTTCCCAGGCCATCACCCCCGAGGAGGCCGAGGAGGAGGCCGACTACATCCTGGAGGCCCTGGGGGGCAGGAAGATTACCTACCCCGTGGCCTTTGACTGGGAGCCCATCACCCCCGGCGAGAACGCCCGTACCGACGGGCTGGACGGGGCCGCCCTGACCCGTTGCGCCGTGGCCTTCTGCAAGCGGGTGGAGAAGGCCGGCCTGCGTCCGGCGGTCTACTTCAATCAGACCCAGGCATATCTCCGCTATGACCTGCGGGAGCTCGCCGACTACGACCTCTGGCTGGCGGAATATGGAGTCAGGCCGGATTTCTATTACCGCTTCGACCTGTGGCAGTATACCCACACCGGAACGGCGGCGGGAATCAAGGGCGATGTGGACCTGAATCTGGACCTGCGGGGGATGGAATAGCATAAAAAACTGAGGCGGGGCTTGCCCCGCCTCAGCTTTTTGCAGTGTTTTTACTTGAGAGGCGGTCAGCCCGCCTCAATGGCGCTCACCGGGCAGCTGCTTGCGGCCTCCTGGACCTGGGCCTCCAGCTCGGGGGCCACCTCCTGGCTGTAGACGCCGGCGGTGCCGCCCTCGGTGATGTGAAAGACGTTGGGACACAGGCTGACGCACAGGCCGCAGCTGATACAGTTGGCGTTGACATGGACCTTCATGGGATACCTCCTTATATTGAGTACAGGAGAGTATGCCCGGAACGGCGGATATCATTCATAGGTCCCCAGGAACAGGGGCACGCCGGTGTACAGGTCTACGATGCCGTAGAGGAAGGGCCGGTCCAGGACGAGGGTGATTCCCTCCGGCGGCGGCGGGGCAGCACCGGCGGGCGCGTCCACCACCGTGGCGGCGGCCGCCTCGGTGCCCTTCTCGTTGACCTGGATTTTCGCGGCGTGGACCACCTGAGAGATATAGTAGCCATTGGGGTTCTCGCCCATGCTGGAAAAGTCGGCCACGCCGTTGACAAAGGCGTCCTCCAGCCCCATAAGGGGCAGGATTTTTTCCAGATTGCCCCTCCACTCCGCCTCGAACTTGGGCATGGAGAAACGGAGAAACAGGGCGTCCTCCCGGTTGTTGATGAGCTGGGTCAGGCCGCTTCCATCCAAATTGCTCAGCCATTTGCCAAACTCCGGGGAATCTGGGTACAGGTCGGGCAGGAGGACGAAAAAGGCCAGCCGTCCGTCGTCGTAGGGCAGGACCGCGCCCTGAGCCCCCTCCCCTTCGAGGTAGGACAGCTCTGTGTTGAATTTCTGCAAGTACTCCACCCGGCTGTCGGAGCCGTCCTCATGGTGAAAATCCATCTCGCTGGTGGACAGGGGGTCGAACTCGCTGAGCCACTTGTTTTTCAGATAGAGGGCGTTGACCAGCAGACAGGCGGTCTCCTCGGGGAAGGGCTGGTCGATGATCTTGGGGATCAGCTTGTTGGTGTGCTTCGACACCCAGCCGTTCAGGCCGCCCACAATCCCGGGGGCGGACAGCTCCCCCTGAAAGACCTGGGCGTCAAAGACGCCCAGGCACTTGCCTACAAATTCGTCCTTGATCTGGCCGTCCGGGTCCAGCCATAGGCTGTTGGCGATGGAGCATTTGGTGGAGCCGCCCAGGCTTTGATAGTCCCGCGTCAGCTGGACACAGGCCCCGTTCAGCTCCACCAGGTCCACGCCGCCCCCCAGGACCTTCTGGAACTGGGCCAGGGTTTCCCCCTCCGCCCCGTTGGCGGTCATGGACAGGGCCAGGGCCACGGACAGGGGAGAGATCAGGGTGGAGGCTTTGTCCGCCTCCCGGCTCCTTTGCAGCAGCTCCAGACCGAAGTTGGACAGGGCGCTGTTGACCTCCGCGCTCTCAGACGGACTAGCGGATAATTTGGACGCGGTGAGCTCTCTGGCGGCGGAGGCCTGGGAGCAGCCGGACGGCAGTCCGAGCCCCAGAACAGCGGCCAGGAGAAGGGAAAGAGCTTGCTTCATAAAAATTCTCCTTTCAAGTGTGGTTACCAATATAGACGAAAACCGGGGGCCGCGGTTGTATATTTTTGAGATTTTTTTGGAAGGATTCCGGCAGTTCGTCCTTGACGGGAGGACAGCGGGATGGTATAATATCATTTCGTGGCGGTAGGGGCACTGTGCCCTTTTACCCGATGAGGTTCCCCGCGCAGGGGAAAGGGAGGGTTGCCGATATGATTCCAGAGCTCAGCGGCTCCAATAGGGTGGTTGGAGCCAAACAGGTCAAGCGGGCCTTGAAAGATGGCCGGGCGGCCAGGCTGTATATGGCCATGGACGCCGACCCCCGCCTGCTCCAGCCCCTGGTCCAGGAGGCGGTCAACCGGCAGGTGCCGGTGAGCCAGGCGCCCACCATGAAGGAGCTGGGCCAGTCCTGCGGCATCGCCGTAGGGGCCGCGGTGGCGGTTTTGCTGAAATGATCTGCCTTTTTGACTGTAGGGCGCGACGACCCCGGCGCGCCGTACGATAGCGGGATGTGGTCTCAGGGCGGCGCGCCGGGTCGTCGCGCCCTACACACGTTACAGGCACATTTCGCACGAACGCTTCGGTTTTAACAAAAGAGGGATAAAAAATCCCAAATTTGTTAAAATATATATTACGCCCCGACACGGGGCAGAATTGAGGAAAGGAGGAAACCCACTCATGCCTACCTTTAACCAGCTGGTGCGCAAGGGCCGCACGATGGCGGCGTACAAGTCCACCTCCCCCGCTCTTCAGCACGGTCTGAACACCCTGAAGAACCGGAGCACCGATCTGCCCTCTCCCCAGAAGAGAGGCGTCTGCACCGCCGTGCGTACTTCCACCCCCAAGAAGCCCAACTCGGCTCTTCGTAAGATCGCCCGTGTGAAGCTGACCAACGGGATGGAGGTCACCGCCTATATCCCCGGCGTGGGCCACAATCTTCAGGAGCACAGCGTCGTGATGATCCGCGGCGGCCGTGTCAAGGACCTGCCCGGCGTGCGCTACCACATCATCCGCGGCACTCTGGACACCCAGGGCGTCAACGGCCGTATGCAGGCCCGCTCCAAGTACGGCGCCAAGCGGCCCAAGGGAGCCAAGAAGAAATAATTCTTCACACCTTAACTTGCATTGTGCGTACGCGCAAGGCAAAAGCCTTGCCGGGCGTTTAACCATATATATGGGGAAACCTCGGACAGGCATTACACGCCATGAATTTCATGACGAGTACCTATGATTTCTATTTATATAAGAAGGAGGGAAGCAAAGTGCCCAGAAGAGGAAATGTACCCAAGCGGGAGATTTTACCCGACCCGCTTTACAACTCCGTCCTGGTTACTAAGCTTGTCAACAGCATCATGCTGGATGGCAAAAAGGGCGTGGCGCAGAAGGTCGTCTACGGAGCCTTTGACATCATCAAGGACAAGACCGACAAGGAGCCCATGGAGGTCTATACCCAGGCGCTCGAGAACATCATGCCTTCCCTGGAGGTCAAGGCCCGCCGCGTGGGCGGCGCCACCTACCAGGTGCCCATCGAGGTCCGGCCCGAGCGCCGGCAGACCCTGGGTCTGCGCTGGCTGACCACCTACGCCCGCAACCGGGGCGAAAAGACCATGAAGGAGCGGCTGGCCGGCGAGATTATGGACGCGGCCAACAACACCGGCTCCGCGGTGAAGAAGCGCGAGGACACCCACAAGATGGCCGAGTCCAACAAGGCGTTCGCTCACTACCGCTGGTAACGAAGGAGCAAAAACAGTATGCCTAGAAAAGTATCTCTGGAGAATACGCGCAACATCGGCATCATGGCCCACATTGACGCGGGCAAGACGACCACCACCGAGCGTATCCTCTACTACACCGGCGTCAACTACAAGATCGGCGAGACCCACGAGGGTACCGCCACCATGGACTGGATGGCCCAGGAGCAGGAGCGCGGCATCACCATCACTTCCGCCGCCACCACCTGCTATTGGACGGGCACCAAGACCCAGTTCCCCCAGACCCGGATCAACATCATCGACACCCCGGGTCACGTGGACTTCACCGTAGAGGTGGAGCGCTCCCTGCGCGTGCTGGACGGCTCCGTTACCGTCATGTGCGCCAAGGGCGGCGTGGAGCCCCAGTCCGAGACCGTTTGGCGTCAGGCCGACCACTACAAGGTCCCCCGGATGATCTATGTCAACAAGATGGACATCATGGGCGCCGACTTCTACCACGTGCTGGACATGATCCATGACCGGCTCAAGTGCAACGCCGTCCCCATCCAGCTGCCCATCGGCACGGAGGAGACCTTCAAGGGGATCATCGACCTGGTGGAGATGAAGGCCGACATCTACTACGACGACCTGGGCAAGGACATGCGGGTGGAGGAGATCCCCGCCGACATGATGGAGAAGGCCCAGGAGTACCGCACCAAGCTGCTGGACGCCGTGTCGGATATCGACGAGGAGATCATGATGCTGGTGCTGGACGAGCAGCCTGTCCCCGAGGACATGATCCGCAAGGCCATCCGCAAGGGCACCATCGACAACCTGATGGTCCCCGTGGTGTGCGGCACCTCCTACAAGAACAAGGGGGTCCAGAAGCTGCTGGACGCCATTGTGGACTATATGCCCTCCCCCATCGACATCCCCGCCATTCAGGGCGTCAACCCTGACACCGACGAGGCGGACGAGCGTCCCGCCGACGACAACGCCCCCTTCTCCGCTCTGGCCTTCAAGATCGCCACCGACCCCTATGTGGGCCGTCTGTCCTTCGTGCGGGTCTACTCCGGCGTGCTGAACACCGGCACCTCCGTGCTGAACTCCACCAAGAAGCAGAAGGAGCGCATCGGCCGCATCCTCCAGATGCACGCCAACCACCGGGAGGACATCGAGACCGTCTACTCCGGCGACATCGCCGCCGTCATCGGTCTGAAGAACTCCACCACCGGCGACACCCTCTGCGACGAGAAGCACCCCATCATCCTGGAGTCCATGGAGTTCCCCGAGCCCGTGATCCGGGTGGCCATCGAGCCCAAGACCAAGGCCGGTCAGGAGAAGATGGGTGTCGCCCTGATGAAGCTGGCCGAGGAGGACCCCACCTTCAAGACCTACACCGACGAGGAGACCGGCCAGACCATCATCGCCGGTATGGGCGAGCTCCATCTGGAGATCATCGTGGACCGTCTGCTCCGCGAGTACAAGGTGGAGGCCAACGTGGGCGCGCCCCAGGTGGCCTATAAGGAGACCATCACCAAGCAGGTGGAGCAGGACACCAAGTATGCCCGCCAGTCCGGCGGTAAGGGCCAGTACGGCCACGTCAAGATTCGCGTGGAGCCCAACGAGTCCGGCGCGGGCTACGTGTTCGAGAACGCCATCGTGGGCGGCGCGATTCCCAAGGAGTATATCCCCGCCGTAGACCAGGGCATCCAGGGGGCCATGCAGGCCGGCGTGCTGGCCGGCTACCCCGTGGTGGACGTGAAGGTCACCCTGTACGACGGCTCCTTCCACGAGGTGGACTCCTCTGAGATGGCCTTCAAGATCGCCGGTTCCATGGCCTTTAAGGAGGCCTGCCGCAAGGCCGGTCCCGTGCTGCTGGAGCCCATCATGAAGGTGAGCGTGATCGTGCCCGACGACTACCTGGGCAACGTCATCGGCGACCTGAACAGCCGCCGCGGACAGATCCAGGGTCAGGAGAACCGCACCGGCGCTGTCCAGGTGGACTCTCTGGTGCCTCTGGCCAACATGTTTGGCTACGCCACCGATCTGCGGTCCTCCACTCAGGGCCGCGGCCAGTACTCCATGGAGCCCCACAGCTACGTGCAGATTCCCAAGAGCATCGCCGAGAAGATCGTGGCCGAGCGCGGCCGCAACCAGGATTAACCTGTAGGGCGCGACGACCCCGGCGCGCCGCTCAGGCGGAGCGTAAGGCGGGGAGCTCCGTGCCCTTGAAAAAATAGGGTTGCATTTCTGGACGAAATAGGATAAAATATCCACAACTGTAATATAAGGAGGAAACATCCAATGGCTAAGGCAAAATTCGAGCGTACCAAGCCCCATGTAAACATCGGCACCATCGGTCACGTCGACCACGGCAAGACCACCCTGACCGCCGCCATCACCAAGTATCTGGCTCTGAAGGGCCAGGCCCAGTATGAGGACTACTCCAGCATCGACAAGGCTCCCGAGGAGCGCGAGCGCGGCATCACCATCAACACCGCCCACGTGGAGTATGAGACCGACGCCCGGCACTATGCCCACGTCGACTGCCCGGGCCACGCCGACTATATCAAGAACATGATCACCGGCGCCGCTCAGATGGACGGCGCGATCCTGGTCATCTCCGCCACCGACGGCGTTATGGCTCAGACCAAGGAGCATATCCTGCTGGCCCGTCAGGTGGGCGTGCCCGCCATCGTGGTCTTCCTGAACAAGTGCGACCAGATGGACGACCCCGACCTGCTGGAGCTGGTCGAGATGGAGGTCCGCGAGATCCTGTCCTTCTATGAGTTCCCCGGCGACGACATCCCCATCATCAAGGGCTCCGCCCTGAATGCCCTGACCTGCGAGTCCGGCGACGTGAACGACGCCGACTTCGCCTGCATCAAGGAGCTGATGGATTCCGTCGACAGCTATATCCCCAATCCTCCCCGTGACGACTCTCTGCCCTTCCTGATGCCCGTCGAGGACGTGTTCACCATCTCCGGCCGCGGCACCGTGGCTACCGGCCGTGTGGAGCGCGGCCAGCTGAAGGCCGGCGAGACCGTCGATATCGTGGGCCTGCAGGAGGAGAAGAAGAGCACCGTCGTCACCTCCATGGAGATGTTCCGCAAGACTCTGGACTTCATCGAGGCCGGTGACAACGCCGGCTGCCTGCTGCGCGGTATCGCCAAGACCGACATCGAGCGCGGCCAGGTTCTGTGCAAGCCCGGCTCCATTCACCCCCACACCAAGTTCAAGGGCCAGGTTTACGTCCTGTCCAAGGACGAGGGCGGCCGTCACACCCCCTTCTTCAACAACTACCGGCCCCAGTTCTACTTCCGTACCACCGACGTGACCGGCATCATCTCCCTGCCCGAGGGCACTGAGATGTGCATGCCCGGCGACAACGTGGACATGGACGTGGAGCTCATCACCCCCATCGCCATTGAGAACGGCCTGCGCTTCGCCATCCGTGAGGGCGGTCGTACCGTCGGCTCCGGCGTGGTTATCGGCATCAACGAGTAAGATATAACGCCATAAAAGGACAGGTTTCGGCCTGTCCTTTTTCTAAATTTCTGAAATGAGGGAGGGAATGACTGTGGAAAATACGAAAAAAATCAGCGAGGGCCTGCACCTGATCTATACAGGAAATATGATTGCCATTGTGTCCTTGTTAGGTATCTTGCTTGCGTTTCTGATGCCTTTACTGGCACTGGTGATTGCCTTTGTGGCTCTTTTGGGCGGAATCGTATCTCTGGTGGGACTGGCGAAGCTGCGCAATGAGCACACGGACTACATGAGCGCTTTGGTGGCCTGCGTGCTTGGGATTGTGTTTGGCCTGCTGGCAAATAATGAGAGCACGTTCGGAAGCCTGATGGACCTGGCCAATTCAATTTGCAGTCTGCTCCAGGCTTACTTTATCATTCGCGGAACCAACAGTTTCCTGCGGGACCGTGGATGCCTGACGGAGGTGTCCATGGGCGACAAGGCCTGGAGGTGGCAGCTGATTTCCGCCGTCGCCTCGGTGGCTGTTACGGTGCTGGCCGCAGTGACGTTTTTTATGACGCCGGCGCTGAGCATTATACTGGTGCTGGGCATTCTTATTGTGAGTATCATCGCACTGGTATTTTATCTGTCCTATTTGAAGGCCAGCGCCGGGGCGCTGAACTGAAGGAAATGGAATAACCCAGGTGCGCTTTGCGTACCTGGGTTATTGATTTCCAACAGAAAACCGCTGCAAAAGTTGGGATGGCTGCCAAACGGGAATATTAGACTCTTTATAGTCGCCGGGGTTTCTTGTTACAAGCCCATCCATCTCGTTGATAAAAGCGACAGAATATTGAACACAATCTTCAAAATCACTCCAGGGCAGCTCCAAGGCATGAAAAATCTCGCGCTGGGAGACCGCCGCGACCGACACTACCATAAGGAGCTTCTGTAAAAGTGCTCTGACAGCTGCGCTGTCCCGAAGCATTTTGTGAGCGATGTAGTAGATATCTGTGACAGCAGAGGCGGAAACATATTCCTGAATCCCGTCCCGCTGAGCCAGCTTCAGGACTTCTGCCGCATCCTGATAAAACGGCTCACGTTTCAGGAGGAGGTCCAGAACAACATTGGTATCAATAAGCAGTTTCATATTTTCCAAGCCGCTCCTCTCGAAGCTCCTCTAAGGTTAAATCGGTGTGGGGAATGGCGCCAATCAGAGATTGCACAATGAGGGAAATGTCTTTTTTTTGCGCATCAGGGGCCTGTTCCTCTACCGGGAGGATAATAATTTCCAGCTTTCGATTTCGGAAGGTTTCGGGCAGGGAAAGAATGGACATCAGATTTTGTGAATCAACAAATTTTCGGACTACCTCCATAAACTTACCTCCGTTTCTGCACTTTTATATCTGTATTATATACGATTTCAGGCGGCTTTACAAGGCAGATATTTTTGGAGAAAAATAGTGTTTGTGATTATTTACAAAAACAGCTGGACAAAACGGGAAAAATATGGTATATTTAAGGGGTAACTATGACATACAAACCAGCGAAAAGGAGGAACAGCGATGGAACCCAGGTTTTTTAAGATTCCGACCAGCGTCGGTGACGTATCCCTTCGGGTGGCCCAGGGGCATTTCGCCACCAGGAACAGCCACACCAACTACTTCATCGATGTGACCAGCCAGCAGTCCTGCATTCGGGACGCCGACGCGGTGGCCCAACAGCTGTCCCAGCGCAATTTGGCCCAGCACCTGATAATCGACACCATTCTCTGTATGGACGGCACCCGGGTGATCGGCACCTGCCTGGCCCAGAAGCTGACCGGCGGCGGGTTCCGCTCCATAAACGCGGGCCGGGAGATTTACGTCCTCCGGGAGAACGTGGGCACCAGCGGCAAGCTGATCTTCCGGGACAACGCCCGCCCCATGCTGGAGGGCAAAAACGTGTTGCTGCTGCTGGCGTCGGTGACCACCGGCGGCACGGTGCGCAAAGGCATCGACTGCATCCAGTACTACAAGGGAAACGTGGCGGGCATCGCCGCCATCTACAGCCACCTGAAGGAGATCGACGGCATCCCGGTGGTATCCCTCTTCGACACCAACGACCTGCCCGGCTACGCCAGCTATTTGCCGGAGGAGTGCCCCATGTGCCGGGAGAAGCAGGAGCTGGACGCCGTCGTGGACAAATATGGTTATTCCGCCCTGTAAAACGGGCAGAGGGGCACGCCAAAAGGCGTGCCCCGATTCATCTTTCAAGTCGCGGAAAATCCAGACGAGCAATCACAGGTAGAAAATACGTTAGATCAGGTCGTAGCTGCTTTTTCGGAAGAATTTAGCCAAAGAATATGAAATAATGGAGGTGAGTTTAATTTACACGCTGTTCTTTTATGGTTGGACAATCATAACGGTATTTTTCTATGCCTGGGCAGATTTCAGCAAAGGCGCCGTCACGCAGTGCTACAGCGTCGCGTTATTGCTGTTCGTTTTTATGATGGGGAAGCTGACAGATGTTGAAGATGAAAAGGTCCGAAAAGTTACGGCAGTGATATTCTCCATATTTATTTTATTTCCCGGCTTTTATTGGATTCATTATAATCACGGCCATTTTTCATTATTGGGACATGTGTTCCCGATTACTCCCATCGGCTTTTTGTGGCACGGCGTCTCTGCCCTGGTGATTTTATGGAGAGGCTTCCGCAAGCGTTAGCCGGAAGAAGGGCCCGCCAAAAGCGGGCCCTCAATTTTTTACTGCTTTCGTCCGGGCATATCCGGTATGTTCATCTCTCCCCGGTATTTGGCCACGGTCCGCCGGGAGATGGGACAGCCGGCCTGAGTCATGAGGCCGGACAGCTTCTGGTCGGACAGGGGGCTGCGGGGGTCCTCCTGGTCGATGAGCTGTTTCAGCATCAGCCGGGCGGCGGTCCCTCCCACCTGTGAGCCCCCCTTCTTCGCGGTAGCGCCGCGGGAGAAGAAATAGCTCAGGGGATAGGTGCCCTGGGGGCACTGGATGTACTTGTCCCGCACCGCCCGGCTGACGGTGGACTCGTGGAGCTCCAGCCGCTCCGCCGTCTCGGCCATGGTCATGGGCCGCAGGGCCTGGGGGCCCTGGCGGAGGAAATCGGCCTGGGCGTCCACAATGGCCTGGGCGCACCGAAGCAGGGTGCTCTCCCGCTGGGCCACCGCCTGAAGGACGCCCTCCGCCTGATGGAGCTTGTCCCGGAGATAGTCCGCCACCTGGGGGTCCTGGGACTGGGCCAGGAGGCTGCGGTAATAGCCGTTGATCTGAAAGGGGGGCCGGCCCGGCTTCCGGAGGCGGGCCAAATACCGCCCGTCCTGCTCCTCCACAAAGAGGTCGGGGAGGATATAGGGGGCCTGCTCCGCCCGGTCAAAGACAGCGCCCGGCCGGGGGTCCAGCTCCCGGATGAGGGCGGCGGCGGCCTTGACCTCCTCAATGGGCAGGCTCAGCCGGGAGGCGATGGCGGCGTAGTGCCGCCGGGCCAGCGCCTCCAGGTGATGGCGCACGATGTCCAGGGCGGGGCCCTCCTCGTGGATGCGCTTCAGCTGGAGCTCCAGGCACTGGGACAGGTTCTCCGCCCCCACCCCGGCGGGCTCCCGCCCCCGGAGGATGTCCAGCGCCCGCTCCAGCCGGGGGAGGGGGATACGGCCGCTCCGGGACAGCTCGTCCAGGGGGATGGTGAGATAGCCCCGCTCGTCCAGGCAGGAGGCCAGATACCGCACCGTCTCGGCGGTCTCCTCCTCCAGGTCCATGGAGTAGAGCTGCCGGGAGAGGAAGCGGAACAGGGTCTCCTCCAGACCGCCGTCAGTCCCCACCCGGGACAGGGGGTCCAGCTCCTCCTCGCTGAGCTGGTGGCAGTAGAAATTCTGGTGGTCGTTGTCCTCCAGCCACTGGAGATACTGGAGCAGCTCGTCCTCCTTCTCCGGGACGGGGGCCTCCGGCTCCAGGTCCACCAGGGGGTTGTCCTGGGTCAGCTCGCGGAGATACTGCTCCAGCTCCATGGTCCCCATCTGGAGCACCTTTAATCCCATCAGCTGCTGGTGATTCAGCTGTTGGGTCTGTACCTGGGATAATTCCATCATAAACGCCTCCTGGCCGTCAAAAGATCAGTCCGTATTTTCTGATGCGGTATTGCAGGCTCTGCCGCAGAATGCCCAGCGCCTGGGCGGTTTGAGAGATGTTGTAGCCGCAGTGCTCCAGGGCCTGGGCGATGATCTGCCTCTCATAGTCGTCCATCAGCCCTTGCAGGGTCTTTTGGGAGAAATCCACCGGCTGGATGGGGGCGGCGGGCTCAGCGCGGTGCTTGAGGAGGTAGGGGGGCAGGTGCCGCGCCCCGATGAGCTCGGAGTCGGTGACGTTCTGGGCGTAGTCCAGCACGTGGAACAGCTCCCGCACGTTGCCCGGCCAGTGGTAGGAGCGCAGGAGGGCGTAGACCTCCGGCTCGATCCGGGTGACCGCCCGGACAAACTGGTAGGCGGTGGCGTCCAGGCGGTAGCGGATCAGCTCCTCCAGGTCCTCCAGGTGGTCCCGGAGGGGGGGCAGCTCGATCATCACCGTGGACAGCCGGTAGAACAGGTCCCGGCGGAAGGTATTTTCCGAAATGGCCTTGAAGGGGTCCTCGTTGCAGGAGGAGATCACCCGCACATCCAGCCGCAGATCCTGACTGCCCCCCACCCGGCGGAAGGTTTTTTCCTGAAGGACCCGCAGAATTTTGGACTGCATCGCCAGGCTCATGGAGTTCAGCTCGTCCAGAAACAGAGTGCCCCCGGCGGCCTCCTCCAGATAGCCCGCCTTGTCCTCACTGCCGGTAAAGCTGCCCTTTTTGGTGCCGAAGAGGAGGCTTTCAATCAGCGTCTCCGGGACGGCGGCGCAGTTGATGGCTAGAAACTTGCCGCCCCGGCGGCGGCTGGCCCGGTGAATGCTCTGGGCGAAGATCTCCTTGCCCGTACCCGTCTCCCCCACCAGGAGGATGGGACTATCCTGGGGGGCCACCCGCTGGGCCAGGGCCACCGCCTCCCGCAGCTTGGGACAGCTGCCAATCACGTTATCGAAGGTATAGCCGGAAAAGCTGATGTTCGGCGGCTTGTTCTGAAAGGAGCTGAGAGCCCGCCGGGTGGCCTCCAGCTTCTTGATGTTGGCGCCCACGATGTCCGCCGTCTGCTCAAAGACCACCGCCCCCAGCAGTTCCCCCTCCCGGAAGATGGGGTAGGAGGTGTTGGCCGAGGCGATGGGGGCGGTGCTGAAGTCGTTGGCCCGGAAGCTGTCCACCCGGTCGATCACCGGGGCCTGGGTCTGGAGGGCGGTCATGGTGGTGCTGACGCTCTCGTCCAGGTTATACAGGTCCAGGAGGTGCCGCCCCTCTATATTGACCCCGCTGGGGATGTGGGAGATGCCCCGGCTGGCCCGGTTGAAGAAGACGGCGCAGGCGTTTTTGTCATAAATCTGCACCCCGTCGGTGATCTGGTCCAGAGCCCGGGCCAGGAGATAGGGCCGCTGGTCCACCCGCTTGAGCAGCAGCCAGCGGGTGTTCTCCGGGGCGGGGAGAATCTGAAAGGAAAAGGCGCTCTCCTCCCAGATAAACTGTCCGCTGGACGCGCCCTCGGGGAGGTCGAAGGCGGTGTTAGCCATCCGGCCGCTGCCGGCCCAGCTCTCAAAGAGGTCCCGATACAGATCCTCCGCCTCCCGGCTCCCCCAGGAGACGCCGCAGAAACGCCCCTGGGCGTCCAGGGTGAACAGGATGTCGTAAAGCACAGCGCGCCCCCTCCCCTCCAAACGCTTGGGGCACAGGGCCCCGCAAGGGTCAGTTTACCGGAAGGCGGGGCGGTTGTCAAGAAGGTGCACCAAATTTTTGCGATATGCAAAGAAATTTTGCATAAAGACCCAGCCGCACCCAGGGGCGGTACTGCGCGGCCCGCATTTTCTGTGGATGGTTTGCACAATCTGAACGGAGCAAATCTGTGCAAATAATATAAATTTCTCTTAATCTCCTCTCTTTCGACCGGGTTGGCCCGAAGCTTGCTTCATAAATATAGCAGAATAACAGGAAAGGAGAGTATGCGGCTCCCGCCGCATACGGAGAGAAACATGAAACACGAAAACAAACCGATCCGATGGAACGTATTCATCCCCTGCTTTGTGGTCATCGGCGGCGCGGCCCTGCTGGGCATCGTCAACAACGCCTGGCTGACCGAGGTCACCTATACCATGTTCGACTGGTCGCTGAGCACCTTCGGCTGGCTGTATCAGATCGTGGCGATGGTCACCCTGCTGCTGGCCTGTCTGCTGATGTTCACCAAGGTGGGCAAGATCCGCTTCGGCGGCCCGGAGGCCAAAGCCAAGCACTCCTTCGGCTCCTGGTTCGCCATGACCCTCACCGGCGGCATCGCCACCGGTCTGATTACTTACGGCGTCAACGAGGTGCTCATCTACTACGGCAACATCTACGGCGAGCTGGACGGCTACGGCATCACCCCCCTGACCCAGGACGCGGAGCTGTTCGCCATGGGCCGCTGCTTCTATAACTGGACCTTCATCCCCTACGCCATGTACGCCATGTCCGGCGTGCTCATCGCCTATATGTATTTCAATCGTAAAAAACAACTCTCTGTAGCGGCTTCCCTCACCCCCATCTTTGGGGAGAAGGTGACTCAGGGCATCTGGGTGGTGCTGGTGGACGTGCTGTCTGTGCTGGCTATCGCTCTGGGTCTGGCCTCCTCTCTGGGCGCCGGTCTGGCCCTCATCGGCTCCGGCCTCTACTCCGCCTACGGCGTACAGCAGGGCCCCATCGTGTGGATGGCCCTCACCGCCATTATCACCATCACCTTTACCATCGCCTCGGTCACCGGCATCGACAAGGGCATCAAGTGGCTGGCCGGACTGACCTCCAAGATCTTCTATGTGCTGCTGGTCCTGCTGTTCATCATCGGCCCCACCATCTACATTTTGAATATGGCCAACGTGGGCTTGGGCTACTGGCTGGACCGGTTCTGGATGTGGGGCTTCGACCCCTACACTGTGGGCGGCTCCGCCCTGGTCACCTGGTGGACCATGTATGACTGGGCCATCTGGATCGCCTACGCCCCCCTGATGGGCATCTTCTTCGCCATCATCGCTTACGGCCGCACCGTGCGGCAGTTCCTCATCGTCAACTGGATTCTGCCCGCCTCCTTCGGCTTTGTGTGGTTCTCCGTGTGGGGCTCCACCGCCCTGGAGTGGCAGAAGAGCGGCAGCGCCGACATCATTGCCGCCATCAACGCCGGCGGCGCCACCGCCGGTCTGTGGGAGTTCCTCAAGAACGTCCCCCTGGGCATGATTATCATTCCCGTTATCATCCTGGCCCTCATCGCCGCCTTCTCCACCACGGCGGACACCATGTCCACCACCATCGCCGCCCTGTGCACCAGCGGAGCCCGCCACGACGAGGAGCCCGCCATCTGGCAGAAAATCGTCTGGGGCGTGTCCATCGGCGTGATCGCCTGCATTATGGTGGCCTTCGGCGGCGGCGCTCAGGGCGTGGACGGCGTGAAATATCTGGCGGCCTGCGGCGGTTTCGTGGTGCTGGTGGTGTTTATCTTCCAGGTGGCCGCGGCCTTTAAGGTGTTCTTCTTCGACCCCGAGACCAAAAAGGACATCGTGGACAGCGTGGACCAGATCGAGGGGTAACTCCCTCTGTAGGGCGGGAGGACCCCGGCCCGCCGCTTCTGAGCAAAACCAAAAAACGGCGCGCCGGGTCGTCGCGCCCTACAAAAAATCAACCACAGGAAGGGATGGAATCCATGGAAATCAAGGATACGTTAACTCTGGGCGAGCCCATCACCCTGGAGGACTTCGTCTCCGTGGCCCGGTTCGGGCGGAAGGTGGAGTTTTCCCCCGCGTACACGGAGCGGGTGGCCCGCTCCCGGGCTCTGGTGGAGCGGTGGGTGGAGGAGGAGCGGGTGATGTACGGCGTCACCACCGGCTTCGGGGCCCTGTGTACCAAGGCCATCGACAAGAAGGAGACCGCCCAGCTCCAGGAAAATATCATTCTGTCCCACTCCGTCTCGGTGGGCGAGCCCCTGAGCGTGGAGCGGGTGCGGGGCATCATGCTCATGGTACTGCAAAACATCGGCCAGGGGTACAGCGGCGTGCGGATGTGTGTGCTGGAGAAGTACCGGGACTTCCTCAACGCCGGTCTGACCCCCTACGCCCCCGGGGACGGCAGCGTGGGCTACCTCTCCCCCGAGGCCCATATGGCCCTGGTCCTGCTGGGCCGGGGGAAGGCCTATTATCAGGGTGAGCTGCTGGAGGGGGCCGAGGCGTTGGCCCGGGCCGGGATGGAGCCTATGGAGCTCAGCTCCAAGGAGGGCCTGGCCCTGGTGTCCGGCACCACCTCCGCCACCGCGATGGCCGCCTTGGCTCTCTACGACATGCTCAACGCCGCCAAGTCCGCCGATATCGTGGGGGCTATGTCCCTGGAGGCTATGAAGGGGGTCATCAACGCCTTTGACCCCCGGGTGATGGCCGTCCGTCCCCACCCCGACCAGCTCAACGCCTCGGAGAATGTCCGCCGGATGCTGAAAGGGTCGGGCATCATGGAGAAGTACCGGGGCAGCCGGGTCCAGGACGCCCTGTCCCTGCGGTGCATCCCCCAGCTCCACGGCGCGGCCCGGAAGACCCTGGAGGACGCGAAAAAGACCATCGAGATCGAGATGAACTCCTGCTGTGACAACCCCATCATCTGGCCGGAGAAGGGCAACGAGGACGTGATCTCCGCCTGCAACGCCGACTCGGCCTATGTGGGCATGGAGATGGACAGCGCCTGCATCGCCGCCGTGGGCTTGGCGAAGATGTCCGAGCGGCGGAACAACCGCATTGTGGACGGCTCTCTGTCGGGCTACCCCTTCTTCTGCATCAAGGAGCCGGGGCTGAACTCCGGGCTGATGATCCCCCAGTATGTCCAGGCCGGCCTGTTGAACGAGATGCGGATGCTTGCCACCCCCTCCACCATCGACAACACCCCCACCTGCGGCAACCAGGAGGACTACGTAGCCATGGGCTACAACGCCTGCAAGAAGTCGGGGCCCATGGCGGAGAAGCTGGAGTACATGCTGGCCATCGAGCTGCTCAGCGTGTATGAGGTGCAGCAGTTCGTGGACCCGGACGTGAGCCGCGCCCCCGCCACGGCGGCGGTGCTGGCCGAAATCGGCAAGACCGTGCCGGTGATGGAGAAGGACATGCTGCTCCATCCCTACATTGAGTACCTGAAGGACTTTATCCACTCGGGCGGATTGATCCGGGTGGCCGAGCAAGTGACAGGAGCGCTGAGCTGATATGAAAAAGGAAGTCACCAGAGTGGAAATCGATTTGAAAAAAATATTCCTCACACCCCCCAACACCCGCCGGGAGCAGATCACCCTCCTGGCGATGATGGTGGTGCTGTTCGTGATGTTCTTTGGCCCCATCTGCTTTACTGAGATCCATCCGGTGAAGGCCATCCTTCTGGCCAGCCTGCCCGCCCTGTCCGTCTCCTGGGGCTGGATCGTGCTGCTGCGCTCGCTGTTCCGTAAATCTGAATTTTGCCGCTGAGGCGGAACCCTCATCCGCCAGCCAGGGCGCCCCGATATCCGGGGCGCCCTGGTTTGTTATGATACCGGCAGCAACATGAACAAATTTCAGCGGCCCCACAGCCCCTTCCGGCAGTCCGCCCAATGCCGCGCTGCCGCAGCCTGCAATCATTGTCCTTCTACAGGATACCGAAAAAAGACATGTTTTCCATAGGGAGCTGGAAAACTCCGGCCACGGCGATCCTCCGCATTTCCCCTTGCGCTGTTACACAAAAAGGGGTATAATACCTCTGTTACAGGGGCGGAAAAGGCAGATCCTCAAGGGCTGCGAATCCCGGTCCCCGGAGGTAACGGACTATGGTAAAAGCGATTGTAGGCGCCAACTGGGGCGATGAGGGGAAGGGCAAGGTCACCGACCTGCTGGCGGAGCAGTCCGACGTGGTCATCCGCTTTCAGGGAGGGGCCAACGCGGGGCACACCATCATCAATGATTTTGGGCGTTTTGCCCTGCATACGCTGCCCTCGGGGGTATTTTACCCCCATGTGACCAACGTGGTCGGCAACGGCGTGGCGCTGGACATCGGAAAGCTGGCCGCCGAGCTGGAGCAGGTGGAGGCCCAGGGGGTGCCCGCGCCGAGGCTGATTGTCTCTGACCGGGCCCAGCTGCTGATGCCCTACCACATCCTCCAGGACACCTATGAGGAGGGCCGGCTGGGGGGACGGGCCTTCGGCTCCACCAAGAGCGGTATCGCCCCCTTCTACTCCGACAAGTACGCCAAAACGGGCATACAGGTGTGCGACCTCTTCGACGAAAAACGGCTTCGGGAGCGGCTGACGGCGGCGGTGGAGCTGAAAAACGTCCTCTTTCAGCATCTGTACCACCAGCCGCCGGTGGATGCGGACGAGCTGATGGTACAGCTCCTGACCCTGCGGGAGCAGGTCCGGCCCTGGGTAGGGGACACGGTGTCCTTTGTCCACCGGGCCCTGGAGGAGGGCAAGACCATCCTGCTGGAGGGTCAGTTGGGCTCGATGAAGGACCCGGACCTGGGCATCTTCCCCATGACCACCTCCTCCCACACCTTGGCCGGATACGGTTGCGTGGGGGCCTCGGTGCCTCCCACCGCCATCCAGGACGTGATCTGCGTCACCAAGGCCTACTCCTCCTGCGTGGGCTCCCACACCGAGCCCTTTGTCAGCGAGGTCACCGGGCCGGAGGGGGACGAGCTGCGCCGCCGGGGGGGCGACCACGGGGAGTTCGGCGCGACCACCGGCCGTCCCCGCCGGGTAGGCTGGTTCGACGCGGTGGCCACCAAATACGGCTGTATGGTCCAGGGGGCCACCCAGGCGGCCCTCACCTGCCTGGATGTGCTGGGCTACCTGGACGAGATCCCCGTCTGCACCGGCTATGAGATCGACGGGCAGGTTACCGACACCTTCCCCACCACCCCCGCTTTGCTCCGGGCCAAGCCGGTGTTTACCACTCTCCCCGGCTGGCGCTGCGACATCCGGGGCTGTCTGGAGTATCGGGAGCTTCCCGCCAACGCCCGGGACTATGTGGACTTCCTGGAGGCCCGCATCGGGACCCCCATCACCATGGTCTCCACCGGCCCCAAGCGGGAGGAGATGGCCTACCGAACGCCAAAAATCTGACGTCAGGACGCTTAAAAAACAAAGGAGAACACCATGAAAAAAGCGATTTCAACCCTGCTGGCCCTAGTGCTGGGGCTGTCGCTGGCGGTTCTGCCCGCCTCGGCGCTGGAGCTGGAGGAGGCCAAGGAGCTGCTGGCCGTCTACTATGTGGATGGCGTGCCGCCGGAGGTGCTGGAGCTGGACTCCCTGGACGCCATCCTGGAGGCCCTGGGCGACCCCTACACCTATTATATGACCCCCGAACAGTATGACTGGTTCAACCAGTCGGTGAACGGCCGGGTGGTGGTGGGCATCGGGGCCACGGTGGAGAACGCCTTTGCCGGCGGCTACCGGGTGATGTCCGTTCTGCCCCAGTCCCCGGCTCTGGAGGCGGGCCTCCAGCCCGGCGACCTGCTGGTGGCGGTGAACGGCCTGGAGCTCACCGCCGAGACCGATCCCCGGACCTATATTGTGGGCCAGGAGGGGACCTCCGTCACCATCACCGTGGTCCGGGAGGGGGTCCGGCTGGACTTCACCCTCACCCGCCGGGCGGTGACCATCCCCATTGTCACCTATGAGGCTCAGGGCGGCGCGGGGTACATCGAATGTATCAGCTTCGGCGAGACCACCGCCGACACCTTTGAGGAGGCCATCAAGGCCCTGGAGGACCACGCGGAGGTCTGGATTGTGGACCTGCGGGCCAACCCCGGCGGGGACAGCAAGGCCACCGCCGCCACCGCCGGCCACTTCGTGGGCAGCGGCATCATGCTCTATTTCCGGGACGGGGCGGGGGACTACAACTATACCTTCACCCTCCCCGGCTACCCTGACCTCACCGACAAGCCGGTGATCGTCCTCACCAGCGAGCACTCGGCCAGCGGCTCCGAGTTATTCGCCGGGGACATCCGAGCCTATGAGGCGGGCATCGCCCTGGGCCAGCGCACCTTCGGCAAGGGCACCGCCCAGATCGTGCTGGAGGAGCGCAACTGCGAGTACATGGAGGGCGGCGAGGCTATGAAGATCACCGCCTACCGCTTCTTCGCCCCCGACGGAGCCACCAACCACATCACCGGCGTACTGCCTACCCTGCTCATCTCTCTGGAGAACACCCAGCGGGCGGCGCTTCTGCTGTCCTGCGGCCTGCCCGATTCCCCGGAGAACCACCTGAAGCTTGAGCTGGCCGGACAGACCTTCTGCGTCAGCCTCAGCGAGGCGCTGACGGAGGAGAACCGCCCCGCCTTCACCGAGCTGCTGGAGGCCCTGCCCCCCTCCGCCCGGCTGTGGCACAGCACCGGGCAGAGCTGGGAGGACTGCGCCCCCATTACCCCCGCCGCCCTGGCGGGCACGCTGGGGCTGAGCTTCACTCCCCGCACCCTCCCCGACGCGGCGGACAGCGAGTTTGCCCGGGAGATCGACACGCTGACCACCTACGGGATTGTCAGCGGCTTTGAGGACGGGCTGTTCCACCCCGGCGGCACCCTCACCCGGGCGCAGTTCTGCGCGATGACCGCCTCTGCCCTGGCCCTGCCCGATTCCGCCAGGAAGGACCGCTTTGCCGACGTGAGCCCCGACTCCTGGTACGCCGGGGCGGTGAACGCGATGGCTGACATGGGCTTTGTCTCCGGCTATGGGGACGGTACCTTCCGCCCCGAGGCCACCGTCTCCTTCCAGGAGATGGCCGTCATCCTCAACAAGGCGGCCGCCTGGGCCAGTATGGACGGCTACGACCTGGACCGGGAGGACCTGACCGTTGAGGAGTGGGGCGCTTATTACGACTATGCAGACTGGGCCCAGACCGCCGTCCGCAATCTGGACAAGCTGGGCGCTCTGGCCGGCGAGCTCGACCCCGCCGACCCCGGCACCCGTGAGGTCGCCGCCGCTATGATCTGCCGGCTGATGGAGAGCATCCATTTGATTTGGGATTAAATTGGGAAAGGACCTGAGAGAAATGACCAAAATTGACATTATCTCCGGCTTTTTAGGGGCCGGAAAGACCACTCTGATCAAAAAGCTGCTGGACGAGAGCTTTAAGGGGGAGAAGCTCGTCCTCATTGAGAACGAGTTCGGCGAGATCGGCATTGACGGCGGCTTTTTGAAGGACGCCGGGGTGGAGATTACCGAGATGAACTCGGGCTGTATCTGCTGCTCCCTGGTGGGGGATTTCGGCGCGGCTCTGAAACAGGTGCTGGCCGACTACGCCCCCGACCGCATCGTCATCGAGCCCTCCGGGGTGGGCAAGCTGTCCGATGTGGTAGCCGCCGTGGAGCGGGTCCAGGCCGAGAGCCCCGACCTGCATCTGAACAGCTTCGTCACCGTGGTGGACGCCGCCAAGGCCAAGGTCTATATGAAAAACTTCGGCGAGTTCTTCAACGACCAGGTGGAGCACGCCTGCGCCATCATCCTGTCCCGCACCCAGAAGATCGACCAGCACAAGCTGGACGGGGCGGTGACCCTCCTGCGGGAGAAGAACCCCAAGGCCGCTATCCTCACCACCCCCTGGGACCAGCTCACCGGGGCTCAGATTCTCTCCGCCATGGAGGGGGGCCAGGACCTGGCCCATGAGCTGATGGAGGAAATCGGGCACGAGGGACACCACCACCATCATCACCACGACCACGAGGACCACTCTCACTGCGACCACGAGCACGGCCATTGTGAGCACGAGCACCACCATGACCACGGCCACTGTGAGCACGAGCACCATCACGGCCATGACCACTGTGACCATGAGCACCACCACGACCATGACCACTGTGACCATGAGCACCACCACGACCATGACCACTGTGACCATGAGCACCACCACGACCACGGCGACACCTGCACCGCCTGCTGCGACCATCACCACCATCACGACGCCGACGAGGTCTTTACCGCCTGGGGCCGGGAGACCGCCCGGAGATACAGCCGTGAGGACCTCCAGGAGGCCCTGTCCGCCCTGGCGATGACTGAGGACTACGGCTATGTCCTCCGGGCCAAGGGTATGGTTCCCTGCGAGGACGGGGACGCCTGGCTCCACTTCGACCTCACCCCCGAAGAGTTCGAGATCCGGGAGGGCTCCCCCGACTACACCGGCCGGCTGTGCGTCATCGGCTCCGAGCTGAAGGAGGACCAGCTGGAGAAGCTGTTTTTGCTGGTTTAAAAACGCTTTGTAGGGCGGGACGACCCGGCCCGCCGCTTTTGGAGAACAGCGTGGTGACCTGGCCCGCCGCCTCCGGAGAACGGCGTGGTGACCTGGGCCCGCCGCCTCCGGAGAACAGCGTGGTGACCTGGCCCGCCGCCTCTGGAGAACAGCGTGGTGACCCGGCCCGCTGTCCACGGAGAACGGCGTGGTGACCCGGCCCGCCGCCTCCGGAGAACGGCGTGCCCAGTGGTCACGCCCTACAAAATATCAACTCCCCTTATGAGGTGAAACAACATGCCCGATTCAAGAATCCCTCTCTATCTCATCACCGGCTTTCTGGACGCCGGCAAGACCACCCTGCTCAGCGACACGCTGAACATGGACTATTTCAACGACGGCCAGCGCACCGTCCTGCTCATGTGCGAGGACGGGGAGGAGGAGTACGACCAGGAATTTCTCTCCAAGCGCAATTGCCGTCTGGTGCCTGTGGAGGACCAGGGACAGCTGACCACCGAGTTTTTGAAGGAGATCGACCGCCGCTATCAGCCGGAGCGGGTGCTGATGGAGTACAACGGGATGTGGCCCGGCCAGCTGCTGGCTGAGCTGCGCCTGCCCAAGACCTGGGGGCTGTATCAGGCCATCCATGTGGTGGACGGCTCCACCTTTGAGATGTATCTGAACAATATGCAGTCCATGTTCATCGACATGGTGTCCAACGCGGATATGGTCCTCTTCAACCGCTGTACCGCCGAGATGCCCCTGTCCGGGTGGAAGCGCTCGGTCCGGGCGGTGAACCGGATGTGTGAAATCGTCTTTGAGAATGTCAACGGCGAGGAGCTGGAGGTGGAGGACATCCTGCCCTACTCCCTGGAGGAGCCCCATATCACCCTGGAGGACGCCGACTACGGCATCTGGTATCTGGACATCCAAGAGCACCCAGACCGCTATGTGGGCAAGACCATCACCTACAAGGCCCAGGCCATGACGGGGATGAAGCTGCCCAGGGGCTCCTTCGTCCCAGGGCGCAACGCCATGACCTGCTGTGCGGAGGACATCCGGTTTTTCGGCTTTTTGTGCAAATACGACAGGGCCCGCTCCCTGAAAAAGGGGGAGTGGATCACCGTCACCGCTGAGATCAAGTGGGAGCGCGCCGACGTGTATGAGGACGAGGGTGTAGTGCTCTACGCCCAGAGCGTGGAGAAGGCCCAGGCCCCGGAGGACCCGCTGGTGTATTTCCGATAAACAGAAACCCCGAGGGCTGAGCAGTCCTCGGGGTTTATCTTACTGTCCGCGTATAATTTGAAGGGCCTTCTGCCGGTTGACCACCCGGCTGACCGGCTGGCTTCCGCCGAACTCCCCGTCCACCGTCCAGGGGATGGGCTGCTGGCAGGAGAAGGTGAGGTCCCGGGCCTGAAATTGGACCAGGGCCCCGGAGCGGTCGGCGGGGGAGAGGTTGATGAGGGCCTGGAGGCCGTCTGCCAGGTCGGCCAGGCTGAGGGGCTTTTTCACCAGAGTCACCTCAAAGAGCCCGTCGTCCAGCACCACCTGGTCCACCTTGGGGGGCTTGAGCCCGGCGATGGACTGGGCGTTGCTCACCATGCCGAAATAGAAGTCGTCCTCCAGGGACTGGCCGTCGTACTCCACCTGGATGTGGTAGGGGGCGATGGTGGGCAGGGAGGCGATCCCGGCGAAAATATAGGCCAGGTGCCCGAAGGTGTTTTTCAGATCCTGGGGGGTGTCGTAGGCCACCTTGGTGAAGGCCCCGAAAGCGGCTACATAGACAAAGGGCCGGTCGTTGAGAAAGCCGATGTCCATAGGGGCGGGCACGCCGGTGCCGGCGGCCACCAGAGCGGCCTCCCGGGGCTTTTTGGGCAGATGGAGGGTGGCGGCGCAGTCGTTGGTGGAGCCGAAGGGGATATAGCCCAGATGGGGCGGGTTCTCCAGCGCCAGAAGGCCGGCGGCCACCTCGCTGAGGGTGCCGTCCCCGCCGGCGCAGATTACCCGGTCGAACTGGCTTCCCAGCTCCCGGGCCATCCGGGCGGCGTCTCCGGCGCACTGGGTGGGGTAGGAGGTGGTGATCCACCCCGCCTTGGTAAACACGTCTAAAATATGAGCCAGCGCCCCCTTCACCTGTCCGGTTCCGGAGGTGGGATTGTAAATAAAAAGAAGCCTGTCCATGGGGTCAAATCCTCCACGATCATTGGGAATATGATACATATTATAGTATGGAAAACGGAAAAATCAAGACAAGAAGGAAAACTTTACCCCATCTTAACGGGAGCGAGGAAAAGGGCTTGCGCCGCCGGGAAAAAACGAGTAAAATATAGCGAAACTGATTTTATTGGGGTGTATTCTGCTATGAACCAAAAAACCCTGGCCGCCGCCTTTCCGGTGACCGTACCTGTGCTGATGGGCTATCTGGCCATTGGGATGGCCTTTGGGCTGATGCTCCAGTCCATCGGCTACGGCCCTCTTTGGGCCCTGCTCATGAGCCTGACCATCTACGCCGGCTCCGGGCAGTACCTGGGGGTGGCCCTCCTGGCCGCGGGGGCCCCGCTGGCCCACGTGGCCTTTATGACCCTGATGGTCAACTTCCGCCATCTGGTCTATGGGCTGTCTATGTTGGAGAAGTTCCACGGCATGGGGGCGCGGAAGCTCTATATGATTTTTTCCCTCACCGACGAGACCTATGCTCTGCTCTCCTCCGCCAAGGCCCCGGAGGGGGTGGAGGAGCACGACTTCTTTTTCCTGGTGGCCCTGCTGGACCAGAGCTACTGGGTCGCCGGGTCCGTGCTGGGGGCGGTGCTGGGGGCGGCCCTGGGCTTCGACACCACCGGGGTGGACTTCGCCATGACCGCCCTGTTCCTGGTCATTGCCGTGGGGCAGTGGAAGGCGGCGGGGAGCCACCTGCCCGCCCTGCTGGGGGGCGCGGCCACCCTGGCCAGCCTGCTGCTGGTGGGGGCGGAGGACATGCTCCTGCCCGCCCTGGGCATCATTGTCGCCGCGCTGACCCTGCTCCGGCCCAGGCTGGACAAAAAATCCGTCAGAAGAGAGGAGGGGACGGTATGCCCTTGACCCCCGCACAGACGCTGGCCTCCATCGCCGTGATGGCTGTGGTGACCTTTCTCACCCGGGCCCTGCCCTTTATCCTCTTCGACCACGGGGACCATCCCCCCAAGCTGGTCCTCTACCTGGGAAAGGTCCTGCCCCCGGCCATTATCGCTATGTTGATCGTCTACTGCTTCCGGGGCGTCTCCTTCGCCGCCCCCTCCGGCTGGCTGCCCGCCCTCGCCGCCGGACTGGCCGCCGTCCTCCTCCACCTGTGGAAGGGCAACGACCTGATCTCCATCTTCGGCGCTACCGTATTCTATATGGTCCTGGTCCAGGGAGTATTCGGGTAAAGGAGCGAGATTTTGTGTCTAACGTACTAATCACCGGCGCCTCCCGGGGAATCGGCGCGGCCGCGGCGCGGATGTTTGCCCGGGAGGGATGGGACGTGGCCGTCAACTACAACCGCAGCCGGGGGAGGCCCTGGCGCTGGCGGAGGAGCTGGCCGGGTTGGGGGTGAGAGCGGTCCCCATTCAGGGGGACATTTCGGTCCCGGCGGAGGCGGAGGAGCTGGTCCGGGCGGCGGAAGCGGCCCTGGGCGGTCTGGACGCCGTGGTCTGCAACGCGGGGACGGCCCTGCCCCAGCAGCTGCTCACCGACACGACGGCGGACCAGTGGCGTGCCCTCATGGGCGTCGATCTGGACGGGATGTTCTACGTGCTGAAGGCCGTCATTCCTGGAATGGTCCGCCGCCGTCGGGGAGCCATTGTAACGGTGTCCTCCATGTGGGGGGTGACCGGCGGCTCCTGCGAGGCCCCCTACTCCGCCGCCAAGGCGGGGGTGGCCGGACTGACCAAGGCCCTGGCCAAGGAGCTGGGACCCTCTCAGATCCGAGTGAACTGCGTGGCCCCCGGTGTCATCCGCACGGATATGAACGGCCACCTTGCCCCCGAGGACCTGGCCGCGCTGGCGGAGGAGACCCCTCTGTGCCGGGTGGGACGGCCCGAGGAGGCGGCTGAGGCTATTTTTTTCCTGGCCTCGGACCGGGCCTCCTTCATCACCGGACAGGTGCTCCGGGTGGACGGCGGCATGGTAATTTAAGAAAAATTAAGATCATTTCTGGATTTTGTAGTTGTAAACGGAGCCAGAGCTTGCTATAATAACCCCAAATCAAGGTGTTCAGAGTGAGCAATTTGCGTGGAGGAGAGCTATGGGCAGTTCCAACCGCGACGTCGGCGGCTATCGAGGCCGGCGGACCGTGACCGATGTTTTGAAAATGATTGCCATCGTTCTGGTGGTGCTGGTGGTGCTGGCGGTGGCCGGAGTGGTCTATCTCCAGCGCTATATGGTCTATACCGACGAGGGGGTCAAGCTGGAGCTGCCCCCCTTCCTTCAGATGCTCCGGGGGGAGAAGGAGCCCGCCGCCTCCGTGCCCGAGCCGGGGGACCTGAGCATTGATATCCAGCCCGCCGGAAGCGGCTCCCAGTCCCAGGAGCCGGAGCCCGTCCAGAAGGAGCCCGCCGGCTTTGCCCTGACCCTCCCGGTGAGCGCCGTGGCCGACGGCTCCGCCGCCGGGCGGCTGGCCGAGGCGGGGGCGGACATGCTGATCCTGGAGATGAAGGACCAGGAGGGCCAGCTGGCCTGGCTGTCCGGTCGGGCGGAAGCCAGCCGCTCCAAGGTGAACGGGACCCAGGAGATCACCGACGCCCTGCGGCAGTGGAACGCCGGGGATGTGTATACCATCGCCCGGGTGTGCTGCTTCCGGGACAACACCGCGCCCTACTATCACAACCCCCTGGCCCTGCGCAGCGGCAACGGCAACTGGAAGGACGAGCTGGGCCTGCGGTGGCTCAGCCCCTCCGACGAGAAGGCCCAGGCCTATATCGTTGGTCTGTGCGGCGAGCTGGCCGAGCTGGGCTTTGACGAGATTGTGCTGGAGCACTACGCCTTCCCCGTCCAGGGGAAGCTGGACCGGATCAGCAAGGGACGTCCCGCCGGGGCGGAGGAGCGGACCGCACAGGTGACCGCCCTCCTGACCCAGGTCCAGCAGGCGGCCGCGCCCTACGGGACCAAAATCTCCCTCCGGGTGGAGCGGGACACCCTCACCGGCGGGGAGAACGACAGCGGCATCACCGCCTCGCTGGTGGAGCAGTACGCCGGCCGGGTCTGGATGGCGGAGGACGGTCTTCTGCCCGCCCCGCTGGACCTGCTGGAGCAGGCGGGGATCACCGGCGGGACCGGTCGCCTGGTGGTCATCGCCCCGGCCCATACCGAGGGGAGCCAGGTGGTCCAGGCGGTCCCACTCCTGGAGCAGTAAAGACAGCGATAGGCCCGGCCGCGGCTCAGCGGCCGGGCGCTATTTTACTCAAAATGGAAAATGTTTGAGAAAATTGGTCATTTCAAAGGAAATGACCATGAATAATCCTGGAAAAAAGCCTTGATTTTTTATGAAATATTTACTACAATAATACGGTAGCAATACCCTAACTTTCTTAAACGCTAAAGGTGGTGAAAACATGGCATTAGAAGCGATTCAGACGGTGACCCAGGCCGAGGCCAAGGCCAAGGCCGACCGGGAAGCCGCCGCCGCTCAGGTCAAGCAGCGGCTGTCCGACGCTCAGCGGGAGGCCAAGCAGACCGTGGAAGCGGCCCGCCAGAAGGCGAACGAGGAGGCCCGGAAAATGATGGCCGAGGCGGAGGAGAAGGCCGCGCAGCTGACCCGGCAGGAACTGGAACGGGCCGGGGCGGACTGCGAGGTACTGAAGCAAAATGCCCGGGGGCGGCTTGAGCAGGCCGCGCAGCTCATTGTTGGAAGGGTCGTGGAACGGTAATGGCTATCGTAAAAATGAAGCGCCTGCGGGTGGTGGCCATGTCCCGGGACCGGGAGGAGCTCCTGCGCAAGCTCCAGCACCTGGGCTGTGTGGAGCTGACCGAGCCGGAGACCGACCCGGACGACCCGCTGCTGGCCGCCCTGACCCACCCGGAGACGGCGGGACTGACCGCCGCCCACGAGGAGAAATCGGGAGCCGAGCGGGCCCTGGGCGTCCTCAAGCGGTACGCCCCCGTCAAAAGCGGGATGCTGGCCCCCAAGCCCGGCCTGTCCGAGGGAGACCTCCTGGACGAGTCCGGGGCGGAGCAGGCGCGGGTCCTGGAGCGGGAGGTCAACGGTCTGGACCGGCGGCTGGCCGCGATCCGCGCCGAGGTGACCAAGCTGGACGCCCAGCGGGGACTGCTGGCCCCCTGGCTGGGGCTGGACCTGCCCCTGGAGACGGGCTCCACCCCGCAGGTGACCATTCAGCTGGGCACCCTGCCCGCCAACCTGCCCATGGAGCGGGCGGAGGCGGAGGTCCGGGCCGCCGGAGAGCTGGCACAGCTCACCCAGGTGTCCGCCGACCGGGATTCCCGCTACTGCATGCTGGTGTGTCACGCCAGTCAGGCGGAGGGGGTCCTGGAGACTGTGAAGGGCCTGGGCTGGTCCCGGGCCAATCTGCGGGACTGGACGGGCACCGCGGCGGAGAACACCGCCCGCCTGGAGCGGGAGACCAAAGTCCTCATGGAGGAGGCCGCCTCCATTGAGGAGAAGCTGTCCGGTATGGCGGACTACAACGCCCCCCTGCGGCGGCTGTCCGACCTGGCCGGGACGGCCATCAGCCGGGAGGAATCCCGGGGCAGACTGCTGGACACCGACCAGACCTTCCTGCTGGAGGGCTGGGTACCGGCGGAGAGCTGGCCCGCCCTGAAGCAGGAGCTGGACCGGTACCCCTGCGCCTGCGAGGCGGAGGACCCCGCCCCGGAGGAATACCCCAAGGTTCCGGTACGGCTGAAAAACAACTGGTTTACCAGTCCGCTGAACATGGTCACAGACATGTACTCCCTGCCCGCCTACGGCAGTCTGGACCCCAATCCCCTGATGGCCCCCTTCTTCATCCTGTTCTACGGGATGATGATGGCCGACATGGGGTACGGCCTGATTATGATGATCGCCTCGGTGGTGGTCATGAAAAAGGCCAAGCCGGACGGGGCCACCATGCGGTATATGATGCCCCTGCTGGGCCTGTGCGGCGTGAGCACTTTCCTGTGGGGAGCCGCCACCGGCGGCTTCTTCGGGGACCTGATTCCCCAGCTGCTCAGCATCGTCAAGGGCGGGCCCGTGGAGAGCTACGCTCTGCCCAAGCTGTTCGACCCCCTGGAAAAGGCGGTCAACGTGCTGGTGGGCGCGCTGATTCTGGGCGTACTGCAAATCTTCACCGGTATGGCCGTCAGTATGTACAAGCAGATCAAGGCGGGAGAGACTATGGCCGCGCTGTGCAATGAGGGCGCATGGTTCCTGGTATTCATCCTGGCCGGGGCGGGCTACGTCACGGGAGGTCTCGGCCCCTGTGTCATCGCCATCCTGGTGGTGCTGGTCATTACGCAGAGCTATGGCAAGAAGGGCATCATCGGCAAGGCTATGGGCGTCTTCGGTTCGCTCTATAACGGCGTCACCGGCTATTTCAGCGACATCCTGTCCTACTCCCGCCTGATGGCCCTGATGCTGGCCGGGGCGGTGACGGCGCAGGTGTTCAACACCCTGGGCGCTATGACCGGCAATGTGGTCCTGTTCCTGATTATCGCCATGGTGGGCAACGCGCTGAACTTCGCCCTGAACATTCTGGGCTGCTTTGTCCATGATATGCGCCTGCAATGCCTGGAGTATTTCGGGCGGTTCTATGAGGACGGCGGAAAGCCGTTCCAGCCCCTGGATCTCAATACCAAATACTACAAAGTAGTAAAATAAGAGGAGGAAATAATTATGACTGACATTACTCTGGCGCTGGAAGCGCAGCAATTGTCCACTCTCTTCGGCGGCTTCGGCGGCCTGGCCCTGGCCCTTTTGGGCGCTGGCCTGGCGGTCGGCCTGAGCTGCGTCGGCTCCGCCAAGGGCACCGGCATCGCCGGCGAGGCCGGTACCGGCCTGCTCAGCGAGGACCCCAGCAAGTCCGGTAAGGTTATGGTGCTCCAGCTGCTCCCCGGTACCCAGGGCCTGTACGGCATGGTGGTGTGGTTTTTCGCCATCAACAGCATGGGCCTGCTGGGCGGCGACTTCACCGTCCTGCTGTCCGAGATGACCGTCTCCAAGGGTATGGCTTACTTCGCCGCCTGCATGCCTATGGCGCTGGGCGGACTGCTCTCCGCCATCGCTCAGGGCCGCGTGGCCGCCGGTTCCATCAACATTCTGGCCAAAAAGCCCGACGACTGGTCCAAGGGCCTGATCCTGTGCGGCATCGTGGAGTTCTATGCCATTCTGTCCCTGCTGGCCTCCATGCTGATGCTGCTTCAGTTCTGATCCCGCAGAAAGGGGATTCAATATGGAAGGAATCGAAAAAATCACCGCCAAAATCGCCGAGGACGCTCAGGCCGAGGTCAACCGGCTGATGGCCGAGACCGGCGAGAAGGTGAAAGCCATCCAGACCAGCGCCGCGGCTCAGGCCCAGCAGGAGGCCAACGAGATCGTGGAGAAGGGCCGCATGGCCGCCAGCGAGCGGCTGGAGCGGCTGAGCTCCGCGGCCCAGATGGAGCGGCGCAAGCTGGAGCTGTCCGCCAAGCAGGAGGTGCTGGGCGAGGCCTTCGACCTGGCCCTGAGCAAGCTGTGCGCCCTGCCCGAGAAGGACTACATCGACCTGCTCACCAAGCTGGCTCTGGAGGCCAGCTCCTCCGGCAAGGAGCGGCTGATCTTCTCTCAGAAGGACCGGAACAAGGTGGGCAAGCAGGTGGTCATCGCCGCCAACGAGGCTCTGGTCAAGGAGCGGGTCCCCGCCCTGCCCGAGGAGGTCACCAAGAGCAAGGTGGGCGCGTTTGTGGATAAGCTGGTCCACAGCACCACCGCCGCCGTCACCGGCGCGGGGATGCTCACCCTGGCCGAGGAGACCCGGGATATCCAGGGCGGCTTCATCATGGTGGACGGCGACGTGGAGATCAACTGCGCCTTTGAGACCCTGGTCCGCCTCCAGCGGGAGAAGCTGGAGCGGAAGGTCGCCGACGCGCTGTTTGCGTAATTGACCCCGCTTCCGCCAGTTGGCGGGAGCAGGTCCTAAAAATTCGGGTCGGGGCCCGAGCCCTGACCGGAGAGGAGGGATATTTTGTCCCACCGCAAAAAAGATACGGATTATCTTGTCATCTCCGCCCGCATTCGGGCAATGGAAAACAAGCTGTTGACCCGGGAGCGGATGGACCGGATGATCGAGGCCCGGGACGACGCCGAGGCGATGAAAAGCCTGGCCGAGTGCGGCTACGCCGAGGGCCCCCTGGACGCCGTTCTGGCCCAGGCCCGGGCGGAGGTCTTTAAGGACATGGAGCAGGGGACGCCTGACCCCCGTCTGGTAGAGGTTTTTCAGATCAAGTATGACTACCACAACGCCAAGACCATCCTGAAGGCCCAGGCGATGGGCTCCGACCCGGCGCGGCTGCTGCTGGCCGGAGGCCGGTACGACCCCAAGGAGCTGTGGGAGGGCTGGCAGCGGGAGGCCCTGGGCTCGGTGAGCGAGCCCTTCAAGCGGGCCATGACCCAGGCCGCCGCCGCGCTGGCCGAGGGGGGCGACCCCCAGCAGGCCGATCTGATTCTGGACCGGGCCTGTTACAGCGAGATGGCCCAGCTGGCCAAGGAGCTGGAGAGCCCCTTCCTCCAGGGCTATGTCCGCCTGTCGGTGGACGTGGCCAATCTGCGGGCGGCTGTCCGGGTCCACCGCATGGGCCGGGAGGGCGACTTCCTGCGCCAGGTGCTGCTGCCCGGCGGAAACGCCTCCGAGCAGGCCATCGCCTCCGCCCGGGGGGACGCCCTGGGCGAGGTGTTCCGGGCCGGACCGCTGGCCCAGGCCGCTGAGCTGGGGGCCAAGCTGGCCCAGCCGGGAGGGGAGTCCCTCACCGCCTTCGAGCGGGAGTGCGACAACGCCCTGACCGCCTATCTGGCCGCCGCCCGCCGCGTCCCCTTCGGGGAGGAGACGGTCATCGGCTATCTGTACGCCAAAGAACAGGAGTTCACCGCCATCCGGGCCATCTTCGCCGGACGGGCGGCGGGATTGGATGGAGAGACCATCCGCTCCCGGCTCCGGGAAACCTATGTGTAAGGGGGTGGGGTAGATGTATAAAATTGCCGTGATGGGCGATAAGGACAGCGTACTGGGCTTCAAGGCCCTGGGCCTGGAGGTCTGCCCTGTGGACTCCCCCGAGGAGGGCCGGGAGGCCCTCCACCGCATGGCGAAGGAGAACTACGCCATCATCTATATGACCGAGCAGCTGGCCGCCCAGCTCCCCCAGGAGATTGCCCGGTATAAGGATGCCCTCACCCCGGCCATCATTCTGATCCCCGGCAAGGAGGGCTCCCTGGGCATCGGTATGGCCAACGTCAAGACCGCCGTGGAACGCGCGGTCGGCGCGGATATTCTGTAACCGGAATGTAGGGCGCGACGACCCCGGCGCGCCGTGTGCAGGGGCGGATATCATCCGCCCGCCCCGGTCCATTTATGTGGTAGGGACGCATCACGATGCGTCCGCCCGAAAAAAGAAGACGGACGCTTCGTGAAGCGTCCCTACGGTTCGCAAATATAAGAAATTCACCCAGAAAGAAGGTTTTAACGCCTATGGGAAAAATCGTTAAGGTCTCTGGCCCGCTGGTGGTAGCCACCGGCATGGAGGAGGCCAATATGGCCGACGTGGTCCGTGTGGGCGAGCAGCGCCTGATCGGTGAGATCCTCACCATGACCGGCGGCTCGGCCTCCATCCAGGTCTATGAGGAGACCTCCGGCCTGGGCCCCGGCGCCGACGTGGTCACCACCGGCGCTCCCCTGTCGGTGGAGCTGGGCCCCGGCCTGATCGAGAACATCTACGACGGCATCCAGCGCCCGCTGGAGGAGATCATGAAGAAGGTCAAGGGCAACAACCTGCCCCGCGGCGTGGAGGTGCCCGCCCTGGACCGGGAGAAGAAGTGGCAGTTCACCGCCACCGTCAAGGCTGGCGACAAGGTGGTGGGCGGCGACATCATCGGCACTGTCCAGGAGACCCCCTCCATCCTCCACAAGATCATGATCCCCCCCAAGATGAGCGGCACCATCGACTCCATCCAGTCCGGCTCCTATACCGTTCTGGACAAGATCGGCTCCCTCACCGACGAGAAGGGCGGGAAGCACGACCTGACCATGATGCAGAAGTGGCCCGTCCGTGTGGGCCGGCCCTACAAGCACAAGTACCCCCCCGTGATTCCCCTCCAGTCCGGCCAGCGGATTGTGGACACCTTCTTCCCCGTGGCGAAGGGCGGCACCGCCGCCATCCCCGGCCCCTTCGGCTCGGGCAAGACCGTCATGCAGCACGCCCTTGCCAAGTGGTCCGACGTGGACCTGGTGGTCTACATCGGCTGCGGCGAGCGGGGCAACGAGATGACCGACGTGCTTCGGGAGTTCCCCGAGCTGGTGGACCCCCGCACCGGCGAGTCCCTGATGAAGCGGACCGTCCTCATCGCCAACACCTCCGATATGCCCGTGGCCGCCCGTGAGGCGTCCATCTACACCGGCATCACCATCGCCGAGTACTTCCGGGACATGGGCTACGCTGTGGCCGTCATCGCCGACTCCACCTCCCGCTGGGCCGAGGCTCTGCGCGAGATGTCCGGCCGTCTGGAGGAGATGCCCGGCGAGGAGGGTTACCCCGCATATCTGTCCTCCCGTCTGGCCCAGTTCTACGAGCGGGCCGGCTCCGTCTCCTGCCTGGGGTCCGACGAGGACCGCCGGGGCTCTCTGACCGCCGTGGGCGCGGTCTCCCCTCCGGGCGGCGACCTGTCCGAGCCCGTCTCCCAGGCCACCATGCGTATTGTGAAAGTGTTCTGGGCCCTGGACGCCTCCCTGGCCTACCGCCGCCACTTCCCCGCCATCAACTGGCTCACCTCCCATACCCTGTATCTGGACTCCCTGCGCCCCTGGTATGACGAGAACCTGGGCAAGTCCTTCCTGGAGAACCGGGAGTGGGCCATGTCCACCCTCCAGGAGGAGGCCAACCTGAACGAAATTGTCCAGCTGGTGGGTAAGGACTCCCTGTCCGCCAAGGACCAGATCACCCTGGAGATCGCCAAGATGCTCCGGGAGGACTTCCTCCAACAGAACTCCTTCGTGGACATCGACTCCTACTCCGAATACGACCGTCAGGCCCGGATGCTGGCTATGATCCGCCAGTATGAGGACCTGTGCCGGGACGCCTCCGCCAAGGGCGGCAGTCTCAACGACCTGTTCGCCGTCCCCGTGCGGGAGAAGATCGGCCGGGCCAAGTCGGTGCGGGCAGACGAGTATCAGGATGCCTACACCGCCATCTCCAAGGAGATGGAGCAGGAGATCGCGGCCATCGCTGAGAAGGGAGAGGATACGCTGTGATTCGGGAATATAAGACGATTGAAGAAATCTCCGGCCCTCTGATGGTTGTCAAACGGGTCCAGGGCGTCACCTATGACGAGCTGGCCGAGGTGGAGCTCACCGACGGCACCGTCCGCCGCTGTAAGGTGCTGGAGGTCAACGGCGACTCCGCCGTGGTCCAGCTGTTTGAGGCCTCCGCCGGCATCAACCTGGCCGAGTCCAAGATCCGCTTCCTGGGCCACCCCCTTCAGCTGGCCGTCTCCGGAGATATGCTGGGCCGGGTGTTCAACGGCATGGGCCAGCCCATCGACGGCGGCCCCGCCATCCTGGCCGACGAGTACCGGGACATCAACGGTCTGGCTATGAACCCCGCCGCCCGGGACTACCCCAACGAGTTCATTCAGACGGGCATCTCCACCATCGACGGACTGAACACCCTGGTCCGTGGACAGAAGCTGCCCATCTTCTCCGGCTCCGGCCTGCCCCACTCCGCCCTGGCCGCTCAGATCGCCCGTCAGGCCAAGGTGCTGGACGGCGACTCCAACTTCGCCGTGGTGTTCGCCGCCATCGGCATCACCTTCGAGGAGTCTGAGTTCTTCGTCCAGGAGTTCCGCCGCACCGGCGCCATCGACCGAACCGTGCTGTTCACCAACCTGGCTAACGACCCCGCCGTTGAGCGTATCGCCACCCCCCGTATGGCCCTCACGGCCGCTGAGTATCTGGCCTTTGAGAAGGGGATGCACGTTCTGGTCATCCTCACCGACATCACCAACTATGCCGAGGCTCTGCGCGAGGTGTCCGCCGCCAAGAAGGAGGTCCCGGGCCGGCGCGGCTACCCCGGCTACCTGTACACCGACCTGGCCACCCTCTACGAGCGGGCCGGCCGTCAGGTGGGCAAGGACGGCTCCATCACCATGATCCCCATCCTCACCATGCCCGAGGACGACAAGACCCACCCCATCCCCGACCTGACCGGCTATATCACCGAGGGTCAGATCATCCTGTCCCGGGAGCTGTTCCGTAAGGGCGTCAATCCCCCTGTGGACGTGCTGCCCTCCCTGTCCCGTCTGAAAGACAAGGGCACCGGTGAGGGCAAGACCCGGGAGGACCACGCCGGCACCATGAACCAGCTCTTCGCCGCCTACGCCACCGGTAAGGAGAACAAGGAGCTGATGTCCATCCTGGGCGAGGCCGCTCTGTCTCCCACCGATTTGCTGTACGCCAAGTTCGCCGACGAGTTTGAGCGCCGCTATGTCTCCCAGGGGTCGGACGAGAACCGCTCCATCTTTGAGACGCTGGACCTGGGCTGGGACCTGCTTTCCATCCTGCCCACCGGCGAGTTGAAGCGAATCCGGCCTGAGTTTATCGCGAAGTATATGCCCAAAAAGGAACAAGGGGGGGTATAAATGCCTTCCACAACCATTAACCCCACCCGCCAGGAGCTGACCCGGCTGAAAAACCGCCTGCGCACCTCTGTCCGGGGGCACAAGCTGCTCAAGGACAAGCGGGACGAGCTGATGAAGCAGTTCATGGACGTGGTGCGGGAGAACCGGGCCCTGCGCAAGCGGGTGGAGGAGGGGCTGATGCGGGCCCACGGAGCTTTCACCGTGGCCGCCGCCCTCATGTCCCCGGAGATGCTGGAGCAGTCCCTGCTCTACCCCAAGCAGAGCGTGGAGCTGGACATGACCTTCCAGAACATCATGTCGGTGGATGTTCCCCAGTATCAATTCCGCACCAGCAGTCAGGACCCCGGCGAGGTCTACCCCTACGCCTTCGCCCAGACCAGCGGCGAGCTGGACGACGCGGTGGACGCCCTGTCCCGGGTGCTCAGCGATATGCTCCGGCTGGCTGAGGTGGAAAAGACCTCTCAGCTCCTGGCCGAGGAGATTGAGAAGACCCGCCGCCGGGTCAACGCCCTGGAGTATGTAAAAATCCCCGAGATGCAGGCCAACATCAAGTATATCACCATGAAGCTGGACGAGAACGAACGCGCCAACACCATCCGGCTGATGAAGGTGAAGGACATGATCCTGAAGGAGGCCATCGAAGAGAAGCGGGCTGAGACCGCCCACGCGGTGGAGACCTTTGGGGGAGAAGCGCCCCAATCTGTTTAACACGGGAAAACGGTACTGCCTGAGACCGGGCAGTACCGTTTTTCGAAAGGAAAGGAGACGGCTATGAGCCTAGTTCAAGCTGTCATTTGCGACAAGTTCGCCTTTGTCGCCGGCGAACAGCAGCTGAACCTGAATAACGGCGGCGTGCTGCACAATTTCAAGAAGGTTTTCCGGGTCAATGAGAATGTCATCATCGGGCTGTCCGGCGCCATTGAGGACAATTACTACCTGTTCCAGGACTATTTAAACGTGGACTTCACCCGGAAGGAGGACTGCGGGGACAGCCTGGAGGAGGTCTTTGACCGGGTGGCCGGGCGGTATCAGGAGATGACGGACCAGGGGGAGTGCGACGTGTTCAGCCTGGTCTGCGGCTGGAACGGCAGCGCCTTTGAGGCCAAGACCTATTATATCAACTCGGTGTTCGCCGAAAACAGCCAGATCACCGACGTGAAGCTGGAGGACGAGAAGGACGCCAAGCTGATCTCCTGCGGCGACAACCGCCACTATGAGAATTTCGTGGCCGGTGTCTACCGGTACGGCGTCAGCGTCTACGGCTTGCAGCGGGCCTTCTGGGACGTGCTGGCCCAGGGAGTTATGTTCGACGAGTTCATCGACAAAAACGCCTATTTTGAAGTGATCCGAAAGCCGGAGGAATAAGCAAAAGTACCGCCGCGCCGCAGAGTTTTCGGCGCGGCGGTTTTATATTGAGCATACTTATTATTGACAATTTAAAGCGGCCGTGCTAAACTGGAGCTTGTAAAAACAGCTCCTTGTTAGAACGGGGAGCGGCTTGCACGCTTAAAATAAAAATGAAAAGAGGAGAACGACTATGAGACGCTTTCTATCTGTGGCTTTAGCCCTTGTCATGTCCCTGTGTGTGTCTGTTCCCGCCTTCGCCGTCGACAGCTCCTTTGCGGCTGTCCCCGCCGAAGGGACCGTCATGCCGCCCACCCGGCTGATTACCAAAGTTTTGAATCAAACCAACACCGCTGACACCGCGCGGGTGACAGCTCAGCCGGAGAACGGCAGCTATCTGCGCTTCTATTACAGAAATGACACCGAATACAAATGTACGGTATATCTGCTCAAAGTCGACGGCTCCCGTCAAACGGTCGTCGGAGCCATGTCCGTTGCCGGGAACAGCCAGGGACAGGGTATTTTCTTCTCCGTGAACGCGGGGTCCGGGACCTATAAAATCAGGGTTGAGAATACCGAAAACGGCGGGCTTGTGAATGGACTGACCTCCCTGGCGCAGTATCATTCTCTGCTGGATATGGAGGCCTCCAGCGCCGGAGCTGTCAGTCCTGATCTGTCCGGGATGCCGGACAGCCAGCTGGCCTATATGGACGTTTACACCGTTTCTCCGGAGGCTCAGCAGGCCATTCTCAACGCCCGGGCGAAGATCATCTATGGCAATCAGGCCTGGACCGCTGACGGAAACGCGTCTGTCGTTAATCTCGAGACTGGAGAGGTAATGCGGGTCCCCACATTTGAGGAGCTGTTCCCAGGCTGGGATCTTCCAAAGGTGGAAGCTACCAATCAGATTGATGCTGGCTATCCCCCTTGTTCCTCCGGGTCCGCCAGCGACATTTTCAACTGTAATGTCAAACCGCAGTTCTTCCACAACACTGAATCATGGGGAAAGGTTGTAACGTTTAACGGCACCGGCGGCAAAGTGGGCACTTTTGCGAACTCGGGCCCTGTCGATGCCAGATACAACCTAAGTGTGACCAAAAACGGGGAAGGAATTGGATGGTACCCCCAAATGGCGGTTAGAGAAGGCGTTCAATTCGATACAAGCACATACTTTGCCTATACCGTCTATGCCAGCGCCTCCGATGAAAACTCAGCAGACGAGTGGTACCGTATGATCGTCACAGAAGACTTTCAAAAGTATGGCTTCTAAAGGTGTTACATTGAATGACCTGATATAATTCTGCCTCGTCAGGCGAATACATTTAAATACAGCGCCCCCGGCTGGATGAGCTCCAGCCGGGGGCGCTGCTTATAGTCCCAAAATCCGTGTGGCGATGGCGAAGTAGACCAGCAGAGACAGGGCGTCCACAATGGTAGTGATGAAAGGGGAGGCCATCACGGCGGGGTCGATGCCGATTTTTTCCGCAGCCATAGGCAGGGTACAGCCCACAATCTTGGCGCACAGCACGGTGGCGGCGAGGGTGAGGCAGACCACCAGGGCGACGGTGGGGGTGACCTCCGGGTTGCGCATGAGCCAGCGGTCCACCAGCATCATCTTGGCGAAGTTGGCCCCGGCCAGACACAGGCCGCACAGCACGGCCACCCGTATCTCCTTCCAGACCACCGCCGCCATATCGGAAAACTCCACCTCCCCCAGGGACAGGGCGCGAATGACCGCCACGGAGGACTGAGAGCCGGAGTTGCCCCCGGTGCCGGTGAGCATGGGGATGAAGGAGGTGAGCACCACGCAGGCCGCCAGGGCGGACTCGAAGGAGGTGAGGATGATACCGGTGAAGGTGGCCGACAGCATCAGCAGCATCAGCCAGGGGATGCGGGAGCGCCAGGTCTCAAAGACGCCGGTCTTGAGGTAGGGTTTGTCAGAGGGCAGGATGGCCGCCATCTTTTCAAAGTCCTCAGTGGCCTCCTCTTCCATAACGTCCATAGCGTCGTCGAAGGTGATGATACCCACCAGACGGTTGTCGCCATCCACCACAGGCAGGGCGGACAGGTCGTATTTGGAGAAGAGCTGAGCTACGTCCTCCTTGTCCTCGTGGGTGGTGACAGACAGGACGTTGGTCTCCATAATGTCGCTGATCCTGGTCTCGTAGGTGGACAGCAGCAGCCGCTTGACGGTGACGACCCCCTGGAGCACCCGGTTTTTGGTGACGTAGCAGGTGTATACCGTCTCCTTGTCCAGGCCCACCTTCCGGATGCGGGCGAAGGACTGCTCCACCGTGGAGTCGGGGTGGAGATAGACGAACTCCGTGGTCATGATGGACCCGGCGGAGTCCTTGGGGTAGTTGAGCAGCTGGTTGATCTGACTGCGGGTGGAGGCGTCGGTGTTGCGCAGGATGCGGTCCACCAGATTGGCGGGCATGTCCTCGATCAGGTCCACCGTGTCGTCCAGATAGAGCTCGTCCAGCACCTCCCGCAGCTCCTTGTCGCTGAGGGCGCCCATCAGCTTCTCCTGGTCCTCCGTGTCCTCCAGGTAGGCGAACACCTCCGCCGCCAGCTCCTTGGGCAGCAGGCGGAAGACCAGAATCTCCTGTTCCACCTCCAGCTCGTCCAGGAAGCCGGCGATGTCTACCTCGTTCATCTCCACCAAAATCTCCCGCAGGCGGCGGAGCTGACGGTTCTGGACCAGCTCCATCAGCTGCTCCAGGTCAAAATTATCGTGCATAACGCTTTCCTCCTCCCGTTTTTTCAAACGCCAGGCGCGAAAAGCCAGAAAGCCACAGGCGTACCCGGTCAGGCGCGCCTGTGGCTGCGCAGGTTCAAGGGGAGGGGGCGTCCCCCCTCCGGCGTATCTACCGGCGGCGGGGCGGGAGCCCGGACCGGCCCCGTTCCGCCGCCCCTCGTTCGTGGCAGCTCTCTGTCTTTCGCTGACTTCGGCCTTCCATTCCAGGTCCCACCTCCTTTCCCTGTAAATTTACAGATTCTTTATAGGCTACCTTATTGTAACACCAACCGCCCCCCTTTGCAAGGGGGGCGGCTTCCAGTTTTTTGTATTATTCCCACTCCACCGCGGCATTTGTTTTCACCACGTTGATATAGCTGGGGCCTACGGCCAGGGGGATGGGATTGCCCTGCTTGTCCAGGAAGGAGAGACAGGATTTTTCGCTGTCCCGCCGCCAGGTGATCTCGTAGAGCTGACCGTCCCGGAGGAGGAGGCCGTTGCCTGTGCCGGTGGTGCGAACGGCCATGCGTCCGGCCGAGTCCCCCTTGACCTGGCTCACGTCGGTGAAGATCACCACCACGTTGCTCACGCCCACCTGTCCCCCGTCGGCACCGTCCACATAGGGCACGTCCTTCTTGTTGATGTGCTGCTCAATGAGGTACTGCCCGGAGGCCTCGTCGTATGTAAAATGGCCGGTCTTATACTTGGAGAAGGGCACCGTCAGCTTGACGGCCCCCTGGCCTCCGGCGGGGGTCTCCTTGTCAAAGGTCCAGCCCACCTCAAAGCCGTCATTGTGGGTCAGGGAGAATTTTTCGGGGAAATTCTCCAAAATCTTCTCGCTGGAGGTAAACAGGGAGTGCTCAAACCCGGCGCTCTTCCTTCTGGCCTGGTCCCGCCAGCACATGCTTCCGTAGGGGCCGTTGACGAAATCCAGATAGGGCATACTGCCCCCCATCAGGAGGGAGTAGGCCTGGGGACTGCCTCCGGCGTGGACAAAGACGGCGTCGTGTCCGGCGGCGAGGCTGACGTAGTAGTCCCGGGCGGAGCGGACACAGCCGATATCCCCCGTGCCCTCCAGGTCCTGGAAAACGGCCATCATCCGGGTGATGCCCCCCTCGGCCACGATCTCATAGATCACGTCCGCCTTGGACACCCCCACCTGGGGCAGGGCCTTGCTCAGGTTGTTAATCATCACGGCGAAGGGCCGCTTGGCGCTGAAGCCCTCGCCGGCCTCCTCGCCGGTGAGCGGGTTGATGTGGAGGGGCTCCGGGTCCTCCACCGGAGCGATGACCGAGACGCTGGGCTCCTCCGGCAGGGAGGCGCTGCCTGGTTCGCTGGAGGAGGCCGAGGACTTTCCACCTCCGCCGCAGGAGGCCAGCGGGACCATCAGCAGTCCGGTCAGCAGCAGTGTTCCCCAACGTTTTTTATTCATATCGTATCCCCTCTGTCCTTTTATTTTTGCGTCTGACAGCCAACTGGCTGTCCCATATTCCGTCTCAGTATACGACATTCTTTGTTGAAAGTCAACAAAAAGAAATGCCCGTTTTTCCCATTTAGAAGGAATATTTTGTAACTGTTCTGTAACTTGACTCCGATCTACGACAAGTGTAGTATAATATTCAACTACAAATGAAGTGGATGTGTGTATGATGAAACGACTGCCTGATACCGAGCTGGAGGTCATGAAGGCGCTGTGGGATACCGGGGCGGACACCCCCCGGTCGGTGCTGGAGGACCGGCTGGCCCCCTTCGGCTGGGCGGCCAACACCATCAATACCTACCTCGTCCGCCTGGCGGACAAGGGCTTTGTCTCCGTCCGCCGGGAGGGGAAGAGCAACCTGTACACCCCCCTGGTGGACCGGGAGGCCTATCAGGCCTTCGACAGCCGCTCGGTGCTGGACCGGCTGTACGGTTCCCCCCGGAATTTTGTGGCCGCGCTGGCCCGGGAGGGGATGGGCCGGGAGGAGCTGGAGGACCTCCAGGCTCTCCTGGACCAGCTGAGCGGAGGGCGGAGCACATGAGCCTTCTCACCCTGGGCGGCCTGACGCTGGGGGGCTCCGCCGCCGTCGTCCTTCTGGCGCTGGCCGGACGCACCACCTGGGGGCGCTACGGGTCCAAATGGCGGTGCTGGGCCTGGCTGGCCCTCTGCCTCCGGCTGGCCGTCCCCCTGCCCCTGATGCCCCAGTCCGAGCGCCGGGCCCCCATTCAGATGGACCTCCCCCCGGCCGCGGTGGCGCCCCCTGCCCCCGTTGTCCCGGGGGACGCTCCAGGGCCCGCGCCCGCCCCGGGGCCGAAGGAACCTGCCGCCAGCGCCCCGGAGGCCTCCTCCCGCCCGGATGTCCAGCCTCCCGCTCCCGCGCGGAGGCCCAGCCTCAGCCCCGCCCAAATCGCCCTGGGGGTGTGGCTGTTGGGGGCGGCGGCGTTCCTGGCGTGGACGGGCGCGGCTCACCTCCGATTCCTGCGCTGGCTGAGGCGGTGGGCCGCGCCGGTGACCGGCGGGGAGGCCATCGCCGCCTTCAACCAGCTGGGGGACCGGCTGGGCCTGGACCGGAGGCCCCGGCTGCTGGTGTGTCAGGGCTTGAAGGCCCCCATGTTAGCCGGACTGCTCCGCCCCGCCATTCTCCTGCCTCCGGGGGCGCTGTCCGGCGAGGAGCTGGGCTTCTCCCTGCTCCACGAGCTCACCCACTACCGCCGCCGGGACGTTTGGCTCAAGACCCTGGTGCTGTGGGTTAACGCCCTGCACTGGTTCAACCCCCTCATGTGGTATATGGTCCGCCTGGTGGAGCGGGACATTGAGCTGGCCTGCGACGAGGACGCCCTGCGCGCCCTGCCTCCCCAGGATTTCGCCGCCTATGGACAGACCATCCTGGACGCGGTGGCGCGCCTGCGGGGGAAGGACGGCCTGTAGGGCGCGACGACCCCGGCGGAAAACTCCCTCAGTCACCGCCTGCGGCGGCGACAGCTCCCTCAGAGAGGGAGCCATTTAGAAAGGATGTGCCTCCATGAACAAGAACAATATGCCCCGCACGCCTTTTTCCACGCCCCTGTCCGGGTCGGCGAGGGAGGTGGAGCTGCGCCTGAAAAATATCTTCTCCGGGCCCAAGAAGCGGCCCCCGGCGCTGTTTTTGGCGCTGGTCTTTGCCATGTGTCTCTTCTGCGGAAATCTGGTGTCCTGCCAGGTGAAGGGGGCAGCCCCGAAGGCGGAGGCGTGGGTGGACTATTCCAGCACCGGGGAAATGCCCTGGGACGAGGGCGTCGAGCTCCAGATGGAGGAATATCCCGGCGTCACCTTCCGTTGGACGCCCTACGGCGTCACCGCCGGGGACGAGACAGGGGAAACCGCCCTGATTGGCGGGATGCCGGTCTGGAACGTGTTCCTCTGCGACCTCAACGGCGACGGCAAACGGGAGCTCTGCGCCACGGTCAGCTTCGGCTCCGGGATCATAGACGACCACATTGAGGTGTACGACTACGCTGCCGGACAGCTGTACTTCCTGTGGGATCGGAGGGAATATGACTATACTCTGTCCCTGGAGGACGGACAGCTCCAGGTCAGCCAATGGGAGTATCTGGGCGGCTATCTGGACCAGGGTGAGCCTGTCTCAGTGGGGAGGCTGGCCCTCGGCACGGATGACAGCCGGGAGGAGGACGGCACGTGGTTCATCGCCTGGCCCGGGAGCATGTCTCCGCCGGAGCAAAAGGAGCCCGAATATCTGCCCGCCTCAGAGCTGAGCTTCGACCTGAACCAGAACGGCATCCCGGAGGAGGCCCGCCTGGAGAATGAGTACGGTCGGGACGAGGTGCGGTTCTATGAGGATGGAGAGCTTATCGGCTGGGAACAGCCGGGGGTCTGCGTCTACAGCTACACCGGCGGGCCGGACCACATCCTGCGCTACTATGACTACAGCGACTACCCGGGGTCCTACTCCTACAGCTACCACATCGGCGATTTCTCCGGAGAGTATGAGGAGGTCATCAAGTCCAACAGCGTCAGCTTTGACCTGAACTTCAACGCCCCTTTCCATAAGGGCTTCGACCCGGAGGCCATCGCCGCCTACGCGGAGGAGCTCAACGAGTTGTACGATCACTGCTGGCGGCTGTCCGTCGTGGACGGGGAGCTGGTGGCGGAGGAACCGGAGCTGACGCTCCCCTGGCTGGACGCATACCCGGAAATCTTCACCCAGGACCCGGACAAGTCCCTGGAGGAAAACCTGCGGGACTTCCAGGCGGCCATGACCGCCGCTTACCCCGCGCCCGCACCCTTGGGGGAGCCGGACATCCTGCCCTTTGACCAGCCCCTGGAGATGATCTTCCTCAGCGGGGCGGGGGCCTGGTGTACCGGCCTGGACCTGAACCCAGACGGCACCTTCACGGCGGACTACCACGACTCCGACGGCCCCATCCAGTATGTCTGCCAGTTCCACGGAAAGCTGGGGGGCTTCGTCCAGCTCACCGAACACTCCTGGTCCCTCACCCTGGAGGAACTGGTACTGGACACCAAATACCCTGTAGGCAAGGAGTGGGACGAGGGCGGCTTCCACAAAATCTCCAGCCAGCCCAACGGCTTCACCGACGGGGAAGGAAATGCCCTGGAGCCCGGCGCGCGGTTTATCCTCTACTCCCCCGACGCCAAGGGCGACAAGCCAGGCACCGAGCTGTACGGAGCGCAAGCACTCTGGGACTGGTGCCTCCCCCGGCCCGACCTGGCTGGCGGCGAAACTCTGGGATGTTGGGACCTGTACAACCTGGAGGCGGAGATCGGATTTTTCACCGATGATTGACAGACAGAAAGGAAATCGCTATGAAAGAGAAAATTCCCCGCACACCCTTTTCCACGCCCCTGTCCAGCTCGGCCAAGGAGACGGAGCTGCGCTTAAAAAACATCTTCTCCGGGCCCAAGAAGCGGCCCCCGGCGCTGTTTTTGGCCCTGGTCTTTGCGATGTGTATCTTCTGCGGCAATCTGGTGTCCTGTCAGGTGGCCGAGGCGGAGCGGGAGACGCCCGAGCCCGCCGCCAGCGGCTCCGAGCCTCCTGCGGCCTCTCAGCCAGAGGAAAATGTAAACCGGATTGAAGCGGGGCCGTCTCAGGCCTGGGCCCCGGTGGAGCTGAAAAACAGCATCGTCCCGGACTGTCTGGTGGACGAGCCCTACGCCGGGTTTACCCGGGAGGAGACCGCCCTGCTGGAGGATATCCCGCCTGACGTGGCGGAGCAGCTGCCCCGTCAGGCGGTGGCCCCCCACCGGGCCAGACGGCAGGACTACTGGCACGATATGCTCCTGCCGGTAGCCTATGACGAGGCAGAGGACGTTACCATCTACTTTGTGGTGGTCCCAAGCAGTATGCCCGACATCGAGCCGGGAGCCAGCCCCGACCTGTACGCCCTGGAGAAGAGAGGCATTGTGATGCGCCGGGGCAGCTTCGCCTACTACGGCGACCTCGCCTGGTATACAAACGCCCATTACGGCTCCGCCCCGCTGTTCTATGCCGGCGACCTCGACGGCGAAGACGGCGATACCGATCCCGAGGCGGCCCTCGCTCTGGCCTGGGGCAGTGGGACCGGGTGCTATGTGGAAAGCCTGTATGTGATTGATCTGGATTATTTCAATATGTGCTATATCACCCCGGATTACTCTTCTCTCCCCCTGGAGATTACCGTCAGCCCCGACGGGAAAACCGCCCGGCTCGTCAGCGGAGAAAAGGAGCTGGACGTGGACCTGACCCAGCTGGTGGAGCCCTTCAAGGGGACCGTGGAGGTGGGCAATCAGGTTCGGTTTGAGGAAAAAGACGGCCAGATTTTCTGTGACCTGGAGCTGGATTTCTCCTGCATGACCCTGGAATATCTGGCCAGCGTCAGATTCCCCGTGATCTTTGAGGACGGCGTGTGTAAGCTGGGCCCGGCGGTACAGATGGACAGCTTTGTGTGAAACAGAAAGGAGCACATTTATGAACAACAAAATTCCCCGCACACCCTTTTCCACCCCTTTGTCCGGCTCGGCGAGGGAGGTGGAGCTGAGACTGAAAAATATCTTCTCCGGGCCCAAGAAGCGGCCCCCGGCGCTGTTTCTGGCCCTGGTCTTTGCGATGTGTATCTTCTGCGGCAATCTGGTGTCCTGTCAGGTGGCTGAGGTAAACGAGAGCACCCCCGACCGGCTGAACAATTCCCAGACGCCCGATGTCTCTCTGGACCTGACGGAGCACGAGTCCGCCTGGGTCACCTACTTGCGGAAAGACCCGAACCTGAGCGGGGAAGAGCTGAAGCTGCTGGAGACCCTGTTCCGGACCGCGGAGCGGGTGAACGGCTACAAGTTCCAGACCCCCACCGCCCAGCTGATGGACTATGTACAGAAGGACGGCTGGGTTCTGGGGGCGGTCTTTGTGGAGGACCACCTGGAGAACACCCTGATTTTGGGCATCATGGACAAGGAGACCGGGGAGGTGCCCCACGCGATATTCCAGCGCTCCTGCCACGCCGGCGTCCCCCAGGTGGTCACCTTCCGGGGCGATGATGGATTATTCCGTCTGCTGTACACCTTCAACGGCCAGGAAAACGGCCAGCTTGACGGTCAGGCGGGGGTAATCCGCTTCGACGGGGAGTTCATGGCCTGGGAGTGGCCGGTGGAGGGGGATGCCCGCTACGGCAAAGCGCCCCCCGACGGCCCTGTGGGCGCTTACAGCGAGTACGAGGCCTATTGGGACAATCACCTGGCCCTGCTGGCCCCCGGCGGGCTGGACGTGTACACCGTCAACCCGGATTTTGCGTGGGGCAAGGCGGACGGCCCTGCTTCCATGTGGCAGCTGGACCACAACGAGACCTTTTATTACGACTCAAGCAGCGCCGAGGAGCTGCCTATGCCCATCTACTTTCAGTCCCTGAAATGGCTGAATGAAACGATGGAGCCCGAAGCCGGCTGGCGGATTACCTCCCTGATTCCCAACGAGGAGAAATGCGACGCCGGGAAGCGGATCGACTGCTACACCCTCTGGGCCCACACCGACAACGACCAGAACGAGCTGACCGTCGACCTGTACTTCCCCTACGAGCAGGAGGGAGCGCGGCGGAGCTATGGAAGCCTGGAACGGGCCGCGTTTTCTGACGGAGAGGACTTTCCCTCTAGAAACGAGGAAAAACAAGATTCAGCCCCCAACAGCAGCCAGCCAGACAAGACGGACAAAAAAGACGATGATTGGGATTGGGATTGGGTAGATAAATGGGACGAGGAGTGGGAGAAGGAGCAGGAGGCCAAGCAGATCGCGGAGTACCAGTCGGTGGGGGTGACCATGGACGGCAAGGACTATTACTATCAGGGCCAGCTGGTGAATATCTTCCTGGACCAGCGGCCAAACAAGTCGGTCTATACCCTGAACCAGAACCCGGCGGGAACGGTGAACGTGAAAATCCTCCGGGACGCCGGCGGCACAATCACCGGGGCCGCCTACCTCACCGCCGCCGAGACGGCGGAGCTGGCCGAGCTGTTTGAGGATTAGCTCCTCCAAAAAATTCCCCGCCCCCTCTTGCGCTTTTGGAGAAAACCAGTTATACTAATGTGCAAGAGAGCGGGGCCGGGACACCGGCCAATCCCGCCGGAGCGTCCGGCAATACTAATTTTTAGGAGGACACACAATATGAAAGTAGCGATTTTCGGCGCCGGCACCATGGGCAGCGGCATTGCCCAGGTCTTCGCGGCCAAGGGCCACACCGCCCTGATGTACGCCAGCAGCGTGGCTTCCGCCCAGCGGCACAAGGACAATCTGGACAAATCCCTCCAGAAGCGGGTGGACAAGGGCAAGATGGACCAGGCCGCCAAGGACGAGCTGATGTCCCACGTGCTGGTGGAGGAGAAGTCCGCCGCCGCCGCCGCCGATCTGATTATCGAGTGCGTGAAAGAGGACATGGCCACCAAGAAGGAACTGCTGGGCGAGCTGGACGCCATGTGCAAGGAGGGCACCGTCTTCGCCTCCAACACCTCCTCCCTGTCCATCACCGAGATGGCCCTGGGCCTGAAGCACCCCGTGATCGGGATGCACTTCTTCAACCCCGTGCCCAACATGAAGCTGGTTGAGGTCATCCGCGGGGCCAACACCGACCAGGAGACCTTCGACTTTATCTTCAACCTGTCCAAGGAGATCGGCAAGGAGCCCGTCGAGGTGGCCGAGGCCCCCGGGTTCGTGGTCAACAAGATTCTCATCCCCATGATTAACGAGGCCGCCGACCTGCTGTACACCGGCGTGGCCTCCGCCGAGGGCATCGACACCGCCATGAAGCTGGGCGCCAACCACCCCATGGGCCCCCTGGCTCTGGGCGACCTGGTGGGTCTGGACGTGTGCCAGGCTATCATGGACACCCTGTACAATGAGACCGGCGATCCCAAGTACCGCTGCTCCCTGCTCATCCGCAAGATGGTCCGGGGCGGCCTGCTGGGCCGCAAGACCGGCAAGGGCTTCTACGACTACAGCAAGTAACGCTTATCAAAAATCCCGTCTCCAACCGGAGACGGGATTTTTGCTATTCTGCCCGCTTCATGGTGCATTCCACAAAATAGGACTGCTTCTGTCCCTCCTCGGCGAAGAGGGCGTCGCTGCCAAAGAAGGAGTAGCCGGAGAACCTGGCCTGACTGTCGATGATGAAGCCGTCCCGGTCCCAGCAGAGGGTTCCGCCCCGCTCCAACAGCTCCTGATACAGCTCCGCCGCCCCGTCATTGCCCAGGGGCTTCCAGAGAAAGCACCGGGCGGCCACGGCTATCTCCTCATAGGGGATGCCCACACCATAGGTCTGTCCCTTGGTGATGGGCCCGCCGCTGTCGTAGGAGCGGACCAGCGTAACCTCAGTGAGGATGCCACCCTCCTCTGTAAACTGGAAAGAGGTCTGGGGTACCGGGGACTCGCCAAAGATATGGACCACATAGGCGTTGCTGTCCTGGGGAATTTCCTCAAAGGTCCCGTTGTCTGTCAGCCGGTAGGTCAGGTTTTCTCTGCCATGGGAAAATTCCATATACCGGTTGTAGTTCTCCACAAACTCCCCCGCCGTCAGCACCGGGCCCCGGTGGGGCGGCATGGAGGCCAGCCAGTGGCCTCCCACGATCAGGCCAATGCAGACGGCCCACGAGGCCAGATAGCCCGCAATCCGGAGCCAGCCGTTTCTCCTGTCCCAGAAGGCGGTCTCCCGGGTGCTTCCATCCAGATAGATCTGGTCGCTCCCCTCCCAGAACAGAGGCTTTTCGTGGTATGCCTGCCGGCAGGCCCAGAAATTCATGCCCAGGCTGATAAAGGCGCACAGTGGGACGGGGACGTGGGCCAGGAGCAGGCTGCCGCCGAAGAACGCCATCACCAGCAGGGTGCGCTGGGCGGCTTCCCCCAGGCTGAGGGGAGTGCCGTCCTCCCGGAGGATTTTTAAGCCCAGCAGGGCCTTGCCTGGGGTGGTCCCCCAGAAGTGGAGCATGAGAATTTCTCCGCCCGTCATCAGGAACAGTCCCAGCAGCGAGGGCAGCAGGGTGCCGGTGCGGGCAAAATTCATGCGGGCGGTGAGCTGGAGGATCACAGTCACCAGAGTGGTGTAAATGGTCAGGTCCAGGTCCCGGGCAAAGAACCGCCGCCAGGGGAAGACGCGTACCGGGTCCCGGTCCCGCTCCAGCACCGCCTCCTCCCGGGCCAGCCGGTCCAGGTACCGCCGGGCGTCCAGGGTGTAGAAGTCCACACCGTCGGCCCGCATGTCCCGGCACAGCGTGATGGCCTGGTCCAGCTCCCGGCGCTCCTGCTCCAGGCCGGCCTCCCGCTCCGCCAGGGCGGGCTCCAGGGGCCGCTCCCCCCGCTGAATGGCGCTGATCTCCTCCAGGGAGAAGCCCAGCTGACGCAGAAGCTTCACCTTTAACAGGGTTTCGATGTTCTCCTCGCTGTAGTCCCGATAACCGTTCTCCCCCCGCGCCGGAGTGAAAAAGCCCTGCGCCTCGTAGTAACGGATGTTGGCCCGGGCCAGTCCTGTGCGGATTTCCGCCTCCTTTATGGTCATACAGACGCGCCTCCTCTCCTCTTTTTGTGTGTTCCTGCCACTAATTTACACTATCAAGGGGCTTTACAGTCAACCCTTCTGATGAAAAAAAGAGTCTGCTTTTTCCTTTTCGTTTTTTTGTACAAAATTAAAAGATAAAAAATGTCTATTTTGCCAGGGATGTCCCTCTTGCGCCTGGGGGGAAAAACCGATATAATTTCTATGGTTAAGGCATCCCATATGCTGGCCCTGATAAGTGCCGCAACGGCGGGGGAGATCCCCGTGTTGCTCTTTTTTCGGTTTTGGATTGTTAAATTTCTAACAAACAATCAAAACCGGTCAGGACCGGGAATTACAAAGTAGGAGGACTGCAAAATGGATTTTCACCTGTCTAAAGAGCAAGAGATGGTCCGCAAGATGTACCGCGAGTTCGCCGAGACCGAGGTCAAGCCTTTGGCCGAGGAGATCGACGAGGAGGAGCGCTTCCCCATGGAGACCGTGGAGAAGATGGCCAAGCTGGGCATGATGGGCATCTACTTCCCCAAGGAGTACGGCGGCGCGGGCGGCGACGTGCTGTCCTACGCCATGTGCGTGGAGGAGCTGGCCAAGGTGTGCGGCACCACCGCCGTTATCGTATCCGCCCACACCTCCCTGTGCTGCGCCCCCATCTTTGAGCACGGCACCGAGGAGCAGAAGAAGAAGTATCTGCCCGACCTGCTGAGCGGCAAGAAGATCGGCGCGTTCGGCCTGACCGAGCCCAACGCCGGCACCGACGCCTCCGGCCAGCAGACCACCGCCGTTCTGGAGGGCGACCACTATGTCCTCAACGGCTCCAAGTGCTTCATCACCAACGGCACCGTGGCCGAGACCTTCGTGGTCTTCGCGATGACCGACAAGAAGCTAGGCAACCACGGCATCTCCGCCTTCATCGTGGAGAAGAGCTTCCCCGGCTTCTCCGTGGGCAAGCACGAGAAGAAGATGGGCATCCGCGGCTCCTCCACCTGCGACCTGATCTTTGAGGACTGCATCGTTCCCAAGGAGAACCTGCTGGGCAAAGAGGGCCAGGGCTTTAAGATCGCCATGATGACCCTGGACGGCGGCCGCATCGGCATCGCCGCGCAGGCCCTGGGCCTGGGCGAGGGCGCCATCAACGAGGCCGTCAAGTACACCCAGGAGCGCGTGCAGTTCAAGCGCCGCCTGAGCCAGTTCCAGAACACCCAGTTCCAGCTGGCCGATATGCACACCCGGATGCAGGCCGCCCAGTATCTGGTGTACGCCGCCGCCTGCAAGAAGCAGAACCACGAGAACTACTCCATGGACGCCGCTATGGCCAAGCTCTTCGCCGCCGAGTCCGCCTCCGACGTGACCCGCCGCGCCGTCCAGCTGTTCGGCGGCTACGGCTACACCCGCGAGTACCCCGTGGAGCGCATGATGCGCGACGCCAAGATCACCGAGATCTATGAGGGCACTTCCGAGGTCCAGCGGATGGTCATTTCCAGCCACCTGGGCGTGAAATAAGATAGGAGGCAGATTGAAATGAAAATTATTGTTTGTGTCAAGCAGGTCCCCGATACCTCCGGTAAGGTGGCTGTCAACCCCGACGGCACCCTGAACCGCGCCTCCATGGCCGCCATTACCAACCCCGACGACCTGAACGCCGTCGAGGCCGCTCTGGTCCTGAAGGAGCAGACCGGCGCTGAGCTGATCGTCGTCTCCATGGGCCCCCCGCCCGCCGAGGGTATGCTCCGCGAGGTCATGGCCCGGGGCGTGGACCGCGCCGTGCTGGTGTCCGCCCGTGAGTTCGGCGGCTCCGATACTTACGCCACCTCCCAGATCCTGGCCGCCGCCATCGACAAGATCGGCGTGGACAAGGACGACATCGTGATGTGCGGCCGTCAGGCCATCGACGGCGACACCGCCCAGGTCGGCCCCCAGATCGCTGAGAAGCTGGGCCTGCCCCAGGTGTCCTACGCCGCCGAGATTACCAAGGAGGGCGACACCATCACCGTCAAGCGGATGCTGGAGGACGGCTACATGACCATCAAGGTCAAGACTCCCTGCCTCATCACCTGCATCAAGGAGCTGAACACCCCCCGCTACATGAGCGTGGGCGGCATCTATGAGTGCTACTCCAAGCCCTATGAGATCTTTGACTACAACACCCTGAAAGATCATCCCTTCATCGACAAGGACACCATCGGCCTGAGCGGCTCCCCCACCAACATCCTGACCTCCTTTACGCCTCCCCAGAAGGGCGCCGGCATGATGCTGGAGGGCGCTGACAAGGCTACCTGTGAGCAGCTGGCCGGTATTCTGGCCAAGAAGCACATGATCTAAGAAGGGAGATAGAAGAATATGTCTACTTTTAATAGTTCCGACGTCGCCGCCTTCAAGGGCGGAGTCTGGGTATTCTGTGAGCAGCGCCAGGGCAGCATGATGCCCACCTCCTACGAGCTGATCTCCGAGGGCCGCAAGCTGGCCGACGAGCTGGACACCAAGCTGTACGGCATCCTGCTGGGCGACGGCATCGAGGGCATCGCCAAGGAGCTGGGCGGCTACGGCGCTGACGGCGTCTATGTCTGCGACCATCCCCTGCTGAAGGACTACACCACCGACGGCTACACCAAGGTCATCTGCGACGTGATCGAGGAGTACAAGCCCGAGATCATGCTCATCGGCGCGACCAACATCGGCCGCGACCTGGGCCCCCGGTGCGCCGCCCGCCTGCACACCGGCCTGTGCGCCGACTGCACCCACCTGGACGTGGACATGGGCATCTACAAGGACTTCCTGAAGGAGAACTCCACCCTGGCCCCCGAGCGCATCGACGCCACCAGCCACGCCGTGGTGCTGGGCGCGAAGCATGACGTGTCCCGGGACCTGAAGATGACCCGTCCCGCCTTCGGCGGCCACCTGATGGCCTCCATCATCTGCCCCCGGTTCCGTCCCGCTATGGCTACCGTCCGTCCCGGTGTCATGAAGAAGGCCGCCTTCGATCAGGCCAAGGCCGACGCCTGCGAGATCATCAAGCCCAGCTTCACCCTCACTGCTGACGATATGCAGACTGAGGTCGTGGAGGTTGTCAAGGCCGCCAAGAAGCTGGTGGACCTGATCGGTGCTGACGTGGTCGTCTCCGTGGGCCGCGGCATCTCCAAAGACGTTGAGGGCGGCATCAAGCTGGCTGAGGAGCTGGCTGAGGTCCTGGGCGGCGTCGTGGGTGGCTCCCGTGCCACCATCGACTCCGGCTGGCTGTCCGCCGACCATCAGGTTGGTCAGACCGGTAAGACCGTCCATCCCAAGATCTATGTCGCTCTGGGCATCTCCGGCGCCATCCAGCACAAGGCTGGTATGCAGGACTCCGAGTGCATCATCGCCGTCAACAAGAACGACACCGCCCCCATCTTCGAGATTGCCGACTATGGCATCTGCGGCGACCTGTTCAAGGTCACCCCGCTGCTGATCGAGGCCATCAAGGCCGCCAAGGCCGCGAAGTAAGGGACTTCCCCCTACAGCTCAAGAGCGCCTGTCCAGTTGGACAGGCGCTCTTTCTGATTGCAAAAAACCTCGCCATTGGCGAGGTTTTTGAAATCTTGTAGGGGCGGATATTATCCGCCCGCAGGACACAAACCAGTCCCGCGATAGCGGCGGGCGGGTAATACCCGCCCCTACAGGCTGTTAGGAAGACAGCCTCAACGGCGGACCGTCCAGGGTGAGGGTGGCGCTGGCGCGGGCGAGGATGGCGGGCTCGTGGCTGACCAGGAGGACAGGGGCGGGGAGGGCGTTCAGGCGCTCCAAAATCCGCAAAGCCCGGGGGAGGTCCACACCGGCAAAGGGCTCATCCAGGAGGTAGAGCCGGGCGTCCAGGGCCAAACACCGGGCCAGGGCCAGCCGACGGCCCATCCCGCCGGACAGGGCGGAGGGAAAGCTCTTTTCCTCCCCCTCCAGCTCGGCCAGGGACAGAAGGGCGGGGACCTCTCCCCAGCGCTCCCCGGGGAGGACATCGGTGAGGTGCTGTTCCACCGTCCGCCAGGGGAGGAGGCGGTCCTCCTGAAAGAGAATGGCGGTCTGATCGGGGGCCGCCCCGGAGACCGTGCCCCCCTGGGGACGCTCCAGACCCGCCAGTACCCGCAGAAGGGTGGTCTTGCCGCAGCCAGAGGGCCCGGAGAGGGCGGTGACGCCCCGCTCCGGGATGTCGAGGGAGAAGCGGTCCAACACCGCCTTGCTCCCGAAGGCGACGGTCAGCTCATGACAGCGGATCATGTCCCCCACCCCCTTCCCCAGCGGGCCAGAACGGCCCGGAGGAGGCGCTCCAGGAGCAGGCTGAGGGCAACCGTCACCGCCGTCCAGGCGAAGAGCTCCGGTATGTCCAGATAGTACTTGGTGTAGTAGATGCGCTGGCCCAGGGAGGGCTCGGGCAGGCAGAGGACCTCCGCCGCCACCCCCGACTTCCAGGCCAGCCCCCCGGCGGTGGTGAGGGCGGACAGAATGTGGGGCCGCAGGGAGGGCAGATAGATCAGAGTCAAAGTTTTCCACCGGGAAAAGCGATAGCATTGGGCCAGCTCCAGCAGCTTTTTGTCCACCGCCTGGATGCCCCGGGACAGGCTGTCCCACACCACGGGGACCACCATCATGGCGGCGATCACCGCCGGGACGTTGTCCCGCCCCGTCCACAGCACCACCAACAGGATAAAGGAGGCCACCGGGGCCGCCCGCACCACCCGGACGGCGGGGGAGAGGAGCCGGTCGGCCCAGGGGGAGGCGCAGGTGAGAACGGCCAGGAGCGCCCCCAGGGCAACGCCCCAGACCAGTCCCAGGGCAATCCGGCCCAGAGAGGCGAGCACCGTCGCCCAGAACTCCCCCGTCCCAGCCATAGCGGTAAAGACGCTCCACACCGAGGCGGGGTAGGGCAGCTGAAGCTCGTTGCCCCGGCCCTTCAGGCGGCGGTCCACCAAAAAGGCGCAGACCTGCCAGACCCCCAGCCAGAAGGCCGGGGGCAGCAGGACATAGAGCAGGTTTTTCAGGGGCTTAGGACAGGCCATAGTAGAAGCTGTCGTAGGGCAGTCCGCCGCCGATGGACTTGGGCTCCACCTGGAAGAGGATGCTGTAATAGTTCTCCAAAATATTCCGCATCTCAGGACCGGCAATATAGGTCAGGGAGCACTGGGGGATGGCCTTCTCGGCCACCTTGGGGTTGGGGGCGATGCCGTATTCGGCCACCAGGGCGGCGGCGCCGGCGGCATTGGCGGGGTCGGACATATACTCAATGGACCGCTCATAGGCGGTCAGGAAAGCCTCCACCTCCTGGGGATGCTCCTCAATAAACTGGGTGCGGGCCACGATACAGCCCATGGGCAGCTCACTGCCCTCCAGGTCCATCCAGGCGTCGGACAGGGAGACCGCCTCCCGGACGGCGCTGTCCTGGACCATTAGGGCGGTGGCGGCGGGGACGGGGAGCATACAGATACCCGCGTCGGAGGAAGTCATCTTGGCGGTGATCTCCTGGGGGGTGAGCCACTCGATGCTGACCTCAGAGGGGTCCACGCCGTTCCCGTCCAGCAGGTGGTTCAAAATGTGCTCCGGGTTGGCCCCCTTGGTGTTGGAGGGGGCGTAGAGGGTCTTGCCCGCCAGGTCGGCTATGCTGTGGACGGTGTCCCCCTTCTCCAGGATATAGAGCACCCCCAGGGTGTTGATGGCCAGCACCTGAATGCTCCCCTCGTTCTTGGCGGACAGAACGGCGGCGGCGTTGGTGGCGATGGCGGCGATGTCCACGCTCTTGTTGTTCAGGGCCGCCTGGACCTCGGCGTTGTCGGTGACCACCTCAACAGAGGATATCCCGTCCTTATCGGCCATCATCTTGGCCGCGCCCACCCCGGTGGGGCCGGACAGGACCATCAGCCTGGGTCCGCTGGCGGCGTTGGAATCACCGGGCTCAGAGGTGGAGCCCGCCGGCTGGCCGGAGCTGGAGGCCCCGGAGGAATCCGGCTGGCTGGAGCTGGCGCCGGGCGCGGAGGAGGCGGAGCCGCTGGCGGCGGGCTTGGGCCCGCAGCCAGCTAGCAGGGTAAGAGAAAGGGCGGCGGTGAGGAGAAGAGAGAGGGTTCGTTTCATGGTCGATCTTCCTTTTGGTTGAGGTTTTTTGTAGGGGCCGACGACTCGGCAGCCCGTTTTTTGGCGGTTTGTACGGTGGTTGGATACGGCGCGCCGGAATCGTCGCGCCCTACAGAGGCGGCGGTCCGGTCACATCACCGCCTCCAGCCCCGCCGGGTCGGCGACGGTGATGGTTTTGCCCCGCCGGGTGATGAGGCCGTTTTCCTCCAGGGCGGCGAAGGCCCGGTAGAGGGAGGCCCGGCTCAGGCCCAGGCGCTGGGACAGCTGGGTAGCGGAACAGGTGAGCTCGCCCCCGCCGCCGGACAGGAGGTAGCGGGCCAGCTTTCCCTCCGCCCCCGGCTGGGCAAGAGCCTGGAGCCGTCCGGAGAGAAACCGGATGCGGCCGGTGAGGTAGCGCAGGTAGTTTTCCCGGATCTGCCCCTGTTCAGCCAGCAGGCGGTCCACCAGGGTCTGCTCCAGCATGAGGCAGGCGCTGGGGCGCTGGGCGGTGATGGTGGAGGCAAACTCTGCCTCGCCGCTGTACAGCGCGGCGGCTCCGAACAGGTCCCCCGGCTCCAGCAGGCTGACAGCCAGGCTCCCCTTGGTCACCTGGAGCCGGCCGGAGAACACCACGCCCAGACAGCGGCGGAAGTGGCCCGGGTCGTAGACCACCTGACCGGGGGAAAATTCCGCCCGTCCGGCCTCACGGGCCAGTTGGCACAGAAGGGCCTCCTCCACCCCCAGAAACAGGGGGCAGGCGGCCAGCAGATGAAGCTCCTCCACGGTGAGGGGCATGGACACCGCCTCCAAACTGTCTTATTTGAGACAGTTTTGATTATACTGGATGGAGGGGAAAAAGTCAACCCCGGCGACCGAATATCGCCGGGGTTGACTTTTTCGCGCGTAGGGGCGGCCTTTGGCCGCCCGCAGGGTATGTGCCGGTGATCGACGGGCGGCCAAAGGCCGCCCCTACAGAGTCAGTCCTCCTCATACAGCTCCGGCCGGAACACCCCGTCCTCGTCCCGGCTCCAGGCGGTGCCGGGGTCGGAGTCCAGCAGGGGGATCACGTCGGGGTCGTAGTTGCAGATGGTATTCAGGGCGTAGACGCCGGAGTGGTCCGGGTCGTCCAGGTAATCGTCGCTCTCGTCTCCGGCGGTGAAGCGCCAGCCGCTGTCCCAGGCCTCGTCGCCAGGGTCGGGCTCCTCCCGGTAGCAGTAGCCCACAGGGGAGCCGTCCACCAGGATGCGGTCGGTGGCGATACAGCCCTGGGGACCGTCGCCCTGATAGACCTCTTTCAGCTCGGTCTGGGGGATGGCGAACTGCTTTTGGGGCAGGTCGCCGCAGACGCTCTCCCGGTGGATGTCCACCACCGCCAGCTGCTCCGGGGTGAAGCGCTCCAGCAGGGTCTGGGCATCGTGGGCCAGCTTGAACTGCATCTCCTCGAAGGTGAGGGGGATCATCTGGTAAAAATTCACCTCGTCCCCGCCGGGGAGCTCACAGCACACCGCCTCCTCGTCAAAGCCCTGGGGCTCGGTGAGCATCAGGCCGCACAGACGGGTATTCTCCGCGAAGGGGGCGTCGTCCGGGTTGGCGACGGTGTGGCCCCAGCCCAGCCAGCCGTCCTCGTTGATGGGCAGGCGGGCCAGAATCTTCAGCCAGCGGATGGGCCAGTACCACTCCTCCCCCTCCTGGCCCAGCTGCCAGTCCGGGGGCAGAGTGACGATGATCTCCGCCCGCTCCAGCTTGTGCTCCGCCAGCTCGGCGGGGACGTTCATCCGGTGGGCCCCCATGCCGAAGGTGGACAGGACGTAGTAGTTTCGCTCCGGGGTGGGCTTCATGATGTAGATATCCACATGGATATCGGGGGACATGATCTCGTGAAATACGTTGTCACAGGGGCCGAAGTATTGTTCCAGGTGGGCCTCCACCGCCTCCCAGTCTTCCTGCTCATACATCTCCGGGTCGGGGTACTGCTGGGCTTCGCTCTTCTGATTCCCCTCGTTGGCGAGGGAGCGTGTGTCGTCCATGGATCATTCCTCCTCTTCCTGTTTGAGACTGATGCCGGTCACGTTGAACCGGAAGGAGTGGAACGCGGCCCAGGCCACGGGGGCTCCGGCGAATACCTCCACGGCGGCGTCCAAGAGGGTTCTCAGATCCCAGGCGATAAAGTCCAGATAGCCGAGACTGGTGCCGGTGGCTCCGCCAGTGAAGGTGACAATCCCCTCGCCGCACCGGGCGGTGATGGCCTGCTCCAGCTGGTCCCGCAGGTCAAGGATTTCCTTCCGCTCTACCCCGTCCAGGGGGTAGTAGAAGAAGCCGGGGACCACCCCGTCCCGATGGAGGCGGTCCATGCAGCGGTCGTCCTGCTGGAAATAGCCGTTGAGGAGGGGGACGCAGCAGGTGACCCCCACATACACGTCCGCCCGCAGGGGCCAGTCCTCCTGCTCGGAGGGCTTGCCCTCATAGGCGGTGTACCGCTGGCCGGCCAGCTCCGGGTCATTGGCCTGGGGCCAGCCCTCCGGGTCCACCTCCGCGGCTACATAATCGGCCAGCTTGTCCAGGGTCATGGACGGGCCGTCCGCCGGGGCCTTCAAAATGTCCAGATAGTCCACATACCGCATGGCAGCCAGCTCCCCCAGGGACTGGTCCAGGAGAATGTAGATGATGTTGTATACCTGGTTCTGGTCCTCCCGCCACAGAGGGGCCAGCTTTTCGCAGTACATCCGCAAGCCCACGCCGCTGTCGGGAGTTTTTTCCGCCCAGACCTGAACATCCGCCTCGGTGATGTCCTGTCCGTTCATCCGCAGGCCGAAGCCCCGGGCCCGGGTGCGGCCCACCAGGATATTCCACCTGTCCAGCAGCTCCCTGGGGGCGTGCTTTTGGAAGTAGGCCAGCTGAAACAGCCGGGTCCGGTCCCCCTCGGGGACCAGGATCAGCTCGTACTTCTCCCCGTTGTGGCCCAGCTCGAAGGCGGGGTTTGAGAAGGCGGGGGCCAGCAGTTCACTGCACAGGTCCACCAGCTCCCGGCCAACTGCCTCCCGGTCCTCCTGGTCCATCAGAGCCCGCAGCTCTCCCTCCCCCGCCAGGAAGGCGGTCCAAGCCTCCTGGGTCCGTGCCCGGAAGGGCCTCACATTCAGGGGCAGGGTCAGGCCCTGCTGGCAGCGGTCGATGAACTCCAGGGTGTCCTCGTCGCCGGGACGGCCCTTCAGGGCTTTTTCGAAGTAAGGCAGGGCCAGGCTCTCCTGGTTCAGGTAGTAGTAGGCGTAGGCCACCCGGAAATTCCAGGTGTGGGCCGCGTCCGGGTCCTCCTTCACCGCCGCCTCCAGCTGGTCCTCCAGGGGGAGGAGCAGGTCCAGAGCCCGCTGATACAGAGGTCGGTCCTCCGGCGGCATCACGTCGATGGCCAGGTTGTTGTAGGCCCGGGCCAGGGCGCTGATGAGGGTGAAATTCAGCTCCCCCTCCGGCAGGGCCTCAATGGCGTCGATGATCTCCTGGTACTTGTCCTCCTCGTTCCACCGCTCCAGGCGGGGCAATAAATCGTTCATGTTGCAGATCCTTTCTTTGCTGATGTAGGGCGCGAGAAGGTGAATTGGCCGAAGGCCAAGAGATACTGGCCTGGGCCACGACCTCGGCGCGCCGGGATGTATCTTGAAGCGGCGTGCCCAGTGGTCACGCCCTACACACAGACCCTATTCTATCAGAACCCGATTTTCAGGGACATCCCATCCACGTTGATCCCCTCGGAACGGGTGATATGGAGCTTCTGCTCGGCGGTGTAGCCCAGGGTCTCCCCATCCTGGAGCGTGACATCCCCCTCAATCAGATAGCCGGAGACGTTCAGAAGCAGCTCGTGGACATCCTGGGGGGACTGTTGGCTGTCTCGAATCTCCAGCTCGTCCTTGCCGAAGGCCCGCAGGCCGTTGGTCCAGCCGCAGACCCCCTTTTCATATCGGACCAGCCCCACAAACACCAGGTCCAGCAGGGGCAGATTGCCCTCCTTTAGGTCCTCGGACACCTGGATGAAGTAGTCGGGCAGCCAGACGGTGCCGTTGGTATACACCCCCAGGGCGTTGGGGGCCTTGAGCAGGGTGGACACCAGCTTCACATACAGCTCTCCCCGGGCTCTGGGCGGATGCTCCTTATCCACCACGGCGATCATCACATGGGCCGTGTGGCTCTGGGCAGCGGCGAGGGCGTTTTCCTTATCCATAAAATTGCTGTTGGCCCAGTACTCTGCCTCGCCGTCGGGGACGGGGGCCTCCATCAGGGAGGCGGCCGCCGTCATGCCGTCCACATCGAAGACCGCCACAGTCTTCCCGTCGTTGGAGGCGGCCTGTTTCCCGTCGTCGGGCGGGTAGTCGATATCCCAATCGGCTTTCAGCTGGGCCTTGAAGGCCTCCAGGTCCCACTCCGGGGTGGACAACAGCACAAAGCCGGCGAAGGGCCCGGCGGAGCTCTGCCGTTCCGCCTCCTCCTTGGCCCGGTCCATCCAATACTGACGGATCATCTCCACCATGGTCTCGCACTTCTCCTGGGCATTGGCGGGGTCGTAGGGCTCCATCTGGCTGAAGGTGTGGCCGCAGGGCTCCAGGGTCTCCCCGTCCTCAAAGCCGCATACCCCCACCAGCCACTTGCCCAGCAGGGATTTCTTGTATTTCAGGATGTAGTAGTGGCAGTCGTGGAGGTCAAATTCCCCCGCGACCTCGATCTTGGCCGGGGCCTTGCCCAGCTCCTGGGGGTGGGCGAGCCACTCTGTCATGGCGGACACCGCCGCCTGCCTCTGATTGGTCATGACAATCACTCCTTCTGTGTTTGTACTGTCTCCCTGCGGGCGGTGTTGGTCACCACGGAAATGCCTCCGATGGTCTGGGCGATCTGCCCCAGGCCCTCGGGGCCGGTGCAGGTGGCGGTGAGCAGATACAGGGCGGGGCCGGCGATGACCTCGCACACCGCCTGATAGAGGGGTTCCTCGTCCTCCTGGATTTCCCTCCAGCCCCAGCGCAGGGCGCCGCCCCTCAGCATCTGGTCCTCCACGCCGTGGAGGGCGTCGAGGCTGTCGGTGAACTGCGCCTCGCCCTCCCGGGCGTGGTAGGCGTTCACCCGCCAGATGGGGCTGTCGCTGCCGCCGTCGGTCCACAGGTGGGCGCCGCCGCTGTCCCACTGCTCCCAGCGGTAGAGATAGCCGCCGGGGAGGGTGAGGCGCAGCGCCCCCAAGGCGTGGGTCACAAAGTCCTTGCGGTAACCGGGGGAAAATTCCTCCTCCAGCGCCGGGCCATCGGCCAGGACAGGCTCCCGTCCGGCCAGGGCGCACACCTCCTCGTAGGAGGCCCGGGGCAGGGGCAGGGAGGGGTCCAGCTTGGCCGCCCGCTCCAGGTCGTCCAGAATGGTGGTGTTGACCGCCTCGTCCTCCTGGCTCCGGGAGGAGGGGGCGAAGCAGCAGTGCTCCCACAGGGCGTTGATGGCCCGGTTGCGGTAGAACCGGGCGTCCTGGGTCCGGCCGTTCCACAGGAAGAACCGCCCGGCCAGGGCCTCGATACCGTCCCGCTCCACCATGTTCGCCAGCTCGCTGAGCCGGAAGCGGCCCATGGGGGTAACCACCGTGTCCGGGATGTCCTCCGGGGCGTACTGCTCCAGGTCCCAGCACAGCTGCATCCCGGACACCCCCTTGCCGCTCTCCCGGGCGCACACCTCCACCAGGGTCCTGAGCCAGGGGTAGAAGTGCTCCGCCTTCATCCGCTGAAAATCCCGGTGGCGGAAGAAGCCGGTCTCGTCCTCCACCGCCAGCCGCCGGATGGGCAGGCCGTCCAGCAGCTCCACCGCCGCCCGGTGGAGCCCCGCCCCGGCGGGGGTGGAGACGCACTCCCCCCGGACCAGCCAGGGGTCCTCCGGGGCCTCTCCCGGCCTCCAGAGCACGTTCAGCTGTCCGCCCAGGGGGCACAGCTCCAGCCGCAGGCCGGTCCGGTTGACGCTGAGGGAACAGCCCCGCTGCTCCGCGAGAATTTTCGCCGCCGCCGCCAGGGCGGCCGGGCCCTCGATCCGCCCGGTAAAGGTCAACCCGATGCTCATACACGTTCCTCCTAAAGCTCCCCGGGGAGGGAGCCTGTTTGGCTAGCTTTCTTGGCCGCTCAGGTATGCCGCCGGGCCGCTCTCGTAGAGGTCGCCGCCGTGGGCGTCCAGGATGACGGTGAGGGGCATGTCCGCCACCTCCAGGCGGCGCACCGCCTCACAGCCCAGGTCCTCCCAGCAGATGACCTCCAGCGCCTTGACGCTGGCCGACATCAAAGCCCCCGCGCCCCCTAACGCCGCCAGATAGACCCCGCCGTTTCTCACAATGGCCTCCTTGACGGCTCCGTTTCGGGCTCCCTTGCCGATCATAATGGCCTGGCCCAGGTCCAGCAGCCGGGGGGAGTAGGCGTCCATCCGCCCGCTGGTGGTGGGCCCGGCGGAGCCGATCACCTCCCCCGGACGCTCCGGGGTGGGGCCCACATAGTACAGCGCCGAGCCCTCCACCGGGAAGGGCAGGGGCTTCCCCTGGTCCAGCAGCTCCATCATCCGCTTGTGGGCGGCGTCCCGGGCGGTGTACACCACCCCGGACAGCAGCACCGTGTCCCCCGCCTTCAAGGGGGCCAAATCCTCCCGGGTGACGGGAGTGGTCAATTTATGTTGCATGGCAATTCCTCCGTTATTGGGTGTAGGGGCGCATATTATGCGCCCGCCGGTTGTGCATTTTGACTTCTTGCGGGCGGATGATATCCGCCCCTACATAAACAGCCCCTCAAACACTTTGAAGGTCTCCTCACTCATCCGCCGGGTGGCGGTGAGGCTGCTGGACAGCACGCTGCCGTTGGGGGTGAATTTCAGGGGCTTCTCCTTGCTCTTGGGGTAGCCGAAGCACAGCTCGGGCAGCACCTCGTCGGGGAGCTGGCGGGGCTCGATGGAGGAGCCCTCCTCCCCCCACACCGCCCACTGGGAGCAGCAGTTGAAGGGGTTCTGGTGCTCCAGATGGGGCTTTTCCACCAGCTGGGACTTGGGAATTACTTTAATCCCCTCTGGCACGGCTTCCCGGCAGTTGAACTTCCTGCAATCCCAGGTCCAGATAAAGTCCGCCTGATGCTCCAGGGCGATGCCCTCTGGGATCAGAGCGCTGTGATTCGTCCCCAGCTCCCGCATACAGTAGTCGAAGGCGCGCTCCCGGTGGGTCACGGGCAGGCGGGCCATAACATACAGGTGCTTCTGCATATAAGTGACGGGGAAGACCACATCCCCCACTTTAATAGAGGCAATGGTGGGCATCCGGGCGTGGATGCTCCCATAGACCACCTTGATGGGGCCGGCGTCCCCCGCCTTTTTTATTTCCTTCCACCGGTCCTGGGGCCAGCAGACCATGTATCCGGCCATCTCACAGCACCTCCGTCGCTCTTCTGGTGACGTGACAGCTCACGTTCACCGCCACAGGCAGGCCGGCCACATGGCTGGGAGCGGTCTCAATAGCCAGGCCCAGACAGGTGGTCCTTCCGCCGAAGCCCTGGGGGCCGATGCCCAAGGCGTTGATCTCCTCCAGCAGCTCCGCCTCCAGAGCGGCGTAGAAGGGGTCGGGGTGGGGCTGGTCCAGTGGCCGGAGCAGGGCGTGCTTAGCCAAAGCGGCCACCTTGTCGAAGGAGCCGCCGATGCCGATGCCCAGCACGGTGGGGGGGCAGGGGTTGGGTCCGGCCAGCCGGACGGTGTCCACCACAAACCGTTTGACGCCCTCCACCCCGTCGGCGGGCTTGAGCATAGCCAGCCGGCTCATATTCTCCGAGCCAAAGCCCTTGGGGGCCACGGTGAGGGCGCAGCGGTCCCCAGGGACGATACGGACAGTAATAGAGGCCGGGGTGTTATCCTCTGTGTTGATCCTCCGCAGGGGGTCGGCCACGATGGATTTTCGCAAAAAGCCCTCGCCGTAGCCCTGGCGGACCCCCTGATGAATGGCCTCCTCGAAATTTCCGTCGATGTGGACCTCCTGACCCAGCTCCACAAAGACGCAGGCCATCCCCGTGTCCTGACAGATGGGCAGGTCCCGCTCCCGGGCCAGGGACAGGTTATCCTCCAGAAGGCCCAGGGTCTCCTGGGCCAGGGGCCAGGGCTCGGACCGGCGGCAGGCTTCCAGGGCGGCGGACACGTCGCCGGGCAGGCGGGTGTTGGCCTGGACGCACAGCCGGGCGGCCGTCTCGGTGATTCGGGCGGCGGAAATGGTTCGCATGGCTCGACTTCCTCTCCTCTGTTTTTCCCTATTTTAGCACAGGCGGGAAATTCTTTCAACAAAAGAAAGCCCGTTTCCAACTGGAAACGGGCTGAAAAATTTTTATGTTCCCTGGAACGCCTGAATGGCGGCCACGGTTTGGAGATAGTCCGCCTCTACCTTGGCAAACAGCTGGGCGGCCTTGTCATAGCTTTTGTCCCGCAGGGCCTCGGTGATCTCGTGGCTGGAGCGGTACAGCTTGGTGAAGCTCAGGTTCTGAGACACGCCCTTCAGGGTGTGGGCGGCCCGGAAGGCCTCCTCATAGCTGCCCGCCTGCAAGGACTCGTCCAGGAGCTGGAAGGACTTGTCGGCCAGGAACTTGACCGCGAACTTCTGGACCAGGGCCTCGCTGTACAGCCGACCCACGACCTCCTCATAGTCGCCCTCCAGGGCGAAATAACAGTCTTTCAGCGTCATGACGCACCCTCCTCCTCTTCACACTCGGCGACCTTTCCAATGGCGCCGGTATACTGGGGCGGCTCGTCCGAGGACCACATAGCCCGGCTGGTAATGCGGACGGGCCGGTTTTGACCATCCAGACGGGCCTGACAGCGGTACTCCACTATGGGCTCCTCCGGGGTAGTGTGCCGCAGAAGGTCTCTCAGCTCCTGGGGGCCGATCTGATCCTGGAGCCGGTCGCCGATATGGGGATCTACAATGCTCTCCTCCAGTCCCAGCCGCCGCGCGCCCCAAGGGGAGAGGGCCAGCATGGGAGGATCGCAGGTATACTCAAATAGAATGTCCTTGGACATATCCATGAAGAAGCGGTATTTACACCGCTCGTACTCCAGGATGTGGAGGGTGCGGTCGGCGCTGGACAGCTCCTCATACTGGGCCAGCTCGGTGGCGGTGTTTTCGATGATCCGCTGGTCGCCCCGGGCCACGGTGTCCACCGCCATCTCCCGCTGGATGATGTCGCTGCTCTCCACCAGGCACTCCAGCAGCAGGGGCTGGAAGGTGCCGCACTCGCCGTTGAGGATCATGGACAGGGCCTTTTCGTGGGAGTGGGCGGGCTTATAGACCCGCTCGCTGGTCAGGGCGTCGTACACGTCGGCCAAGGCGACCACCTGGGCGGAGATGGGGATATCCTCCCCCACCAGGCCGTCGGGATAGCCCCGGCCGTCGTACCGCTCGTGGTGCCAGCGGCAGATCTCATAGGCGTACCGGACCAGGGGCTCATCCTGGAAGGGGACCCCCTTCATCATCTCCGCTCCCATCTGGGAGTGGCCCTTCATAATGGCAAATTCCTCGGGGGTAAACTTGCCCGGTTTGTTCAGGATCTCGACGGGAATGCCGATCTTGCCCACGTCGTGGAGGGTGGAGGCGTTGCTGATCAGGTTGATGGTCTCCCGGTCCAGCTTGTATTTGTCGGTCTTGCGCATCAGGCTCTTCAAAAGCAGCTCGGTCATGGTCTGGATGTGCAGGACGTGCAGGCCGCTCTCCTCATTGCGGAATTCCACAATGTGGCTGAGGATGGAGATCATCAGATTGTTGACCTTCTCCTTCTGATAGATCTGCTCATTGACCATATTGGCCAGGCGGCGCTGCTTGGCGTAGAGCATCAGGGTATTGATGACACGGCGGCGGACCACCATCATGTCAAAGGGGCGGCTGATGTAGTCGGTAACCCCCATGTCATAGGCCCGCTCGATGAACTCCCGGGTATTTTCCGCCGAGATCATGATGACGGGCACGCTGGTGATCCATTCGTACTTGTTCATGGCGGACAGCACGTCGAAGCCGTCCATGTTGGGCATCACAATGTCCAGAAGGACCAGGGAGATTTCCTGCTCCATCTGCTGGAGCAGGGCCACCGCCTGAAGTCCATCCTCCGCCTCGATGATGTCGTAGGACTCCTCCAGCATGGAGCGGAGGATGGAACGGTTCATTTCTGAGTCGTCGGCGACCAGAATGGTGTATCGCTGTTTATCACTTGGAACCAAGATCGTTACTTCCCTTCCATTGGTTTCTTTCCGCGGGCCTCGTCCTGCTCAGACATCAGCTTGGTCAATACCGCGCAGAGCTGTTCAATATGAATGGGCTTTGCCAAGTGGGCGTTCATGCCCGCCTGGGCGGTGCGGCTGATGTCCTCCGCGAAGGCGTTGGCGGTCAGCGCGATGATAGGGGTGCTTCCGGCGTCGGGGCGGTCCAGGGCTCGAATGGCCTCCGCAGCCTGGCAGCCGTCCATCTCGGGCATCTGCATATCCATCAAAATAGCGTCAAAGAAGTAGTGGGGGGCGTTCTGGAAGGCCTCCAGGGCCTCCCGGCCATTTTCCGCCGGAGTCACCTTGGCCCCCCGTATCTGGAGCAGCTCGGTGGCGATCTCCATGTTGAGGAAATTGTCCTCGGCCAGAAGAATCTGCCGGTTTGCCAGCTGAACCTGAGCGGTGGGCAGGGTTTCCGCAGCGGGCTGGGGGGCCTCCCCCACGTCGAAGGGCAGGGTGACGGAGAAGGTGGTGCCCTTGCCCAGGGCGCTGTTTACCGTGATCTGTCCGCCCATGCGGCTGACCAGGTTTTTCACAATGGGCATACCCAGCCCCGTCCCCATAACGGTCTTCGCACCGAACCGAACCTCCCGCTCATAGGGCTCGAAAAGCTTGGGCAGGAAGTCCTCGGACATGCCGGCGCCGGTGTCCGCCACAGTGAAGAGATAGTTGTTCCGCCGGCCCTCGTCCATCTGGCGCAGGGTGACGGTGATGCTGTCCCCGCTCCGGGTAAACTTCATGGCGTTGGATACCAGGTTGTTGATGATCTGGCCCAGCCGGGCGGGGTCGCCCTTGATATTCCGGTCCTTGATGTCGATGGACAGGGAAAAGGCCTTCCCGTCGGCCGAGGCCTGGGCCAGGAACGGGGAGGCCCAGGTCTCCATGGAATCCTGGAGGTCGAAGGACTTGATCTCCATGGAGACGTTTCCCTGCTCCAGACGGGAAATTTCCAGAAGGTCGTTAATCAGGGCGAGCAGCTGCTGGCTTGCCCCGCCGATTTTGTTGAGATAGTCCCGAATTTTATTGATTTCGCAGTCGGGCTGGAGGGCCAGATTGGTCATACCGATGATGATGTTCAGGGGGGTGCGCATGTCGTGGCTCATGACGGAGAAGAACTGCTTCTGAGACCGTTCGCTCTGCTCGGCGGCGGACAGAGCCCCCTTGAGCAGGCGGACCTGCTGCTGCTGTTCCTCCTTCTCCTTCTCCACGTCGCGGAAGCAGAGGACGGCCTCGTTGGGGATCTCCTGGGCGTCGGTGAGCAGGCGGACGCTGATCCAGCGCTGCTCGCCGTTGATTTTACGGAGAAACTCGCCGCCGTAGTCGCCCACCTGCTGTTCCACCAGCTGACGGACGCGCTCCAGGGAGAAGCTTTCGGAGAAGTCGGCGCCGGTCCACTCGTCCAGGCTGGAGATAATGGCCCGCATCAGGTCGCTGTAGTCTCCCGTCGGGCTGGCCAGCTCCTGTTGGACCAGGTCGGAGCCTGTGGCTAGCTCATAGGTTCCGTTCACCACATTGATCCGGTACAGGGCATAGTACATATTGCCCAGCACCTGGACCGTCTCGGCGGCCCGCTGAGCCTTGTGGCTGAGCCTGCGGTCCCGCAGCCACATACCGAAGGCCACGGCCAGAAACAGGCCCAGACCCAGGACGTACCAGATCAAAATGTCCTGTACGCCCTGTAAAAGGGTCTGATAGGGGACGGTGAGGATACACAGCCAGCCGTTGGCGGCGTGCTGATAATACAGTCCCCGCTTGAGCTTCTGCATTCCGACAATCTCGTTGTCCTCGCCGTCCAGCTCGCCCCGGTTGATCCGTTCGAACAGGTCCTCGGTATAGACCTGAAGCTCCTCCTCGGTGGCGGTGAAGGGGATGTTATAGTAGAGCAGGAAGCCCTGGGTGTCCAGAACGTAATAGGCGCCCCCCTCGGGCAGGTCCTGGACGGTGTGGCCCGCCCGGAAGCTGCTTACCGGCACGTCAAAGGCGACGGCATTGGGGCTTCCGGCGGCGGAGACCGCCACCGTAACCACCGGCTGTCCGCCGTAAAGGTCGCTGGTATAGGCGTCGGTAAAAATCACCTTTCCCTGGGCATCCATGGCCAGCTGATACCAGGACTGGCTCTCGTAGTCATAGTCCGCGTCCCGGAGCCCGCCGGCGGAGACGACCTGTCCGTCCAGCACGGCGTAGATATCCAGACTGTCGGCCTGGAGCAGGGAGGCGCTCTTGCTGAAATAGTCCGTCAGCCACTCCCGGAGCCGCGTGTTGTCCACACCCTCGCTGCCCATGTCCTCAAGGTAGTACATCGCCATGGTGAGAATGCGGTCGTATTCGTGGAGCTGGCTGTCCTCGTCGTTGGAATAGCTGGAGACCAGGTTGGAGCCCAGCGTACGGGCGTTGTTCAGAAGCAGGTTCCGGCTGTTCACAAGACCAAAGCTGGCCAGCCCAACCAGCAGCAGGAGCAGCCAGAGAATCTGCCAGCTGCCGCGGGCGCTGTTTTTGATGTGGCGCATAGATATATTCACCTCTGTATCCCGACCCGGTCCGCTTGCCGGGCCAGACCGTTCAACGGAACGGCTCTGAAGAATAACTGTCAATACTTATACCAGCGTACATTATAACATACCGGATTCCGGCTGTAAAGGGAAACCCTCGCTTTCTTTTGTCAAATTCCTGTGAAGAGGGCTTGCCAAGCTGCGGGAAAGACATTATAATAGGAAACTGAATTCACAACCGGAAGATGTGAAAAATACGCGAAATATGGAGAGGATCAATATGAAACGCACAACCATCGCCGCCATCTTTGCCGATCAGGAGCGTCTGGGCGGACAGGCTGTCACCGTGATGGGCTGGGCCCGGACCATCCGGGACATGAAAACCTTTGGATTTATTGAGCTCAACGACGGCTCCTGCTTCAAGAATCTCCAGGTAGTCATGGACGCCAGCGTCCTGAACAACTACAAGGAGATTGCCGGCCAGAACGTGGGGGCCGCCCTGATCGTGACCGGCGAGGTGGTGCTCACCCCCGAAGCCAAGCAGCCCCTGGAGCTCAAGGCCGCGTCCGTCGCCGTGGAGGGTGCCTCCGCCCCCGACTACCCCCTGCAGAAGAAGCGCCACAGCGTGGAGTTCCTGCGCACCATTCAGCACCTGCGGCCCCGGACGAACCTGTTCTCCGCCGCCTTCCGGGTGCGGAGCGTGGCTGCCCACGCCGTCCACTGCTTCTTCCAGGACCGGGGCTTTGTCTATGTCCACACCCCCCTCATCACCGGCTCCGACTGCGAGGGGGCCGGCGAAATGTTCCAGGTGACCACCATCGACCTGAACAACCCGCCCCGGACGGAGGATGGGAAAATCGACTACTCCAAGGATTTCTTCGGCAAGCAGACCAGCCTCACCGTCTCCGGCCAGCTCAACGCCGAGAACTTCGCTATGGCCTTCGGCGATGTGTACACCTTCGGCCCCACCTTCCGGGCGGAGAACTCCAACACCCAGCGCCACGCCGCCGAGTTCTGGATGATCGAGCCCGAGATGGCCTTCGCCGACCTCACCGACTATATGGATACCGCCGAGGCCATGATTAAATATATCATCAAAACCGTTCTGGAGAAGTGCCCCGACGAGATCGCCTTCTTCAACTCCTTTGTGGACAAGGGCCTCAAGGAGCGGCTGGAGCACGTGGCCTCCTCCGACTTCGGCCGGGTGAGCTACACCGAGGCGGTGGAGATTCTCAAGAAGAACAACGACAAATTTGACTTCAAGGTGGAGTGGGGCTGCGACCTCCAGACCGAGCACGAGCGCTACCTCACCGAGCAGGTATTCCAGCGCCCCGTCTTTGTCACCGACTACCCCAAAGAGATCAAGGCCTTCTATATGCGCCTCAACGAGGACGGCAAGACGGTGGCCGCCGCCGACTGCCTGGTGCCCGCCATCGGGGAGATCATCGGCGGGTCCCAGCGCGAGGAGCGGCTGGACCTGCTGGAGGGCCGCATTCGGGAGCTGGGCATGGACCCCAAGGATTATTGGTGGTACTGCGACCTGCGGCGGTACGGCTCCTGCCGTCACGCCGGTTTTGGCATGGGCTTCGAGCGGATGGTGATGTACCTCACCGGAATCAACAACATCCGGGATACCCTGCCCCACCCCCGCACCGTGGGCAACGCGGAATTTTAATGGAGTCCGAGCTGCGGAAAATCCCCGGCGTGGGGCCCAGTATGGCCCGGCGGCTGGAGCGGATCGGCTGTCCCACCCTGGAGTCCCTGCGGGGCCAGGACCCGGAGGAGCTGTACCGCCGGGACTGCCTGACCCAGGGCGGACCGGTGGACCGGTGCGTGCTGTATGTCTACCGCCTGGCCGTCCACTACGCCCAGCATGGACAGTGCCCGCCGGACCGTCAAAACTGGTGGGACTGGAAGGACTGAGAAAACCACTGACTTTCTTCGGGAAGTCAGTGGTTTTTTATATCTCAATGCTGTTGGCCTCCCGAATGTGGGACTGGGTGTAGAGAATCACGCTGTCCCCCTCCAGCAGGACCAGATCGCCGTTGGGGATGAGAATCTTGCCCTTGCGCCGGACCATGACGATGAAGGTCTGGCGGGAGATGTCCAAGTCCCGGACGGCCTGGCCGTTCCAGGGGTTCTGGCGGCGCAGGACCACCTCTTTCAGGTCGATGTGCCTGTCGTCCCCCACCGACTCCGCGCCCAGAACCAGGGTGTCTCCAGGGAGCAGCTCCACATTGCCCCGGGGGACCACGATGCGGCTCTTCCGTTGAATAGCTGCCACGATGATGCCCGAGGGCAGGCCCAGAGACTGGATGGTTTTGCCCGACCACCGGTCGTTTTGGGACAGGAGGACCTTGATGAAGTGGACATCCGCCTCATGGCCGTACTCGCTGATGCGCTTGATCCGGGAGTACTGGTCCACGAAGCCGGCGGAGATGATACCGGTGGGGATGGCCACCATGCCCACCCCGAGGAAGGAGATGACAATGCCAAACAGCTTGCCCAAGTTGGTGATGGGGTAGATGTCCCCATAGCCCACGGTGAGCAAGGTGGACACCGACCACCAGATGCCGGAGAAGGCGTTGGTAAACACCTCCGGCTGGGCCTCGTGCTCCAGGCTGTACATGCACAGGCTGGAGGCCAGCATCAGCACCAGGAGGATAAACACCGAGGAGAGCAGCTGCTGCCGCTTGCTGGCGATGACCTGGGTGATGACGTTGAGGGAGTCGTAGTAGGCGTTGATCCGGAAGAGCCGGAAGATGCGCACCACCCGGAACATCCGGAAAGCCACCGCCCCAGCGGGCAGAAAGACGGGCAGATAGTAGGGCAGGAAGGACAGCAGGTCCACCAGCCCGCTGAAAGAGGCGGCGTATTTCCACACTGCCCTGCTCCCGGACAGCTTGGGGGCCAGCACGGGAGCGGTCCAGAGCCGCAGACAGTAGTCCACGGCAAAAAAGGCCACCGTGACAGCCTCCACCGTCAGAAGCGGAGGGCCGCACGGGGCGCGGACCTCCGCGAAGGTGTATAGGATACTGGCAGTCAGGTTGACCACAATAGCCAGCGCGTTGATGATGTCATACAGACGGCTGATGGGGTCGTCGATGTAGCCCACCTCAATGATCTCAGACAGCCGCTTTTTCCGGCGGTACCAGGTGCTGTTCATCTCACCACTTCTGAAGCTGGCGCAGGAGGATGCCGGCGATGTCCTCGCAGGAGCCCTGGGTCTGGACGGCGCCGATGTTATAGGCCACCATGGGCATGCCGTAGACCACCGAGGACTCCTTGTCCTGGCCGATGGTGTAGGCTCCGCCCTGGCGCATCTTCAACAGGCCATCGGCTCCGTCCCGGCCCATGCCGGTCATGATGATGCCGGCCATCTTGCACTTGACCTGCTCCGCCATGGAGAAGAACAGGGCGTCCACGGAGGGGCGGTGGCCGCTGACCTTCTCCCCGGGCTGACAGGTGACGGTATACCGGGTACCGGAGCGGACCACCCGCATCTGGAAGTCGGCGGGGGCCAGAAGGGCCAAGCCGCGGTGGATCTCGTCGCCGTTCTTGGCCTCCCGCACCTCCATGTGGCACAGGCGGTTGAGGCGGTCGGCGTACATCTGGGTGAAGCCGACGGGCATGTGCTGTACGATGAGCATACCCGGAATGTCGGCGGGCAGGCGGCGCATGACCTCCAGGGTGGCCTCCGTCCCTCCGGTGGAGGCCCCCAGTCCGATAATTACATTATCCATGGAGGGGTGATTGCCCAGAAGCGGGGGGGGAGGGGAGGAGGGGCCGCTCCCAATGATGGGCCGGGGCGCGCCGGGCTTTGGAATCGTGGGGGCGGCGGCCAGGGGGGGCGTGGACAGAAGCGGGCCGCCCGGCCGGGTGCGGACCTTGGCCCCGGCGGTGGTGAGCACCTTCTGGGTCAGGTTCTGAATGAAGGCGTCGTTCTGGCCGGGCTCCGGCTTGCGGACAAAGTCCACCGCGCCGGCGGACAGGGCGTCAAACACCCGCAGATTCAGGGAGGAGACCAGGATCACCGGCAGGGGCACGACAGGCAGGAGCTGCTTTAAAAAGTCGATGCCGTTCATGCCGGGCATCTCCACGTCCAACGTCATTACGTCCGGCTTGAGCCGGTCAATCTTGGTCCGGGCGTCCTGGGCGTTGAAGGCGGTCCCGACCACGTCGATCCGGCTGTTTTTGGACAGGCCCTGGGTGATCATGGTGCGGGCGAGGACGGAGTCGTCCACCACCAGCACGCGTATTTTCTGAGTAGATGGAAACATAGGCATAAGCCATCTCTCCTTTGCCTAGCAGTTATGCTCTGTCCCGACCCGCGGACCGGGCCGGGACAGAGGGTTACTTTTGGAACGTGGAAGGGGCCACCGTCCGGTAAGGGGCGTCCTTGCTCAGGTTTTCCGAGTGGCTGATCATCAGATACCCTCCGGGGACAGTGGCATCGTAAAACCGGCGGACCAGGGCGTCCTTGGTGGGCTGATCGAAATAGATCATGACATTCCGGCAGAAAATCACGTCGAACTTCACACGGAATTTGATGGGGTCCATAAGGTTGAAGGTCTGGAAAATCACGTTGTCCCGGATTTCCTTGCTGACGGCGTAGCGGGTGCCCTCCACGCGGGTGAAGTACTTCTTCCGCCAGGCGGGGGGCAGGGTGTCGGGGAGCTCATAGATCCCCTTTTTCGCGTTGGCCAGCGCCTTCTGGGAGATATCGGTAGCCAGGATACGGGTGTCCCAGAACCGGGCCTGAGACCCCAGATAGTCCTTGATGTACATGGACAGGTTGTAGGGCTCCTCGCCGCTGGAGCAGCCGGCGCTCCAGATAGCCATGGTTTTCCGGCTCTGGTGCTTGCGCACCAGGTCGGGGAGGATGACCCGGGTAAAGAAGTCGAAGTGCTCGGTCTCCCGCATGAAGAAGGTGTAGTTGGTGGTCAGGCGGTTGAGCACCTTTTCGATCTTCTGGGGGTTCTGCTCCTCCAGAAGATTGGTGACAAAATCGGAAAAGTTGGTGTAACCCTCCTCGGAGAGCAGAGAGGACAGGCGGCTGGTAACCAACTGCCGCTTTTCAGATAGGGTGATGCCGTATTTGCTCTTGATAAACTGTACCAGCCGCTGAAAATCCTTATCAGAGATGGATTGTATCATCCAGGTCTACCTCCTTGCGGGGTAATTTCTTATTCATGGAGCAGCAGCTCGGAGTCCAGCTCCAGCATGGTGTTGCCGTCGGGCAGGGTCCACATGCCGGAGACCATGGCCTGACCCTTGCTGGTGGGGACGGGCAGGATGGCGTCCAGGGGCACGTCCACCATCTGCTCCACCATGTCCACCAGAATGCCCACCATGTTGCCGTCCACGTCCACCACGATGCCGCAGAAGTTGTCCTTGGGCAGCTTGCCCAGGCGCAGGCGGATATCCACCATGGGGATGATCTGCCCCCGGAGGTTGATCACGCCCTTGACATAGTTGGGCACATGGGGGACATAGGTGATGGCGTAATCGGTGATGATATCCTTGACCTGCTCGGCCTTGATGCCGTACATCAGGCCGTCGGAGGAGAAAATCAGGTATTTTTCCGTCTGTATTTCAGGGACCTGCTCGGTGTAGTCGTCCATCTGGTCTTCGGTGGCGAACAAGCCTTCGTCAGTTTGCTGCATAGTAAGTTCTCCCTTCTTTAAAGTCCCGCTCCCGGTCAAAAGGTGCTGTGGGTGGCGGTGTAGACGTTGAGCACGTCCAGAATGATGCTGATGCTTCCGTCGCCCAGAATGCTGCACCCGGTGATGCCATAGTTCTTTACGCCGAAGCTGTTGACATAGTTGGGCAGGGGCTTCACCACGATCTGGTGCTCGCCGATGAGCTCATCCACGAACAGGCAGTAGGAGTGCTCGCCCGACTCCACCCACATGAGGATGCCGTCCTCAATGTTGTCGTGGCCCTGCTCCATGCAGAACAGCTCCTTGGCCCGGATGATGGGATAGAAGTTGTCCCGGATCTTGACCATCTCGCCCTGAGCGGGGTCGTGGATGACCTCCTTCTCAGTGACCTTCATGGAGGAGCAGATGCTGTTGATGGGGATGGTGAACATGGACTCGCCCACGCTGACCTCCATGCCGTCCATGATGGCCATGGTCAGGGGGATTTTCAGGGTGGTGGTCATGCCCTGGCCCCACTCGCTGGAGATGGACACGGTGCCGCCCACATCGGCCACGTTCTTCTTCACCACGTCCATGCCAACCCCTCTGCCGGAGTATTCGGTGACCTCGGTGTTGGTGGAGAAGCCGGGCATCATCAGGAAGTTGAGAATTTCCTTCTGACTGTAGTCGTGGCCGGGGTCGGCCAGGCCCTGGCGGATGGCCTTGTTCAGCACGGCCTGGGTGTCCACGCCCTGGCCGTCGTCCTTGATCTCAATGATGACCTCGCTGCCGGTGTGCCGGGCGGAGAGGGTCACCTCGCCCACCGGGTCCTTGCCGGCGGCGACACGGTCGGCCTCGTGCTCCTCCAGGCCGTGGTCCATGGAGTTGCGGACAATGTGCATGATGGGGTCGCCGATGGAGTCCACGATTGTCTTATCCACCTCGGTGTCCTCGCCGATGAGGGTGAGCTTGGCCCGCTTGCCCAGCTTCTTGCTCATGTCCCGGACGATGCGGTTCATCTTCTGGAAGGTGCCGGACACAGGGACCATGCGCAGAGACATGGACACGTCCTGAAGGTCGTCGGTGAGCTTGCGCAGGTCGCGGGCGGACTTGGTAAAGTTATCCAGCCGCAGCCCCTTCAGGTCGGGGGAGGAGGTGACCATGGACTCGGTGATGACGATCTCGCTGACCACAGCCATCAGCTGGTCCAACTTGGACAGGTTGACGCTGATCAGGCTCTCCTTGGCGTGCTGCTGCCCGCCGCCGGGGGCGGGGGCGGCGGAGGGCTTGGCCGCGGGGGCCTCCGCCTTGGGGGCGGGGGCGGCGGGAGCGGAGGCCTGGGAGGGCTTCTCCTCCTGGGCGCCGTCCTCCTTGGGAGCGGGGGCGGCGGGCTTGGAGGCGTCCACCGGCTGATACTCCCGGACGGAGCCGGCATTCTTCACCGCGGGGATGGCCGCGTCCCGGTCCTCGGCGGTGCGGAACCAGACCAGGAAGCCCTGGTCGGCGATGATGTCGGAGGTAGCCGGGTCGGTCTCCACGTTATCGGGGTAGTAGAGGAAGTCGCCGCAGTAGTCCTTCACGCCGTTGATGAGCATAAAGGCCCGCAGATTTTCCATTCCGCTGCCCTCGTCAAAGTAGACGTGGACGCCGAAGAGATACTCCTCGCTGAGCACGTTCACGGCCGGGGCGGAGGGGGCCTCCTCCGGGGCGGCCGCGCCGCCGGAGGCGGGGGCGTCGTCCTCGCTGGGAGCGCCGGGATTGCCCTGAATTTTATCGATCAGGCTATTAATTTTATTTACGATGTGGTCGATAGACTGAGAGAGAGGTTGTTCATTTTCAACCTTTTCAATTTCACCGCGGAAAAAGTCCACGGCCTGGAACAGCATATCGAACAGCTCGGGCCGGTTTTGCTCCGGCACCACGTCCATACTCTTCTCGCGGATCAGGAAGAACAAATCCTCAATCCGGTGCGCCACTGTCATCAGGGAACTGAACTCCATCATAGCGGAGGAACCCTTGATGGTATGCATGATCCGGAATATCTCATTGACGCTGTCCTCAGAAAACGTATCCGCTTGTTCTGCCGCCAGAAGAATGCCATCCAGCTGCTCCAACAGGGTATTGGTCTCATACAGGTACATATCCAGGATGCTGTCGCCCATAAAAACGCCACCTTTTCTCATTTGGTTGGAGGTGGTTCCTGCCCTCGGGAGGGCATAGTACACCGCCTGTTTATAATCATACTCGTTATATCGGCTGTGTCAATTAGAAAATTAAGATTTCCAGAAAAAAAAAGAAGTTTTACTGAAATGGAGTGTCGCCAATGCCAGACCTGCTTGGTGTGACCAACCCCGTACCGGGTCATGACAGCAACAATGTAAACCGGAATATGCCGGTTTCTCCCAACGATCCCCGGATTCAGAACGCTCCCGACCCCAGCCGGGTGAGCCGGCCGGACAACCGGTCGGAGCGCCAGGATACCGGCGACGCCTCCACGGGCAGTCAGGCGCTGCGCTATGACTCCAACTTCGGAGCCTTCCTCCAGCGGCTGATGAACACCCCGGAGATGGGGAACAGCCTGGCCACCCTCTTCGCCCTGATCGAGGGCAAGGTGGTCTCCTCCGGTATTGAGGAGGGCCTGGCCGCCGAGATGGGCGCCCTGCTCAATATGCTGAAGATGGACGAGAGCCAGCTGGGCAAGTTCCTCCTGTCTCAGCTGGCCAACGGCACCCGCTTCGGCGGGGCGCTGTTCAACCTCCTCCGGGAGGCGTACAGCTCCAGCAACTCCGAGGCGGTGCGGAATAATATCCTCCAGTTTTTGAAGAAATACGGGGACTATTCCTCCACCCCCCACCTCCAGACCAACCTGCTGCGGACGCTGACCAAGCTGACCCGGGCTATCCCCGCCAGCTATGGCAGTCAGCTGCTTCCCATGGTGTCCCAGCTGGAGGGGAAGCTGACCGCCGGAGACCGGGCGGGGGCGCTGAAGCTGCTCCAGGGAACCATTCTGCCCTTTTTGTCGTCTTATACCAGTAAGACCAACGACATGGGCCTGTCCCGGACGCTGATCTCCATGCTGGCGCTGGATATCTCCCGGTATGAGAACGGGGGGGAGGAGAGCCTGCTCCAGGCCTTCCACCAGCTCAACAGCAGCCCCGGCCTGCGGGAGAAGCTGGGCGGGCTGAGCGACGAGGCCCTGCTCCGGCTGCTGGACAGCACCAGCTTCTCCAAGGCCGCCGAGGGGGACCAGTTTGCCGCCCAGCTGACCCAGGCGGCCCACAAGGCCCTCCAGGGGGGGGCGGGGAGCGAGGTCCAGGAGGCCTTCCGCAACATTGTCGCCGCCTTCCTGGTGAACGAGAGCGTCCACATGCCGCTGAACCACATCCTCCTCCCCCTGGAGTGGGACGGAAAGATGGTGTTCTCCGAGATGTGGGTGGACCCGGACACCGAGGAGAATTTGAAGCGGGGCCGGAAGGACCGGCCCAACACCCTGCGCTTCTTGTTCAAGATCGACATTCAGAATCTGGGCTTTTTCGACATGGTGCTCACCTGCCAGGGGGAGCAGGTGGACATCCAGGTCTTCTGTCCGGAAAAGGTGGCTCCCTTCACCCAGACCGTCCAGGGGGAGCTGACCCGCATCCTGACCGACAACGGCCTGTCCGCCGGAGCGGTCCAGGTCCAGCAGATGGACCGGCCGCTGACCATCTCCGGGGTATTTCCCCGGATCTTTGAGGGGGAGAACAGCATCAATGTCAAAATATGATAACCGAGCCACCAACCGGGCCGTGGCCCTGAAATATGAGGGCGAGGGGGCGCCGGTGGTGGTGGCCTCCGGAATGGGCTTCCTGGCTGAGCGCATGGTGGAGGTGGCCGCCGAGAGCGGCGTGCCCATCTATGAGGACAATTCCTTGGCCACCATGCTGTCCCAGCTGGCGCTGGGCCAGGAGATCCCCGACGCGCTGTATCAGGCCATTGTGGAAATATATGTATACTTCCTGAACTTTGACCCGGAGGACCCGGACAAGGCCAGGCGGGAGCGGGCCGCCCTTGCCGCCCAGGCGGAGAAGGCCGCCCAGCAGCCCGAGCCCCAGGAAGAGAAAGGAGAGTCCTAATATATGGAAGAACGGCTCTATTTGATCCTAGACAGCAAGGGAACGCCCCTGGCCAACGCGGTGCTGGAGTCACCGCCCAGCTCCGAGGTCCTTCAGCTCCAGGTGCTGGGCGGCAAGGTGGAGCAGGTCATGGCCCACCGGGAGGTCCAGCTGATCGGCGTGGACGACGGCTCTCCTGACCGGGTGGGCGTGATCGTCCGCCAGCGGGAGGACAAGATCGTGGTCCAGCCCACCATCGCCCTGGGCCCCGCCGCTCGGGAAAACCTGCGCATCCCCACCGACTTTAACAGCGTGGCCTACCCGATCTCAGGCCGCTGGAGGGGCCAGCGGAGGATCAAGGCCAAGGACCTGAGCTGCGGCGGCATCGCCTTCTACTCCGAGGTGCCGCTGGAGGACCGGGAGATTGTGGAGATGGTCCTCCCCGTCACCGACTCCCCCCTGGTGGTGCGGACCCAGGTCCTCCGCTCCCTGCCCAACGACGGGGCAAAGCTGCCCCTGTATGCCTCTAAATTTGTGGACCTGATCCACGACGAGGAGGCCCTGATCCGTAAAGCGGTGTTCAGCATCCAGATCAATACCGCCGGCTGACGGCAAGACCCGCGGAGGGCGCTCCTCCGCGCCGCTCTTTAAGCAAAGAAAGGAGAACCTCATATGCCTCACAGTACCGAAAACCGGAGCCGCGGCTGGGCAAGGCGGGCGCTGTCCGCCTTCTTGGCCCTGGTCCTGCTCGTCGGGATCGTCCCGGCCTCCGTCCTGCCCGCCTCCGCCGCCCACTGGGCCGACGAGTACCTGAACCAGCTGGTGGACTGGGGCTTTATGCGCGCCGACCAGATCGGCAACCCGGACGAGCCCATCAACCGGGCCCAGTTTGTGGCCATCATCAACCGGGCCTACGGCTATAGCGAGCTGGGCCCCATTCCCTTTACCGATGTGCCCCAGACTGAGTGGTTCTATGACGATATTTCCATCGCCTACACCGCAGGCTATATGGCGGGCACCTCCAGCTCCACCGCCGACCCGTACGGCTACCTGACCCGGGAGATGGCTACCTGCATCCTGGGCCGGAACATGATGATGAAGGACAGCCCCGCTGAGAGCCTGGCCTTCACCGACAGCTGGATGGTCAGCAGCTGGGCCCGGGGCCTGGTAAAGACCGCAGTGGACAACTATGTTCTCTCCGGCTATCCCGACAACAGCTTCCGCCCCCAGAGCTTTGTCTCCATGGGCGAGATGGCCGTGCTGGTGACCCGGTGCGTGGGCACCCCCATCAACGAGCCGGGGGAGTATGCCCTGGGGGATGTGTTTGACAACGTCACCATCACCAGCTCCAACGTCACCCTGCGGGACACTACCATCAGCGGCGACCTTTACGTCTCCGGCGGTGTGGGCCTGGGGGACGTAAAGCTGGAGAATGTCACCGTGCTGGGCCGGATCATCGTCAGCGGCACCGGTGAAAGTGAGAAGGGCGACGCCAGCGTGCTCCTGCGCAACGTCACCGCGCAGGAGATGCTGGTGGACAATATGCGGAACAAGACGGTCACCGTCCGGGCGGAGGGCCTGACCGAGATTGCCCGCACCTCCGTGCGTACCAACGCCTATTTGGAGGACAACGCCCCCGCCGAGAACGGCCTACGCCTGATTACTGTGGACGGCTCCGGCTGCCGTCTGGACCTGGCCGGGCGGGTGAAGGAGGTCGTCGCTCAGGCCCCCATGACCACCGTTCAGGTGGCTAAGGGCACCGTCCAGCGGCTGACCGTGGACGAGACCGCCACCAACTCCACCGTTCAGATCAACCGGAACACCGAGGTCAAGGAGCTGAACCTGGACGTGGCCTCCAGCGTCACCGGCGACGGCGACGTGAAGCAGATGAACATCAACGCCCCCGGCGTCACCTCCACCGTCCTGCCGGAGAAGCTGTACATCCGTCCCGGCATCACCGGCAACGTGGGCGGGGAGGACCTGGACTCCGCCGGCGCGGAGGAGTACTCCCGGGACCCCAAGATTCTCTCGGGCTACCCCATCGCCAGCGACATCGCCCCCACCTCCCTGCGGGCCGATTTCGCCACCAATAAGAAGGGCACCGTCTACTGGGCCGTCAGCAACATCACCGACGGCTCCGTCTCCGCCGACGACCTGATTAAGCCGCCCAGCTACGGCTCCTCCGCCGTGAAGAACGGCTCCATCGACGTGCCTACCGCCGAGACGCTGGCCAGCGCCCAGATTACCGGGCTGACTGTGTCGGGTTCCTACTACCTGTCCGCCGTGATGGCCGACCGCCGGGGGGTGCGCAGCCCTGTAAAGGTAATCTCCTTTACCACGCCGGACAACACCAAGCCCGCTTTCGCTCAGGGCTACCCCAAGATGACCCTGGTCACCGACACCCTGGCTCAGGCCGTGGTCATGCCCACCAAGAGCTGTAAGCTCTACTACGCCGTCCTGCCCCAGGGAGCGCCCGCGCCCACCACCAACGAGCTGCGCTCCGCCTCTGTCACCGGAAACCTGGGCTACGGCGTGCTGGACGTGGTCAAGAACACCGAGCTCACCTTCATTGCCAGCCGCCAGCTGGAGGAGCTGAAGGAATACGTCCTCTACCTCTGGCTCTGCGACGCCGACGGCGCCAACAGCTCCAACGTCCAGTCCCTGAGATTCAAGACCGTGGACTCCACCCCGCCTAAGTTTGACCCGGAGGCCAGCGTGGCCGATGTGGGACAGACCAACGTCAACCTCACCGTCGGCCTGAATGAGCCAGGGACGGTCTACTGGGCCGTCGTGCCCAGAGGCGAGGCGTATCCCAAGCCGAACATGGCTACGGGCCGGGAGGACGACAATATAACGGGTCCTGACGGCACTCTGCGCGCCGACCTGACGAAGGATTACGCAAAGGGTCAGGTGAAAAGCGGCCGTTTTGCTGTCAAGAAGGGCTCGGTGCGGATTGCCAACGCCAGCACCGAGGTGCCGATGAACATTACCGGCCTGGCAAAGGAGACCGCCTATGACCTGTACTATGTGGGTCAGGACGCCGCGGGCAATTTCACCGCGGAGGTGAAGACGATCCCCATCAACACCCTGGACAACACCCCGCCCACAGTCAGGCAGTATTTCAGCCGCTACGCCGGCAAGGACAACACCCGCGACCCCTTGGCGACCACCGACATTATTCTGGAGTTCAGCGAGGATATCCGCTCCAGCACCGGCGCGGGCGGAGGAAAGAGCCTGCTTGACCTCTATGCGGGTGTTGGCTCGACGGACCCGGCCACGAGCCAGGAGGCCCGAGAGCAGCTTACCGACCTTTTAAAGAAGAGCATTACCCTGTACCAGACCAGCACCAGCACGACGCCTATCAAGATCGCGGACTGGTCTGGGACTGGCGACCCCCCTGGCGCCACATGGATCAACTTCAAAAACGCTGTTGTTTCCTCGAAGAACGGCAAGGTGCTCCTCACCCTCCCCTACGATGGGGATGATGCGGCAAAGTCCGCCCACAGCCTGGGCAGCGGGTCCACCTACTTCTTCAGGATCGCAAATATTACAGATAACTCCGACGCGCAGAACGCGATTGTACCGAATCCGGTGGACTATGAGACCATGGGGACAGATCACAACATCCCCACATTTACCACCGTGTTCGCCCAGGTACATCTCTCCATTCCCCTTTTGGCTGCAAATACACCCGTGATTAGAAAAGACAGCCCCGATACCAACGGCGTGGGCAAGAGCGATACCAGCAAGGGGAACGCCGTTATCGACTACACTTTCCGAATGATCCCCGATTCCACATCGACCGTGGATGCCGCCAACTCCTATGACTTGCAGTTGTACACCGGTTCGAATGTAGCCTTTGACCTGTACTGCCGCATCGCCAAGAAGGGCGCCGACGGCGGTGCTACGACCGACTACCTCAAGAGCCCAGCGGACGCGGCGAATGCCGGTATTACCGCACTCGATGGCGGCGAAACCAGCGCAAATGCGGATATCAACGGCTGGTTCTATCTGGGGAACTCCGGGGCTATCGCTCAAAAACAAGGGGTGGATAATCCCGGACTGCGGGGCGTGTCCGTGAACGGAAAGGACACCATGGCTAGCTTGCCCAACTTCCCGGCTGTGAATAAGCTGAAACAGGAGTATGCCTACGACTTTGTGGTCACGGTGACGGAGCAGGGCGGTGTGAAGGAACGGGGCGTCTGGACCGGAGATGTGGACTTCCAGGTCCATGTCCTTGCCGGTGCGCCTAACATCCTGAACAATCTTGCAAGCGATGCCTATGGAAAACGGCGGGATGAACTGACGGCTCTTCCTCTGACTGGCGGCGGACTGGTCTCCATCGGCCAGACCACCAGCGGAGACAAATTCCTGACCCTGGAGAAGACCTTTATTGATACCCGGGTGCCCAAGTTTGACCAGGGATTTCCCAAGGTTACAGCCGGTGACAGCTTTGCCGATATCGAAGTTACCTTGGACCGGGCGGGTACCGTCTACTATGTGGCCGCCCCTCTGGGCGCGATTACCACCCGGGCCAGAGTGGGAGATGCGGAAGAGACCGGCGAAACGCTCTGGGGCCACCTCCCGGCTGTGGGCCAGAATGTGATAAAGGATGGCGCGGTGGAGGAGCTCTACTACTATGAGTCAGCTCCCGGAGATCGGAAGGATATTAAAATATCCAGCCCCAACGCCCAGCAGCTTATGGATCAGACCGCCTACGCCTCTTGGAATCACGGCATTAAATCCTACGGCGGCGGCGGCGCGGTTTTGGATATCCCCCTGCGCGAGTTGACGCCGAAGACAAAGTACATCGTCTATTTCGTGCTGAAAGGCGTGTCTGATGAGCCGTCCCAGGTCCTGGCCTATCAGTTTACGACCAACGAGAGCTCCAAACCCAGGATTAAATTGTCGGATGGAAACGGCAGAGTGGATATTGACACCAGCTATGGTACCTCCAATGTAAACAGCGTGCCCTCCGACTTGAAGTGGATCGTGTTCTCACAGGACGACGGAAAGAGCCAACTGAAGGAGTTAGAGGAAGATGTCGGCAAGATTGGGATCAGCGACACAAATATAAAGGGTTACACTTCGCCGCTATCTATTTTGGACTCCCTGACAACCGTGTATGATGCGGAGAAGGCTTACGGAACAGCCGGTATTCCCGAAGACACAAAATTTGGCAATGACAAGAACGGCTACAGCCTGTTCGATCTGTTTGCCACGGACACGCAGAGAAGCGCCCTGGACCGCTTGGTCCGTACCCCGGGAAGCCGGCCGAAGGTCAGTGACGGAGATGCTACTACAACGGCTGCGTCTTCCTATCTGGGCACCGCCGAGTGGCTGCAAAAGGCAAACATGAAGGAACCCCCCGCAGCGGCGGCGCGATTTATTATCCTGGTGGTGGGCCACAACTCTGCCAGCAGCACCGGGTCCAACGACTGGTCGTCTGTGGACAGCTTCCGGGCCCTGAGCAACATCAAGGTAACAGACAGAGAAGCGCCGAAGCTGAAAGAGGACAGCAAAGGCAACGTGACAGGCGTTGGAGCCATCATCACTCCAAGTGATAACGGTACAAGGATTAACGGCACTATTCGGCTGGAATTTGATAAAAACCTTTTCTGGCGGGAAAACCCGGAGGATGAGAAGCTCTATAAGGTTGAAGGTGGAGGGGAGAAAAACGACCCGCCGGCTGATGGCGGGTATGGGACGATTGGAATGCTTTATGAGCCTCTCCCTAGCGCCATAGGGGGACTTAAAGTTGCGGGCGGCGGAAGGGAGTTTATAATCAGCTTTACCTCTCTCCCCAAAAATAACTATACCATTACCTTCCTGAATCAGGGTGATATTTGTAATGAATCCGCAATCCCGGCGGCGGGAAGAATTCAAGTTACCATTGGATACCGTCCAAGCGACGCGAGTGGAAATGCTGCGTTTAAGGATAACTACACCCCCTATGCGACCGTCACATTCGGAAATCAGAGTGTCACGATCGACGGAACTCCATTCGTAAAACAGCAGACTACCTAACCCACCAGCGGGAGCGGGCCTCTCCGCTCCCGCCGGGCCCTTTAGGAACCTTTTTGAAAAGGAGTGTTTTGTATGAAAACGACGTTAGGGCGGCGGTGGCTGTCCCTGCTTCTCACGCTCGTGCTGTGCCTGGGCCTGAGCCAGGCGGTCTGGGCGGAGGACCCGCCGGAGGGCGCGCAGGTCCCAGAAATTACGCTGGACCCAGATACGCTGGCCTTGACAGTGGGCGAGACCGGAACTTTAGCGGCGACTGTGAAGGAGAACGGCACGGCGGTCCCGAACCCGGCAGTCACCTGGAAATCCGACAATGAAGCTATTGCCGCAGTCGCCAACGGGACCGTCACCGCCGTTGCGGCGGGCACCGCCAATATCACGGCGACCTATACCTATACCGTTCCCGACACGACCCCGGACTCCGGAGACAGCAGCGGGGATTCGAGTTCCGTCACACGGGCGGGTGAGGAGAAAACGGTTTCTGCGGCCTGTGCGGTTACGGTCAGCGCCGCGCCTACGCTGACTGGCTTGAGCGTTACGCTTGAACCAACATCCCTGTCCATGTTTACCGGTGAATCTCAAAAACTGACCGCCACAGTAAAACCGGCGTGGAGCGACAACGGGACGCATGACCTTGGCGATGTAACCTACACCTGGACCAGCAAAAACACCAGTGTGGCCACTGTTGACGGCACTGGCGGTACAGTTACTGTAAAGCCTGTTTCCGCAGGCAGCACAGAGATCGAGGTGACGGCGTCCTGCGGCGGAACAACGGCGGCCGCCAAGTGTAATGTCAAAGTCGAGGAGAGGATCGAAGGCCTCAGACTGGACAAAAGCGGCCCCTTTACCATGGACGTGGGGAAGTATGAGTATATCAAAGCCACCGCCGACCCTGAGAGCGCGGTAGTGAGCTGGGAGTCCAAGGATGAAGCTGTCGTGGAGGCGAGCAGCAGCGACAGCAAGGGCCGGGAGGGCATCCTCTATGCCAGGGCCCCCGGCAAAACGGAGGTGACCGTCTCGGTCGGCTCCCCGGGCAATCTCAAAACAAGGACGATCCAGGTTGAGGTCAGTGGGCTTGTTCTGGACGAGAGACGGCTGGAGGTGAAGGAGAACGAGACCGCCGGTCTGCCCAAGCTGACGGTCTACGGAGCCGCCAAAAACGGCAAGGTGGTCTGGCAGTCCGCCGACCCCAATGTTGCCCAAATCAGCGGAAACAGCGTGGCGGGCCGGGGGCCCGGCACCACCACCATCACCGCCTCGGTGAGCGGCAGCTATCAGGTGTCGGTCACCGTCACCGTCAGCGCCGACAAGGAGACCACCATCGGACCTCTGGACATGAAAGTTTCCGACCGGCTGAATTTTGGGGACAGCCTCGTGGAAGAGATCCGGGACCAGGCCAGCGAGCGCAAGCTGTCCCATGTGACCGGTATGTTCGTCTCCCCCAGCCAGGGAACGCTGTATTACAAATACACCTCCCCCGACGAGCCCAACGCCGGCGTGGCCCAGCGGGAGAACTACTACTACGCCCCCTCCTCCGGTCAGAAGGCTTTGGGGGATATCACCTTCGTTCCCAACCCTCAGTTCAGCGGCACCCAGGCGGTCATCAGCTATACCGTGGTGTCCACCACCAACCAGACCTCCAGCGGCCGTATCCTTATCAATTTGGAGAAGGACAGCAAGGCGGTCATTAACCTGGGCACCTCCAACTCCACCCCGGTCTTTTTCAGCGGCAACCTGTTCAACCGCCAGTGCCAGCAGAAGACCGGTTCCACCCTGGACTATGTGATCTTCTCCCTCCCCCCGGCCAACAAGGGCACACTCTATTTTGGCTATGTGGACGCCAATAACTATGGCGGAACGGTCACCGCCGGGGCCATGTACCGGCTGGCTCAGCTGGACAGCATCGTCTTTGTCCCCGCCGAGGGCGTCCCCCGGGACGGAAAGAGCGAGACGGTCACCGTCTATTACACCGCCCGCAGTATGGCGGGAGGCTCGGTGTCCAGCTATGCCGGTCAGGTGGACATCAACGTCACACGGGAGAACACCGGGCACGGCACCGATGTCTACTACAGCATCTCCAAGGGAGCCACCAAGACCCTGGACGACACGGACTTCACCGACTTTTACGGAGATGAGGTGCTGAGCTACATCCGCTTCGACTCCCTGCCCGCCTCCCGGGAGGGCGTGCTCTACCACGGCTACCGCTCCGCCAGCAATGTGGGCACTGCGGTCAAAACAGATACCAATTACTACAGCGGCACCCGCAATCCCCGCCTGGACCGGATTACCTTCGTCCCCGCCGAGGACTTTACCGGCAGCGTCTACATCCCCTTCACCGGCTGGGACCAGAACGGCAACCGCTTCCCCGGCACGCTGGAGATCAACGTCAAGGGCGGCGGCGACGGTTATGGGGATATCCTCTACAGCTGCGCCCCCGGCCGCACGGTGAATTTTGCGGAAAAGGACTTCCGGGAGCTGTGCGACGACCTGACTGACAAGACCCTGAGCTATATTATCCTCCAGGATCTGCCCGACCGGAGTTTAGAGGGCTCGATCTATCACAAGAGCACCCGGGTCTCCTCCGCCGGCACGCGGTATAACAACGGCTCCGGCACCTACCGCATCAGCAATCTGTCCTTCCGGGCAGTCAGCGACTTCAGCGGTACGGTGGAGATTCCCTTCGTGGGCTACACTACCGGCACCAGCAGCACCAGTACCACCTTCAACGGCGTCATCATCATCGAGGCCACCGGCGGCAGCTATGGGGACACCACCATCAGCTACTACACCGACTATGACTCCGCCGCCGTCTTTGACCGGGATGATTTTGACGAGATATCCCTGAACGAGACCGGCGAGAAGGTCAAATCAGTCAAGTTCTCCATCCCCACCGCCAGCCGGGGCGACCTGTATCAGAATTACCGCTCCAGCAGCAGCAAGGGCAGCAAGATCACCAGCAAAAACACCTCCATCTCCGCCTCCAGCCTGGACCGGGTGGCTTTCATCCCCGCCAGCGCCTACACCGGCACGGTGTACATCGAATACACCGCCACCGCCCAAAGTGACGGGGGCACCTTCGAAGGCACCATTGAGATCGAGGTGGAGCGGCCCAGCGCGGCGGTCACCGTGCGGTACGGCACCAAGGCCGACCCGGTGGACTTTGACGCCGAAGACTTCCGCCGCAGCGGCTATACCCTGCGCTCGGTGAAGTTTACCACCCTGCCCACCTCCAGCGAGGGCAAGCTGTACTATCAGTACACCAGCCCCAGCCAGTACACCCGCCTGGCCTCCACCAGCACCTCCTACAACGTGAGCGGAAGCAACAAGATTGCCGACCTCACCTTCGTTCCACGGGCGGGCTACACCGGGACGGTCGTCCTGCCCTACACCGGGACCAACTCCAGCGGCAGTACCTTCTCTGGTGAGGTTATCATCACCGTTTCCCCTGTTATCGCCCACAGCTTTACCGATCTGGGCGGCTACAGCGACCAGCAGCGGGCGGCGGTGTCCTATATCTATGACAGGGGCATTACCGCAGGCATGAGCAGCACCGAGTACGGCCCCGAACTGCCCATCCGCCGGGGAGACTTCGCCCGGATGATCTACATCGCCTTCGGCTTTAGCCCCAGCGGCGGCTCCTGGGTCTTTAACGACGTGCCCCCCAACGAGTACTACGCCCAGGCGGTGAACACGCTGTACGCCAGGGGCGTCGTCAGCGGTGTAGGCAACGGGGATTTCTCCCCCTCGGCCAACGTTTCCCGTCAGGACGCCATCTGCATGATTCAGCGGGCCCTGCGGGCGGTGGGCCAGAGCGCCCCCGACGGCGCCTACAGCGCCCTGTCCAGCTACAGCGACGCGGGCTACGTCTCCGACTACGCCAAGGGCGCGATGGCCCTGGCCGTCCAGCGGGGCTATCTGCCCACCTCCGGGAACTACCTCAAGCCCGGAGACCCCCTCACCCGTATCGACATGGCCGATATCCTCCATCGGGTGCTGACCTATTAAGGGTAAAATAGCGTTAAAAAACCTCGCCTATATCATATAGGCGAGGTTTTTTAATCTCGAAATGGTCAATTCATGTACTCCTCCGCCAGCTGGACCTCTCCCGCCGCCAGGGAGGCGGGCACGTCAATGATCCGCTGGTTGGAGGAGCCCCGGAAGCGCAGTCCCAGGTCCTTTTTCGCCAGCACGAAGGGACCGTCCACCAGCACGTCCAGCCCCTCCAGCAGGGCCCGGCTGTGGTCGCCCACCGTCCCGGCGGCCAGTGCCTCAAAGAGGTAGCCGGTGTAGCACCAGATGGTCTTTTGGGGCAGCTTTTCCCGCACCCGCCGGACCAGCTCCAGCACCGGGGCCTGATTTTCCGGCTCGAAGGGCTCGCCCCCCAGGAGGGACAGTCCCCGGATATGGTCCGGGGCCAGGAAGGAGAGGATTTTTTCCATTTCCGCCTCCCCGAAGGGGGAGCCGTAGGAAAAGTCCCAGGTCTCCGGGTTGAAGCACTCCTCGCACCGGTGGGTACACCCCGACACAAACAGCGACACCCGCACCCCCGGGCCGTTGGCTACGTCTACCTTTTTAATATCAGCGTAGTTCATTTGTCTATCTCCTGACTTTGAGTTTGGGGCAGCGCTGTTTCATGTCGTGTATCAGGTCATCTCCCAAACACAGCAATGTAAGAGGGCCCGCCCAACCGAGCGGGCCCCACATGAAATCATTCAGGGCTTTCGGAGCTCCTGGTACATGATACAGCCGCCAACGATCATCATGACCAGACCGATAAGCAGCGGAATGATTGCCAGGCATTCAAAGGCTCCCGTGATGAACTTTCCCGGCGGCTCGGCCCAGCCGGTCAGCTCGTCCAGTCTGGCATCTGTATAGAGGATGGCAAAGGCGGTCCAAACAGAGCCGATCGTAGCAACAAAGCCGCCGCCTACCAGTCGTTTCATACAGGTTACCTCCGATTAAAGATGCAGTACCCGCGCTTTAATCTCTTTGGTCTTGCCCACGTTCCAGAAGTTTTCTCCCAGATAGCCGCAGGTGCGCCTCGTGACATTCATCTTGGACTGGTCGGTGTTGTGGCAGGCGGGGCACTCCCAATGGAAGTCCTCGTTAATCTCGATTTCCCCATCGAAGCCGCAGCACTGACAGTAGTCGCTCTTGGTGTTGAACTCGGCATACTGGATGTTGTCGTAGATGAAGCGGACCACATCCTTGAGGGCCTCCAGGTTGTGGCGGAGGTTGGGAATCTCCACATAGGAGATACAGCCGCCGGTGGAGATGCGCTGGAACTGGCTCTCGAAGGTGAATTTATCAAAGGCGTCGATGTGCTCCCGCACGTCCACGTGATAGCTGTTAGTATAATAACCCTTATCGGTTACATCGGGTATTGTCCCGAACCGCTCCTTGTCGATGCGGGCGAAGCGGTAGCACAGGCTCTCGGCGGGGGTGCCGTAGAGGGCGAAGCCGATGTTGGTTTCGGCCTTCCAGTCGTCGCAGGCCTTGCGCAGGCGGTTCATCACCTTCAACGCGAACTCGGTGCCGCCCTCCTGGGTGTGGCTGACCCCCTTGACCAGCTTGGTGAGCTCATACAGGCCGATGTAGCCCAGGGAGATGGAGGAGTAACCGCCGTAGAGCAGGGGCTCGATGGAGGCACCCTTGGGCAGGCGGGCGATGGCCCCGTACTGCCAGTGGATGGGGGAGGAGTCGGACCGCACCTTTTTCAGGGCGTTGTGGCGGCACATGATGGCCTCAAAGCACAGGTCCAGCCGCTCCTCCAGCAGGGACCAGAACTTGTCCTCGTCGCCGCCGGCCAGGATGCCGATCTGGGGCAGGTTCAGGGAGACCACGCCCTGGTTGAACCGGCCCTCGAACTTGTAATTGCCCTCCTCGTCCTTCCAGGGGGCCAGGAAGGACCGGCAGCCCATGGGGGAGAAGACGTTGCCCTGGTAGTTCTCCCGCATCTTCTTGGCGGAGATGTAGTCGGGGTACATCCGCTTGGCGGAGCACTTTACAGCCAGCTCGGTGAGGTAGTCGTACTTGCCTCCCTTGAGGCAGTTGTGTTCGTCCAGCACGTACACCAGCTTGGGGAAGGCGGGGGTGATAAACACGCCGCTCTCATTCTTGATCCCCTCCAGCCGCTGGCGCAGGACCTCCTCGATAATCATGGCGTTCTCCTCAATGTAGGGGTCGCCCTCCTGGAGGTTGAGGAAGAGGGTCACAAAGGGGGACTGACCGTTGGTGGTCATCAGGGTGTTGATCTGATACTGGAGGGTCTGGACCCCATTTTTCAGCTCACTGCGCACCTGGTCGTCCACCAGCCGGTCCATGGTGGCCTCGTCCACCTTGCCGGCGCACTCATAGGCCACATGGGCCTTGAATTTCTCCCGGCTTTTCCGCAGATACCTGCCCAGGTGGCGCAGGTCCACGCTCTGGCCGCCGTACTGGTTGGAGGCCACGCAGGCGATGATCTGAGTGACCACCGTGCAGGCCACCTGAAAGCTCTTGGGGCTCTCGATGAGCTTGCCGTTCATCACGGCCCCGTTCTCCAGCATGTCGCCGATGTTGATGAGACAGCAGTTGAAGATGGGCTGAATGAAGTAGTCAGCGTCGTGGAAGTGGATGGTCCCCTCGTCGTGGGCCTTGGAGATGTGCTCGGGCAGGAGGATGCGCCGGGTCAGGTCCCGGCTCACCTCGCCGGCGATGTAGTCCCGCTGGGTGGCGGCGATCATGGTGTTCTTGTTGGAGTTCTCCTCGGCCAGCTCCTTGTTCTCGTTGCGGAGCAGGGCCAGAATGGACTCGTCGGTGGTATTGGCCTTCCGGACCAGGGCCCGGTTATAGCGGTAGATGATATAGGTCTTGGCCAGGTGGAACATGTTCCGCTCCACCAGCCCCTGCTCCACCAGGTCCTGGATGTCCTCCACCAGGATGCGCTGCCGCTTTTGGGCCTCGATGCCGTCGATGATGGCGTCGATCTCCCCCCGGCTGATCCGGTCCTCCTCCGCTACCTCGGCGTTGGCCTTCTCTATGGCAATCACGATCTTGCTGCGGTCGTAGTCCACGCTGGTGCCGTCCCGTTTGATGACTTTCATATTTTACTCCTCTCATTGGTAAAAGACGCTAAAAAACCGCGCTCCCCCAAAAGGCGGTCCCGGACCGGCGGGAGCACATTTGGGATTATAGCACAGCGCGGCCCCCTTGTCTACTACATCTTGTGCCGTCTTGCGAATCATAATCCTAAATAATACAAGATGTGTTTTTTGCCTTTGACTTCCGCTTTTCCGCACGCCTCAAGGGTTTCGGTTGCCAGGCGGGGGAAAATGTGGTATACTCGGGGAGAAATTTCAGCAAAATGCCCATGGGAGGTTTTGAATGAACGATCTAACTGCCGTCGCCATGAGCGGCGGCGTGGACAGCTCCGCCGCCGCCCTGCTCCTCCTGCGGGAGGGGCGGAGCCTGCTGGGGCTCACCCTGCGCCTCTTCGACGGCGGGGAGGACGGGACAGATGCCGCCGCCGCGGCGGCCCGGCTGGGCTTCCCCCACCGGACCCTGGATGTGCGCCAGGAGTTCCGGGCCGGGGTGATCGAGCCCTTTATCGCCGCCTACGAGGGGGGGCGCACCCCCAACCCCTGCGTGGGGTGCAACCGGGCGGTGAAGTTCGGCGCGCTGCTGGACCGGGCGGGGGAGCTGGGCTGTGCCCGGCTTGCCACCGGCCACTACGCCCGGACAGAGTACGACGCCGGGTCGGGCCGCTGGCTGCTGCGCAAGGCCCTCCGGCCGGAGAAGGACCAGAGCTATGTGCTGGCGTCCCTCACCCAGGACCAGCTGTCCCGGGCCCTCTTCCCTCTGGGGGGGCTGGCCAAGGAGGAGGTCCGGGCCATCGCCGCCCAGGCCGGACTGGAGTCAGCCCACAGAAAGGATAGCCAGGATATCTGCTTCATCCCCGACGGGGACTATGGGGCCTTTCTCCGGCGGTACACCGGGCGGGACTACCCCCCGGGGCCCTACATGGACGAGAGAGGGGCGGTGCTGGGCTGTCACACCGGCATCATCGACTACACCGTGGGCCAGCGCCGGGGGCTGGGGGTGTCCTCCAGCCGGGGGCGGCTCTACGTGAAGGAGGTCCGCCCAGCGGATAACACGGTGGTCCTTTCGGGAAACGACAGCCTCTTTGCCCGCACCCTCACCGCCGGCGGCCTGAACCTCATCCCCTGCGCGGCGCTGGACGGCCCCGTCCGCCTGCGGGCCAGGGTCCGCTACCGCATGGCGGAGCAGCCCTGCACCGTCTGGCAGACGGGGGCGGACACCCTCCGCCTCATCTTCGACAGCCCCCAGCGGGCCATTACCCCCGGCCAGACTGTGGTCCTCTACGACGGGGACACGGTGGTGGGCGGGGCCGTGATCGAAACCAGCATGGATTGAAAGGAGAAAAACAATGGCGAAGAAAAACAAAAAACGCCAGCGCAGCCGCACGGTGGAGCTGAAGCGGCAGATGGAGCAGGAGAAGCTGGCCGAGGAGAAGGACCGGGCCAAAAAGCGGATGAACCCCGTCGCCCGGGCCCTGCTGCTCATCGACCTGGTGTTTCTGTCGGTGGTCTCTCTGCTGGATATCAACGAGATGATCTCCGATGTCATCAGCGGGACCTGCACCCTCATCGGCGTGGCGATGCTGCTCATCGCCCTGTGGCTCCAGTTCGGCCCCAAGGGCAGGGGGAGCGGAGGACCCAAGCTGTAAGAAACGGGTTGATTTTCCCGGCGCTTTGGTATATGATAGCGAGGAATCTTTTCGAGAGGAATTTAGCGCGTATGAAAAAACATGTTGCTCTGCCCGCCCTGGCGCTGGCCGGTGGTGTGGGCGGATTTCTGGCCCGGCGGTGGCAGCTGGCCTCCGCCTATGTCCCGGAGACCGGGCTGTTTACCCACGGTGCTCCCGCCACCCTGGTCCTGATGGGACTGCTGGGGCTGGCCGCTGCGGTCATTCTGCTGATGGTCCTGCCCATCAAGGAGGGGCCGGAGGACTTTCTGCCCGCCTTCCACAGCCCCGAGACGGGGCAGATCACCATCCTGACTGCGGCGGGACTGCTGATGATGGCCGCCGGGGCTCTGGGCCTGTGGAGCGGTCTGGACAGCCTGTCCCTGTGGCGGACGCATCCGGACCAGTATCAGATGTCCACCCTGGCCGCTCAGGTGGTGGCTGCTTTGCTGTGCCTGCCAGCGGGGGGCGGTATCCTGCTCATGGGCCGGATGGCCTACCGGGGGGAGCTGAACGACTGGGCCTGCCGCCTGGCCTCCCTGCCCGCACTGGCGGGGCTGGTGTGGCTCTTCTCCGCCCACCTGAAAAACGGCACCGAGCCGGTTTTGATGAAGTACGGCATCCGGCTGGCTGCCGCCCTGTTCCTTGCCCTGGCCCACTACTATATCGCCGGCTTCCTCTTTGGCCGGCCCCGCCGCCGGCGGACGGCCTTCCTGGCCCTGATGGGGGGCGTCCTGGGGCTGACCTCCCTGGCGGACGGGGCCGACCTGTTCCACACCGCCGCCACCCTGGCCTTCTCCCTGTCCGCCCTGGCCTTCGGCCAGGCGCTGCTGCGGAACACCTGGGGTCCCGCCTGGCCCGAACGGCTGGAGGGGCAAACGCCTGCGGAGGGGGAAGAGAACAATACCTGATCCCCGGCGGCGCGCCGGGTCGTCGCGCCCTACAGGGTGCGCGTAGGGCGGGACGACCTCGGCCCGCCGTTTTCACAACGACATGAAAAGGGAGAATAACATGGAAAACAAACGTTTTTATATCACCACCCCCATCTACTACCCCAGCGACAAGCTGCACATCGGCCACACCTACTGCACCGTAGCCACCGACGCCATGGCCCGGTATAAGCGGCTCACCGGCTGTGAGGTGATGTTCCTCACCGGCACCGACGAGCACGGCCAGAAGATTGAGGACAAGGCCCGGGAGGCGGGGATCACCCCCCAGGCGTTTGTGGACAACATCGTTCAGGGGGACCGGGGCATTCTGGACCTGTGGAAGCTGATGAACATCAGCAACGACCGCTTTATCCGCACCACCGACGGCTACCATGTCTCCGCCATCCAGAAGATTTTCAAAAAAATGCACGACAACGGCGACATCTACAAGGGCACCTACAAGGGCAAGTACTGCAAGCCCTGCGAGTCCTTCTGGACGGAGAGCCAGCTGGTGGACGGCAAATGCCCCGACTGCGGCCGGGAGGTCCAGGACGCGGAGGAGGAGGCCTACTTCTTCAAGCTGTCCAAATACGCCGACAGGGTCCAGCACCTGCTGGAGGACACCGACTTCCTGGAGCCCCGCTCCCGGGTCAACGAGATGGTGAACAACTTCATCAAGCCCGGTCTGGAGGACCTGTGTGTCTCCCGCACCTCTTTCACCTGGGGCATCCCGGTAGATTTTGACCCGGGCCATGTGGTCTATGTATGGGTGGACGCCCTGTCCAACTACATCACCGCACTGGGCTACGGCAACGACCAATATGATGATTACGGCAAATTCTGGCCCGCAGACGTCCACTTTGTGGGCAAGGAGATTGTCCGTTTCCACTCCATTATCTGGCCCGCCATGCTCATGAGTTTGGGCGAGCCCCTGCCCAAGAAGGTGTTCGGCCACGGCTGGCTGCTGCTGGACGGCGGCAAGATGTCCAAGTCCAAGGGCAACGTGGTGGACCCCTATATTTTGGCGGAGATGTTCGGGGTGGACGCCCTGCGCTTCTTCCTGCTGCGCACCTTCCCCTTCGGCTCCGACGGCAACTTCTCCAACGAGGCCCTGATCCAGACCATCAACGTGGACCTTGCCAACGACCTGGGCAACCTGCTCAGCCGCACCGTGTCCATGGTGGGCAAATACTTCGGCGGACAGCTGCCCGAGAACCACCGCTTCCACGGGGAGATGGACGACGAGCTGGTCACCCTGGCGAAGGGCCTGCGGGACCGCTATGAGGGGCAGATGGAGAAGTACGCCTTCCAGAACGCCCTGGCTGAGATTTTCAAGGTGATTGACCGGGCCAACAAGTATATCGACGAGAACGCCCCCTGGGTGCTGGCCAAAGACATGGAGGCCAACGGCCCCCGGCTGGCCTGCGTCATGTACAACCTCCTGGAGGTTCTGCGGGTGTCCGCCATCCTGCTTACCCCCTTTATGCCCTCCTCCTCCGCCGAGGTCCTGCGTCAGATCGGGGCCTGCGAGAAGTGCTCCACCTGGGAGAGCGCCGGACAGTGGGCCGTCCTGCCTCAAAATGTGGCCGTGGTCCGGGGGGACAACCTCTTCCCCCGCATCGACGCCGACAAGGCCCTCAAGGCCCTGGAGGAGGCCGCTGAGGCCGCCAAAAAGGCCGCCCTCCCCGACCTGGAGATCGAGCCCCAGCTGGAGGAGAAGGTGGATTTTGACACCTTCTGCAAATCCGATTTCCGGGCCGTCAAGGTGAAGGACTGCCAGCCGGTGAAGAAGAGCGACAAGCTTCTCAAATTCACCCTGGACGACGGCACCGGCACCGACCGGCAGATTCTGTCCGGCATCGCCAAGTGGTACAAGCCCGAGGAGCTGGTGGGTAAGACCCTGATGGCAATCGTCAACCTGCCCCCCCGGAAGATGATGGGACAGGAGAGCCAGGGGATGCTCATCTCCGCCGTCCACACCGAGAAGGGGGAGGAACAGCTCAACCTCCTCATGCTGGACGACAAAATTCCCGCCGGAGCCAAAATGTGTTAAAAAAGCGTAAAAGGTGTGCTGTCTCTCTTGGAGGGACAGCACACCTTTTTGTCGGGGGGAGCGTGAATTTTATGAAATCTTTATCTTTTCAACCTTGAGATTTTCCTGTATGATAGAGGGGTAAGCGTAGGAAAAGAAACAGGATACCCGAAGGAGGTAACTTATGAGAAGAACGAAAATTATCTGTACCCTGGGCCCCGCGGTGGACGATGTGGAAATGATCCGCACCCTGATCCGCACCGGTATGGACGCGGCCCGGTTCAATTTTTCCCACGGCAGTCACCCGGAGCACCTGGAGCGGCTGAACCGGCTCAAGTCGGTCCGGGACGCCATGGGCCGGCCGGTGGCCACCATTCTGGACACCAAGGGCCCTGAAATTCGCATCAAGGGCTTTGAGACCAAGACCATCACCCTGGAGGCGGGGGACCCCTTCACCCTGACCACCGAGGACGTGGTGGGCAACCAGGGCTGGGTGTCGGTTACCTACCCCAGGCTCCACGAGGAGCTCCAGCCCGGCCAGGAAATTCTGATTGACGACGGCCTGGTTGCCATCCGGGTGGACCGGATCGAGGACGCCAAAATCATCTGCACCGTGGAGAACGGCGGCACCCTGTCGGCCAACAAGTCCATCAACATCCCCGGGGTTCACATCCAGCTGCCCGCCCTCACCGAGAAGGACATCGCCGATATCCGCTTCGGCGTGGAGAACGACTTTGACTTTATCGCCGCCTCCTTCGTCCGCCGGGCGGCTGACGTAGAGGCTGTCCGGGCTGTCCTCCATGAGTGCGGCGGGGACGATGTGAAGATCATCGCCAAGATCGAGAACCAGGAGGGCGTGGACAACCTGGACGAGATCCTGACCGCCGCCGACGGCATCATGGTGGCCCGGGGCGACCTGGGCGTGGAGATTCCCGCCGCCCGGGTGCCTATCCTGCAAAAGCAGATGATCCGCAAGGGGCTCCAGCAGGGCAAGCCGGTCATCACCGCCACCCAGATGCTGGACTCCATGATGCGCAACCCCCGGCCCACCCGGGCGGAGGTGTCCGACGTAGCCAACGCGGTCTATGACGGCACCGGCTGCGTCATGCTGTCCGGCGAGACCGCCGGGGGCAAGTACCCTGTGGAGGCCCTTCAGGCCATGGTGGGCATCGTCACCGAGACGGAGAGCGCCATCGACTACTGGAAGCAGTTCCAGAAGCAACGGGTCCTTCCTGCCTCCAACATCAACGACGCCATCACCCACACCTGCTGCCTCACCGCCAAGGACCTGAACGCCAGGGCTATCCTGGCCGCCACCAACTCCGGCCGCAGCGCCCGGATGATCTGCCGCTTCCGGCCCGCCTGCCCCATCGCCGCCCTCACCATGCACGAGAAGGTCCGCCGCCAGCTGAATATCTCCTGGGGCATCATCCCCTTCCTCACCGGCGAGGTCACCTCCACCGACCGTATTTTCTCCCTGGCCAGCGAGGTGGCTGTGAAGGAGCGCCTGGTCCAGAACAATGACGTGGTGGTCATCACCGCCGGCGTCCCCCTGGGTAAAACCGGCTACACCAACCTCATCAAGGCGCAGATTATTAACGAAGAAGATATGTGATCAGGCTGTCAAAAAACCTCACCACTGGTGAGGTTTCAGCTTGTCGAGTCAGGACCACCCGTTATACGGGTGGTCTGCACACGCCCTATAAGGGCGTGATATTGGCCGCGCCTCAAGGCGCGGTGAAACGGTCTGCCGACCGCATATTCTTACAAGCGGCCCCACCAAGTGGGGCTGTTTTTATTTGCTCTTATTAGCTGGCTCACCCGTAAACGGGTCATAGTATTCCTTTATCGTCAGTTGGTCTGCCAATTTATCCTCTGCCAGCTGATTTCTGATATACTCTGCAATCGCTTTTTTGTTCCTTCCTACCGTATCTACATAGTATCCTTTACACCAAAACTGCCGATTTCCATACTTATATTTCAAATTGGCATGTCTATCAAATATCATCAGCGAACTTTTTCCTTTGAGATATCCCTTAAACTGTGATACACTATATTTCGGTGGGATACTTACCAGTAAGTGGATGTGGTCTGGGCACGCCTCTGCTTCTATTATTTCTACTCCCTTATACTCGCACAATTTTCTTAGGATGCTTCCTACATCCGCTTTTATCTGCCCATATATTATCTGTCTACGGTATTTTGGTGCAAATACTATGTGATACTTACAGTTCCACCGTGTATGCGCCAAGCTGTCTGTTTCTTCTTTTTTCTTAAACATTGATATTCCTCCTTCGATACTTTCAGATGTGGTCGGCAAACCATCTCCTATTGTATCGTTGGAGGTTTATCATTTCTACTCATAGGCATAGCCTTTTTGGAACCACGGGCTTAGCCCGTGGTTCAGCCTGTCGAAAAATGGCCTGTCTGGTAATGAAGCCAGACAGGCCACAACGTTAATGAGGAATAAAATGTAGGAGGAGGGTGTGGAGGAGGGCGGAGCAAAGCGCTTTCTGGCTTTCCATCTTGCCAACTTTTTGAGGTTCATGGCAGCAAATTTAAGCCTCACCCAGTTGGAAACCTGGGCAGGCCACGGTAAACGGTATAGAGCATGGCGTGTTTTTCCTTTGCATCGGCAAAAACTCGCTCAACGGTCTCCTTGCGCCTTGCATAGAGTTGCTTGTACTCTGGGGTGTATCTGGCATCATCGGCCAGTTCCTCATAGCCCTTCCAGATGTGCCGCAGGACAGTCTTTACGAAGCTTTTGGATTTTGTACATAAATGCCGGGTGGGGCACTGGGCGCAAATTTTCGGATCGCTGCAGTATTCACGGTATCCATCCCGGTTGGTGGTGCGGCAGGACAGGATGTGGTATTCCGGGCAGATCACGCAGTCATAATATTCATCATAGACGTAAGACCACCAGGGATGTCCGCCCTTCATCGTCATGGGCCGCTTGTAGGCTGTAGACAATACCCGGCCATCTCGAAATACCTTTTCGCAGATATGCGGGGTCTTGTAGGCAGCGTCCGCCACCACTGTTTCCACCTCTGGAAACGATTGAATCAATTTGTCGTAAACATCGTCAAACGCCACGCTGTCATGGATATTTCCGGGGGTGACCACTGTTTCCAATACGTAACCGCTCTTGTCACAGGCGGTATGGGCCTCATAAGCGAAGCACCGCTTGTGCTCCCCTTTTTGGAACATTCCACTCTCCGGGTCTGTGGTGGATACCGTTACTGTTTTCTGCTTTTTCGCCGCTTTCTTCCTCCGGGCCTGCTTCTTTTTTGAGGTGTTGTCCTGTTTCTTCCCTCCGGCTTTGGGTGGTTCATCTTCATCATCCAGTGGCTTTTTTCCATGAGCCTCCCGGTCCGCGTTCACTTCCGCCAGCAGTTCTTCCTGGTATCGTTTTGCCGCTGCCGGTACTTCCTGCTTCATTTTCTTCTTCAGATTTGCGCTGGCTTTGATGTGTGTCCCATCTATAAATACCGCCGCTGGGGTCAGTGCTCCCGCTGTTTCCGCCTCTTTCAATATCCACTGAAACACTGCCTCTATCGTTTCCGGGGTGTACCGATGCCGGAAGTTGTAGCTCACCGTGGAAAAATGGGGCAGCTCCTCACTCAGCGTGTATCGCAAAAACCACCGGTATGCTATATCTGTCTGGGCTCTGCTTTACATGAAAAAGTCTGCCATTTGGCAGACTTTTTCGACAAGCTGACGCGGCGGACCAAGATGGTCCGCCGCGTTTTTGCTTGGGGGCGTTCAGCCCTCCCCCATGGGCTCGATCTCTATCTGGTCGCCCTTCAGCGTCCCCAGCGCCGTCCAGCTCCCGTTGGACAGGGCGGCAAGGCGGTTATATTCCGCCCGGTATTCCGGCCCGACGCCCCAGTCGGTGAAGAAGTTCCTGGTCTCCGTAAAGAGGGCCACGTTGTACAGCTGTCCCTCCAGCTGGGAGAGAAGCAGACGGCAGGCCTCGTCCTCACGGCCCAGCCTCCACAGGGCCTGGGCCCGGTAGAGCAGCTCCTGGGTGCTCAGGGGGTCCAGGGGGCCGGTCTCCTCCAGAATCCGCTCCAGACGGCCCAGGCCGTAGCAGGCCTGGAGGTAGAGCTCCCGGGCCTCCCCGGAGGCCCCGAAGGGGCCCCTCTCATAGCGGGCGGAGGCGGCTTCCCAGTCCCCGGCCCGGCAGGTATAGACCAGGCTCTTATACTGCATCTGTCCAAAGAGCATCCCGGCGCACAGCACCGCCGTCCCCAGCAGAGCAACCTGGGGGGCCAACCTCCGGTCCCTCCGCTCTGGCCCCTCCCCCGCGAAGAGGAGGGCCAGCAGGAGCAGGTCGATGGGGAGAAATTGCAGGGTGAAGTCCAGAAGGCTGTGCCCCGCCAGCAGGAGGCAGGCCAGCGACTCCGCCTGGCTGCGTCCCCTCCGCCGCCAGCCCAGGACCAGCACCGCCGCCGCCAGCGCCACGGCCAGCACCCCCGCGTCCACCCCTATCTGCACCGGGCTGCTGTGGATCAGGGTGCTGGAGTACTGCGCGGACTGGAACAGGGGACTGTACCGGGACCAGTTCCCCGCCCCCACCCCCAGAAGGGGGTAGCGGGCGACGGCCCCCAGGCCGTCTATGATCTGGACCAGCCGCTCCACAAAGGTCAGCGCGCCGCGCCAGCGGCTGGCTAAAATGACCGCCGCCCCCGCTCCGCCGGCAATCAGGCCCAGCCAGTGGAGCTTCCACCCCAGGGCGGCGGGGATCAGCCTGTCCTGATACCAGCCCAGTCCGTACAACAGCGCCAGCCCCGGCAGACACAGCCAGCCCTCTCCCAGGAGGAAGACCCCGGCCAGCAGGACGGCGGAGGCATGGGTCAGCACAAGCTCCCCCCACAGCCCCCGCCGCCGCCAGAGGCGGACCAGCTGGAGTATTCCGTAGAGGGCCAGCGCCCCCATGGACCGGGTGAGGAGGAGGGCCGTCACGCAGGGCAGGCTCATTCGCCGGGCCCGGGCCTCTTCCCGGTCCTGGGCCAGCAGGGCGGCGGCGGCGAACCAGCTGCCCGCCGCGTTGGCGTATTGAAAGGTGAATTGCAGCCGCCGGGCGGACACCGCCCCCGTCAGCGGCACCACGCCGCAGAAGGCCAAAATGGCTATCCCGGCGAAGAGCCCGCTGGCCAGCGCCACCCAGTCCAGCAGACGGCCCTTCTCCCCCTGGGACAGGGAGAGATACAGGTACAGAAAGGCCCCGCAGCAGGCCGGAAGGCAGGCCTGAGCCAGGGAGGAGGCGCTGTACCCCCGGACCAGGGAGGCCAGCAGATACAGCAGAGCCAGGGCCCACAGGGCCCGCTCCCCCCGCTCCAGCGCCCGCCCCCTTCTCAGGGCTCCCGCCCCCGCCAGCGCGGCCCCGGGGATGAGGAAGGCGGTGGGGTAAAAGCCGCCCTGAATCAGGACGGGGAGCAAAATGGCCGCGGCCAGACCGTATACCATGTCGCAGGCCTCCTTTCACAGATAGAACTCTGCCCGCCGCTCCCGGTCAGGGGAGCGGCGGGCTTGTGTCTGACTCAGTTCAGGGCTCAGCCCTCGGTGTTGATGAACACGCCCTCCTCGGGGGACCAGCCCACGTCGAAGCCCAGGGCGGCGCCCAGGTCCCGGAGCTTGAAGTAGTTGCTGCCGTCGATCTTATAGACGGTGACGTTCTCCGCCTTGGCGCCGTTGACAAGGATGGTATCGTTGCTGACGGTGGCCGTCTGGTTTGCAGCGGCCGGACCGGCCAGCTCGCCGCCGGCCAGCTCATAGGGCTGTCCAGTGGTAGCGGTCACGGAGCTGGAGGCGGCGTCATAGCCCACGGCGAACTGCTTGCTGGTGCCGTTGAGGACGGCGGCCAGGTCGCGGATCTTGAAGTAGTTGCTGCCGTCGATCTTGTAAACGGTGGCGTCCTTGAGCTCCCCGTTCACCTTGAGGGTGTCGTTGGTAGGCATGGCCTCAGCGGTCGAGGGGGTCACGGGGACCTCGGGGGCGGAGCCGCCGCCCACCTTCAGAATGGAAACCTTGGTGCCGTCGGCGTTGGAGGCCCAGACCAGGCCGTCAGGGGAGACGTCGGAGAGGACCTTATAGGCTCCGAAGGGAATCACTACGCTGCCTTTTTTATCCAGAAGCGCGGCGTTGTTCTGCTCGTCATAGACCAGCACATAGCCGTTGTGGAAGCCGCCGGCTCTATCATACTGAGTGGGGATAACCACCTCGCCGCTCAGGCTGACAAAGCCGTTTTTATAGGTCCCGGGGTCGTAGACGGCAACCAGGCCGTCCTCGATGCTCTCCTTGTAGCTGCCGCTGATCTTGTAATTCTTCCCCGCGCCGGAGAGAATCACCGCCCCGTTGGCGTCAACCACCTGCCACTCATCGTTGGCCCAGTTGAAGGAGTAGCCATTCATGCCATAGCGCTCATAGGTGTCCTCTGTGACCAGGCTGGTCTCCTTTGTATTGAGGTTCAGCAGATAATAGCCATAGGTATTTTGATTCCACTGGCCCGCCTTGGCAACTCCGCTGTCATCCGGACGGTAGATCCAGTCGAAGTTGAAGTCTACCACAGTCCGGCCCGTCTTGTCGATCACGCCGTACATACAGCTGGCGTTGGGGACCGAGATGTAATCCTTGCCGATATACAGGGGGTACTCCTCCCCGTGGTATTTGCCGGGGATGCCCTCCAGGTTGTTTCCGTTAAAGCGGACGAACTGATAAACCTTCTCCGTTACGGAGTAGACCGCAGCTGTGTCGCCATAAGCGGCCATATCTGTGCCGAAGGAGATGCCCACAGGGGCGTTCATCTGGGGCTCGAACAGGACCTGATAGGCGTCCGCGGCGGCGGCGGTCAGTACCGACGCGGGGACCAGGGACAGCGTCATCACCACCGCCAGGAACAGGGAGATGCGTTTTTTCATTTGCTTCATTGGGTATGCCTCCTAAATTTAACAGTAACGAAAGCTTAGCACAGTCCAGAGAGCTTGTCAACCCAGGCACGCACGAATACTTATGGCTGATAGGACGCCCCAGCGGGGTAGAAGAAATTCACCCGTTTCTCCGACAGGCGGACGGTGAACGCCGTATCCCGCAGAACCTCCCCGTCCACCACCACCGTGATGGGCTGGCTGGCGGAGAAGGACGCCCGATCCCCGTGATAGTCCAAAATCAGCTCCGGGTACTGCTTGTACAGCCCCTTGGCGTATTTCCCCACCAGGCGCAGGAAGGTCAGCAGGCTGATTTTCCGCACCAGGAGCATGTCCAGTACCCCGTCGTCGGGCATGGCCTCCCCCACGGGCATGAAGCCCCCGCCGTAGTGCCGCCCGTTGCAGATGCAGAACAGGGAGGCGGGGCTGTCCTCCCACCGGATCTCGCCCATATGTACCGTGATAGGCCGGGCGATGCCCTTGAAAAATATATTTTCGATCAGGGACAGAATGTAGGCCCCGATGCCGGAGACAAACCACCAGTCCTTGTAGCGGTGAACGTCGGCGGCAATGCGGGCGTCCACCCCGGCGCACACCACGTCGATGCCCAGGTGGCCGTTGCAGTCCATCAGGTCGAATTGGGTCTCCGGCCCCACGGCCAGGGCCTCCAGGTCATAGAAGAGGGTCCGGTAGTCCGGGCCGAAAATTTTGAGGAAGTCGTTCCCCGTCCCCTTGGGGACGTTGGTAATGGCCACATGGTCCAGGCCCGCCGCCCCGTTGACCACCTCGTTGAGGGTGCCGTCCCCGCCGCAGGCATAGACCCGCAGGGGCTCCCCCGTCCGGGCCGCCTCCTCGGTGAGCCGCCGGGCGTCCCCCTCCCCTCGGGTGTAGGCCACCTCATGGGGAAAGGACAGCTTGTCCAACAGCCGCTCCAGCTGGGCCGTGGTCCCCCGCTTCCCGGCGGCGGGGTTGATGATGAATAAATGGCGCATAAGCTGTACCCCTTCGTTGATATGCCTCCCTTGTCAAAGGGAGGGGGACCGCCGCCACAGGCGGGGGTGGAGGGATTCTTCCACCGGAGCGCCACCGTTCACACGGAATCCCCCGCCGCTTCGCGTCCCTCCCCCCTTTCACAAGGGGGGCTTTGTTCTGTTTACAAATACATAAACAAATCACATTTCAGCATCCCGTTGTACAGCTTGCGCTTCTTGTCCGCCCGTTTGCCAAAGGTGCGCTCGAACTCGGTGTGGGAGGACAGCAGGTAGAGCTTCCAGCCCTCGGGGAACTTGTCCCAGGCCTTTCCGAAGGCCCGGTACAGGTCCTCGGCCTCCCTGCGCTCCATCACCCGCTCGCCATAGGGCGGGTTGGTGACCACCCGGCCATAGAGCCCGCCCCAGTGGAAGCGGGTGGCGTCGTCCACATCGAAGCGGACCACGTCGTCCACCTCGGCCAGCTGGGCGTTGTGCCTCGCCAGGGCCATCGCCTCGGGGTCGATGTCCCCGCCCCAGATCTCGTAATCGCCGTCAAATTCCTTGTCCATGGCCTCATCGGCGGCGGACATCCAGTACTTTTTCTCCAGCCAGGCCCACCGCTGAGCGGGGAAGGACCGGCTCAGGCCGGGGGCCCGGTTTTTGGCGATGAGGGCGGCCTCGATGGGGATGGTGCCCGAGCCGCAGAAGGGGTCGCACAGGGGGTCCCGGCCCTTATACCGGGACAGAAGGACCAGCCCCGCCGCCAGGGTCTCCCGCAGGGGGGCGGCCACCCCCTGGGCCCGGTAGCCCCGCTTGTGGAGGCCGGGGCCGGAGGTGTCCAGCATCAGCGCCGCCTCGTCCCCCATGATGGCGAACTGCACCTGATACAGCGCCCCCGTCTCGGGCAGGGTGTTCAGGCCGTATTCGGCCCCCAGCCGGGCGGCGATGGCCTTTTTTACAATGGACTGGCAGGCGGGCACCGACCGCAGGGCGGAGTTGAGGCTGTGTCCCTTCACCGGGAACTGGCCGTCCCGAGGGATGAACCGCTCCCAGGGCAGGGCCTTTGTCCCTTCAAACAGCGCGTCAAAGTCCCGGGCCGGGAAGGTCCCCAGCAGGAGGAGCACCCGCTCCCCGGTACGCAGGTTCAGATTCAGCCGGGGCAGGTCGGCCTCCGCCCCGGTACACAGCACCCGGCCGTTCTCCGCCCTCACCTCCGGCAGACCCAGCCGCCGGACTTCGTCGGCGCAGATGCCCTCCAGCCCGAAGAGGGTGGGGACCGCAAATTGTAATTCTGACATGGGGGATTCCTCGTTTCTCTTTTGTAGGGGCGGCCTGTGGCCGCCCGCTGTCAGGGTTTGGTTCCGGACGGGCGGCCACAGGCCGCCCCTACAGCTCCATCGGCGGGTAGTATTCCACATTGCTGACCCGCTCCAGTCCCACCTGCCGGGCCCGGAGGGCATACTCCTCCACGTCGCCGGTGGTGTAGACGCTCAGCGTGCCGGGGGCGCTCTGGGGATTGCCCAGCCCCTCCCGGATTAAGTAGGCCTGCAAGGACCGGGCCATCTCCTCCGCCGGGTCGATGAGGGGCAGGCCGGGGTACAGCCGCCGGATGCGGTCGGACACCAGGGGATAGTGGGTACAGCCCAGAACACAGCAGTCCACCCGATCCTCCAGGACCATGTGGTCCAGCTCCAGGCGGAGGTTTTCCTCCACCTGAGCCATGCCCGCCGGGTCCCCCAGGCTGTGTTCCACCAGCCGCGCCAGGTCGGGACAGCCGCAGCTGAGCACCACCAGCTTCCGGGGGCTCAGGGCCTGTATGCTCCGGGGGTAGACGCGGGAATTGTGGGTAAAGACGGTGGAGATCACCCCCACCTTGTCCGCCTCCAGCCGGGCCGCCGCCTCCGCGCCCGCCTGGACGGCGCTGAACACCGGGCAGGAGACCTCGCCCCCGCAGCTGTCCAGGACGCAGGAGATGGTGTTGCAGGCCACCAGGAGGGCCTTCACCCCCCGGGCCTCCATAAACCGGAACATATACCGGGCCATCTCCACAATGGCCTGACGGGTGTGGTTGCCGTAGGGGATGTGGGCCCCGTCCCCGAAGTAGAGCAGCTCCTCCCGGGGCAGCAGCCGCTGCACCTGCCTCACCACGCTGAACCCCCCGATACCGGAATCCAGAATGCCGATGGGACTGTGTTGATCTGACATGAAATGCCTCCAAGCATGGGAGTGTCGGGGCGGGTATCCCCCGCCTCTACCGAGCATATGCCCGCAGGCCCCCTCTTAGGACACCCGGGTTACCGCCCCGGTGACCGTGTCCAGCTGATAGGCCCCGGTGTCGGTGGTCACCCGCCAGACCGGGGTGAGGGCGGTGGGTCCGGAGAGGGATGCGGCGGTAATATAGCCCGGCTCAATGGCGTCGATGCGGTTGCACACGTCCCCCAGGGCGCTGACGCCGTTGAGGAAACTGATCAGGGCGGTGCTCACCGTGATGGTGGTCCGGGCGGGGTCCTCCTGGGGCTTGCCCACCATCTGCCGGCCCGCGGTGATGGCGGACAGGCCGCCGTCCTCACAGACCAGGGTCACCTGCTGGGTAAACAGGGGCCGGCCGGCCAGGGTCTGACGGAAGGTCAGCTCCTGGCCGCTCTCCGCCAAAATATCTCCTTCCAGGCCCATCCGGGCCATCAGGTCCAGACAGCCCTCCCGCCGGTCCTCCCCCAGGGGGAAGGCGGCGGGCTCCAGCTGGGCGGAGATGGCGCCGTCGCTGTGAAACTGGACGGAGCCCTTTTCATTGTAATAGCGGTACACCTCGCCGCCCCGGGCCTCAGCGGTCACCGGACTGCCCAGAAGGGCGGCGGCGGCCCGCTGCTCCCCCTCCAGGTCCCGCTCCAGCCGCTGGGGGGGCAGGTCCATAGCCTGGGGGACGGCTTCCTCCGCCACCTGGACCCCCCGGCTCTGGAGAAAGCGCAGGGTCTCCGCCCGGGCCTCGCCGGCGATGCGGCGGCTCTGAATGGCGGGGCCCGCCACCAGAATAAACAGAAAGAGGTTGGCCGCGGCCAGAATGACCAGAATAACATTTTTCAGCTTTGTCCAGGGCATCCCTCAGTCCCCCTCTCTGGCCGACCAGCCGGCGGTCAGGGTGTCGCCGCCGCTGTCGGCGTAGGTGAGCAGCAGCTCCTCCCCCTCCAGGCCCCGGGCCAGAAGGGCGGCGGCGGCCTGACGGGGGGGCAGGGTCAGGGAGGCGGACCCGTTGGCGGTATAGCCCCGCAGATGGATGGAGAACTGGACCACCTGGCCCCCGCTCACCAGGAACCGGGCGGCGCACCCCCGGTCCAGCAGGACGGGCACGCCGTTGAGGCTGTAGCCGAAGTCGATTTCCAGCCCCTCGGGCCGCTCCTGGACGGACATGAGATACAGCCGGGTCTCCCCGCACCGGGGGCTGATGGCGGACAGGGCAATCCGGCGGCAGGTCTCCACGCTGTCGAAGAGGGGCCCGGACCTCCCCAGGCTGGGAACGGGAAACAGGCCTCCCCCGGCCTTCCCCTCATAGAGGTACTGGGCCGTCCCCCTGTCGGACAGGCGGACGCTGTCGTCTCCGCTGCGGGCCACCTGCTCGTCGGTGAAGTAGAAGCTGGTGGAGTTGAGGGAGAAGCCCAGGTCCCGGACCAGGGACTCCAGGGCGGTCTGACCGGCGCTCATGGGGTTGGCGGCGGTGTAGACCGCTGGGGACGGGGCCTCGGGCAGCAGCAGGGTGTCCGGGTCCAGACCGGCGTAGTCCTCCCGCTCAAAGGCGTAAAAGGCCCCGTTTCCCGTCAGGCCGGACAGGGCCTGACTGAGGGAATAGGGGTCGGCCACATGGGAGCGGCAGCGGTAAAACCGCCCGTCCCCCTCGTCCCGGTAGTAGACGTCCAGGCCGTCCTCCCAGGCAGACAGGGCCATCAGGCGGACCGAGGCGGTGAGCCCGGTCTCCTCCCCGGACAGCCAGCCCACCAGGACGGGCAGGGGTACCTGACCCTGGAAGTCCAAATAGACCCCCAGGCGCTCGGTGAGCGCCCGCTCCCACTCCAACCGGCTCACCTCCTCCGGCTCCCCGGCGCTGGACAGGGCCTCCAGCAGAGGGCCGGCCACCTGTTCAAACAGCTCCTGACAGGCCGCCTGGTCATAGCGGATGCCCCGGCGGGCCCCCTCGGTCCCCTCGGGCAGGCTGAGGCCGTCCGGCGCGCCGAACAGGTTGACCGCCATAGCCATAGGCACCCCTCCGGGGCCGTGCTCCTCCCCCTGGCTCTGGCCGGGCTGGACCTGGGGTCCCTCCTCCCGCAGAAGCCCCCACATGGGGGCGGCCAGCGGGGTCTGGGCCGCCAGCCACAGTGCGGAGCAGCTGAGCAGGACGATGAGTATGGTCTTGACCCCCTCGACGATCCTGCGAATTTTTGAATTATCCATGCTCTGGTCCCTCGATATACAGATCCAGCCGGACGGCCAGGCCCGGCCCGTCCTTGTCCAGGATAGCCAGGCGGCCCCGGTGGCGGTCTACGATCTCCTTGGCGATGGACAGGCCCAGGCCGGTCCCCCCCGACTGGCGGGACCGGGCCTTGTCCACCCGGTAGAACCGCTCAAAGATGCGGGGACGGTCCTCCTCGGGGATGCCGATGCCGTCGTCGTCCACCACCATCCAGACCCGATTCCGCTCCCGGCCGGCCCGGATGGCGATATTCCCCCCGTCGGGGGTGTATTTGATGGCGTTGGACACGATGTTCATCATCACCTGAATGACCCGCTCCCGGTCGGCCAGCACCTGGGGCAGGCCGGGCTCCAGGTCCAGGGTGAGGGTGTGGTCGTGCTTCTGGGCGTCCATATAGACGGCGTTGTAGATGTCCTTCACCGCCCCGGCGAAGGGGAACAGGCTCAGCTTCAGCGCGTCCCGGTCGGAGTCGAAGCGGGACAGGGTGAGCAGGTCCTGGACGATATGGGTCATCCGGTCGCTCTCGTTGAGAATGACCCCCAAAAATTTCTTTTCCATCTCCGGGGGCATCTCCCCGGCGTTCTCGGTGAGGGTCTCGGCGTAGGAGCGGATATTGGTCAGGGGGGTGCGCAGCTCGTGGGAGACGTTGGCTACGAACTCCCGGCGCATCTCCTCGTTTTTCCGCTGCTCGGTGACGTCGTGGAGGACCACCAGGGCGCCGCCCCCCGCCCGTCCCCGGTCGAAGGGGGCCATCAGCAGCTGGAGGTACCGTTCCCGGACCTGCCGCTCCTCCTCCAGGTGGTCCTCGGTGTCCAGCACCTGGGCCAGGGAGGCCCCCCCGGCAAAGAGGGACTCATAGGTGCTGTCCGGCCCGATGGCCTGACGCAGCATCCGGGCGGCGGCGGGGTTGGAATGAATCACCCGCCCCTCCCGGGAGAAGGCCACCACCCCGTCAGTCATGTGGAGGAAGAGGGTGTCCAGCTTGTTGCGCTCGTTCTCCACCTGACGCAGGGTGTCCTGGAGCTGGCCGGCCATGTCGTTGAAGGTGTCGGTGAGCACGCCGATCTCGTCCTGTGACAGCACCTCGATCTTTCGGGAAAAATCCCCCTCCGCCACCCGCATGGCCCCTTCGGTCAGCTTCTGGATGGGGGTGACCATGGTTTTGGACAGCAGGAAGGACAGCAAAATGGAGATGACCAGGCCGAAGACCAGCGCCTCAATAATCAGCACCAGCATCTGGTCGGTGAGGTCGTTGGCGGTGGCCTTGTTGTCCAGGATATAGATCACATACCCCTCGCCCCCCCGGTGGATGGGGATAGCCACGTCCATATAGTCCAGGGCCAGATTGCTCTCGTCCCCGGCCTCGTTGGTCTCCAGGCCGGTGCTCAGGGCAAAGACCAGGTTTTCGGTGTACTCCAGCTTCTCGCTCTCCCCGTCGGGGGAGATGAGGCACACGCCGCCGCTGTCCAGGATGTACAGCTTCCGGTTGCGGTTGTCCACCCCCAGCTCTCCGGCGTAGGCGTCCAGCACCAGAGACAGCCGCTCCGCCCCGTTCTCTTCCTCCTCCGAGGGGGTGGTCAGGTCGTGGTAGAGCAGCGGGTCCTGAAAGACATCGGCCATCTGGCCGTAAAAATCCTCCTGGTAGAAGGCCGTCACCGAGTTAATGAGGAACGCCCCCACCACCATCATCAGCGACAGGATCAGCAGTACCAGGATCATCACCAGCTTCATATGCAGACTGCGCAGCATTGGCGGAACCTCCTCTCAGCTATCATTCGTGCACCAAAAGCCCCCCTTGCCAAAGGGGGGAGGGCCGCCGGGCAAAGCCCGGTGGCGGGGGGATTCCGTCTACCGAGATCCTTCCGGATGTCGGAATCCCCCAGTCAGCGGCTTACGCCGCTGACAGCCCCCTTTAGCAAGGGGGCCTTGCCGCCTGCGGGCGGGACGGGGGTTATTGGCGCTCTCTCACGTCGGACAGACCCACCAGATAATCCAGACTGACACCAAAGAAATTAGCGATGTTTATCAGACCGTGAATATCCGGATAGCGTTGATTCAGTTCGTAACACTGATATGCCCGATATCCAATACCAAGGCCGGCGGCGGTTTCTTTTTGTGTGATACCGCGCTCTTTCCGCAGTATCCGTATGCGTTCACTAAATTTCATGATTTTCTGTAATTCCTCTTGACATTCGCTTGTTGCGCATATATAATCTAAATATGCGCAACAAGCGAACATGATTTTAGCTTAGGAGTGACCAAAATGCAAGAGCTTCTTACCGAACTGCTTTGGAAAAACGTTGAGATAGACGAGGCGGCGGACCGTCTGCGGAAGACCCTGCCTGGATTTTCCGAGGCCGAACAGGCATACAGCGACCTGGCGAAGCAGGTCCGGGCCGCCGCCGGGCCCGAGCTGTACAACCGATATTTCACCCAGCTCATGCGCTACAGCGAATACGAGGTCCAGTCCTATTACTCCCTGGGCCTCGGCCTGCGCGGGGAGATGGTCCAGGCGCTTGGTCTGTAGGGGCGGATATCATCCGCCCGCGGTAAACGGACGCACCGCAGGCGGGCGGATGATATCCGCCCCTACACACGGTGTCTCCCGTCACTCCCCGAAATAATACCCCATCCCCCGCTTGGTCTTGATGAACACGGGAGCCCCCGGGTCGTCCTCGATTTTCTCCCGCAGGCGGCGGACGGCCACGTCCACAGCCCGCACGTCGCCCACATAGCCCTCGTAATTCCACACGTGCTCCATCAGGGCCTCCCGGGAGAACACCTTGCCCGGCCGGGCGGCCAGGAAGCGGATCAGGTCGTACTCCCGCTGGGTCAGGTCCAGGGGCGCTCCGTCCTTGAACACGGCGGCCCGGTCCTCGTCCACCCGCAGGCGCTCGCCCAGGGTCAGCTCCGGGGCGGGCTGGGCCGGGGGGATGGGGGTGGTCATAGACATCCGGCGGATGTTGGCCTTCACCCGGGCCAGGAGCTCCCGGTTTTTAAAGGGCTTGATGATATAGTCGTCCGCCCCCAGCTCCAGGCCCCGGACCTTGTCGTCCTCCTCCTCCCGGGCGGTGAGCATGACGATGGGCACCATAGACCCCGCCGCCCGGATTCTTTCGCAGACCTCAAAGCCGTCCATTTTGGGCAGCATCAGGTCCAGCAGAACCAGGTCCGGGTTCTGCTCCAGGGCCAGCTGGAGGCCGGTGGGGCCGTCCAGGGCCTCCAGGGTGTCGTAGCCCTCCTTGGTCAGGATATAGGACAGAATGTCCACAATGCTCTGCTCGTCCTCTACAATTAAGACGGTCTTTCCCATTGCACGATCTCCTTTTTCAGTCTTACAGGCCCAGCAGGACCTTTACCTTCAGCGTGGTGGACACCGTTTTGCCGTCGGTGATGGTCCCGTCCATCACCTGCCCGGCCAGCTGGTCAAAGGGCATGGTCACCACGTCCAGAAATTCGTCCTCGTCCAGGTGCTGTCCCTTCCGGGTCAGGTCCTGGGCCAGATACATGTGAAGGGCCTCCGTGCAGAAGCCGGGGGAGGCCAGGGTATAGCCCAGATAGGTCCATTTCGCCGCCTCCAGGCCGGTCTCCTCGCTCAGCTCCCGCTGGGCCCCCAGCAGGGCGTCCTCCTCCGACCCGTGGTCCAGCTTGCCCGCGGGCAGCTCCAGAAGCAGCTCCTGGAGCGGATAGCGGAACTGCTTGACCAGATATACGGTGTTGTCCTCGTCCAGGGCCAGCACCGCCACCCCGCCGGGGTGGTAGACCACCTCCCGCGCCGCCAGACTGCCGTTGGGCAGCCGGGCCTGGTCCAGGGTCACCTTGATGATCTTGCCCTCGAAAATCGTCTCACTGCTTACCGTGCGCTCTGTCAGGTCCATAACGCGCTCCTCCTTGAGAATTTTGGGCTCAGTTACAGTTAGTATATCACAAATACCCAACCCGGTAAAGCTTGATTTTACCAAAAAAATGACGCCCCCTCTGAGGAAGGCGTCATTTTTTATAAGCTCAGCCGGTCAGGCTCCCTTGAGGAGGGAGGCGCTTATTCCACCGGGACCAGATTGTCCAAGGGGATTTCGTGCCCAAAAATGGTCAGCGTCCCGCCCTGGAACCGGGCCGGGTCCATAATCTCCTCAAAGCCAACGGTGAGTGTTTGTGTCTGGGGATTGCCACTAACGCGCTTTAATTTATAAACAACCGCTTCACCATCCTTGTCTGTCAGAATAATTTGCGTTTGAAGCCATTCAAAGTCGTTTATAGCGTCAGGGGAGTTCAATACGGACCAGCTATCTATATCCCCATCCAGCGGAACATCCCGCTCTAACGTAACATGGAGAGTCATGGGAGACAGATAGATCTCTGTGATCCGCTCCTCTATTCCTTCGGTCCAATACACCTCATTCATGATGGTTTCCCAGCCGGAATTACTGGAAACGGGAATCACACAGGACCAGTCGCCGGAGAGAAGCGTCACCCCGCCTTTAGCACACAGGTCACTGGCGGAAAACCGGATGCTGTGAACCTCATTGGTGTTGCTCTCGGCAAGATACTCGTAGTATAAAAACGTGATCCGCCGTTGCTCTGTGTCCCTCTCCAGGCAAACCCAGTCCGCATTTACGGCGCCATCCATTTCGGAACCGTTGCTGTCCAAGAAATCGCAGACACGTACATACCATCCGGCCCCCATCCACTGGGCAGGGTGTTCCGCCTTGGTCACATCAACGCCGTCCGGCACGGTGAAGTCCATCAGCAGCAGCATCGAATAGCGGTCAACCAGCATCTGCCGAATTTTGAGCGTCCCGCCATTGTCCTTCATCGTGATATTAACCGGCACAGCGTAGGGGGAAATCAGCTCCTCCTGGGCAGGCTGTGCGTTCAAAAAATCCAGGATACGCTGGTCAACCCCCGTCACCACAGCGGCGGTGCAGGAGATGACGATGACCATCAGCGCGGCGGCGATGCCGATTACGGTCAGCTTCTTTAATTTTTTCACCGGTCTGTCCTTCCTTTCCGTCTGGAGAAGGCGGTCCAGCATCCGTTCTCTCCCCTCGGGGGAGGGCTTTACCTGGTCAAAAACCCGGTTCAGTTTTTCCTTCATACGACTCCGCCTCCAACAGCTCCTTCAGCTTCCCTCTGGCCTGGACCAGCCACCCCCGGACGGTGGATGGGTTCCTCCCCAAAATCTCCGCCGTCTCCAGGGCGGTATAGCCCTGGTAGTAGTGGAGATAGAGCACCAGCCGGTATTTCTCCGGCAGGCGCAGGATGGTCTCCCACAGCGCCCCGTCCTCGGGCTGTTCCCAGGCCAGCGTGTTCAAAACCTCCTCGCTCTCCCGGCGGGTGCGCCACCAGTGCTTGAGCTGGTTTCTGCACTCGTTCCGGGCGGTGACGATCAGCCAGGCCTTCTCGTGCTCATGATCGCGGAAGGGCCTGTCATACTCCATCACCTTGCGGAAAACAGTCTGGACGGCGTCCTCCGCGTCCGGGACATTTTTCATGAGCATCAGACAAATCTGATACACCATGTCCACATGCCGCCGGTAGAGGCTGGCCACCTCCTCTTGACTGCGTACGGTCTCCACGGACAACGCCTCCCTTCCTGTTCCCTCTATTTATAACACAATCGAAGAACTGAAAATGTTGGAGAGAATAAAAATTTTTGCAGAAAAAAGCCCCCCTTGTGAAAGGGGGGTGCCCCGAAGGGGCGGGGGGATTCCGTTGATTGGGAGTCTGCCATAAAACGGAATCCCTCCACCACCGCCTTCGGCGGCGGTCCCCCTCCCTTTCGCAAGGGAGGCTTTTATTCCGCCGGGACCAGATTGTCCAAGGGGATATCCACGCTTCCGTCTCCGACGCGCAGGGTGAGCCTGCCGCCTTGGAGCTGAGACATATCGGTGGCCTGGGTCAGGCGGAAGAGATGGTGATACTGGTTCAGGTTCGCCATATCGGCAGAGCCGTTTGTACATTCCATCGGAATTTCATTCCCGTCCCGGTCAGTAAGGATTGCACGGTCAACGGCGGGCTCATAGCCGTTGGTCGCGGCGAAGTGCTCGCCGTCCAGGGCAAAGGCCCAGCGCATCGACTGCCGTGTCCCTTCCTCCGTCGAAAAATCAACAGAAAAATCCTTCTCTCGCTCAAGGATGACCATCATGGTGATCGGTGACAGATAGACCTCCTTCAGCCGGATAGCCGACCCATCCAGTTCGCCCACTCTCTGGTCAAACTGCTGAGTACAGCCCATATCCGCCTGGGGCAAGGGGATCTCCAGAGGCCAGTTTCCGGTATAGAACGTATGAAAGTCTACATCTGTCCAATCAAAAACCGTCAGATTTTCCGTATCCAGGACCAGAGAGGAGACTTCCCAATCCAGCCCCCCCGGAACGTCCAGGTAATACAGCAGGGACAGACGGTTATCCTTCGGGTATCCATCGTCCAATGAATACCATTTACAGCGGTAAGCAGACACCTCCACCGGCGCTCCCGCCTCATTCAGGAAGCATATCTTCCCGACATCTCCAAAATGGTTGAGCTCCCGGTCCGGTCCGTTCACATCCAGCACAGTCCCCTCGGGGGCGGTGAAGTCGGCAGCCACCGCAATGGAATATCGGTCCCGCAGTACCTGGGTGACATGGAACACCGCCCCGTTATCCTCGGCGGAGACATCCACCGCCATAGCGCTGGGCAGAAGCACCTCTTCCACCTGCTCTCCGCCGCCGAAGTAGTCGATCAGCCGCTGGTCAATCCCCGTCACCACGGCGGCGGCGCAGGAGATGACCATCAGCGCGGCGGCGATGGCCGCCACAGTCAGCTTTTTCAATTTTTTCATCGGTCTGTCCTTCCTTTCCGTCTGGAGAAGGCAGCCCAGCACAGCTTCCTCCTGCTCCCGGGTGGGAGCAAGGCCGTCAAACATACGGTTCAAGTCACGTCGTTCCATAGCCCTCCGCCTCCAATCGTAATTTCAGCTTTTTCCGCGCCTGGACCAGCCGGGAGCGCACCGTGGAGGGATTTTCCCTCAGGGTAGTGGCAATCTCATCGGTGGTGTAGCCCTGGTAGTAGTGTAGGAACAGCACCAGCCGGTGCTTCTCCGGCAGAGCGGCCACCTGCTCCCAGACCAGGCCGTCCGACGGCTCCTCCCAGGCCAGGGTCTCCAAGGCGGAAGCGTCCTCCCGGCACCTGCGCCACCAGTGCTTCAGCTGGTCCCGGCACTCGTTCCGGGCAGTGACGATGAGCCAGGCCCTTTCGTGCTCCGGATCACGAAATACCTCGCCCCGCTCCATCACCCGGCGAAAGACAGTCTGCGCGGCGTCCTCGGCGTCAGGCGCGTTTTTCATCAGCACCAGGCAAACCTGATACACCAGCTTGAAATTCCGCCGGTAAATGACCTCGATTTCCTCCCGGCTGTACGCGCCCATCCGTCTCCGCCTCCTTTCTGTCCCTTCTGTCTGTTACACGATTGGGGAAGGGAAATTGTTGAAGGGTTGAAGAAATTTTTTAACGCTGGACTTTTGGGGGACTTTTGAGTATAATAAACGTGTAAGCGTAAGGCTATACCGCAAGCGGAAAGGTGGTTGACAGACGATGGCCGATCAAATTCCTGACGACAGCATCCTGGTCAAAAACGCGCGGCTGGCCGTTAAGCTGGAGCTGCAAAAAAAACGCGCCTTGGGACAGCCCATTGTCCGGTTTGACCCTAAAACCAGAGAAATCTATATGGAAAATCCAGACGGAAGCATCACTCCTATGGGCAGCGCGGCGGAACAGGGACGATACAGTGAGCGCCTCAATTAAAAAACCGGAAATCGTAGTGTTCGCGGGGCCGAACGGCTCCGGCAAGAGCACGTTTACCGAGATTCTCCGCCCAAAGGGCATTCCATATATCAACGCCGACGACATCCAGCGCGCGTTGGGGTGCGAAAATTTGGAGGTCCCCAAGCTCGTGCCTGTCTGCGACATGTGCCACATCTATGACAACTCAGACATGGCATACCGTATCTTCAAAAAGCGTAAGGACCTGTGCTGGTACTCTCCGCCGGAGGGATTTTGGCTGAAAAAGGACATTTCCGCCCTCACTGGCATCAAAAATGCACGCCGCGCCGCACTTAACAAATAGGGACAGCCCCACAGGGCTGTCCCTATTATCGTACTCAGGTAGACAGATCAACATCGTCCCAGCCGCCCATCTCGTCGCAGCCAGCCAGCCAGAACAGAGCGCGATGGCGCTCCATGACCACGCCGTCCTCCAGCTCCTGGGGGGCGGGCATCCCCATCACCCGGGCGTCCACGCAGGCCCAGTGGAGGCGGTAGATCAGGTCGGCCTGATCCAGCAGCTCCCCACGGGGGCGCAGCTTTGCCGCCGCCGTCAGCTCCTCCATGGTGGGGCACTCCCGCATAATCCGGACGGACTCGGGCACGTCGCAGATGCGGGTGGGCCAGAACAGGTCGTCGGTGAGGCCCAGGGCCCACTCCATCACCCACAGGTTCTCATACTGCCAGGCGTATTGGATCTGGGTCTTCTCATCGGAATTGGGGGCGTCCAGATAGGCCTTCTCATCGGGGGAAAAGAACCCCTCCGCCCCGTAGCCCTCAATAATGGGGTCCACAAATTCCCGGCTCTCTTCATAGGACATGTGCTCCCCCAACCGGCACTCGGAATACAGCGACACAATGAGCAGGGCCGCCGCCCGGCCGCAGACCTCCTCCAGGGTGCGACCCGGCTCCTCCGCCCGCTCCCACAGCAGGGGCAGCCAGGGGGTGACGTAGATATGCCGGTCCCGCAGCAGGGCCATTGAGCGGTCCCGCCGCTCGATGTACTCCGGGAGCGCGTCCTCGGCCCAGCTCCCCGGGACGGGGACCTCGGATGGCATGTAGTACTCCAGCTCGCTCTTGCCCGCCTTGTCCAGAATCACCTGGCCCTTGCTGTCGCGCAGGGTCATGCCGTCACCGAAGGTGATGACCCCCTGGAGCTTCTCCGTCATGTCGTAAAGGGGCTCCATCACCTGCTTTTCCTTCTTCTGGGTCTCCGCCGGACTGGCGCTGTCGAAGGAGTAGACAGCCTGGATCATGCTCTTGCACTGGCGCAGATGGTAGAACAGGTTGCGCTTGATCTCCACCAGCTCGGTCTGGTTTTGGTAGACGTATCCCGCCACCCCCTCCAGCTGGTTCTTGGCGTATTCCCCGTTCTCCCCCTCGTCCTCGGGGCAGGCGGCCAGCAGGATGATCTCCATGTCGTCCTGCGCCAGGGTGATGTTGTTCCGGTCGCCCACATGCTCAATGTGGAACAGCTCCTCCACCCGGTCCAGCACCTTCCTGGGGTCGGGCTCCGGGCAGAACAGCATCGCCGCCCCCTTCACCCGCTGGGGCCCTTGGGACTCCTTGGGCTTCTTGAATTTGTCGAACAGTCCCATGGCGTTTCCTCCTTACAGAAAACGGTTTTTGTCCTCGTCGTAGGTGTAGCCCACGACCTCCAGCCTGCGGGCAAGCTCCTCCCGGTCCGCGTCCAGGGCGGCGCACAGCTCGTCCAGGCTGTTGTAGTCGTCCCGGAGCTTGGTGTTCACATAGCTGAGTAAAATGATGGGGTCCTGGGGAAGCATAGGAAAACCTCCTTCGCCTAATCTTCCAGGGGAATCTCAATCTCCCCGTTTTTGCACTCATACTCCTCGATATAGCGCTGTATCACAAATTCGATAAAATTATTCATGGAGCGCTTCTCCCTGGTTGAAATCACTTTTACTTTCTCATAGGTCGTTTCATTCAGGCGCAGCCCCGTTTGAATTTTATTGGTCGGCATTTGGTATCACTCCTCGTCCATCATGACCAGAGCATTGTCCACCATCAGGAGGTTCTGGGGAAGCGTAGGGAAACCGTTTTATCATCATCTCTCGTCCCCGCCGCAGCGGACAAGGCTCCTTTGGAAAGGAGCTGTCAGCAAAGCTGACTGAGGATTGCGCTTCGCCGCAGGCGAAACATACGAAGTAAACGCGTGTAGGGCGCGACGACCCCGGCGCGCCGTCTCCCGAGGGCACTCGCTCTCCGTGGACGGCGGGCCGAGTCGTCCCGCCCTACAACGTCCCGCGGGGGTTCGTCCCTGTAGGGGCGGATATTATCCGCCCATCAGGTTTAGGCGATGTCGGCGGGCGGATAATATCCGCCCCTACAGTGGTAGAAAATCAACCGACAGCTTACAGCCCCAGCTTCATAGACACCACGTTGTCCACCATAGCCAGAGCGTTGTCCACCATCAGCGGGTCCTTGCCGCCGCCCATGGCGGAGTCGGGCTTGCCGCCGCCGGAGCCGCCGGCGATGGCGGACACCTGCTTGATGATATCCCCGGCCTTGACGCCCTTCTTCACGGCCTCCTTGCCGCAGACGCACAGGAAGGTAATCTTCTCCCCGCTGACAGCGGCCAGCACGGCCACGATATTGGGGTCCTTATCCCGGAGCATATCGCCCATCTGACGCAGGCGGGCGCCGTCGGCCTCGGGGACGGTGGCGGTGATGACCTTCAAGCCGCCCAGCTCGTGGGCGCCGAAGAGGATGCGGTCGGTCTCGCCGGCGGCCTCCTTGGCCAGCAGCTTGTCAATGCGCTGGCGCAGGGCCTTCATTTCGGCCATAGCGGCCTCGGCCTTCTCCCGCAGCTCGCCGGGCTTGGCCTTGAGGGCGGCGGCGGCCTGGAAAATCAGCTCCTGGTTGCGGTTCATGGTCTCCAGCGACACCCGGCCGGTGGTGGCCTCGATGCGGCGCACGCCGGAGGCCACGGAGAACTCGCTGGTGATGTGGAACACGCCCACCTTGGCGGTGTTGTCCAGGTGGGTACCGCCGCAGAACTCCACGGAGAAGCCGTCGCCCATCTCAACCACCCGGACGGTGTCGCCGTACTTCTCGCCGAAGAGGGCGATGGCCCCCTTCTTCTTGGCCTCCTCGATGGGCAGGACCTCGGTGGTGATGTCGCCGCCCATGAGCACCATGTCGTTGACCATAGCGCTCACCCGGCCCAGCTCCTCGGGGGTCATGGCGTTGAAGTGGGTGAAGTCGAACCGCACCCGGTCAGGCTCCACCAGGGAGCCGGACTGGTGGACGTGGTCCCCCAGCACGCTCCGCAGGGCGGCGTCCAGCAGATGGGTGGCGGAGTGGGCCCGCATGATGGCCTGGCGGCGCTGGGTGTCGATGTGGGCCCGCACCACGTCGCCCACCTTGAGGGAGCCCTCGGTCATTTTGCCGTAGTGCATATACTTGCCGCCCTTGTTCTTCTGCACGTCGGTCACCTGGAAGAGCAGTCCGTGCTCACCGCTTCGGGCGATCTGGCCGTGGTCGGCCACCTGGCCGCCCATCTCAGCGTAGAAGGGAGTGCGGTCCAGGACCACAATGGCCTCCACGCCGGAGACAATCTCCTCCACCTGCTGGCCCTCGGCCACGATAGCCACCACCTTGGCATCCATGACCGCGTTCTCAGTGTAGCCCACAAACTCAGTGGCGGGGACCTCCTTGCCGAACTCCACGCCGGCCCAGCCCAGGTCGCCCAGGGCCTCCCGGGCCTTCCGGGCCCGCTGGCGCTGCTCCTCCATCTGCTTGTGGAACTCCGCCTCGTCCAGGGTCATGCCCTGCTCCTCCACCATCTCCAGGGTCAGGTCCACAGGGAAGCCGTAGGTGTCGTAGAGCTTGAAGGCGTCCGCGCCGGAGAAGGTCTTTTCCCCCTTCTCCTGGTGGCCCTTGAGCATGTCGGCGAAAATTTTCAAGCCGCCGTCGATGGTCTTGGCAAAATTCTCCTCCTCCACCCGGATGACCTTGGTGATATAGTCCTGCCGCTCCCGGAGCTCGGGGTAGTGGCCCTCGTTCTCATGGACGACGGTGTCGCAGACGGTGTACAGGAAGGGCTCGTTCACCCCCAGCAGCTTGCCGTGGCGGGCGGCACGGCGGAGCAGGCGGCGCAGGACGTAGCCCCGGCCCTCATTGGAGGGGAGCACGCCGTCGCAGATCATGAAGGTGGCGGAGCGGATGTGGTCGGTGATTACACGGAGGGATACATCCTTCTCTTTCGACTCTCCGTAATGGGCGTGGGTGATCTCGCTCACCTTGTTGGTGATGTTCATCACGGTGTCCACGTCGAACAGGGAGGCCACCCCCTGGCAGACGCAGGCCAGCCGCTCCAGGCCCATGCCGGTGTCGATGTTCTTCTGCTTCAGCTCCTCATAGTGGCCCTCGCCGTCGTTGTCGAACTGGGAGAACACCACGTTCCAGACCTCGATATACCGGTCGCAGTCGCAGCCCACGGTGCACCCCGGCTTGCCGCAGCCCCACTGTTCGCCACGGTCGTAGTAGATCTCGGAGCAGGGGCCGCAGGGGCCGGAGCCGTGCTCCCAGAAATTGTCCGCCTTGCCGAACTTGAAAATGCGGTCCTCGGGGATGCCGATGACCTCGTGCCAGATGCGGAAGGCCTCGTCGTCAGCGGGGGTGGTCTCGTTGCCGGCAAAGACGGAGGGATACAGACGCTCCGGGTCCAGGCCCACCCACTCCGGGGAGGTTAGGAACTCCCAGGCGTAGGGGATGGCCTCCTTTTTGAAGTAGTCGCCGAAGGAGAAGTTGCCCAGCATCTCAAAGTAGGTGCCGTGGCGGGCGGTCTTGCCGATGTTCTCAATGTCGCCGGTGCGGATGCACTTCTGGCAGGTGCACACCCGGTGGCGGGGGGGCTCCTCCTCCCCGGTGAACCAGGGCTTCATGGGGGCCATGCCGCTGTTGATGAGCAGCAGGGACGCGTCGTTCTGAGGGATCAGGGAAAAGCTGGGCAGACGGAGATGGCCCTTGGATTCAAAGAATTTCAGGAACATCTCCCGCAGCTCCTTCAGACCGTAGGGTTTGGGTTCTTTCATAGTGATTACCTCCAAGATATGATAAATTTTACAGGTTTCTTCCCAAAAGGCTCCTTTCGAAAGGAGCTGTCAGCGAAGCTGACTGAGGATTGCGTTTCGCCGTAGGCGAAACATACGAAGTAAACAAAATTCGCAAAGACCTTGTATACTTCGTATATTTTGCTGCGCAAAATGCAATCCTCCGCCCCAGTTTGCGAACTGGGGCACCTCCTTTCGAAAGGAGGCTGGCCGCCTGCGGGCGGGACATTGACCTACTGTACCTTGGCCTCGATGCCCATCAGCTCCATATCAACGCTGTAGGCCACCCGGTACATGATGTTCTTCTTCTCGTGCTTGCAGTAGATCACCGCCGTGCCGTACTCCTCGCCGGTGGCCTTGAGCTTCTGGCCGGTAGCCATAGCCTCGGTTTCTTTGACATAGGCCTTGGCCTTGTCCAGCCGCTGGGCCATATAGTCTTGGATGGCCTCCGGGCTGGAGGTCTCCTGGGCGTCGGACCGGAGGAGGTCGTAGACCTCCTGCCACTCCCCGGCGTTGAGCATAGCGACCACCTCCCGGCCCTGCTCCAGCACGGTCTCCTCCTCCATCCCCTCGGGCAGGGGATTGCCGGAAACCTTACAGCCGGCCAGCAGGACCAGTACCCCTAAAACAGCCAGCGTAAGGGCAATTTTTTTCCGCATACTTCCTCCTTCCGTCAAAAAACCGCCCCTGACACCATGTCAGGGGCGGAAGATTCCACGGTACCACCCTGATTATCCCCGCGGGCGGGGCGTCTCAAGCAGTCCGGTCACGGGGACAGGCCGTCCCGGTCGTCCCGGGCCGCTCAGGAGTGGCCTGCGCGCTCCGTCTCAGCCGGGGGCTTTCACTCTCCCCCCTCGCTTTGGGCCGCTGGAAACACGCTTGGCTCCATCATCGCATTTTACCGGGATATTGTATCACATTTTTCCGGATTGTCAACTGTTTCGGAAAAAATTATCCCTCTTTCTCCAGGGTAGCCAGTTTCAGGCAGGTACAGAACACCTTGGCGGCCAGCTCCACGTCCTTCAGCGGGGGGAAGGAGGGGGCGATACGGATGTGACTGTCCTGGGGGTCCTTTCCGTAGGGGTAGGCGGCTCCGGCGCCGGTGAGCACCAGCCCGGCCTCCTTGCACAGCTCCACCGTCCGCCGGGCACAGCCGGGGCGGGTGTACATGCTGATGAAGTAGCCGCCGCTGGGGTTGGTCCAGCTGGCGATGCCCAGGGGCTTGATCTCCTCGTCCAGCTCTGTGAGGAAGGCGTCGAACCGGGGGCGCAGGACATCGGCGTGCCGCTTCATCATGTTCAGGGTGTGGGCCTTGTCCTTCAGGAAGCGCACCTGACGCAGCTGGTTCACCTTGTCGCCGCTGATCATCTGCGCGTCGGCCAGACCGCAGATATAGTCGATGTTGGCCTTACTGGCCGCCAGCACCGACATGCCCGCCCCGGGGAAGGTGATCTTGGAGCTGGAGGCAAATTCCACCACCATGTCCGGGCTCCCCGCCTGGGCGCACAGCTTCAAAATGTCGGGGAAGGGCACATACTCCCCCCGGATCTCGTGGACGCAGTAGGCGTTGTCCCACACCACCACGAAGTCGGGAGCCGCCGGCTTCAGGGCGGCGAAGCGGCGGATGGTCTCGTCGGAGTAGATATGGCCGTCCGGGTTGGAGTACTTGGGCACGCACCAGATACCCTTTACCTTGGGGTCGGCAGCCAGCCGCTCCACCTCGCCCATATCCGGGCCGCTGTCCCGCATCTGCACCGGGATCATCTCGATGCCGAAGGACTCGGTAATGCGGAAGTGCCGGTCATAGCCGGGGACGGGGCAGAGGAATTTGATCCCCTTCTGCTGAGACCAGGGCGCCTCGCTGTGGAGCAGTCCGTTGCTCCACGCCTTAGCGATCAGGTCGTACATCATGTTCAGGCTGGAGCTGCCCCCTACGAAGCACTGCTCCGGCGTCACATCCAGAAGCTCGGCCCAATAGGCCCGGGCGCTGGGCATTCCGGCCAGCTCGCCGTAGTTCCGGGCGTCCACGCCGTTGTCCATGCAGCCGTCAAAGTCCAGGGCGGTGAACAGGTCCCGGGACAGCTCCAGCTGCTCCAGGCTGGGCTTGCCTCGGGCGATGTTCAGCGACAGCCCCAGCTCCTTCCACTTTTCAAACTCCTCTTTTACCGCGGCGTATTTAAATTCTTTCATCGTTGCTCCTTTCAGCGTGTCGTTTCTGTCTCTCTCAGCGGACGGGGTCATACCAGATTGCACAGCAGGGCCGCGCCCACCACCCCCGCGTCGTTGCCCAGAGAGGCCTTTTCAATGCGGGTGTGGTTGCTCTTGTCAAAGCTGCCCCGCCAGACCAGCTCCCGCAGGGGGTTGAGGAGCAGGTCGTCCTCGGCGTTGCTCACTCCGCCGCCCAGGCAGATGATCTCGGGCTGGAGGATGTTCACCAGGTTAATCATCCCCACCGACAGCCCCTGGAGGTAGTTGGCCAGCACCCGCTTGGCGGCGGCGTCCCCCAGCCGGGCGGCCTGGAAGGGGGTGCGGCCCTGGACCTTGAAGCTGTCCCCCTCCACCAGTTCCCACAGCTTGCTGCTCCGGTCCCGCTCCATCTCCAGCTGGGTGAGCTGAATCAGGGCGGTGGCCGAGCCGTACCGCTCCCAGCAGCCCCGGCTTCCGCAGCCGCACAGGATGCCGTTGGGCTGAATAATCATGTGGCCGATCTCCATGCCGGAGTTGGCGAAGCCGGTGAACAGCTTGCCGCCCACCACCATGCCGCCGCCGATGCCGGTGCCCAGGGTGACCATCACCGCCGGGTCGCACCCCTTGGCCGCCCCGGCCCAGTACTCGCCCACGGCAGCGCAGTTGGCGTCGTTGCCCAGAAAGACGGGCACATCCCACTCCCGGTGGAACATCTCCCGCAGGGGCACGTTCTTGTCCCGGAAGGGCATGTTGGGGTTCTGGACGAAGAGCCCCGCCCCGTTGTCCACCACGCCGGGCAGGCCGACGCCCACCGCCTCCACCTGGTCAGGGGCGATCTCGCCCACCTCGCACAGCCGCCGGGCCATACGGACCAGCTCCGCCCCGAACTGCTCCGCCGACATATCCCGGGCCACCGGGGTGCTCACCTTGTTGATAATGTGCCCGTTCTCCTCCACCAGGCCGGCCACCAGATTGGTGCCCCCCACGTCAATACCAATATAGTACATAACTCAGTTTCCTCCTTCCAGCTGCTCCTGAAACAGCTTATCCATGCGGTTGGTCAGCTCCTGGGCCGCGTTGTGGCCCATCTTGCGGTTGCGGTTGTTCATCGCCGCCACCTCCACGATGCTGGCCAGATTCCGCCCCGGCTTCACCGGGATGGTGGTGGCGGGGACCTTGACGCTGAGAATCTCGGTAAAATGGGACTCCAGGCCGAAGCGGTCATACACCGCCTTGTCGTCCCAGGGCTCCAGGTTGATTACCAGGTCGATCTCCTGGAAGAGCTTGATGGCCCCCATGCCCAGCAGACGGCTGATGTCGATGACGCCGATGCCCCGCAGCTCCATATAGCCCCGGATCAGCTCGGGGGCTGTGGCGACCAGGGTGTGGCGGCTGGTCTCCTTGATCTCCACCGCGTCGTCGGCCACCAGCCGGTGTCCCCGCTTCAAAAGCTCGATGGCCACCTCGCTCTTACCCACGCCGGACTCCCCCTGAATGAGCACGCCCTCGCCGTAGACCTCCATCATGACCCCCGACCGGGTGATCTGGGGGGCCAGGTGGTTATAGAGGCTGCTGATCAGCGAGCTCATGAAGATGGAGGTCTGGAGGGTGGAGCGCAGCACCGTCCGGTCGTATTTTTTCGCCAGCTCCATGCACTCGGGGAAGGGCTCCAGCCCCCGGGTGAGGATGAGGGCGGGCACCGGGTAGGACAGCAGGCGCTCGAAGCTCTCCCGGCGCTCCTGGGAGGTCAGCCCCCCCAGATAGGTATTCTCGGTCAGACCGATCAGCAGAAGCCGCTCCGTGTCGAAATGCTCAAAGAAACCGGTCAGGGGCAGGCCGGGCCGGTTGATATCCAGCGCCCGCAGGGGGACGTTTTCGTAGTCCTGCCCCGCCTGGAGGATCTCCAGGTCAAATTCTCTGACGATATCGCCAAGTCTTACGCTTTTTTTCTGTTCTGACAACTCTGGCCACCTCACTTTAGTTTGTGGTATCTAGTATAAACGAAAAATCCCGTTCTGGCAAGAAAAAGGATGGTAAAAAAAGTTCTTGCATTTCGCCGGAATATCTGGTATTATATCTGTCGAGGCTTTTTTGAATGTAATTTCCAAAGATTCTCATAGATTTCTCATAGCGAGGAGGTAAGCAACATGGCCAAATGCGAATTTTGCGACAAGGGCGTGACCTTCGGCATCAAGGTTTCCCACTCCCACCGCCGCTCCAACCGCACCTGGAAGCCCAACGTGAAGCGGGTTAAGGCAATCGTGAATGGCGCCCCCACTCACGTCTACGTCTGCACCAGATGCCTCCGTTCCGGTAAGGTCACCCGCGCTGTGTAATGGAATATGGCTGATAAAAAATCTCCCGTGTGAAAGCGCGAGAGGTTTTTTATTTTGTCCTACAAAAAAAGAATTTTCTTGCAATCTCCTCAAAATGCGGTACAATGGAGATACTTTATGAAGCGAGGAGGCTTTACCATGTCTGACTGTTTATTCTGCAAAATCGCCGCCGGGGAGATCCCGTCCAACAAGGTCTATGAGGACGGCCAGTGCCTGGCCTTTTACGACATCGACCCCCAGGCCCCCACCCACTTCCTGGTGATTCCCAAGGTCCACATCCCCTCGGTGGCCGGGGTGGACGGGGACAACGCCGCCGTGGTGGCCCACATCTTCACCGTCATCGCCCGGGAGGCCAAGCGGCTGGGGCTGGACAGCTACCGGGTGGTGTCCAACATCGGGGAGCAGGCGGGCCAGAGCGTGCCCCATCTCCACTTCCACGTGCTGGCGGGCCGGGACATGACCTGGCCTCCGGGCTGAGCGGGCCATGTTCGTCAAAAACCCGGAGTACTTTCTCGCCATCGTCAAGGAGCGCAGCATCTCCAAGGCGGCGGAGCGGCTCTACCTCTCCCAGCCCTATCTGAGCCAGTATCTGGCCAAGCTGGAGGGTGGGCTGGGGGCGGTCCTGCTGGACCGGTCCCACTCCCCGCTGAGGCTCACCCCGGCGGGCGAGGTGTTCTACGCCTATCTGGAGCGGCAGGGCTATCTGGACCGGCAGCTGCTCAGCGACCTGCGGGACCTCCAGGACAAAAAGCGGCCCCTGCTCCACATCGGGGTGTCCCCCTGGCGGGGCTCCGTCCTCATGCCCGACCTCCTGCCCCGGTTTGAGGAGCAGTACCCCGGCGTCCAGGTGGTCCTCCACGAGGCCCCGGTGCCCGAGCTGGGGGAGCTGGCCGAGGCCAACGTCATCGACTTCTGCATCATGCAGGTCCCCGACAGCCTGGAGGAGCTGACCTACGAGCCCGTTATGCGGGAGCGGGTGTTCCTGGTGGGCCGCCGGGACCACCCCATGCTCCAGGGGCTGGAGAGCAGCTGGGACGACCCCATGCCCTTCCCCGACCTGCGGCTGCTGGAGCGGGAACGGCTTATCATGCTGCCCGAGGACTGGCGGCTGTCCAAGCAGCTGTACAACCTGTTCTCCGTCCACAGCGTGGAGCCCCAGAACATCCTGGTGACCACCAACACCACCACCGCCATCAACCTGGCGGCGGAGCGGATGGGACTGGCCTTTCTTCAGGAGAGCGGCATCTCCCGCACCTCCTATCTGGACCGGCTGGCCTGCTTCACCCTGGGCGAGCCCCCGCTGACCTGTCCCCTGGCGGTGGTCTATAAGAAAAACGGCTTCCTCTCCCCCGCCGCCCGGGCCTTTATCCGCCTGATTCAGGAGTTCTACAGCCGGTATGACCGGGATACGGAATAAAAAAGCTCCCTCTCTGAGAGCAATATCATTAAGCTAACGCCAACCCCTCGCTATTATGAGCTAGATTCCAGCAATCTGGCACTTAATAGTGGGGGATTATTTGTATAGTTCCATTTATTTAATCGTTCTATATAAATTAGAATTTAAAATATTAAAAATCTATATTGACAATTACTTCTATCTATGATACTATTTGTTCAAGGGGATGATTATATGGCAAAAGTAATTTCTGAATGCCCATCCTGCGGGGGAGCGTTGAAAATCGCGGTTTTGCGCTGTTCGGATTGTGGGCTGGAACTGCACAATGACTTTCAGCGAGGCCCTTTTGATTCCTTAACTGCCGGCCAGACAGAATTTCTTGTTTCCTTTTTGAGGCAACGGGGCAATATGACTTCTCTACAAACAGAGCTTGGGATTTCCTACCCAACAGCTAAGAAAAAGTTAGACGATTTATTGACATCTTTAAAGTTAGTAGATAACATTCCGCAAATGGAGAAAGACAAGGAGTTCGTTGATATGTCAAACTGGTCAATTTCAAAAGGAAGCAGCAAAGCATCAGATATTATCAAAAAAATGCTCATTGAGCACAATGGAAAAGTGATTGTCCACACTGTACGAGGGCTTCCCTGCGAGGTTCGAGTTGCCCCAGATGAAAATTCGTTTCTTTGCAATAAACTTCCCATAAATCCCCCATATCGGTATGAAGTCTTTGATGTGATTGTTGATCTTCTAATTTCTCAGGGAGGGCGCGCAAGAAAAGGCAACGGACGTAATTTCAAATTAGGAGAGCCAGACTGTGATGAGGCAACAGTTGTCGGAGCCATTGGGTATAACTACGCTCATAAGGAAATAGGAACATCAGTTTTTGATCCCGTGTTTGCATTAGCGGCGATTTTAGAATGGGCTGGAATTGTGAATAACGAGCGAGGGGAACTGGTGTTGACAGCTTCATATCAAGAAACCTTGAATTCTCATGATGTAACGGAGGTAACAAAGTAATGGTGAAGATGATTAAGTCGCTCTTGCTCTTTTCACTCTCCTTCTCTTTTGGTTTTGTCTGCGGTTTATTAAAGAATAATTTTTAATTTCATTGCGCTCATACAGCCTGAAACTACAATAATCCTCAATCTAAAAAAAGTACCCACCCTGTCAAAATCAACCGCCCCAGATTGTTCAGACAACACAATCTGGGGCGGTTCAATTGCTTTTAGGGGGACTTTTTTTATTTCTTTGTCATATGGGCCGAGGCGGCCTTCAGCATCAGCCGCTTGGTGCCCACGCTGTCGAAGGCGATCTCCACCAGGGCGTCGCCCCCCATGGACTGGACGGAGAGGACCACCCCCGCCCCGAAGGCCTTGTGGCTGACCGCGTCGCCCTTGGACAGCCGGAGGGAACCCGACGCCGCCGGTGCCGGCGGCTGTGGGGGACGGTAGCCCGGAGCCCCGGTTCCTGTTGTCCGGCGCGCGGAGGACGGCGGGCTGGAGTCGTCCCGCCCCGCGGGAGCCCGTCCTCCGCCATAGCTCTGCCGGCCCGCCCCGTAGGAGGGCCGCTCGCCGTACCCCCCATAGCCGGAGGCCCGGCTGGGCATACCGCCCCAGCTCTCCCCCAGGTCAGACAGGAAGGTTTTGCCCGACCGCTCCAGGTGCTCTGGGGGGATCTCCTCCACGAACCGGGAGGGCCGGTTGGAGCTGGTGCGGCCGAAGAGCATCCGCTGGTTGGCGCAGGTGAGGTGGAGCTGCTCCCGGGCTCGGGTCATAGCCACGTAGCACAGCCGCCGCTCCTCCTCCATCTCCTCCGCCTCGCCGATGGCCCGGATACCGGGGAACAGCCCCTCCTCCGCCCCCACCACAAAGACCACCGGGAACTCCAGCCCCTTGGCGGCGTGCATGGTCATCATCACCACGCAGTCCTGGGAGGGGTCGTGGCTGTCGATGTCGGTGTACAGGGCGATCTCGTCCAGGAAGCTGTGGAGGGCGTCCAGGAGGCTTTCCTCCGGGTCGGCCCGGTTCTCCAGATAGCTGTTGATGGAGGTGAGCAGCTCTCGCACGTTCTCCAGCCGGGTGCGGTCCTCCACGGTGTTTCTGGTCTCCAGCATGGCGGCATAGCCGGTGCGGACCAGCAGCTCCTCGTAAAACTCCGGGAGGGTGAGCCGGTTTTCCGCCAGCAGCTGATAGAGCTCCTGAATCAGCTTGGTGAACTCCCCCAGCCGCTTGGCCGCCTTTTGCAGCTCCGGGTAGAGTGCGGCGTTGTCCACGACGGCGTAGAAGGAGCTCTCGTCCCGGCGTGCCAGCTCCTGGGCGATTTCCACCGTCCGGGCCCCGATGCCCCGGGGGGGATTGTTGATAATCCGGGTGAGGCGCAGGTCGTCCTCCGGGTTGTCCAGCACGGCCAGATAGGCCAGCACGTCCTTCACCTCCGCCCGGTCGAAGAACCGGGTACCCCCGATGATCCGGTAGGGGACGCCGTTTCGCTTAAAGGCCTGCTCCATCTGGTTGGACTGGGCGTTCATCCGGTAGAGGATGGCGTGGTCCCTCCACCTCCGGCCCTGGCCGAAGTTCTCCAGAATTTTGTTGGCCACATACTGGGCCTCGTCGCTCTCGTTCATGGCGGTGTACAGGTGGAGGGACTCCCCCGGCCCGGCCCGGGTCCAAAGCTCCTTGCCCTTCCGGCCCTGGTTGTTGCGGATGACCGCGTTGGCCGCGTCCAGGATATGGCCGGTGGAGCGGTAATTCTCCTCCAGACGGATCACCCTGGCCCCCTTGTACTGCTTCTCGAAGGACAGAATATTCTCGATGGTGGCCCCCCGGAAGCGGTAGATAGACTGGTCGTCGTCGCCCACCACGCAGAAGTTCTCATACCCCCCCGCCAGGGTGGAGGCCAGTAAGTATTGCAGATTGTTGGTATCCTGATACTCGTCGATGAGTACATAGCGGAATTTCCGCTGGTAATATTCCCGCACGTCGTCAAAGCCCTTCAGCAGGCGGACCGTGTGGAGGATGATGTCGTCAAAGTCCAGGGCGTTGGCCTCCCAGAGGCGGCGCTGATACTCCATATAGACGTTGGCGATTTTGGTCAGCCTGAAATCCTCCGCCGCCTTGCACTCCGCCAGGTAGTCCGGGGCCAGCTTCATGGCGTCCTTGGCCCGGGAGATGTACCCCAGCACCGACCGGGGGGCGAACTGCTTGTCGTCCATGTTCAGCTCCTTCAAGATATCCTTGATGACCCGGAGGGAGTCGTCGGTGTCGTAGATGGTGAAGGAGCTGGCAAAGCCCAGCTTGTCGATGTCCCGGCGGAGGATGCGCACGCAGGCGGAGTGGAAGGTGCTGGCCCAGATGTCGTTGGCGGAGGGGCCCAGCATGTTAGACAGCCGGTCCTTCAGCTCCCCGGCGGCCTTGTTGGTAAAGGTGATGGCCAGGATGGTCCAGGGGGCGGCGGGGTCCAGGCGGCACAGCCGCTCCTGACGGGCCTTGTCCCCCTGGCCGGTGCGGACGTACTCCTCCAGAAATTCCAGGTCGTCCTGGGTGACGAACTCCGGGACCTCGTCGCTGTCGGAGCCCCGGCCGTACTTCATCAGGTTGGCGATGCGGTGGATGAGGACGGTGGTCTTGCCGCTCCCCGCCCCCGCCAGCAGCAGCAGCGGCCCCTCGGTAGCCAGCGCCGCCTTCTGCTGCTCCGGGTTCAGCCGGCCAAACTCCCGGGCGATGGCCCCCCGGCGGGCCTTGCAGAAGCGTATTTCTTGTTGGTGGTCTAACATAGGTCAATCTCCTGTTGTTCAAAAATGCCTGTAGGGCGCGACGACCCCGGCGCGCCGTCTCTGCGGCGGCGGGCCGAGTCGTCCCGCCCTACACGCGCCGCGTTTCCTCCATTGTACCCGAAACCGCCTCCCCGGTCAACCAAAGAAAAACCATGAATATCCTCCCCCCGGGGCGCATAAGTTACGAATGAGGACGGGCTGTTAAAAACTGACACTGATTTGTAACCATTTTTTTACTAACTCGTAATGGATTCGATAAGATGGTAACAGAACAGGCGTGCTAAACTAAAAGCACATTAGGGAAAGGAGGACCCCCCTCATGAAAAAGCTTCTGCTGACCGCACTGATTGCCTCTATGCTCATTGTCCCGCTTGGCAATACGGCCCTGGCCGGCCACGAGGAGGTCGCTCCCCCTGTGTCCGCCCAGGATTTCGTCCCCGGGGACGCGCCCGCTGGGAACGCCGCCCCAGAGGCCATGCTCCCCGCCGTCCACGGTCTGGTTCTGGCTATGCTGAACCACGACATGGACGAGTTCGACCGGACCAACAGCGCGCTGGCTTGGGAAAGCCTGTACAACATGCTCTCCCTCTATGGAGAGCTGGACAGCCGCTGTGACGAATCCAACGGCGAGCTTTTCCTCCTTGAAGAGACTGTCCGGGACTACGCCTCCGCGCTGGACCTCCAGCTCGACGAGCTGGGCCCCCTGCCCGAGGAGCTTTGGGACCGCATCAACTATGACAACGTCTCCCAGGGCTACGTTCTGGTCTGCGGCGACACCGGTCCGGTCCAGATTCAGATGGACAGCCTCCAGAACGGCCAGGACGGGATAACCCTCTCGGGCTCCCTGATCTACCTGGCCAGCGGCGAGGTGCTGGCCAGCTTTCAGGCCGGCCTCAGCGCTACCGACTCCATGTTTGGCTTCGCCATCGACACCTTGACCGTGAATGCTTGAACCTCCTGGATTACCGCCTCCCCCGAGTTGCTCCGGGGGAGGCGGTCTTCTTTTCTCCGCAAAAAAACTCCCCTCCGGATGGAGGGGAGTTTTTGCTTACTTGTGGAAAAACATTCCCATCTCCTGGAAGCAGCGGGGGCAGATGTTTTTACCTCGAAACTCAATGATGTCTTTTTCGCTGTCGCAGAAAATACATGCGGGCTGAAATTTTTTCAGCACGATGGACGGGCCGTCCATGTAGATCTCCAAGGAGTCCTTCTCCTCGATATCCAGTGTACGGCGCAGTTCGATGGGCAGTACGATGCGGCCCAGTTCGTCCACCTTTCGGACAATGCCAGTGGATTTCATAAAATGCCTCCTTTTGATCTGTTCCAAATCCGGGCGGGTACGCCAGCCCGACCTCATTTCTTCTCATTACTATTTTAGCGGCAAAAAAACACCCTGTCAACTGTTTCTATCGGGCAAATTGGGGTGAAAAATGTAGAATTTTTGTGGAAAAGGGGGTATGAGCTGGATTTTTTTGTAAATTTCCGCTTTTTCCGCAGACATGATTTTCCAGTTGGCCCCGTATAGATGGGACAAGGAGATGATCGGGAATGACAATGACGGTGATTTGGACGGGGATGGTGGCGCTCTCCATCCTCTGCGGGCTGGCTACCGGCCGGGGGCCGGAGGTGGCCGCCGCCGCCGCCGAGGGGGCTGCGGCCGCGGTGGAGCTGTCCCTGTCCATCGCGGGGATGCTGTGCCTGTGGACGGGGGTGATGGAGGTCATGCGGCAGTCGGGGCTGGCCGGCCAGCTGTCCCGGCTGCTGGCCCCCCTCCTGCGCCGGCTCTTCCCCCAGGCGGCGGGGGACCGGCGGACGATGGACGCCATCTCCGCCAATGTGTCCGCCAACCTGCTGGGCCTGGGCAACGCCGCCACCCCCCTGGGCCTGGAGGCCGCATGGGGGCTGGCCCGAAGCAGTCCCGGCATAGCCTCCGACGGGCTGTGTATGCTGGTGGTATGCAACACCGCCTCCATCCAGCTCATCCCCACCACCGTGGCCTCCGTCCGGGCCGCTCAGGGCTGTCAGACCCCCTTCGACATCCTCCCCGCCGTGTGGCTGGCCTCCGCCCTGTCGGTGGGGGTGGGGATTTTGGCGTGCAAGATTTTTTCCAAGGTATGGAGGGCGTGACCATGGATCTGTTCTTCACCATGCTGGTCCCCCTCATCATCGGAGGGGTGGCTCTCTACGCCGCCTTCCGGCGGGTGGATGTCTACGCCGCCCTAGTCCGGGGGGCGGGGGCGGGGCTGGACACCCTGCTGCGCATTGTGCCCTCCCTGGTCGGGCTTCTGACGGCGGTGTATATGCTCCGGGCCTCGGGGGCGCTGGACCTGCTGGCGGGGCTCCTGGCCCCGGTTATGGGCCGTCTGGGCCTGTCCCCGGAGCTGCTGCCCCTGATGCTGGTCCGGCCGGTGAGCGGCTCCGCCGCCCTGGGGGTGGGCTCTGAGCTGATTGCCACCTACGGCCCCGACTCCGCTCTGGGCCGCACCGCCGCCGTCATGCTGGGCTCCACCGAGACCACCTTCTACACCATCGCCGTCTACTTCGGCGCCGTGGGCGTCACCAAAACCCGCTACGCCATCCCCGCCGCTCTCTGCGCCGACCTCACTGGCTTTCTTGCCGCCGCCTGGGCGGTCCGGGTCTGCTTCGGATAGAACAACCCCCGCGGCTCGACGCCGCGGGGGTTTGCTGTGTCGGTTGGAAGGGTCCGTCAGTCCTTAGCCAGGACGAACCGGTCCACCAGCTGCTTCAGGCTGGCCGCTTCGGCGGACAGCTCCTCGCTGGAGGCGGCGGACTCCTGGGCGGTGGCGGAGTTGGTCTGGACCACGGCGGAGATCTGGTCCACCCCCTCGGTCACCTGGGCAATGGCGGCGGTCTGCTCCTCCACGGCGCTGACCACAATGTCCATCTGAGTGGTCACATGCTGGGCGCTCTCGTTGGTCTGTTGAAGGGCCTCGGTGACCTTGTTCACCACCTGACTGCCCTCGGTCACGGCGTTGATGGAGCCCTCGATCAGGTCCTTGGTGGCCTTAGCCGCCTTGTCGGACTTGGAGGCCAGGTTGCGCACCTCGTCGGCCACCACGGCGAAGCCCTTGCCGGCGGTCCCCGCCCGGGCGGCCTCCACGGCGGCGTTGAGGGCCAGAATGTTGGTCTGGAAGGCGATGTCCTCGATGGTGGCGATGATCTTGCCGATCTCCACCGAGGAGTTGGAGATCTTTTCCATGGCCGTGTTCAGGTCCTTGACGTACTCCACGCTGGTGCTCAGCTGTCCCCCGGCCTGGGCCACGAACCGGCCGGCCTCCTTGGCGGCGGAGGCGGTGGTCTTCGCGCTGGTGGAGATGTCGCTGATGGTAGCCGCCAGCTCCTCCACGGCGCTGGCCTGCTCGATGGAGCCTTGGCTCAGGCTCTGGGCCCCGTTGGACACCTGGCCGCTGGCCGAGGAGACCTGCCCGGCGGAGGCGTCGATCTGCCGCAGGGTGCCGCTGAGGGAGCTCTTCATGTTGCGGATGTTCCGCAGGATTTTTTCAAAATCTCCCACGTAGATATCCCGGTGCTCCGACCGGACGTCGAAATTCTGGTTGGCCAGCTCGGTGAGCAGATAGTCGATGTCCCGGATGATGAGGTTCAGCGTCTCGATCATCTCCACGGTGGAGCGGGTCAGCTCCGCCGTCTCATCCCGGCCCACCACCTGGGGGACGGGGGAGTCCAGGTCGCCCTGGACCATCTTCTTCATCCGCTCGGCGCAGGCCCGCATGGGGATGCTGATGTTGGAGGACAGCTTCAGGGCCACCACGATGGAGGCCAGAATGGAGACAAGCACCACCGCCAGATTGATCATCATGCCAACATATGTATCCGACAGATAGACCGACTGGGGGGCCTCAACAGCCAGGCTCCAGCCGTCCGTTCCGCCCACGGGGGCGTAGGCCAGGAAGTAGGACTCGCCGTCGCCGCGGACGCTGCCGAAGCCGCTCTTACCCTGGCGCATCTCCTCGTGCAGGACGGCCCGGCTCTTCAGGGAGGAGTCGCTCTGGGCCTCCTTTTCCACATTCTGGGTGGTGATGGTGTCCAGGGTAACGTCGGCGATGGTGTCGCCCGACTTGTTAATCATATAGGCCCGGCAGCCCTCGCTGATTCTGATGGAGGACACGATGTCGTTCAGGAAGGTCTCCGGGGGGACGAAATAGACCACACCCATGATCTGGCTGTCCCGGCTCCCGTGGGCGTAGACGGGGGCGGCCACCATGATGGACAGCTCTCCGGTAATCTTGCTGACCAGGGGCTCGGAGACATAGACGTTGCCCTTCAGCGCCTGCTGGACATATTCCCGGTCGGAGTAGTCCTTGCCGTCAAAGACGCTGTAGCCCCCGGCGCTGATCAGGTTGCCCCGCTGGAAGCCGTGGGTGCTGACCCGCTCGTTAATAATGGCCTGCTTCTCCTCCACGGTGGTGCTGCCGCTGGAAAGCTGAGCGATACAGCCGGTGTCCATCGCCACATTTTTATAGGCGGTGAGCTCCTGCTCAATCCGCTCCGCCGCCAGGATGGCGGTTTCGCCCATCATCTGCTCTACCGTGACGAGGGTGCTCCGGTAATTCAGGAAAATGCTGGACGCCCCAACGGCGGCCAGCGCGATGAGTACAGTCGCGATCAGACTTACTGTGATCTTTTTTCGGATACTGTTCATGTTCTGCACCTCGTTTTTCTGGCGGACCTCCTCTGGAGGCCCAACTCTCCTACGCTACATTATATAAGCTGTCCCGGCGATTTGTCAATGGTTCCCATGATTTCCTTTGTGCAATTTGCAGGAGCGGAGGGGAAATTAGACCAAAATTTCTATGAAAAAGCGCTGTTTTTCCCTCCCGCAAAAAAAATTTTGCAAAAAGTAAAAAATTTACATGATTTTAAGTTGGTTTTTGGAGCCGGACATGATATGATATCGCCACAAAATTCGCGGCCTCTCAACAAACGGGGCCGGAAGAGAGGATGTGCCCGTTTTGGATGATTTCTCCTTTTCCCTCTTTCCCAACGAGAATTTCATGGACCTGCGGCTGTATCAGTATGGCTGGGAGCAGTGCGTTCCGCTGCACTCCTTCGGCCCCTATGTGCGCAATCACTTCCTGTTTCACTATGTCATCTCCGGCCATGGCCAGCTGGACGCCGACGGCCCGGACGGCGAGACCACCCGGTATCAGCTCCAGCCCGGGGAGGGCTTTCTCATCTGCCCCGGCCAGGTGACCACCTACGCCGCCTGCGAGGACGACCCCTGGAAATACGTCTGGCTGGAATTTGACGGCCTGCGGGCGGCGGAGTACATTGAGAGCGCTGGGCTGGGCCTGTCCCAGCCCATCTACCGCCCCCAGAGCCCCGCTCAGGGGGACGCCCTTCGGGACACCATGCTTTACATCGCCGATCACACCGAAGCCTCCGCCCTCCATCTGGTGGGCCACCTGTGCCTGTTCCTGGACGGGCTGATTCAGTCCTCCTCCACCCGGCGGGAGCTGCGGGGCAGTCAGCTCCGGGACTTCTACATCCAGGAGGCCATCACCTACATGGAGCACAACTACTGGCGGGAGCTCACCGTGGAGGAGTTGGCCGACACCTGCAAGCTGAACCGGAGCTATTTCAGCAAAATTTTCAAAGAGTACGCCGGCTGTCCGCCCCAGGAATTTCTCATCCGGCTGCGGCTGTCCAAGGCCGCCGACCTGATGAAGGGGACGGGCAACTCCATCGGGGTAATCGCTTCCATGTGCGGCTACCCCAACCAGCTCCACTTCTCCCGGGCCTTCCACAAGCGGTACGGCCTCTCCCCCCGGGAGTGGCGGGCCCAGCATCAGCTCAGAGGGAAGACTATGCGCAGCCCCAGCTGAGCGACCCTTCATTCAGCCGGCCCGCCGCGGGATCTCCCTTCCCCGGCGGGTCCAAGCTTCTTTTTTCAATTTTCATATCTTACCTCCTGACTGACAAAAATGGCTCAAATTTGACAGGGGAGCTGTTCTATAATGGACTGGAAAATAATGGGTTTTACCCAAAGAGAGGAGCGGGTTCCCTATGCCGGTAACCTGTAAAGAGGAGGCGCGCCGCCTGACGGCGCTGGTGGACGGGGAGCTGGACCACCACGGAGCCAAAGCGGTGATGGAGGAGCTGGACCGGCGCATCGACCAGGCCCAACCCCGCCAGCTCACCCTGGACCTGAGCGGGCTGTCCTTCACTGACAGCTCAGGCATCGCTGTGCTCCTCCGGGCCCAGCGGCGGATGGCCCAGGTGCAGGGGGCCATGACGGTGGTCAACACCCCGCCCCAGGCGGGCAGAGTCTTCCAGGCCGCCGGCCTGGAGCGGCTGATCCGGTTTGAATAAGGAGGCGCTACATATGAAAATTGAGAACCAAGTGACACTGGAGTTCCCCAGCCGGTCAGCCAACGAGGGCTTCGCCCGGGCGTCGGCGGCCTGCTTCGCCGCTCAGCTGGACCCCACCCTGGAGGAGGTCAGCGACATCAAGACCGCCGTCAGCGAGGCGGTGACCAACGCCATCGTCCACGCCTACCCCGACACCCTGGGCCGGATCGTCCTGAAGCTGCGCCTCAAGGAGGGCAACGTGCTGGAGATCACCGTCCGGGACTGGGGGGTGGGCATCGCCGATGTGGAACAGGCCCGGACGCCCCTGTTCACCACGGGGAACGAGGACCGCTCCGGTATGGGCTTTACCATTATGGAGAGCTTTATGGACACCGTGCGGGTCCGCTCCACCCCCGGGAAGGGAACCACTGTCACCATGGCCCGGCGAATCGCCCGCCGGGCCGGGCATTGAGCGGCCCGTATACCGGCTCCGCCCTGCTGGAGGCCGCCCGGGAGGGGGACGCCGCCGCCTGTGAGCAGGTCTTGCTGGAGAATAACGGCCTGATTTGGAGCGTGGTCCGCCGGTACTATGGCCGGGGGGTGGAGCCGGATGACCTGTATCAGCTGGGCTGTCTGGGCTTTCTCAAGGCGGTTCGGGGCTTTGACCCCAGCTTCGGCACCCAGTTCTCCACCTACGCCGTGCCCAAAATCGCCGGAGAGATCCGCCGCTTCCTCCGGGATGACGGCCCGGTGAAGGTAAGCCGGGGTCTGAAGGACCGGCTGGTGATGATCCGCGCGGCCCAGGCCAAGCTGCTGAGCCAGCTGGGCCGGGAGCCCACTCTGTCCGAGCTGTCGGAGCACACCGGCCTGTCCCCCGAGGACATCGCCGCCGCCGAGACGGCGGCCGACCCGGTAATCTCCCTCCAGGCGGAGACGGGAGAGGACGGCCTCACCCTGGAGGGTCTGCTGTCCACAGGAAACCAGGAGGAGGGGATGGTGGAGCGCATCACCCTCCGCGCCGCCGTGTCCGCCCTCCCGGAGCGGGAGCGGCAGGTCATGTACCTGCGCTACTACAAGGGCCTCACCCAGACCAGCGCCGCCCGGGTCCTGGGCGTCTCCCAGGTCCAGATCTCCCGCCTGGAGCGCCGCGCCCTGGAGCGATTGCGGAAGGAATTGACGTAATAAAAATCCACCGGCCCTGCCGGTGGATTTTTATTATCCCTGCCTGGGGTACAGGCCGTCCAAAATATCTACAATGTCCCCGATGACCCCGTCGCCGCAGGAGCACAGGATTCTCGCCCCCCAGTCCCGGACCTCCCTGGCGCAGTTGGCGGGGGCGAAGGGGATGGCCGACAGGGCCAGCATGGGGATGTCGTTCTGATTGTCCCCCACGCAGTACACCCGGTCCGGGGCGACCCCCAGCAGTCTGGCCACCCGGGCCACTCCGCCCCCCTTGTTGCTCCCCTTGCGGGTCAGCTCCAGGTAGCGGGGGTTGGAGAAAATGGCCTCATACCGCTCCCCCCACCGCTCCAGAAGCCAGGTCTGGACGGGGAGCAAAACCTCCCGCTCCTGGTGGAAAATGCCCTTCACCCAGGGGGTGGGCATGTCCGAAATGGCGCACTGGGTATAGTCGCAGTTCACTTTTTTCAGGTGGGCAAAGGTGATCTCATTGGGGTTGCAGACATAGATGTCCTCCCCGTGGTAGACCTCCAGGGACAGGGAGGGAAAGGCCTCCATCACCGCCGCCAGGTCGGCGGGGGCGCTGCGGGGCAGGCAGGTCTGCTCCAGCGCCCTGTCCGCCTGAAAGTCGTAGATGGCCGCCCCGTTGGACAGCACCGCCGGGGCGTTCATGGGCACCAGCGTGGCGAAGGGGGCGAAGGTCCGGTGAGCCCGGCCGGTGGAGACGCAAAAGTAGCCCCCCTCCCGGATGAAATACCGGATGGCCTCCAGACTGCGCTCCGGAATCTGGAGGGCAGCGTCATACAGCGTGTCGTCAAAGTCGCTGGCCAGTAATATGCCGTCAAATTTTCCCATGGGGCCTCCTTTCGCCCCGGTGGGGGCTTATTTCAGGTCCTCGCCCTGATAGTATTTCCCCATAGCCTTGGATGCCAGAGCAAAAATCGCCAGGCAGAGGATCAGATCAACGCCGATATAGCTGATGTTATAGATAAAGGAATAGACGTACGGGTTGTCGAACACCATGCCCATCAGTTCGGTGGGAGCCAGGATGCGGTAAACGGTGATACCGCTGGCAAAGTGGACCAGAAAGCGGCCGGCCGCTCCCAGTACGCTGCCCCAGTAAATCCCGCCGGGCCGCCCCTTGCCCACGCCAGTCAGGGCGACCGGGATGGGGGCCACGATGTAGTCCAGGATAATGGAGACCCAGCCATAGCCTACCGCCCCCTGGACAAAGATCTGAAGCACGCCGAAAGCGGTGCAGGTTACCAGGCCAGGGGCCACGCCCCAACGCACACAGAACAGGAACAGGGGGAGCATCTCCAGAGAGATCGAGCCTCCGTTGGGAAATTCGTAGGGCTTGATCATCCCCAACACCAGAGCTAGGGCGATCATGATGCCGGCCTCCGCCAGCATCCGGGTAGCTTTGTTTTTTGTCATCATCGTTTCCTCCCAAAAGTGAAGATACCGCATTACATCCGGACGGGTGTAGTGCGGTCTTAGAGGAGACGACGGCAAAATCTCTCTTCCACTTCCTACGCCGGCATTACCCGGATCAGGTTCAAGGGACCGGAGACCGCTGTGTTGGCCTCTGCATCTCAGCCGGGAACTAAGCTCCCAGCGCCCCTGTGTTCGATTGTACTGCGGTTCCTGTTCATTCTAGGCGCATTTGGCGGTTTTGTCAAGGGGAACGGGCCAGCCGCCCATTTGAAAATGCAGGTACAGACGTACCTGCATCATATTTCGGGCTCATCCGGGGCGGGCTGGAGGGATTTCTCCAGCTCGTCCAGGGAATTGATGAACGCTAAAACAGCCTTCACCTGCTCGTCGTTCATTTTTTCCAGCTGTGCCAGCGCCTTTTGGTGGATCTCAGACAAGGACCTGTCCCTGCTCACCTGCTTGAACTTCGGCTCCGTTCCGTTCAGGACCCATCCGGCGCTGTAGCCATATTTTTCTTCGATCAAAACTGCCAGGGATTGAGACAGACGAATATCCGGGTCCTTCAAAAGCTTTGAAATATAGCTCTCAGTCACGCCAATCGCCAAAGCGAACTGTTTTTGCTTCAATTTGTTTTCCTTTAGTATTTGTCTGATTCGATCACACTGGTTCATGGTGTCCCTCCTAACAAACAATAATACAATACCAAAGAAACTTGAACAAGTCAAGAAAATATATTGACAGCATGAATTGGTTGATTTATACTTGAATCATTCAACAGCCGGAAGGAGGCAGCGGCATGATGACACTGGACAAGGAAACAGCGATCCGAAAGATCACAGAAATGTCTACAGAACGGGTATCGAAGGTGTTAATCTTCATGGCAGGCATGGAAGCGGAGCACATGATCGGCGAAAAGAACGAAACGGAGCGCCAGCGCGGTTAGGCGGAAATTCCTGGGACCTCCAAGTCCCGGCAGGACAATTTTGCAGAAAAATGTGTGTTTCTGCAACTATTCCTTGCTTTTGAGAAGAAAATAGTTTATCATATAGTTTGGAGATTGTCAACGTTTTCTTTGTTAAGAAACCACTGAGGAACCACTGACCATAATTTTTCGTTTGAGTGCAACGGCGGCGATAAAAAAACTGTCTTTATATTAAGAGGGAAAGTAGAAAGATGAAAGACACCCAGATCATCGAGCTATTTTCCGGCGTTCGGTTTTACATTCATTTTGGCTGCTTACGTATTTACAGGGTACTTTAATCAGTAGTTCCTTAATTTTCCGCAAAGATTTTAGCGCGGGAGGTGCGTTCTGTGTGCAGCAGATTATTTACACACGGGGGCTGAGCCACTTTGCCAGCCCGCTCCGCCGGCCTCGCCTCCGGAGGCGGGACTGCTGTCAGGTCCTTCTGGGGATGGGCTGCTGTATGCTTGCCTTTTTCTACGCGGCGCTGTCTCTGGGCTCGTCGGTCTACGCCTCTGAGCTCGCCGGACTGCTCCCGCCCCCCGGCGGCTCTGCCGGGGTGTTCTCCTGGAGCTCCGAGGTTGTCAACCAGACCGACGGGGAAATCTTCTCCGCGATGAAGGCCCGGGGGGCTACGGCGCTGTATCAGCATTTCTCCGCCAAAAACAGCCGTCAGGAGCAGATGTCCCTCTTCGCGGAGCAGGCCGTGGAGGAGGGCGTCACCGTCTATCACCTCACCGGAGACCCCTCCTGGGGGCTGGACCCGGAGGGGGTCCGGCTGTGCGAGGCGGTGGAGGAGGCGGCTTCCTTCAACCGGCGGATCGCCCGGAAATTTCTGGAGCGGCGGGAGGCGGACGGCGCCTCCTGGGAGGCCGTCCCCCGGCTGGCGGGCATCGTGCTGGACGTGGAACCCTACACCCTGGACCAGTGGGACGAAAACCCCGGCAAAGTTATGGACAGCTACGTCTCCGGCATGAAGCGGGCCTACGCCCTGGCCCGGGAGTACGGCCTGGAGGTAATCGCCTGCATACCCTGGCACTATGACAACAAGGGGCTGGATGCCGGTCTGGAGGAGCTGATTCAGTACGGCTGCGACAGCGTGGCGGTGATGAACTACTACCGGGGCTCCGAGGTCCAGAACATCGCCACCGAGGCGGCCCTGGCCCGGAAGCACGGCAAGGGCATCATCACCATCTACGAGCTGCAAAAGGCCGACGGCAGGGGAATCCGGGAGGTCAACACCTACTATCAGCCCGGCCTCAAGGCCCTGGAGGAGAGCTATATCAGCGTGAAGCAAGCCTATCCGGATCAGCCGGTCTCCATCGCCTATCACGACTACAAGGCGCTGAGGGAGGTGCTGAACCGGTGAACGAGGTCCTGCGGCAGGAGAAAAAATTTCTCATCGGCCTGCCCGATTACTACTATCACAGCGGCAACCTGGCAAAATTCATGTTGGAGGACGCCCACAACCGGGGGGACGGCTATCCCATCCGCTCCCTCTACTTCGACTCCCTGGACGACCGGGACTTTCAGGAGAAGCTGGACGGCCTGTCCATCCGGCGAAAAATCCGGCTCCGGTGCTACGGCCCGGACAGCCCCTTCGCCCTGCTGGAGGTAAAGCAGAAGGAGGGGGCTATGCAGAAAAAACGTTCACTCCGCCTGCCCCGGGAGGAGGCCGTCCGCCTGACCCGGGGGGATTTCAGCGGCCTGCTGGCCTGTCCCGAGCCCCTGGCCCAGGAGTGCTACGCCGTGATGAATCTCCACTGCTACCGCCCCCGGGCGGTGGTGGAGTACCGCCGGAGGGCCTTTATCGCCAAGGAGAACAAGATTCGAGTGACCTTCGACCACCACATCATCGCCACCGAGAGTAATTTCAACATCTTCGACGGCAGCCTCTGCCAATACCCTGTGCAGGACCAATCTCTGGTGGTGCTGGAGGTAAAATATAACGGCTTCCTGCTGAGCTACATCAAGGATATGCTCAGCGGCGCGGCCAACGGGGAGCTCTCGGTCAGCAAATACTGTCTGAGCCGAACGGTCAGCAAACATTTCTACTTCTAAGGAGACCCAGACTATGAGAGAGTATCTCGCGCAGCTCCTGGCCGAGAGCGGGACCCTGACCACACAGGAGATTGTACTGCATATCACGGCCTCAGCGGTACTCAGCGCCGCCATCTACATCTCCTACTGGTACACCCACGCGGGCACGGCCTACAGCAAAAAATTCAACGTGTCCCTGGTGTCCCTCACCATACTGACCGCCACGGTGATGACCGTCATCGGCAACAACATCGCCCTGTCCCTAGGCATGGTGGGCGCGCTGTCCATCGTCCGATTTAGGACGGCCATCAAGGACTCCCGGGACACCGCCTACATCTTCTGGACCATTATCGTGGGCATCTGCTGCGGCGTGGGGGACTATCTGGTGGCCGGCGTTGGCACGGCGATGGTCTTTGTGGTGCTCCTCGCTCTGGGCCGGGTGCGGAACGAGAACCGCATCCTGCTGATTATCCGGGGGGCCAAGGACCGCAGCACGGACATGGAGCGGATTGTCTTTTCCTATTTCAATCAGCGGGCCCTCCTCCGGGTGCGCAACACCACGCCGGACCATGTGGAGCTGATCTATGAGATGCCCCGAAAGGTCTGGCAGATGAACTATCAGAAGGACGTGGACATCTCCGACGCCCTGTACGCTCTGGGCGGCACCGAGTATGTGAACACCGTGACCCAGAGCGACGAGATCAGCGGGTGACGGCTATGCGTCGAAGCGTTGCGGTCATGGCGGGCATGGTGGTATGCGTGCTGCTGATGTCCATCCTGTTTCAGGACCTGGGGGGCCGGACCGGCGTGCACCGGTATCAACAGCACCTGTCCCAGCCCTCCGAGGCGGACCTGGGCCCCTGCCCCTCCTGTGGAGGCGGGGCGGAGCTGTGCACCCATCTGCCCATCATCCGCGTTGACACCGGGGGCCAGACCATTCCGGGCCGGCCCTATGAGGGGGAGGACGGGAGCCTCCTGGGCTACCTCACCGGGGACAACGGCGAGGAGGAGATTTTGGTCCAGTTTTCCACGGTCTCCACAGAGGGGGTATGGCACCATCAGGACGACCCCGCCAGTGACACGGGGACCGCCCTGTTTCGCTATCGGGGCAACAGCTCCCGGTTCTTCACCAAGGGCAATTTTCTCCTGAAGACGGTGAAGGACGGCGACCCCCTGAACGACCGGCGGATGGGGCTGCTGGGCATGAAGAGCGGGAAGGAGTGGGCCCTCCACGGCCCCTTCCTGGATAAGACGCTGATGCGCAACTACATGTGCATGAACCTCTCGGCGGAGGTGATGGGGACCTGGGTGCCGGATACCCGCTTCTGCGAGCTGATTTTGGATGGAGAGTACCAGGGGGTCTACCTCCTGATGGAGACCATCGATGTGGACGAAAACCGGCTTGCCCTGCGGGAATACGAGCCGGGGGACCCGGTGTTCAGCTACTTGGTTCGAATTGATAGTTGGACTAATCCAGACAAAAGACTGAACAGCTTCAGCGAATACACCTACCGACTTGAGCCAGGCATAGACCGCAATCTGGAGCTTCTGTACCCCGGCATCCAAAATCAGACCCCGGAGGTCCACAGCTATGTGGAGGCTGATTACAACCAAGCCGAGCGAATGCTGTACTCTCCGGAGATGCTGAGTGGATCCGACCTCTGGAGGCAGGAGCTGGATATGGATTCCTTTGTGAATTACTATATCTTGATGGAGTTCTGCGGTGTCAACGACTTATTTCAAAATTCCACCTATTTTTACCAAGACGTCCGGGGCAAGCTGTCCATTGGACCGGTGTGGGACTTTAACAACGCCTTTGACAACTTTTTCCGGCCCATTGCCAGCCGGGGATTTCTTCTCTCCCAGCGGGGCTGGTATGCCAAGCTGATGCAGGATGAGGACTTTGTGGAGCGGGTGATCTCCCGCTACCGCCAGCTGAGGCAGGGCGTTCTCTCCGAGGAGCGGCTGCTGGCCTATGAGAAGGAGATCGAGTCCTGGCTGGGCACCGCTGTGGACCGGAACTTCTCTGTCTGGGGCTATACCTTCGATCCAGATCAGGTAAGCGACCAGGAACGGCGCTTCCCCGCCATCGGCAGTGACGACACCTCGCGGGACGTGAACCCCTCCAGCTATGAGGAGGCGGTGGAATGGATGATAGAATACATTGTGGACCGGGGCCAGTGGATGGACGAGCATATCGACTCCCTGCGGCAGTACTGCCACCCCTCCTACTCCGCCAATCAGCGGGTACGTTAGACAGGAGGATTGAATGAGAAAATTCATAGCGGCGGCGGTGCTGCTGCTGGTCATGGGAGTCGGGCTCTATCTGTCCGTATTCTATGGCGGTTTTTATCTGCGGCTCGGAGAGCGGGATGGGCCTTCCGTCCCCTTTCGGACGGAAGGCATCTCGTTCCAGCGCTGGAACGGGCAAGGCTATGACGCCATGCTCCTGCGGGGGGTGGACATATCCTCCTCCCTCCCGGGGCACTACGCCTCCTCCTACGCCCCCACGGAGGCGGACTATCTCCGCTGGCTGGAGGCCATCGGGGAGATGGGGGCCAACGCCGTCCGGGCGGCCGCCATCCTGGACGACGACTTTTACAACGCCCTCTATGCCTACAACACCAGCCATACCCAGCCGCTGTACCTCCTCCAGGGCTTCGGCGTCAGCGACAGCGCGGGCTTCGGCTCCAAGGACGCCTATGACAAGGACTTCCTGGACGCCCTTCTGCGGAACGGCAGGGGCATGGTGGACGTGGTGCACGGGCGGAAAAACCAGGCCGGCGGAATGACCCGGGACGGCAGCTCCTATCGGAAGGATGTCTCCCCCTGGACGGCGGGCTTCCTGGTGGGGACCGAGTGGTCCCCGGACACCATCTCCTACACCGACCACAGCACCCTCCACTCCGGCGTCTACCAGGGGACCTATTTCCAGACCACGGCGGAGGCCACCCCCTTCGAGGCGGTGATGGCTCAGGTCATGGACGGAATCACCCACTATGAGACCGACAAATACAACGCGCAGCGGCCCATCAGCTTCCTCTGCGCCCCCTCCCACGACTTTCTGGAGTACGAGGAGATCTACGCCCGTCAGCTGGCCAAGCACGCCCGGACCGACCCGGAGCACGTGGTCCCTCTCCCCTCCATGGAGGCGGGCCGCTTCGCCGCCTACCAGCTCTATGACTTCTGCGACAGCTTTTCCATCCGGCTCTCCGCCGGACAGCGGCAGACCCTCGGCCCCCTTCTGGAGGGACTGCCCACCAGTGAGCCCTACGGCGGCTACCTGGAGCTGCTCAGCCGGTACCACACCATGCCGGTGATCGCGGCGGGCTACGGCTTCTCCTCCAGCCGGGGGGCGGCCCGCCTGAACACGCCCCCCTATGACGAGAGGGCCCAGGGACAGCGGCTCGTGGAGATCAGCCGGGCCCTGGAGGCCAGCGGCTGGGCCGGGGGCTTCCTGTCCACCTGGCAGGACGAGTGGGAGCGGAAGAGCTGGAACACCGCCTTTGCCGCCGCCCCCGCCGGGCAGTACCTCTGGCACGATCTCCAGTCGGAGGGCCAGAACTACGGACTGATGGCCTTCGAGCCGGGGGCGGAGGATGCCTGCGTGGTGGACGGCAGTCCCGGCGAGTGGTCAGAGGGGGACCTGCTTATGGAGCGGGACGGCCTGCGGCTGTCCGCCCGGTATGACGCGGAGGGGCTGTATCTGCTCCTGGAGGGCGTCAGCCGGGAGGAGCGGGTCTACCTCCCCCTGGACCTCTCCCCCGAGGCGGGCGGCGCCGCCTGCCTCAGCCCCGCCCTGACCTTTCAGCGGGAGGCCGATTTCCTCCTCTGCCTGGACGGGACGGACAACACCCGTCTGCTGGTGCAGGAGCGGTACGACCCCCTGCGGGAGCGCTTCCTGTATGAGACGGAGGGGGAGGACCCCTTCCTCGATCCCCCGGCCCGGGACAGCGGCCGCTTCGTGCCCCTGGGCATGGCGGTGCAAAATCCCCTGCTGGTGGAAAACCTGACCCCGGAGACCCGGGCCCTCCAGCGCCTGGGGGTCTGGGAGACCGGAAAGCTGGTCCACGGCAGCGGGGACAGTTCCACAGAGCAGTACAGCTCCCTGGCGGACTTCTGCTTCGGCGCGGACTGCGTGGAGATTCGTCTGCCCTGGCTCCTGCTGAACGTGGGCGACCCCGCCGCCATGGGGGTCCACCGGGATTACTATCAGTATTATGGCGTGGAATTGAAGCAGATCAAGACCCTCTGGGTGGGCGCGGCCCGAGAGGGCGAGGGAGACGCGATCCCCATGGCCTCCCTCCGGGTCAAGGGCTGGAAACGCCTGGAGTACCGGGAGCGGCTGAAGGAGAGCTATTACGTCGTACAATCGAGCTGGAAAGGGGGCGATAGCATTGCGGTTGCCAGTTAACATCGTGATCTATTTTTATATTTTCATCTGCGTGGTTCTGCTTCTGTTCAATCTGCTGACCATCCTCCGCTCCGCCAGCGTGAAGCGGAGGCAGAAGCGGAGGGTTCAGCGCTGGAAGGCCTATCTGAACAGCGCCGCCCAGGAGATGCCAATCTGGAACTCCAACCAGCTCTTCCGCCGCCTGCGGCACATTCAGGAACTCACCGCCTTTTATCAGGCTATCGAGGACCGGGCCACCGACCAGCCGGAGGAGGCGGCCGCCTTCTCTCAGGAGAACCGGGGCCTCGTCCTCAGACTGGCCCAGTCCTATGGAGAGAAGCCGGCTATGGAGCAGGCCTTTTTCGCCTACGTCACCGCCGCCTGTTACCCCCCGGTGGGGGAACAGCGCAGTCCGCTGGCGGAACAGCTTCTGGGCTATCTGGACAACTCCACCGTGTACAGCCGGGAAAATGTGCTCAGCGCCCTCTACGCCCTGGGAAACATCCAGTCGATTGAGCACGCCTTTATCCTGATGAGCCAGCGGGGCTGGTATCACGACCCCCGCCTGCTGTCCGACGGGCTGGGCCGCTTCCAGGGGGACAAGAACCCTCTGGCCACCCGGCTGTGGGGCTGTCGGGGCGACCTGGCCGAGTGCTTCCAGGTGGGCGTCGTCCGCTTTGCCGACTCCCTGACCGGCGACGGCTTCGCCGAGGACTTTCTCCGGGAACTGGAGCTGGAGGAACTGCCCGCCGAGACCCGGTTCACTCTGGTGCGCTACTTCCGCCGTCACGCCATCCCCGGAGCCCAGCCAACGCTCCTTCTGCTGTTGAAGGGGGAGACGGAGGGGCGGGGCGAGCTGTCCATCGCGGCGGCCTCCTCCCTGGCCTCCTACCCCGGGGGCGAGACCCGGCAGGCCCTCCAGGACGCCCTGCGCAGTCCCAACTGGTACGTCCGCCAGAACGCCGCCCGCTCCCTGAAAACCCTGGGGGTCACCTGGGCGGACACCAAGGACGGCTTCTCCGGCGACCGCTACGCCGCCGAAATGCTGGAATACATCCTGGGGGTCCAGCCGGACGAGGCGGAAAGTGAGGTACCAGCGGCGGTATGAGCGAGTTTGTTTACCTTGCCCTGGGCGTGACGGAGACCTTTTTCCTTCTCTATTTGCTGCTTTACGCCTCCTATCTCCTCCTGTCGGTGGCTATCGGGGCCTGGCGGCTCTATCAGGCGGACCAGATGCGCGCCATCAAAAACGAATTGAAGCACAGCTTCTACTTCCCCGTCTCCGTCCTGGTGCCCGCCCACAACGAGGATGTCACTATTCTGGACAGCGTAAAGTCCCTGCTGGAGCTGGATTATCAGCTCTACGAGATCATCGTGGTGGACGACGGCTCCACTGACAACACCGTCCAGGTGCTCATCGACCACTTTCATATGAAGAAGGTCAGCCGCCCCATCCGCCGGAGCATCCCCTGCAAACGAATCCGGGCCATCTATGAGGCGCCCGGCACCCGGGTCCATCTGACTTTATTGCAAAAGGAAAACGGCGGCAAGGGGGACGCCCTGAACGCGGGCATCAACGCCTCCCAATACCCCTACTTCCTGTGCATCGACGCCGACTCCATCCTCCAGCGGGACTCCCTGGAGCGCATTGTCCAGCCCGTTATGGAGGACGACAACGTGGTGGCCGTGGGCGGCCTGATTCGGGTGGCCCAGTGCCTCGACTACAACCCTGCCATCAAGCGGGAGCCCGGCCAGTCCATGACCTACCACCTGCCCTGGAACTTCCTGACCAGTATGCAGGTCATGGAGTACGACCGCTCCTTCCTGGCCTCCCGTATCCTGCTGGACGGCTTCAACGGCAACCTCATCATCTCCGGAGCCTTCGGCCTGTTCAAAAAGAGCGTGGTCATAGCCGCCGGCGGCTATGCCACCGACGTGCTGGGGGAGGACATGGAGCTGGTGGCCAAGCTCCACGTTTACTGCCGGAACAACTTGACCCGCTACTCCATCCGCTATGAGCCCAACGCCGTCTGTTGGAGTCAGGCCCCCTCCACCCTGCGGGACCTCTTCAAACAGCGCCGCCGGTGGCACATCGGCCTGTTTCAGTGCATCACCCGGTACCGCTTCATGTTCCTGAAATCCCGCTTCGGCATGGTGGGCACCGCCTCCTACCTCTATTACCTGCTCTATGAGCTGTACTCCCCGATTATCGAGGTGGTGGGCCTGGCCGTTACCTTCGCCGCCGCCATCGTGGGGCCGCTGGACTGGCAGTTTATCCTCCGGTTCTATTTGCTCTTCGCCCTGTACAGCTCTATCCTCACCATCACCGCCTTTTTTCAGCGCATCTACACCCAGAACCTCCGCATCAGCTTTCAGGATGTCCTGCGGGCCTGCGTCATGTGCCTGATCGAAAATGTCTTCTTCCGGTTCGTCTTTGACTTCACCCGGCTCAGCGCCCTGTTGGGCTATCGGAAAAACAAGGGGACCTGGGGGCAGATCAAGCGGGTCAGCCACAGCGAGATCCGGTAAATTTAAGAAATGGAGCGTCTCCCTGGGGGACGCTCCATTTTCATCACCTCCTCTTGACTTTTCCCCTGGGCTGAGTATAATAGCCCACAGCCCAGATTATCCCACAGGAGTTGACTGTTTTGAAACGGAAGAACAATTTAGGGACCGACCCCATACCTGGACTGCTGCTCCGCCTGGCCATCCCCACCATGCTGGCCCAGCTGATTAACGTGCTGTACAGCATTGTGGACCGGATGTTCATTGGACATATTGAGGAGGTCGGCAGTCTGGCCCTGGCGGGCGTGGGGGTCTGTGGGCCTATTATCGCTCTGCTCTCCTCCTTCTCCCTGCTGGTGGGCCTGGGCGGCACGCCGCTGATGGGCATGAAGCTGGGCGGCGGAGACCAGGAGGGGGCCTCCCAGCTGCTGTCTAACTGCTTCCGTCTGCTGCTGGGGCTGGCCGTGGGACTGAGCCTGCTGTTTTTTCTGCTGAGGCGGCAGTTTCTGTGGTGGTTCGGGGCCAGCGCGGACACCTTCCCCTACGCTATGAACTACATCACCATCTACATCGCCGGCACCGCCTTTGCCCTGCTCTCCGGTGGGCTGAACAGCTTCCTGATCGCCCAGGGCCGGTCCGGCCTGGGCATGGGGACGGTGGTGCTGGGCGCGGTTCTGAACATTGTCCTGGACCCAGTCTTCATCTTCGGGCTGGGGATGGGGGTGTCCGGCGCGGCCTGGGCCACCGTCATCTCCCAGGGGGCGGCCTGCATCTTTGTGCTGGTCTCCCTGCGCCTGCCCAGCCTCCCCGTCCCTCTGCGCTGGGGGCGGCTGGACCCCAAGCTGTGCCGGCGGGTGGTGTCCCTGGGGATGTCCCCCTTCCTCACCTACGCTCTGGACAGCGTCATTCTCATCGTCCTCAACTCCACCCTCCAGCACCGGGGCGGGCCCGGAGAGGGGGATATCCTCATTACCTGCGCCGCCATCGTTCAGAGCTATATCCTCCTGATCTTCATGCCTATGAGCGGCATCACCCTGGGCTGTCAGGGGGTGGTCAGCTTCAACCTAGGCGCCGGCAGCGCCAAGCGGGTCAAACAGGCTCTGCTGGGCGTCTTTCTCCTCTGCCTGACCTTCTCCGCCTTCATGCTGGGGGCCACTCAGTTCTTTGCCCCCCACTTTGTCCGGTTCTTCTCCGACGACGCCGAGGTGCTGACCCGGAGCGTGAAGTACATCACCATTTACACGGCGGGGACACTGTTCATGGCCCCCCAGTGGATGGTAACCGATATGTCCACCGCCCTGGGCAACGTCCACCTGGCCCTGTTCTGCTCCCTGTTCCGCAAGAGCCTGTTCCTGGTGGGCGTCCTGCTGTTCCCCGTGCTGTTCACCGCAGCCGCCGCCTTCGCCGCCGAGCCCTTCTGCGACGCAATCGCCTGCGTCATGTCCACCGCCCTCTTCCTCCGCTTCACCCCGAGGCTCATCGCGAAGTACTGCGCGCAGCCCAACCCTCAGTCCCAGCCCGCCCCTGCGGGGGAGCGCTGCTGAGTTTTTAGATACAAGACAGGATCTGATCTTATGAAGGAAAATAAATACGACGACCCCATCTTTTTCCAAAAGTACGGCCAGATGGCCCGGTCCCAACAGGGGCTGGCAGGAGCTGGAGAGTGGGCCGAACTTCAAAAGCTCCTGCCTGATTTCCGGGGGCTGTCCCTGCTGGACCTGGGCTGCGGCTACGGCTGGCACTGCAAATACGCCGCCGGGCAGGGCGCGGCCTCGGTGCTGGGGACCGATATCTCCCAAAGCATGCTGGAGGAGGCCGCCCGGCGCAACTCCGGCCCCAACATCCAGTACCGTCAGGCCGCTATGGAGGACCTGTCCTTTCCTGACGGCAGCTTTGACGTGGTGCTCAGCTCGCTAGCCTTCCACTATATTCAGGACTTCCCCGCCCTGGTTCAGCGCATCAGCCGCTGGCTAAAGCCAGGGGGACAGCTCATTTTCTCGGTGGAGCACCCCGTCTTCACCGCCTACGGCTCCCAGGACTGGATATACGACGGGGAGGGGAACATCCTCCACTTCCCGGTGGACCGCTACTACCTGGAGGGCGCGCGTGCCGCCGTCTTTCTGGGGGAGCCGGTCACCAAATACCACCGCACGCTGACCACCTACCTGGGGACGCTGACGGACTGCGGCTTCCAGCTCCAGCAGGTCGTGGAGCCCCAGCCGCCCCAGCACATGATGGACCTGCCCGGCATGAGGGACGAGCTGCGTCGGCCCATGATGCTCCTGGTCTCGGCCCGCAAGAAAAACGGATAAATAGGACCGGCCCCGCCTTTCCATCAAAGGCGGGGCCGGTATTTTTCCGGGGAGGAAGGATTAGAACTCCAGATTCTTGCCGTCCTTGGCAAAGACGTGGCAGACGTTGCCGCTGAAGGTCAGGTTCAGCTTGTCGCCGGCGTGGTAAGAGTCGATGCGCTCGCCGTCAGCGTTCATGGTGGGAACAATCACTACCACGTCCTTGCCGTTGGCATTGGCGTGGAAGTGGACCTCGCTGCCCATCAGCTCAGACACGTCGATGGTGGCGGTGAGGGTGTTGCCGGGCTGCTTGGACAGAACCATGTGGCTGGGACGGACGCCCAGGGTGATGTCCTGGGGCTGCACCTTGTTGGCGGTCAGGTTCTTCTGCTTCTCGTCAGAGAGAACGACCTTGCAGTTCTCCACGGCCACGGCGTACTTGCCGCCCTCGTTGACCAGCTTGGCGTTAAAGTAGTTCATCTGGGGCATGCCGATGAAGCCGGAGACGAACAGATTGGCGGGGTGATCGAAGACCTCCTGGGGGGTGCCGATCTGCTGGATGAAGCCGTCCTTCATGATGACAATGCGGTCGCCCAGGGTCATGGCCTCAGTCTGGTCGTGGGTGACGTAGATGAACGTGGTGTTGATCTTCTGGCGCAGCTTGATGATCTCGGCGCGCATCTGGTTCCGGAGCTTGGCGTCCAGGTTGGACAGAGGCTCGTCCATGAGGAGCACCTTGGGCTCGCGGACGATGGCGCGGCCGATGGCCACACGCTGACGCTGGCCGCCGGACAGAGCCTTGGGCTTGCGGTCCAGATACTGGGTGATGTCCAGGATCTCAGCGGCCTCCTTCACGCGGCGGTCGATCTCGTCCTTGTCCATCTTGCGCAGCTTCAGGGGGAAGGCCATGTTCTCATACACCGTCATGTGGGGATACAGAGCGTAGCTCTGGAACACCATGGCGATGTCCCGGTTCTTGGGCTCCACATCGTTCATCAGCTTGCCGTCGATGTACAGCTCGCCGCCGGAGATCTCCTCCAGACCGGCCACCATCCGCAGGGTGGTGGACTTGCCGCAGCCGGAGGGGCCGACCAGCACGATGAACTCCTTGTCGGCGATGTCCAGGTTGAAGGACTGGACAGCGATGACGCCCTGGTCGGTGACCTGAAGGTTGGTCTTCTTCTCGGGCTCGCCCTTTTTCTTCTTGGCCTTCTTCTGGTCGTTGCTGTGGGGGTAGATCTTCTGGATGTTCTTCAGGTTCAGAGTTGCCATAGCATTCGGCTTTGATGGAGCGGCCACCGCCTTCTCCATCTCGTCCCGGAGCAGCGAAGTCCCCGGGAGCTTTACGACAGGTCTCCACACTGCCGCACCGCAAGCCGCAGCGGTTTTTTTCCTCCTTTTGTTTGGTACCGGGGACTATAGTGATGGAGTAGCCTCCCGGCCCTTGAATTATATTTGGAAAAGCGGACGGGTCCGCTTGTTCCAACGGGGAATGGGAAATGCGCAGGTCTCCTCCCAAGGCCCCTTTTGAGAGGGACTGGCACGGCGAAGCCGTGACTGAGGATTGCGTTTTGCGAAGCAAAACATACGAAGTAAACCCGTGTAGGGCGCGACGACCCCGGCGCGCCGTTCTCCCAAAGGGCCCCGCTTTCCGTGGACAGCGGGCCGAGTCGTCCCGCCCTACGGGCTCCTGCGGGGGGTGCGTCCTTGTAGGGGCGGATATTATCCGCCCGCTGGACATCGCCTAGACCTGACGGGCGGATGATATCCGCCCCTACATGAGGCTCTAAGACCTCGTTTGCTTCGCACATTTCGCCTGCGGCGAAATCAATCCTCCGCCCCAGTTTGCGAACTGGGGCACCTCCTTTCGCTGGATAGCCGTTAGCGGCTCTGCCGCTTACGGCTATCGCGTCCCCCTTGCGGGGAAAAGGAGGCTTTTGGTGCTCTCTTATATCTTCTGCCCCTTAAAGATAATCGCCTTAATGGACAGATCCTTCTGGTCCAGCAGGACGATGCTGGCCTCCTTGCCCACGTCCAGGGTACCGGCGCGGCCGTCGATGCCGATGGACTGGGCGGGGTTATAGGTGCAGGCCCGGACGGCGTCGGCGGCGGGGATGCCGAAGGAGATGGCCTGACGCAGACAGCCCATCAGGCTGGTGACCGAACCGGCCAGGGTCTCCGGGTGGCCCAGGATGGTGGCCCGGTTGCCGTGGACCTCGATCATCTGTCCGCCGAAGGGGTACTCCCCGTCGGGCATGCCGGTGGCCCGGAGGGAGTCGGAGATGATGATCATCCGCTCCTTGCCGAACAGGCCGAAGGTGAGGCGCACCACCGCGGGGTGGATGTGGATGCCGTCGCAGATCAGCTCGGGCTTGACGTGGGGGCACTCATAGGCCGCGCCGATGACGCCGGGGTCCCGGTGGGCCAGGGGGGGCATGGCATTGTACAGATGGGTGGCGTGGTCGGCCCCCGCCTCAAAGGCGGCCTTGGCCGTGTCGTAGTTGGCCACCGTGTGGCCCAGGGATACATGGATGCCCATGTCCTTAGCGGCCTTGATGAACTCCACAGACCCGGGCTCCTCGGGGGCCAGGGTGACCAGACGGACGGAGCCCTCAGCGACCTCCTGGAGGCGCTTGAGCATTTCGGCGTCGGGGGCGTGGAGGTAGTCGCCGTTCTGGGCGCCCTTCTTTGCCATGCACAGGAAGGGTCCCTCCAGATGGGCCCCCACCACCTCCGCGCCGCCGGGATTTTTGGCCCGGTGGGCGGCGGTGGTCTTGCAGATGGCGGTGAGCTGGTCCTCAGGGAGGGTCATGCCGGTGGGGCAGATGTAGGTGACTCCCTGGGACAGCTCGAAATCAGCGATTTTTTGCAGACCGTCGGGGGTGGCGTCGGAAAAATCCTCCCCCACACAGCCGTGGAAGTGGACATCCACCAGCCCGGGGATGACATAGCAGCCGCTGGCGTCCAACTCCTGGCCGTCGCCACTGGTCTGAGCGATCAGGGCCCCGTCGGTGCACAGGTCCCGGCTGACAAAGCCCTGCTCCAGGTCAAAGACCTGACCGTTGACAATTCTCATACCTCTACTCCAGAGGCGATCAGCTTGCTGAGCGCGGCCTCGTCGGCCACCAGGACCATGTTGGGGTGGAGCTGGAGGATGGAGCCGGGGCACTGGGAGGTAATCGCCCCGGAGACGGCCCGGCAGATGGCGTCGGCCTTGTCCTCGCCGCTGGCGCACAGAAGGACCTTCTTGGCCCCCATGATGGCGCCCATGCCCATGGAGATGGCCTGCTTGGGCACGTCGTCCCGGCTGGCGAAGAAGCGGGCGTTGGCGTCGATGGTGCTCTCGGCCAGGTCCACCACATGGGTCTCCTTGACGAAATGGTCGTCGGGCTCGTTGAAGCCGATGTGGCCGTTGCGGCCAATGCCCAGCAGCTGGAGGTCCACATAGCCCTGGGCCCGGATGTAAGCGTCGTAATCGGCGCAGAAGGCCAGGGCGTCCTTGGTCAGGCCGTCGGGCACCCGGGTGTTCTCGGGGGCGATGTCCACATGGTCAAACAGGTTGCTCTGCATGAAATAGCGGTAGCTCTGGTCGTGGTCGGGAGCCAGGCCCACATACTCGTCCAGGTTGACGGAGCGCACGTTCTGGAAGCTGAGCAGGCCCTGCTTATACCAGTCCACCAGGTACTTATAGGCCCCCTCGGGGGTGGAGCCGGTGGCCAGGCCCAGCAGGCAGGCGGGGTTGTGAACGATCTCGCCGGCGATCACGGTGGCCGCGCGGCGGCTCATGGCGTCATAATCCTTTTCACGGAAGATTTTCATACAGCATTACTCCTTTAGCAGTTTTGCGGTTCTATTTTATATCATATGCGGGGGATATGCAAGACTGAATTTGGGTCGTCAGCCCTTTACGCCGCCGGAGGCCAGACCGCTGACCAGGTTCTTCTCGATGCCCATAAAGAGGATGACCACCGGGATGATGGCGAAGATGGAGGCGGCGAAGAGGTACTGCCACTCAATGATGTTGTAGCCGTTGAAGGTGTTGATACCCACGGTGAGGGGCTTGAGGGTGTCGGTGGAGATGAGGCACAGGGCCACGGTGTACTCGTTCCAGGCGTTGATGAAAATGAAGATCAGCGTGGTGACGATGCCGGGTGCGGCCACAGGGAGGAGGACCTTCATCATGGACTGGATGCGGTTGCAGCCGTCAATGGTGGCGGCTTGCTCCATATCCGCCGAGATGCCCATAAAGGTGCCCCGGAGCAGCCAGATGGTGAAGGCCTGATTAAAGGCGGCGTTGACGAAGACCAGGCCCAGGATGCTGTCCGTCAGGTGCAGGACCTGCATGACCTGATAGATGCCGATGAGCAGCACCACCGGGGCGAACATCTGAGAGACAATCACAAAGCCCAAAAAGGCGGTCTGGCCCTTGAACTTCATCCGGGATAGGGCGTAGGCGGCGGGGATGCCGCACAGCATGGCGATGATGGTGGAGCCGCCGGCGATCAGGATGGAGTTGAGCATGTATTTGGCCATGGGGGCCCGGCTCCAGATGTCGATGAAGTTGGACCACAGGGCGGTGACCGGCAGAACAGTACCGGCGGCGGAGAAGATCTCCTCCCGGCTCTTCAGAGCGGTACACAGCATGGCGAAGTAGGGGTACAGGGTGATGACGCATACATCCAGCACCACGAAGTAGAGCAGCAGACGCAGGATTGTCTTCTTCATGGAGACAGGCTTCTTGGCGGTTTGGGTCACAGCTCCTCATCTCCTTTCCGCAGGGTGTAGACCATGTAGACGCTGGCGCAGCACAGCAGAATGATAAAGCCGATCACCGATACGGCGGAGGCCTCGCCCTGCTTGCCGTTGTAGAAGGCCAGCTTATATAGATAGGTTACCAGGGTGTCGGTGCGGTTGGCGGGGTCGCCCTTGGTCATGGTCCAGATGATGGGGAAGGAGTTGAACACGTAGATGATGTTCAGCACGGTGGACACCGTCAGGGAGGACTTGACCAGGGGCAGGGTGATGTTGAACAGCTTTTGGAAGTAGCCCGCCCCGTCCACCGTGGCGGCCTCGTAGTAGGACGTGTCAATGCTTTGCAAGCCGGACAGCACGCAGAAGCAGACAAAGGGGATGGTGACGAAGATACCGCAGGCGATCTCCCAGGCAAACCATGCGGCGGGGGTGGAGGTCCAGTTCATGGGAGCGCTGATGATCTTCAGCTTCATCAGCAGAGCGTTCAGGGTGCCGTAGTCGGTGTTTACAATGAACTTCCAGGCGCTGGCCTGGATGACCAGGGTGGTGGCCCAGGGGAAGACCACGATGGCCCGGGCGATTTTCCGGCCCTTGAACTCGTTGTTCAGGATGAGGGCCAGGATGAAGCCCAGAAGGGTGGAGATCACCACCACGGCGACGGTCCAAAGGATGGTGTTTTTCAGCACCAGGGTGAAGGCGGGGTCCTTGATAACGGAAGTGAAGTTCTCAAAGTTATTGAAGCCCTTCAGCTTGCCCGCCCGGGTCACCTTGTTCATGGACAGCTGAAAAACCTTGAAAATGGGGGTCACGATGAAAATGGCCATCAGAATGACGCTGGGGGCGATCCAGATGTAGGGCTCGACGGTACGGAAGAAGTGTTTGCTTCCGGGGTTGGGCAGACGGGGCTCCGGCTGATTTGCCGTCTTCCGCGCCGCGGGGGCAGCTGGGGTTTTTGTACTCACGGAGACACCTCCTAATAATTTGATCGTTGAGCGCCTTCCGGCCGCTTTCGAAAGGCGGAGGGGACCGCCCTTGGAAAACGGCTGGAAGACCGGGGGCCGGGCCGTTTTGGCCCGGCCCCACGGTTGCGTGCGGTAACTGAATTTGAATGGGCGCGCGGCTTAGCCGGCGATCTGGCCCTGGAGCGCGTCCAGCAGCTCCTGGACATTGCCGCCCAGAAGGGCCTGCTGCTCCACATTGATGACGCCCTGCTTCACGTCGGCCCACTTGGCCTGAGCGGTGGGATAGAACTTGGCGGAGCCCACGATGTCGATCCAGCTGGCGGCGTCGGGGTTGGCGGCGGCCATGATCTCACCGCCGGTCTTGGTGGCGGGCAGGAAGTCCTCCATGATGACCCAGTCGGAGTAGCGGGTGTCCTCATAGAAGAAGTCGAAGAAGGTCTTGATGGCGTCCACCTTGTCGTCGGTGTCCTCGTTCTCAAAGACCATGAACCGGTCCATAACGCCCACGGAAGAGGTGCTCTTGCCCTCGTTGGCGGGGATGGAGGCGATGCCGAAGTTGATAGGATTCTCGGAGTTAGCCACGTAGGAGGAGATCTGGTTGGGGCCGATCATCATAGCCAGCTTGCCGGCGGCGAACAGCTCCTGCAGGTCATAGCGGGTCTGGGTGGCGGGGTCGGAGTTGGTCAGGCCGTCCTTGACCAGACCGACGATGTACTCAACAGCTTCCACGTTCTCGGCGCTGTTCAGGGTCCAATTGCCGGAGGCGTCGGTGAAGTCGCCGCCGTTGGTCCAGGAGTAGTAGGCGAAGCAGGCCTGGCCCTCGTCGGTGGTCATATCCACGCCCCAGGGGTAGATGTTGGCGTCGTGGGCCTTGATGGCCTCACAGGCGGCCTTCAGCTCGGCCCAGGTGGTGGGCACTTCTGTTACGCCGGCGGCGTCCAGAATGTCCTTGTTGTAGTACATGGCGCGGGCGGAGGCCAGGTCGGGGATGGCCCAGATGGTGCCGTCGATGTTGGACTGCTCCAGGAAAGCGTCGTAGAACTTGGCGTAGGTCTCGTCAGAGACGCACTCCTTGATGGGGCGGAGCAGGTCGTCAGAGACATAGTCGGCGAACACGTCGATGTTCAGGATGTCAGGGGCGTCGTTGTTGGAGATGCGGGTGTTGACCACGGTGTAGATGTCGTTCCAGGAGACGACCTCCACGTTCAGGTCGATGCCCTCGTTGGCGGCGTTGAAGTCGTTCTGGAAGCCGGCCCACCAGTCCTTGGTCTGCTTGCCGTACTCGGCGGCGATCACCTTGAGGGCGACCTTATCGCCGGAGGGGGCGGGGGTGCTGCTGGCGGCGGGAGGGTTGCTCCCGTTTCCGGAGGAAGCGGGCTGTTTTGTGGAGCTGGCGGCTCCACCGCCGCCGCCGCAGGCAACCAGGGACAGGGACATCGCGGTCGCAAGTAAGGCTGCAAGGATCTTTTTCATTTTCATTCTCCTTTTTTGATGATTTTGACTGATGAAAAATCGGCGCATAGGAAATTTTCACAAATGCGCCTTTTCATTCCCTATTATACTTGTTCATTGTGTAAATTATAGAGGATAACGTACGGAAAATAGTAAAATCGTACGAACAATGGAAGTTCGTACGATTTTGAACTGGTTATCAGGCCGGACGGCTCCGGGAATCCTTGCGGAAAGCGGTGGGTGTGGTGCCCGTAATCGAGCGGAATACCTTGGAAAAATAGTTATAATCGCTGATGCCCACCGCCTCGGCCACGGCGGAGATGGGCAGATTGCTCTGCATCAGCATCCGTTTGGCGGCGTTGATCCGCCGCTGGGCGATGAGATAGGACAGGGTCTTTCCTCCGGACAGCTCCTTTGCCAGAGTACACAGCTTGGTCCGGCCAATGTGCATCTCCCGAGAGATGGAGGCCAGGGACAGCTTTTCCATATAGTGCTCGTCCAGGTATAGGCCCAGCTTCTGGGTGTCGGTCTGCTCGGTAGCCAGAATCATGCCCTTGAGCTGGATATAGGCGGACAGGGCCTCCAGCGTCTCGGTATAGGCTTGTATCTCCTGGCGGGAGCACTGCTTGAATTGGAAGAAGGCCTCCCGCAGGGCGTCGGGGCCGTCGGGCCACCAGCCCAGCAGCTCCCGGGTGCGCGCCCACTGCTCTTCCACCGGGGAGTCGTCCAGATAACAGCCCACGGCCAGATAGGCCAGGGGGTTCTCCCGGTCGTAGAGGGGCATGACCGCCTCGCAGATGCCCAGGTGGCAGCGGTAGAACTGAAAGCCCTTTTCCGCGGTATAGCTGCGGATCTTCCACATGTCGCAGTTGATGCAGCGCTCGTGGCCCTCGGGCAGGTCGTTGATCATCCGGCAGAAGGGCGGGTGGCCCCGGAACAGGTTGATGTCCCGGCCATCCGGGTCCAGGATGTTGGCCGGCAGTCCGGTGAGTATTTTCAGGTTGGCAATTAACCGGCGCAATTGTTCTTCGTCAAAAAGTATGTTCATTTGATATAGCCGCGCACAATGGCCTCCAACTCGGGCCAGCGCTCCTCCATGTCAGACACCAGCTTGAACTGGGTGCGGCAGCGGTCCAGGTTCTGTCTCTCCCGGCTGATGTGAAAATAGGTGTCCCCCTCCAGGTAGTCGGTGAGGAAGCGGATGCCGCACTCCAGCGTCATCAGCTTGGCCCCCCAGGGGAGGTATTCGATCTCCGTATTGGTCAGGGAGCCCCCCGTCCCCTCCAGGAAGGCGGCGGTGTAGGCGGAGAAGAGGTCCACGTCCAGGTTGACCTTGGACAGGTCGGTCTCATCCTCGGCGGAGTGGTTGGCCCCGAAGCGGATGGAGTCGCCGAAGTCGTAGAGCACCAGGCCGGGCATGACGGTGTCCAGGTCGATGATGCACATGCCCTCACCGGTCTTGTCGTCCATGAGGACGTTGTTCAGCTTGGTGTCGTTGTGGGTGACCCGCAGGGGCAGCTTGCCCTCCCGCAGGGCGTTCAGGGCCACGGAGCAGTCCTTCTCCCGGGCCAGCACGAAGTCGATCTCGGGCTGGCAGTCCTTGACCCGGCCCAGCTTGTCGGCGGCCACGGCGGCCTTGAACTTCGCTAAACGGTCCTCGGTGTCGTGGAAGCGGGGGATGGTCTCATAGAGGGTGTCGGCGGGGTAATCCGCCAGCAGCCGCTGAAACCGGCCAAAGGCCCGGCCGGAGGCGGCGAAGAGCTCGGGGGTGTCCGCCGCCTGGTGACAGACGGTGCCCTCCACGAAGGGGTAGACCCGCCAGGCGCCCTCCTGACTGTCGGTGTAGTAGGGCTCGCCGTTCTTAGGCCGGATGACCTCCATGGCCTCCCGGCTCCGGTCGCCGTTGTGCTTCTCAATCTCCCGGCCCAAAAACTCGGTGACGCCAATGATGTTGTCCATCAGCTGGTCGGGGCGCTTGAAGGCGGCGGAGCTCATCCGCTGGAGGATGAACCGGCGGCAGCAGGCGTTTTCCGGTTGAGTATGGACCACGAAGGTGTCGTTGATGTGGCCGCATCCGTAGCGGATGGCCCCTACCACAGGCGCGCCGAAGTCAAAGGCCCCCAGCACCTCCTGGAGGGTCTGTTCTGCCTGAGCCATGTCACACCTCCCACAGCCGGTCGGGATAGAGCCCGGCGGCTGTTTTCTCCGCGATGGCGGCGGTGACGGTGGGCTTGTCCTCCCGGTAGGTGACGCCGTACCACTTGTCCTCGCTGCGCAGGACCTTCACCCGGGCCTTGCCCTCGTCGATGAGCTGGCTGACCACGGTGGGCAGGAAATACTCCCCCTTCTCCGGGTTCTCGGCCAGGGCCTTGTCCAGGAAGGCGGGGAAGCGGGCCAGGGCCTCGTCCAGGAAGCTGCGGGTGAAGCCCCACATGTTCATGGACACAATGGTGTCGGCGGGCAGGTCGGTCCAGGTCTTGCCGTCGTCCTCAGTGTACCGGGGGGGCTCGCCCTTCTCGATCTTGGTCCGCTCGGTGACCTGGGTAAGGAAGTGGTCCGCCGTCTCCTCACACACGCCCCGGGCCACGGTACCGTTCTCGGTGACGGTGTTTTTCAGCAGATAGCCCACCATGACGTACTCATACACGTCTCCGTCCTGGTGGTCGGACAGGTAGCTGTAGATTTCCTGGAACGCCTCGGGGCCGTAGTAGTCGTCGGCGTTGATGATGGCGAAGGGGCCGTCCACCAGCTTCCGGACGGACAGGGCTGCGTGGGCGGTGCCCCAGGGCTTGGTCCGGCCGGCGGGGACGGCGTACCCCTCGGGCAGGTCCTCCTTGAGCTGATAGGCGTACTTCACGTCCATCACCTTGGACACCCGGTCGCCGATGGCCTCCTTGAAGTCGGCCTCGATCTCGGGCTTGATGACGAACACCACCGTCTCAAAGCCGGCGCGCTTGGCGTCATAGATGGAGTAGTCGATGATGAGCTGGCCGTGGTTCCCCACCGGGTCCAGCTGCTTGAGCCCGCCGTACCGGCTTCCCATGCCAGCGGCCATGATGACTAAAACTGGTTTATTCACTGTTATCCTCCTCAAGATATCAATACGGTATGTAGGGGCGGGTATTACCCGCCCGTCAAACTCTTTGGGGTGCGATGTAGGGGCGGCCTGTGGCCGCCCGCCCCAAATATTTCCGTTCTTTGCGGGCGGCCACAGGCCGCCCCTACAGAAATATCTGGAGACGCGGGCGGATGATATCCGCCCCTACAAGGTCAGCTCTTATACCCGTTGGGGTTCTGGGACTGCCACTTCCAGGAGGAGGCGCACATCTCCTCGATGCCCAGCTGAGCCTCCCAGCCCAGCTCCTCCCGGGCCTTGGCGGGGTCGGCGTAGCAGGAGGCGATATCGCCGGGGCGGCGGGCCTCGATGACGTAGGGCAGCTCGTGGCCGCAGGCCTTCTCATAGGCGTGGACCACGTCCAGCACGGAGTAGCCGTTGCCGGTACCCAGGTTGCACACGAACAGGCCGCACTTGGTCTCCAGCTTCTTCACCGCGGCCACGTGGCCGCGGGCCAGGTCCACCACGTGGATATAGTCCCGCACGCCGGTGCCGTCGGGGGTGTTGTAGTCGTTTCCGAAGACGTGGACCTTCTCCAGCTGGCCCACCGCCACCTTGGCGATGTAGGGCACCAGGTTGTTGGGGATGCCGTTGGGGTCCTCGCCGATGGTGCCGCTCTCGTGGGCGCCGATGGGGTTGAAGTACCGCAGCAGGGCCACGTTCAGCTCGGGGTCGGCGGCGCAGATGTCCATGAGCATCTTCTCCTGGAAGAGTTTGGAGGTGCCGTAGGGGTTGGTGGTGCCGCCGGTGGGGAAGTCCTCCCGGATGGGCACGGTGGCCGGGTCGCCATACACCGTGGCGGAGGAGGAGAACACAAAGTTCTTCACCCCGTGGCGGCGCATGGCCTGGAGCAGATAGAGGGTGCTGATCAGGTTGTTGGAATAGTACTCCAGGGGCTTGGCCACGCTCTCCCCCACGGCCTTGAGCCCGGCGAAATGGATCACGGCGTCGATGCCGGGGTATTTGGCAAACAGGGCCTCCACCTCGTCCTCATTGCACAGCTCGGTCTTGACGAAGGGGACGGGCTTGCCCACGATTTTCTCCACCCGGCGGAGGGACTCCTCGCTGGAATTGTAGAGGTTGTCGGCCACCACGATGTCGTAGCCGGCCTGGATCAGCTCCACGCAGGTGTGGCTGCCGATATAGCCGGCGCCGCCGCAAACAAGAATCGCCATAATGATCTGCTCCTTTTTATGATTTATTTTATCGTTTTGCACAAAATCCGTTTGCTGTCTCTATTGTATTCCTTTCAGGGGAAAAATAAAAGAGACGATTTTGCTAACAAACTGTAATATCGTCCGATTATTTGATATTTTTTACAGTCACCTGGAAATTCCCTCCTGCCAGCCTGTCAAAAATAAATTCAAAACGAGATATTAGCCGTTGCCTTTTTGTAGGAATCATATTATACTGCTTCTATGGGAGAGAAAACGCGCGCGAAATACAAAAAGGAGATCGTCTATGAACGACAATAAAAAACATCATTTTTCCAGCGGCTGGGGCTTTGTGCTGTCCGCGGTGGGCTCCGCCGTAGGCATGGCCAACGTGTGGGGCTTCCCCGCCAAGATGGGGAGCAACGGCGGCGGCGCCTTCCTGCTGGCCTATCTGTTTTTCATTATGCTGTTCGGCACGGTGGGCCTGTCCGCCGAATACGCCGTGGGACGCCGGGCCCACACCGGCACCCTGGGCTCCTACGAGATGGCCTGGGCCACCCGCAAAAGGACGCTGGGCAGGTCCGGGGGCCTGCTGGGCTGGCTGCCCCTGGCCGGGTCCATGTGCATCGCCCTGGGCTACGCCGTTATCATCGCCTATGTGCTAAAAGCCTTCGCCGCCTCGGTGGGCGGGTCGCTGATGAGCGTGGACCCTCAGCCCTGGTTTGAGTCCTTTTCCCTGTCGGACTACTCGGTGGTCCCCTTCCATGTGATCGTGGTGGTGGGCACCCTGCTCACCCTGCTGCTGGGGGCCAAGAGCATTGAAAAATCCAACAAGATCATGATGCCCCTGTTCTTCATCATCTTTCTGGTGCTGGCCGTCCGGGTGGCCTTCCTGCCCGGGGCCATTGAGGGCTATAAGTATATGTTCACCCCCCGGTGGGCCGACCTGCTCAACCCCATGGTGTGGATCTGGGCCATGGGACAGGCGTTTTTCTCCCTGTCCATCACCGGCAGCGGCATGATCGTCTACGGGGCCTACCTGTCCCCGGAGGAGGACGTGGTCTCCCTGGCCAAGCGCACCGCCCTCTTCGACACCATCGCCGCCCTGGTGGCCGCCCTGGTCATCATCCCCGCCTGCTTCGCCTACGGGCTGGACGTGGGCTCGGGGCCCTCCCTGCTCTTTGTCACCCTGCCCCACATCTTGCAGGACATCCCCCTGGGCCGGCTGTTCGCCGTCATTCTGTACACCGCCATGGTGTTCGCCGGGGTGAGCTCTCTGCAAAATATGTTTGAGGCGGTGGGCGAGTCCCTCCTTCACCGCTTCCCCCGCCTGGACCGGAAGATCGTCCTGGCCCTGCTGTGCGTCATCTGCCTGGGCTTTGGTCTGAATATGGAGCCCATCTTCAAGTGGGGCCCCTGGATGGACATCGTGTCCATCTATATCATACCCATCGGGGCCACCCTGGGCGCGGTGTCCTGGTTCTGGATTATGAAGCGGGACGACCTGATGGACGAGATCAGCAGAGGGGCCAAAAAGCCCGCCGGACAGCTCTGGTACAGCGTGGGCCGGTATCTCTACGTCCCCTGCGCCGTGGTCCTGTGCTGCGTGGCGCTGTTCTTAAAGGTGGCGTTCTGATTAGCCGGGGCGGGTATTACCCGCCCGCCCAACAAACCAACAGCACGCTTAGCGGGCGGATGATATCCGCCCCTACGCACAAAGATTTTATAGAAAGGGCGGCGAAAGCATGACATTTGACCTGAAACGAGGGAAGCTGCAAGCGAAGGTCCGCGCCAAGGGCGGAGAGCTGATCTCCCTGACCGACGGCGATGGACAGGAGCATATCTGGGAGGGGGACCCGGCCTTCTGGGCGGGTCAGAACCCCATCCTATTCCCCATTGTGGGCGCCTTGAAGGACGGCAGGGTGGATATCGGCGGCAAGACCTATGAGATGGGCCGCCACGGCTTCGCCCGGGAGATGGAGTTCACTACCGTGGGCCAGGGGGAGGACTTCGTCACCCTGGAGCTGCGGGAGGACGAGACGACCCTGGCTCAGTACCCCTTCCCCTTCTCCCTAAAGGTGACCCACCAGCTGCTGGAGGACGGCTTTTCCACCACCTTCGAGGTGGAGAACCCTGGAGCCTCCCCCATGCCCTTCTGCGTCGGGGCCCACCCCGCCATCCGCATCCCCGAGGGGGAGAATTTTGAGGACTACGAGCTCCTCTTTGACGAGGCCGAGCGGGCGGACAGCCATCTGCTGACCCCGCCGGGGATCATCCGCCACGACGGCCGGAGGCCCATGCTGGAGGAGAGCGGAAAAATCCCCCTGCGGTACGCCGACTTCGCCGAGATGGACACCCTGATCTTCAGCATGCTCCGCTCCGGGAACGTCTCCCTGTTCAACCGGAAAACCGGCCGGAGCGTGGGACTGGACTTCCACGAGTTCCCCATGGTGGCCTTCTGGACCAAGCCCGGAGCCCCCTTCCTGTGCCTGGAGCCCTGGCACGGCTGCGCCGCCTATGACAACGAGAGCGGAAAATTCGCCGACAAGCCCTTCTGCGTCACCCTCCAGCCCGGGGAGTCCAAGCGGCTGTCCTACTCCATCCGCATCGAATAAAATCGGTCCCCGAAGCCCGGCTTCGGGGATTTTTTACGTCCCGGCGGGACATACTACCTCCATCAACTGTAAGGAGGCTTTCTCATGGGCAAGAAGAAGGAACGCAAGGGACAGAGCCGGGACCTGCGGGGCTCCGCCCCCATCGCCGGGCAGAACCGCACCGACACGGCCACCAACGCCCAAGACCCCATGGCCGACCCGCTGGAGATGCGGATGAAGCGGGAGGGGCACGACATGTGACCGGGCCAATCTGGAATTTCACATTTTGTTCACAAAAAATTCCAGGTTTGGTGAAGATTGCTCCGGGCGGCTGTGTTATCCTTTGTTCAGGTCAGACAACTGATCTGTTTTCCTCCTCCGGGGCGGCTGACGCCGCTCCCGCAGTCCGGCCGGCCGCGCGAACGCCGGACGATGGATAACAGCCCGACCTTTTACACGGGCCACCCCCTGTCCTAAAGGCGCGAGGTTACGCGCCACACTGCCGCCCCGCGGACAAACGCGGCGCGGCAGACCAAAACCCCCCGTCTACGGATGGTTTTTCATATATTTTTCTTTCTCCCTCAGCACAGGACCGCCCCCGCAGGGGGCGGTCCTGTGCACTTTAGCCTTGACGGGCCCGGAGCAGTGGAGTATCCTCCCGCAGAGGCAAACACCCCTAGTCTCATACCCATGCGTCTCCAACCGCAGGGATGAATAGTATGCTATGGCCCTTCCGCCTGTGGGATGGTCTGGATGTCCATAGAGACAGGGGGCTTTATTCCGCAGCTGGTTCACCAGGATCAGGGTACAGCCGGTATAATGGAGCACTCCGGCCAGGATGGGCAGGGCTTTGGACAATACCTTTGCTTGCCGTCTCCCCAGCTCCGGCCAGTATTCGCTATTGATGGTATCCCTCATTTCCTCATTGGTTGGCAGGGCGCACACGCTGTCTATCACGATAGCGCCGAAAGCACCGGTCTGCGCCGCAGCTGTACAGGCATCCAGGGTATCCTCCAGGGTGCCCACGTTCAACAGGTAGAGGTCTTGCCCATTTAGTATGTACGGGGAAAGCCCACCGTCAGCGTCCACATAGAGGGCAGGACCCGGAAGCTGTTGGGCCAGGTGGAGGGCCAGGGCGGTCTTGCCGCTTCCCTCTGCACCGAATATCTCAATGATACGGCCACGGGGAACACCCCCGCCGATCACAGCGTCAAGCTGGGGTAAGCCGGTGGGAGCTACCTCTTGCTCCGGGAGTGAAAAGCCATAGCTGACTTTGGCCTGACAGGCTCTATTGATGGAATCCAATAATTCACAGTGCAATTTGAATTTTCCTCCTTGCTTTCTGGAGGGGGCCGGGTGTATAATCTACCCGACCCCCTCGGGGTTGTGTACGGGGCTGCTTACCTCTCTTGCTGTCCAGGCTGTGAGGTATGCGGCTCCTTCTCACGCCACGCAGAAGCGGCGAACGGTGCTAGTCTTAGTGAATCTCTCCACCACCTTGGGCAGGGCCGTTTTCAGGGCCGTGGTGTCCAGCCTGGAGGCCGTGACCGCTTTCCAGGTTACTTTATACTCCCCGGCCCGCAGTTCCTCAGAATCGCCCATGTGGGCCTTTATGGCGTCCCGGATAGCTTCAGCTTCTGACTGGGCCTCCTCGATCAGGGCTTGCAGCTGGCGCAGCTCCCGGACCTTGCTCTCGAGCTCGTTGATACTCATTGTGTTACCTCCTCAAATTTTAGGGGATTCAGGCGGCGGGGTCGGGCTGGTCTACGATTACAACGCTCCGTGGGCCGGGTGTCCGCTCTTACCTGAACACCTCTCGATGTCCTGGCCTGTTCTCCCTTGCTATGGTCTTATCATACTATCGTTGCGCAATAATATCAATGGGCAAACCGTACAATATTGCGCAATGATATTTGTGTGTTTTATCATTGCGTAATATTGAAATACGTGGTATAATAAGATCATAATGGAGGAGGTGTCCGAATAAATCGGCACCCCCAGGGGAGGTGAAATATATGCCGGTATCGAAAGCGCAACAGAAAGCACAGAACAAATGGATTGCAAAGGCTTATGACCGTATTAATTTAACTGTAGCAAAGGGCAAAAAGGAGACCATCCAGGCCCACGCAGAGGCCCGTGGAGAGTCCGTCAACGGCTTTATTAACCGGGCAATATCGGAGACTATTGAGCGGGACAGCGGCGCTCCTGTAACCGCTGAGGAGGGGTAGCGCATGGAAATTACCAGTTTGCAGAAGCTATGCGAAAATGGCTCCATCCGCTGGACCGGCCACGTGTTAAAGCGGCTCATGCAGCGGGGAATCTTTCAAGCCAGCGTGGTTCAGGCCATCCACAGTGGGGAGATCATAGAGCAATATCCGGATGATTACCCATACCCCAGCTGTTTGCTCCTGGGAACCACGGAGGCCGGGGAGGCCCTTCACGTGGTCTGCGGAATAGGCGAGGGTGAGGTCTGGATGATAACCGCATATCACCCGGACCCTGACGAATGGGAAAGCGATTTGAAAACAAGGAGGGTGAAATAATGAGTTGCTTTTACTGCAAGGGACAGACGATTGAACAAATGACAAAGTTCATTGTTGACCTGGGCCGGTGTGTGGTGATTGTGAAGAATGTCCCCGGACAGGTGTGCCAGCAATGCGGGGAAACTTCATACAGTGACGAGGTGGCCCAGCAGCTGGAGAAGATCGTGGCGGCTGTGAAGCGGAGCATTATGAGCGAGGTCGCAATCATCGACTATTTACAAGCCGCATGAAGGAAGGACCGGGGGAATAATCCTCCGGTCCTTTGATGTACAGGCAGGGTACAGCGGATATATGGCTGGGGGGTATAGTTACCCTCCCTAGCGGCTAGACGGCCCTCTCCACCGCTCTGCACAGCCTAGCCACCATTTAGCGGTGCAATCATAGTTTGAAATGCAGCTTCGATTTTTATTCGGACGTTCACAGCGAGGAGGACCTGGGCCGCCTGTATATCCAGGATTTGGGAGCCGCCCAAGTGCCGGAGCACCTGATCGACTACATTGACTATGAGGCATACGGGCGGGACGCGCGGATCAACGAGGGCGGGCACTTCGCCCCTGGCGGTTATGTCCAGGGGGGACATTCCTTTACGGAGCACTATCATGGACTGGAGGACATTCCAGACGGACATCGGGTATTCTCCATGCCCAAGGTCCCCATCCGGGAGCAAATGGCCGCCTATCAGGAGATGGCGAACCGGGCCTCCCAGACCACGGAGCGGCCCGCGCCCAAGGCGGACCGGGAGGAGCGGTAGCCCTCTGGACACCGTGTCCAGAGTCGGGAGGTGATGATTTTTGGTAGATGAAGATATTTCCCGGCGGACAATAGCCCTTTCCATCCGAACGGGAAAGCTGACGGCGCGGACGCTGGCCTGGGCGCTGCGGGCGGCGGGCCGGAAGCTCCAAAAGGAGCGGCAGACCCACCAAACGCCCCACGGCAGGCAGACCGTCCGGCAGCTCATGAAGCAGGGCGAGGCGACCAACAGTCTCCCCGTGGAGGCCCCCAGGGAGTTTGACCGGGTGGCCCGGCGCTGGAATGTGGACTACGCCTTTTACAAGAACGGCGAGGGAAAATATCTGCTGTTCTTCAAATCCAAGCAGGCCGACGCCATTACCGCCTGTTTCGGGGAATACTCCCACCGCGTCATGGACCGGCCCAGGGCGCGGCGCGTCCCCATTCTGGAGCGGATGAAGCGGGCCGGGGAGCTGCTGCGGCAGCGGCCTCAAAAGGAACGGGCAAAGGAGGCCGAGCGTGAAGAAAGGTAGCTTGAAAAAATATCTCCTACCCAATATGCCCTACCTGTTCATGGCCTGGGCCTGTTTGAAGCTGGGGACGGCCTACCGTCTGGCGGCTGGGGCCAATGTCGGGCAAAAGCTGGTGGGTATGATGAACACCATCAACACGGCCTTTGCCTCCCCCGCCCCTGGGCTGGACCCGGCGGACTGGCTGATCGGGATAGCGGGGGCGGCAGCCATCCGGCTTTTCGTCTACGTCAAGGCCAAGAACGCAAAAAAATTTCGCCGTGATGAGGAGTACGGCAGCGCGCGCTGGGGTGGCCCTAAAGATATAGCCCCTTTCGTCGATCCCACGTTTGAGAAAAACGTCATTCTCTCCGGGACGGAATTTCTCACCACCAACACCCGGCCCAAGAACCCGGCCAACGCCCGGAACCTCAACGCCTGTGTCATCGGCTCCAGCGGCTCCGGCAAGACCCGCTTCTGGCTCACTCCCCAGCTCCTCCAGGCTCATTCCTCCTATGTGGTGGTGGACCCCAAGGGCGGGGTGCTGTCCCAGGTTGGCTATTTTCTCCAGCGGAAAAAAGGGTACAAAATCAAGGTTTTCAACAGCATTGATTTTTCCCGCTCCATGCACTATAACCCCCTGGCCTATATCAAGAACGAGGCGGATATTCTGAAATTCGTGAACACCCTGATTGCCAACACCAAGGGGGAGGGCAAGGAGGGGGACCCGTTCTGGACCAAATCGGAGACGCTTTTATACTGCGCCCTGATTGCCTATATCATCTTCGAGGGGCCGGAGGAGGATCGGAACATGAATACACTGGTGGATATGATCTCTGGCATGGAGGTGAAAGAGGACGACCCGGACTTTATGAACGCTATCGACTATATGTTCAAGGGCCTGGAGAAGCGCAAGCCGGACTGCTTCGCCGTGAAGCAGTACAAGAAGTACAAATTAGCCAGCGGTGATATATGCTCTAAGTGACTTGTTAATCAACTGATTTTTCAGTGATTAGTGAGGACAGCTTAGAGCATATTTTCATTCAAGGAGGTCTGTGCTATGGCAAAAACCAAGATTGCGCTGCTGTACGAGAGGTTGAGCCGCGACGACGAATTGAGCGGGGAGAGTTTTTCAATCCAGAACCAAAAAATCATGTTGGAGGACTTCGCCCGCCGGAATGGGTATCTCCGTTTCAAGCATTTCACTGATGACGGTGTTTCCGGCACTCGCTTTGACCGGCCCGGCTTCATGGCGATGATGGAGGAAGTCGAGGACGGCGGCGTGGAGGCCATCATCGTTAAAGACATGAGCCGTCTCGGACGTGACTATCTGAAAGTCGGTCAGGTAATGGAAATTCTTCGCCAGCGGGGAGTGCGGCTGATTGCCATTAACGACAATGTTGACACCGACAAAGGGGACAATGACATGACCCCATTCTTGAATATCATGTACGAGTTTTACGCCCGTGACACGAGCCGCAAAATCAAGTCGGTATTCAAGGCCAAGGGCATGATCGGCAAGCACTTGACCGGCTTTGTCCCCTATGGCTACCTGTGGGACGAAAAGCGGGAAAACTGGATTGTGGACGGCGAGGCCGCTGACGTGGTACGACGTATCTACGCTATGACATTGGAGGGCTATGGGCCTTTTCAAATTGCCAGCCGCTTGACCGCTGATAAAATCGAGATGCCCGCCGTCCACATGGCGCGGCATGGTGAGGGCTTGCACAAGACCAGGGATATTAAAGACCCCTGCCAGTGGTCTACCTCCACCGTTGTCAATATCCTCAAACGGCGGTCCCTGGTATCTGATATGCTCCAAGCCATCAGCGATTATGCCAAGTCCGACCGGGCGGCGTTCATCCGGGAAGTGCAGGAGGCCCAGGCCAGCCAGCAGGACAGCGACATCAGGAAAAAGCGGCGGCGGCTGGCAACGGCACAGAAACGGGCCGGAGAACTGGAACGGCTTGTATGTAAAATCTATGAGGACAACGCTTTGGGCCGTCTGCCGGATGCCCGATATGCCGCTCTGGATGCACAGTACGCCAAGGAGCAGGAGGCACTTGCCGCTGAAATCACGGAGTTGGAAAAGGCCATCAGCAGTTACGACCAGGGCAAGAAATCGGCGGAAAAGTTTATCGCTCTGATTGATAAATACCAGGGCTTTGACACCATGACAAACACCATGCTCAATGAATTTGTCGATAAAATCCTTGTCCATGAGCGCGACCGAAAAGGATGCCAAGACACCACGCAGACCGTTGAAATCTACTTCAATTTTGTGGGCAGATACATACCGCCCTCTTTCCGGGACGCGGAACTGACCCCGGAGGAACAGGAGGCGTTTCGCAGGAGGGAGGAACGGCGGGACAAGCTACACCAGGCATATCTTCGCCGCAAGGCCAGTTTATATTTCTCAGCTTTCTTTCGGTATTGTCAACTCGGTAGAGGTAATGCTATTCCCCCGTATGATTGGGAAACCACTGCTGTATCTGTTAGTTCTTTTAGCAACGCTGACCGTTTTTGCAATCTGCGCCTGTTGTTGTGGTGCGGTATTGAAATTTCTATCTCTGACAGAAGATTGTCAAACGCCGTATGTCGGCTTGTTACTATTTCCCGGACTGTTTTTCTTTGCTGCTGAACTGTATATTCTGCAAACTTCATATAGCATATTACCTGCGTCCATTTCGTTGGGAGAGGCCGGGAAACATGGTGCGTTATTCGTCATGCAAATCCTGGGGCTGGCCGCGTTACTTTGCACACTGTATGCCTACCAACACATAGAAAATGTGATGGCTGAGTAGTCGGAGACAGCAAAATTTACGTTGTCCAAGGTGAGTTTATAGCAGTATCCGTCCTCGTCGGTTTGTCTCCAACTCCAGCCCTCCGCCTCATTTTCAGCATTTTGGTTGGTCAGGGCGAGCCGCTCCGTCCGGAGTGTGCGCACGGCTCGATTTTCTGGTTCTTCCACCGCCCTCGCCCCGGCGGGACAAAGCCCCAGACACAGGACCAGAGCGGTGAGAATGCTGATAATCCGTCTTTTCATAATGACCCTCCTGTTTCGCATAAAGTACACCTTATCCGCAAGGGAATATTACACCTGAGGCACGCCTGTTAAGGGCGTTTTTTTATTGCCCATTTCCCTGATTCCTGGTTGCGGATAGAGCGTAATCTGTGATAAACTATTGGCGTTTAGGTTCAGTTTATCGGTTTTGAGGGGCGTATTCAATAGGAACGACGTGAATCGCCCTTGGTACGACGTGAATTTTCGATTCAGAACAGACGTTCCTGAAAAGCGGCGCCGCAGACGGCGCGGGAGGCGATTTTTTGCATCTGATTATTGTAGAAGATTTACCCTTCGACCAGGAAAAACTGGCGGACCTGATCCGGCAGGACTGTGACAGCCACGGGGAACGGGTGGACCTTTCCTTCTATGCCAGCGGCGAGGATTTTCTGGCGCACTACCGCCCGAAATCCTGCGACGGGCTTTTCCTGGACATTATGCTGGATGGGCTGTCCGGCATTGAGATCGCGCGGAAGGTTCGGGAAGGGGAGAAGCGCCTTCCCATCATTTTTACGACTGTCGGGCGCGACTATGCCGTAGACGGCTTCGCGGTCCGGGCCACGGATTATCTGGTGAAGCCGCTGGACCTGGGGCAGGTGGCCCAGTGCATGGAACGGCTGCGGGAATACCTGTCCGTACCGTCCTCCATCTCCCTGCTGGAAATCTCCGGGCGGGGCCACTCCGCGCCGGTAGATGTACCGCTGGACGATATTCTATACGCCCAGTGCTTTGACCATATCATCCAAGTAAACACGGCCTCCGGCGTGTACCGGACACGCAGCTCCTTCCAGGACTTCACAGCCCAGCTCCCCCACACCGGGCGCTTCCATGTCTGCGGCCGGGGGCTGGTGGTGAATCTGTCCCATGTGGCCCGGGTGCTGGACAGCGAACTGCTGTTAAAAAACGGGGAGCGGCTCCCCTTCAGCCGGAACCGGAGGCAGGAGATTCAGCAGGCGTATGCGGAGTGGGCCGTTGACCGGTCCCGGAAAGGAGGCTGGGCGCAGTGAACATGGATATTTTCTGGTCCGCCACCGCCAGCCTGTTTGTCCGGGCCATCCCCGCCCACCTGATGGCGTACTACCCCTTCCGGGGCCATCTGCGGTTCCCGCTGTGGAAGGTGCTACTGCCGGTGGTCCTGATCCAGAGCGTGAATTCTCTCTGTTACGGGTATGCCGTCGCGCAGACCGGCGTGGGGCGCATGGTGGAATATGGCTTTGCCTTGATTTATATAGCGATCTATTTTTTCTCCGTCCGGGACGACCAGACGAAGGTGCTGTTTTTGTATCTGTTCGTCACAGACTATTTGCTGATTTTGCGGGGCGTGTCCACGTTTTTAGAGGCCCGTTTCTTCTACCGTCCGGGCATGAGCATGGATTCCTGGACAAGCGTCTTGTTCAACCTGGCGGTGCTGGCGGCGTCGGCCCCCTTCGCCCTCTGCTTTTTTGCCAACGCCAGGGATAAGGTCCTCAATACGGACGCCCCGGTGTTCTGGCGGACGATCTGGATGATTCCGGCCTTTACCACCGCCATCGTGATGATTTTTACCAGTGATTTTCAGGCGGAAAAGGTGCGCTCTTTTCGCTTTCTGATTGCGCGGGTGCTGTTGCTGCTGTGCGTATTCGTGGTTTATTCCATCCTGCTGGACGCGCTGGACGGTATCCGCCGTCAGGCGGCCCTTGCGGAGCAGGCCGGGGTACAGGAACAGCTCTTGAAGCTCCAGCGGACCCAGCATGAACATCTTTTGCAATACAATGAAGAAGTGAAAGCGGCCCGCCACGATCTGCGTCAACACCTGAACGTGATATGGGCCTATCTGGACAAGCATGACATTGACGGCCTGAAAGACTATCTGACGGTTTATGAGAAAAGCCTGCCCCCGGATATACGGCAGACCTTTACGAAAAACTTTGCCTTGAATGTCGTATGCACGCACTACGCGGAAGAAGCCCGGAAATATGAGATCGACTATGATGTGGAACTGGATATGCTGGAACGGCTCTCCATGAATGAATCGGAGGTCTGCGCCCTGCTGGGGAATTTGCTGGAAAACGCGGTGGAAGCCTGCCGGAAGGTCCGCCGTTCCGCCCCCTTTATCCGTGTACGAGGCGCGTGGGAGGACGGCCACATTGTGTTCGCTGTGGACAATTCCTGCGAACAGGAGCCGGTGTGGAAGGATGGGCGGCTGCTCTCGTCCAAGCGGGCGGGAAGCTTCGGCACCGGCACCTGGACGATCCAAAGGACGGCGGAGAGAAGCGGCGGCATGGCTAAATTTACGTATCAGAACAACGTATTTTATGCCTCTGTTTTCCTGTACGAATGAGAGCCCTTCTTTCCCGTCGTGGACCGGAAGGACAAGCCCCGCTCCGCTCCGAATTTCACGCCCCTGGCTTTGGCGGCGGCGATGCCCTCCGCCTGCCGCTGGCGGATGTTCTCCCGTTCGCTCTGGGCTACATAGGACAAGAGCTGGAGAACAATATCCGCGATCAGTGTCCCGGTCAGGGCCCGGTGATTGCTGGTGTCCAGCAGGGGCATATCCAATACCCGGATGTCCGCTTGAATCTCCTTGGTGATATGCCGCCACTGTTCCAGAATTTCCTCATAGTTACGCCCCAGCCGGTCGATGCTTTTGATAATCAAAAGGTCGCCCGGCTTCAATTTTTTGATTAACTTCCGGTAGGCGGGGCGGTTGAAGTCCTTGCCGCTCTGCTTGTCCAAGAATAGATTCACCTCCGATATGCCGAGGCTGGTCAGGGCCGCAAGCTGGCGGTCCTCGTTCTGGTCGCGGGTGGATACCCGGATGTAAGCGTATGTATTTGAAATGGCTATCAACTCCTTTTTTATGGTGGCACTTAAAATGGTGTTTATTGCTCTTTTCCATACTATAATTTGTCTGCAAAAGGCGAAGGAACCCTGTTCTCCGGGATGATTTGACCGGCATCCTGCGTGATATACGCAAGGTCCTCCCAAAGAGAACAAAGGTTGATGCGGATATATCGCCGCTTGCTGTTATAGAGGAATTTGTGGTGCTGATTGGAATATTAGAAAAGTCCAAGTTTAAGGAGAACAGCATCAGCCGGAGAGGTAAGAGACGACCCGTGCCACAGAAAAAGCGTAAAAATAAAAGAGGACGCATAACTCAGCCCATAAGCTGAACCATACATCCTCTCGTATGCCTTCCTTGCTTAACTTTTGAGTAACGCGGCATCGCCGGCGGGGTCGCGGCCCGGTTTAATCCCGCTCCTCGCCGGGGCCTCCCAGCACCAGGCGGTAGTAGTCGCAGTCCAGGATGGTGGCCGAGTAGGCCACCCGGTTCTGGACCTCGGCCACCATGTCCGCCACCGCCTCCAGGTCGGGCTCCGTCCCGTCCCAGCGGGTGAACTGATCGGTGATAGAGTTGTAATATCCCGCTCCGTTGATGAAGCTGTAGTTGGCAAAGATGACCAGCGGCTCACTGGCGGACAAAATGTCGGAGCCCATGATGAGCCGGGCGTCATAGCTCAGGCCGAAGAGGTTGGACAGGGTGGGCATCACGTCCAGGCTGGAGCAGTATTTATCCACATGGACGGCGGTCCCCTCCATGTCGCCGCTCCAGAGGATCAGGGTGTTTTTAAAAATCTCAAACACCGGGTCCAGCTCGTGGCCGGCCAGCTCGCTGTACTGCTCGTCGGTGAGGCCGTAGGGGTAGTGGTCGGCGGACAGGACGATCACCGTATCCTCCAGCTTCCCCGCGGCCTCCAGCTGGTCCACCAGGCTCTCCATCGCCAGCTCCAGCTCCAGCTGGCAGGCCAGATAGCACCGTACCTCCTCGCTGTAGGGCAGGTCCTTGACCGCCTCCCAGTGCCGGGCGGCCATGTCGTTGGCATCCAGGGTATAGGACATGTGTCCGCTGACGGTGAGGCAGTAGACCATAAACCTGTCCTCGTCGAGGAACATGGGGACGATCTTCTCCATCATCTCCAGGTCGGAGGCGGGAAAGCCGCTCCCCGACTCCAGCTCCAGCCCCTGGCCCAGGGCGTAGTAGTCATAGCCCATGTTGGGGTGGGACCGGTCCCGGTCGTAGTAGTTATAGAGGTAATCGTGGAAGGCGAAGGTGGCGTACCCCTCCTCCCTGAACTGATTGCCCAGGGAGAAGGGCATGTCGTTCTCCGAGGACAGGGAATAGCTCCACACCCCGGATTTGGGAATCAGGCCGGTGGTGGTGACATACTCCCCGTCGGAGGTGGACACCCCCCACAGGGGGGTATAGAAGTTGTCAAAGACGAAGCCCTGGTGGGACAGCTTCCACAGAGTTGGGGTGCGCTGGGGGTCCATCGCCAGGGTGGAAAAGCCCTCCGCCACAATCCAAATGAGGTTTTTCCCCTTAAAGTAACCCGTCCACAGATTCTCCGGCGTACGCTCCCGCTGGGAGAACCACAGGTGGGCGCTCCGCAGGCCCTCGTCCTCCTCCTGCTCGATGAGGGTATCGAAGTCGATGGTCAGGGTGTGATAGCCGGGAACGGCCTCGGGCCGGGGAGCGCTGTGCTCAGGCGGCGGCGGGTCCTCCTCCGGGGGCAGGGTGGGCTCCAGGTCGGGCGGGGCCTTGTCGGGCTCCGGCTCGGTGACGGCGTCGGGGCTGTCAGGCCGGATACCGAAGAGGACCCGGCTCAGCTCCAGCTGAGTCTGGGTAAACACGCCGAAGTTCTGCACCTCCAGGGCGGGGGTGGCGGCCTGAAAGTAGATATACCGCAGGGAGAGCACCCCGCCGCCGCACAGCAGCACCAGTCCCATGACCGCCAGCTGAACGGCGGCGGCCAGAGCCGCCGTTCTCAAACGCTGGCCCCTGGCCGGCGTCTGACCGCCAATCAGCCGCTTCCGGTAGCAAATCGCCAGCACGGTGGGGGCCGCCATCATCAAGATGGGGAACCAGTTGGCCAGCACATTGCCCACCGCCATCTCCCCGAAGGACCGGGCCACCATGGCCATTTTGGTCAGGGAGAAAACGGAGAGAAAGGCTTTGAACAGGTGGTAATAGACCACTTGGGTCCCCACCCACAGAGAGGCCAGGGCGGTACACACCGGCAGCAGCGCCCGCCCCCAGCGGGCGGGCGTCCCGCCGCACAGCAGACCCAGCAGCAGGGCCAAGGGCACTGTGAACAAAAAGGTGAAGATCATCCCCTCCACCGTGATGGAGTGGAAGCAGTAGCCCTTTAAAAACAGCTCCTCATAGTAGATGACCGCCAGAAAAAACAGGGTGGGGACAGCCAGCCAGCGCCACCGGTCCCACAGGGCGGCCCGGGAGCTTTTCTCATGCTCCAGGGGTACTCACCTCCCAAATCCCCGGCTTTCAGGCCGGGTTTGCACTATTTTACTGGATTTCGCTCCTGTTGTCAACGGCAGCACTTTAGTGCGACTACGTGTTAATGCAAAAAAGCATCCCATTTCCGCCCTATAATTTGTGCAGATACACCAATGAATTTTCTTGAAAAAAATGGTGTAATCTGTTATGATAACTCTGCTTCATAATTTATTCACAAAGTCCCTCCGGGGACCCCGGAGAAAGGGAGGAACGCCGTGTCCCAGCTCAGTGAGAAGGTCCTGAACGGGCTGAAGCAGTCCTATACCGCCTACTTTGACGTGGAGGACATCGACGACGGCACGGCCCTAAAGGCCCGGTGCGACTACCACATGCGGGACAGCCAGTATGTGCTGGTAAAGAAAGCGGAGCTGTGGGCGGCGGAGAGCCACGAGTATCTCTATCTCTGGGACGCGGGCTGCCTGGATGTTCCTTTGACGGAGGAAATTTTCCGCCGGACGCTGGAAGACGGCGAGCCCCGGGTGCGTCCCCACTCCCAGCACATGTACACCTACCTCACCGCCGTGGCGCTGTATGACAGCGCCCAGCCGGAGGCCCTGGCCCAGCTGAAAAAGCTGAAAAAGCGCCGGGAATTTAAGCTATCGCTCCATGGATGGATGGAGTTCAGAATAGCCGCCGTGGACCTGTCCACCGGCGAAATCACCGTCAACCGGGCGGGAAAAGCCCTGGCAAAGGACCTGAAACGGCTGACGGACCGCATTATCTCTGCAAATCAAATAGGAGAGGAGAAAACCCAATGAACGCAATGTTAGTTGTTCTTGTTGGCTGTGCCATCCTGGTCGTAGGCTATATCTTCTACGGCGGCTGGCTTGCCAAGCAGTGGGGCGTAGACGACAAAAAGGTCACCCCAGCTCATGAGCTGGAGGACGGCATGGACTACGTCCCTGCCAAAGCCCCTGTCCTGATGGGACACCACTTTTCCTCCATCGCCGGCGCCGGCCCCATCAACGGCCCCATTCAGGCGGCCGTCTTCGGCTGGGTGCCTGTGGTGCTGTGGGTGCTGATTGGCGGCATCTTCTTCGGAGCCGTCCATGACTACGGCGCTCTGTTCGCCTCCATCCGCCACAAGGGCCAGTCCCTGGGTGAGGTGGTGGCCGTCAACATCGGCGAGCGGGCCAAGAAGCTCTTCCTGGTCTTTTCCTACCTGACCCTGGTGCTGGTGGTGGCCGCTTTCGCTTCCATCGTGGCCGGCACCTTCGAGGCCAAGTACACCGATACCGGCGCTGTGGATATGGCCGCCTCCGCCACCAACGCCTCCGTGGCCATGATCTCCATTCTGTTCATCCTGATGGCTATCATCTTCGGCCTGCTGGTCTACCGCCGGGGCGCGCCCCTGTCCGTAGCCACCGTGGCCGGCGTCATCGGCATCATCATCTGCCTGGTCATTGGCCTGAACTTCCACCCCATCTACCTGTCCAACACCACCTGGATGTGGATCATCGCCGTTTACATCCTCATCGCCTCGGTGGCCCCGGTCTGGATTCTGCTCCAGCCCCGTGACTACCTGTCCTCCTTCCTGCTGTACGGCATGATGGTCATCGCCGCCGTGGGCGTCATTGGCGCGGGCCTCACCGGCGCGGACGCCGCTCACAACGATATGCCCGCTTTCACCGGCTGGGTGGACACCATCAGCGCCACCTCCCTGGGCACCATGTTCCCCGCCCTGTTCGTCACCATCGCCTGCGGCGCCATCTCCGGCTTCCACTCCCTGGTGGGCTCCGGCACCACCGCCAAGCAGCTGGACCACGAGCGGGACGCCAAGCCCATCGCCTACGGCGGCATGCTCATCGAGTGCGCCCTGGCCCTGATCTCCCTGGCCGCTGTCTCCTTCATCTGGCAGGAGTACCTGTCCGGCGACATCCGCGTCCCCACCCAGGTGTTCGCCACCGGTATCTCCCGGATGGTGGCCTCCATCCCCGGCCTGGAGGCCACCCAGACCACCGTCGCCTCCCTGCTGGTGCTCACCGTCTCCGCCTTCTGCCTCACCTCCCTGGACACCGCCACCCGTCTGGCCCGGTACATGTTCCAGGAGTTCTGGCTCAAGCCCGGCGAGACCTATAAGGATGTCACCGGCGTCAAGGCCACCCTGTGCAACCCCTTCGTGGCTACCGCCATCACCGTGGTGCTGGGCGTGGGCCTGGGCATGACCGGCTACAGCAAGATCTGGCCCCTGTTCGGCGCCGCCAACCAGCTGCTGGCCGCTCTGGCCCTGCTCACCGTCTGCGCCTGGCTGGGCAACATCGGCCGGAACAACAAGATGTTCTACATCCCCATGGGCTTCATGCTGGTGGTCACCCTGACCTCCCTGTTCCAGACCATCACCGCCCGGGTGGGCATGATTACCAGCGACAACTCCGACGTGCTGGCTAAGGTGGACTGGGGCACCTACGCCCAGGCCATCCTGGGCTCCCTGCTCTTCGTCCTGGCGATCGTGCTGGCCATCGAGGGCTGCATGACCATTTTTGGCAAAAAGAAGAAGGCCTGATTCCGTCCATCCAGCGGAATGACAAAACCGCCCGCCTGTTTGATACAGGCGGGCGGCGTTTTTTATCCCTGGGTCAGGGGACAGACAGGGTGGAACTGGTGGACCTCCTCCTCCCCCCGGAGGATGCGCAGGGCCCCCAGGGCCAGGGCCTCCATCTCGTTCTCCCCGGGGAGGACCACCACCCGGCAGAGGCTGTGGAGGTACTCTATAACCTTGCCGGTGAGCATTTTGGAGTTAGCCAGCCCGCCGGTGAGGATCACGGCGTCGATAAGCCCGGTGAAGCATGCCAGCATGGTGCCCACCCCTTTGGCGATTTGGAGGGCCTGGGCCTGATAGACCAGTGCGGCCCACTCGTCCCCGGCGGCGATGCGCCGCTCCACCTCCTGGCAGTCGTGGGTACCCAGAAGCGCGGACATGCCCCCCTCCCCCCGCATCTTTTTCAGCATCTCCGCCTTGGTGTATTTGCCGGAGTAGCACATATCCAGCACGTAGAGCATATTCAGACTCCCGCCCCGGTCGGGGGAGAAGGGGCCGGCGTCGTCGGACACGGAATCAATGATCCGGCCGTGACAGTGGGCGGACACCGAGATACCACCCCCCAGATGGGCCACCACCAGGTTCATGTCCTCATACCGCCGCCCCATAGCCTGGGCATACTTGTGGCCGGTGGCCCGGGCGTTGAGGACGTGGCAGAAGCTGCTCCGGGTGACCTCCTTGAAGCCGGTGACCCGGGCCTCGGGCAGGAGCTCGTCGCTGGTAACGGCGTCGTAGATATAGGCGGGGATGTCCAGAGGCCGGGCAAACTCCCGGGCCATCAGGCCCCCCAGGTTGGAGGCGTGGTCAAAGACGGTGTGGTGCAGCAGGCAGTCGGTGAGGTCCTCGTCCACCAGATAGCCCCCGGAGACGATGTTGGGGATGATACCCCCCCGGCCCACCACGGCGGACAGGCCGGCCAGGTCGTAGCCCTCCAGCGCCAGCCAGCTGCGCGCCATACCCACTCGGTAGTCCAGCTGGTCGTTCAGGGCGGGGTAGGGGGCAAGGTCCGGGTTGCTGTGGACCATGCTCCGAGCCATCAGGGGCCGCTCGTCCCGGTACACCGCCGCCTTGGTGCTGGTGGAGCCGGGGTTCAGAACTAAAATATCGTAGGACATGGTGACCTCCTATTTCATCGCCGCGCAGATCAGAATGGACCAGTATTTCTCCTCCGCCGTGGCCCCCCGGGAGTTGACGGTGATGGGGACCTTGGCCCCCAGGACCACCCCGGCCATCTCGCCGCCGGCCAGGCCGTAGAGAGACTTGCCCAGCAGGTTGCCCGCCGCGATGGAGGGGGCCAGCAGGATGTCGGCGTCGCCGGCCACCGGGCTGTGGTAGCCCTTCACCCTCGCTGCCTCGCCGTCGGTGGCCAGGTCCAGGGAGATGGGCCCCTCCACCAGACAGGGGCCGAAGTCCCCCCGCTCCCCCTCGGCCTTGAGGGCGGCTCCGTCCGCCGTCTCCGGCATAGCCGGGGTCACCGTCTCCACGGCGCACAGCACCGCCGCCTTGGGGCGGTCGTAGCCCAGGAAGCGGCAGAAGTCCAGAGCGTTTTTCAAAATGTGCCGCTTCTGCTCCAGGTCGGGGGCCACCACCATACCGCCGTCGGTGACGTAAAGGAGCTTGTGATAGCTGGGTACATCCAAAATAGCCACATGGGACATGACCCCGCTGGCCCGGATGCCCGTCTCCTTATGAACCACCGCTTTCAGCAGGGTCCCTGTGGGAAGCATCCCCTTGATGAGCATGGACCCCTCCCCGGCTCGGATGAGGTCCACCGATTTCGCGGCGCACCGGGCGTCATCCCCGGCGTCCACCACCTGGGCGGGGTCCAGGTCCTCCCCCAGGGCCCGGGCGATGGACAGGATCTCCTCCCTCCGCCCCACCAGAACGGGGTAGATCAGCCCGTCCCGCCGGGCGGCGAATACCGCCTGGAGGGTGTGCTCATCGTGAGCCGCCGCCACCACCGCCCGCCTGGGCGGCAGGTCCCGGAGGCGGGCTTTCAGCTGAGAAAAACTGTCAATGACCATGCGCGTCCCCCTTTTCCTTTGATGATAGGACCATTTTAACATCCAGAGGGAAAAAAGTATAGCGGAAAATTTCCGCTGGACAAAGCCTCCCGAATGTGGTAGGATAGGTCCGACGAGTTTCCACACCTCGTCCAAGCGCCGGCCCTCACCGCCCGGCGTTCGTTCGGCGGACCCCCGCCGTTCTCTAAACAAAAAATGGAGGTTTTTTTATGCGCAAATTTACCGCACGAGACATCACCCTGTCCGCCATGGTGGCGGCGCTGTACGCCGTTATGGGTTACTTTGGAAACATTTTCGGCCTGACCTTCGGTCCGGTTCAGTGCCGGTTTGCCGAGGCCCTCACCGTCCTGCCCTTCGTCTTCCCCGCCGCCGCGCCGGGACTGGTGGTGGGCTGCTTCCTCACCAACCTGATCTCTCTCTACGGCCCCCTGGACATCATATTCGGCACCCTGGCCACCGCCATCGCCGCATGGCTCACCATGCGGATGCCCCGCTGGTATCTGGCGGCTCTGCCCCCCATCCTGGTCAACGCCATAGTCCTCCCCCCCATCTGGGCCTGGGCCAAGACCGGCGGAATAAACTCCGCCTTCTGGGCGTCCTGCGCCTTTGACGCCATTACCTTCATCCCCGGTGAGGCCCTGGCCTGCTATGTACTGGGCACTCTGCTTCTGTTCTCTCTGCCCAAGGTCCCCGCCCTGCGGGCCTGCATCCCAGAGCGGCGGCTGGCTGAAATTTAAAAAATGCTCCCCCTCACGGGGAGCATTTTTTAATCGTCCAGCATCCGGTAGCCGATGCCCAGCTCTGTGTGGATATATTTGGGCTCGGAGGGGTTTTCCTTCAGCTTCCGGCGAATGTTCGCCATATTGACCCGCAGAATCTGATTGCTGCCCGTACCGCCGTAGGGGCCCCAGATGTGCTCCAGAATGAAGTCGTAGGTGAGGACCTTCCCGGCGTGGATGGCTAAAAGCTCGATGATCTTGAACTCGTTCTGGGTGAAGTGAATCTCCTCCCCCGCCAGCAGAACCTGGTGCTTCGCCAGGTCCACCATCAGGTCCTTGATCTGATACACGTCCCGGCGGATGCCCTGGCTCAGCTTCATCCGGTCGGCCCGGCGCAGGGCGGACCGGATGCGGGCCAGCAGCTCGGACACGCCGAAGGGCTTAACCACGTAGTCGTCAGCCCCCATGTCCAGGGCCCGGACCTTCTCCGACTCCCGGTCCCGGGCGGAGATGATGATGACCGGGGCCTCCCGGGGCAGGCCCCGGAGCTGGGACAGAATTTCCAGCCCGTCCATATCGGGAAGCCCCAAGTCCAGCAGCACCAGGTCGGGGCCGTGGGAAAAGAAGAGGGACAGCCCCTCCCGGCCGGTGAAGGCGGGGATAGCCCGGTAGTCGCTGGCCGTCAGGGCCCGGCTGATGAAGTTACTGATGGCCTTGTCGTCCTCGATGATGAGGATGGTCTGTTTCTCGCTCATGTCGCGCTCTCTCCTTCCGCGGGCAGGCCGAAGCGGAACACCGCTCCCCCGGTCCGGCGGTTTTCGGCGGCGAAAAAGCCGCCGTGGGCCTTGATGATGCTCTGACAGACGGACAGGCCGATGCCCATGCCCCGGGTGGCGTCGCCGTTGAGGGGCATGGTCTCCCCCGCCCGCACCGCCTGAAGCACCTCGGGGCTCAGCCCTCTGCCCTGGTCCTCCACCTCGGCCACCGCCCAGTCGTCCCGGCGGTACAGCCGCATTTTGATGTGCTCCTGGTCGCCGGAGTGCCGGATGGCGTTTTCCAGCAGGTTGACCATCACCTGACGGATCAACAGGGGGTCCATGGGCAGATAGAGGATGTCCTCCGTCAGCTCCAGCTCCACCTTGCAGTCCGGGAACCGCCGCCGGGTGGTGAGCAGTGCGTCCCCCGCCACCTCCTCCAGCAGCTCCTCCCGCATTTGCAGCGACATCGTGCCGTCCCGCACCCGGGTGACGGACAGCAGATTTTCCACCATGACGATCAGGCTGTCGGCGTCCTGCTTAATGTCGGACAGCATGGACACGTTTTTTTCCGAGATATCCGGGCTCTCCAGCAGCACCGACGCCGCCCCGGAGATGGAGGTCAGCGGGGTGCGCAGATCGTGGGACACCGCCCGCAGGATGCTCTCCCGGATGGCGATGCGGTCGGACTGGAGCTGAATGGCCGCCTTTTCGGCGTTCAGCTTCTCGTTCTGCTCATACAGGGCCTTGGTATTTTTCTCCCGGCGGACGGCCTCGGTGGCCTGCTTCTTCACCCGGGCGGTGAGGGCGCACACCACGCAGGAGACGGTGAGCATGGACAGCATCGCCACCGGGTAGCCCGTCCGGCTGAGGGAGAACACCTCGTAGGGCTCCATAAAATAGATGTTGATGAACAGCGCCCCCACGATGGAGGCCACAATTCCATAGAAATACCCGGTGGTCAGCAGGGAGATCAGCGCCACCGCCAGCACGAAAATCAGGGCGGAGTTGTTTTCCCCGCCGGTGTGCCCGATGAGGATGCCGCTGGCGTAGTAGGCCTCCCACAGGAACAGCGCGGTGATCCCCAGGTTCCGGGGTATGGCGGGGACCCTGTAATACCGCTCCTCCAGCCACCGGTAGCACGCCCAAAGGCGGTCCTTCAAGTCCTCACCCTCTCTCTGTGTTCAGACCAATTATAGCAAATCTCGACCAAAAGGTAAAGCGGCTTTTCCTGGTCACACCCCCAGCCATTGGGTCAGGGCCGGGTCGTCCCAGCGGGTGAAATAGAAGTCGGCGGTCTCCCGCAGGGCCGCTTCGTCCCCGGCGGAGGCCTCGTCATAGACAGCGGCCACCTGGAACCCGGCGGACTTGGCCGTATGGACGGCAAAGAGCAGGTCCTCAAAGACAATGGTGTCCTCGGGCCCGCCTCCCAGCCGCCGGGCCGCCTCCAGATAGACGTCGGGCCTGTCCTTCCCGGCCCCTACCGCCTCGGAGGAGAGGAGAAATTCAAAGCAGTCCCCCACCCCCAGCCGCTGGATGCAGGCCTCGATCAGCGGCTGAGCGGTGGACGAGGCCACGCACATCCGCACCCCCGCGGCCTGGAGCCTGCGGAGGAAGGGGGCGGCCCCCGGCTTCAAGGGGATGTCGGTGCGGTAGTGGAGCTCCATGCGGCGGTTGATCTCCTCCGCCACCTCCTCCGGCGTCAGGGGCAGGCCGGAGCCCTGGACAAACCGGGCGGCGGTCTCCATCATGGACAGGTGGGCGGTCTCCTCGATCAGGCTGGCGGGGATGGTCACGCCCAGGCCGGCAAAATAGCCCGCCGAGGTCTGGCCCCAGACGGTGCCCGAGTCCACCAGGGTGCCGTCCATGTCGAAAATTGCGAATTTTTTATTCATCTGTGAATCACGTCCTCCGCGGATGTTTTGGCGTCCTCAGGGGGCGGGACGCGCCACAGCCATTATATCGGGACCGGGCCGGGAAATCAACGGCTGTTTTGCCCGGGAGGGGAAAAATTTTGCCTGTCCCCTCTTTTGTGCGGTTTTCCACTTGCGCGGGCCAATTATATTTGCTATAATTTTAATGCTTCCCAAAGTCTCAGTGTCTGGCGTTTCGCCGGTCAACGGTATTAAGGAGTGAATGATTATGGGTTTATTCGGATCACAGACAAAGCAGGAGCCAGTCACCGCGCCCGCCTTTGAGGAGGAGCCCTTTGACGAGCTTCCCACCCTGCCCAAGCCTCAAAGCACAACGGTCATCGCCAAGGGGATCACCTTTACCGGCGTCATCCGGGGCGAGGGAAATGTTCAGATCGAGGGCCGGCTGGAGGGTGAGGTCGACCTGATGGGCAGCGTCACCGTAGCCAACGGCGGCGTTGTTCAGGGCCCCGTCACCGCCGACGCGGTGCGGGTGGCCGGCGATCTGACGGGCAGCGTCACCGCCCGGGAGCACCTGTGTTTGGAGCGCACCGGCAGCATCCACGGCGACGTGGCCACCGCCTCTCTGATGGTGGAGAACGGCCGTCTGGACGGCAGCAGCACCATGCTGGCCCCCGCCGCCCCCCGGGAGAGCGAAGTCTCCTCCGCCGACCTCTCTTTCGGAGACGACTACGATTTAAATACAGAGATATAACAGACAGCTCGGAGCTTTCGCTCCGAGCTGTTTTCTTCATCCCTCTTTGATTCCGTGCTTCTCGGCGTAGCCGGTGAGCATCAGGGTCAGGGCGCCGTCGCCGGTGACGTTGCAGGCGGTGCCGAAGCTGTCCTGGAGCGCGAAGATAGCCAGCATCAGGCCTTGGCCGGCGTTGTCAAAGCCCAGCACGCCGGAGATCAGGCCCAGGGAGGCCACCACCGTGCCGCCGGGGACGCCGGGGGCTCCGATGGCAAAGACAGCCAGCAGGACGCAGAACAGGGCCATGGTGCCGGGGGCGGGCAGAGCGCCGTAGAGCACCTGGGAGACGGTCATGCAGAAGAACACCTCGGTGAGCACCGAGCCGCACAGGTGGATGTTGGCGAACAGGGGGACGCCGAAGTCCACCATGTCGGAGCGGAGATTTTTGCTCCTGTGGGCGCACTGGAGGGCCACGGCCAGGGTGGCGGCGGAGGACATGGTACCCACGGCGGTGAGATAGGCCGGGCCGTAGTGCTTGACGACCTCAATGCCCGACCGGCCGGAGTAGGCCCCCGCCGCGCCGTAGAGGACGGCCAGCCAGATGTAGTGGCCCACCATGACAATGACAATGGCGATGAGGAAAATGGGCAGCTGCTTGGTGATGGAGCCGTTCCAGCCCAGCTGGAAGAAGGTGGAGGCGATGAAGAAGGGCAGAATGGGGATGACCACCCGCTTTACAATATCCAGCACGATATTTTGGAACTCCTCCAGGATGGCGGCTATGGTCCTGGCCTTGGTCCACACGGCGGACAGGCCGATGAGGACGGAGAAAACCAGGGCGCTCATTACGGGCATGATCTGGGGAATCGCCAGCTCAAAGGGGACGGGCAGGCCGGCCCCCTCCTCGGCGGCGGCGGCAATGTTCAGGTGGGGAATGATGGCGTAGCCCGCGCCCATGGACATGAACGCGGCCAGCACCGAGCTCACATAGGCGATTACGATTGCCACCCCCAGCAGGCGGGTGGCGTTGCTGCCCAGCTTGGTGATGGAGGGGGCGATGAAGCCGATGATAATGAGGGGGACGCAGAAATTGATGATCTGCCCCAGGACGTATTTGACCGTGCCGACGATGTTGACCACCTCGTCCGCGAAGGGCAGGCTGCTCCCCTGGGGGATGAGCAGGCCCAGCGCCGCGCCGGCGATCACGCCGATGAGCAGCCGCAGGGGCAGGTTTCCGGATTTTTTCATAGCTGTTTCCTTTCTTACACACAAAATGGGCGGAGCCGTCCTCTATCATACCATAATATGCCGGGGAACGCAATTCCGTGTTCGGGCCGGGATACGTCTATCTCATAAATTCAGGGGCCTCGCTCCCGATTCCGTTTATCCCCTTACGGGGATAGGCAGGGGTAGAACCCCTGCCCTACATGACGTACCCCTTTGTAGGGCGCGACGACCCGGCGCGCCGTCCGCAGATAAGGACGCCTTTTGGGGAACGGGCGGCCACAGGCCGCCCCTACATGAAATCCGCCAATGGGACACTCCTTTCAGGCCAAGAGGGTGTGCTCCACCAGAATCTTCAGCCCCATGCCCATCAGCACCAGCCCTCCGGCTAGCTCCGCGCGGCTCTTGAAGCGGACGCCGAAGGCGGCTCCGATCTTCGTCCCCGCGGCGGACAGGACAAAGGTTGTCACGCCGATGAACAGCACGGCGGGGGCGATGTCCACCTTGAGAAAGGCGAAGGTGACCCCCACGGCCAGGGCGTCGATGGAGGTAGCCACCGCCAGGGGCAGCATGGCCCGGGGGGAGAAGGAGCAGTCCAGCTCCTCCGCCTCACCCCCTCTGGACTCCCGCACCATGTTGAAGCCGATCAGCCCCAGCAGGACAAAGGCGATCCAGTGGTCAACGGAGACGATCAGCCCCTGGAACCGCACCCCCAGAAGCCAGCCGATGAAAGGCATCAGCCCTTGAAAGCCGCCGAACCAGGCTCCGCAGGTGAGGCAGTGGCCCAGCCGGGGCCGTCCGGCGGACAGCCCCTTGCAGATGGACACCGCGAAAGCGTCCATGGACAGGCTGACCGCGATGATGAAAAGCTCATACAGCTGCATAGTGTTCCTCCTTCGCCCTGACAGCCTATTCCCCAAAAGGGGAAAACATGACTGGAGGGGCTTGCATCCCAGGGGCAAACCGGGTATAATATTTGAGCTTGATTCTACTAGTATAGCCTAGAAACATAGATATGGAAAGAGGAAACTGCGATGAAATTAGGCATTTTGGGCCTGCCCAATGTGGGCAAATCGACCCTGTTCAACGCCATCACCAACGCCGGCGCCGAGAGCGCCAACTACCCCTTCTGCACCATCGACCCCAACGTGGGCATGGTGGCGGTGCCCGACGCCCGGCTGGACCGGCTGAGCGAGATGTACCACCCCAAGAAAACCACCCCGGCGGTGATCGAGTTTGTGGACATCGCCGGCCTGGTGAAGGGGGCCAGCCGGGGGGAGGGCCTGGGCAACAAATTCCTGGGCAACGTCCGGGCCACCGACGCCGTGGTCCATGTGGTGCGCTGCTTTGACGACGACAACGTAATCCACGTGGAGGGCTCCACCGACCCCATCCGGGACATGGACACCATCGACCTGGAGCTGGTCATGGCCGACCTGGAGATGGTGGAGCGGCGGATTGACAAGGCCAAAAAGGCCGCCAAGGGGGACAAAAAGTTCCTCCAGGAGGCGGAGGACTTCGAGGGCCTGCGGGCCTGGCTTAACGACGGGAAGTCCGCCCGGAGCTATGAGGCGGTGGATATCGCCGCCGAGTACCCCGACTGCGAGCTGCTGTCCCTCAAGCCGGTAATCTACGCCGCCAACCTGGACGAGAGCGGCTTCGCCGACCCCCAGAGCGTGGCGTACTACCGCCAGGTGGAACAGCGGGCCCAGGAGCAGGGGGCCCAGGTGATCCCCGTCTGCGCCAAGCTGGAGGCGGAGATCGCCCAGCTGGAGCCGGAGGAAAAGCAGATGTTCCTGGACGACCTGGGCATCGCCGAGAGCGGCCTGGACCGGCTGGTGAAGGCCAGCTACACCCTCCTGGGCCTGATCTCCTATCTCACCTCCGGCGAGGACGAGTGCCGGGCCTGGACCATCACCCGGGGCACCCGCGCCCCCCAGGCGGCGGGCAAAATCCACTCCGACTTCGAGCGGGGCTTCATCCGGGCCGAGGTCATCTCCTACGACGACCTGATGGCCTGCGGGACCATGGCCGCCGCCCGGGAGAAGGGCCTCATCCGCTCCGAGGGCAAAGAGTATGTGGTCCAGGACGGAGACATCATCCTGTTCCGGTTTAATGTCTGATCTGTAGGAGTGAATCGATATGAACATCTACGCCGACCTCTTCCTCACCTTCGCCAAGATCGGGGTCTGCACCTTCGGGGGGGGCTACGCCATGCTCCCCATCCTCCAGCGTGAGGTGGTGGAGAACAAGGGCTGGGCCACCGAGGAAGAGCTCACCGACTACTTCGCCGTGGGCCAGTGTACCCCCGGCATCATCGCCGTCAACACCGCCACCTTCATTGGCTATAAGCACAAGGGCGTCCCCGGCGGCATCCTCACCACCCTGGGGGTGGTGTTCCCCTCCCTGGTCATCATCACCGCCATCGCCGCCTTCCTGTCCAACTTCGCCGACATCCCCCTGGTCCAGCACGCCCTGGCGGGCATCAATGCCGCCGTGGTGGCCCTCATCGCCTCCAGCGTGCTGAAGCTTGCCAAGAGCAATTTGAAGGACGCCGTCAGCGCAGGCATCTTTCTGGCCGGGCTGGCGCTGGCCTTCTTCCTCAAGCTGTCGCCGGTGATCCTTATCGTGTGCGCCGGAGTCATCGGCTGGGTGGTTTACGGCCTCATCCAGAAGGGCGGTGAGGGGAAATGACCCTTCCGCTCCTCTTCCTCGAATTTGCCAAGGTGGGCCTCTTCGCCGTGGGCGGGGGACTGGCTACCATCCCCTTCCTCCAGGACATGGGGACCCGGACGGGCTGGTTCACCAACGCCGACCTGACCACCATGATTGCCGTATCCGAGTCCACCCCCGGCCCCATGGGGGTGAACATGGCTACCTATGTGGGCTTTGAGACCGCCGGCCTGCCCGGGGCGGTGCTGGCTACCCTGGGCCTCATCACCCCGTCCATCGTCGTCATCATTGTGATCGCCGGGTTTTTGGAAAAATTCCGCCAGTCCAAAACGGTGGACTCCGTTTTCCGGGGCCTGCGGCCCGCCTCCACGGCGCTGATCGCCGCCGCCGGGCTGAGCGTGGCCCTGTCGGTGTTCGTCGCGGTGGGCGGCGTGGAGACCCACGCCTTCACCCTCCGCTGGCCGGTGGTGATTCTGTCCGCCGTTATCTTCCTGTGCACCCAGCAAAAGAAGCTGAAAAAGCTCCACCCCGTGGCCTTTATCGCCATTGCCGCCGTTGCCGGCGCGGTATTTCAGTTTTAAATCAATCCGCCCCGCCGGGGCGGATTTTTCAAATGTAAGAAATCTGTAAGAGTTTTCCCACTGACTTTGTAAGAAATCTTTGATATTCTGTCCCCAGCGAACGAGGAGGGAGCCCAATGAGCGAACAAGAGACCATTCTGGTGGTGGACGACGACCGTGAGATCGTGGGGGCCATTGCCGCCGCCCTGGAGAAGGAGGGATACCGCGTCCTCCGGGCCTACGACGGCATGGAGGCGCTGGACAAGGCGGTAGACCCCGGCCTGCGGCTGATCCTCATGGACGTGATGATGCCCAGGCTGGACGGGCTGTCCGCCGTCCTGCGCATCCGGGAGCGGCGGAACCTGCCCATTATCGTCCTGTCGGCCAAGAGTGAGGAGAGCGACAAGGTGCTGGGCCTCAGCATGGGGGCGGACGACTATGTGACCAAGCCCTTCAGTATGCAGGAGCTGGCGGCCCGGGTGCGCAGTCAGCTGCGGCGGTACACCCGCCTGGGGGACGTGAACGCCGCCCCGGCGGGGCTTATCGTCAACGGACGGCTGACCTACGACCCGGACAGCCGGGTGCTGTCCGCCGACGGCGAGCCGGTGAAGCTCACCAACATCGAAACGGGCATCGTGGACCTGCTCATGCGCAACCTGGGCCGGGTGTTCCCCGCCGAGGAAATCTACCGCCGGGTGTGGGGGGAGGAGGCCTGGTCCTCCGAGAACACCGTGATGGTGCACATCCGGCGCATCCGGGAAAAAATTGAGCTCAATCCTCGTGAGCCAGACTATTTAAAGGTGGTGTGGGGCATTGGATACAAAATGGAAAAAAAGTAAATCAATCATTGGCTTTCTGGCCTTTCTGCTGGGGGTCTCTCTGCTTCTGGAGGGAGGGCTGTACTTTGGAACTAAACTGACCTCTTCGGGCAGCCGGCGGTGGATCTCCGACAGCTTCGCCTCCGACTGGCGGGACACAACGGAGTTTCGGGGCTTTGTCTCCTCCCGGCTGGAGCGGCTCATTACCATGGGGGCCGGGGGCTGGGCCTACGGCTATTACGGCTACAGCACGGACGACGGAAACGGCCCGGTACCCTCCACCGGCGCGGAGCGGTGGGCCAAAGGCATCCATGAGAAAATGAAGGAGGACAAAAACATCCTCTACACCGTGGCAAAGGAGGGGGAGACCCTTTACAGCAGCAGCGACACGCTGACCGCCTCTACCACAGCGGCCCAGCTGCCCGAGGGCTACGGCTTTCTCTTGCAATTCGACGGGGAGAAGGTCCGGGCCTGGAAGGATGGCAGCGAGCTGGACCTCTACGGCGACGGCTACTACCGCTTTACAAGCATCGACGAGCCCTATCAGTGGTATGTCCCCGGCTATAAGAATTTCACCGTGGACGAGGCGGGCAGCAAGGTGAAGGTGACCATGGCGGTTATCAACAGCCCGCAAATTTTCATCAAGGGCAGCTACGGCAGCTCCGGGTCCAACGAGTACAACGAGCTGTACTATCTGAAACGGAACCTGGGGGCTTACCGGGAAGAAATTATGGGCCACGCCGTCCGCACGGGCGTGGGCGCGGGGCTGTTTCTGGTGTACCTTCTGCTGCGGAAGGACAAAAAAAGGGCGGACATGGCCCTGGCCCGGGGGACCAGGAAAATCTGGTTTGAGGCCAAGGTCTTGGCCGCTGTGCTGCTGGTGTTCTTCTGCATGCCCCGGATGGAATATCTGGGGGATGTGTGGCAGGAGCTGACCTACGCCTACGCGCCTCCGGCGACCGTTGGCACCGCTTCCTCCGCCGATATCTACTACGGCGACCTTGCCGCTGAACTGGAACAGCAGGGGGTCCCCCCGGAGGAAATCGAGGCCGCCCTCTCCGAGTACGGCTATGCCCAAATTTCTGCTGTTGAGCAGGACAGCGAGTTCAATACGGCTGTGACCATCCTCCAGGAAAACGGCGGGTGGCTGCTGCGGGAGTACCTGGGCGAGCTGGCGGACCACTCCCTGAATCTGCTGGCGGTGTTCTGGGGGCTGTACCTGCTGATTTTCAATGACTGGCGGTATAATAAACACCCCTGGAAACAAGGCGTATTCGGTTTGATGGCCGTCCACGAGCTGAAGTACCCCCTGCAAAAGCGGCTGAGCCGGATGAACGGTTTCCTCGGGCTGGCCCTGTTTGTACTGTGGCTGGAGGTGCTGTTCTTCCTGGTGGCCCAGACGGTAGAGCTCTATATCCCCTCCTGGGCCATCTGGAACCTGTTTGGCCTGCCCTGGCTGCTGGCGGCGGCGGTATACGCCTGGTTCTTCTGGCGGCAGCGGCGGCTGTGGACCGACTTCGGCGCGGTGGCCGGACAGCTCTCAGCCGTTCGGGCGGGGGAGGTGGAAAGCGATCTGGCCTTGCGGGAGGACAGCGACCTCTACCAGATGGCCGACGACCTGAACCACATCCGGCAGGGCCTGCACCAGGCGGTGGAGGAGCGCACCCACAGCGAGCGGATGAAGGTGGAGCTGGTCACTAACGTGTCCCACGACCTGAAAACCCCTCTCACTTCCATCATCAGCTACACCGAGCTGCTGGCCCAGGAGCCCCTGGAGCCCCCGGCCAGCGAGTACGTCCAGATTATGGGGGAGAAGGCCCAACGGCTCAAGGCCATGGTCCAGGACGTATTTGAGGTGAGCAAGGCGGCTTCGGGACAACTCCCTGTTAAATTGGAGCGGCTTGATTACGCCCGGTTGCTGCGCCAGACCCTGGCCGATATGGCCCAGGCCATCGACAACAGCGGCCTGACCCTGCGGGCCGCCATCCCCGAGGAGGAGGTCCCCATCACCGCCGACAGCGACCGGATGTACCGGGTGTTCCAGAACCTGATCGGTAACGCTTTGAAGTACTCTCTGCCCGGCTCGAGGGTGTACCTGAGCCTGACCGCGAAGGATGGACAGGCTGTCGCCAGCGTGCGGAACACCTCCGCCGCCGAGCTCAAGCCGGGCGCGGACTACACCGCCCGCTTCGTCCGCGGGGACGAGAGCCGCACCGACGGCGGCTCCGGCCTGGGGCTGTCTATCGCCGATTCCTTCACCCGGGCCTGCGGCGGCGAGCTGACAGTGTCCACCGATGCAGACCTGTTCACCGCCGTGGTGACCTTCCCGATATCTGATTTTTAATCCTTGTATTATAGAGTAGTAGTTATTAAAGCCCCTCTCCAAGGGCCGTGCTACACTGTAAGGGATGCTGTCCGTCATCCCCATCTACCTGCCCACCCGGACAAGAATCAAGGTCCCCAAATGGTTCTTCTACGGCTTCTACCCCGCCCATCTGGTGGCCATCGGCATCGTCCGCTTGATTTTGAAGGTTTAAAAATTCCCGCTCCGGCCAGGCCGGGGCGGGATGTTTTACATTTTCAGGTCAACTCTGGTGCGGCTCAGATCGGCTTTACTCTATCTCGTCCGCTGATATCTCCCGCCGTCCGTCAATGACCGCGTCCAAATAGATCACGTCCGCTTCCACGTAAAAAATCACCTTGTACCATTTTCCAAACAGAGCCTTGCGATAAAAATCCTCTGACTGATAATCGCTCTCCAACAGGGGAAACAAATAAGGATTTTCCACAAGCCGAATCAGTGTCTTTTTGAATTCGGTACGAAACCGCACCGCGGCTGGTCTGCTGACCCGGGCAATAAATTCCGCGTGCTTCTCCAGCTGTCCGCTGACGCGGGGGTGAATCTTCAACCTATAGCTGTGCATCGGAAGCTCCCCGCTGTATGGCCGCGTCCATATTTTCCAAAACCTCTTCCATCGACAGATACTCCACTCCGTTCATCCGGTCGATTCTGGCCTGGAGCAGGTCGGCATATAGAGAGCGCTCGGAGCTCAAAGAGAGGGACAGCGGAACGGCCCTGTCCCGGACGATCTGCTGTAGAAACATGTTGATGGTTCCATTCATGGTCATGCCCAGCTGAGAAAGAATCTTTTCCGCCTGAGCCTTCAGCTCAGAATCAGTACGAATACTCATATTCACTGTCGCCATCACGTTTCAACTCCTTTGTGCTCAGTATACCCGGATTTCTGTGCAATGTCAATACAAATGCAAAACCGGCCCCGCGCCATAAGGCTCAGGGCCGGCTTTCGGTTGGTTACAGCTTTTCGATCTCCTCCTGGTCCACCACCTTGATGCCCCGCTGAGCCAGGGCGGAAGCGGCGGCGGCGTTATCCTCCACCCGGAAGATCATGTAGGCGTGCTCCGCGTCCTTACCGCCCAGGAAGGCGTACATATACTCCACATTCACCTTGGCGTCGGTGAGGGCCTGGAGGACCTTGTTCAGCCCGCCGGGCACGTCGGGGATGGCCACCCCCAGCACGGGGGTGATGTTGTTGATAAAGCCCGCGTCCTTCAGGACGGTGGTGGTCTTGTACACATCGTCCACGATCATCCGGGCGATGCCGAAGTCGCTGGTCTCGGCCAGGGAGAAGGCCCGCATGTCGATTTTGTTCTGGGCCAGCACCCCGGTCATGGCGTAGAGCGCGCCGGGCTTGTTCTCCAGAAAGACGGAAATCTGCTTGATGCTCATGGTTTTCCCTCCTTAAATCTCCCGCTTGTCGATGACCCGCACGGCCTTGCCCTCGCTTCGGACGATGGTCTTGGGGGCCACCAGGGTGACCTTGGCGGCCAGGCCCAGCATGGACCGCAGGCCGTCCACCAGCTCCTTCTGCCGCTTGGCGATCTCGCCCATGTTGTCGGTAAACATTTCGGGGGTCATCTCCACCTGAACGTCCAGGGTGTCGGTGTTCTTCACCCGGTCCACAATAATCTGGTAGTTGGCGGGGTAGCCGTGGTTGAGCAGGACGGTCTCGATCTGGGACGGGAACACGTTCACGCCCCGGATGATGAGCATGTCGTCGGACCGGCCCATGGGCTTGCACATCTTCACGTGGGTGCGGCCGCAGGAGCACTTCTCCCGGGTGAGCATGCAGATATCCCGGGTGCGGTAGCGCAGGAGGGGGAAGGCCTCCTTGGTGATGGAGGTGAACACTAGCTCTCCCTTGCTCCCCTCCGGGAGGACCTCGCCGGTGTCCGGGTCGATGATCTCGGCAATGAAGTGGTCCTCGTTGATGTGCATCCCGCTTTGAGCGGAGCACTCGAAGGACACGCCGGGGCCGGACAGCTCGGTGAGGCCGTAGATATCAAAGGCTTTAATACCCAGGGTATTCTGGATGTCCTGGCGCATCTCCTCGCTCCAGGCCTCCGCGCCGAAGATGCCCGCCTTTAGAGGAATCTGGTCGGGGGTGAGGCCCATCTCCTTCATGGTCTCGCCGATGTAGGCGGCGTAGGAGGGGGTACAGCACAGAATGGTGGCGGACAGGTCTTTGATGAACATGATCTGACGCTCGGTGTTGCCGGAGGAGGTGGGGATGGTAAGACAGCCCACCTTGTGGGAGCCGCCGTTGAGGCCGGGGCCGCCGGTGAACAGGCCATAGCCGTAGGACACCTGGCATACGTCCTCGTCGGTGCCCCCGGCGGCCATGATGGCCCGGGCGCAGCAGTCCTCCCACAGGTCGATGTCGTGCTGGGTGTAGAAGGCCACCACCCGCTTGCCCGTGGTGCCCGAGGTGGACTGAATGCGGACGCACTCCTTCAGGGGCTTGGCCACCAGCCCGTAGGGGTAGGCCTCCCGCAGGTCGGCCTTGGTGACAAAAGGCAGCTTGTGCAGGTCGTCGCTGGACTGGATGTCGTCGGGGGTAAGGCCCTTCTCCTCCATCTTCTTCCGGTAGTAGGGCACGTTATCCCAGACGTGGCGCACCTGCCTCACAAGCCGCTCGTCCTGCCAGGCCTTGATCTGCTCCCGGGAGGCGCACTCAATTTCCGGTTGATAATATCGTTCCATTGAAATCATTCCTCTCCAAAATAAGGTACATGTTTACTTGGCAAGCAGACGGCCCCGGTTCATGGTGACCTTGTTCTTGCCGCCGAAGTCCATGTCGAAGATAACCGTCACAGTGACCGGCGGTTCGGGCAGAAGGTCAAACACCCGCTCCGACTCCCAGTCGGCCAGCTCCTCGAAGTTCTCCTTGGCAAAGCCCTGATAGGTAGAGCCGTCCGCCCCCATATCCATGTTGATCCGGGCCTCGTAGCCCTTGTCCCCCCGGGTGACTGCGATGGCGTATTTGGCGGAGTTCGCGAACTCGCTGGGCAGGTTCTCCGTGAAAAACCGTTTCAGCGCCTGCGCGTTTTCGTCGTTGACCTCCTCCACTTTCTTGGCTCCGCCCCCAAAGAGGCTTGAAAAGAGTCCCATTGTTCATGCTTCCTTTCTGAATTATGATAAATTTAAAGGGTTGCTCCAAAAAGCCTCCTTTTGAAAGGAGGTGCCCCAGTTCGCAAACTGGGGCGGAGGATTGATTTCGCCGCAGGCGAAATGTGCGAAGCAAACGAGAGTTTTGAGCCCTCTGTAGGGCGGGACGACTCGGCCCGCCGCCCACGGAGAGCAGGTGCCCTCGGGAGGCGGCGCGCCGGGGTCGTCGCGCCCTACACGCGTTTACTTCGTATGTTCGGCTTTGCCGAACGCAATCCTCAGTCAGCTTCGCTGACAGCTCCTTTCACTGGATATCCGTTAGCGGCTCTGCCGCTTACGGATATCGCGTCCCCCTTGCGGGGAAAAGGAGCCTGGCCGCCTGCGGGCGGGACGAGAAGTTACGCTTTCTTTCCCAGCTCAAAGGCCTTTCTGTTCAGCTCCAGGAACTTGGGGGGCACCATGGCCTCCAGAGACTTCTGCCAGGCCTCGTCGGGCAGGTCGAAGTAATGGGACAGCCGGCCCATGAGGACGATATTCACCGCTTTGGCAGACCCGGCCTCCTCGGCCAGCTTGAGGCAGTCCAGGGCGTCCACCTTGGCCCCGGAGGCCCGCATTTTCTCCACCAGGTCCTCCGGGTAGGAGGCCGCGCCGGTGATGACGGGCATGGGGTCAATCTGCTGGGTGGAGGTGACGATCTGGCCGTCAGGCTTGAGGTAGCTCAGCCAGCGGGCGGCCTCCAGCAGCTCGAAGGAGACAATGTAATCCGCCTCCCCCCTGTCAATAACGGGGGAGTTCACCTTGTCGCCATAGCGGACGTAAGTGACCACCGACCCGCCCCGCTGGGACATGCCGTGGACCTCAGACACTTTTACGTCAAAACCCTGCTCCATGAGAAGGTGGCCCAGCAGCTTGGAGGCCAGGAGGGACCCCTGTCCCCCCACGCCCACGATCATAATATTTTTGGTTTCCATATGTCGAAACAACTCCTTGATTTGGGTGTAGGGGCGGATATCATCCGCCCGTTCTAACCGTATGCCCTTTTTGGGGGCGGATAATATCCGCCCCTACAATCGTAAACCGCAGGTCAAGAAAACGCCTTCACGCCGCACAGCTGCTCGCACACGCCGCAGCCCACGCAGAGGGTGGCGTCCACACGGGCCTTGCCCCCCTTGATGGAGATGGCGGGACAGCCGATTTTCATACAGCTCCGGCATCCCACGCACTTCACCGGGTCCACAGTGAGGGGGGCCTCATGCTTGACGTACTTGAGCAGGGCGCAGGGCCGGCGGCTGATAATCACAGAGGGCTCGTTGGCGGACAGCTCCTCCTTGACGGCGGCCTCGGTGGCCTTCAAATCGTAGGGGTCCACCACCCGGACCCGTGTAAAGCCCATGGCCTTGCACAGCCCCTCCAGATCGATTTTCCCGGCGGGGTCGCCCTTGATGTTGTAGCCGGTGGTGGGGTTTTGCTGGTGGCCGGTCATGCCGGTGATGGAGTTGTCCAGGATAATCACGGTGGAGTTGGACTGATTATAGGCGATGTTAGCCAGACCGGTCATGCCCGAGTGCATAAAGGTGGAGTCGCCGATGACGGCCACGGTTTTGCCCTCGCTCTCCGCGCCCCGGGCCTTGTTGAAGCCGTGGACGGCGGAGATGGAGGCCCCCATGCACAGGGTCATATCCATAGCGGCCAGGGGGGCCACCGCGCCCAGGGTGTAGCAGCCGATGTCCCCCAGGACAGTGCACTTGTTCTTGCTCAGGACGTAGAACAGGCCCCGGTGGGGGCACCCGGCGCACATGACGGGGGGCCGGGGAGGGATGGGATCGGCGATGGTCCGGCCGGTATGTACCGCTCCGCCCAGCTTTTCCGCGATGAGATTCTGGGAAAATTCCCCCTCCATGGGCAGCACATCCTTGCCGGAGACGGCAAGGCCTAATGCCTTACAGTGGTTCTCTATGATGGGGTCCATCTCCTCCACCACAACAAGCTTTTCTACTTTACAGGCGAAATCTTTTATCAGCTTCACCGGCAGAGGGTTGGCCATACCCAGCTTGAGGACGGAGACGGAATCTCTAAAGACCTCCTTCACATACTGGTAGCTGGTGGAGGAGGTAATCACGCCGATTTTGGCGCCCCCCATCTCCACCCGGTTAATGGGGGCAGTCTCCGCCCACTCCTGAAGCTTCCGGGTGCGCTCCTCCACGAAGGGGTGGCGGCGGATGGCGTTGCCGGGCATCATCACATACTTGGCGATGTTCTTTTCATAATGCCTCATCTCGGGCTCCGCCCGAGGGGAGGTCTCCACGACGGACTGGGAGTGGGCCACACGGGTACACATCTTCAGCAGCACCGGGGTGTCGAACGCCTCGCTGAGCTCATAGGCCAGCTTGGCGAACTCCAGCGCCTCAGCGGAGTCGGAGGGCTCCAGCATGGGCACCTTGGCGGCAATTGCGTGGTGCCGGGAGTCCTGCTCGTTCTGGGAGGAGTGCATCCCCGGATCGTCGGCCACGCCAATCACCAGACCGGCGTTGACGCCGGTATAGGCCATGGTGTACAGGGGGTCGGCGGCCACGTTGAGACCCACGTGCTTCATAGCGCAGAAGGCCCGCTTCCCCGCCAGGCAGGCCCCGAAGGCGGTCTCCATAGCTACCTTCTCGTTGGGGGCCCACTCGCAGTAAATTTCGTCGTACTTGACAGCCTCCTCGGTGATCTCGGTGCTGGGGGTGCCGGGGTAGCTGGAGATCACACAGCACCCCGCCTCATACAGTCCACGGGCAACGGCGGCGTTGCCCAGCATCAGTTGTTTCATGTCGTTTCCTCCTTCTCGTGCAGCCCTTCCCGGGCGATGACCTGCTGCATCACGCCTCCGGCGCCGTTGTCCAGCATGGAGCGGCGGACGCGGCTGATGGTGGCGGAGCTGGCCCCGGTTTTGTCCAGAATGTCCAGATAGACCAGCCCCTGCTGAAGGTACACCGCCACGTCGAACCGCTGCTCCAGACTTCTCAGCTCGGTGGGGGTACACAGGTCGTCAAAAAAACGGCAGCACTCGTCCAGGTCCTTCAGCTTTAAGATGGTCTCATACAGCGCCATACTGCGCTCCCGCTTTTCCGCTTTCGCCAAAATGATACACTCCTCTCCAGATTTTTCAGGTCTGAAATTCACTCTTGTAAAGTGTAGCACAGGAAAGTGTGGAAGTAAAGAGCGGACGGCCGAAAATTTTTGACAGGCTGGAATTTTCTTGACAAGGGCGGAAAAATGCGTTACACTACTTTAACAATTAAAATCAATAAAGCGGCACGGAGCACATCCGTCAGGAAAGGAACGAGCATCATGCCTATCACCGATCTGTTGGAGCGCAACAGCAAGCTATACGGCGACGAGGCCGCGCTGGTGGAGATCAACCCGGAGGTCCGGGAGGAGCAGCGGGTCTCCTGGCAGGAGTACGAGCTGATCCAGCCCACCGGCGACGCCCCCTACCGCCGTGAGATCACCTGGTCGGTCTTTGACGAGAAGGCCAACCGGGCGGCCAACATGCTGCTCAGCCGGGGCATCCGCAAGGGCCAGAAGGTTGCCATTCTGCTGATGAACTGCCTGGAGTGGCTGCCCATCTACTTCGGTATTTTAAAGACGGGGGCCATCGCCGTCCCCCTGAACTTCCGATACACCGCCGACGAGATCGACTACTGCCTCAAGCTGGCCGACGCCGACGTGCTCTTCTTCGGCCCCGAGTTCACCAGCCGGATGGAGCCCATCGTCCCCAAGATCACCCGCCAAATGCTGCTGTTTTTCGTGGGGGAGCACTGCCCCTCCTTCGCCGAGGACTACCTTCGGGCCACCGCCAACTGCTCCAGCCGGGCTCCCAAGGTGCTGGTGGACGACGAGGACGAGGCCGCTATCTACTACTCCTCCGGCACCACCGGCTTCCCCAAGGCGATTCTGCTCAAGCACACCGCTCTGATGCAGTCCGCCCGAATGGAGGCCATCCACCACGAGACCACCCACGAGGACGTGTTTCTGTGCATCCCCCCCCTGTACCACACCGGGGCCAAAATGCACTGGTTTGGCTCCCTGTTCACCGGGAGCAAGGCGGTGCTGCTCAAGGGCAATTCCCCTTCCGCCATCTTCCAGGCGGCCAGCCAGGAGAGATGCACCATCGTCTGGCTGCTGGTGCCCTGGGCTCAGGACATTTTAGCCGCTCTTGATCGAGGAGAGCTGAAACTTTCAGATTTCCAGCTGTCTCAGTGGCGGCTGATGCACATCGGGGCCCAGCCGGTCCCTCCCTCCCTCATCAAGCACTGGCTGAACTACTTCCCCCGCCACAAGTACGACACCAACTACGGCCTGTCCGAGTCCACCGGTCCGGGCTGCGTCCACCTGGGGCTGGACCATGTCCACAAGGTGGGGGCCATCGGGGTCCCCGGCTACGGCTGGAAGATCAAGATCGTGGACGAGCAAAATACTCCCGTGAAGCAGGGAGATGTAGGAGAACTGTGCGTAAAAGGCCCCGGGGTGATGGTATGCTACTACCACAACCCGGACGCCACCGCCGAGGTGCTGGAAAACGGCTGGCTCCACACCGGCGACATGGCCCGCCAGGACGAGGACGGTTTCATCTTCCTGGTGGACCGGAAGAAGGACGTGATTATCTCCGGCGGAGAGAATCTGTACCCGGTCCAGATCGAGGACTTCCTGTCCGCCTACCCCAAGGTACATGACGTGGCCGTTATCGGCCTGCCCGACCAGCGGCTGGGCGAGATGGCCGCCGCCGTAATCCAGGTCAAGGAGGGCATGACCTGCACCGAGAGCGAGATCAATCAGTTCTGCATGGACCTGCCCCGGTACAAGCGCCCCCGGAAGATCATCTTCGCCGATGTCCCCCGCAACCCCACCGGCAAGATCGAAAAACCCAAGCTGCGGGAGAAGTACTGCGGCGTCCGCCTGGTGGAGGCGCAGAATCGGGGGTAACACTTCTCCGGCGTTCTCCAAAAGGCGCTGAAGGCCAAGCTGGAGCTGTAAGGGCGGCCCGAAAGGGCCGCCCCTGTTCTATGCTCTGGGATACGGGTCGCGTGTGTTTGTGAGCCCCAAAAGATAGTCGATGCTGGTTTTGTGAAGCTTTGACAACGAGATCAAAATTGCGGTCGGGATGTCATTTTCTCCAGTCTCATATTTGGAATAGCCAGTCTGCGACATACCCAGCAATTTAGATATCTCCACCTGGGTCATATCGCTGTCCTCACGCAAATCGCGTATTCTTGGATACACAATTATCACCTCACCGCCCACTATATTCTAACCTGAAACAGGGTATTGACTTTCAATCTGTTTCAGGTTAAAATATGGCAGTGAGGTGATTGCGATGATACACGGGCCAAGGAAAAATGTCAATTTGTTAATGACGCTGGAACTGCACGAGCAAATAAGGATTCAAGCCCTGAAAAATGATCGAACTGTACCAGGTTACATTCGGCAAGTCTTAAAACGGTACCTCTGGCATGTGGAAAATGCCCCCGAGGCTTTAACTGGCGAATGGAAAATTTAATAGGCGTGAAAAAAGCGCGTCCCAGCATTTTGGGACGCGCTTTTATATGTGTGCTATGTCAGTGGTTTACACCAGCTTAGCGCCGTTGACCTTGACGCCGGGGCCCATGGTAGAAGCCACGGTGCAGCTCTTGATATACTGGCCCTTGGCGGCGGCGGGCTTAGCCTTGATGATGGCGCCCATGAGGGCGGAGAAGTTCTCGCTCAGCTTCTCGGGGCCGAAGGAGACCTTGCCGATGGGGCAGTGGATGATGTTGGTCTTGTCCAGACGGTACTCCACCTTACCGGCCTTGATCTCGTTGACGGCCTTGGTCACGTCGGGGGTGACGGTGCCGGCCTTGGGGGAGGGCATCAGGCCCTTGGGGCCCAGAACCTTACCCAAGCGGCCAACCACGCCCATCATGTCGGGGGTGGCGACCACCACGTCGAAGTCGAACCAGTTTTCCTTCTGAATCTTCTCCACCAGGTCCATCTCGCCCACGAAGTCAGCGCCGGCGGCACGGGCCTCGTCGGCCTTGGCGGCCTTGGCGAAGACCAGCACCCGCTGGGTCTTGCCGGTGCCGTGGGGCAGGACGATGGCGCCGCGGACCTGCTGGTCAGCGTGACGGGAGTCAACGCCCAGCTTTACGTGGAGCTCCACGGTCTCGTCAAACTTGGCGGCGGCGGTGTCCACCACCAGCTTCATGGCGTCAGCGGTATCGTACAGCGTGTTTCTGTCGATCTTCTTGGCGCTCTCTTTGTATTTCTTTCCTCTAAACATTCCAGTCCCCTCCTTACTCGCCCACCAGAATGCCCATGGAGCGGGCAGTGCCGGCGATCATGCTCATAGCGGCCTCGATCGAGGCGGCGTTGAGGTCGGGCATCTTGGTCTCGGCGATCTTGCGCACGTCCTCCTTGCTGATGGTGGCCACCTTGTTCTTGTTGGGCACGCCGGAGGCCTTGTCAATACCGCAGGCCTTCTTAATCAGCACGGGGGCGGGGGGCGTCTTGGTGATAAAGGTGAAGGAGCGGTCGGCGTAGACGGTGATGATCACGGGGATGATGAGGCCCACGTCGTTCTTGGTCCGCTCGTTGAACTCCTTGGTGAAAGCGGCGATGTTCACGCCGTGCTGGCCCAGCGCGGGGCCGACCGGGGGGGCGGGAGTCGCCTTGCCCGCGGGAATCTGCAATTTAACGTATCCAGTTACTTTCTGTGCCACGAAAGAGCACCTCCATTTGAAAATGTGGTCGTTTGGCGGAGCGTTTAACTCCTCCCACTTGGTTGCAAAAGTTGTCTGTAGGGGCGGATATCATCCGCCCGCTGTTTCCCGGTGCGGTGCAGTACGTACGGGCGGATCATATCCGCCCCTACAGGCGCGCCGCGTTTTTTGCCCTGCCCGTTACGGCGCGCCGAGTCGTCGCGCCCTACGCCGGGGTCAGGCATAATCAGGAATTCGCCGGTTCCACCTGGTCCAGCTCCAGCTCCACGGGGGTTTCCCGTCCAAACATGGACACCACCACGCGGACCTTGTTGTTGTCCAGGTCGATCTCGTCCACGGTGCCCAGAAAGGACTCCAGGGCGCCGTCGGTGATGCGCACGGTGTCGCCCAGCTCATAGCTGACCACCACCTCGCGCTTCTCCACCCCAAGGGCGGCCACGTCGGCGTCGGTCAGGGGGATGGCCTTGTTGCCCTCGCCCAGAAAGCCGGTGACGCCCCGGATGTTGCGCACCACGTGCCAGGTTTCGTCGTTCATCACCATCTTCACCAGGACATAGCCGGGGAACACCTTGCGCTCCACGTCCTTGGGGCCGTTGTCGGTGATCTCGGTGACGGTCTCCAGGGGGATGCTGATCTCATGGATCAGCTCATGCATATTGCGGTTTTCGACATACTTCTCGATGGTGGCCTTCACCGTGTTCTCATAGCCGGAATAGGTGTGAACCACGTACCAGTTCGCGTTGTCAGCCATTCGCGTCACCTGCCGAGGAGCAGCCGGATGCCCTCCTGGGCCACAAGGTCGAACAGGCCGATAAAGATACCGACCACAATCACGCAGGCGATAACGATCAGCGTGTTGTTGATGGTCTGCTTCCTGGTGGGCCACTGGACCTTTTTCAGCTCGCTCTTCATGTCCCGGAACCACTTGCCCGCGCGCTCGAAGAAGCTGGGCTTGGCATTCTTTTCGGACTTCTTGTCCTTTTTGGCCTTGGCGGCCTGCTCTACTTTTTCGTTCTCAGCCATTCTGATACCCTTCTTTCCTTTCAGGCGTTACGCCACTCACTTCGTCTCATTGTGAACGGTGTGCTTCCTGCAGAAGGGGCAGTATTTGTTCAACTCCAGACGGTCGGGGGTATTCTTCTTGTTCTTGAAGGTATTGTAGTTTCTCTGCTTGCACTCAGAGCACCGCAGGGTGATCTTGATGCGCGCGCCGGCCTTTGCTGCCATTTGTTCGGCACCTCCTTTTTTATTTGACAGACCATAAAAAATACTGGACACGGCCTGTCTCTTGCCGAATCCAGCGCGGAACAAGGCGCGGTGACGCGCCTGTATTACACGGTGGAGGTTCGGCTGCTGCCTCCCTGTGTCCCAAGCGGGCGGAGGGGTCCGTCCCCCGGACACCGTATCCGGACAGCGGAAAAAAGCCCCTCTTCACAGGTAGAACCTACTATACCACGCCCGTCTCGGTCAGTCAAGCCCCTTTTTCGCCTTTTTGTTAAAATAATGTGAAGGTTTCTCCCATATGGGTAAAATAGGTTTGCATTCGGAATACAGGTGTGGTATACTCCTGAATCAAATATACCCCCGCTCCCCGGGGGGTAAACAAAAAAATTGGAGTTGATCGTTCCTCTATGGAAATAGACAGCACTGATCTGGCGATGATCCTTGCCCTGCTGCTTCTGGTGGTCATGTCGGCCTATTTTTCCGCCACCGAGACCGCCTATACCTCCCTCAACCGCATCCGCCTGAAAACCCGGGCGGACAACGGAAGCCGCCGGGCGGAAAAGACCCTGGCCCTGGCGGAGGAGTATGACAAGCTGCTGACCACCATTCTCATCGGCAACAACATTGTCAACATCACCGCCACCACCGTGGCCACCGTGCTGTGCACCAAGTGGTTCCGCCAGTACGGCCCCACGGTATCCACCGTGGCCCTGACCGTCATTATCCTGATCTTCGGCGAAGTCACCCCCAAGAGCATGTCCAAGGAGCGGCCGGAGGATTTCGCCATGTTCGCCCAGCCCCTGCTGCGGCTGTTCATGGTGATTCTCGCCCCCCTGAACTTCCTGTTCACCCAGTGGAAGAAGCTGATGAGCAAGGTGTTCCGGGCCAAGGGTGACGACGGCATCACCGAGGAGGAGCTGGTGGGCATGGTGGACCAGGCGGAGAACGAGGGCGGCCTGGACGAGCACGAGAGCGACCTGATCCGCAACGCCATCGAGTTCAACGACCTGGAGGTGTCCGAGATCCTCACCCCCCGGGTGGACCTGGCCGCCGCCGACGAGGAGTGCTCTATGGAGGAGCTCGCCTCCCTCTTCGCCGAGACGGGCTACTCCCGCCTGCCCATCTACCACGAGACCATCGACAACATTGTGGGCGTCATCCACGAGAAGGACTTCTACGCCGCCCGCTACCGGGGCGAGACCATGGTGGCCGCCCTAAAATCCCCGGTGTTCTACACCACCGGCAACACCAAGGTGTCTGAGCTGCTGCGCATTTTGCAGAAGAACAAGGCCCACATGGCCGTGGTGGTGGACGAGTACGGCGGCACCCAGGGCATCTGCACCCTGGAGGACATCCTGGAGGAGCTGGTGGGCGAAATCTGGGATGAGCACGACGAAGTGATCGAGATGTTCCAAAAGCAGTCCGACGGCAGCTACGTGATCGCCTGCTCCGCCGACCTGGACGATATGTACGACCTGTTCCAGGTGAAGGGCGCCTGCGACGCCGCCACCGTCTCCGGCTGGGTGCTGGAGCAGGTGGGCCGGGTCCCCGAGGCAGGGGATCACTTCCAGGCCGAGGGCCTGGATGTCACCGTCACCAGGGTGGAGCACCGCCGGGTGCTGGAGATTCAGGTGCGCCTGCTGGAGGAGACAGAGGCGAAATAAATGCGGCTTTCAGGGCACATTTTTACACGCTCATCGCATAAATTCGAAAAGTCTCTAGGAATAACACCTGGTACGTCATGTAGGGCAGGGGTTCTACCCCTGCCTTCCCCCAGTGGGGGGCAGGATTCGGCAAGGGCAGAGCCCTTGCCCTACATTCGGAGCGTTTCCTAAATTTATGCGGCGAGCGTGCACATTTTTATTGTCCCTTTTAAGATAAATGCTGCTGGAGTATGACTCCGGCGGCTTCTACAGAGGCACATTGATATGGCAGGAGGGGCAGTATGAAGCTTCAGCTGCGATTGAATGCAAATCATTTAAAGCTGATTGCAATTATTGCCATGACGATAGACCATGTATCTGATCTGATCTATCCCGGTTTTCCCGCTGAACCGGGGGCAATGGCATTGCATATCGTCGGGCGTTTAACAGCGCCGATCATGTGGTTTTTCGTGTGTGAAGGATACTATTACACACGAAATGTAAAACGGTATATGCTGCGAATGGGAATTTTCGCAGTCATTTCACATTTCGCATATTGCTTTGCATTCGGGATCAACCCAATTCCGTTCAGTACGGGAATCTTTAATCAGACAAGTGTTATGTATCCGCTTTTTATTGCGGTTTTGCTCCTGTGGATGCAGGACAATGATCTGCCAATGAAGGATTGGGTAAAAAATACGTTCATTTTTGTATTGGTTTGGAGCGCTTTCCCGGCGGATTGGAGCTGTATAGTGGTACTTGCCATATTGGAAATGTATAAGAGAAGGGGAAACCTGAATGCACAGATGAAACAAATACTCCTGTATGTTGCGTTATATGCAGCGGTATCCTTCTTTTTTGTGAGTAAAGTTTTCGCTTTGATGCAGATTGGTGTTCTGCTGGTCTATCCTGTGTTAAAGCTGTACAATGGCGAAAAAGGGGATGCAAAATGGATGAAGTGGTTTTTTTATCTATATTATCCCATCCACTTGATTGTTATTGGAGTGCTTCGCGTCTGTATTTATGGAGATGTCAGCTTATTGTTTTAGCGAAGGACAAAACAGTTTGACAACTTCCGGTTGATTGGGCAGTTATCCGCCAAATGAATAGCTGCCCGCTTTAGATATTTTAACGAATAGTTTGACGAAACCACTTTCAGCAACACCAATCTGAAAAGAGAGTTTTTATTTTGCCTCTTGACGAACCGGCCCAGTTTGGGTATAATCATATGCGCTCGCTAGTGTGGCTCAATGGCAGAGCACATCACTCGTAATGATGGGGTCTCTGGTTGTTGATAAGGTGACAAAATAGGATAAGGTGAAAGTCAATCCTCATAGTACATGCTGCTGTGGCTCAGTCGGTAGAGCAGCTGATTCGTAATCAGCAGGTCGCTGATTGTTGATAAGGTGAACTTGATTAAGAAAGAAAAATAAGTAAATCGAATAAGTATGCTAGCGTGGCTCAATGGCAGAGCACATCACTCGTAATGATGGGGTTGTGGGTTCGATTCCCACCGCTAGCTCCAAAATCCCTGGAAAATTTGAAGTTTTCGGGGATTTTTTCAACTTTTGAAGCACTTACTAAAATGGGATTTTATCGATAATAAGAGAGGATGATTTTACCATGAATAATGATCTGGGTCATTTATCAGATAACGAGATACAAGATTTAATGCTCCGATATTATAATGGAGAATCTGCATCAAAACTTATAAAAGAATATAAAATCTCTACCTATGCATCAAATCTGTATAAACTTTTCCCCCCAAAAGTCTATGAAAATTATATTTGTGAATTTTGTAATAGTCCACTAGTAATTAGTCGCCCCTCCAAATCTATGAAAGATGCTCCTAAATACGAGAGGGATTTATATTGCCCAATATGTAAGCACAGACCCTACTATTCAGAATGTACATGCAAACACTGTGTCGAAAAGGAGCAGCATCTCGAAGCTGAGCGACTGAAACTAATAGAGGAAACCTATTCAAAAACCAGAACTCCAGTTGATTTTAATAAACTAACCTTTAAGAGTAAAGTTTTCTTAGGTGCTTTATGCAGAGCATTACTGAAGGAGAATATGTATGAAGTTTTGCCGTATAACAAATCTGAAGCAATTCTGACCCCTACGACAGATTTATGTAATGAATTGTATTCAACATTAATACATGACCGTGTTTTGGTAGTTAGTCCATTATCACCGATAGAGGCCTTTGATATTTCGAGCACAGACTTCCCGAATATCTTTTACACATATGAAGTTACATACAATTTGAACTTATTGTTCCCTCCTAATAAACAGGATATCTTTACTGAGATACTAAAGCCAAGTTATTATTCACCAGATTGTGCGGAAGCAGCTCTCGAGTTATGGAAAGAAATTGCGATTTCCGAATGTATAGAATATTTGCAATATCAACTGGATAAAGTGGGATTTGATTTCTCTGCTGGCGAGAAGACATATAAGACATTTGAAATAATATTGGGTGACTTTTCTGTTTCGCAGATATATGGAATAATTTGGAGGGCTGTTGCAGATGCGTCAAGGTTATATCTAGAAAAAGGAATCAGTAAACGTCATGCCGCCAATACTGTTATAGGTTCATGTGAGCGATATGCAGAACGAGCAAAGCTAAATGGCTGGGATTTGACACAGTATAATCGCATTAAAGATATACCACAAAGTGTACTTTCGATTTTCTACTTTAATCGTGTCCTTGGTATTGGTGAAAAGGGTTTTAGAACACCTCCTACGATTATTTGACTAATTTCAGAATTTTTTTAAAAACACATGACAAGACAGAACGTATGTGCTATAATAGCCATAGGCGAAAGCCAAAATCTGCAGCTTTCCGGTGAGGTTCACACCCTGTGTGACCTCAGGCTTTCATGGGCCGCCAAGGGCAAGCGAACTCCCTATTGACGAGTAGATTCCATGAGGGCTTACAGTATTTGGCGCTGTGCCGGCAGCGCAGGTGTGTTCCTTTCTGCGGGAAGCGGAAGGGACAAGCATGAACGACACAGTCGTTTTCTATAATGGTGAGCAAGTATCAGTGCCAAAGGAGGTCGCGGAATTCCTGGAGGAGGATCGAAAGCGTGCGCAGGCCCAGGCCAGGCAGGACAAAAGGCATCTGAGTAGAAGTGAGTTTGAAACGGTGCTGTCCAGCCATGTGTCAGCCAGGCGTCCACTGGAGCAGTCTGTACTCTGGAACCTCCGTCTTGAAAATCTGCGGAAAGCCGTCGCAGAGTTGAGCGCTCAGGAGCAGGAGCTGATCTCTCTGCGCTATGACGGCGAGCTGTCCATGGAGGAGATCGGAAAGGTCTTTGGGATTTCCAAGATGGCGGTATCAAAGCGGCTGAAAAAGCTTCACGCAAAGCTGAGGAGCTCTGTCATGTGACAGGGCTCCTCAACTTTTTTCATTTTTCTGGTTTACAACTTTCCGTCCAGTGTCCTTAAAAGACAGAGGGGCAAATTTTGAACTGGAGGAATGAAAATGGATAGACCCTTGACCTATATGGACGGCGAGACGCTGATGAATACAGTGCTGCCGCCCATCCGCTTTGTGATCTCCCAATTGCTCCCCCAGGGGCTCCACGTCCTGGCGGGAGCGCCGAAGGTGGGGAAGTCGTGGCTGTCCCTGTGGCTCTGCCTTCAGGTGGCGAAGGGTGAGCCAGCATGGGAATTCTCCACTACCCAGGGCGACGTACTCTACCTCTGTCTGGAGGACAGCTACAGCCGCATCCAGAACCGTCTGCTGGATATCACGGACGACGCTCCGCCAAATCTGTTCTTCGCTACAATGTCGGAGAAGCTGCACAGTGGACTGGAGCAGCAGATCGAGCGCTTCCTGGTGGTACACCCTGACACAGTGCTTATCGTCATCGATACGCTCCAGCGTATCCGGGGCGGCGTCAACGACGCCAATCCCTATGCCAGCGACTACCGTGACCTGGGTATCCTCAAGGAGTTGGCGGACAAGCACCGGATCGCTATCCTACTCATCCACCACCTGCGGAAGATGAATGACGACGACCTCATGAACATGATCTCCGGCACCACCGGCATCAGCGGCGCGACGGACACCAACTTTGTACTCCGCAAAAGTAAGCGCAGCTCCAACTCCGCCACGCTCTACTGCACAGGTCGGGATATTGAGTACCGGGAGCTGTCGCTGGAGTTCGACAGCGCAGAGCACATCTGGAAACTGACAGAGGACAGTGTGGAGCAGCCGGCTCGTCCCCAGGATGAACTGGTATTTTTTCTCTCTGAATTTCTGAATCAGCGCAGGTACTTCACGGGAACAGCGACGGAGCTGGCAGAGGCGCTGGACGAGTTCGCTGGTGAACAGTACAAGCCCAACGTGCTGATGAAGAAGCTGCTTCGCTGTCAGCAAGAGTTGTTGGAACAGGGCATTATCCTCTCCACCCGCCGCACCCATGACCGCAGAGAGCTGACTCTGCGCGTCGGCTGCGTCGGCAATGACGGCAAAAATGATACAGGCCCCGTGTCAGATTTGCTGTCGCAGCCGTCGCAGCTGTCGCAGGAGAAGCCAGTGCCTCCAGAGTAGGGACGGGGACGGTGGGAGCGGAACACGCCCCTTGGGGCGTGGCAAGTTTCGCCTTTGTGGTACGGGCTGGGGCATTTGCCCCGCCCGCCCACTTCGGCAGAGCGGGCTAAGCCCGCACCCCTATTAAACGGAAGGAGAATGATACGATGGAATTTTTTGATAAACACACGCAGGAGGTGCTGGACTGTCTGCTCAATATGGAACAGGACACGCCGATGGACGCACAGGAGGTTGCCGTGATCGACCAGCTGTTGGAACACATCGAAGTCAGCGTCCGAACTACCTGCGACCTGATCCGGTTCAAGTGTATGAAATCGGCTGGGATGGTGCAGTCCATGGATGAATTCCTGGAGCTGTTCTATGCGGAGGAGGAGTGACCGATGGCAAAGAACCAATTCATCCGCGCTAGAGTAGCGGGCTGGGAGAAATTCGTGATTTCAGAGAACGCCAGGAAAGCCCGGATGACCGAGAGTGAGTTTGTGCGCCGGGCGGTGTTGAACAAGGACGTGGTGGTTATTGACGGCGGGGCAGAGCTGCTGACGGAGCTGCGCCGTCAAGGCAACAACCTCAACCAGCTGACGGTACTGGCCCGGCAGCGACGGATTGAGCTGGTGGACTTCAAACCTTTCATGGGGGTGTATCAGGACACATGGCGAGCGTTAAATTTGTTGCTGTCTCGCGGGGCTTAGGCGGCATTCTGGACTATGTGACCAACCGAGAGAAAACCACCGACTCTCTCATCACCGGTGTGAACTGTGTGGCGCAGTCGGCGCAGGATGAGTTCGAGGCGGTGAAAAAGCAGTTCCACAAGACAGATGGTCGAGGGTACTACCACATCGTCCAGTCCTTCTCCCTGGATGACCCGCTGGACTTTGAAACCGCCCATGAGATCGGCTTGAAGTTTGCGGAATACTTCCAGGGCTATCAGTGTGTGGTGGCCACCCACATGAACACCGATCACATCCACAACCACATCATCATGAACTCGGTAAATTTTGAGACGGGCCGGAAGTTCCACCAGAGCGCTAGAGAGATGCAGCAGGCCAAGGAGTTCTCCAACCAGCTGTGTCTGCAATACGGCCTGTCAATCACAGAAACGAAGGCCGACCCACATCGAATCCCCGCCTGGAAGGAGAAGCTGCGGAAGGACATCAAGCGGGCGATGGAGCTGTGCTGTGACCGGGAGCAGTTCATCCGCTGTATGGAGACGTGGGGATACGGCGTGAAGTGGGAGGAGGGGCACAAGCACATCACCTACACCACCCCGGAGAATATGCGCTGCCGGGACAGTAAGTTCTTTGACCAGACCCTTCTGCGGGAGAACATGGAGCACTACTTTGCCATGGGCGGTCGTGAATACCTGGAGAGCCGCCGGGAGTGGATCGCACCTGGTGAGCCTGAGCCGACGCTGGACGACGCGGTTTGCGGACTGGCCTCCATCTTTGAGGCTCTGGCGGTGGGCGACAACGACCGGTTCCACCTGGAGACGCTCCACCACAGCGAGGATGAGATCGAACTGATCCTCAGCCGGGGCGGAAAAATCGACCGCACCGTTCAGTATGCGGTGGATGACGAGGACGAGGAATATGAACAGTATCATGGATTTTCCATGAGTATGTAGAGAGGAGAATGTAAAAATGTTTTTATTTGAGAATGACTTCAGGGCCAGCACCAAGACAATCCGTGGCGTGCGGTATATCACCGTCAGCTTCTATAGCGGTGACAAGGACATCTTTCAAAAGGTGGGCGGCCTGATCAAAAGCGACTTTTCTACCACTAAAATAGCCGAAATTACGAAGGAATCTTTGGTGGATGATGGTATAGCTATTGCGTAGCGTTTCGGGTATTGTGTGTGGCAAAGGAGGCGAATTTTATGGCAATGGAAACAGCGGCGATCTACTGCCGGCTCAGCCAGGACGATGGGAGCGTTGGGGAGTCCGGGAGCATTCAGACGCAGAAAACTCTGCTCACCCAGTACTGCAAGGAACACCATATTAAAATTGGTGACTGTTACTGTGATGACGGATGGAGCGGTACCAACTTTGACCGTCCGAATTTCAAGCGAATGATCGACGATATTGAGTTGGGCAAGGTCAACATAGTCATCGTGAAAGACCTCTCCCGGTTCGGGAGGGAGTATGCCCAGATGGGGATGTACATCGAACACTACTTTGAGGAGAAGGGGGTGCGGTTCATCGCGGTAGCGGAAAATATTGACTCAAAGAACGGAATCGACAATCTGGTACTGCCCTTCACCAACGTGATCAATTCCTTCTACGCCAGACAGGCGTCCAGCAAAACCAAGGCCGCTCACCAGGCCCGGGCCAAGTCTGGGATGTATCTGGGCAGCCACGCTCCCTTCGGATATGCGAAAGACCCCAACGACCGACACCATCTGATTGTTGACCCGCCCGCCGCCGAGGTGGTGCGGGAGATTTTCCAGATGTTCGCTGACGGCATAGGCTATGTGCGGATGACAAAAATCCTGCGGTCACGGGGAATTCTCAATCCCCAGGCATACTTTAATCAGAACAATCCGGATTACTACAAGAACAGCGACTACTGGCGCAAGCCTTACGACTGGCACGCCACCTCCATTCGGGTCATTCTGAATAATCCGGTCTATCTGGGCAAGGTAGTCTTTGGCCGCAGCAAGACCAAGGGCTTCTTTGATAAGCGCCGGGTGGAGACGCCGGAGGAGGAATGGATTGTCATCGAGAACGCTCATGAGCCGCTGATTTCCCAGGAGCTGTGGGATACCGTCCACCAGATGATGAAGGCTAAGCGGCGGGAAAACTCCAACGGCGAGGTGCAGTACTTCACAGGGCTGGTGAAATGTGCCGACTGCGGCTCCTCCCTGAATGTCAGCTACGATAAAAAGCGTGGGCGGTACACCGGCTTCTCCTGCTGGGTTTATAAGAACTACGGCAAGGAGCGGTGTACTTCCCACGCAATCGGGTGGAAGACGCTGAATCAGCTGGTGCTGGAGGACATCCGCCGCAATGCTCAGGTGGCGAGCCTAGCAGCGGAGGACTACATGAATATGCTGGTGTCGATGAAGACAGAGAAAAAGGCTCAGGAGATCAACCGCTGCAAACGGGAGCTAAAAAAGGTGGAGAAGCGCCTGGGCGAGTTGGAAAAGATACTGAATAAGCTTTACGAGGACGCCGCACTGGAGCGAATCAGTGAAGAACGGTATCAGTCCATGGCTGCCAGCTATGAACAGGAGCAGGAGTCCTTAAAAGGCCAGCGTGAGGCCCTTTTGACGGAGATCACTCAAGGCGAGGAGGTCTATAGAAACGTGGAGCGCTTTCTGCCACTCATCCGAAAGTACACGGATATTACAGAGCTGAACGCTCACATTCTCAATGAGCTGATTGAGAAAATCGTGGTGCATGAGAAACAGGTAGATGAGGACGGAGTCAAAAGCCAAGAGGTGGATATTTACTACAAGTTTATCGGGTATATCAACATGAGGGAACTGCTGAAAAATGGTGTGTGGTGTGGTCGGGAGATTCCAAAGGGACAAAAAACAGTGCTGATCAAGCCTACATAATCTTCGAGACGGGACCTGCCGAATGTTCCGGCAGGTCCTATTGTTGTAGATCGCTCCCCCGGCTATGCCGGGGATATTTATTGACTATAGAAATAATTTTGCATGGCACCCTGCACTATGCAGCTTGCATATCTTGCAAAAAAATTATTGAAATAGTATACTTTGTTTAGAGTTTACACCTGATGCCCTCCTGGGCCTTCAAGCTGGTTTTGCAAAAAGAAGAAATTTGATTTTATAGGAGAAATTGATTATGGAAAACAAAGATTTTATCATCAGGATCAGGAAGGGCGTTTTGACCAAGTACAAGGGCCCCGGCGGGGACGTGGTCATCCCGGAGGGCGTCACATCCATCGGCGAAAATGCCTTCTCGGCTGTAAGAACCTAACCAGCGTGACCATCCCGGCCAGCGTGACAGAAATACAGGATTGGGCGTTCCAGAACTGTGAAAGCCTTACTATTTATGCACCTGCCGGAAGCTACGCGGAGCAGTACGCGAGGGAGAACAACATCAAATTTGAGGCCATCGCGGAATAGAACGAACGTTATCTTAACAGGAGGCACACATATGTACAACGACACCGAGGCCCTGCGCCGGGAGCTTTTGGACGAGGTCTATGCCGGGGCCTTCTCCGGCCTGGGGGCCATGCTTCTGGACGTGGACGAAATACGGAATGCGGACCCGGAGGAGCTGGAGGAGATCGCCCGGCGGTACGGGAAATAATTTGAGGACAGGCGGTGAGCACATTGGCCATGACAGAACAACAGGTCCTGGAGCGGCTGAAAGCGACGTTCCCGAAGGGGATCATCTATGATGAAGAGTACCGGAAAAAGTTGGAGGCGGTGACCATCGAGGTCCACCGCCTTCACCGCGCTGCCGGGCAGGGCCGGGTCCAGTGGCTGGCCGCCCACGGCTATACCTGGAAGGAGACGGGCTACATCGAGCCGGATATGCGCTTCCGGGAAGCGGAGGTCCCTGCCGAGCCGGACGACGCCTTCGCCCTGGCCGACGAGATTTTTAAAAAATACCCCCTGGCCGGGGAGTACGTCCTCACTGATGTGGAGGCCCAACTGCTGTACCAGTCGGCCAGCCAGACGGTGCAGAAGGTGCTGCGCAGCGACACCCGCATCACTGTGCGGGAGAACGTGGTGCTGGTGCTGGAGACCATCGAGCTGCTGAAAAGCTGGTCCAGTGACCTGCCAGTCGAGGAAGAGGAGTCCGTCCCCTTCTGGGACTATATCTTCTTGCAGTACGGCTTTCAGGCGGGGCGCTCCGACGCGGCCCGGGACCGGCTGTACGCCCATTTCTGCAAGGCCGTCCGGGACACGCTGGGCCGTTACAAACGCTTTCTTGCCCCGGCGGGAAAGACACAGCGCTACTATACGACCCTGCTGCTCCACGCTCTGGCCCCCCGGCGGAGCATTGAGGGCCTGTTCAACATCCTGTTCGATTTTTATGTGGAGAATCTGGACTTTCAGTACGTCCTGGAGGACACCAGCTACAAGCTGTTCACCAAGGGGATGCGGGCCCGGTGGAACAGCGGCGTGGTGGTCCAGGACGACCTCCAACTGCGGTCCGACGCGGTCTTTTCCGGGCTCCAGACCCTCTTCAATGAGCGGCCCGGTTTTATGGCGGTGCTGTGCGACGGCCTTGTGGAGAAGATGGACGCCCTGCTCCGGGGGGAGAAGGAGGGCAGGCTGGACCCCCGCCGGAATGGCTGGGACCTGCTGCTGGTCCAGTGGTATCAGAAGAAGAGCAGCGCCGAGCGCGGCCGTGTCCAAGGGGCGCGCCGTGAGAAAAAATCGGAATATGTCGCCACCACCGCGGACCGTATTTTTGTCCGCTGCGCCATGGAGAATGAGCTGGTGGGCCTGAAGGTCCCCTGCATCCGCCTACCCGAGGTGGGGGAACGCCGTCCGCTGCTCCAGGTGCTGCAAAGCGGAACAATCATTTGGCAGAATGAATTGCAGGTCACCGGCAACGACCTGTGCCTGACCACCAAAAGCCGGTTTCTCCCTCTGCGGGAGACCAATTTCGATTTCAACGCTCCGCCTTCCCTCCGGGCGAAGATTACATATATGGACAAGGTAATCTATGATTCCGGCCAGAGGCTGGAACGGGATTATTTGCTTTTTGATCCCTCCGGCAGCGACCGGGCCGTGAGAAGCGGGCGGGCCTTCCTGTTTGCCGGAAACGGGGCCGATGTGGCCTTTTCCCAGGAGGAGGGAATGCGTCAGCTGTCCCACCCTGGCCAGCTCTACCGGTTGGACCTGACAGGGACCTCCTCGCTGACGGTGGATGGCCGGGAGGTCTTTGTCGGGGTGGAGGTCTCCGCCCAGTTCCGCCGGCACACGGTCCCCCGGTGCCTCCGGGGCCTGCGGGGGCTGGACGGCGGCGGCTCGCTTGAGCTGTTCCGGGAGCCCTTCGCCCTGTCTCTGGCCCTGCCGGAGGGGGAGAACCCCCTGCTGCACCGGCTGTCCCTGGACGGCGAGAGCCGGAGCCTGGAGGAATTCCAGGACGCGGACGGGGCGCTGTCCATCCCCTCCGCCCCGGAGAGCGGCCGGGTCCACAGCGTCAAGGTGGTGGACATCCGCACCGGGCTGGTCCGATACGAGTACCGCTATGCCATTCTGCCGGACTGTGCTTGCCAAATGGACAAACCCTTCTATCGAGGGGGAGTGGATGAGGTAGATATTCTCTTTTCCTGGAAAGACTGGGAGACCGGGCTCACCCTGCCTGTCTCCGAGGAGGAGGACACGGTGAGCTTCTCCGTTCCCGAACTGGACTTCACCCTGGAGGCGGACGTCCCTGCCCTCCACTGTACCCTGCTGGACAAAAATGGCTTCCAGGCCCCGGAGGCCCTGTGGCACAAGGACATCCCCGCTGGGGAGTTCGTCCAGATACGCCCCCCGGAGGGCTGGAGCTGCCGCCTGCTGCTGGGGACCCATAAGATCCCCGCCCCCGACGGGACCCACTTTGAGCTGGGCAACGAGCTGCGGGCCGGCCGGGCCTTCCGGGAGACAGAGCCCCTGGGGCTGCTGCTGTCCAAGGGGCAGGAGCGCTTTCAGCTCAAGCTAACGGAGGTCGTCTTCGCACCCCGGTTTCTCCAGCCGCCCCTGGAGCTGGAGGAAAGCCGCCTCCTCTGGCGGAGCGTAGGGAGCTTCCTCGGCGACATGGTCGGGCGGTTCACCGTAGAGCTGGACCTGCCCGCCGTGACAAAGACCTTCCAAGCCGCCCCCGGCGAGGACAAAACGCTGGAGGAGCCCTTCTCCTGCCCCGACGGACGGTATCCCTACCGGGTACTGCAAAAGAGCGGCAGCGTCTTCGCCCCCGGCCCGGTCAGGACCCTCTATCAGGGCGACCTGCTGGTTGGGGACGCCAACGCCTTCCGCTTTCAGGGGCGGGAGCTCCATGTGAAAAATGCCCTGTGCTGGGACTTTGACCGGGAGGCCCTGAAAAGCGTGGAGATGCGCGGGGGCAGCGGCGTCATCTGCGGACTGGCCTATGCGGGCACCGGCCATCCGCCCTGGGAGGAGGTCCCCATGCCCCACTACACCGCCACTCTCTATTTCAAAGACGCCCGGGGACAGCGACACCCCTTCAACAGCAACCCCAATTCCAAGGGCTTCGAGCTGGTGAACCCAGTCCACGTCTGGCTGGTCAACGACCGGCTGCTGATCCTGCAATGCCACGACGAGGAGGACAAGGGCGGCAGCGTGGACATCGACACCCGCTACAACATCATCGTCAACCGGAGTTTGATCGGGAATGCCCAGCGATTTTTGGACACCCCGGACTATTTTGAGTATACCGTGATGGAGGCTGTAGGCGGAGCTCTTCCGTGACCCTATGCAGCGGGCATATTGTTTTGACATTATGGATCGTGGTACAATATAAAGTGCAAATTGCTCTAAAAATATAAATCAGGAGGAAATATCTATGAAAATCAGAACAGGTTTCGTCACCAATTCCAGCAGCTACAGTTCGGTGGTCATCTATATCGAGAGCAAGGAGTTGGCCGCTCTGCTCAAGCAGTACGAGGGTGAGCTTGGCGCCACGATCCTAAGCGATGACAAAAAGTTCTCGGCGGATTGGGATGAGGGTACGAATGAAATATGTGCGATGGTACCGAAAACCCTGGATGCCGTTCTGGACTCTTTGATAAAGGGCTTTTCCTGTTTATACGATATCCCCAAAGAGCCAAGGGACGCGCTGATCCAGGAACTGGAAACGCGGAAGACGGAGCTGACCGCTTCCATCCAGAAGGTAAACTGGTGGTACGAAAACTACAGTGACGGTGAATTCGCTCCGGACCCGGACGATGCCCGAAAGAAAGCGTTCACCTATGACCAGAGGAGCAAGAAAACCGGAGGGGCTGGTGTCTACGAAGAGTCGTAAAGACCGGCGCCTATAAGGAGAGATTATGCGCTACAAGATCATTGATAAAACATACCGATTCATCTCCGCCTTTGACGATGAGACAGGGGCTTATATCCGCACGGGCGTTTTGGACGCGCACGGCCGGGATACCGGCGTGGACCCCTTTATGGCCTCCTTCCCCCACCTGATCGACGTGGGTGTGATGGGCCACTGCATCCACGGCAGGACCGGTCTCTGTGCCAAGGCGGGGGTGGGCTGTTATCAGAGCGGGGCGCTGGTGGAGCGGCCCAACATGGCAGTGGAGGATTTCCGGTGGATCGCGGAACAGTGCCGGGGCCGCTGCAACCAGCTGGCCCTGGGAGGCCGGGGGGACCCGGACCAGCACGAGCACTTTGAGGAACTCCTGCAAATCAGCTGGGAGAACCGTCTGGTCCCCAACTTCACCACCTCCGGCTACGGCCTGACGGAGGAGCTGGCGGCGCTGTGCGGGCAATACTGCGGTGCGGTGGCGGTGAGCTGGTATCGGAGCGAATACACGCTGCGGGCCATTCGGCTTCTTTTGGACGCCGGTGTCACCACCAACATCCACTATGTCCTGGGCAAAAATTCCATCGACGAGGCCATTGACCGCCTGCGCCAAGACGACTTCCCGGAGGGGATCAACACAGTGATCTTCCTGCTCCACAAGCCCGCCGGGCAGGGGACGCGGGAAAATGTCCTGGACTTTTCCGACCCCCGGGTGGCGGAATTTTTCGCCCAGGTGGACGCCCGGCACCCCTTCCAGGTGGGCCTGGACAGCTGCAACGTACCTGGGGCGCTGAATTTTTGCAAAAGCATTCTCACCGAGTCCCTGGACACCTGCGAGGGCGGGCGGTTCAGCTGCTACATCGGCGCGGACCTGGTGATGGTGCCGTGCAGCTTTGACCAGCAGAAGCGGTATCAGGTCCAGCTGCGCCCGGCTACCATCGAGGACGCATGGAACAGCCCGGCCTTTAACCGCTTCCGGGATAAAATGCGCAATTCCTGCCCCGGCTGCGAAAAACAGGCCCTCTGCCTGGGCGGCTGTCCCCTGATGCCGGAGATTGTGTTCTGCGAGAGCGAGCTGCGGAAGATGTAAATACATTGTAATGGAGGTATCCCCCATGTTCGATCCCATCAGAGCGGCCCGGGAGATCAAGGCCAGCTACATCGACTACATCACCACCACCTTCGACCTGGCGGACCCGGACTATGCCAAGGCCCTGCGCCGGGAGCTGCAGGGGGAGGGCATGGTGGCCAAGGGGCCCTATCTGGACATCGGCGGGTCCTACGAGACGGGGGCCACCCTGTCGGAGCTGATGGCCCGGGGCAAGGCCAGCCCCCTGTTTCAGGCGCTGGAGCCGGTGGCAGAGAAGGACCGGGAGCTGAAGCTGGACCGGCCCCTGTACAGCCACCAGGAGCGGGCGCTGGAGCTGGCCTCGGCGGGGGAGAACCTGGTGGTCACCACCGGCACCGGCTCGGGCAAGACGGAGAGCTTCCTACTGCCCATCTTGGACGCCCTGCTCCGGGAGGAAGCGGCAGGCACCCTGAGTCCCGGCGTCCGGGCCATCCTCATCTACCCCATGAACGCCTTGGCCAACGACCAGATGAAGCGGTTGCGGGCCCTGCTTAGGGGCCACCCGGCCATCACCTTCGGCCTGTACAACGGCAACACGGAACACACCCAGACCAAGGCCCTGGAGGCCTACCGCCGCACTCTCCAGGACGACCCGCACCCCAACGAGATCATCTCTCGGGAGGAGATGCAGCGCACCCCGCCCCATATCCTCATCACCAACTACTCCATGCTGGAGTACATGATGCTCCGCCCCAAGGATGATGCAGTCTTCTCCGGGGCAAAGCTGCGGTACATCGTGCTGGACGAGGCTCATATCTACAAGGGGGCCACCGGCATGGAGACCTCTCTGCTCATGCGCCGCCTCCGGGCCCGAATCAGTCAACCGGACAGTGTGCAGTACATCCTGACCAGCGCCACTCTGGGTGGGCCGGAGGCGGACGGGGATATCCTGACCTTCGCCCGGGGCCTGTGCGACGTGGCGTTTAAAGGAAGCGGCATCATCCGCTCCAGAGAGAAGCGGCCCCCTATGACGGAGCAGCGGGACTTCCCTCCAGAACTGTTCCGGGAGCTGAACCAATCTCCGGAGGAGACTGGAGCGATCCTGAAAAAATATGAAGCGGATTTTTCCCCGGAGGGGGATGTGGGAGAAAAACTGTACGCCCTGTTCCTCCGCGCCCGGTTGTTCGCCCAGTTGCGGGAAGCGGCAAATCAGCCGGTCACCGTGGCCCAGCTGCGGCAGGCTCTGGATATCACTGAGGAGCAGGTGGTGGACCTGGTGGCCCTGTGCGCCCGGGCGGAGAAGGACGGAGCCAGCCTCATCAAACCCCGGTACCACTTCTTTGTCCGGGCGTTGGAGGGGGCCTATGTCACCCTGACCTCCCCCAAGCGGCTGTACCTCCAGCGGAAGCTGGCCGACCCGGAGACAGGGAAGACCGTCTTTGAGGGGGCGGTGTGTACCGACTGCGGCCGGCTGGCGGTGGTAGGCCGGACGGAGGGCGGATACCTGAGGCATACCGCCCGGAAAGGCGGGGAAACCAACGCCGAATTTTACTGCCTACGGGAGGACGCCGACGGCGAGCTGCTGGAGGACCCGGAGGACGAGGAGGAAAGGTCCCAGGACGGGACGGAGGACTATGTTCTCTGCCCGGAGTGCGGCGCCATCGCCCCCCAGGCGGACAGCAGGTTCCAGCGGCCCTGTGAGCACGACCCGGCGGGGTATGTAAAGGTGCGCCATGTGGTGCTGACCAAGCAGGGGACAGCCAGGTGCCCTGCCTGCGGCTTCGGCTCCTTCCGGCGCTTCTATCTGGGAGCCGAGGCGGCCACGGCGGTGCTGGGCACCCAGCTCTTCGAGCAGCTGCCCAGCGAGGAGATCGTCGTCACGGAGACCGCCCCCGCCCCGGGGAGGCGGAACATCTTCGCCCCCGTGCCCCAGCGGCGGCAGATCCGGAAAAAGACCGCCCGGCAGTTCCTGTGCTTCTCCGACAGCCGCAGCGAGGCGGCGTTCTTCGCCACCTATATGGAGCGGTCCTATCAGGAGTTCCTGCGCCGCCGGGGGCTGTGGCATGTGGCGGCGCAGTTCCGGTCCCAGGGCCGGTCCTCTGTGGGGATGGCAGAGTTTGTGGACGAGCTGGCCCGGTGGTTTGAGGACAAGCGGTGCTTCGTCCAGTGGGACGCGGCGGAGGACCAGGAGACCGGCTCGCTCACCGCTGTCAGCCGGCGCAATGCCTGGATTGCCGTTCTCAACGAGATGTTCAACGCCCGGCGGAGCACCAGCCTGGTGTCCATGGGCGTGCTGTACTTTGAATATAGCAAAAACGATGATGCGGTCCAGGGCTTTCAGGAGGGCTTCGGCCTGGAGCCGGGAGATGCCCGGGCCCTGCTGGAGTTGCTGGCCCAGGACGCCCTGTTTACCGGGGCGGTGAACACCAGGGCGGTGAAGCTGAACGAAGCGGAACGGGAGTACATCTTCTACTCCTCCGCCCAGAAAAAGCTGGTCAAGGTGCGCACCGCCTCGGAAGCAAAAAAGAGCTGGCTGTCCGGCTGGCAGGGCCGGACCCGTCCCAACGGGACCTTCTATCCCAACAGCCGCATGACCCGACTCGTCCGGGCGCTGGACCTGCCGGAACAGGAGGCGGACGATCTGCTGGGGGACTACTGGGACGGGGTATTTAGGCCGGAGATGGAGGAGTTTGCCTTGGACGCCGGCGATTTCCGGGTCCGAATCGGCGGCACGGAGGGAACCGCCTTCTACCGCTGTAAAAAGTGCGGCAGGGTGACCCCCTTCAGTGTGAAGGGTCAGTGCGCCAGCGTAAAGTGCGGCGGAAAGCTGGAGCCCTTCGACCCTCTGGCCGCCAACCGGGACAACCACTATGCCCGGCTCTACAGCAGCGACCAGGCCGACCCGCTGTTCATCAAGGAGCACACCGCCCAGCTGGCCAAGGACCAGCAGACCCGGTATCAGGAGGCCTTTGTCCACAAGAAGATCAACGCCCTCAGCTGCTCTACCACCTTCGAGATGGGGGTGGACGTGGGCAGCCTGGAGACGGTCTACCTCCGGGATGTGCCCCCCAGCCCCGCCAACTACGTCCAGCGGGCGGGCCGGGCAGGCCGCGCCCGGCACTCCGCCGCCTTTGTCCTCACCTACTCCAAGCTGTCCTCCCACGACTTCACCTACTATCAGGACCCCGCCGCCATGATCACCGGCAGGATCAAGGTGCCAGTGTTCGAGCTGGAGAACGAGAAGATCCTGAACCGGCACGTCTTTGCTGTGGCCCTCAGCGCCTTTTTTGCCCGCTTCCCGGAGGTGTACGGAGGGGACGACCAGACCATCCTCCTCAACGAAGGGGGCTACGAGACACTGAAGACGTACCTGGAGGGGAAGCCGGAGGACCTGCGTCAGTTGCTTCTTCGGTCCATCCCCGCCCGGATGCACCAGCGGCTGGGGCTGGAGGACTGGAGCTGGAAGCAGCGCCTCTGTGGCCCCGACGGGGTGCTGGAGCTGGCCGTCCAGGACTTCCAGGGGACGGTCGCGGAGATTGAGAAAACCATCGCCGCCTGCAAGCGGGCCGGAGAATTGGAAGAAGCAGGAAAGTGGAGCCGCAACCTTCGGAATTTCCGCTGCGCCAAGGACGACAAGAGCGGAAAAAAGAGCCTCATCAGCTTCCTGGTCCGGAACAACGTCCTGCCCAAATACGGCTTCCCGGTGGACACGGTGGAGCTGGTCCCGGATGTCGCCGCCATGGGCCGGGACAAATCCCTCCAGCTGGCCCGGGACCTGCAAATGGCCATTGCCGAGTACGCCCCCGGGGCCCAGGTGGTTGCAGACGGGAAGATGTACACCAGCCGGTATATCCGCCGGATGCCGGGAAAAAACGGGGATTCCTCCTGGGAAAAGGGGTATTATTGTTATCAGTGCCCCCACTGCGGCCAGCCCAATTTTACCAAGGAGCCTGTTACACGGGCGGGCCGGGAGTGCGTGTCCTGTCACCAGATCATTAAGCGGACCTTCTGGCAGAGGACACTGGAGCCCCGGTTTGGCTTTTGCGCGGAAAAAGGAGCCGTAGAAGCTCCCCTGAGCCGTCCCCAGCACGACTACAAGACGGACGACTACTACATTGGCGACCCTCAGCGGAATCTGATCTGTAAGCTGGACTTCCAGGTAAATGGACAGCGGCTGGAGGTGGAGTCCACCTCCAATGATTCCCTGGTGGTCATCGGGCAAAATGAATACAAGGTGTGCGCGGTCTGCGGTTATGCGGTAGACAGCAAGAAGGGGGAAATTCCCCTGAAGCATGAGAATATGCGGGGCTATCCCTGCCTCAACAAAGAGGGGAAGGGGATGGAATACCGCCTCTCCCACGACTTCAAGACCGATGTGGCCAAGCTCACCTTTGTAACGGCGGAGGCGGGAAACTATGACACTATGTTATCCGTCCTCTATGCCCTGCTGGAAGGGCTGTCCCAGGAGATGGGCATCGAGCGCACCGATATCAAGGGCTGTCTATTCCGCACGGCAGCAGAGGGAACAATAGTCTACTCTGTGATCCTCTACGACGCCGTAGCCGGCGGGGCGGGACATGTCCGTCGGATCGCTACAGAGGACGGCAAAGCCCTGCAATCGGTGCTAAAGCAGGCACTGTCTATCGTGGCCCACTGTGACTGCGACAGTTCTTGCTATCACTGCCTGCGCAACTATTACAACCAGAAAATACACGACAACCTGGACCGGAAAAAAGCCACCGCTTTTCTGGAGCAGTGGATCGGACAGATGGAGCGTGCGGAACTGGAGAAGGCGGTTTTAGCGGAAGTATAAGTGCTTTCATAAGGCTACCTTATCAACAACCACCGGTTGTGGGTTCGATTCCCACCACTAGCTCCAGCGAAAACCCTTGTACCGCAGAAGGTACAAGGGTTTCTCTTTTATGCGGGTTACAGAAGGCTCCCTCAAAGAGGGAGCCTTGAGCGTATCATATCACTGTTCTGTCTATGCCACCGGCGTCACCGTGACGCCCTTGGGGGGCTGGGTCTGTGGGGCCTTGGTGGTGGGGAGGCAGTTCAGGTCCATGTTGAAGATGACCTCCGCCTCGTCTCCGCTCACAGTCATATCCATCGCGATGTCCACCTTGTCGGGGGAGGCGTGCTCGGTCATGGTAATATCCATCTTCATCCCCTCCTCCTCGGCGGAGGCGGTCATCTTGAGGTCCACGGATACCACGTCGTCCCCCTTCCTGGTGAGGGTGGTCTCCAGCTCCACCAGGCCGTCCAGCACCGTCTTGGCGGTGTATTTACTGCCGTTCCGGGTGAATGCCTGGTCGCTGAGCATATCGGTGTAAAGCTGTGCCATTTCCTTCAGCACGGCATAGCTGTTGGCGCTGTTGTCCAGGGGCAGGCTCCGCATGACCATCACCAGGGCCTCCCGGATGGAGACCTCCTCCGCCTGGGCCAGCTGGTTCATGTCCAGACCGGCCAGAAGCTGGGCCTGGTAGGCCCCCAGATCGACGGAGTACCAGGTGTTCCCTTCGGTCAGCACATTGGGAGCGGAGACATAGAGCGTCATGCTGTCCAGATCAAGCCGCAGCTCGGCGGAGACATCGGAAAGCAGTCTCACCCAGATAGGCACATTTGTCAGCTTGTCCAGCCCCGCCGCGTTCAGCTTACCGGTCAGCTGAACGCCCTTCTCGCCTATCACGCCGTCCACACTGCCCTTGATCTTCAAGGGCTCGGGCAGAAACTGGCCGCTCTTGTCGGTCATGTCCAGAGACAGATTCCCGGTCACGGACATATTCTGCCCCGACTCCTTCTTGGCGCAGTAGGCGGAGAAGCTGTCCATCAGCTCAAAGGTGGCGTCGCCGAAGAGGGCGTCCACATCCGCCAGAATGACCGTCCGGCTGGAGCTGTCCCAGCCCACGTTATAGCCGAAGGCCTCGGCGGCGTAGCGGACGGGCACATAGGCGCGGTTGTTGCTGGGGTTGATGTAGGGGGCCGCGTCCATCTCCTGGGTGCGGGTCTCGCCGTCCTCGGTGATGGTCAGGCCGGTCTGACCGAGCGTCATAGCCAGCTCCACGCCGTCCCGCTTGGCGGACACCGTGCTGGCCGCCTCGTCATAGCTCACCTCGGCCCCCATGGCCTCCAGCACCGCCCGGAAGGGGAGGAAGGTGCGGTCATCCGTGATCTCGGGGGCGGCGTCGGTAAAGGACAGGGCCTTCCCATCCATCTGCACGGCGATGCCCGGGGACCGCTCCGGCTCCGCCGCCAGCGCCGGGCCGGCGAGGGTAGCCGTCAGGGTCAGCGCCGCCAGAAGGGCCGCGCCAAATCGTTTCCATCGCTTCATGTTTATAAACCTCCCTGTGTACAATGTTCAGCCTCGCTGACGCACTTTATTATACTACAGTCCCGAAGAAAATTCAAGGACCCCGGCCAAGGCCGGGGTCCCAATTTTCTTACTCTACCTCGATGATGGTAATCTGGTCGGCGGTAAAGCCGGCGGTCTGGTACACCGCATCCACGATTTTGGCGGTGTCCGCGTCGGTCAGCCCGCCCTCGGGGGCGGAGACGGCCAGGGACAGGGTGTTCTCCCCGATGAAGGCCACGCAGTCGGTATAGCCCTTGGCCACCACCAGATTCTCAATCTGGGCCTCGGTGACGGTGTAGTCGGCCATAGTCTGGATGTTGTCGCTGAGCTGGGTCTTCACCGCGTCGTCGGCGTCCTCCCGGGCGGCGGCGTCCTGGAGCAGGGAGAGGGCGCTGTCCCTGGCCTGCTGGCGGTTGAGGCGGGCGGTGGCGAAGTAGGCGCCGCCTGTCTCACCGGGGGTCTGGACATCCCCCGCCTCGCCGGCGGCGCTGGTGTCCCCCGCGTCCTCCCCGGCGGCGCCGGAGGCGGGGGCGGAGCCATCGCCGCTCACCAGGGGGTCCTGGGTCTTGCCCCCCACCATGGTGGACTGCCCCAGCGTCTTGCCCGCGTCGGCGGTCCCCTCCTTGCCGTAATTCCAGTTGAGATAGACCGCCGCGCACACAAACAGGGCGATTGCCGCCACCACCGCGTTCCGCTTCCACAGCTGGGACCAGTCGGACCCCTTCTTGCTCGTTCTCATGAAAATTCCTCCTTGTTTTTGATTTCAGTCTCCCTCTCTGAGGGAGCTATCCCCCCTGGCACACCGAAATTTTGTCGGCCCCCAGGCCGGTGAGGGCGGACACCGCCTCGATGAGCTTCAGGCGGACCTGGGCGTTTCCGCCGCCGGGGCAGACCACCAGAGCGCCCCGGAATTGGGGGGCCACCGTCTGAATGGGGACGGCCTCCTGCTGTCCGGAGCCCTTGCCCACGGTGACCACCGTGTTGGAGGTACCGCCGTCCCCCTCCCGGTCCTGATTGCGGGCCAGCACCTGGCGGCTTCCCCCGTCCAGGGTGAGCACCACCTGGGCCTGCCCCGCGCCCTCTACCTGGGACAGCGTCCGGGCCAGCTTCTCCTCAAAGGCCTCCAGGTCAAAAGCGGTCCCCTCCGTCTGGGCCGGGACCGCCTCCTCAGCGCCGTCCCGGCCACCCGCAGGCAGAAGGAGCAGCACCACCCCCACCGCTATGACCAACAGTGCATATTGATATCTCCCCAGCGCCTCCTTCCATTTTTGAGCCGCTCCGGGCCATATTCTGTTCACGGCGCGTCCTCCTCTCCTATGTAACGCTGTTCCGACTCCGGGACCCCCAGGTCCTCTCCGATGATTTGGACCAGCCGGGCCCGTTCACCCTCCCCCAGCGCCCCGGACACCTCCGTCCGGACTGGGAGATACAGGCCCTCCTCCGATCTGACGCACTCCACCTGTGCAGAGCAGGTCAGGCCCAGCCGCGCCGCCTTGTCCACAATATATGCGGCGTACTCCCCTTCTATGATACCTTTCATCTGACTGTTTACCGTCTCCTCCAGCTCCGCCGTCCGGCCGTCCAGGGAGGACAGGTAGTCCTCCAGCCATTGCTGTCCGCCGTCCAGGTCCAGCCCGGCCAGGGGGGACAGGACGGCGGACAGCAGAGCCAGACCGCACACCAGCCTGCCCACCCGGCGGCCCGGCCCCGGCGGCATGAGGGCCTCCGCCGCCGCGCACATCAGGGACACCGCGATAACGGCCAGCAGCCAGCTCCGCACCGCCGTCATGGGACCACCGCCTTCACCGCCGACACGATGCCCACCAGCAGCACCAGCGCCCCCGCCCCCGTCATTCCCAGCACCAGCCCGAAGGCGGAGCCGATGGCGTCAATGAGGCCGGACAGCTGGGGCTGGGCCACCGTGGCGCACAGGGCGGACGCCCCCTTGTACACCAGGTATTGCAGGGCCAGCCGGAGGAAGGGGGTCAGGCAGATGGCCAGCACGGCCAGCATCCCCGCCGCCCCCACCGCTCCCCGCAGAGCGCCCGCTCCCGCCAGCACCGACTCGGAGGCGTCGGCCAAAATCCCCCCCACCACCGGAATGGCCCGGGAGATAGCCATACGCGCCGCCTTGACGGCGGCGGCGTCCACGCTGCCCGCGATGGCCCCGCTGGCGGTGAGGTAGCCCACAAAGGCCAGCAGAAGGGCGGTGAGGAAAAAGGTAATCGCTCCCTTCAGCAATCCGGCCACCCGCTTCAGCCCCGGGTTGCCCACGGCGGCGTAGGCACAGCTCACCGCCACATAGGCGTACACCAGCGGCACCAGCAGCCGGTCCATCGCGGTGATGAGCAGCTGGGAGAAGAGCACCGTGGCCCCCTGGCGGACGGCGGCGGCGGTAACTCCGCCGGTAGCTGCCGTCAGCACCGCCATAGCGGGCAGGAGCACCGAGGAGAAATCTCCCATCCGCCCCAGGGTGTCCCGGCCCAGGCCGATCATCACCGCCATATCCGTCATGGTCAGGGCGGTAATCGCCAGCGCTCCGGCCACCGTCACCGCCTGGAGGCCCCCGTCCTCCCCCGCCTTGACGCTGTGGGCCAGGGAGCACAGCAGCACCACGATAATCAGCTTCATGGCCGTGGAGAGGCCTGTCCGAAAGAGTCCGCCGATCTGGCCCGCGGCGTCCGCCAGCAGGCCGGACAGACCGGCGTCCAGCGGCTCCCCGGGCGCGACCCCATAGCCCTCCGCCTCCTCCCACACCTGGTCCAGGCCGGGAACCTCCAGCTCCGCCCCCAGGGCGGGGACTACGCACAAAATCGCCAGCAGGCAGAAAACCGTCACATATCTCATGTCAGCAGCTCCCCCATCATCTGGGCCACCGCCCGCACCAGGGGCAGGGCCGCCATCAGGGACAGGGCGGACCCCGCCGTCTCCACAAAGGCGGCCACGCCCCCCTCCCCCGCCGACCGGCAGATTTCCGCCGTCAGCCGGGTGAGGATGGACAGGGCCACCGCCTTGACCACCGGCTCCAGCAGGGCCTCGGACAGGCCGGCCTGCCCTGCCAGCTCCCGCATCAGGGCCATCGCCGCCCCCAGCCCCTCCGCCGCCAGGGCCAGCATCCACAGCCCGGCGCACAGGGCCAGCAGCATAGCCAGCTCCGGCGTGTTCCGTTTCAGCACCGCGCTCAGCACCGCCGCCGTCACCCCCACGGCGGTCAGCTTCATCATGGCCTCCATCATAGGGCGAACAGATCCTTCACCAGGTCGAAGAGGCTGGCGATCTCCTGGACCACCATCATCAGCACCACCACCAGCCCCGCCAGTGTGGTCATCATCGCCTGCTCATCCCGCCCCGCCCGGCTGAGCACCTGGTTCAACACCGCCACCAGAATCCCAATGGCTGCGATTTTAAAAATCAGATCGACTTCCATATACATACCCGCTTTCTTTTGTGGTTTTCCTTTATGGAATTCCTCGTCGCAGCGATGCGGGCGAGGACTTTGTAGGGCGGGACGACTCGGCCCGCCGCCCCGAAGAACATGGCGCTGTGCCTGGAGAACGGCGCGCCGGGGTCGTCGCGCCCTACGTCCCCGCCGCAGCGGACAAGCCTCCTTTTGAAAGGAGGTGCCCCAGTTCGCAAACTGGGGCGGAGGATTGATTTCGCCGCAAGCGAAATGTGCGAAGCAAACGAGGTCTGCACAAATCTTGTTTACTTCGTATGTTCGGCTTCGCCGAACGCAATCCTCAGTCAGCTTCGCTGACAGCTCCTTTCAAAAGGAGCCTTGTCGCCTGCGGGCGGGACGGGGGTCCCTCCGTAGGGCGGGACGACTCGGCCCGCCGTCCACGGAGAGCGGGTGCCCTCGGGGGGACAGCGCGCCGGGGTCGTCGCGCCCTACACGCGCTTGCGAGGAGCCTGGCCCCACAGGCGGCAAGGTGATTCGCCTCACAGCAGCAAAATCACCAAAAACGCCCCGCCGGACAGGCCGAGGGCCTGATAGACCCGGCCCTGGAGGCGGCTGTCGGACTCCAGCCGGGCGGAGAGGGCCTCCAGACGCCGCCGGGCGGAGGAGAGGGCCTCCAGCTGGCGGTCCGCGCCGCAGCGGCCCAGGGTCTCGCCCAGGGGGAGGAGGACGGCCTGTCCCTCGGCCCCCAGCTCGGTCCGCTCCGCCGTCAGACGCCGCCACAGGGAGGGGAAGTCCTCCCGGTCCAGGCGGGTCAGCCCCCGGGCGCAGTCCTGAAACAGCGCCCGGGCCGGGCCCTGGCTCCGGGCGGCCCCCCGGGCCATCAGCTGGGACAGGGGCGGGGCGCTCAGCTCCAGCTCCCCCTCCAGCAGGGCCAGCCCTCCGGCCATCTGCCCCACGGCCCGGACCTGGGCCTGAAGGCCCGCCGCCGCCCGAAAGCCCAGGACGGCGCACCCCGCCGCGATGAGCGCGGCCCCCATCAGCCGGACCATTGGCTCAGCTCCTCCACCGTATAGGACCGCCCCGTCCCCTCCCGGCGGATGCGAACCAGAAATCGAAACAGCCCCTCCTCCAGCAGGGGGCGGTACAGGGGGCGGCGCTCCAGGCCGGCCCGTCCCTCCCCGTGGGCGGTAGCCAGCAGGGTGACCCCGCAGCCCGCCGCCGCCGTCAGGGCGCGCACATCCTCGGGGGCGGTGATCTCGTCCACCGCCAGCACCTGGGGGTTCATGGCCCGGAGCAGAAGCATCAGCCCCTGGGCCTTGGGACAGCCCTCCATCACGTCGGTGCGCCGGCCCACCTCCAGCTGGGGCCGTCCGCCGTACATCGCCGCCACCTCCCCCCGCTCGTCGGCCAGGGACACCCGGAGGGGGGTACAGCCCTCCCCCTCGGACACCGCCCGGACCAGGTCCCGGAGGAGGGTGGTCTTCCCCAGCCCCGGCGGGGCCAAAATCAGCGTACTGGCCAGCCGCCCCCCGGGACACAGCCCGTCCACCACCGGGGCGGACGCCCCCAGCACCTGCCGGGCGACCCGGATATTGGCCGAGGACAGCCCCCGCAGGCTGTGGACCTCCCCCTCCCGGAGGACCGCCGTGCCGCACAGGCCCACCCGGTGGCCCCCCTCTATCGTGAGGTAGCCCCGGCGCAGCTGGTCCAGCACCGCGTGGAGGGAGGCCCCGCTGGCGATCTCCACCAGCCGCTCCAGCTCCTCCCCCTCCACAGGGGGGCCGCCCAGGGGGCGCTCCCCGCCGCCGGCCAGTACCGTCATGGGCCAGCCCGCCCGCAGGCGCACCTCCTCCGCCCGGGCCCGGTCCGCCGGGGACAGGGACAGGGCCTCCTCCCTCAGCCGGGGAGGCAGGGGACGGACCGCCTGGACAAAGCTGTCCGCCGCCGTCATTTGTGTCATACCGCTCACCGCCTTTTCCATTCGCTTAACTGTATGAGGACAAGCCGGAGGTTATGACAAAAAGAAAACCAGAGGCCTCAGCCTCTGGTCAAATCAGGATATCAGCTCCCACTGGAAGCTCTCCAGCTTCAAGCGGCTCCCCAGGGTGGTACCCTCGGGCAGCAGGAACATGGTGATGGAGTGCTCCCGCCCGTCGTCGGTCACCAGGCTGGCGTAATCGCCGTTGATGGAGCGGACGGTGTAAAAAATAGGGTCCAAGAAAATTCCCCCCTTGTTCTAAAAGTCCGGTTTATGGGACCGCTCCTCTTGTATACTGGGGTCACAATACAGGAAAGGAGCAAAACGCTATGGATTACAGTATCGTATGGGTAAGGGGACACGTGGAGGTCTATGACTGGGCGGGGCGTTTCTGCTTCTCCGCCGACAACGAGCGGGAGGCCCGGGAGGAGCTGGACCTCGCCGCCTAAGCCTCCAGACGGCCGAAATACCAGCCGGTGGCCCCGTCCTTCTTGCACAGGGCTCCCCCCTTGATGTTCCGCACCACAGTCAGCTCATCCCCGGGGGAGACGGGCAGGCGATAGTCGGTGGAGTCCTCGCACCACAGGCCCCGGGAGGGGTCCCGGCGGAGGAACTCATTCAGCACATACAGCGTCCGCCCCGTCTCCAGGTGGCGGCACAGGGACAGCTCCTCCCCCTCCTCCAGCAGCTCCAGGGCGGACCGGCCCCAGCGGATGTTCAGGGGGTCCTCGCTGGCCTCCTGGGGGTCCAGGGCTGTGGCGGTGGGCAGGCCGTCCCAGGCGGTCCAGGAAAGGTCCTCGCTGTCCTCCGAGGGGAGGAGCAGGGCGTTGAGCTGGCCGTCCAGCTTGAGGACACAGCCGCCGTCGATGGAGATGATCCGCCGGTCGGGCAGAAAAATAGGGGCGGCGGAGGGGATGTGCTCATCGTAGAGGGTGACGGGCCAGTGGCCCACGATGACCCACTTGTCAAAGGACAGGCCCTGCCCCAGGAAGTTGTCGTTTTTCATGCAACGCCACCGCTCCAGCTCCTCCATCCCCTCCAGGGAGGGGACGCCGCCGTGGACAAAGACCAGGTGCTCCGTCTCCACCACGGTGGGCATGGCCCGCAGCCAGGCCCACTCCTCCGGGAAGGCGGCGCGCAGGTCCCGGCGCAGCCGGGGCAGGTCCTCCCACTGCTCAAAGCCCCCCTCCCGGGCCATCTGGCGGAGGGTTGACTCCGGGTGAGCGGGGAGGTAGGCGGCAAAAAACCGCTCGTCCATCCGGCCGGTCTCGAAAAAATTGAGGACCAGGCCGTCGCAGTTGCCGCAGACGGGGTAGATGGTGTGGGTCCGGGACAGGGCCATCAGATGGCGCAGAAGGGGCAGGCTGTCCTGGCCCTTCTCCAAAATGTCCCCCACCAGAATCAGGATGTCGCCGGTAGTCAGGGCCACCCGCTCCATCAGGGCCTGGAAGAAGGGAAGGTTTCCGTGAATGTCGCTGACCGCGACGATCCGCCGCCCCGGCTCAAAGACCGGGCGGACGACCAACGCTTTTTCCACCGTGACACCCCCTTTTTCTCAATTCCCGCCAGTCCATATGGAGAAGCCCCGGCCCGTATCCGGCGGGCCGGGGCGCTATGGGGCTACTCCACTGTCTCCTCCGGCACCGGGGCCAGCCGCTCCACTAGGGCCCACTCCACCCGGCGGTCGCACAGCTCCTCCACCTGGATGTGGAGGCCCAGGGCGTCCACGGCGGGGCGGCTTCCGTCCTCGGGAATGACGGACAGCTGGGAGAACACCAGACCGCCCAGGGTGTCGTAGTCGATCTCCTCGTCCTTGGGCAGCTCAAAGCCCATGGTCTCGGCCATCTCCTCCAGGTCGGCGGAGCCGGACACCCGCCAGCGGCCGTCGTCCAGGGCGATGATCTCCTGCTCCTCCTGGGGGTCGAACTCGTCGTAGATATTGCCCACCAGCTCCTCCAGGAGGTCCTCCAGGGTGACCAGGCCGCTGGTGCCGCCGTACTCGTCCACCACCAGGGCCAGGTGGGTCTTTTTCCCCTGCATATCCCGGAAGAGCACGTCGGCGGGCACCGTCTCCGGGACGAAGTAGGCCGGCCAGAGCAGCTCCTTCAGGGGCTTGGGGCTGGACTGGTGGAAATTTAGCAAATAGTCCCGGGTGGACAGAACGCCCACGATGTCGTCCACGTCGTCCCCATAGACGGGGAAGCGGGACAGGCCGGACTGACGGATGACCTCCAAGATGGTGTCCTCCTCCGCGCCGGCGGGGAGGGTGACCATGTCGGTGCGATGGACCATCACGTCCTTGGCGGTGCTGTTGTCGAACTCCAGGACGTTTTCGATAAATTCCTTCTCATTGGTCTGGATGGCCCCCGACTCCTCGCCCTCCTCCACCATGGCCATGATGTTGTCCTCCGACACCTCGTCCTTCCGGCGGATCAGGTTTAAAACGGGCCGCCAGAGCAGCTGGACCGCGTTGATACACAGGCTGATTCCCAACAGGACCAGCCATATTTGGCCCTCAGGCACGAAAATGACCTCCTTTAAAGGCTGAAAATACTTTGCGACGCCTGCATGATATCATAAAACTCCGGGCCTTGCAAGGGGTCGGGGGCTTTTTCATTGGAGAAAGCGATTTTGGGGTGGAAATTTCCCCAGAGTATGGTATACTTTTATGCCTGAAAGGGGAATCAACACATGTCTTTTCTGTCCGAGCGGGTGCGCAGGCACCTGAACGAATACGGGTCGCTGGCCAAATGGCTGATCTATTCCTGCTTCATCGGCGCGCTGGTGGGGCTGGTGGCGGCGGCCTTTCACCACGGCATTCACTGGGCCACTCTGATCCGGGATCAAAACCCCTGGATCATCCTTTTTCTGCCCCTGGGCGGGGTAGCCATCATTCTGCTGTACCGCTGGTGCGGCATGGAGAAGGACCGGGGCACCAACCTGGTGTTGGTGGCGGTGCGGGACGCGGAGCGGCTCAAGCTGCGCACCGCGCCGCTGATCTTCCTGTCCACCATCCTCACCCATCTGGTGGGGGGCTCCGCCGGCCGCGAGGGGGCCGCCCTCCAGCTGGGGGCCTCCCTGTCCGCCTACGCCGGCCGGAAGCTGCGGCTGGACGAGAAGGACGAGCGCATCGTGGTCATGTGCGGCATGGCCGCCGCCTTCTCCGCCCTGTTCGGCACCCCCCTCACGGCGGTGGTATTCGCTATGGAGGTGGTCACGGTGGGCCGGATGTACTACGCCGCCCTGGTCCCCTGTCTGGCCTCCTCCCTGGTGGGCTATCTCACCTCCCAGAGCCTGGGCCTGCACATGCAGGACGGCTACCCCGTGTCCGACTCCCTGGAGCTGGCCACCCTGCCCATCCTCCAGGCGGCGGTGCTGGGGGCGCTGTGCGCCGCCCTGTCCATCCTCTTCTGCAAGGCGATGCACGCTGCCCCCCGGCTCTATGCCAAATACCTGCCTGACCCGCTGCTCCGGGCGGCGGTGGGGGGCGCACTGGTGCTGGGCCTCACCCTGCTGGCGGGGGACCAGACCTACAACGGCGCCGGGGACGGGGTCATCCGCCGGATGCTGGCGGGGGACACCATCCCGGAGGCCTTCCTGCTGAAAATCCTGTTCACCGCCCTCACCCTGGGGGCCGGGTTCCGGGGCGGCGAGATCGTCCCCGTGCTGTTCACCGGCTGCGCCTTCGGCGTCTGGGCCGGGCCCCTGCTGGGCCTGCCCCACGGCTTCTCCGGGGCGCTGGGCATGGCCGCCACCTTCTGCGGCGCCACCAACTGCCCCCTCAGCTCCATCCTCCTGGCCTACGAGCTCTTCGGCGGTCACGGCCTGACCCTCTACGCCCTGTGCATCGGCGTGTCCTACATGCTGTCCGGCTACCACGGCCTCTACAGCGAGCAGAAGATTATCTACTCCAAATTCCGCCCCGAGTGGGTTGACATGAAGGCGGAGTGAGGCGGTCAAATCGAAAAACGTACATCTTTCCTCTTGCATGATACAAGCGGTTGCGTTACAATATAGAAAAGGAGGAGGTGCGCTATGAAAAAAACTGCCGCCTTAAACCTGCGGGTAAGCCCGGCGCTTCATGCGCCGGACGCGGTCAACGCGGACAGAATGACCGCCAGCGAGCTCCACGCAAAACTCCAGCGGGGGCTGGATGATGTCAAAGAGGGTCGGGTACGGGACGCAAGCCAAGCCCTCCAGGCTTTCCAGGACGCCCTGTGATATGGAGCGGTATACGGTCCAAATTACGGACGAGGCCCTGTCCGACCTGGAGGAGATATACCGCTATATCGCGGAACAGCTCCAAGCCCCGGAAACCGCTGTCCGGCAGTACCGCCGTATCGCGGATGAAATTTTGACCCTGAGCTCCTTTCCCGCACGGTATGGGACCGTAAGCTTTGAGCCGGAGCGCTCCGCCGGACTGCGGCGGATGCTGGTGGACCGCTATTCCGTATTCTATGTGATTCGCGACAGCCACGTGGTTGTCACCAGCATTCTGTACAGCGCCTCAGACCTCGAGCGGCGGCTGAAGGACCGGCTCTGATAAAAAAACCAAGGCCCGGAACCGAAACGGTTCCGGGCTTCAGCGTCTGTTTACAGGGCGGTCTTGAGGGCCTGGGCCAGCTGATCGGGGCAGGAGGTGGGCTTGGGGCCGCAGCGGATGCCCTCCATGCGGGAGATGGCCTCCTCCACCTTCATGCCCTTCAGGAGGGCGGAGATGCCCTTGAGGTTGCCGTCGCAGCCGCCCACCACCTGGACAGACTGGATCACACCCTCCTCCACCTCCACCTGGATGGCCCGGGAGCAGGTGCCCCGGGGTGTGTATTGAATGGTCATATACGTCGCGCCTCTCTTTCTCTCGTTTTGCCCAGTCGAGCTGTTAGGCTCCAACTATAGCAGATTTTTGCCGGAAAGGCAAGAGGCGCCTTCACTCCGCGCTGCCCCGGCGCTGTAAGCGGATGCGGTCGGCGATCATGGCGATAAACTCGCTGTTGGTGGGCTTGCCCTTGGCGTTGGAGACGGTGTAGCCGAAATACTTCTGCAAGGTCTCCAGGTCGCCCCGGTCCCAGGCCACCTCGATGGCGTGGCGGATGGCCCGCTCCACCCGGCTGGCGGTGGTGCCGAAGCGCTTGGCTACCGCCGGATAGAGCACCTTGGTCACCGCATTGATCACGTCCATGTCCTTCACGGCGATGATGATGGCCTCCCGCAGATACTGATAGCCCTTGATGTGAGCCGGGACGCCCACCTCATGGATGATGGCGGTCACCTGGCTCTCCAGGCTGGGGCCGCTGTCCCCCTCCGGTTCGGCGCCGCCGGCGGTCATCACCTGCCTCAGCCGCTCTGCCACCGCCGACAGGCGGCAGGGCTTGGTCATGAAGAAGTCGGCCCCCTTGGCCGCCGCCTCGTCCACCATGCTGCCCTTCATATAGCTGGACAGCACCAGCACCCGGGGCCGGTTTTTCAGCTTGGACATCTCGTCCAGAACGTCGATCCCGTCCATGCCGGTGAGGACCATCTCCATCACGATTCCATCCGGTTTCAGCTCCCGTACCATGCGGAGGAGCTCCGCGCCGTCCCCCGTCTCTCCCACCACCTGAAAGCTGGACTCCTCTGTCAGGGAGCGGATCATATTTCGACGGAATTCAACGCCCATGTCTGCCACTACGATTCGTTTTGTTTCCATTGTCAATTACCCTTTCTTTCCCCAAAAATAGTACGTAACGGCCGGCAAAAGTTCCCGACTTTCTCTTTCCCGGTCCATTTCGACCAGCCGCCTACAATTTATCACAAGTTGGCTGGATATGCAAGCCATTTTTGGAAAACTTTGGAAATTTCGAGTTGAATTTTTCACTTTTCCTCGTCATTATTCGACAAAATTCCCATATTTTAGGTAATCGAGGCCGTAAAAAGCCGGAGGCGGCTCCCAATAAGGCTCCGTCTCCGGCTCGCTTTCTCTGGTAATTTCCTTTTTACAGGGCGGCCTTCAGGGCGTCCACCCGGTCGGTCTTCTCCCAGGGCAGGTCCAGGTCGTCCCGGCCAAAGTGGCCGTATGCGGCCAGCAGGCGGTAGATGGGACGGCGCAGGTCCAGGTCCCGGATGATAGCGGCTGGACGCAGGTCAAAGACCTTCTCCACCGCCTCCTCCAGCTTGCTGTCGGCCACCGTGCCGGTGCCGAAGGTGTCCACCCGGACGGAGACCGGCTTAGCCACGCCGATGGCGTAGGCAAGCTGAATCTGACAGCGGGAGGCCAGCCCGGCGGCTACCACGTTCTTAGCCACCCAGCGGGCGGCGTAGGCGGCGGAACGGTCCACCTTAGTGGGGTCCTTGCCGGAGAACGCGCCGCCGCCGTGGGGCGCGGAGCCGCCGTAGGTGTCCACGATAATCTTCCGCCCGGTGAGGCCGGAATCCCCCTGGGGCCCGCCGATGACGAACCGGCCGGTGGGGTTGACATAGATCTTGGTGTCCCCGTCCATCAGGCTGGCGGGCAGGATGGGCTTGATAACCAGCTCGATCATGTCCCTGCGAATCTGGTCCAGCTCCACCTCGGGGCCGTGTTGGGTGGACACCACCACCGCGTCGATGCGGATGGGCTTGTTGTCCTCGTCGTACTCCACCGTGACCTGGGTCTTGCCGTCGGGCCGGAGATAGTCCACCTTGCCCTCCTTGCGGACCTTGGTGAGCTGCATAGCCAGCTTCTGGGCCAGGGAGATGGGCAGGGGCATCAGCTCCGGGGTCTCGTCACAGGCGTAGCCAAACATCATGCCCTGGTCGCCGGCGCCATTGTCCAGGCCGTCGTCCTGACTGCCCTCCTTGGCCTCCAGGCACTTGTCCACGCCCATGGCGATGTCCCCCGACTGCTCGTCGATGGAGGTGATAACCGCGCAGGTCTGGCTGTCAAAGCCGAACTTGGCCCGGTCATAGCCGATCTCCTTCACCACCTGACGGGCCAGCTTGGGTATGTCCACATAGCAGGAGGTGGTGATCTCCCCCATGACGTGAATCAGGCCGGTGGTCGCCGTGGTCTCGCAGGCCACCCGGGCCTGGGGGTCCTTGGCGATGATGGCGTCCAACACCGCGTCGGAGATCTGGTCGCAGATTTTGTCGGGATGTCCCTCAGTAACGGATTCGGATGTAAAGAGTCGCTTTGCCATAATGTTTTTCTCCTTTCTGGTTTGGGAGCGCAAAAACGCCCCGCCGGACGGCGGAGCGTTATGTTTGGTTGCACCCTCATCTTTCGATACACTACCGCCGGATTTAGCACCTTGCGCGTCTGCGCAGGTTGCCGGGCTTCATAGGGCCGTTCCCTCCACCACTCTTGATAAGGCTATTCAGTTGTCTGCTTTGCATTATATATCAGCCCGCCCGCTCTTGTCAAGGGGGCAGGCGGCAAATCCTCCAAAAAATAAACATTGCATTTTTCAAAAAATGTGGTAGAATAGGGATTACCATTTTAATGGAGGTGTACATACAATGGCCTATGTTATCAGTGACGCTTGCATCAGCTGCGGTTCCTGCGCTGATGGCTGCCCCGTGGGCGCGATCGCTCAGGGCGACTCTCAGTACGTCATCGACGCCGGCGCCTGCATCGATTGCGGCTCCTGCTCTGGCACCTGCCCCATGGGAGCTATTTCTCAGGGCTGATTCCAGAAAAAAGAACGCCGGACGGCTTCGTCCGGCGTTTCTTTTTTATCAATCCGTCTCCAGAATCATCAGGTCGTACAGTACGTCCTCCCCCGGCGAAACGGGGAGGGAAGCCGCAATCTCCTGCTCCTGAGCCAGACCGGTGATCTGAGCAATCAGCTCCTGGGACAGGCTGTGATACACCGTCCCCAGCCGGTCCTCGGTGGGGCTCACCTCCGTCTCCGGGGGAATCAGCTCCGCCGCCCCCTCCGGCATCCGGTCCAGAACCAGAACTGGGCCGGCGGGCAGCTCCTCCGAATCCCCCGGCGCCCCCGCGGAGTAGGCGGCAATCCTCGGGCCCTCCGCCGGCTCCGTGCCGGCCAGGGCGGCGTCCACCATTGGGCCGTCCGTCTCCACAGAGCCGCTCACAGCTCCCTGCTTAAAGCCCCGGGCCATCTCACCCCATTTTTCCGGTTCGCCAGGCTGTTTCGTGCTGTACAGCCCCACCGCCAGCACCAGACAGGCGGCCAGTCCGGCCAGGGCTCTAAACTGAGGCCGCTTGAACAGCGGGATCACCTTGGGCCGCGCCTCCTCCCGGATACGCTCCATCACGCCCTGGGCGAAACCCTCGGGGGCCTCGGTCTCCTCCAGCTCGCCAAATCCGTCCCGAAGGGCGGACAGCTGCTCTTGCACCTCCCGGCAGCTGGGACAGCGGGCCAGATGATCCCTCAGCTCCCGCTCCTCCTCCTGGGTCAAAGCGCCGTCCAGCCATGCGGACAGCCGCTCTAAATGTTTGTCACAATCCACGGGCTTCACCCCCTCCCTTTTTTCTCATTCACCGGTTTAGACGGCGGATGGTCAAAAAAGTTCCCGTCCTCCAGCAATATTTTTCGCAGACTGAGCCGGGCCCGGGAAATCCGGGATTTCACCGTCCCGATGTCCAGCTCCAGGGCCTGGGCGATCTCCTGATAGCTCAGCCCAGACAGCTCCCGGAGGACCAGCGCCCGCCTCTGCCACTCAGGCAGCCGCTCCAGCGCCCGGGTCAGGGCTTTCCCACGCTCCGACCGCTCCAGCTGCTTCTGGGGGTCGCCCTCCCAGTCCGCCGGCTCGGCCCAGCCGCTGTCCTCGTCGTCCAGGGACACCGCCGGCTCCACCGCCTCCCGCCGCTTTTTCTTGCGCAGGTGGTCGATGCACACGTTGGTTGTCAGCCGGTACACCCAGGTGGAGAAGCTGCTCTCCCCCTGGAAGGAGGATAGCCCCTGCCAGGCCTTGACAAAGGCCTCCTGAGCCAGGTCCGCCGCCTCCTCCCGGTCGCCCAGCAGGCGCAGCGCCAGGGAATACACCCGATTCTGATTGTCCAGCACCAGCTGCTCAAAGGCCTCCTGGTCGCCCTTTTTCGCCTTTTCCACCAGCTCCCGGTCGGTCACACGGTTCACCTCCTCGTCGTCGCAAAGTCCGCTCCATTGTGTAGGGCAAGGGCTCTGCCCTTGCCTGTGGCAGGCCTTCTGCTCTGTTTAAGAAGGCAAGGGCAGAGCCCTTGCCCTACATCACGTAAGCAATATCAGCACAAATCCCGTTTAATCCCCTTGGTCACCCGATACACATCCTCCAAGGTAGTAATTTTCACAATCTGTTCCTTATAATACCCCGCATGGGGGACGCCCTTCAAGTACCAGGCGTACTGCTTCCTGGCCTCCAGACAGGCGATCTTCTCCCCCTTATTTTTTGCGGCCATCTCAAACTGCCGCACGGCGGTGTCGCACCGCTCCGACAGCGGGGGCAGCTCAGGGATAGGCCTGCCCTCCAGCGCCGCCTTGCACTGGGCGAAAATCCACGGGTTGCCGAACACCCCCCGGCCAATCATAGCCATGTCCGCCCCAGTGTATTTGAGGATGCGTGGGGCGTCCTCCCCCTTGAACACATCCCCATTGGCGATGACGGGAATGTTTACTGCCTTCTTCACTTCCCTGATCCAGTCCCAGTTGGCCGTTCCTGAATACATCTGCACCTTGGTCCGGCCATGGACGGCCACCGCCGCCACCCCGGCCTCCTCCATAGCCTTGGCGAACTCCACGCAGTTGATGGAGCCCTTGTCCCAGCCCAGACGGAACTTTACCGTCACCGGACACCGGGCACCTCTGATCACCGCCTCGGCCACCTTGACGGCCAGATCAGGGTTCTTCATCAACCCGGAGCCGTCCCCGGAGTTGGCCACCTTGGGCACCGGACAGCCCATATTGATGTCGATGATATCCGCCCCGGACACCTCGCGGGCAATCGCCGCCCCCTCCTCCATGCACACCGGGTCACTGCCGAAAATCTGAGCGGCGGCGGGGGTCTCGTTCTCCCCCATCTGTAAAAGAGGGATGGATTTTTTATCCTGATAGCACAGGGCCTTGGCGCTGACCATCTCCGTGCAGGTCAGCCCCGCCCCCTGCTCCCGGCAGATGGTGCGGAAGGCCATATCCGTCACCCCGGCCATAGGGCCCAGGGCCAGGGGCGTTTCGATTTCAATTCCTCCAATGGTGACCATAGATACCTCGCATCGTGTAGGGCGCGACGACCTCTGCGCGCCGCAAATTTGCAAACTGTGATAACGGGGCGCCGGGTCGTCGCCCCCTACATCTCTGACCGGGGCATCCAACCCGGGCGGATGATATCCGCCCCTACACAAGTTTCTCCATTGTATCATTTCTCTTACCGGTTGACAAGGCCGCTTTCACCCGGTAAAATGAAAAAAACGCAAATAGGAGAGATTGTTGTGGAATTAAAGGCTTTACGAGCTGCGGTCAACGGCATTTCCGTCCATCGGGAACTGATGGAAACCTGTGTGATGACCCGCGTGGCCGGTCTACTGACCCGGCTGCGCTTCAACGGGGGCGATATGGCCCTGGACGACTACACCTACCTGTTCCACGCGCTGCGCCAGGAGGGCTGCGAGGGCCTGGGCGACTGGCTTTGGGACCAGCTGCGGTACACCGAGACCCCCTACTCCCGGCTCATCGACCAAGGCAAGTCCGACCCCGCCCTGGAAAACGCCGCCCGGCGGGATATTGACACCCTGGTCCTCCTGGCCCAGACCGACTGCGACCGCTTCATCGACGCCATGAAGCCCCTCCTGCCCGACGAGTTTGCCCCCGTGCTGGCAGGCCTGCCCCGGTGGCGGGCGGCGGCCCCCTTCGATTTCGACAGCCTCACCCAGTTCTACAAGGACCACGGGGCGGGTCTCTTCGCCAAATACTGGGCCTTCCTGTGGGAGGACGGGGAACTGGTCCCGGTGGCCGACCCCGACTGCCCCAAGCCCGAGGACCTGCTGGGCTACGAGCACCAGCGGGGCATGGTGGAGCAGAACACCCGCCTCATGCTGGCGGGCCGTCAGGCCAACAACGTCCTCCTCTTCGGCGACGGCGGCACCGGAAAATCGGCCACGGTGAAGTCCATGCTCTACCTCCCCGGCATGGAGGACCTGCGCCTCATCGAGGTGGAGAAGGAGAACCTCACCGGAATGCCAGAATTGATCCGCTCCCTGGCCGGCCGGCGGCAAAAGTTCATCCTGTTCATTGACGATTTGGCCTTCGACCAGGACGACAAGACCTACTCCGCCCTGAAAACCATCCTGGAGGGCACCCTGGAGAAGCGGCCCGTCAACGTGTGCGTCTGCGCCACCTCCAACCGGCGGCACCTGGTCCGCCAGACCTTCGCCGAGCGGGCGGGGGATGAGGTGGACACCTTTGAGACCATCTCCGAAAAGACCGCCCTGGCCGAGCGCTTCGGCCTGCGTATCCCCTATCTCACCATGAACAAGGCGGACTATCTGGCCCTGGTGGACCATCTCGCCGCCCAGGCCGGACTGGACATCCCCGCCGACCGCCTCCACGCCCAGGCCATGACCTGGGAGATCCGCCATGCGGGACGGACCCCCCGGGTGGCGCGGCAGTTTGTGGCGAGTCTGAACACATGACACTGCAAAAGGAGGATACCGCAATGCGTGCCAAAATTTCCACAGCCCTGTTCCTTGCAGCCAGCGTTCTGGCCCTGTGGGCGGTAGCCGCCTTTAGGCCGACGTCGCCCTACATCATCGACACCCCCTATGAATATCCCGTTGTGCCAGGCACCCAAGAGTGGATCGATCTGGGAAGTGTCCGCGCCAGGAGAGAAGCTTCCCAGGTTCCGGAGGAACTGCTGCAAAAAATGACAACAGACGCGCTTCTGCTAACTGTTCTGGAATATCCCTTCCTGGTTGACATATATGCCTTCAATACTTTAGATATGGGATATCAATCCGTCAAAAAACAGTGCAACGGCCTGCGGGAATTTATAAGCCGCCCAGACTGTATGGATGCATTGTCCCGCTACTGTGAAAAGGTCTCTTCTTTGGATGAAGAGGAAAAAACCTTTGAAGATTATGCCGCCGTAGTTTTGTATTCTGCGATTTCTGCTGAAAAGGGAACGGAAGTGGTTCTGCCCGTAGCTTGACAGTCTGCTGAGTCCGTGCTAAAATAATACAGACCGCCGGTCTGTATCCAGAGAGGAGGGCCCGCGATGGCCCGGAACAAGCACCCGGAGCAGACCATACAGCGCATTCTGGACACTGCGGCCCAGCTCTTTTTTCAGAAGGGCTACGACAAAACCACCCTCCAGGACATCATCGACGCCACAAAACTGTCCAAGGGGGCCATCTATCACCACTTCGCCTCCAAGGAGGCCATCCTCATCGACGTGGTAGACCGGATGGGGGAGTACAACAGCTCTGTCCTGGCCCAGGTCCGGGACAAAAAGGGCCTCACTGGGGCGGAGAAGCTGCGGGAGCTGTTCCGCGCCTCCCTGACCCTGTCCTTCCAGGGGAAAATTCTGCACATGCTGCCCTTTCTCATCGAGAACCCCAAGTTTATGGCCCTGCAAATGCAGAGCATCCTGAGGGAGGCCGCTCCCGACTACGTCCTCCCCATCCTGCGGGAGGGCATCGCCGACGGCTCCATCCAGGCCGATCACCCGGAGCAGCTGTCCGAGGTCCTGCTGATCCTGTCCGACCTGTGGCTCCACCCCATCCTGCGCCCCAGCACGCCGGAGCAGGTCCGGGCCCGGTGCGCCTTTTTCAACCAGTTCACCCGGCAGTACGGCTTTGAGCTTCTGGACGAGGACCTGACTGAGGCAATGGCAACATTTTCCCGCACCTGACTCCCCGCAGGGCCCAGCCTCCTTTCGAAAGGAGGTGCCCCAGTTCACAAACTGGGGCGGAGGATTGTGTTCGGCTTCGCCGAAACGTGCGAAGCAAACGAGGTCTTAGAGTCTCATGTAGGGGCGGATATCATCCGCCCGCCGGACATCGCCTGGACCTGACGGGCGGATCATATCCTCCCCTACAGGGACGCCCCCCGCGGGACGTTGTAGGGCGGGACGACCTCGGCCCGCCGTCCACGGAGAGCGGGGGCCTTCGGGAGAACGGCGTGCCGAGTCGTCGCGCCCTACAAAATAAACCTGCCCTTGGGCAGTTTTATTTGCCCCATATACAGACCGACGGTCGGTTTTAAGTGAAAGGAGCAATTTTTATGGAAACGCAAAAAAGCCCTCTGTTTACCCGGGATTTCACCCTGGTGGTCATCGGACAGATCATCTCCCTGTTCGGCAACGCCATTCTTCACTTCGCCCTGCCCCTCTACCTCCTGCGGGAGACGGGCTCCATCGCCCTCTTCGGAGCGGTGAACGCCTGTTCCTTCCTGCCCATGATCCTCATGGGCCCCATCGGCGGGACGGCAGCGGACCGGGTCCACAAGGGCCGCATCATGGTTGGTCTGGACTTCCTCACCGCCGGGCTGACGGTAACCTACACCCTGCTGTGGGGCAAGGTCCCCCTGGTCCCTCTGGTCATCGTGACGCTGATGCTCCTCTACGCCATCGCCGGGGCCTACCAGCCGGCGGTCCAGGCCAGCCTGCCCCTGCTCCTCGCCCCTGACCGCCTCACCCAGGGCAACGCAGTCATCAACATGGTAGCCACCCTGGCCAATCTGCTGGGCCCCGCCCTGGGCGGCGTCATTTTCGGACTGTGGGGCCTGGGCCCCATCCTGACCATCGGCGGGGTATGCTTCTTCTGCTCGGCGGTGATGGAGATTTTCATCCGCGTCCCCCACGAGAAGCGCCCCCGCTCCTCCGGCATCCTGACCACGGTAGGCCAGGACCTGGGGGAGAGCTGGCGGTACATCTCCCGGGAGCGGCCCGTCTTTCTGCGAGCGACCCTGGTGCTGTCCGCCTTCAACCTGATTTTGTCGGCGGTGATGGTTGTGGGCATCCCCGCCATTGTGGCCCAGGTACTGCACATGAGCGACGCCGCCCTGGGTCTGACCCAGTCCCTCATGGGCCTCGGCGGACTTCTGGGCGGTCTCCTGGCGGGACTGCTGGGCACACGGTTAAAACCCCGGCACGGGTCAGTCTGCCTGCTGGCCTGCGCCGGAATGGCGGGCCTCATGGGGCTGGCCGTCCTCCCCGGAGTGCCCGCGGCGGCGAGCTACTGGCTGCTCACCATAATGGCTATGCTGGCTATGACCTCCGCCATGCTGTTCACCGTGGTGATGCTCACTCTGGTCCAGGCCCAGGTACCCGGCCATCTGCTGGGCAAGGTGATCGCCTGCATCCAGGCGGTGGCCAACTGCGCCTCCCCCCTGGGCCAGGCGGGCTACGGTGTCCTCTTTGAGCACCTGCCCCCCTGGGCCGTCCTGTTGGGAGCGGCCGCTCTGTCCGCCCTGGTGGCCCTCCGGTCCCACCGGGTGTTCCAAGCCCTCTAAAACTCCTTCACGCAGGTCTCCAGCTCCGTCCAAGTCATATTTCTGTCCTCAATAGACCTCCAGCTGGGGAACCACTCCTCCAGCTCCCGCCAAAGCAAAAACCAAAAATCATACTGGATGCCCAGGTGGGTAGGCAGGATATCCTCAATAATCTTTTTCAGCTCCTCAAAACCTGCGGGCACCCCGGCGGTGCCCGGGAAGGAGACGGAGACCTGTCCCGTCCCCAGCTCCTTCACCACGGCGGGGATGCCGCAGCCTGAGATGGTGTCGTTGATGGCCGCTGGAGTAAAGCTGTCCCCGCCGATGCGCAGCAGGGCGGCCAGCGCGGCGGCCAGCCGCCGGGGCTCGTCGGCCACCGGCCTGCGGACGAAGAGTTCGGAGATTTTTTCCAGTCCCCAGCCCTCCGCCGTCGTCAGGCTGGTCTCCCGCTGGACCTCCTCCAGCCAGTCCATCACCCGGTCCAGCGCCTCCCCCTGGGCGTCCAGCTCGCCGCCGTTGAAGGGAGCCGCCAGGTCGTAGACCCCCAGCGGCCTCAGCAGCTCCCGCATATATTGCGCGTGACTCATGTTTTCGCCTCCACCCTCAGCGTCCCCAGCATGGGCAGCACATCGCTGTCCACCCGGAGGTCAGCCGCCGGAGCGGAGATAGCATAGTTCTCCACCCCGTCGCAGTCATAGATCAAGCTGCCCAGCTTGGCCCGCAGGATATCCTGACCCAGCAGCCGCCCGGTGAACCACTCCCGAACAGCCCGCTCCACCCGGCTCAGCACCTCCGCCCGGTCCCAGCCCTCCCGGGCCTCCACCTGAACGGTAATATTCACCACCGCCGTCCTGGGGGCCCGCACCTTCAGGTCCACGGCGATCTCCCGCCGCTCTTCAAAATAGGCCTGGAGCTGGTCCAGCAGCTCCTTGTCCGGCAGTCCGCTCATAGTGGCGGGCACGATATCCACCGACCCCACTCCTCGGGGCCGGGCCACCACCGCCGCCGCCGCCACCTGGTCAAAGGACAGGGCCCCCTGCTCATAAAAGGCGGCGTTGGCCCCGTTGGGCAGGCGCTTGAAGGTGCCCAGCACCCGTTCCCGAAGCACCTCGTCCCCCTCGCCATCGGAGCCGCCGCCGCAGGGCTGAGGGTTGGTGCAGGAGGCGATCCCCATGGGGGCCACCGCCATAGAGCTGATGGCCCCGGCGGACACATTGCCCGCCTCGCCGGCCTCCAGCGCCCGGACGGGTACATCCGCCGTCAGCGCCCCGGCCTCCAAAACCCCGGCCCGCTCCGTCTCGAACCGGACCAGTCCCGCCGTCATACACACCGTCCCCTTGGGAATTTCCCGGGGGGCGTCCGCTTTTTCCCCCGCAGTGAACCGCACTGTCCCCTGTGCCGCCGTCGCCCGCTTCCGCTCCAGCCCCCGCAGTTGGGCGTGGGCATCCAGATACTCCCCCTCCGCCGTCTGGGGAAAAGCCTGGCGCAGGGCCCAGTCCGCCTGAACATACAGCGCGCACACCTGTGCCGCCAGGGCATACATCCTGGCCGACAGGTCGCACCCCTCCCGAGGCTCCAGCCCCGTCCGCTTTCCAAACGAGGCCAGCAGCTCCCCATAAATTTCATCAACCGTCTTCACTTCACAACCTCCTCATACCTCCACCCGGGCGGTCAGCGCTTTGCCCCGCCAGTCCAGATAGACAGCGACCCAGGCCGTCTCTCCCCCCGGCTCCAGCTCCACCGCCCGTACCTGCAAATCCGTCTCCTCCCGCAGGGCCTCGGCCACATACTGGGCGGCCAGAGCCTGCCGTGCGGAGGGCTTTTCCCGTCCCAGCAGATACAGCCTGCTCCCCAGCTCAGGCAGAAAGGGCATCGCCCCCCGGTGGGCGGTGAGGCGGAACAGCACTCTAGCCAGCACCTCCTCCCCGTCTCCCAGGGCGGTCAGCCCGCCCCCGCCGTCGGGGACATAGTCCCCCTGACTCAGCCTTCGTTCCATTCCGCCCCTCCTTACTTCAGCAGCTCGCTCACAATGTCCCGGATCACGTCATACAGGGAGCTTCCATTGAGATACAGCTCGCCTCCCAGTTCCAGCCTCTGCCCCAGCCGGATCGAACTCTCCCCGCCGCTCAGGCGCACCTCGCCGGGCTTCAGCCCGTCCCCAGCCTGAGCGGTGCCCAGGATACAGGGGATCTCCCCCTCGGCCCCCGCCTTCAATACCAGCACCTTGTCCCCCGCCGTGGGCCTCCAGCTGTAGCCCCCAGGGCCGTACACATTCAGCCACCGCCGCTCGCCCCCCAAGCTCACCCCCGCGGGGTCGCCGCCCAGGGTCACGGTACCCAGCTCCGCCGCCGGCTCCTCCGCCCGCGGCCTACGGTCTCGCTCCGACGTCCACATCTCCATCACCTCATCTAAAATTCTTCCTATATCAGCACATCCGGCTTAGCCAGCTCCACCCGGCCCCAAAGCCCGTCCTGGTCCATTCCATTTATCACCTGAACGGCCCGGTACTGCCCATTCCAGCCCCAGCCCGACCGCTGTACCGTCACCAGGTCCCCCGGCCAGACGGAGAACACCTCCCCCAGGGTCACCTCCAGCCGCTCCAGCTCGCTGGCCGACCGCTCCAGCTGAAACTGGCCGGAGTACCGCACCGCCTTATAGTTTTCCCGTGCCGGCATCGTGACCACTCTCCGGGCCTGACCCCCCAGGGCCCGGAATTCCCGGTTTTCCAGCGTCTCCACCCGCCCGCTCCACCGGTCCCGCAGCAGCACCTGAGACAGCGCCCCATACCTCTGCTCCCGCCGGGTCATGGCCAGCACGCCGGTCCGGTCGTCGATCACCCGCTCCCGGCTGTCGTCCCAGCCGGACAGCACCAGCCGCCCCTCCCGGTCAAACCGGGGGGCGACCCCGCCGTAATACCGGGCAAAGTCATAGACCACCGACCACTCGCTGCTCCCCGACGCCACCGAAAACCGGGCCACCGGCGGCAGCGAGCCCCCCGGCGCCGCCTGAATCCCATAGGGCGTCACATGGTCCCGGAGGATATCCGCCTGGGTGGCGTAGAGGTAATCCTGTCCCAGCGCCTCATTGTCCAGCAGCCGGGCGGCCATCCCCCGCCCCGAGACCTCCAATGTCAGCCCCCCGGGGGACAGGCTCACCTCACACTCGTCCACCACCCCGGTAAAAATCCGCTCCCCCTTCTCCTCGGCCAGAAAGCCCGCCCAGTCGGCCGGCCTCGCCGTACTCTCCCCGTCCCAGGGACAGCGCAGCCAAAAGCTGTCGCAGGGCGTCCCGGCGGTGTACTCCAGCCGCCAAGCCGTCAGTCCGGGCAGGGCCCAGCGCCCTCCGCCGCTGTCCGTCATATAGGCGTTCACCGCACCCGCACCTCCTGTCCTGTGTAGATCAGGTTGGGATTTTTAATCTGGGGATTCAGCGCGATCAGCTCCGTCAGGCTCAGCCCATACCGCCTTGCCAGCCCCCACAGGGTATCCTCCTTCACCACTCGGTGATAAGCGGGCTGTTCTGTCCCCTGATTCACCGCCGGCCCCTGGAAGGGCACCTTCACCGGCACGATGCGGTTGCCGTCCTGCCAGACGGCGTTCTGCACCTTCCCCTCCTGCCAGACGCCCTGCTCCGTCTCCGGCACGTTCTCCGCGCCCCCCTGACTCTGCCCTGTCTTCCCCTCCGCCGTCCGGACGGTCACCCCGCTGTACTGTCCGCTCTCCTCCCAAAACGCGAAGGAGTACCGCACATAATCCGGTCTGGGCGCCTGCTCCAGCCGCAGGGCCACGAAGTATGTATTGGCCGCCTGCCACAGGGGGTGGATCAGCAGCCCCGGCCCCTTCTCATAAAAGACGCAGGCCAGCCTCTGAAACTCGGCGTAGGCCCCCGCCCCGGTGAACTCCCCCTCGCCCTCCATCACCCGGTGGGCCAGCCCCAGGTCCTGGAGCTGATACCCGCTGAACGGGGCCTGATTCACCGCCATAGTCCGGCGGTAGTCGATGGAATACACCCTGGGGTTGTGGGGCCAGGTATAGCCCTTATACCGCATCGGCGTTAAGATCAAAATGCTCCCTCCTCAGTACAGATAAAATCCCCCGTCATACCGGCGGCTGTCCCGCCGGAAGGCCCGGTCGGCCCACTCCGCCCACCGCGCCTCGTCCACCGCCGGAGCGGCACCCCGAGCCGGAACCCCGTTCCAGCCCCAGTCCCGGCTCTCTCCTCCCGCTCCGCCGGACAGCAGCCCGTCCCGCCCCGGCCCCGACAGCGCCCAGGGATATCCGCCCCGAACTCCGCCTCTCTCCGTCCCCGTCTCACTGGGACCTCTCCGCTCCCTGCGCAAGGCGTTCCAAGTGAAAGCCGCCCGCTCCAGCCTGGCAATCTCCTCCAAAAGCGGAGGGCTCCTCCGCTCCGTCTCCGTCTCAGCACCCGCCGGAGCGCCGCGCTCCGCCTGCCCAAGGCCCTCCGCCCCACTCCCAGCGTCTCGCCCTTTTTCCAAAGCTCCGGCCATCTCCGGAGCCACTCCGTCCCTCCGCGGGGCCTCCGTCTCCGCCTCAGCCCCTGCCCGTCCGGGCACGGACCGCTCCATTTTCCGAACCTCCTCCAGCAGTGCCCGGGCCCGCTCCAGCTCCTCCTCCAGATAGTCAGTCAAGGCCCTTCCCCTCCTTCAGCGCCTCAAACCGCTCCAGGTCAAAGGTGGGATTGCCGGTCTCCTCCTCCGGGAGGCTCTGTCCGCAGGCCGGACAGCACCCCTCCAGCGCCCGGGCCCGGCAGCTGGGGCACAGCCGCTCCAGCTCCTCCTCCCGGTCCAACAGCCCGTTCGCCAGGCACCACAGGTAGTCCCGGTCCCGCATGGCCCGGGCCCGCCCCTCGGTGGGCAGAACGCCGAACTGCCTCAGCACCCGCCACCGCAGGCGCTCCCCCGGGTCCTCTCTCAGCTCCCCCTTGACCCGCTCCAGCTCCTCCCCGGGCAGGTCCAGCCCCGGGTCGTTCTCCCGGCTGAACCGGCTCCACCGGCCGGCCAGCGCCCCGATCTCCTCCGCCGTCAGACCGGCCAGTACCGCCCGGCCGTCGGAAAAGACGGGGGTGTGCCCCCCCGCCTCCTCCAGGGCCCGGGCCAGCAGGCAGGCGTTGGAGCACAGGGCCCGCTCCAGCCCGTCCTCTGCCAGCTCCAGCCCCTCCCGCCGGGCCTCCATCGCCTCCAGCGCCGACAGCAGCCGCAACTCCAGCCCATTCTCCAAGCTCATCCGGTCTCTCCGGGCCAAAATAGACGGCATTGTTACACCCCCGTCTCAATCCGCCGGGCGGCCACCAGGGTGACCTTCTCCAGCACCATACTGCCCACGCTGGCGCTCTCCTGAATGGAGCTCCACTGACAGCCGGAATAGATAATCTTCCGGTCCGGCTTACAGACGACCAGAGAAAAATCCTCCATGGTATAGAAGTTAATCCCGTCCCGAATGGCCTGGTCGGTGGCATACAGCCGGGTCAGCTCCACCACATGGTTGGCCTGTCCGGGGGCGGTGGCCACCGGCTCCGCCTCTCCAAAGGCCTCCACCGCCGTACTGCTCTTGGTGCTCACCGCCGAATAGCTCTGCACCACCGCCACCCGCACCCCATCCGCCTCCAGATAGATGTCGCTGCTGGTAGGAAAACCTGGGATACTCATCGTCAAACCTCCTCGTTTTCATATGCCCCTCTCTGAGGGGGTGTTTACACCGTAATATGGGCCGTCAGCCAGATCTGGTTCAGCCCATGGGCCACAGCGAAGGAGAAGTCCACCAGGCACCGGGTCGCGTCCTCCGGGTCGGCGGACACCGTCACGCCGTCATACCCGGTGATGATCTCCCGGCCCAGCTTGTTCTCCAGCTCCAGCACCACCTGGGCCCGGATGGCCCCCCGGCTCTGCTCAGTATTCTTGGCCCGGCGGAACTTGGCCCGCAGGACGTTTCTCAGCCCGGGAATCACATCGTCCACCACCCGGATGGCCGACAGATCCCTCCACGCGCTGTCCGCCGCCCCGCCGGAGGTGGTCCGGGTGGTCACCCCCCGGACGATGCTCACCGCGCCTCCCAGGCTCTCCACCGGGGTGACGCCCCCCAGGATCAGCCGCTCCAGCTCGCCGTCCTCCAGCCGGCAGGACAGCCCGCTCAGCCCCAGCAGCTCCGCGCCCCCCATGGGGATAGCCGGGTCCCGCTCTCCGGCGACCGCTCCCGCCACCGCCGCGGCCAGGGGAAGCCCGGAGCCCGCCTTCCCCTCCCGGTCCACAGCGCCGGGGGCCACCAAAACCACCCGCTCGTGGTTCAGCGCCCCGGCCCGTTCAATAAGCTGTTCCGCCGTCTCGCCCTTCTCCCCGGCCACCACGCACAGCCGCTCCCGCCGGGCCTGAGACGCCTCAATCACGCTGTCCCTCAGCTTTTTCTGCACCTCCACGTCGGTGCTGTCGCACAGGACCAATCCCAGGTCCTCCACCCCCGCCAGCAGGGCGAAGGCCTCCTCATAGCCCTCCGGGCCCGCCGCCGGAGCCACCGTCACCCCGGCGGCTCCGTTTTTCAGCGCCAGCCGGATCAGCTCCGCCGGTCCCTCGCTCCCCTTCGTGCCGAACAGGGCCGCCGCCCGGTCATAGCTGGTCACTGTCTGGAGCGTCCCGGCGGAAACAGCCGCCGTCACCGCCGCCAGCCCCACCATGCGCCCCATACCGCCGCCGCTGACCAGGCTGGACGCCTCATAGGAGGAATACACCCCCGGACGCTGATGTACCGAAATACTCATGTCTTTACCACACCTCGCAATTCAAAATCAGTAAACTCGCCGCCGCTCTCCCCGGCTCTGGCCCACAGCCATGCGGAGCACACCGCCTCCACCGGCCGCTTCAGCCTCCGGCTCCCCGGGTCCCGGACGGTCTGCCCGCAGGAGAGCTCCTCCAGCTCCATCCCCTCCGGCCCCCCGGTCAGGAGGGCCCCGGCCAGCTCGTCAAAGGCCCTCTGGAGGACCTCCCCATCTGCCCGCTCCGGGGCGTAGAGATCCAGCCCGAAGGTGAGCCTGGCCCGCCGGCCATACCGCTCCTCCCACCGGCCAGTCTCACGGTTGTACCGCTCCCCCAGATAATTCTGAAAGCCCGCCTGCTCCGCCCTGCACCCCCGCAGGGACACCACCGCTACCGGCTCCTCCCGCTCCTGCCGGAGGGCCGCCGGAAAGGCGGTCACGGCGGCCACGCCCCGCTTGTTGAGATAGTCCGCCATGCTCCTGCGGATGCTCTCCAGCCCCGCGCTCATCCCATCACCTCATCTCTGGGGTAGAGCACGGCCCGCCAGTGGGGGCACACACCCTCCCCCACCAGCTGTACGGAGCTCACCCGGAGCTGCCGCCCCTTCCACTCCACCACTGTGTCCAGGTCCAGCGGCGTCTGTACAGGCCCCAGATAGCGGAGCCGCTCCCGCCGCTCCATCCCCAGGGCCCCGTGGACCTCCTGGTCCTCCCGGTCCAGCAGGGGCTGTACCATCGCCTGTACCTCAACGGCCTCCTCCCCCCGGATCAGCCGGACCTCCTGCCCAAAGCGCCCCAGAATATCCCGCCAAAGCCGTTCCATCATCCGTCCACCCCCTGAAAGCAGAAGCCCGCGTCCCCCAGCCAGGGGGCCAGCAGCTCCTCCGCCTGTTGGGACAGGCTCTTTCCCGTCCCGCCGCCTCCATCTCTCCGGATGGTCAAATCTCCCGCGGTGAAGGAGGTCACTCCCCCTCCCCGCTCCCCGGTCATACCGGCCAGCTTGTCCATGACCATCATCGCCGCCGCCAGCGGGAAAGCGGGCCCGCACCCCTCCGGCGCCGCCCCGCCCCTCAGCCGCGCGGCCAGCTGATCGCTGACGGCCCGGACCAGGGGGAGCAGCAACTCCTCCTGGTCCTCCTCCGCCCCCATTGCCCGGCACAGGGCCATGATCTCCTCCGTCATATCACACCTTCAGCACCTGGCTGGCCTCGGGGAACACCTTGGCGAAGCCGCTGATGGTGGTGATGGCCGCCCGCTCCAGCTGCCGGTCGATAAGCTTGTCATACTCCACCATCACGCCGCCGCTCTGGACCATCTCCAGGGCAAACCGCCGGTCCAGACCCACCGCCGTCTTGGCGGGCAGCACGCTGGTCCGCAGCAGGTTGGCGCCCAGGGGGGTGGTCAGCCGGCCGGTGCCCTGGAAGTTCAGCCCGGTCAGCGGATTCTGGAACTCCGGCAGCTTGAGCAGCTGGAGCATCACGTCGCCGGACACCAGCAGAGTATTCATCACATAGGGGTCAAACTTGGCCCAGAAGTCCACAAGCCCGTCGTAGTCCAGGGCCTTTCCGGCGTCGAGGGTAGTCACCTGGGCGGGGTTTTCATTGCCGTCCCCGTTGATGAGCACATCCACCGCGTCCTCCAAATGGGTCCGGGCGATGTGAGCGCCGATCTGCTTCAAGGTGACGGAGAACAGGTCCAGCTTCTGATACCGCACCGCCTCATAGCTGGCCACCAGCATCCGCCCCCGCTTTTTCAGCTTCACCAGGTTGGCCTGCACCTTGATGGTGGTCTCAGGGATGACCGCCCCCTCCTGCACAGCCTTCAACTCTTTCTCCTCGCCTCCGGCCTCGGAGGTGATGGAGCGGTAGTCCAGCCCCTCCACCTGGGTCACGGCGGCGGTAATGTGGGGCAGGATATCCCCCTCCTCCATCCCCTGTCTCACCGTGCGGGAGATGTACTCCGGAAAGAGCACCGCGGCGTCGGCAGTCTGGAAGAACTTATCCACCACATCGCTGCCCGCCCCCTTCACCTTGATGTCGAACCGCTTGAGCTGTCTCTGAAAGGCGTCCAGCCCCTCCAGCGAGGTCCCCTTATACCGCTCGCTGGGGTCCTCCCGCTCCAGCACCTGACTGAACGACCGCCCAGCCTCCCGATACATTCCCTTGTCCAGTTTCAGATTTTCGTAATAATATGCCATGTTTTATACCTCCTGTTTTCATTCAAAGCTCTTTCGTCCCGCCCGCAGGCGGCAAAGGCTCCTTTTGAAAGGAGCTGTCACGGCTTCGCCGTGACTGAGGATTGTATTTCGCCGCAGGCGAAATGTGCGAAGCAATCACCCCAAAAACGCCCCGTTCTCTTCCCGAGCGGCGGCGACGCTCCTGTTCTCATAGACCAGCTGTGTTCTCACTGGAAGCCGCTCCCCGGCCCTCCGGGCATAGGAGCTCTTCAACTCCTCCAGCTCCCCGTGGGACAGCTTATTTGCCAGCGACTTCATCGCTCTGGCATCCAGCTTCCGGTCGGCCAGCAAGGCCAGCCGAACCACCTCGCCCCGCAGCTCCTCCAGGTATTTCCGTCCCAGGGCGGCCTCCTCCTCCAGCCGCTCCAGCTCCCGGCGTCCGCCCCAGCCGGCGGACTTCACCACCCCGGCGGCGGGCTGAGCGGGCACCGCCACAAAGGAGAACTCATAGGCGTCCCTTGCCCCCTCCAGGTCAGCCCAGCACAGCTGTCCGCCGTACTCCCGGCCCTTCTCATGCCCACAGTCATTCCGCGTCCGGTCACAGCCGCACACCGAGCAAACGGCGTGCTCCACCGAGCACCCCACGCTGACCTCCTTCTTGATGCCCCCCTCAATCTCGGCGATCAGGTCCCGGTTGCTGTCGGTACGCACCATGTAGGCATAGCCCTTCAGCCAGCAGTACCCGTCCCCCGCCCGGGTCATCTCCCCCGGCTCCCGGACCACCTCGGTCCGATAGATCCGGGCGGCCTGTCCCTTGGCGGACCACTGGTGGTCAAAGATACCCGCCTTGCCCACAAACATGGGAGCCAGCTCCTCCAGGGTCTGAGTGGTAAACCGCTCAAAATCCCGGTCGATCTCGTTGTCGCACAGCCGCACCGAAAAAGTATACACCTCCTCCGCCCCCAGCGCCCGCCGGGCCAGCGCCCCGATGAGCTCCAGGTCCTGGGCCGTCACCTGGGCGGGCTCCCCGCCCGCCGTCTCCTTCACGATTCTCATACAGTCTCCCTCCTCAATTTTTCCGCCTGGGCCCGATACAGCTCCGCCCTGGCCTCCTCCACAGCGTCCTGGAGATTGATATCCTCCCACAGAATTTCCGCCCTGCCTCCGAAGCCGTGTACCCTCAGCCACAGCTCCGCCGCCCGCTGGACGGCGGGCTCCACCGCCCTGCGGATGGCGGTGATCTCAGTGGTGAGCATATCCGCCTGTTGTGCGCTCATCCGCTCGGTAGACGACCAGGACAGCCCCAGCATAAAGGGCGGGATACCCGTCCGGGCCACCAGCTGCTCCAGAATCTGACGCACCGGCGTCTGGCTGTCCAGCACCGGCCCGTCCGCCCCGATGACCTTGATATCCACATCGCCCACTGCCACGAAGTCCCGGACGGAGCCCTCCCGTCCCGCCTGCATTGCGGCGGACCACTCCTGGGCCAGGAGCCCGCACCGCTCCTGAGCGAAGGCCTCCTCTCCCTCTCCGGGCTTGCACACCACGGCGAAGCGGAGATTGCCCGCCCGCTCCCAGTTCTGTCCGGTGGCCTGAAAAATCTTCAGCAGAACCCCGGTCAAAAAAGGCATAGACCGCAGCAGCGACACCCCGCAGGGCGCGTCCCCCGTCGGCTGGAAGGGGGTAAACAGCAGCAGCTCCTGAAAGGGCAGCTCCCGCTCCTCCCCGGTCCCCGCCCGGCACAGCTTAAAGTCCAGCGGGCTGTCTCCCACCTTCACCTCCACCTGCTCCGGCCCGGCGCACAGCAGTGCGGCGACCTCCTTCCCATCGGGGGTCAGCACCACCTCTCCCAGGGCATGGCCGCAGGTAAACAGATCGTCCAGATACCGGTCCAAAAAGGCCTGTACCCCCCGCTGTCCCCAGCCCACGTCAACAGTGCGAAAAAACTCCTCCAGTCCTGCCTGGGCTCCGGGGTCGGCGCACCTGACCCCCACTCCGCCGCACAGCCGCACCAGCTTCCAAATCGCGGCGTCCACAATGGGCACACCCTCCCGGATAGCCCGGTACAGCGCCATCTCCCCAGTGTGCAGCGGCACATACCGGTCCAGCGCCCCAAAGGGCTGTCCCTCCCTCCGCCGCATCTGCACCACAGCGGCAGGGGGTTCCCGCCGCCTCTGCTTCCACCACTTCATGCAATTCCTCCTTTTCTTTTTCTCGTCCCGCCCGCGGGCTCTGTAGGGCGGGACGACCCGGCCCGCCGTCCACGGAGAGCGGGTGCCCTCGGGAGACCGGCGCGCCGAGGTCGTCGCGCCCTACGTCCCCGCCGCAGCGGGCCAGCCTCCTTTTGAAAGGAGGTGCCCCAGTTCGCAAACTGGGGCGGAGGATTGATTTCGCCGCAGGCGAAATGTGCGAAGCAAACGAGGTCTTAGAGCCTCATGTAGGGGCGGATATCATCCGCCCATCAGGTTTAGGCGATGTCCAGCGGGCGGATAATATCCGCCCCTACAACCTACCCCTGAAGAACGGCGCGCCGGGGTCGTCGCGCCCTACACGTGTTCACTTCGTATGTTTGCTCCGCAAAACACAATCCTCAGCCAGCCTGCGGGCGGGGCTCGGGCGTTCTCCTAAAACACCCCTCTCTCCACGCACCCGGCGAACACCCCGCCCCGGCCCTCCTTCCCGGCCACAGTGGCGGCGAAATAGCGAATCTCGTCCATGGCGTGGTCGTTCTCCTTACACACCTGATCCTGACCCTGATACCGCTCATCCCAGCGGTACAGCCCAAACTCCCGCGCCGCGTTATCGCACCCTCTGCATATCACGATTTTCCCGCTTTTCAGCAGCTGGGCGGTGAGCCTGATCCCGGACACCACCCGGTTGTCCGCCCGTTGGACCCGCCACCCCCGCCGCCGCAGCGTCTCGCAGAAGCTGGCCGCCGACGGGTCCACGATGACGGCCCGTACCGCCCGTCCCCCCACCAGCCCGGCCAGATCGCCCGCATACTCCTCGTCAGTCTTCTGCCTCCGCGCCGCCCGTGCGTCGTAGTAATACTCAGCGACCCGATACCACGCCCCGTCCTTCCTTCCCCACAGCCCCATAGACGTGGGGTTGGAGGTGCCGTAGTCCACCGACACATACCACTCCTCAAAGGGCCCCTCCGGTGCCTCCCGGACAAAGCTCTCATCAAAGAAATCGTAAACCAGACCCTCGGCGGCCACCCACTCTCCCCGCACGAACCGCCGGTAGAAGGTCCCCTGAAAGGTGTTTTCATACCGCCGCCGCACCTCGTCGGACAGCCCCGGGTTGTCCTCCATGGTAAAGTGGAGCCGCAGGGCGTTTTTCTCCTCCGCCTTCCTCACCCACTCCTGATAGAACCAGTGGGCCGGCGACTCCGGGTTGCAGGAAAACCACAGCCTGCTCCCGGCAACGGAGCACCGCGCCGCCGTCTGCTCCACAAAGGACCGGGGCATCAGCGCCGCCTCATCCAGGAGCGCCCCCGCCAGCGTGATGCCCTGGATGGAGGCCGCGGAGCGCTCATCCTTCCCTCCGAAGAGGTAAAAGGTATTCCGCCGCCCCCCCAGCCTCACCTGGAGCACATTTTTCGAGGTCCGCTCCACACACCGGAACCCCATCTGGTTCAACACCGGCATCAGCTCCGCCAGCAGATTCCGCCGCACCGCCTGAATGGTCCGCCCGCACAGGGCGAAGCTTCGATTTTGAAAGGAGCTCATCGCCCAGCAGAAGAAGGACAGCCCGGTACACAGGGTCTTTCCGCTGCGCACCGCCCCGTCGCAGATGATGGCCTGCCTCTCCCGGTCCGTGGACCCGGGCCTCCACCAGGTCAGCGCCCGCCGCTGCTTGTCTGAAAACACCACCTACTTCTGTCCCTCCATCGCCTGAAGGAACCGGTCCACCTGTTCCTCCCCGCTGTGGTCCACCGTATCCAGCAGCCGCTCCAGCAGCCGCCCCCGGTCCACGAATTTCAGCTCCACCACGCCGTTGCTCCCCCGCTTGAACTCGGTGAGGGCGTCCAGCTCCAGCCGGTCCACCCCCTGCCACTCCTCCGGCGGAAAGCAGGCCAGCCGGACCGCGTCTCCCGCCCCCGCGTTGGCCAGCTTCCACATCCTTCGAATCACCTGCTCCCTCTCCGGGAGCCTCACGCTCTTAGCCACCAAATCCCTCCTTACACCCGTAGCCGCTAAGGCCCGAAAGTTGTACGTTTCCATGCACCCAACAAAAATTTCTTCATCCCTTTCTTTTCGCCCTCTTTCTCCCCCGCCGCCGTCTATATTCAAATGAATCGCCCTCGCCGCCGCGCTCCCAACAAAAAATACCAATTCCCCAAGCAGAATAGAAATCCCGCTCTCTCCACATCCTGACCATACCCAAACATTCTTGCATATGGATTCTGGAGGAACCATCTATGAAAAAATATGTATCCCTTCTGTTGGCCGCCCTCACCCTCGCCGCCTCCATCCCTCCCTCCGGGGCGGCCCTGGCGGACAGCGGTCTGAATCTTTCCTGTGCCTCCTGCGTACTGATGGAGAAGGAGACGGGGACCATTCTTCTGGAGGAAAATTCCCATGAGAAGCTGGAGCCCGCCAGCGTCACCAAGATCATGACTCTGCTCCTGGTAATGGAGGCGGTGGACTCGGGCCGAATCGCCCTGGAGGACCCGGTCTCCGTCTCGGCCTACGCCGCCGGCATGGGCGGCTCCCAGGTCTACCTGGAGGAGGGCGAGCAGATGCCCGTGTCCGAGATGCTCAAGTGCGTCACCGTGGTCTCGGGCAACGACTGCGCGGTGGCCCTGGCCGAGCACCTGGCGGGCAGCGAGGGGGCCTTTGTCGCCCAGATGAACCAGCGGGCCCAGGAGCTGGGCATGGCGGACACCACCTTTCTCAACTGCACCGGCCTGCCCGCCCAGGGCCACGTGACCTCCGCCCACGACATCGCCCTCATGTCCCGGGAGCTGATTCTGAACCACCCCAAGATCCGGGACTACACCACCATCTGGATGGACTCCATCCGGGACGGCGCCTTCGGCCTGACCAACACCAACCGCCTGGTCCGCTTCTACCAGGGGACCACCGGTCTGAAAACCGGCTTCACCAGCTCCGCCCAATACTGCATGTCGGCCACCGCCGAGCGGGACGGCATGGAGCTCATCGCCGTCGTCATGAAGTCCCCCAGCACCAACCAGCGCTTTGACGACGCCAAGTCCCTCCTGGACCACGGCTTTGCCAACTACACCCTCGTCCCCGTCTACCCCGAGGCCCCCCTGGCCCCCATCGACGTTCTCCTGGGCGCTCAGCCCCAGGTCCAGCCCCAGCCGGAGCGCGACTGCCGCCTCCTGGTCCGCAAGGGCGAGGAGACCCAGGTGACCACCCGCCTCTCCCTGGCCGAAAATGTGGAGGCCCCTGTGGAGCAGGGCCAGATTTTGGGCAAGCTGGAGGTCTATGTTGGCGACACCCTGCGGGACACCATTCCCATCCTCTCCTCCCAGCCGGTAGACCGCCTCTCCATCCCCGGCATCTTCTCCCAAATGCTCAGCAAGCTCCTGATGGCCGGCTGATTTCCCCATCCCCGGGCGCGCGGCGCGCCCCTTACATCCCTCATCCCTTGCCGCTCTAGTTTTTTCTTTCAATTTCCCCCCGGGTTTTCCACTATTTTACTTGACGGCGCCGCCTGATTGTTGTATAATTTTGATAAATATACCCGATTCCACCCGGCGCGTCCTTGTTAGTTTTCGCCGACAAAAGTCCGCAAAAGAATCCACGAGGTGATAAAAAGATGTCTAAATACCAAGAAAAACTTTCGTCAAACGATCTTTACCTGGAGCTGGAAGCCTTCTCTGAGGGCCGCTCCACCCACGCCTGGCGCTGCTTCGGCGCCCACCCCGCCAAGTCCGAGGACGGGACCGAGGGCTATCTTTTCCGCGTCTGGGCCCCCAACGCCCCAAAAATCACCGTCATCGGCGATTTCAACGGCTGGGACCTGGAGGCCACCCCAATGACCAAGGGAGAGGGTGGTATCTGGGAGGCTTTCGTCCCCGGCTTGAAGCGCTACGACGCCTACCAGTACGCCATACATAAGGCGGACGGCAGCGGCTTCGTGGGCAAGGCCGACCCCTACGGCTTCCACGCCGCCACCCGCCCCGACGTGTCCAGCAAGCTCTACGACCTGGACACCGGCTACCAGTGGGGCGACCGGGACTGGTTCACCTTCCGGGCCAAGAACCCCCTGTACCGCCGCCCCATGAACATCTACGAGTGCCACCTGGGCTCCTGGCGGCGCACCGGCGAGGGCGAGTTCCTCAGCTACCGGGACATCACCAGCTATCTGGTCCCCTATGTAAAGGAGATGGGCTTCACCCATGTAGAGCTCCTCCCCGTCACCGAGCACCCCCTGGACGCCTCCTGGGGCTACCAGTGCACCGGCTACTTCGCCGCCACCAGCCGCTTCGGCATCCCCGACGACCTGAAATACCTCATCGACCAGCTCCACCAGGCGGGCATCGGCGTCATTATGGACTGGGTCCCCGCCCACTTCCCCCGGGACGCCTTCGGCCTGTACAACTTCGACGGCACCCCCACCTATGAGTACGCCGACCCCCGGAAGGGGGAGCATAAGGAGTGGGGCACCGACGTGTTTGACTTCGGCCGTCCCGAGGTCCGCTCTTTCCTCTTCTCCTCGGCCATGTTCTGGCTGGAGGAGTACCACATGGACGGCCTGCGGGTAGACGCGGTATCCTCCATGCTCTATCTGGACTACAACCGCAAGCAGGGCGAGTGGCTGCCCAACGTCAACGGAGGCCACGAGAATCTGGAGGCCATCAAGTTCTTCCAGGACCTGAACACCGCCGTTTTCGCCGCCCACCCCGACGTGCTCATGGTGGCCGAGGAGTCCACCGCCTGGCCCAAGGTGACCAAGCCGGTGGACGACGGCGGCCTGGGCTTCAACTTCAAGTGGAACATGGGCTGGATGAACGACATCTGCCACTATATCAAGCTGGACCCCTACTTCCGTCAGTTCAACCACCGGGATATCACCTTCTCCCTGATGTACGCCTTCTCGGAGAACTATATCCTCCCCCTCAGCCACGACGAGGTGGTCCACATGAAGGGCTCCTTCTTCGGCAAGATGCCCGGGGACAACCCGCTGAAATTCGCCGGCGTCCGGGCTTTCTACGCCTATATGATGACCCACCCGGGCAAGAAGCTCACCTTCATGGGGGCCGAGCTGGGCCAGTGGAACGAGTGGCACTTTGAATACTCTCTGGACTGGCACCTTCTGCAATACGCCCCCCACCGCCAGACCCAGGACTTCTTCAAAGCCATGAACGCCTTCTACCTGGAGAACTCCCCCCTGTGGGACCAGGACGACTCCTGGCAGGGCTTCCAGTGGCTGTGCGCCGACGACAACAACGCCAACACCGTGGCTTTCCTGCGCTGGGACCGGAAGGGACAGCCCCTCATCGTCCTGTGCAATTTCTCCCCCGAACATCGGGAGGGCTACCGGGTGGGCGCCCCCTTCGCCGGCAGCTGGGGTGTGGCCTTCAACACTGACGATCCCGCCTTCGGCGGCGACGGCCGTGGGGACAAGGCCCCCATCAAGACGGAGAAAATCCCCTGTCACGACCAGCAGCAGTCCTTCACCGTGGACCTGCCCCCCATGTCCGCCGTGATCTACCGCTGTGTCCGCAAGAGCCCCGTCCGCAAGCCCAAGGCCGAACAGGCGGAGGCCCCCAAGGCGGAGAAGAAGCCCGCCGCCAAGAAGACGGCCAAGGCGGAAAAGCCCAAAAAAGCGGCCTCCAAGGCCAAGGCAGAGAAGGCCCCGGAGAAGCCCAAGCGGGCCGCCCGCGGGAAAAAGGCAGAAAAATAAGCAAGCACCCTCAGAGCCTATGACTCTGATCTCTATAGATGTCATCGCAGCCAAAAAAGTAAGAGGTGAACAACCATGAAAAAAGAAGTCGTCGCCATGCTGTTGGCCGGTGGCCAGGGCAGCCGTCTCTACGCCCTGACCAGCAACGTGGCAAAGCCCGCCGTCCCCTTCGGCGGGAAGTACCGCATCATTGATTTCCCCCTGTCAAACTGCGTCAACTCCGGCATCGACACCGTGGGCGTCCTCACCCAATACCGCCCGCTGGAGCTGAACGGCTACCTGGGCAACGGCCAGCCCTGGGACCTGGACCGGTCCGACGGCGGCGTCCACATCCTCCCTCCCTACCAGCGGGAGGGCGAGGTGGGCACCTGGTACAAGGGCACCGCCAACGCCATCTATCAGAACATAGGCTTTTTGGACCTGTATGACCCCGAGTACGTAGTGGTCCTCTCCGGCGACCACATCTATAAGATGGACTACTCCGAGATGGTCTCCTTCCACAAGAAGTCCGGCGCGGCCTGCACCATCTCCGTTCTGGAGGTCACCATGGAGGAGGCCACCCGCTTCGGCATTCTGAACGTGGAGTCCGACGACAAGGTCTATGAGTTTGAAGAGAAGCCCCCCCAGCCCAAGAGCAACCTGGCCTCCATGGGCATCTACGTCTTCACCTGGTCCAAGCTGCGCAAATACCTCATCGACGACGAGGCCGACCCCAATTCCTCCAACGACTTTGGCAAGAACATCATCCCCAACATGCTGAACGCCGGCGAGAAGCTGATGGCCTACCGCTTCGCCGGCTACTGGAAGGACGTGGGCACCATCGACTCCCTCTGGGATGCCAACATGGACCTGCTCTCCCGGAACAGCGGCCTGGACATGTACGACGACAGCTGGCCCATCTACGCCCGCACCCCCGTCAAGCCCCCCCATGTCACCGGCCCTGACGGCGTGATCTCCCACTCCCTTGTCACCGGCGGCAGCCAGGTGGACGGCTCGGTGGCCAACTCCGTCCTGTTCAATTCGGTCACGGTAGAGCAGGGGGCCGACATTCAATACTCCATCCTCATGCCCGGCGCCACCGTCAAGGCCGGGGCGAAGGTCTACTACTCCATCGTCGCCGAGAAGGCCACCATCGAGGCCGGCGCGACGGTGGGCTCCGCCCCCGACGGCAGCGAGGACTGGGGCATCGCCGTGGTGGCCAGCGGGGTCAACATCGGCGCGGGGGCCACAGTGTCCCCCAAGGCCATGATCCGGGAAGATGTGAAAGGAGGTGAGCGGGCATGAACGATCTGCACGGAATTTTGTTCGCGTACCGCTCCGACGCCAATCTGGGTGAGCTGACCCGCCCACGCAACACCTGCTCCCTGCCCTTCGGCGGGCGGTACCGCCTCATTGACTTCATGCTGTCCAACTGCGTCAACGCCGGCATCACCGACGTAGGCGTGGTGGTCCACCAGAGCTATCAGTCCCTTCTGGACCACCTGGGCTCCGGCAAGGACTGGGACCTGAGCCGCAAGCACGGCGGACTGCGCATCCTGCCCCCGTTCAGCTACACCGAGCTGGGCCACGGCGAGTACCGTGGCAGCATGGAGGCCTTGGCCGGCGTCTACGACTATCTGGAGGACATCCGTCAGGACTACGTCCTTCTGGCCTGGGGCGATATGGCCATCAACCTGCCCGTGGCCGAGGTCTTTGAGCAGCACCGGAACTCCGGCGCGGACATCACCGTGGTCTGCACCCCCACCCTGAAAGGAGCCCCCCGGTTCTCCGAGTACGTGGAGGTCAGCGAGGAGGGCCGGATCACCGACCTGTCCATCCACCCCACCTCCGCCGACAAGGCCCTGGAATCCCTGGAGGTCTACATCCTGTCCAAGCGCCTGCTGATGGACATGGTGGACTACTGCTCCGCCCACGATGTCACCAACTTCAGCCGCGGCGTTCTCCAGCCCCGGATGAAGTCCCTGAAGATGATGCCCTTTGTCCACAAGGGCTATGTGGGCCGCTTCCAGTCGGTGGGCGACTACTACCAGCGCTCCCAGGACCTGCTGGACCCGGAGGTCCGTGCCGACCTGTTCAACCCCGCCCGCCCCATCCGCACCAAGGACCAGTCCAACCCCTCCACCTACTACGGCCCCGAGTCCGTCTCCAAGAGCTCCCTGGTGGCCGACGGCTGCTACATCGAGGGCGAGGTGGAGAACTCCATCCTCTCCCGTGGCGTCATCGTGGAGAAGGGGGCCAAGGTCTCCGACAGCGTGCTCATGCAGGGCACGGTGGTCAAGGCGGGGGCTTCCCTGTCCTATGTCATCGCGGATAAGGATGTCACGGTGAACGAGGGCCGTATGCTCATGGGCCACGCCACCTACCCCCTGGCCATCGCCAAGGGCTCCGTCGTCTGATTTTTCGGACGCCCTCCTGTTTTGGGGAGGGCGTCCTCCTAAAAATCCCCGTATCGGTAGGGGCGGCCTTTGGCCGCCCGCATGGTCCGGGACAAAAAACGGGCGGCCAAAGGCCGCCCCTGCGTGAAAGGTGATTATATGAAAATCTTGTTTGCCACCTCCGAGGCTGCCCCCTTCATCAAGACCGGCGGACTGGCCGACGTGGCCGGCTCCCTGCCCCAGGCACTGGCGGCTGAGGGCCACGAGGTCAAGGTGATCCTCCCTCTCTACGAGGGAGTCAGCGAAGACTGGCGGGCCAAAATGACCTTTCTGAAATACTTCAACGTCACCCTTGCCTGGCGGCAGGTGTACTGCGGCATCTTTGAGGTAGAGCATCAGGGTGTCACTTTCTGGTTTGTAGACAACGAGTACTACTTCAAGCGCTGGCAGCTCTACGGCCACTTTGACGACTGCGAACGCTTCGCCTACTTCTCCCGTGCCGTGGTAGAGACCCCGGGCCAGCTGGACTGGTCCCCGGACATCATCCACTGCAACGACTGGCAGACCGCTCTGGTCCCCGTCTACCTCCTGGAGGAGAAATACCGCATCCCCCAGCTGGCCGGCGCCCACAGCGTCTACACCATCCACAACATCGAGTACCAGGGCCGCTACGGCGACCAGGTCCTCCAGGATGTCATCGGCCTGGACCGCAGCTACTTCAACGAGGGGATGCTGGCCTTCCACCGGGACGTGAACCTGATGAAGGGCGCCATCATGGCCTCCAACTTCGTCACCACCGTCTCCCCCACCTACGCCCAGGAGCTGCGCACCCCCTTCTACGCCCACGGCCTGGACGGCGTCATCAACCAGCAGAGCGGCAAGCTGGAGGGCATCCTCAACGGCATTGACGTGGACCTCTACAACCCCGCCACCATGTCCGGCCTGGCCGCCAACTTCAACCAGAAGACCCTGGTCAAGGGCAAGGCCGCCTGCAAGGCCGCCCTCCAGCAGGCCGTCGGCCTGGAGGAGAACCCGGGCATCCCCCTGATCGCCTGCGTCTCCCGCCTGGTGGGCCACAAGGGCTTCTCCATGGTTACCGACGCCCTCCACGAGATCATGGGCATGGACGTACAGATGGTGGTGCTGGGCACCGGCGACTGGCAGTATGAGGAGGCCTTCCGCCACGCCCAGGGCCAGTACCCCGGCCGCTTCGCCGCCCAGCTGACCTACTCCGCCCCCCTGTCCAACATGATCTACGCCGGAGCCGATCTCTTCCTCATGCCCTCCGTCTCCGAGCCCTGCGGCCTGAGCCAGATGGTGGCCATGCGCTTCGGCACCATCCCCGTGGTCCGGGAGACCGGCGGCCTGCGGGACACCGTCACCCCCTACAACAAGTTCGAGGGCACCGGCCGGGGCTTCACCTTCTCCAACATCAACGCCGGCGACATGACCTGGGTCCTCCGGGAGGCGGTAGACCTCTTCCGCACCAACGAGAAGGCCTGGCGCGGCCTGCAAAAGGAGGGCATGTCCGCCGACTTCTCCTGGAAAAACTCCGCCCAGCAGTACCTGGACATCTACAACCGCGTTCTGGGCTGAGCTTCCCGCCGTTTCATGGCCCTGTCCGTTCTGGACGGGGCTATTTTTTGCTCTTCACCACAATATATCCTCAGAAATTCTCCCTTTTTCTCCCACTCCCGTTGTTGACGCTCCCAAGAAAATCTGCTAAAATGGGAAATTGCGGAATGACTTCCGCCCCATTGATAAAATGAAATAAAACAGGAGGCGCTGTTTATGAAAGAATATACCCCTGAATACACCAAGGCCCAGCTGACCGAAATGATCACCGGCAAGCTCCAGCGCAACTTTGGCTGCACTGTGGAGACGGCCAACAACAACCATATGTTCAAGGCCTGTGCCCTGGTCCTCCGTGACATCATGTCCCGCCACCGCATGGAGACCAGCAACGAGATCTGGGAGCAGCAGCAGCGGCAGGTCCACTACCTGTCCCTGGAGTTCCTCATGGGCCGCTCTCTGGAGAAGAACGCCTACAACCTGGGCCTTCTGGGTACCCTGCGGGACGCTCTGGAGGACATGGGCTTCTCCGCCTCCGACCTGTTTGAGTCGGAGCCCGACGCCGGCCTGGGCAACGGCGGCCTGGGCCGTCTGGCCGCCTGCTATCTGGACTCCATGACCACCCTGGAGATTCCCGCCACCGGCTACTCCATCTGCTACGAGCTGGGCATCTTCAAGCAGAAGATCATCGACGGCAAGCAGCAGGAGTTGGCCGACAACTGGCTGGGCCTGGGCGACGCCTGGCTCATTCCCAAGATGGAGGAGGCCGAGGAGGTCCGCTTCGGCGGTCAGATCGTGGACCGCTGGGAGAACGGGACCAACCGCCCTGAGCACGTGGGCTACACCGCCGTGCTGGCCATCCCCCGGGATATGAAGATTGCCGGCTACCGGACGCGCCACACCAACACCCTGCGCCTGTGGGACGCCAAGAGCCCTCTGCCTGTAGATATGTCCCTGTACTCCCGGGGCGAGTACCTCAAGGCGGTGGAGCAGCAGGCCATGGCCGAGGTCATCGCCAAGGTCCTCTACCCCGACGACAACCACTACGAGGGCAAGTCCCTGCGCTTGAAGCAGCAGTACTTCTTTGTCTCCGCCACCATCCAGTCCATCGTCCGCCAGCACAAGGCCCGGTACGGCACCCTGCGCAACTTCGCCCGGAAGCACGTCATCCAGATCAACGACACCCACCCCACCCTGGTCATCCCCGAGCTGATGCGCATCCTTCTGGACGTGGAGGGCTACGGCTGGGACGAGGCCTGGCACATCGTCACCGACTCCGTGTGCTACACCAACCACACCGTCCTGGCCGAGGCTCTGGAGCGCTGGCCCCAGAAGCTGATCGAGGACCTTCTCCCCCGGGTCTGGCAGATTCTGAAGGAAATCTCCGCCCGCTATCAGCGGGAACTGGAGCACCGCTACGGCGGCGACACCGGCAAGATCGCCCATATGGCCATCATCTGGGGCGGCGAGGTCCGCATGGCCAACCTGTGCGTCTGCGCCTGCCAGGCCATCAACGGCGTGTCCGCCCTCCACTCCGACATTTTGAAGCAGGAGGTCTTCCGCGACGCCTACCAGGCCCAGCCCGACAAGTTCAAAAACGTGACCAACGGCATCGACCACCGCCGCTGGCTGTCCCAGATCAACCCCAAGCTGGACGCCCTCATCAAGGAGTGCTCCGGCGGGGACCGGTACCTCCTCCACCCCGAGGCCCTGCAAAGCTTCGAAAAGGCCAAGGACGACGCCTCTGTACTCCAGCGCCTGGAGGACATCAAGAAGGAGAACAAGCGCCGCTTCGCCGCCTGGGTAGCCCGGGAGTCGGGCGTCATGCTGAATACCGACGCAGTCTTTGACGTTCAGGTCAAGCGCCTCCACGAGTATAAGCGCCAGCTGCTCAACGTGCTGCACATCATCTGCCTCTACCAGCAGCTTCGTGACAACCCCAATATGGACTTCACCCCCCAGACCTACCTCTTCGGCGCCAAGGCGGCCCCCGGCTACCACGTAGCCAAGGAGATCATCCGGCTCATCAACTCTCTGTCCGCCCAGATCAGCAAGGACCCCATCTGCAAGGACAAGCTGCAAGTGGTCTTCCTGGAGAACTACCGGGTCTCCCTGGCCGAGAAGCTGATGCCCGCCTCCGAGATCTCCGAGCAGATCTCCACCGCCGGCAAGGAGGCCAGCGGCACCGGCAACATGAAGTTCATGATGAACGGCGCGCTGACCATCGGCACCTTGGACGGCGCCAACGTGGAGATGCACCAGCAGCTGGGCGACGAGAACATCTTCCTCTTCGGCCTCACCGCCGACCAGGTGAGCCAGTCCAAGCGGGACGGCTACTACCCCCACGACATCTACCTCCACAACCCCATGCTGAAGCGGGTCATCGACCAGATCACCACTGGCTTTGACGACAAGGTAGCCTACAACAGCCTGACCCAGCGCCTCCTCTTCGGGGCCGGCGGCGGCACGGCCGACGAGTATATGCTCCTGGCCGACTTCGACAGCTACTGCGCCGCCCACCAGCGGGCCATCGGCACCTACGCCGACCGCCGCCGCTGGAACCAGATGTCCCTCATCAACATCGCCCGGTCCGGCATCTTCGCCGCCGACCGCTCCATTCAGGACTACGCCCGGGACATCTGGCACGTCCCCACCCGGGAGTAATCCCCCAGCCACCGCGCAAACGGGCGGCGTCCATTGGACGCCGCCCGTTTTCTACGCTAAACGCTTTTCAGCAGGCACAAAATAAGGCCATAGATCACGCTGGCGCTGATCCCAAAGACCAGCACCGGCCCGGCCACCGTAAAGAGCTTGGCCGCCGTTCCGGTAATCAGCCCCTCGCTTTTAAACTCCAGGGCCGGCGAGACCATAGCGTTGGCAAACCCGGTGATGGGCACCAGCGTCCCCGCCCCGGCCCGCTTGGCCAGCTTATCGAACATACCCAGCCCAGTGAGCAGGGCGGCTATAAAGATCAGGGTGACCGAGACCGCCGTCCCTGCCCCCTCCTTGTCCAGCCCATAGCTCTGAAACAGGTTCATCAGCCCCTGCCCCGCGGCGCAGATCGCGCCCCCCACCAGGAAGGCCCACACCATATTTTTCCCCATGGGGGAGGGCCGCGACCGGTCGTTGACCAGCTTGCCATAGTCCTGATTGGTCATGCTCAAGGTTCATCCCTCCTTTTTATCTCCCTTAGCCTGTCCCAGCGGACAAAAATTATGCGTTCTCGTATGAAACGCCCCTCTTTCGCATAACTTGTAGGGAGAGGAGTGAGGAATATGTTCTATCCCAAGCGTCAGCTGATTTTAACCTGTATCGCCGCCATGCTGGCCGGCTGTGTCCTTCATTTTCTGTATCACTGGTGGCCCAACCCGGTCACCGCCCTGGTCTCCCCGGTAAACGAAAGCCTGTGGGAGCACGTCAAGCTGGTATTCTGGCCCTACCTGGCCGCCGCCCTGATTCTCAACCGGGACCGCCCCGGCGGCGTCCGGCCCTGGCTCCTGACCCTGCCCCTGCTGTGCGGAGCCACCCTCCTTCTGGGTTGGCTCTACCACGTCACCCTGGGCGGCGAGGCCCTGTGGGTGGACCTGGTCTTCTACGCCGCCGTGATGGTCCTGGGCTTCTGGCTGCCCACCCGGTTCTCCGGCCCCTTCCGTGGAGCGCGCTGGCTGCTGCCCATCCTCGCCGCCGCCCTTCTGGCCCTTCTCATCGCCTGGTTCACCGTCCGCCCGCCCGAGGCCCTGCTCTTCCGGGACCTGTCCGCCGTGGGCTCCTGGCTCCCCCTGCCCTGTTGAAATTTTTGTGGGAAATTCCCCCCGCTTCTGCTATAATAGAGGAAAAGGGGGAATCACCATGGTCATATACGGCGCGCGGGACCTCACCGCCCGGAGCCAGGCCCGGGACCTTCTGGCCCAAGCGGCGGCGGCGGAGTGGGGCCTGTCCCCTCTGCCGGACATCGCCCGCCATCCAGGCGGAAAGCCCTACCTCCCGGACCACCCGTCCCTCCACTTCAACCTCTCCCACAGCGGCGGGCTGGCCCTGTGCGCCCTGGACGCCGCCCCTGTGGGGGTGGACATTCAAGTGGTCAAGCCCCTCCGTCCCGCCCTGCCCCGCCGGGTGTGCTCCCCGGAGGAGTTGGCCTGGCTGGAGATCCAGCCCGACCTCTGGTCCTCCTTCGCCCTTCTGTGGTCCCTGAAGGAGAGCCGGGTGAAGGAGAGCGGCCAGGGCCTCACCGTCTCCATCCCAGACATCCGGGTTCCCCTCCCCTCGGAGGCCCCCGTCCATCTGGACAGCCTGTGGTTCCGTACCTTTACCGGCCCCGGCTGGGCCGCCGCAGTCTGCGGTCATAGTCAGCCGCCCCAGGAGATCATCTGGGCAAAAAAATAAGCGGCCCGCCGCCGCAAAAAAAGAAATGACCCTTGACTGCCCGTTTTGTAATCCGCTGCAGTCAAGGGTCATTCCTGTTCATTCTTATTATCTAACATCATATGGCTACCTCCGTTTCTATTAGATACGCTTCCGCACGCATTCCATCCGATAATCTCCAGTTCTTCGACGACCATCCTTTTTGTCGCCGTAGTTACGGCCAAACTCCTCATATGTGAGGCCCTCGGTCGGATTCCTTTCGTCTTATCCTCTGGACGCCGCTTCCGCGCTCACTGAATACCGTCTGCCTTGTTCTGGAGGAAATACATAGGCCTTCCAAATCTTCGGTCCTCTCTCGGCTCTCCCTCTCATGGCTGACTGGCGGGACCCAACTGACACCATTTACCGCGCAGATCGGATTCAGTCGCTGGGGCTTTTACCTGTACATTGGACTCACCCTTCCTTGTTCTAGTTATACTTTACCACACTAGCGAATTCCTGTCAAGGAGTTTTTGTTCGTTATCTTCAATAAAAATCCGATATCACTTTTGACATTTCACAAGTCCCACAAACTCAGGCTCCCTCGGAGAGGGAGCTGTCACCGCCTTCGGCGGTGACTGAGGGAGTCTTAACAAGCCGAACGGCCCGCCTGACGGCGGGCCGTTCTTACATCTGTTTCGGTTCCGGGTCGCCGTCCAGGCTCCGCAGGAGCTCATACTGGGGAACCAGGGATTTCCAGCCCTCCAGCACCTGCCCGGCCAGCTCCTGGGCAAAGAACAGCCCCTCGCAGTTCCGCTCACAGGTCAGGCTGATCTGACGGCTGTTGTACCAGGGGTAGAGCAGGGGCCCCGGGTCGCCCTTGGGGCGCTTGTACAGCTGCCCATCCATGTGGAACTCCCCCCGCCGCTCCACCGCCCGGGCCAGCTTTTCCACTGACTTGGGGTCTCGGTCGATGCGGGCCCGGAGCTTGGCCATGGTGGCCGGGGGCATCTCCCAGCAGCCCATCCCATAGCCGTAGTGGTCGGGGGCCACCTCGAACCAGAAGCAGGGGATGCAGCTGTCCCGCTCCCCCGGCTTACGCAGGGAGAACCACAGGTGGTCCTTATAGGGCCCCCGTCCGAAGAGCCGCCGGGCGTCCCGATAGATGCGGCTCACCTTCAGCTCCAGCCCCAGCTTGGGGAAGGCCTCGGTCATCTCCTCCGCCAGCTGGGCGGCCAGCGCCCGGGTGGGCCGGTCCACCAGCTCAAGGAACTCCTCCTTGTGCTCCTGAAACCAGCCGCGCTCATTGTTGAACCGAAGATTCCAGAGAAAATCTACCGTCCCCTGGGTGTAACCTTGAAACATAACGCTTCCTCCCCGGCGGTCAGGCCGCGACGGCGGGGTCGGTCCCCGCCCCGCCCCCATCCGGGGTCACAGGTACCTCCGGGACCACCGGGGTCTCCGGCACCTCCGGCACAGGGTCGGGGGCAGGCTCCGGGTTCACCGGAACTACCGGGTCCACGGGGACCGTAATCCCCGGGTCCACCGGCGGCGTGACAGGCGTCTGGTCCACCGGCGGATTATTGTTGGCCGGAGGCTGTCCGCCGCCCCAGGTGGAGGGGTCTCCGTCGGCGGGGTTGTAGCGGTAGACAGTGGGCCGCATCTTGTAGTTGCTGACGCCCAGATTCTGCTGCTCCAGCTTGGAGCCGTCGGCGGCATAGATGGTGCGGTAGGTCTGGGCCGACCGGCCCCGGTAGGCGTTCTGCTCCTTATCCAGCACCAGCGCCCCTGGGGCCACCCCGGGGTCGGGCACATACTGCACCGTGGGGGCCACCACATTGAATACGCTGTTGGTGGGCTTGACGGTAATCCCGTCCACATTGGTGCCGTAAATCTTGACGTTCAGCTTCCGCTTGCCCGAGGCGTCGTAGCTGGAGGTGACAATCTTAATGGGGTAATCGGTGCTGTTCTTAAACTTGAAATCCAGCCCGCCGTAGCTGACGGTGGCGTCCATACCGTCGGGCACATAGCCCACGGCGTACCGGTGGTTGTGCCGCTCCACGATCTCCAGGTTGGTGTGGAGCACTGCGTAATAGATGGTGGAGGAGGGCTGACACACGCCGCCGCCGATCTCCTGCACCGTAGCGCCGTTGTAGTAGGCGGGGGCGGATTTATAGCCCTTGGCGGCGGTGCGGGGCCCGGTGGTGTCGTTGTAGGAGAACACCTCGCCGGGCAGAAGGATCACGTTGTTGCAGGCCTCGGCGGCCAGCTTGACGTTGCTCTTCCGGGCGGCGGAGCCGCTCACATTGGTGGTGACCTCCCCCAGAACATCCTGGAACATCTTCCGCTCCAGGTCGGCCTTGGTCACCTTGGGCTGGAGCACCGTCACGGGGAAGGAGAAGGTCTCCCCCTCCTTGGCGTTGGAGTAGGCCTGCTTCAGGGCATTCACATCGAAGTCCAGCCCCACCGTCTCGCCGCTGATCTGGAAGGTCTTGGGGTCCAGCTGGGCGTCCTTGGGCTGGACGGCCAGCGCCTGATGGATGGCCTCAAAGTCCGGCTCCTCCACCTCGCTCTGGTCGGCCTCCACCTGGAGGGTCAGGCTTTTCGCCCCGCCCCCCTGGGTCAGGCGGTCGGTCAGCGCCTCCTGGAGCTCCTCCTCCGCGTCGGCCCGGACCTGGTCCCAGTCCACCGTCAGCACGGGGGCTCCCTTGGTCATGACCAGCCGCTCCCCCTGGAGCTCATAGCCGCTGTCCACGCCCTGCTCACCCACCATCTGGGCCAGGGCGTCCACCGCCGCCTGGAGGGCCGGGTCGTTCTCCCGGATGGACACCGGGACCTCCTCCGAGGCCCCCATCATGTGGGACAGCAGCTTAAAGCCGTCAGTAAAAAAGTTCTCCCGGCCGATCTGATAGGCCTCCTTGGCGCTCTGCGCCGCGTCCAGGCCCACGTCCCCGGCGTTCAGCTCGGTACTCAGGTCCTGATAGCACAGGGTAAAGGAGATATCGCTCCCCCCCTGCCGGGCGGCCTGTTCCACCGCCGCCTGCGCCTGCGCCTGGGTCATATTGGACACGTCCACGCCCGCCGCCGTCACATTGGGCAGGATGGTATCCCGGCTCTGGGCCAAGGCGCACAGACCCAGGTAGGCGCCCAGCGCCGCGGCGGCGATTACCCCGGCGATGATCCACAGCAGGCCGCCTCCGCTTTCCTTTTTCGCCACGCGACTTCCTTCCATTCCCGTTCCCCTCCTGAATACCGGCCTCTTTGACACGCTGATTCCGGGCCGCTGCCTGCGCATTATAATCTAAACTATTATAGCACGGCAATCCCTCTGAAAGAATTACAAAACAGTTACAAAGCCCCAGGCTCCATCCCTCACAAAAACCTCCGGAAGCCATTTACTTTTCCCGTCCGTTGAGTTATGATAGTCTTGCCCGCTTTCTTCACCAAATTTTAAGAAAAAATCAATTCCAATTTGGGAAGCTTCTGCTATAATAAGTCTATCATGACAGCGACCGCTCCGGCGGAGAGGGATATGGGGGATGGAAACATGTCTGATTTTCAAAAAAACTCAGAGCGCAAAGACAGCGACCTGGTCTACTGGCTGATTGCCCTGGGCCTGGTCTTCACCGGCGTCGCCGCCCCGGTGGGTGTGCTGATGATCGTGATGAAGATGCTGGGGGGCGGCAGAAAGAAGGGCCGCCACCCCTACTACGAGCAGCAGGGCCAGGAGCGGGCCGGGTCCCGCACCTCCGCTCGCCCCGCCCAGGAGGCCCCCGTCTGGGAGGCCCCCGCCGCCCCTGCCCGGAAGCAGACCCCTCTCCAGCCCAAGAAAAAGAAGGGCCGGGACCTGATCTCCCAGCTGGACAAGAAGGGCAGGGAGTGGGCCATTGCCGGAGGGGCCACCGCCGCCGGCTGTCTGATCGCCTTCATCGGCAGTCTGGGGGACCCGCTGTATTGGCTGTTCAACGGCGATTTCGCCTTTTTCATTGAGGAGCTCATGGGCCTGATGGTGCTGCCCTGCATCGCCGCCGCTGGTCTGGGCTGTCTGTGGGCCGGACTGCGCAAGCGCAAGCAGGCCAGCCGCTGGCGCAATTACATGGCTATGATCGGCCGGCAGAGCTCGGTCTCCGTCTCCGCTCTGGCCTCGGCCACCGGTCTGTCCCCCGCCAAGGTCCGGGACGACCTGGCCGACATGCTGGACGACGGCCTCTTCCCCCAGGGCTATCTGGACTACGGCGGGGACCGCCTGGTGCTGACCAGCGAGGGTGTCGCCGAGCCCGTCCGCCAGCAGCCCGCCCCCCCTCCTCCGTCCAAGGAGGACGAAAACGCCATCCTGGCCGAGATTAAGGCCGTCAACGACGCCATCGACAACGAGAAGATGTCCGCCCAGATCGACCGGATCGGCGTCATCACCGCCAAAATCCTGGACTATCAAAAGACCCACCCGGAGAAGGCCGCCCAGCTCCACAGCTTTTTGAGCTACTATCTGCCCACCACCCTGAAAATCCTCCGGGCCTATGGCCAGCTGGAGGACCAGGAGGTCTCCGGCCAGAACATCACCGCCGCCATGCAGCGCATCGAGCGCATGATGGATAAGGTGGTGGAGGGCTTTGAAAAGCAGCTGGACCTCCTCTTCCAGGGGGACGCCATGGACATCACCACCGACGTGGAGGTCCTGGAGCGGATGCTGGCCAAGGACGGCCTGTCCGACCAGGAGGGCCTCACCCTGGGTCTGTGAGGGCGGAATATGGACTGGAAAACAGAATTGCTCGCCCTGGCGGAGGCCTGCGGCCTGAGCCGGCTGATCCTGTTCGGCTCCCGGGCCAGAGGGGACAACAGAGAGCGCAGCGACATAGACCTGGCGGTCAGCGGTGGGGACGTGGTCCGGTTTTCCCTGGACGTGGAGGAGCTGCCCACCCTGCTCTCCTTCGATGTCGTGAACCTGGACGGCGCTGTACAGCCAGAGCTGTTGGAATCCATCCGGCGGGAGGGAATCACACTGTATGAAAAAATATGACAATTTCTGCCGGTCCCTTGCCAACCTGGAGGAGGGCTGTCAGCTGGAGCCGCCCTACAGCACCGTGGTGCTCAGCGGGCTGGTCAGCCTGTTTCAGATTTGCTTTGAGCAGTCCTGGAAGGCCATGAAGGACATTTTAGAACAGCACGGCTATGCGGAAAGCGCCACCGGCTCCCCCCGCATGGTACTCCGGCTGGCCTATCAAGCGGGGATGATCTCGGACGAGGCCGCATGGCTGTCCGCCCTGTCCGACCGGAACAACGTGACCCACGTCTATAACGAGGCGCTGGCCCTGGAGATCGTCGCCCACTGCCGGACAACCTACGTCCCGATGCTTCGGGCGCTCAAGGAGACCCTGGAGCAAAGCTGGCTCCCCACTCTGTAAAATGGCTCCCTCTCTGAGGGAGCTGTCAGCCGCAGGCTGACTGAGGGAGTTTCCCTCAAGTCCTCTTCAAAGTCTAAAACACCCGCCCCTCTTGGGGCGGGTGTTTCAATCCCGGAATTCGAACAATTTGTGCACAGGCACGTCCAGGGCGTCCGCGATGTCGAACACCACATCCAGCGAGGCGCCTACCTTTGCCAGCTCGATATTGCTCATATGGTTTGGCTCAATGCCCACCATTTCCGCAAGTTGTTCCTGGGTAAATTTTCGTTTTCGGCGGTAATAGGATATATTCAACCCCAGGTTTTCATACTTTGCGATTTACAATCTATCCATGTCAATCACCATAAATAGTATACGGAAATTCTCATGATGATTTAACAAATTTAAAAAGTGAAAATTCACCTTGACAAGATGGATTTCAACCCTATAGCAGATCATGTAAGTATCTAAGAGGAGGCGCTGACCCGGCTGGAGGGGGCGGCCCGAAACGCGGAGGAGATTTACATGTCAGAATAAAAACCAGGGGCCTTAACGGCCCCTGGTTCAGCTTGTCGAAAAATGGCCTGTCTGGTAATGAAGCCAGATAGGGCACAACGTTAATGAGGAATAAAATGTAGGAGGAGGGTGTGGAGGAAGGCGGAGCAAAGCGCTTTCTGGCTTTCCATCTTGCCAACTTTTTGAGGTTCATGGCAGCAAATTTAAGCCTCACCCAGTTGGAAACCTGGGCCAGACCACGGTAAACGGTATAGCGCATGGCGTGTTTTTCTTTTGCATCGGCAAAAACTCGCTCAATGGTCTCTTTGCGCCTTGCATAGAGCTGCTTGTACTCCGGGGTGTACCTGGCATCATCGGCCAGTTCCTCATAGCCCTTCCAGATGTGCCGCAGGACAGTCTTTACGAAGCTTTTGGATTTTGTACATAAATGCCGGGTGGGGCACTGGGCACAAATTGTCGGATCGCTGCGGTATTCACGGTATCCATCCCGGTTGGTGGTGCGGTAGGACAGGATGTGGTATTCTGGGCAGATCACGCAGTCATAATATTCATCATAGACGTAAGACCACCAGGGATGTCCACCCTTCATCGTCATGGGCCGCTTGTAGGCTGTAGACAATACCCGGCCATCTCGAAATACCTTTTTGCAGATATGCGGGGTCTTGTAGGCAGCGTCTGCCACCACTGTTTCCACCTCTGGAAACGATTGAATCAATTTGTCGTAAACATCGTCAAACGCCACGCTGTCATGGACATTTCCGGGGGTGACCACTGTTTCCAATACGTAACCGCTCTTGTCACAGGCGGTATGGGCCTCATAAGCGAAGCACCGCTTGTGCTCCCCTTTGTGGAACATTCCACTCTCCGGGTCTGTGGTGGATACCGTTACTGTTTTCTGCTTTTTCGCCTCTTTCTTCCTCCGGGCCTGCTTCTTTTTTGAGGTGTTGTCCTGTTTCTTCCCTCCAGCTTTGGGTGGTTCTTCTTCATCATCCAGTGGCTTTTTTCCATGAGCCTCCCGGTCCGCGTTCACTTCCGCCAGCAGTTCTTCCTGGTATCGTTTTGCCGCTGCCGGTACTTCCTGCTTCATTTTCTTCTTCAGATTTGCGCTGGCTTTGATGTGTGTCCCATCTATAAATACCGCCGCCGGGGTCAGTGCTCCCGCACTGCCCGCCTCCTCCAATATCCATCGAAATACTGCCTCTATGGTTTCTGAAGTAAACCGGTGCCGGAAGTTGTAACTCACCGTGGAAAAATGGGGCAGCTCCTCACTCAGCGTGTATCGCAAAAACCACCGGTATGCTATATCTGTCTGGGCTCTGCGCAACGTTCCCCGCAAAGATACATTCCCATCCAGATGCTGCAGCAATACGATTTTGAATAGCACCACTGGGTCGATGCTCCGCCGGCCCTCTTCTTCGCTGTACAACGCCTCCACGATTTCGTACAATTTCTCGAAATCTACCGCTGCATCCACCTGCCGCAATAGATGTTCGGGCGGCACCAGGCTTTCTGTGTCCACCATTTCTATGACCCCTCGCTCATTTTTCCCTCGCTCCAACATTTCCCTCACCCCTTACTCCCTATTTTATCATCTTTACATGAAAATGTCTGCCAAAAGACAGACTTTTTCGACAGGCTGAACCAGGGGCCTTAACGGCCCCTGGTTTTTAAACTGTACTGACAGGAGTTACTCCGCCTCATCCTCTTCGGCCTCATCCCGCTCATCCTCGTCGGTGAGCTCCATCGCGTAGCGGGTGCCGCAGCTGGGGCACTCCACCTCGCCGTCGGCCAGGGCCTCATCGTCCACCATGATGTCGGAGCCGCAGGTGGGGCATTCCACCTCGAACCAGTCGTCGTCGTAGTCCTCCAAGTCGTCGTCCTCGTCGAAGACTTCCGACTCCACGTCGGCCAGGTCGTCGGAGAGCACGTCGATCTCCTCGCCCAGGTTGAGGGCGTTCTCCTCCAGGTCCTCCACGGACATAGCCAGCTCCTCCAGGATGCCGATCATCACGGAGATGAGCTTGCCCTCTTTGGACTTGGTGGTGTCCAGGTCCAGCCCCTCGGCCAGGCCCTTCAGATAGGCGACTTTCTCGGAAATAGTCATAATGTTACTCCTTATTTTAGCGGCAATTCTGTAGGGGCGGCTGTCAGCCGCCCCTACAGAATTGCAAATGTGACGGGCAGATGATATCCGCCCCTACGAAATGGCGGAAAATCAGGCCTTGCAGCGCTCCAGATACTCGCCGGTGCGGGTGTCGATCTTGATCTTGTCGCCGGGGTTGACGAACAGGGGGACCTTGATCTCAGCGCCGGTCTCCAGGGTGGCGGGCTTGAGCACGTTGTTGGTGGCGGTGTTGCCGGCGAAGCCGGGGTCGGTCTCAGTCACCACCAGCTCCACAAAGTTGGGGGGCTCCACACCGAAGACGCTGCCCTTGTAGGACATGACCTTGCAGGTCATATTCTCGGTGACGAACTTGAAGCTGTCGCCCAGCAGGTCCTTGCCGATGGGGATCATCTCGAAGCTCTCGGGGTCCATGAAGTAGTACAGATCGCCGTCGTTATAGCTGTAGTCCATGTCCTTGCGCTCCACAAAAGCCTGCTCAAACTTGGCGGTGGGGTTGAAGGAGGTCTCGGTCACGCCGCCGGTGATGACGTTCTTCATCTTGGTCCGGACGAAGGCCGCGCCCTTGCCGGGCTTGACGTGCTGGAACTCGACCACCTGCATGACCTTGCCGTCCATCTCAAAGGTCACGCCATTGCGGAAGTCGCTGGCGGAAATCATTGCCATAGGAATCATCCTCCGTTGTTTATCAATTTGAATGCCTTTAGCTGACTTATTTTACCCTATTTTTTCTCTTTTGGCAAGGGGTTGGGAGCGAATTGCGGGAATATCACAGAAAAAATTCTATTTGCCCCCCAACCCTTCAGCCCTTTGACTGCTGGAGCGCCCCGAAGCCGGCCCTTGTGACCACCTCCTGACCCTCCGGGCTCAGCATAAACTCCGCCAGCCGCCGGGCGGGGCTGTCCTCCGGGGTATCGGCCCGCAGGACGATATAATTACAGGCCGAAAGGGGGTAGGAGCCGTCGGCGATGGTCTCGTCGGAGGGGGCCACGCCGTTGATCTCCAAAAGGTGCAGGCGGTTTTCGGTCACGTCCTCCATCATCGTCTCGGCGGTCAGGTAGTAATAATAGACGCTGTATCCAATGGCATAGCCCGCTGGGCTGGTCTCCAGGGCGGCGGCCACATCGGTGAGAGCGGTGCTCATCGCGGTGGACATGTTCCCCTGGAGGATGTCGCCGCTGAGGCTGAGCGTCCCGTGGTCCAAAATCATCTCCTCCATCAGGGCGTGGGACCCGCTGTCCGTGTTCCGGCAGTAGGGCATCAGCCGGGCGTCGGGACCGCCCACCTGACTCCAGTTGTCATAGGCGTTCCGTACGTAGATATCCTGGAGCTGCTCAATGGTCAGTCCCCGGGTCGGATTCTCCTCGTTGGTGAAGAACACCATCGCGTCGTAGGCGATGGGGATATATTCCAGCTCCACCCCGGCGGCCTTGGCCTGCTCCTCCAGCTCAATGGAGGCCTTGGTGGCGGCGAAGAGCACATCTACCTCTCCCCGGATCAGCCGCTCATAGGAGGCGTGGCTCTTGCTGTGGGAGGCCGGGAGCTCCGGGTGCCGCCCGGCGTTGTGGAACAGCGCGCTGTACAGGGCGTCGGTGTAGGGGTAGGTGGAGGTGGACCCGTCGATGACCGGCATAGCCCGGTCGAAGCCGCAGTCGATGGCCCCCTGGGTGGGATAGACCGGCAGACGGTCCAGGGCGCTGTCCACCAGCCCCACCGCCTCCCGCCGGGTCACTCCCTGCCCGGGCTGCGCCAGGCGCTCGATCTCCGGCTCGCTCTCGCCGCTCTCGTCCAGCTCCCGGACCGTGGAAATGCTGAGGCTCCCCAGAGCCCGGTAGGCCTCCATTGCCCAGTCCGGGATGTCGGCGCTGTCCACGTAATCCTGCGCCTCGCCCCGCTCCGGGCCGATCCAGCCCACGCTGCGGAACGCCCGGTATACCATGGTGTTAAACTCCGCCCGGCTGACGCTGTCGTTGGGACGGAAGGTCTTGTCCGCCGCCGCCAGCCCCGCCGCCCGGGCGGCGGACACAGGGCTGTAGTACCAGTCGGAGGGGGCCACATCCCCATATCCCGGGTCTCCGCCCTCCTCCAGGTCCAGCAGACGGACCAGCAGGCTAAAGGCCTCCGCCCGGGTGAGGACTTGCTCCAGATTCAGCCGCCCCTCCCCGTCCCCGTGGAGGACACCCCGGATGTATAGGGTGTTGGCGGACACCGGCTCGTTCTGATACTGGATGTCCGTCCAATCAAACCGCTCCCCCTGGAACACCTCCAGAGGCCGGTCCGCGTCCCGGGCGGGGACGGTGGCGAACAGATATCCCGCCCTGTAATCGCTGGTCAGCGCCACCGGCTCGCCGGTCCCGGCATACCGCACCCCCAGATACCGGGTCTGGCCCCAGCTCATGCCCTCCCCCTCCGGGAAGGGAACCCGAACGGTCACATAGGCTCCCCCCGCCTCCTCCCGGGTCCAGAGCGCCCCTCCGGGCTCCGCCCCTGCGGGAAGGACCATCGCCGCCGCCACCAGAGCGCACACCAGCAGATGAATGAACCTTTTCATAAAATTTCCCTCCTTATCAAGTTTCTATCCCGTCAAGCGGGACATGCCTCCTGTATTATAGCAAAAATTCCCATTGAATACAATAGAAAGCCGCCAGGCGTCCGAATGGACAGCCTGACGGCCTCGCCGTGATCCTACAGCCACAGCACCACCTGGTACATCATGACAAAGTGCGCGATGCTGCCCAGGAGGATAAACACATGAAAAATCTCGTGACAGCCGAAGCGGGGGTTGTCCCGCCCCGGCCATTTGACGGCGTAGAGGACGCCGCCCACGGTGTACAGCAGTCCTCCGGCCAGCAGCCAGGAGAATCCGGCAGCGGGCAGGGCGCGGTAGATGGGGACGATGGCAAAGATCGCCAGCCAGCCCATAAACAGATAGATGGCGCTGGTGAGCCACCGGGGGATTGACAGCTTGGCGATGGTGAGCACCGTCCCCGCCGCGGCCAGCGCCCACACGGCGATCATCAGCGGGATGCCCCCCGCCTCCCGCAGGACGGTGAGGCACAGCGGCGTATAGCTCCCGGCGATGAGCAGATAAATGGAGCAGTGGTCATACTTCCGCAAAGCCAGCCGCATGGCCACGGAGCCATTGAGGCAGTGGTACAGGGTGCTGGCGGTATACAGGCAGACCATGGACAGCCCGTACACCGCGAACAGGCCGAAGTACAGCCACTTGCCCATCGCGGCGGACCGAGCCAGCAGCAGGGCGGTCCCCGCCAGGGCCAGCGCCGCCCCCACTCCGTGGGTGATGGCCGACCAGGGCCGCAGGCCGTCGTAGGGGTCCCGGACCTCCCGCCGCCGCCGGGGCTTGGGGATGGTCAAAGGGGCCTTCTGGGCCGTCATCAAGTCAGCGTGCATATGACACACTCCTTTCGAATCAAGGTATCATGTTCTTCACTGACTACAGTATATCCCATCGGGCCAAAATAATCAATATAAAAAATGACCAAATATAATATTGTAAATTATATCTCACTGTGCGCCCCACAGCGTCCAGCGGCCTCTTGGACCGGATATCCCCTCATTCCCCGATCAATCTGGCCCGCAGGCCGGAATATCTTCTGGTCTGACGGTTGTTGTTGACCATCCCGGCCACGGCGTCGGGGTCGCCCACCACGATAAACAGCTCTCTGGCCCGGGTGACGGCGGTGTACAGCACCCCTCGGGTCATGAGCATGGGCGCTCCCTCAAAGGCGGCCAGAATCACCGCCCGATACTCAGAGCCCTGGGCCTTATGGACCGTCACGGCGAAGGCGGGCTCCAGCTCCCCCAGCATATCCGGGGTGTACTCCACGACCTTGCCGTCAAAGTCCACGGTGATGATCTCCTTCTCAATGGACCGGACCACCCCCACGTCCCCGTTGAACATCCCCATGCCGGAGTCAGTCCCTCCCTCTTCCCGCCAGAGGATGTCGTAGTTGTTCCGCACCTGCATCACCCGGTCCCCCGACCGGAAGACCCAGTCGCCGAACCGCCGCTCCCCCTTCCCCTCCAGGGGCGGGTTCAGGGCGGCCTGGAGGGCCTGGTTCAGGGCCCGGGTGCCGGTGCCCCGGCGGCGGGTGGGGGAGAGGACCTGAATCTGATCGGCGGGAATGCCCATCCGCTCGGGCAGGCGGCGGCGGCACAGGTCCACCACCGTGTCCAGCACCGCCTGGGCGTCCCAGCGGGCCAGACAGAAGAAATCCCCCTCGTTGCGCCGCAGGTCGGGGATCTGCCCCCGGTTGATGAGGTGGGCGCTGCGGACGATGGCGCTCTGAGCGGCCTGACGGAAAATCTCCGTCAGCCGGACCGTGGGAACCGCGCCGCTGCGGATGAGGTCGGCGAAGAGAGCCCCCGGCCCCACCGAGGGCAGCTGGTCCGGGTCGCCCACCAGCACCAGGCGGCACCCGTCGTCCAGGGCGTCCAGCAGCGCGGCCATCAGGGGCACGTCCACCATGGAGGTCTCGTCCACGATGACGGCGTCGGCCTTTAGGGGATTATAGGTATTCCGGGTAAAGACCAGCTTGCCCGACCGGGGGTCAAACCCGGTCTCCAGCAGCCGGTGGATGGTGGAGGCGTCGGTATCGCACAGCTCCCCCAGCCGCTTCGCCGCCCGTCCGGTGGGGGCGGCCAGGGCGGTCTCCAGCCCCATGGCCTCAAAGAGGGCCAGCACCCCCCGGAGGCAGGTGGTCTTGCCCGTCCCCGGCCCGCCGGTGAGGAGCATCACCTGACAGCCCGCCGCCAGCTCCACCGCCTCCCGCTGTTGGGGGGCGTATGTAATGCGCTGCTCCTTCTCAATGCGGCGGATCAGCTTATCCAGCCCCTCCGGAGGCAGGGGCTCCGCCCGGCTCATCTCCAGCACCCGCTGGGCGATGAAGGTCTCGGCCTCATACAGGGCGGGGAGGTATACCGCCTCCTGGCCCGCCACCTGCTCACACTCCGCCTCCCTCCGGCGCAGCAGGTCCTCCAGGCTGTCCTCCAGCCCCTCGCCGGGGGTGCTCAGCAGGGCGCTGGTGGCCTCCACCAGCTTCCGCCGGGGCAGGAAGGTGTGGCCGTTGTTGTGGTTGTTGTGGGCCAGCTCAAAGACCAGCCCCGCCTCCAGCCGCAGGGGGTCCTCCGGCCCCACCCCCAGGGACAGGGCCAGCTTGTCCGCCTGGGAGAACTCCACCTCAAACTCCTCATTCACCAGCAGGTAGGGGTTGGCCTTCACCACCTCCAGAGCCACGTCTCCATAGGCCCGGCGGAGGAGGGCGGCCAGCTCCAGGGGCAGCTGATGCTCCGACAGAAATTCCATCAGCCGCCGGGTCCCCATCTGTTGGCGAAAGACCTCGCCGATCTGCCGGGCCCGCTTTCTGGTGACCCCCTTGATCTTCGTCAGCTGCTCCGGGTCCTCCTCGATCACGGTGAGGGCGTCCTCCCCGAACTCCTCGATGATGAGCCGGGCGGTGGCCTTGCCCACCCCCTTCACCGCCCCGGAGGACAGGTAGTGGTAAATTTCCTTCAGGCTCTGGGGCAGGCGGCGGTCCACCACCTCCGCCTTCATCTGGGGCCCGTAGGTGGGGTGCCGGGTCCACCGCCCCCGGACGGACAGATACTCCCCCGGCGCGACCCCCGCCATGGGCCCCACCACCGTGACCTCCTCCCCCCGGACATCCAGCCGGAGGATGGTGTAGCCGTTCTCCTCGTTTTGATAAATGACAGAGGAGACGGTACCCTCCAGCAGCTCCAATTCCTGCTCCGACATGGGTACCGCCTCCTTTCACTGTCACCGTGTAGGGCAAGGGCTCTGCCCTTGCCGAACGACAATTTTCGCCTCTGGAAAAGGCAAGGGCAGAGCCCTTGCCCTACCTTGTGTAAGAGCGGGCGCACAATGTGCGCCCCCTACATTCCCGAAATGTAATCCCCCAAATCCGAGGCGGGCCACAGCGCCACCTCCGGCCAGCGGGCGGACAGGCGCAGGGCCAGCTCCCAGCCGGCGGGGGTGAGGCCCGCGTCGGCGATGACAATGGGACAGCGCAGCAGCCCCATCCCCCGCAGCCAGAGGAAGGAGCGGACCAGCTGCTCCAGCCCCTCGCCCTCGCCCCGGCCGGTCAGGACGACCCTCGCCCCCCGCCCGGGCAGGGGACGCAGCAGCAGCCCAAAGAGCCACCACCCCACAAACGCCAGCCCGCAGATGCAGGCCCCGGCCAACAGCGTATCCCAGAACGTACCCACTCGGCAACACCTCCGGGGTATTCTATGCCCGCCGGAGGGCGGGGGTGCGCCCTACACTGCCCCGGAGAACAGATTGATCCCCATATGGGTCAGCCCCAGCATAATGCACCCGGCGGTGAGCACCCCCAGCACCACGGCGGGCATGGCCTTTTTCAGCCGCATCCCCAAAAACGCCGCCGCCAGCGAGCCGGTCCAGGCCCCCGTCCCGGGCAGGGGGATGGCCACAAAGAGCCACAGGCCCAGGTACTGATACTTCTGAACCTTCTGCCCCTTGAGGTGGGCCTTTTTCTCCAGCTTGTCCACAATGCCGTTGAGCCAGGGCAGATATTTCCGCATCAGCTCAAAGACCCGGCGGATGTAGACGATGATAAAGGGGGCGGGGATCAGATTGCCGATCACCGCCGCCGGAAAGGCCAGATAGGAGGGCAGTCCCAGCACCGCCACCCCGAAGGGCACGCCCCCCCGCAGCTCGATGATGGGGACCATGGACACCAGCATGGTGAATAGACACTTGCCCGCTGTGGTGGTAGTCAAAAATTCATAGAGTTCCATAGGCACCTCTCGTAGGGACGCATCACGATGCGTCCGCCTTTACGGCAGAAATATGATGGATTGCGGCGGGAAAATGCGGTAGATTTGCGACGGGGAAATGCGGTAGATTTGCGGCGGGGAAATGCGGCGGGTAGGACGGACGCTTCGTGAAGCGTCCCTACGTGCGTCCCAATAAATAATCGGCGGTCACGCCGAAGTAGTCGGCCAGGAAAATCACCGTGGTGGCGGGGACGTTGATTTGCCCGTATTCGATCTTCTGATAATGCCGCTCTGTACAATCCAGCAGCTCCGCCATCGCTTTTTGCGTCATATTTTTGCTTTTTCTCAGCGGTTTCAGCCGCTCCGCAAGGCTGGGCAAAATAATCTCCATTATTTTCTCGCTTTCTATTGACATCATCTAAATTCGTGGTATAATAACGCCATAACAATTCGTGTCAGGTGGTGCCATCATGGAAGAAAACCTCAAAGAACTCTATCTCCAGGAAATTGAGCGGTTCCGGCTGGACTTCGACAGCAACCCGGAATACCAAGCCTATTATACACAGGCGGAGGCCATTTGGAAAGGGGGAGATATGCCCGCCGCCGTATTTCACCTCTTGGAAACCAGCAATTTCCTCTCCTTCGCCCACGGCTTTCGCCTGGGCGCGCGGCTGGCTGGCTGGGTGCGGACGGGGTGAAGGCAATATCCCTCGTCCCCCGCAGGGCCCAGGCCCCTTTTGAAAGGGGCTGTCAGCCGAAGGCTGACTGAGGATTGCGTTTTGCGAAGCAAAACATACGAAGTAAACCAAGATTTGCACAAACCTCGTTTGCTTCGCACATTTCGCCTGCGGCGAAATCAATCCTCCGCCCCAGTTTGCGAACTGGGGCACCTCCTTTCACTGGATAGCCGTTAGCGGCTCTGCCGCTTACGGCTATCGCGTCCCCCTTGCGGGGAAAAGGAGGCTGGCCCTGCGGGGGACGCAGGTTTTACAGCATCTTTTTCAAATACTGCCCCGTATAGGACCCCGGGCAGGCGGCGACCTCCTCGGGGGTGCCGGTGCAGACGATCTGCCCGCCGCCGTCGCCCCCCTCGGGGCCCAGATCGATGATGTGGTCGGCGGTTTTAATCACGTCCAGGTTGTGCTCGATGACCACGATGGTGTTGCCCCCCTCCACCAGCCGCTGGAGCACCTCAATGAGCTTGTGAACGTCGGCGGAGTGCAGGCCGGTGGTGGGCTCGTCCAGGATATAGATGGTCTTGCCGGTGGACCGCTTGCTGAGCTCGGTAGCCAGCTTGACCCGCTGGGCCTCGCCGCCGGACAGCTCGGTAGAGGGCTGGCCCAGCTTCACATACCCCAGGCCCACCTCCTCCAGGGTCTTGAGGCGGTTGTAAATCTTGGGGATGTTCTCGAAGAAGGGCAGGGCCTCGTCCACCGTCATCTCCAGCACCTCATAGATGTTCTTGCCCTTGTACCGCACCTCCAGGGTCTCCCGGTTGTACCGCTTGCCCTTGCACACCTCGCAGGGGACATAGATATCCGGCAGGAAGTGCATCTCGATTTTGAGCAGGCCGTCTCCCGTACAGGCCTCGCAGCGCCCGCCCCGGGTGTTGAAGGAGAACCGGCCCGGGCCGTAGCCCCGGCTCTTGGCGTCGGGGGTGGAGGCGAAGAGGTCCCGGATGTCGCTGAACAGGTTTGTATAGGTGGCCGGGTTGGACCGGGGGGTGCGGCCGATGGGACTCTGGTCGATGTTGATGACCTTGTCTAAAAACTCCTCCCCCTCAATGCGCTGGTGCTTCCCCGCCCGGGTCTTGGTCCGGTTCAGGTCGGCCCCCAGCTTTTTGAACAGAATCTCGTTAACAAGAGAGGATTTTCCGCTCCCCGACACCCCGGTGACGCAGGTGAAGGTCCCCAAGGGGAAGGCCACGTCCACCCGGCGCAGGTTGTGCTCCTCCGCGCCGAACACCTTCAAATAGTGCCCGCTCCCCTTCCGCCGCTCCGACGGAACGGGGATTTTTTTCCGTCCGGTGAGGTAGTCCCCGGTAATGGAGGCGGGGTTGTCCATGACCTCCTCCGGGGTACCGGCGGCCACGATGGTGCCCCCGTTCACCCCCGCCCCGGGGCCCACGTCGATGATATAATCCGCCTCCCGCATGGTGTCCTCGTCGTGCTCCACCACAAGGAGGGTGTTGCCCAGGTCCCGCAGCTCCTTCAAGGTCTGGAGGAGCTTGTCGTTGTCCCGCTGGTGCAGGCCGATGGAGGGCTCGTCCAGGATATAGAGCACCCCCATGAGGGAGGACCCGATCTGGGTAGCCAGCCGGATGCGCTGGCTCTCGCCGCCGGACAGGGTGCCCGCCTCCCGGGACAGGGTGAGGTATTGCAGCCCCACCGACTGGAGGAAGCCCAGGCGGTTCCGAATTTCCTTCAAAATCTGGGAGGCGATCATGGTCTGGGTCTCGTTGAGCACCAGCTTTTCCATAAAGTCCAGGGCCTCGGTGACGCTCTTGCGGCAGTAGCTGTCGATGTCCAGCCCGCCCACGGTGACGGCCAAAGACTCCTTTTTCAGCCGCCGCCCCTGACAGGTGGGGCAGGGGCACTGGGACATGCACTCCTCCAGCTCCCGCTTCATGGCGTCGGACTGGGTCTCCCGGTAGCGGCGCTCCAGGTTGTTGATGATGCCCTCGAAGGGCTGGTACAGCGTCCCCTTGCCCCGGGGCTGGTCGTAGTGGATGGTGAGCTTTTCTCCGTTGGTGCCGTGGAGAATCACATCCATTATTTCTTGGGGCAGGTCTTTGATCGGGGTGTTCAGCTTGAATTTATACTTCTTCGCCAGGGCGTCGAAGTACATCCGGGAAATTCCGTCGGACTTGATGTTGTTCCACCCGGAGGCGGTAATGGCCCCCTCCACAATGGACAGGTCCCGGTTGGGGATGATGAGCTCCGGGTCGATCTTCATCTGAGAGCCCAGGCCCATACAGGTGGGGCAGGCCCCAAAGGGGTTGTTGAAGGAAAACATCCGGGGGGACAGCTCCTCAATGGACACGCCGCAGTCCTCACAGGCGTAGTTTTGGGAGAACATGATATCCCGGTCCTCCCCCACGATGTTGACCACCACCAGCCCTCCCGCCAGGTTGGAGGCCACCTCCACGCTGTCGGTAAGCCGCCGGGTGATGTCGTCCCGGATCACCAGCCGGTCCACCACAATCTCAATGTGGTGCTTTTTGTTCTTGTCCAGCTTGATCTCCTCGCTGAGGTCGTAGAGGGAGCCGTCGGCCCGTACCCGGACGTAGCCCGACTTCCGGGCGTCCTCGAAGATTTTGGCGTGCTCGCCCTTCTTCCCCCGGATCACCGGAGCCATCACCTGGATGCGGGTGGCCTCGGGCAGGGCCAGCACATGGTCGATGATCTGGTCGATGGTCTGCTGTTTGATCTCCTTGCCGCAGATGGGGCAGTGGGGGGTGCCCACCCGGGCCCACAGCAGGCGGAGGTAGTCGTAAATTTCCGTCACCGTGCCCACTGTAGACCGGGGATTTTTGGAGGTGGTCTTCTGGTCGATGGAGATGGCCGGGGACAGGCCGTCGATGTAGTCCACGTCGGGCTTCTCCATCTGCCCCAGGAACATCCGGGCGTAGGAGGACAGCGACTCCACATACCGCCGCTGTCCCTCGGCGTAGATGGTGTCGAAGGCCAGGGACGACTTCCCCGACCCCGACAGCCCGGTGAGCACCACCAGCTTGTCCCGTGGAATCTTTACGTCGATATTTTTCAGGTTGTTCACCCGCGCGCCCTTGACGGAAATGTGTGTGTGCATAATTGGTTTCTCCTTTTGCGTGTGGTTGGTCACGTCTGTAGGGGCGGCTATCAGCCGCCCGCAAAGAATTGCAGAGCCATGACCGAGCGGGCAGATAATATCCGCCCCTACAGCCTAACGGAACAAATTTTTAATGTCAAGCCTATATTTTCACCGGCTTCGCCTTCATCAAAATCAGCCGCTGGACCTCCTCCAGCTGCTCTGCCTCCTTCACGTCCACCACCAGCCACTTGCCGCCGTTGAACATGGGGGTCTTTTCATACAGCCTCTGGAAGGCGTCGGAAAAGGTGGGCAGAAGGGTCTCCAGCTCGGCCACCTGCTTGGCCCCCAGGGTCACCATAGCGGTAAACCATCCCTCCCGGACATAGAGGACACACAGGGACTTGCTCCCCTTCTTGTACTTGATGTTCCAGCCCCGGTCCATGGAGCACCGGCTGAACTCGATCGCAGGCTCTATCCCATAGGTCTCTCCCATCCAGGCCGCAAGCTTCTCCAGGAGGGGATTTTTCACCCAGGCCCCGATGTCGTCCAGGCTCGGCTTCATATGCTGAGGCCAGACCACATCCCAGGGGGCAGACCCCTCCGCCGGGGCGCTCTCCTTCTTTTTCGAAACCCGCTTCTTGGGCAGGGGAGTGACCTCCTCCGCCAGCCGGGCCGCTTCCCGGAGGGTCTCTCGGTCGTCGGGGTCCAAAACGTAGTGGTCCTTGGCCCCCTCGTAGGGGGGCTGGGTGGGCCGGTCCCGGAGCAGCTCCTCCAGGCAGGGCAGCAGCTTCACCATAGGCTGGTCGCCGCAGATGATAATCACCGGCCTGTCGTTGAGGTAGACCATATACTCCCCGAACATCTTCCGGGAGCGCACCGCCCCCAGGCCCTCCAGCTGTTCACAGATATAGCTGACAAAATCAGGACTGCTCGCCATATGCCCTCCTCCTCACACCGTCAGGTCCGCTGTGGACGCCCCCACCAGCTCCATGAGGGCGGCGGGCTCCAGCTCCACCTGGAAGCCGATCTTTCCGGCGGACACCATGATAGAGTCGATAATCTCCGCCGTCTCGTGGAAAATCGTGGGGTACTGCTTCTTCATCCCCACCGGGGAACAGCCGCCGTGGATATAGCCCGTCAGGGGCAGCAGCTCCTTCTGGGCGATCATGGCGATGGACTTCTCCCCCACCGCCTTGGCCGCCTTTTTCAGGTCGAGGCTGTCCCCCACCGGGATGTCAAACACATACACTCCCCCGGAGGCCCCCTGGGCCACCAGGGTCTTGAACACCGTCTCCGGGTCCTGCCCCAGCTGCTTCGCCACGCTCACCCCGTCCAGCCCCGCGTCGGGGTCGTAGGCGTGGGCGGTGTAGGGGATATTTTTCTGCTCCAGCACCCGCATCACGTTGGTCTTTTCTTCCTTCTGCTTCGCCATTTATTCCGCACCGTCCTCGTAATAACAATCCTCCCGCCATTTGGCCGGGTTCGTGTCGATGTATTCCCATATCCGCCGGTAATCCGCCTCGTTGCGGATGATGTGGTCGTGGTAAGAGGTCTGCCACATGTCAAATCCGGCCTCCTGGTTGGAAAACCGCTTCATTGCTCCAATCATGCGGGGAATCAATTCTGTAGGGCGCGACGACCTCGGCGCGCCGTTCCTCAATGCTCCAATTTTAATAATGAGATGAATATGATTTGGCATAATAACATATTTGTCCACACAAACATTTTCATACGACGCCTGAATGGAGCAAATATATTTCTCCACGATTTCACCATATGATGACAGTCTTACGAACGGCGCGCCGGGGTCGTCGCGCCCTACACCGGGGGACCCAATTTCCCCGAACAATTCCGCCCGTTGTCCGGCGCAGACCGTAATAAAATAATACCCCGGCCGGCCGTAATTGTAGCCTTGCAGCCGATTCTGTTTTCGTTGGCGCAGCTCCATCTATTAACCCCCGTAGGAGGGTGCTGCGGCGAACCACACCGCCACCATGGCAAACAAGGTCAATCCCGTCAGCGACAGACAGTGGACCGCTGTTCTTCCCTTTCCTCTTGGGCGTCGGTGTTCCAGGAACAGAGCCACGGCGGCGCACAGCGCCCAGGCAAGCATTCCAGTGAGGAAACCGCCCACCAGTTCTTCCACCCGTTCACCCTGGGCCAAACGGAACACGACAGAAAGATACATATGCAGCGGCGGCTGAACGGCTCCCAGAATTGCCAAGCACAGTGGTATACTCACGCGCACTCCCTCCCTTTCCATCATGCTTCCCTGTTTTAGCCTGTAGGGCGCGACGACCTCGGCGCGCCGCTTCCCCGCACCGCACATACACTGTCCGGCGTGCCCAGTGGTCACGCCCTACACAAACAGGCAAATCCCTATTTCCCCCGCAGCTCAATAATCTGATCCCGGAGGGCGGCGGCCAGTTCGAATTCCAGCATTTTGGCGGCCTCCCGCATTTCCTTTTCCAGCCGTGCGATACGCTCGGCCTTCTGCTGTTTGGTGAGACCCTGGACCTCGCCCCGTTTTTCGGCGGTATCCTCGCCGGCGGAGATGCTCATCAGGTCCCGCACCGATTTGATGACCGTCTTGGGGACGATACCGTGTTCCTTGTTGAAGGCGTCCTGAATGCCCCGGCGGCGCTCGGTCTCGTCGATGGCCCGGCGCATGGAGGGAGTCACCGTGTCGGCGTACATAACCACCATGCCCTGGGCGTTTCGGGCGGCCCGGCCTATGGTCTGGATGAGGGAGGTCTCGGAGCGCAGGAAGCCCTCCTTGTCGGCGTCCAGGATGGCAACCAGGGAGACCTCGGGCAGATCCAGGCCCTCCCGGAGGAGGTTGATGCCCACCAGCACATGGAAGGTGCCCAGCCGCAGGTCCCGGATGATCTCCATCCGCTCCATGGCGTCGATGTCGTGGTGCATATACCGCACCTTGATGCCCGCCCCCTGGAGGTAGGTAGTGAGATCCTCGGCCATCCGCTTGGTGAGGGTGGTCACCAGCACCCGCTCGTTTCGGGCGGTGCGGGTGTTGATCTCACCGATAAGGTCGTCGATCTGCCCCTCCACCGGCCTCACCTCAATCACCGGGTCCAGCAGGCCGGTGGGCCGGATGACCTGTTCCACAATCTGTCCCGACCGGGTGCGCTCATACTCCCCGGGGGTGGCGGAGACATAGACGATCTGGTTCACCCGCTTCTCAAACTCCGGAAATTGCAGGGGCCGGTTGTCGAAGGCGCAGGGCAGGCGGAAGCCGTAGTCCACCAGGGTGGTTTTCCGAGCCCGGTCGCCGTTGTACATGGCCCGCACCTGGGGCAGGGTGACGTGGCTCTCGTCGATGAACAGAACAAAGTCCTTGGGGAAGTAGTCCAGGAGGGTATTGGGGGGCGAGCCCACCGGCCTGCCCTCAATCACCCGGGAGTAGTTCTCAATGCCGGAGCAGTAGCCCAGCTCCTGCATCATCTCGATGTCATACATGGTGCGCTGCTTGATGCGCTGGGCCTCAATGAGCTTGTTTTCGCCCTCGAAGAAGGCCACCCGCTCCTCCATCTCCTGGTAAATTTCCTGAATAGCGGCGTCCATCTTGTCCTTGGGAGTGACGTAGTGGGTGGCGGGCCAGATGGGGATATTCTGCAAGCGCCGGATGGGGGAGCCCGTCACCACGTTGATTTCAGAGATGCGGTCGATCTCGTCCCCGAAGAACTCCACCCGGATGGCGGTATCCTTCCAGTAGGCGGGCCAGACCTCCACCGTGTCCCCCCGGACCCGGAACATATTGCGCTCAAAGGCGATGTCGTTGCGCTCGTAGCGGATGGCCACCAGCTTTTTCAACAGCTCGTCCCGCTCCAGGCTGGCCCCCACCCGGAGGGAGACCATCAGCTGTCCAAAATCCTCCGGCTCGCCCAGACCGTAGATGCAGGACACCGAGCTTACCACGATCACGTCCCGCCGCTCCAGCAGGGAGACGGTGGCGGACAGCCGGAGCCGGTCGATCTCCTCATTGATGGAGGAGTCCTTCTCAATAAAGGTGTCGGTGTGGGGAATGTAGGCCTCGGGCTGGTAGTAGTCGTAGTAGCTTACAAAATACTCCACCGCGTTGTTGGGAAAGAACTCCCGGAACTCGGCGCACAGCTGAGCGGCCAGCGTCTTGTTGTGGGCCAGCACCAGGGTGGGCCGCTGGACCTTCTCGATGATCTTTGCCATGGTGAAGGTCTTGCCCGACCCGGTGACGCCTAACAGAGTCTGCTCGTCCAGACCGTTCTCAATGCCCGCCGCCAGGGCGGCAATGGCCTCCGGCTGGTCGCCGCTGGGGGTGTATTCGGATACGACTTCAAATTTAGGCATTCCCTTCACCTCACTGCTTGATCCGCGGCTGCAGAGCGGGGCGCTCTACAGCCCTCAGCGGAATTTCCCCCATTATATCAGAACCAACGTTCTATATCAAGGGAAATCGAACAAATTTTTCACCACTGTCCCGGATAGATCATGCGGAAGCCGCCGCGGCCCGCGGCCTCGCTCTCCCGGATGGACACCAGATCGCCGTCCACAAAGACCAGATGGTCCACCAGACGCACGCCCAGGGGCTCCAGGGCGGCCCGAATCACCTGGGTGGTATTCACGTCCTCCGGGGAGGGGAGGGCCACCCCGCTGACGTGGTTGTGGGCCAGGTAGCAGAAGGTAGCCCGCAGGGCCAGACACTCCTCCGCCGCCCGGCGGATGGTCACGTCGGAGCTGCCGATGTTCCCCTCGGACAGCTTCCGCACCCCCAGCAGCTTCTCCTTGGCGTCCAGGCAGAGGATATAGACCATCTCATTCCGGGCGCCGTACAGGCAGGGAGCCAGCACATGGCCGGCCTCGGCGGCGGTGTGGATCAGCCGCCCCGGGCCGGTGCGGCCCTCCAGATAGCGGCCCAGCACCGCAGGGAACAGCTTGAGCATGGTAGAAGAGTGCTCCCCCATCCCCTTCACCTTCATCAGCTCCTCGGGCAGGGCGTCCAGCACGCCGGACAGGGAGCCGAACCGGTCGATGAGCTCGTGGGCCAGGGGGTTCACATCCCCCTGGGGGATGGCGTAGAACAAAATCAGCTCCAGCACCTTGTGGTCGGGCCAGCCCTCGATCCCCCGGGTGAGAAACTCCTCCTTCAACCGCCCCCGGTGGCCGGTGTGGATGGTTTTTTTGCTCATTACCGCGCCCCGTACTGGGTCAGGTAGTCTTCCATCCTGGCCTTCATCCCGTCGTCAATGTAGACCTTTCCGTCCACCGGGTTGTTGTGGAGGAAGGAAATGACCTCCTTCACGGTGACAATGGGGAAGACCTGGATGCCGTAGTCCTGGCGCAGCTCGTCCAGGGTGGAGCAGTCCCGGGTGCCCCGCTCCATCCGGTCCACCGAGACAAAGAGGGCCTTCATATCCACCTTGGCCACGCTCTTGAACAGCTCGATGGACTCCCGGACGGCGGTGCCGGCGGTGACCACGTCCTCGATGATGGCCACCCGGTCGCCGTCCTGGGGCTTGTAGCCCACCATGGACCCGCCCTCGCCGTGGTCCTTGGCCTCCTTGCGGTTGAAGCAGTAGGGCAGGTCCCGGCCATAGCTGCGAAAGAGGGAGGCGGCGGCGGAGACAGCCAGGGGGATGCCCTTGTAGGCCGGGCCGAAGAGGCAGTCGATCCCCTGGGGCAGGTTCTCCTGGATGCAGGCGGCGTAGTAATCCCCCAGCCGCGCGGCCTGGGCTCCGGTCTTATAGTTTCCGGTGTTGACAAAATAAGGGGTCTTCCGCCCGGACTTGGTGGTGAAGTCCCCGAAGGTAAGGACGCCGGAGCGCACCATGAAGGTGATAAATTCCTCTTTGTAGGTCATAGCAAAAACTCCTTTTTTCCCGATTTTAGCATTTTATTATACCATCTTTTCCGCTGTTGTACAAGAGCTTCCGCAACCCAAAAGCCTCCCTCTTAGAGGGAGGTGGCACGGCGAAGCCGTGACGGAGGGAGTCCTCCGGAGGTCTGCGGGGTCCTTGGGGACTCTCTCAGTCAGCCGAGTCCGGGGGGACTCCCTCAGTCAGCCTGCGGCTGACAGCTCCCTCGGGGAGGGAGCCTTTGGCTGCGCGGCGGGGACGAGGGGGCCTTTGTAGGGCGGGACGACTCGGCCCGCCGTCCACGGAGAGCGGGTGCCCTCGGGAGGACGGCGCGCCGGGGTCGTCGCGCCCTACAGACGCAAAATCGATCCTCCGCGCCAAAAAAGCGGCCCGCCTGGAGTTCATCCAGACAGGCCGCCCGCCCTTATTGGAACATTTTGCAGACCCGCTCCACAGCGGTTTTGGTGGCCCCGGCCTCGCCGAAGGCGGTGAGGCGGACATAGCCCTCCCCGCTGGGGCCGAAGCCCGCGCCGGGGGTACAGGCCACGTTGGCCCGGTCGAGAATCTGGTCGAAGAAGTCCCAGGAGCCCACCCCCTCGGGGGTCTTGAGCCAGATGTATGGGGCGTCCACTCCGCCGAAGCAGGTCAGTCCGGCGGCGGTGAGACCCTCCCGGATGACCCGGGCGTTCTCCCGATAGTAGCCGATGTTGTCCATAATCTGGGCCCGGCCCTCCTGGGTGTAGACGGCGGCGGCCCCCCGCTGGACCACGTAAGGCACCCCGTTGAACTTGGTACACTGGCGGCGGTTCCAGAGGCTGTTCAGCTTGGCCCCGCCCCGCTCCAGCTCCATGGGCACCACGGTGTAGGCGCAGCGGTTGCCGGTGAAGCCGGCGATCTTGGAGAAGGAGCGGAACTCAATGGCGCAGGTCCGGGCCCCCTCGATCTCGAAGATGGAATGGGGCACGTCGGGGCTGGTGATAAAGGCCTCATAGGCGGAGTCGAAGAGGATCACCGCCCCGGCGGCGTTGGCCCAGTCCACCCAGGCCTTCAGCTTCTCCCGGCTCATCACCGCGCCGGTGGGGTTGTTGGGGGAGCAGATATAGACGATGTCCGCCCGCTCCCGGATGGGCTCCGGGGCGAAGCCGTTCTCCTCCACGCAGGGCATATAGACCAGCCGGTCCCACCGGCCCAGTCCCTCCTGAAAGCTCCCGGCCCGGCCGGCCATGGCGTTGGTATCCACATAGACGGGGTACACCGGGTCGCAGATAGCCACGATGTTGTCCACGCCGAAGATGTCGCCGATGTTGCCGCAGTCGCTTTTGGCCCCGTCGGAGATGAAGATTTCCCCGGGCTGGATGTCCACGCCCCGGGCGGCGTAGTCCCCCTGGGCGATGGCCTGGCGCAGGAACTCATAGCCCTGCTCCGGTCCATAGCCCCGGAAGCCCTCCGCCGTCCCCATCTCGTCCACGGCGGCGTGCATCGCCTGGGTCACGGCGGGGACCAGAGGCCGGGTCACATCGCCGATGGACAGCTTGATGATCTCCGCCCCGGGGTGGGTCTCGCCATACACCCGGATGCGCCGGGCCACCTCAGAGAAGAGGTAGCTTCCAGGCAGCTTTAAAAAGTTTTCGTTGATTTTTACCATGGAGGGTCAGCTCCTTCCGGATTCACACAGAATATCGTCTCACATTATAAGAGATTCCCGGAAGAAAGACAAGGGGCAATTTCCCGAATTTCAGCTCACCGGGATGGTCTCATCCATCAGCGACAGCGAGACCACCTCCTCCAGGTCCACCGGCTCCGCGAATTTCCAGGTGTTGAAGGTCCTCCAGATCGGGTCGATTCCGCCGATATTGTCGTAGCTGCCCGTGTCAGGCTCGGCTTCCACGGTAGTGCCGTCCCTTTTGACTGCGTAGATGGAGGTGCCGTGGAAGCCGCCGGCGTCGTTGCTGTTCATGGTGACAGACAGAGGGGAGAGGGTCACCCGATCTATCCTCCGGCCCGCCAGCTCACCGGTCCAGTCCAGGACAAGGGAGGAGTAGTACTCCATCTGAAAATCAATATTCCAGGAGCCTTCAATGATCGTCCCAGGCCGGGTATACCGGCCATAGAACCGGGCTGTGCAGTCCTGAATGGTTTCCAAATCATCCGCCTGGATCAGAGGAAACAGAATATCTACACCGCCCGGTACAAGGGTCTCCCGGTATGCCTTGCCAAGGGTGTCTCTGATCTCAAAGGGGAGGAGGGTGCAGAGGAACCAGCTGTCCCCCTCCTCATCCAGGATGGATATCCCGTCCGCGAAGCCAAGGCGAATGTGGAAGCACCCGTCACTGGCCAGGCCCATGGAGGATATCCACATATCCTCTGTACCCTCTATTGGTTGGGGATTCAGCTCCGGAGCCAGCACCACCTTTTCGCTGGGAAGGATAGCGTCTGTGTAGCCAAGATTTATAATGTCGCTGGGGCTGAGGATCGTCTGATTTTCCTCTCCCATAGGCAGACTTTCCAGTACCTCGCCGCTGATGGTTCCAATGTTGGTTTCGTTGTTTATTTTCGCCTGATAGGTGCTCATCCCCGTAAGGGACAGATGCGCGTCCGGAGTGGGGACACTGTCCTCCCAATAATCAATATAGGTAGAGAACAGGGCGGTTTTTGTCTCCGGGTCATAGGAAATCAGATCAAATCTGCTGTTCCTGAAACTGTAAAAGGAGAGCCCCGCAGAGCTGCCGCCCGGTTCAGCCTCTTTCTTCCTGCCGTTTTCTATCTTGCCCATCAGCGTCAACTGCTCGTTCAGCCGGTCCTGCTCCACATCCTGCACGGAGATATAGAACCGGGCCTCCAGGTCGTCGGCCAGGGCGCCGAGGACCTGGACCTTGATGCCCTGGTCCCGGCACACGGCCCCCCGGATGGTCTGAGCGTAGGGGGCAAAGGCCCCCAGCTGTTTTGTCATAGCCTCCCACACCGCGGGCACCGCGGCGGCGGCGGCCGTAATGGTGAGGACGGCGGCGGCGAGAATCAAGGCCGCGGCCTTTCGTCCGATCCACTTTGCTTGTTTCATTTCAGTACCTCCTTCAATCATGTCGTAAAGCTCGTCCAGCTTCTCCTGCCGGGGCTCCAGGCGGTCCATCTCAAACTTGTATCTGTCCACCGTCCTCCTCCTCTCTCAGCTGGTTCCTCAGCAGGTCCCTGGCCCGAAACAGGCGGGACTTGACCGTTCCCTCACTTCTCCCAAGGATCTTGGCGATCTCGGCCACGGAGTAGCCCTCGTAGTAGTACAGGTGGATGGGGATACGGTACCGGGCTGGCAGGGAGAGCACCGCCTGGGTGACGCTCCCCTCCTCCGGGCGCTCCGGCGCGGACAGGTTCTCGTTCAGGGGCTCCTCCCGCCTCCGCCAGGGCAGGCGGAACAGGTCGTTGGCGCAGTTGGACGCCACCCGAAGCAGCCAGGCCTTGGCGTGTTCCTCGCTGTCGAAGTCCGGGCCGGCCTTCACCAGACGGAGGAAAACCTCCTGCATCACGTCCTCCGCGTCGGCCCGGGAGCCCGTCCTGGCATAGGCCAGCCGGTACACCGCCGGCGCGTGCCGCCGCGCCAGCCCGCCGGGGTCATTCCACGGTCCCTCCATGCGATCCCTCCCTTCTGCTTATAATACGACGCTGAGGCCCATTTGGTTGCGTGACAAAAAAATTTTTTTCGCGCGAAAAAGCGGCCTGAGTCACAGCTCAGGCCGCTTCGGCGTTGTTGATTGAATACGCTGTATGAGAAATGGGGGTTGCTTACTTCAGCTCCACCTTGGCGCCGGCTTCCTCCAGCTTCTTCTTCAGCTCCTCGGCCTCGTCCTTGGACACGGCCTCCTTCAGGGTCTTGGGAGCGCCCTCGACAGCGCCCTTGGCCTCGGCCAGGCCCAGACCGGTGATCTCGCGGACGGCCTTGATGACCTTGATCTTGGCGGCGGCGTCGAAGCCGGTCAGGACCACGTCAAACTCGGTCTTCTCAGCGGCGGCCTCAGCGGGGCCGGCGGCGGCGGGAGCGGCCATAGCGGCGGCGGACACGCCGAACTCCTCCTCCAGAGCCTTCACCAGCTCGGACAGCTCCAGAACGGTCAGGGCCTTCACTTCCTCAATCAGAGCAGTAATCTTCTCACTAGCCATGATAAATAAACCTCCTATATCGTATGTTGATAGAATGTGCCGCTTACTCGGCGGCGGGAGCGGCCTCCTCCGCGGGGGCCTCCTCCTTGGCGGCGGGCTCGCCGCCCTTCTCGGCGATGGCTTTCAGCACGATGGCCAGGCTGGTAATGGGAGCCAGCATCATGCCCAGAGCCTGAGCCTGGAGCACGTCCTTGGAGGGCAGCTCAGCCAGAGCCATGATCTCTTCCAGGGAGATCACCTTGCCGTCCATAAAGCCGCCCTTGATGTTGAACTTATCCTCGCCCAGCTTCTTGGCGTGCTTGTTGACCACGCGCATGGGGGCGATGGGGTCGCCGGCGCAGGTGGCCAGAGAGGTGGTGCCGTTGAGCACCCCGTCCAGCTCTTTCAGTCCGGCGCTGTCCAGAGCGAAGCGGACCAGGGTGTTCTTCACCACGCTGTACTGCACGTCGTTCTGACGCAGCTCGGCGCGCAGGGCGGTATCCTCCGCCACGGTGATGCCCTTATAGTCCACCAGCACGCCGCTGGCGGCGCCCTTCAACTGTTCCTCCAGAGCGGCCACCACGGCCTTCTTCTCGGAAAGGACCTTTGCGTTAGGCATATTTGGTTTCACCTCCAGATAATCATCTGCGAAACAAAAAACCTCCCGTCGTCAGACAGGAGGACAGCACAATCAAAAGAATATCCCTTTGAATGCACTCTCGGCAGGAATTATGCCCCGAAGAGCCCCTGCTGTCTTTGAACGCAAGCTGTATTCTATCCCATAGGCCGAAAAATGTCAACACCTTTTTCCAAAAACTCTCTGAAATTTTTTGACGGGCGCCGTTTCGGTAAAATCGCACAAATTTTTGCGCGAAAATTTCCGGGAACGTCTGTTCTTCTTGCATCCCGGGCCGTTTAGGCGTATAATGGCCCTGTACGAACGATACCCGGCGAAATTCCCGCTTCTGTGTTCCTGCTCTGGGAGGTGGCTGACTGTTTGAAACGTTTTTTATATTTTCCCTGCGTCCTGTGCCTGGTGATCGGCCTGCTGGTGGGGATCCTCCTGCCCGTTGATTTTCAGGAGGACAGCCAGCCCGCCCTGCCTGGAAACCCGCCGGACACCTTCATCCCGCCCCCCGGCGCCTCTCTGAGCCAGTCCAGCGCCTCATCCGGCTCCGACTTCTCAGAGGCGGTCCTGGACCAGGCGGACAACTTCCCCCTGCTGAACGCGGCCTGCGCCGTGAACCGGTGCCTCCAGCGGCAGAGCTGGTCCACCCTGGCCGCCTACGTCCACCCGGAGCGGGGCGTGACCTTCACCCCCTACTCCACCGTGAAGCTGGACGCCGACCTGAACTTCACCCCGGACCAGATCAAAAATCTGGGCCAGGACCAGAACGTCTACACCTGGGGCTTTGAGGACGGCCGGGGCGGCCCCATCAAAATGACGGCGGCCCAGTATGTTCAGCGGTACGTCTACGACAAGGACTACACCCAGGCCCCGGAGATCGGGGTGGACAGCATCATCACCGCGGGCAACGCCCTGGAGAACCTCACCGAGGCCTATCCGGACTGCCGCTTTGTGGATTTCAGCTTCCCCAGCGCCGACCCGGTGAACGACGGAATGGACTGGTCCTCCCTCAAGCTGGTCTTTGAGGCCAAGGGAGAGCACTGGTACCTGGTGGGCATCGTCCACGGGGAGTGGACTATCTAAAGACCGCAAAGGCTCCCTCTCTGAGGGAGGCTTTGCGCTTTCAACCGGAAAGGATTTTTGGAATGAATATTATCATCGTAGGCAGCGGCAAGGTGGGCTTCACCCTGGCCGAGCAGCTGGTGAAGGAGGAGCACGACGTCACCATCGTGGACACCGACGAGGAGGCCCTCCGCCGGGCCGGCGACCAGCTGGACATCATGACCGTCCGGGGCAACGGCGTATCCGCCTCCGCCCTGCGGGAGGCGGGGGCCGGCGAGGCCGACCTGCTGGTGGCCGCAACCAACTCCGACGAGGTGAACATGGTCTGCTCCCTCACCGCCAAGAGCATGGGCGCCAAATACACCATCGCCCGCATCCGCAACCAGGAGTATACCAGCAGCGTGGCCGAGCTGCGCCAGAATCTGAAGATCGACATGGTCATCAACCCGGAGAACACCACCGCTGTGGAAATCTCCCGCCTGCTCCGCTTCCCCTCCGCCGCTAATATTGAGACCTTCTGCCGGGGGATGGTGGAGCTGATGGGCTTCCGCCTCCAGGAGGGGGACTTTCTGGTGGGAACTCCCCTGTATAACCTGCCCGGACAGATCAAGAAGCTGTCCCTTCTGTTCTGCGCCGTGGACCGGAACGGGGAGGTCTCCATCCCCAACGGCTCCTTCGTGCCCCAGGCGGGGGACAAGCTCTATCTTATCGGCCGGCCCAACAGTCTGGACCAGTTCTTCCGCCAGCTGGGCCGCTACGCCCCCAAGGTGAAGCAGGTCTTCCTGGTAGGGGGCGGCAAGGTGTCTATGTACCTGGCCAGCATTCTGGACCGCATCGGCATCCGCCTCAAGATCGTGGAGCGCAGCGAGGAGCGCTGCCGCCTTATCAGCGAGCGGTTCCCCCACGTCACCGTTATCTGCGGCGACGGCACCGACTCCGAGCTTTTGGAGTCGGAGAACCTCACCGCCAGCGACGCCTTTATCTCCCTCACCGACCGGGACGAGGACAACCTGATTATCGCCCTGTACGCCATGCAGCAGGGGCTGGGCAAGGTCATTACCAAGTGCAACCGCCAGGGCTACGCCGGCATCGTCCGCTCCCTGGGGCTGGACAGCGTCATTTCCCCAAAATTTGTCACCGCCTCCCACATCCTCCACGTGGTCCGGGGGATGCAGAACTCCCAGGGTAGCGTGATGAACTCCCTCCACCGCATCGCCGACGGCGGCGCGGAGGCCATGGAGTTCACCGTGGGCCCCTCCACCCGCCATCTGGGCGTCCCCCTGAAAGACCTGCGCCTGCGCCCCGGGGTTCTGCTGGCTGTTATCGTCCGGGGCCGGGATATCATCATCCCCGAGGGCTCCTCCTTCCTCCAGGAGGGGGACCAGGTCATCATCATCGCCCGGGGAGGCGGCGTGCTGGACCTGAACGACATCCACGCCGCTGAGCCCACGGCCTCGGGAGGGAGCGGGACATGAACATCAAGCTGGTCTTAAAGCTGGTGGGCCGGGTGTTGCTCATCGAGGCCGCCGCCCTGGCCGTCCCGCTGGCCGCCGCCCTGATCTACCGGGAGGACCCCCTCCCCTTCCTGCTGTCCATCGCCGTCGTGGCCGGCATCGGCTTCGCCCTGTCCGCCCTGCCCGCCAAGCAGCAGTTCTTCACCCGGGAGGGCTTTGTGGCGGTGGGCCTGATCTGGATTTTCACCGGCCTGGTGGGGGCCCTGCCCTTCATCCTCTGCGGCTATTTCGCCACCCCCATCGACGCCATTTTTGAATCCTGCTCCGGCTTTACCACCACCGGCTCCACCATCCTCACCGACATTGAGTCCCTGCCCAAGGGCATCCTGTTCTGGCGGGCCTTCACTCACTGGCTGGGGGGCATGGGGGTGCTGGTGCTGGCTACCGCCATCGTGCCCAAGCTGGGTATCCGCTCCCACTACCTGACCCAGGCGGAGACGCCGGGGCCGGTGTTCTCCAAGCTGGTGCCCAAGCAGTCCCAGACCTCCAAGATTCTGTACACCATGTACTTCGTCCTCACCGCCCTGGAGGTCCTCTGCCTGAAAATCGCCGGACTGCCCCTGTACGACGCCCTGATTCACTCCTTCTCCACCGCCGGCACCGGCGGCTTCTCCAACCGGAACGCCAGTGTGGGGGCCTACGGCAGCGTGGCCGTGGAGATGATTATCACGGTGTTCATGCTGCTGTTCTCGGTGAACTTCGCTATTTACTTCCTGCTTCTCACCAAAAAGTGGCGGGAGGCCGTAGCCAGCGACGAGCTGCGCTTCTTCCTGGCGGTGGTCCTTGGGTCCACGGCCATCCTCACCCTGGTCAACAGCGGGGTGTACGCCAGCCTGTGGGAGAGCTTCCGGTACACGGTGTTCCAGATAGCCGCCATCATCTCCACCACCGGCTTCGGCACCGCGGACTTCGTGCTCTGGCCCCAGTTCTCCCAGCTGATTCTGGTGCTGATTATGTTCTGCGGGGCCTGCGCCGGGTCCACCGGCGGCGGCATGAAGTGCTCCCGGGTGCTCCTCCTCCTCCGGGCCCTCCGCCGGGAGGTCCACCGCATCACCCATCCCCGCTCGGTGGAGGTGGTCAAGCTGGACGGCAAGCTGGTCAGCGAGTCCACCCTGCACACCCTGCTGGTCTTTCTGGGGGGCTATGTGGTCACCGTCTTTGCCGCCGCCCTCGTCATCTCTCTGGACGGCCAGTCCTTCGCCGTCTCCTTCAGCGCCGCCCTCACCTGCGTCAGCAACGTGGGCCCCGGCCTGGAGGCCATCGGCCCCAGCGGCAACTTCGCCGCCTTCTCCGGGCTGTCCAAGGCCGTCATGTCCCTGTGTATGATCGTGGGCCGTCTGGAAATTTTCCCCATCCTGGTCCTGTTCAGCCCCTCCACCTGGCGGCGTACCTGAACCCTCTGTCCCGCTCTCCAGGCCTGTCAAAAATTTTTGAAAAAAGGTATTGACACCATTCGCTGATTATGGTATTATCTGTCTTGCGCTGATGAGTGCCACCCACAAACGCGCGAGTGGTGGAATTGGTAGACTCGCTGGCTTCAGGTGCCAGTGCTCGCAAGGGCGTGCGGGTTCGACTCCCGCCTCGCGCACCAGAAGGTCCGGAACCCCGACGGGTTCCGGACCTTCTTTGTTTTTCAGCTCCTAACGAAACCGCCGCAGGCCTTGAGGGCCTGCGGCGGTCTGTTATGCCTTATCCTGTTACGCCTTTCGCAAAATACCCATGGGGGTACACTCGCCGCCCTGGCCCAGGGGGTTGTCCCCCAGCGCCTTAGCCAGCCAGTCCATGGAGGGCTCCTTCTCGGAGAAGCCCAGAATGTTGGCCCCCAGGTCATTGATATCCACGATGGCCACCGGGTGCCCCAGGGCCTTGGACAGCTTTTTGGAGGTCCCCATGGGGTCCTCGGGGGTGAGGACCACGTAGTGGTCGTAGGGCGGGATGGTGCCGTGGGTGGGGCCGTCGATGCCCCGGGCCTTGGGACCGGCCACATTGTAGAACCAACCTCGCTGGCCGAAGATCTTGCCGATGACCGAGCAGAAGGCGGCGAACAAAATCCGCAGGGTGCCGCACTCCTGGAGGGCCATCTCCATGGTCTCCGGGATGCCCAGGCCGATGCCGGCGGGGGTCTTGGTGACGTAGCGGCTCAGGGTAACCGCCAGCTTCCGGGGGCGGATGTCCTCCATGGGGATGGCCCGGCTCTGGGTACAGGCCACCGCCTTCTCCGAGATGAACAGGATGTCCCCCGGCCTCATCTTGTCCTTGGGGTATTTATTGACCACGTCGGCCATGTCGTCGTCCTTGGTAATCAGGTGGGTTTTGACGGGAATGCGCAGATAATCCACGCCGTCCACGGCACGGACCAGGCTCTTGCCGGGGTTGGCGCTGTAATTCTCACTCATGGGGCAGGGCTCCTCTCCTTGGTGCGTTATCGATTGATGTGTGTAGGGGCCGACGACCTCGGCGGCCCGCTGTTTCAGATGGCAAAATCGCTTTGGGCGGCGCGCCGGGGTCGTCGCGCCCTACAAAAAGGCCGATGGATATTATACCACCGTTCCCTGGTAGATTCTACCCGTTTCCCAAATTTAATAGTTCCCCCTCCAGATATCCGTCCCCCACGCCGGTGACGGACACCTGACGAAGCTGGTTGTGGAGATTTTCCCCGCTCCGGACCCGGACCTCGCAGTAGCGGGTGGTGTGGCCCCGCCACAGGCCGTCCCGTTCCTCCTCGAAGAGGACCTCCGCCGTTTTCCACTGCTCCAGGTAGCGGCGCTCCATCCCGGCGGCGATCTCAGCGGCACGGCGGGCCCGCTCCTCTTTCACGGCCTTGAGTACCTGATCGGGCATCGCCGCCGCCGGGGTACCGGGGCGCTTGGAGTAGGGGAAGATGTGCATCGCGGCAAAGGCGCACCGCTGGATGAACTCCAGAGACTGGGCGAACTCTTCCTCGGTCTCCCCGGGAAAGCCCACGATCATGTCGGTGGTGACAGCGGGGTTTTGGAAGTGCTCCCGCAGCAGGCAGACGCTCTCAAAAAACCGGGCGGTGTCATATTTCCGGTTCATCCGCTTCAAGGTAGCGTCACAGCCGGACTGCATAGACAGATGGAAGTGGGGGCAGAGGTTTTCCAGCCTCGCCCCCCGGAGGCAGAACTCCTCGGTGATGGTCCGGGGCTCCAGGGAGCCCAGCCGGACACGGCAGCTTGGGGCGGCGGCGCAGACGGCCTCCACCAGGTCGATGAGGGAGGTTCCGTCCCGCAGGTCATGTCCCCAGGAGGAAATTTCAATTCCGGTGAGCACCAGCTCCCGGTAGCCCTCTTCCGCCAGCTTAGCCGCCTGGGCGGCGGCGTCTTGCAGAGGCAGGGAGCGGACCGGCCCCCGGGCGTAAGGGATGATGCAGTACGTGCAGAAGTTGACGCACCCGTCCTCCACCTTGAGCATCGCCCGGGTGCGGCCCTCCAGCCCCCCGGCGGGGAGGGGCTCAAAGACCCGCCGCTTCATAGCGTCGTCCAGGGCGGTGATCTTCTCCCGGTGCTCCGCCCAGACCCGCTCCACCAGCTCCACAAAATTAAGCCGGTCCCCGGTGCCCGCCACCAGGTCCACGGGCAGGTCCTTCATGTCCGACCGGTGGGTCTGGGGGTAACAGCCGCACAGGGCCACCACCGCGCCCGGGGCCCGATTCCGGGCCTGACGGACCACCTGCCGGGACTTCTTGTCGCTCACCGCCGTGACGGTGCAGGAGTTGATTACATACACATCCGCCTCCCCCTCGAAGGGGGCCAGGACGTGCCCCCGGGCGGTGAACAGCCGCTCCAGGGCCTGGGTCTCGTACTGGTTGACCTTACAGCCCAGGGTACAGAAGGCAATCCTCATCGGGCGGGGATGACGGCCAGAATGACCATGTCCTCATCGCCATCGTTGATGAGGCTATGCTCATGCCCCCGGGGGCAGTAGTGGCAGGAGCCCGCCGACACGGGCTCATATTCTCCGTCGCACACCACCCGGCCCGTGCCGGATACGATGTAATACATCTCGCTGTCCTCGGTGTGGGGGTGCAGGCCGATGACGCTGTGGGGAGCCAGATGCAGGTCCATGATCTGGATGTCCTCATTCTGAAAGGCCCGCTTGCGCATCTGCCCTTCGCCCCCCCTGGGGTTGGGGACAAGCTGTTCTTCCATCTGGTCAAAATTCAGTAACATGGTGGTTTCCTCCTAAATGTTATTGTTTGGTCTTCGTCATGTAGGGCAAGGGCAGAGCCCTTGCCCTACATGACGTAATGCTCTTTCGTAGGGCGGGACGACTCGGCCCGCCGCGTTCCATCTCCGTGCCTGTTCAGGGACGGCGCGCCGGGTCGTCGCGCCCTACACACATTTATTCTGCGGGCGGATGATATCCGCCCCTACAACTCACACCGCCTTCACCGGAAAGCCCAGCGCCTCCAGCTCCGGGGACAGCCGCTCCACCAGCGGCGCGCCGAACAGCCAGATCTCCCGCCGCCAGGGATGGCCCAGATAGCCCCATTTCAGGTCCCGCTGGACGAAAAAGTAATAGTCCCCGTCGGGGTAAAATTCGGGAAAATAGGCGTTGTAGCCCCCGCCCAGCACGCCGCCATACCGCGCATCCTCCACCCAGTGGTCGTGCTCGGTGACGGGCCGGCGGGGGTCGTAGCGAAAGCCGCTGTGCTGCCAATCCAGGGCGTAAATCCAGTCGTCCTCTCCCAGGCAGTCCACCAGGGCCCGGACCACAGTCTCCTTGAAGTCCTCATACCGCTGCTCCACGGGGAAATAGGTCAAATCGTGGACCACCCAGGGGGCGGGAAGCCGGAAGGGCACCTGACTGACCCGGACGCTGGGGCGGAATTGCAGCTCTGTGTCGATCCGGTCCCAGATTTGGCTGCACTCCTCATCCACCAGGATGGAATAGAAGGTATCCATCTGCTCACCCCTCCTCCCCGGTCAATTCTTCCACAATGCGCCCTGAAAAATAGGAAATATCCTCGTTTTCTGAGGAGACCAGCCCGGCAAACACCGGCAGGTGGCTGGTCAGCTTGTCCCGCAGTTGCTTCTCCCAATCCGTCTCTGCGCTTCTCCCGGTACAGGCGGCAAAGCCCAGGAAAATGTCCAGCAGTTCCACCTTCAGTCCGTCGTCCAGCTCCCGCAGGGCAATCATCAGGAAGTCGCAGGCGGGCAGGGCGGCGGAGGATATATAGGCGTGCTGGTGGCACAGGCCCGCCCACAGGTTGCTGGCGGCCCGCATGGCCCTCTCCCGGTCCCCGGAGAACAGTTCCCCCAGGGAGCGGGGCACGCTGGGGGTCTGTCCGCACTGGAAATGGGGGATATCCTGGGCGGCGTTCCCGTAGGCGGTTTCATACTGGGACCAGTCCACCGAGTCAAGCATCTGGCTGAGCTCCAAAGCTGTCATGCCTGCACCGTCCCTTCCTATGTCAGCGGCACGGTAAACTCGCAGCGGCTGCCCTTCCAAAATTCGTCGGCGTAGTTGTAGATGTGGTCCCCCGTGTTGCCATCCCCCCAGAAAAGCAGCTGGTCGTGGTCAAAGACAAACTCGCAGCCGTCCTCTGGAGCTTCATATTCATACTTGAGCAGAGAAATAAAAGAAAATACCGCGATACTACCTTTTACATCGTTCAGATTGATTTGAATCATGCGGATGAAATCCTCCTCTGAACGGGCGTTGTGCAGGTCCTCCAGAGTTTTCACCACGCCGTGTTCGGTATTGCTCCCCACCCAGGTGGAACCGAACACCGGAAGCATGGCCTCCAGCGAGGTTTCGTAGAAGGTCCGGATGTGTCCGGTGACAAAGCCAAGCGTGTTTTTCAGCAACTCCTCCCGGCCCTCCTGGAAGCCAATCGTCTGCAAAATCGCTTGGGAGTGCCCGGAATATGGACCGTCCCACTGCAAATTGATCCACACATGGTACTCCTCAGACCGCTTGTATTTTTCGTGGTGCATGATGGCCAGGTGCTCCTGAAATTTTGTCTCATCATAGGGGTAAATCATTCTTTCTCCTCCAAATCCTCCGGTTTCAGCTCCATGAGCTGTTCCCTGGTGGGCTCCTCCAGCTGGGACACCCGGTCGGCCTGGCGGGCCACCGCCTGCTCAAAGAGGTTGCGCACATCCCGGGCGTTGCCGAAGTTCTCGTCCCGCTCCTCGTAGAGCCCTTGCAGGTCCTTCTCCATGAACTGCTCCCCCTCCTCCGAGAGGGTGTAGCCGTTCTTTTTGCACATGGACCGGAAAATCTCCATCAGCTGCTTCCCGTCGTAGTCCTCAAAGAAGAAGTATTTGTTAAACCGGGATTCCAAACCGGGGTTGGCGTGGATAAACTGCTCCATCCGGTCGGTGTACCCCGCCACGATCACGATCAGGTCCTTCCGGTGGTCCTCCATATTCTTGAGGATGACCTCGATGGCCTCGTGGCCGAAATCGTTGGCGCTCTCGGCGTTGACCAGGGCGTAGGCCTCGTCGATGAACAGCACCCCGCCGATGGCCTTCTGGACGGCCTCCTGGGTTTTGAGGGCGGTCTGACCCACGAACCCGGCCACCAGACCGGACCGGTCCACCTCCACCAGCTGGCCCTTGGACAGCACCCCCACCGCGTGGTAAATTTTAGCCAGCAGACGGGCCACGGTGGTCTTGCCGGTGCCGGGGTTGCCCATAAAGACCAGGTGGAGGGACATGGGGGGCACGGGCAGGCCGGCCTCCTCCCGGAGCCTGCGCACCTTCACCAGGTTGATGAGGCTCTTCACGTCCTTTTTCACCCGCTCCAGGCCGCACAGCTCGTCCAGCTGGGCCAGCAGCTCCTCCAGGGTGGGCTCGGGCTCCTCGGGGGGCTTCTCCTCCTTGGGAGCCGGGGCCTCCGCCCGCTTGGCGGCGGCGGGCTGGCCGGGCCGGGGGGCGATAAACTCGTCCGCCCGTACGGCGGGCCGGTCGGGGCGCAGTCCGTCCTTATCGCACAGCTCCAGCAGGGCGTCGCTGCACCCGTTGACAAAGCCCGCCTCGCTCTCGCTGACCACCCCGTCTACAGCGGCGAAGAGGAGCAGGAGCAGGGTGAGCTGGTCGGCAAACCGCCGGGCCAGGGCGGTGCCCTTCAGACGGTCATACTGCCGCAGGTCCTCAAAGAAGGCGGGGGGCTGAAACAGGTCGAAGTTGGCTACCCCGGAGGCCACCTCCCAGTACAGGGCGGAGGGCACCGGGTTGCCCGGGGACCAGATGGCGTTGTAATACTCCACGTGCCGGGGGGAGATGGAGCTGGCGCTGTCCGCCTGCCACACCCCCAGGGCGTACTGGCGGACATAGCCGTCCACCTGGCGGCTGAAGGCCAGCCGCAGAGCCGGGTCGGGGATCAGCTTCCGGAAGGCGGCGGCGATCTCGGTATACTGCTTGTGGACCTCACTGGCGGTCATTGCGGCACTCATAGGCGTGGCCTCCTTATTTCATAGGACCATTATAGTAAAAAGCGGCCAGACGGTCAAGCGGGGGGATTTACATAAAAATGTGAACATTTTGTGATTTCGTCGTTTCACCGTTGACGGGAGGGGAAAATGACGGTAAAATAGGATAGCAGAAATATCATTGATAAGATTGGAGACTCGATCATGGCAGATAGACAAAACTCCGGGCCCCGCCCCGGCGGTGAGCCAAGGCGGCCCGATTCCTATGGCGGCCCACCCCGGCGTCCAGCCCCTCGCGGCGGCGAACCAAGGCGGCCTGACTCCTATCAGTATCGCGAGCCCCGGCGGACTGACCCCCGGAGCGCTGACCCCCGGAGTGCTGACCCCCGCCGGACGGACCCCCGGAGTGCTGACCCCCGCCGGACGGACCCCCGGAGCAGTGAGCCCCGCCGGACCGACCCTCGCGGCGGCGACCCCCGCGCCGGTGAGCGCCGCAGGCCCGAGTCCTATGAGGGCGACCGCCGCCAGCAGTCCCCCCGGCGCAGCGACGTAATCCGCTGCGAGAACTGCGGGGAGGACTATTCCGTCACCTATAAGCGGTGCCCCTTCTGCGACGAGCGCCCCGGCCGGGGCGGTGTGTCTGGCAAGCGGGTGGCTAACACCAGGGGCGGCGGCTATGGACGGCCCGCTTCCACCCTGCGGACAGCCACCTGGATCGGCTCCTTTGTGGTGGTCCTGGCCGCCATGTTCATCATCTACCGCTTTATCGGCTCCCCCATCTTCGGCGGCGGCAAGGACCCGGACCCCAAGCCCGGCGCTTCCTCCAGTCAGGGCCCCTCCGGCTCCGGCTCCAACCAGCCCGGCGTCGGGGACACCAGCACCCCCCAGGTCCCTGACAGCAGCGGCGGCGGCACTCCGGATCAGCCTGACCCCCCCGTTGACCCCGTCACCCCCGACCCGGAGCCCGATCCCACTCCCGACCCGCCCCTTGAGCCTGACCCCGAACCCAGCGGCGGTACCATCGCCCCCGGCACCCGGGTCACCATCGTCAACGCGGGCACCTCCGGACTGAACATCCGCTCCGGCCCCGGCACCGAGAACTCCGTGGTAGCCAGCGCCTCCAACGGCGCGGAGGTCACCGTGGTGGGCGAGGAGAACGGCTGGTATCGGGTGCGCTACAACGGCTCCCAGGAGGGCTATGTCCGCAAGGATTTCGTCTCCGCCCGGTAAGAAAGCAGTACGTCCCTCCGGCGTTTGCCGGAGGGACGGTTTTATTTTCCAACGCAGAATTTGGCGAAGATGCGGTCAGTGACATCCTCCCGAACGGACTGGCCGGTGAGCTCCCCCAGGGCCTGGAGCGCCTCCTCCACATCGGTGAGGAGGGCGTCAGGGGTAATTCCGGCTCGCAGGGCCTCTCTGGCCCGGCGGACCGCCTCTCGTGCTCTGGACGCGGCCTCCTCCTGGCGGGCGTTGGTGAGGATTTCGCCGTACCCGCCCCAGAGGTCCTGGGGAAAAGCGCAGGATATCTCATTGCACAGCTCGTCCAAGTCTCTGACCTTGGCGCTCACCGTCACGGAGGGCGGGAGCGTCATGTTCACCACCGGGATGGGGGCCTGGGGCAGGTCCCCCTTGGTCCACACCAGGATGGTGGGGGCCAGCCCCATCGCCTCCTGGAGCAGGGCGAAGTCCTCCTCTGCCGCAGGCCGGGAGGCGTCGATGAGCACCAGAATCAGCCCCGCCGCCGCCATGGCCTTTCGGGAGCGCTCCACCCCCAGCTTTTCCACCGGGTCAGAGGTTTCCCGCAATCCGGCGGTGTCGATGAGCCGCAGGGGGACGCCCCCCAGCTCGCACCGCTCCTCCACCGTGTCCCGGGTGGTGCCGGGGATGTCGGTGACGATAGCCCGGTCCCAGCCCAGCATAGCGTTGAGCAGGGAGGACTTGCCCGCGTTGGGACGGCCCACAATGGCGCAGGGCACCCCCTCCCGCAGCAGCTTCCCCCGGCCGCAGGAGGCCAGCAGGGCGTTCAGCTCCCCCTCCTGATTGGACAGGGCGGCGTCCAGCTCCTCCAGGCGGAAGGGGTCGATGTCCTCGTCTGGGTAGTCCAGGACGGCGTGGAAGTGGGCCATCACATCCACCAGGGCGGAGTAGATATCCCCAATCCTTTGGGACAGCACCCCGGCCAGCTGGCCCGCCGCGTGGCGGGCCCCCTCCCGGCTCTGGGCGGAGAGGAGGTCCCCCACCGCCTCCGCCTGAGCCAGGTCCAGCCTGCCGTTGAGAAAGGCCCGCCGGGTGAACTCCCCCGCCCGGGCCTGACGGGCTCCGGCGGCGAAGAGGGCCTCCAGCCCCAGGGCCAGCACCATGGGGGAGCCGTGGCACTGGAGCTCCGCCGTGTCATCCCCGGTGTAGCTGGAGGGGCCCCGGCTGTAGGTACACAGCACCCGGTCGATGGGCTGGCCGCCGCTGTCCAGCAGGTCGCCGTAGACCAGCTCCCGGGGCTTATGCGCCCGCAGGCCCTTGGGCCCCAAGGGCTGAAAGCATTTTTCCACAATGGAAACGGCCTCCGGCCCGGACAGGCGGAGTATCCCGATGGCCCCCGGGCCGGAGGCTGTGGATATGGCGGCGATGGTGTCGGTTGGGAGGGACATGGGGGACGCTCCTTTCATAAATACGGTGGAATTGACGGCCTTTCCTGCAAAAATATCCCGGGACAAATTTTGTGAAAAATTCTACCTTGACAGACATTATGGTAACCCGTGAATGAATATTTACGGCCCGAGAGTTGACATAACCGGTGTGGATAAACCTGTGGACAATGTGGAGAACCCTTCTGCCGCAGGAAAAAAGGCTGTGGAAAAACCGGTGGAGAAAGTGGATAAAAAACTGCATAGAGGTTGACAAAATAATTTCCGTCCCTGGAGCCTCCATTCAATTACTCGGGCGGCGTCCCCCGGAGTTTTGCAGGAGGTCTGCCGCAGCGGTCAAAGCCAAATTGCCCAGCCGTCATATTGGAAGGTCCCCGCGCCGTGGCGGAGCTTCCCCTCCTGCTTCAGCCGGCGGAGGGCGTCTCGCATCTGGCGGGGCAGCTCTGGGGAGACCTCCAGCGAGTGGTGGGCGGGCAGGACCCGCCGGGCAGGGAGGGCAGCAATCAGCTCCAGGGAGTCCAGGTAGGCCTCCGGGTCGGTGGAAGGGTAGTAGGCGAAAAGGGTATCCAGATAGACCAGATCCCCAGTGTACAGATCGCCCCGCGCCTCCTCCCAGAAGCACAGGTGCCCTGGGGAGTGTCCAGGCGTATGGAGGACCTGAACATCCCGCCCTCCCAGGTCCAGCACTTCTCCACCCTTTAAAATGCGGGTAGGCATACCCTGGAACATCTCATATGTACTGATGTCAAAGTCCTCCGGCGCTTCGCACCGGTCCAGCACCATCTCCCGGACCGTCTCCATGGACAGGGGAAACCCTCCCTGAAGCCAGGACAGCTCCGCCTCATGGGCGTAGAAATCGGTGAAATATTTGTGGCCGCCAATGTGGTCCCAGTGGATGTGGGTGGCTATGGCGGTGACCGGCTTGTCTGTCAGTTGACGGACCTCCTCATAGATGTTGCAGATGCCCAGCCCTGTGTCAATGAGCAGGGCGCGGTCCTCGCCGATGAGGAGATAGCAGTGGGTCTCCTCCCAGTGGCGGTATTCGCTGATGACCCAGGTATCAGGGGCCAGTTGTTCGGTGGTGAACCAGGGACGCATAGTATGCTCTCCTTTGTGGTTGTGATGGAAAAGCCTCCCTTGTCAAAGGGAGGGGGACCGCCGAGCGAAGCCCGGTGGTGGAGGGATTCCGTTTTCCCAGAGCCTTCCGCTGATTTGGAATCCCCCCGCCACTTCGTGGCCCTCCCCCCTTTGGCAAGGGGGGCTAACGTGCAAATTACAGCCTCTTACAAATCGCCCGCGCCGCCTGGACACCGGAGGCCCCGGCCTGGGCCAGTCCCCGGGTGACCCCAGCGCCGTCACCGGCGGCGAAGAAGTTGGGCAGGGCGGTCTCCAGCTCCTCAGACAGCTGGAGGCGTGCGGAATAGAACTTCACCTCCGCGCCGTAGAGCAGGGTGTCGTAGTTGGCGGTGCCGGGGGCGATCTTGTCCAGCCGCTGGATCATCTCAATGATGTCGTCCAGCTGGCGCTTGGGCAGAGCCAGGGACAGGTCCCCGGGGATAGCGGCGGACAGGGTGGGCCGGACGGTGGATTTGCTCATGCGGTGCTCGTTGGTCCTCCGGCCCCCCAGCAGGTCGCCGAACCGCTGGACCAGCACGCCCCCCGCCAGCATGTTGGACAGGGAGGCCACGTGCTTGCCGTAGCGGTAGGGCTCGTTAAAGGGCTTGGTGAACCGGTTGGAGACCAGCAGGGCGAAGTTGGTATTTTCCGAGCGGAGGGCGGGGTCGGCGTAGGAGTGGCCGTTCACCGTGTTGATGCCCTCCACATTCTCGGCCACCACATGGCCGTATGGGTTCATGCAGAAGGTGCGCACACTGTCGCCGTACTGCTGGGTGCGGTAGACCAGCTTGGACTCGTAGACCACATCGGTGATGTGCTCAAAGACGGCGGCGGGCAGCTCCACCCGGACGCCGATATCCACCTGGTTGTTCAGCAGCTCCAGCCCCAGGGCCTTGCATTGGTTGGAGAACCACTCCGCCCCGGACCGCCCCGGCGCGGCGATGAGGTATTTGCACCCCACCTCTCCCCCCTTGGCCAGGAGGAGACGGTAGCCGTCCTCCGCCCTTTCGATGGAGGCGACCTCTGTGTGGAAGGCAAACTCCAGCTTGTTCTGGAGGCCCTCGTAGATGTTGGTGAGGATACGCAGGTTGTTCTCGGTGCCCAGGTGCTTGCACCGGGCCTGGAGGAGGTGGAGGTCGTAGGCCAGGGCCCGGCGGGCCAGCTTCCGGGCCTCCTCGGTCTCGGTGGAGTAGACCTCGGTGGTGGCCCCGTGGGCCACGTTGATGGAGTCCACATAGTCGATGAGCTCCATCACATGGGCGGGCTCCATAAAGTCGGTGAGCCAGCCGCCGAACTGGGTGGTGAAGTTGAATTTCCCGTCGGAGAAAGCCCCGGCCCCGCCGAAGCCGCACATGGTATGGCACACGGGGCAGTGGATGCACTCCTTCACCTTCCCCGCCACGATGGGGCAGCTGCGGCGGTAGATGTCCGCCCCCTGGTCCAGGGCCAGCACCTTCAGCTCGGGATGGAGATGGGCCAGCTCATAGGCGGCGAAAATGCCCGCCTCCCCACAGCCCAGGATCACAGCGTCGTAATTGGCGTTCATTAGGTTGCGCCTCCTTTTTTCTTGTCAGTATATCACAGCCCCGCGTAAAAGGCAACGAGGAGGGCGGGCCGAGGCAGGGAAGTCAATTTTGCGTCTGTAGGGCGCGACGACCCCGGCGCGCCGTCCCCCGAGGGCGCCCACTCTCCGTGGACGGCGGGCCGGGTCGTCCCGCCCTACAAATGCCCCCTCATCCCCGCCGCGTGGACAAAGGCTCCCTCCCCGAGGGAGCTGTCAGCGAAGCTGACTGAGGGAGTCACCAAGGTCCCCACAGACCTTCGGAGGACTCCCTCCGTCACGGCTTCGCCGTGCCACCTCCCTCTAGGAGGGAGGCTTTTGGACCGCGGTCGTTCACAATTTGTTTGCTCATTCAATTACCCTGCGGGCCGTGGAATGCTCTCCTGTGCATTTTATCACGCTCAGAAGAATTGGTGTGGTTTGCAGGAGCGTCCAGGCAAAAAAAGCCCCCCCTCCAAGAGGGGGGCGGCGGCAGCTCTCTCAAGGAGGGAGCCCAGCGATCATTACACCCGGTAAACCAATCCCACCAGGTTGGGGCCGGCGTTGATGGAAATGACGCCGCCGATGTGATAGCTGAGGGCGGGCTCCTCTCCCAGCTCCTGGCGGCAGGACTCCAGGAGCTTCCCGGCCTGCTCCACGTTGTTGCCCTGGATCAGCAGATAGGGCGTCCCGGCCCTGCGCTCGGTTTTGCACATTTCGGTGAGCTTGGACACCACGGCTTTCTCTCCCCGGACCTTGGCGAGAATTTTTGACTCCCCGTCGGTGAAGGTCATAATGGGCTTCAGGCCCAGCGCCTCGCCCACGAAAGCGGCGGCGGCGGAGACGCGCCCCGACTTCTTGGCAAAGCGCAAATCCAGAGGGGAGAATACCACCCGGACATGGTCCACCCAGTCCTGGATGAAGTCCACCACCGCCTGGGGCTCCGCCCCCTCCTTGGCCATTCTGGCCCCCTGGGCCACGGCCCAGCCATAGCCCATGGTGTAGTTCAGGGCGTCGATGATGTGGATATGAAAGGTCTCCTCCGCCTCCGGATGGTCCCGGTAGAAGTCGCCCCGGGCCTGGAAGGCGTTGGAGCAGGTGGCTGAGCCCTTGGAGTTGATCGAGGTGTGAATCAGGTCGGTATAGCCCTCCTCATAGGCCCGCTCAAAGAGCTCCAGAAAGACATAGGGATTGAGCTGGGCATGGGTGGGAATCTTGGGGGCGGTCAGGAGCAGGTCGTAAAACTCCTCCGGCGTGAAGTCAAAGCCGTCCTCATACTCCTTGTCCCCCATGGCGATGGGGAAGGGGAGCACCTGGATATCCAGCTCGGTCCGCAGAGCGGCGGGGAGATCGGCGGCGGAGTCGGTGGTGAATTTGATACGAGTCATGATTTTGTCCTCCTTAATTGGCTCGGGGGGACCCGAAGGGTACGGTAAATTGCATCTGTCATTATGGCCTATTATTGTTGAGCTGTCAATTAAAATACAGTTAAGATTTCGGCCGCGCCCTACACATACTTCTCCAAAACCAGCATGGTCCGTCCCTTTTTGGACTGGCCGGGGACCTCCTTCACCACGCACTTGCCCAGCCCCCGGCAGGTGAGGACATCCCCCTCCCCCACCTGGCGGTCACCCTTGAGGCATTCCCGGTGGTTTAGGGCCACCCGGCCCGAGGAGATGAGGGCGGCGGCCTTGCTCCGCGACAGGGAGAAGCCGGAGGCCACCACGGCGTCCAGGCGGGGGGTGGCTACGGTATCCCGGATGGTCTTTACCTGGGCGGGCTTGGGGGAAAGCTGGCTCAGGGGTATCTCCGACAGGCTGGCCCGGTACCGCCCGGCCCCCTCCCACTGGGACAGGAGGATAGGCAGGGCCTCCCGCAGCGCCACCACCTGACAAAGCCCCGGCTGGGGCAGGAGGATATCTCCCAGCACCTCCCGGGTGAGGCCCAGGCCCATGAGGGAGCCCAGAATGTCCCGGTGGCTGAGGGCGGCGTCTCCGGGAAATTTGGCCTGGATGGCGGACAGGGGGCCCTCCGGATCGTCAAGGACGCCGTCCTCCTCCTGCCAATCGGCCAGGAAGAGGCAGACGCTTCGCTCGCTGTCCGGATAGCCGCCCCAGAACAGGCGCCGGGGTCTGCCCCAGGCGTTGAGCAGATCGCTCACCGACGCCTGCTGGGCGGGGGAGAGAAAGGGGGTGTGGGCGGGCACGCCCCGGTTTTGGGACAGCTCCAGCTTGTCCAGCACCCGGGCCAGGAGCATCCGCTCCTCCCCGTCCCGGGCGCACCGGTCCAAAAGCTCCTTTTTGTTCACCTCAGCCTCACTCTTTTCCCTTAGAATGGCTCATTATATCATTGTAAACGGCGCTTTGTCAAACAAATGCTGGCGAAAGCCAGGGAAATCAATTTTGCGTCTGTAGGGCGCGACGACCTCGGCGCGCCGTTGGCAAAGTCTGCCCATCAGCGGCGCGCCGGGTCGTCGCGCCCTACAAATGCGGAAGTATTCTTTCCCTCCTCCGCCAGGCGGGGAAAAATAAAAATTTTTTGCCCCGGAACGGAACCTTTTCGCCCCTGGTGCGTCTATATAATGAAAAGGTCCTGTGAGAAATTTTAAGGAAAATTTAATCTTTTGTAACCGCATTGTAGTTGTCTGCCCCGTTCCAGAGGCATATAATCGTCCTGAGTGGACAAGTGGTCCGCCCATTTTGGGCCGGGCCGTTCGTTATTGTAACCATTTGCAGATTGGAGGAACCGCTATGCCAGACCTTACACAAGTCACCGAACCACAGGCCGCCCCGGAGGAGGCCCAGCCCTCCCGGCCCACGCCGCCCCCCTCCCGGAAGAAGCCGGCGGGCCAGGGACGCAAGAAGCTCATCAAGCGGCTGATCGCCCTGGGCGTGGCCGCCGCCGTTTTTGGGGGCGGAGGCTTCGCCCTCTACCGCTTTTTGAACTCCAGCGACGACACGCTGGGCGAGATCTACGCCACCCCCGCCTTTATCGGCACCATCCAGAGCCGGGTGTCCGGCCAGGGCAACGCCAAGGCCAAGGAGACCGCCGCCATTACCCTGACCCAGAGCGGAGTGGTTCAGGAGGTCTTTGTCACCAGCGGCCAGACGGTAATGGCCGGCGACCCGCTGTACACCATTTTCAGCCAGGCGGCTGAGGACGCGGTGAAGGCGGCAAAGGACAATGTGACCGAGGCCCAGAAGCGGGTGTCCGACGCCGAGCGGGGGGTAGTCACCGCCCAGCGGGCTGTCCCCGCCGCCCAGGAGGCCCTGGAGCGGCAAAAATCCGACCTGGTCAAGCTCAACGAGCAGCTGGCCAAGCTCAACGAGGAGCTCACCGAGCTGAACAACAGCAAGTCCGACCTGACGGTGCGCGCCCCCCGGGCCGGCAAAATTCTCAAGCATGAGAGCTTTACCGTTGGCAAGGACGCCTCCCCCGGGCCGGTGTGCACCATCGCCGACAACCAGACCATGAAGCTGTCGCTGTACTACAGCTACGCCTATGAGAGCAGCATCTACACCGGCCAGAAGGCCCAGGTATCTATCCCCAGCCTGATGAAGGTCCAGGAGGGCCGGGTGGAGCAGATCAACCGGGTGAACTTCATCTCCCCCGAGGGCGGCACCTTCTTCGAGGTGGTGGTCTCCCTGAGCAACCCCGGCGCCCTCACCAAGGACATGGCCGCCACCGCCACCATGACCGACTCCGACGGCAGCGACATCTACCCCTACGCCGACGGCAAGCTGGACTACGCCGAGACCTGGGAGCTGGAGCTGAAGATCGGCGGCCCCGTCCTGTCGGTAAACCTGAGCGACCACGCCCTGGTCACGGCGGGACAGGCTCTGCTCACCGTGGGCGACAAGGAGATCAAGGACAAGATCGAGGCCAAGCAGGATGAGATCGAGGCCCAGAAGGAGTCCATCAAGGCCAAGGAGAAGGAGATCAAGACCCAGCAGGAGGAGGTCATCCCCGACGCCAAGGAGGGCATCAAGACCGCCCAGGAGGCGGTGGAGACCGCCAAGCAGGGCGTGGCGGATGCTCAGCAGAAGGTGGAGGAGGAGCTGAAAAAGCTGGCCGACTTCAACGCCGTGGCCCCCATTGACGGCACCGTCACCTCCTGCGCCATCGAGCCGGGCCAGGAGGTTAAGAGCGGCGACACCGTGGTCATGATCTCCAACACCGTCAACATGCTGGTCACCATCAATGTCACCGACCAGAACATCGCCTTCATCAAGCCCGGGAATACAGTGGACCTGGTCGACTGGAACGACAATATGTTCATAGGCACGGTCACCTCCATCGACATGTCCAAGGTGGAGAGCGACCAGGGCATGACTACTTATCCCGTCACCCTGATGGTGGAGAACTTCGACGGCTCCCTGATGGAGGGCACCACAATGCGGTACTCCTTCGTCACCAGCCAGTCGGACGACTGCGTCCAGGTTCCCACCGCCTGTATCCAGTATTTCCCAGACTCGGAGGGCAACCGGTGCGCCGTGGTCTTTGTCCAGCGGGACGCCCGGCCCGACGACGTGCCCGAGCTGGAGTACCCCACCTTCGAGCCAGGCCAGAAGCGGACCTTCCCCACCGAGGAGGAGGGCTACTACCCCGTCATCGTGGAGACCGGCCTGTACGACACCCAGAATGTGGAGATCAAGTCCGGCGTGGAGGCGGGCGACAATGTGTTCGTCAACTACACCGTCACCGACTACTCCGGCTGGTGAGGTGGGCTATGCTGATCGACATTCGAGACCTCTATAAAATATACAACGAGGGCAAGGAGAGCGAGGTCCGGGCGCTGGACGGCGTCTCCCTCCAGATCGAGAAGGGGGAGTTCGTGGCTATCGTGGGCCAGTCGGGCTCGGGCAAGTCCACCATGATGAATGTGCTGGGCTGCCTGGACATCCCCACCTACGGGGAGTACCACCTGGACGGCACCGATATCGGCTCCCTGTCCGACAAGCAGCTGGCCCGCATCCGCAACCGGGAGATCGGCTTCATCTTTCAGGGCTACAACCTGATTCAGGAGCTGGACGCCCTGGAGAACGTGACCCTGCCCCTGATCTATCGGGGGGTGTCGGTCTTTGACCGGGAGGACATGGCGATGGAGGCCCTGGCCAAGGTGGGCATGGACGACCGGGCCCACCACCGGCCCAGCGAGATGTCCGGCGGCCAGCAGCAGCGGGTAGCCATCGCCCGGGCCATCGCCACCTCGCCCCCCATCATCATGGCCGACGAGCCCACCGGCGCTCTGGACTCCAAAACGGGCAAGCACGTGCTGGAGATCCTGCGGGAGCTGTACCGGGGCGGGACCACCATCCTCCTCATCACCCACGACGACGGCATCGCCGCCACCGCCCGCCGGGTGGTACGGCTGTCCGACGGCAAAATCATCTCTGACAAGGAACAGGAGGTGGACTGGGAATGAACCTTTTGCAGGCCTTTAAAATGGCCTTCAAATCCATCGCCATGAAAAAGACCCGGTCCTTCCTTACCATGCTGGGCATCATCATCGGCGTGGCGTCGGTGGTCATTATGGTGTCCGTCATGCAGGGCCAGGCCAAGAAGAACATGGAATACTTTGAAAAGATGGGCGACAACAAGATCACCCTGCGGGCCTACTCCTGGAGCGACTCTGGGGGGGACACCAGCCAGCAGATTTTTGACTACTGCCTGACCCTCAGCGACCTGGTGCTGGGGGTCACCCCGGACGCGGAGGTGAACGAGAAGGTCAAGGTGGTATACGGGGCCAAGACCCTCTCCGTCAACGACTGGGACTTCGGCGGCGGCGTGATGGTAGGCGGGGCCGTATCCGTGAGCATGGACTGGGAGAAGATGCTGCACATCAAGCTGGGCAGCGACCAGTACGGGGTGTGCGGGAACTACACCCTGGCCGGGGGCCGGGAGATGTCCTATCTGGAGGTGGATAAGGCTATCCCGGTGTGCGTGCTGGGCTCCGGGGCCAAGGAGCAGCTCTTCGGCTTCACCGACCCGGTGGGCGAGACCATCACCCTCAACGGCGACCCCTTCCTGGTGGTGGGCTGGTACAACTCCATGGAGATCAAATACTGGCCCGAAATGGACAACATTATTGTCATCCCCTACACCTTCAACCGCACGATGAACCGGAACAGCTCCATCAACAACTACATCGTCAAGGCCAAGGACGGCCCGTCCACCATTGAGGCCACCACCAAGCTGGACGCCTTCCTCAAGGGCGTCTTCCCCAAGGACGCCGACGGCAACTTTATCAACGGCGAGTACAACGTGGGCAGCGACAACAGCTATATGGAGAACGCCGAGAAGGCCAACCTGATGCAGTCGCTGGTGACGGCGGCCATCGCGGGCATCTCCCTTCTGGTGGGCGGCATCGGCATTATGAACATCATGCTGGTCACCGTCACCGAGCGGACCCGGGAGATCGGCATCCGCAAGGCCATCGGCGCGGAGCGGGCCAGCATCATCGCCCAGTTCCTCATCGAGGCGGCGGTGATCTGCTCCATCGGCGGGCTCATCGGCATCGGCATCGGCTATGTGGGCACCATGATCGCCGGAAAGCTTATGTCCGACGTGTTCGAGGGCATGATCCTCATGCCCGAGCCCTTTATCGCCGTGGGAGCCTTCCTCTTTTCGGTGGTGCTGGGCGTCATCTTCGGTATGTACCCCGCCATCAAGGCCTCCGGCTTGCAGCCGGTGGAGGCCCTGCGGGCGGATTGATAGGAGAGTGAGTGAAATGAACGTAAAACGTTTTCTGGCAGCCGTTCTCGCCGCCGCGCTGTCGCTGTCGCTGATGGTTCTGCCCGCGGGGGCGGCCCCGGGGTCGTTCAGCGACATAACCGACCAGAACACCGCCCTCAACGCCGACATTCTGCGCCTGATGGGCATTGTCAGCGGCGTGGGGGACAACCAGTTTAACCCCGGCGGGACGCTGACCCGGGCCCAGTTCTGCACCATGGCCGTCAGCTTCCTCCAGAAGCGGGACGAGGCCGCCCGGTACGCCACCCGGACCATCTTCTCCGACGTGGGCAGCACCCACTGGGCCAGAAGCTTCATCAACTTCGCCGCCGCCTATCAGGTGGGCGGCGGCAGCTCGGAGGAGGGCTCCTCCTCCGGCTCGCCCCTGGTGTCCGGGGTGGGGGACGGCCGCTTCCTGCCTGACGAGAACATCACCCTGGCCGAGGCGGCCACCATCCTCCTCCGGACCCTGGGCTACACCGGCAAGCAGGCCGGAGCGGTCTGGCCCCAGGGGTACATCGACCTGGGCCGGTCGGTCCACCTTTTGGACGGACTGTATGGCGGGGCCCTCGACCCCATCTCCCGGGCGGAGGCGGCTCAGCTGTTTGTCAACGCCCTGAACTGCGAGACCGCCGGGGGCGAGGTGTACTATAAGTCCCTGGGCGAGCCCCAGGGGGAAAAATCCATCGTTCTGGCCGTCAACGTGACCACTGACGACGGCAGCAGGACCGGCGCGGTCCGGGTGGTCACCGGGGCCTCCGTCCAGTCCTACCTCCCCGCCCAGGGGGAGGGCAACCCCGTCTCCCTCCAGGGCCGCCGGGGACAGCTGGTCCTCAACGACCGGAAGGAGATCGTCACCTTCCTGCCCGACAACAGCACCCGCATCACCGCCGTGCTGGACGGCAAAGCCGGGTCCGGCTCCTTCAAGGGGGAGGACGGAAAGCGGTACACCGTGGACGAGAATACACCGGTGTACGTGGCCGACGCCAAGGAGAACAGCGGCTATAAGGACAGCGTCAGCTATGAGACGGCGCATAAAGACATGGTCTCCGGCACCCAGGTGACCATGTACGCCGAAAACGGCAAAATCGTCACCCTCTTCGCCGCCACCCCCGGCGTCAACATCAGCACTGACGCGGTGGTAATCCGGGGCAACGCCAGTGCCGCCACCTTCTACCAGCTCACCGGCGGACGCGACGACTTCACCATCCGCCGCGGCCGGGAGACCATCCGCCTGGGCGATTTGAAGGAATACGACGTGGTCACCTACGACCGCTCGGCCAACGCCCTTATCGTCTCTGACCTGCGTCTGAGCTGCGTCTACGGCGCGGCGGCCCCCAGCCCCAAGGATGTGGAGAAGATTACCTTGAAGGTCGGGGAGTCTCAGACCACGTTCGATGTTCTGGAGAGCGCCTGGAACACCACCAACGACTTCAAGCCCGGCGACAGTGTGGTACTCCTCCTCACCGCCGACGGCAAGGTGGCCGGAATGGCCTCCCCCAACAGCAAGGTCCGCTCCACCGCCGTGGGCGAGATCAGCAGCGACGGCGTGAAGATTTTCCGCCCCGACGGCGGCATCTTGGACCTGAAGGGCACCCCCAGCAACACCGGCCTCACCGGCCTGGTCACCGTCTCCGCCAATAAGACCGCCCTGTCTGTGAGCCGTTTGTCCAGCAGCCGGGCCCCCGGCGACTATCAGGTGTCCGACGCCAGGCTGGGCGACCTGCGGGTGGCCTCCGACGTCCGGGTTTACGAGCGTGCCAACAACAACGCCATGGCCGAGGTAAAGGTGGATGAACTGCCCGCCGCCCCCATCCCCGCCGACAAGATCGCTGCCTACCGCCAGAACAGCTCCGGCATCGTGGACTTCATCGTCCTGGAGGCCGTCACCGGCAACGCTTATGAGTATGGGATGATGGTACTAAAGAGCGAAACCACTCAAGAGCCAGAGCTGGACCAGGACGGCAAGGAAGTAGAAGATGAAAAAGGCAATACTGTATACACAGATGTGACCACAACTTGGTGGGAACTAGCACATCACGGTACTCCCATTAAGTTTGTTCCCTCCGTCGGCTACAGCGGCAAGAGCGGCGACATGGTGGGTGTCATTGCCGGAAATCCCAGAGGGAACGCCGGGTCTAGCGAAAAAACCCTGGCCGCCGTTATCAAGCTGACTGAGGTCAAGAACGTGAAGTCCTCCGACTTCTTCACCAGCCAGGACGGGCAGTACGTCACCACCGGCGGGCAGACCTACCGGGTGGCCTCCGACGTGGAGTGCTGCCACAGCGACGGCGGAAGCCGTCCCGCCAGCGTGAGCTGGCTGGACGGTGAGACCGGCGCCGACCGCCTGAACGCCATCCGGGCCTACTCCGACGACCTGACCATCTATGTGGACCCCGTGGGCCGTCAGGTCCGGGTCATCAAGGCCAACTGACCTCGCCTCTCACACCCGTCTTAGTAAATTTGGAAAACCTCTCGGTACGTCATGTAGGGCAGGGGTTCTACCCCTGCCTATCCCCGAACGGGGATAAAATGAAACCAGGGCAGGGATAACCCCGCCCGCCCTCAAACGGGGTCGGGAAAGGCAAGGGCAGAGCCCTTGCCCTACATCCGGAGGATTTCCTAAATTTGCATGGCCAGCATGTCCCCCCTCCCTTTTCCCACGTTCTGGAATAGCCCGTGCCAAATCGGGACAGACTAGAGGAAAACACTGGAAAAGGAAGTGGTTATCATGGTGAAGGGCATCACCCGGCAGGTGATCCTGGTCAAATCTCCCGACCCCCGGCTCTTTGAGGAGGCCATCTTCATCGTCAAGGAGGAGGCCCTGGCCCGGGAGGGCGCAAGCGCTGACAAGGTACTCCGGGAGGCCCGCCAGGCGGCGGACGGCTACCTCAAGCAGGGCCGGGCCTGGAACCGGCGGCTGGAGCGCGTCCCCGCCCCCGCCTGGGGAGCGCTGGGCGCGGCTCTGGCCTCGGTGGGCTGGGCGGCGTGGCTGTTTTTCCTGTAACACTCCGGCCCCCTCCAGCGTAGAATGGTATGGGAGCGGGCACAGTCCCGCTTGCCAGACGCCGGAGCGGCGTTTCCTCCAAGGATAAGATGTTTTCTTCTTTCCTCCTTAAATAACTGCTTGCGCCCCGGCGGGCTGAACCGCCGGGGCGCTTTGTTTTAACCCTCCACCCAGAACCGCCAGGGGAAATCCACCGCCTCCCCGGCGTAGTCGATGCCGATCCGTTTGCCGGTCCGGACGCTTGCAGGGCCGGCGGGCGTCCCGGCCAGAAGGTACAGGCCGCCGGATGGGTCCGTCAGATCCAGGCCGTTCTGGGCCCGGGTGAGGTCCAGACCCCTGCACAGCTTTCCCGGCCCGTTGAGAAAATTCCGCCGCTGATAGGCGCTGAGCTCACAGAGCTTGCGTCCGAAGCGGTTTTTTGCTATAATATCCCCGTTTGCGGCTGGAGCCGCCCCCCGGATCAGGACGGCGGCGGGCTCTCCCTCCGCCTCGGTGACGAAATTGAGGCAGTGGTACATCCCATAGATCAGATAGATATAGGCCGTCCCCGGCGGGGCGAAGAGGGTCTCGGTGCGGGGGGTGCGCTTATAGCCGTATGCGTGGCAGGCCTTGTCCAGGCGGCCGATATACGCCTCCGTCTCGGTGATGATACACCGCAGAACGGTCCCGTCCTCCATCACCCGGACCAGCTCCCGTCCCAACAGGTCCCGGGCTACGGTGAGGGTATCGCGGTCGTAAAAATCCTTGGTGAGAATGTCCATGTGGACCTCCTTGTCTTTGCGCCCCGGTTATAGGGCGGGGCCGCCCCCATCATACCACCCCAAAGCCAAATTTTCAATCTGGAGTTGATACCATGTCCCCTAAAACCATGCGTCTTTTGGCCAAGCCCATGCTGCTGGCCGCCGCCCTGATCTGGGGCACGTCCTTTTTCATCATGAAGAACACCCTGGACGCGGTGCCGGTGTTTTTTCTGCTTGCCATCCGGTTCACCGCCGGGGCGGCGCTGCTGGGTCTGATCGCCTGGAAGCGCTGGCGGTCCCTCACCCCGGACTACCTCTGGCGGGGGGCGGTGATCGGCGGCTTCCTGTTCCTGGCCTACTCCATTCAGACCTTCGGCCTGGCCCGGACCACCCCCTCTAAAAACGCCTTTTTGACGGCGGTGTACTGCGTCATCGTCCCCTTTCTCACCTGGGCGGTGATGAAGGTCCGGCCCGACCGGTACAACATCGCCGCCGCCCTGCTGTGCGTGTCGGGGGTAGGCCTTGTCTCCCTCAACGAGGAGCTGTCCATCAACGCCGGCGACCTACTCACCCTCGTGGCCGCCCTGTTCTACGCCGGGCATATCGTGGCAGTGTCCAAGGTGTCCGAGGGGAAGGACGTGACCCTGCTCACCGTCCTCCAGTTCGCCTTTTCCGCCCTGTTCGCCTGGGTGTGCGGGGCCTTTACCGAGACCTTCCCCGCCACCGCCCTCACCGACCCGGCGGTGGCGCTCCCCCTGGCCTACCTGTGCGTCATGGCTACCACTGTCGCCCTGCTGTTCCAGAACGTGGGCATGGTCTGGTCCGACCCCGCCTCCGGCGCGGTAATCCTGTCCCTGGAATCGGTCTTCGGCGTCCTCTTCTCCGTCCTCTTCTCCGATGACTCCGTCACCTTCCGCCTCCTCCTGGGCTTTGGGCTCATCTTCGTCGCCGTGGTGTGTTCCGAGACGAAATTTTCCTTTTTACATAAGCGAGCCTCTCAAGACAGCAAAACCCGCCCCTAGGGGCGGGTTTTTTTGTGCAAAAACGCCGGAGCAAAGAAGTCTTCGCCCCGGCGTGGTGCCGGTGGGGGGACTCGGACCCCCACGCTGTCGCCAGCGGCGGATTTTGAGTCCGCTACGTCTACCAATTCCATCACACCGGCAGGTGCGGTAATTATTATACACGATTTTCCCAGACTTGGCAAGCCCTTTTGCCTAACCCGCCGCAAAAAAGACGCAACCCGGCACAACTTCCATTAAATGTAGGGAAACGTGCGATTTTTTGCGGGGGTTTCACCAGGGCCGGAGGGCAAAGCCTCCCTTGTGAAAGAGAGGTAAACCGCCCCATATTGCGCTGTTTACGCAACATGGGGCGGTTCATAGGCGGGGGATTTTTATTATTCGAGGATGGCTCCCTTGTCCGCGGAGGAGACCAGTTTCGCGTAGCGGGCGAGGTAGCCGGTTTTGATCTTAGGCTCGGGGCAGGTCCATTTGGCCCGGCGGACGGCCAGCTCGATATCGGTGACGGCCAGGGCGATAGTGTGGTTGGGGATGTCGATAATGATGGTGTCGCCGTCCTCCACCAGGGCGATGTTGCCGCCGGAGGCCGCCTCGGGGGAGACATGGCCGATGGAGGCCCCCCGGGTGGCGCCGGAGAAGCGGCCGTCGGTAATGAGGGCCACCTCCTTGTCCAAGCCCATACCGGCGATGGCGGAGGTTGGGTTGAGCATCTCCCGCATACCTGGCCCGCCCTTTGGGCCCTCGTAGCGGATGACCACCACGTCACCGGCGCGGATTTTCCCGGCGTAGATGGCCTCAATGGCGGCCTCCTCGGAGTCGAACACCCGGGCGGGGCCTTGGTGGACCATCATCTCCGGGGCCACGGCGGACTGCTTCACCACACAGCCGTCGGGGGCCAGGTTGCCCCGCAGAACGGCGATGCCGCCGGTCTTGGAGTAGGGCTTGTTGATGGGCCGGATGATCTCGGGGTCCCGGTTGACCACCCCCTTCAGGTTCTCGGCGATAGTCTTGCCGGAACAGGTGGGCAGGGTGGTGTCGATAAGCTTTTTCTTGGCCAGCTCGGCCATGACGGCGTAGACGCCGCCAGCCCGCTCCAGGTCCTCCATGTAGGTGTCCCCGGCGGGGGCCAGGTGGCACAGGTTGGGGGTCTTGGCGGAGACCTGGTTGGCTGTGTCGAAGGAGAGCTCGACCCCGCACTCGTGGGCGATGGCGGGCAGATGGAGCATGGTGTTGGTGGAACAGCCCAGGGCCATGTCGACGGCCTCGGCGTTGCGGAAGGCCTTGCTGGTCATAATGTCCCGGGGGCGGATATTTTTCTCCACCAGCTCCATAATTTTCATGCCGGTGTGCTTGGCCAGCCTCAGCCGGGCGGACCATACGGCGGGGATGGTGCCGTTGCCCCGGAGGGCCATACCGATGGCCTCGGTGAGGCAGTTCATGGAGTTGGCGGTGTACATACCGGAGCAGGAGCCGCAGGTGGGGCAGGCGTTGTTCTCATACTCCTCCACGCCCGCCTCATCCAGCTTGCCGGCGTAGTAGGAGCCCACCGCCTCAAACATATGGCTGAGGCAGGTGCGCCGCCCGTCGTTAAGCCGTCCGGCCAGCATGGGCCCGCCGGAGACGAAGATGGTGGGCACGTTCACCCGGGCGGCGGCCATCAGCAGGCCGGGGACGTTCTTGTCACAGTTGGGGATCATCACCAGGCCGTCGAACTGGTGGGCCATAGCCATAGCCTCGGTGGAGTCGGCGATGAGGTCCCGGGTCACCAGGGAGTATTTCATGCCCACATGGCCCATAGCGATGCCGTCGCACACCGCGATGGCCGGGAACTCCACCGGCGTGCCTCCCGCGGCCCGGATGCCCGCCTTGACCGCCTCGGCGATCTTGTCCAGGTTCATGTGGCCGGGGACAATCTCATTGTAGGAGCACACCACGCCGATCAGCGGCCGCTCCAGCTCCTCCTTGGTGTACCCCAGGGCGTAGAGCAGAGACCGGTTGGGCGCGGCGGGAATGCCTTTTTTCACAACGTCAGAGCGCATTTGTATAACCTCCCAAAATCATTTGCCTGTTGTCAGGATACTATAATCCGCCGCCCGTGTCAATCGGTACATTTTCCATCTTCTTCGGCCTCCTGCTCCTTCAGGTTCTCCAGCGCCCACTTCGTGGCCGCGATTACAAAAGCGGAAAATGTGGAATCTGTTCCACGAATTGCCAGCTCTACTTCGTCAATCACATTATTTGGAAATCGAATATTTTTCTGCGTAGTCTGCGGGATTGCGGGTATTTTAAATTTTCGTTCCATACGCTCACCTGCTATACATTTGTACTTTACATTGTGATGCAAATGATGTATGATTTATGTATCCCAAATCACAAGCAAAACGTATAGGAGACACAACTATGAACTACTTTGAGAAACTGCTGCTGATCTACCTACAAACCGGCAAACTGGAGACGAAAATTACCGGCCTAGATATGGAGAGCTTCCAGAAAGCGCTGGACGACGAGGGAAAGCGCCGCCTGGAGCTTGTGGAGCAGATCGTCTTTGAGGACAGCGATTTGAGATCGGACGCACAGAAAGTAGCAGCCCTCAAGCTGTGCTTTCAGAAGGACTTCTACTCCTGACCCCCGTCCCGCCCGCAGGCGACAAGCCCCCCTTGCCAAAGGGGGGAGGCCGCGAAGCGGCAGGGGGATTCCGTGTCAGCGCAGGTGCTCCGGTAGAATCCCTCCACCCCCGCCTTCGGCGGCGGTCCCCCTCCCTTTCGCAAGGGAGGCTTTGCCCTGCGGGGGACGTGGGGTGTAGGGCGCGACGACCCCGGCGCGCCGTCCCCTCGAGGTCACTCGCTCTCCGTGGACGGCGGGCCGAGTCGTCCCGCCCTACGGAGGGCCCCCGTCCCGCCCGCAGGCGACTGCCCCCCTTGCCAAAGGGGGGAGGCCGCGAAGCGGCGGGGGGATTCCGTCTAGCGCAGGTGCTCCGGTGGAATCCCTCCACCCCCGCCTTCGGCGGCGGTCCCCCTCCCTTTTGCAAGGGAGGCTTTGCCCTGCGGGGGACGTGGGGTGTAGGGCGCGACGACCCCGGCGCGCCGTCCCCTCGAGGGCACCCTGCTCTCCGTGGACGGCGGGCCGAGTCGTCCCGCCCTACGGAGGGCCCCCGTCCCGCCCGCAGGAGTCAAGCCCCCCTTGCCAAAGGGGGGAGGCCGCGAAGCGGCGGGGGGATTCCGTCTGAGCGCAGGTGCTCCGGTAGAATCCCTCCACCCCCGCCTTCGGCGGTGGTCCCCCTCCCTTTTGCAAGGGAGGCTGGCCCTGCGGGGGACGTGGGGGTTAACCCCCGCGCGGGGGCCGGAAAGCATTTCCGCAAACCAGTTGACAAGCGCGGTCTTTTTCATATAATGGAGGTATGGACGCTTTTATTTTCATTTTGAATTTTTTAGGGACGCTGGCCTTCGCGGCCTCGGGGGCTATGATCGGGCTGAAAAAGAATATGGACATCTTCGGGGTGTGCATTCTGGGTCTGACCACCGCCACCGGCGGCGGGGTAATCCGGGACCTGATCCTGGGTCTGACGCCCCCCATGGCCTTTCAGGACCCCACGGCGGCTATTGTGGCCCTGGTGACCTCGGCAGTGTTCTTCTCCCGGCATGTCCGTCAGGTGCTCACCCACAACCAGCGGCGGTATGACCTCCTGCTCTTCTGGATGGACACCCTGGGGCTGGGGGCCTTCTCTGTGATCGGGGTGGAGCTGGCCTTCTCCCAGGCTCAGCGGCCCACCTTCTTCCTCCTGGTCTTTGTGGGCACCCTCACCGGCGTGGGGGGCGGCGTACTCCGGGACCTGCTGGCCCAGGAGGTGCCCTACATCTTTATCAAGCATATCTACGCCTGCGCCTCCCTGACGGGGGCGGCGCTGTGCGCCGGGCTGTGGCGCTACACTGACAGCGTGACCGCTATGCTGGCGGGAATGACCGCCGTGGTCCTGGTCCGGGCGCTGGCGGCCCATTTTCACTGGAATCTGCCCCGGGCAAAGCTCTGAGCGCCCAAAAACGATGAAATCCCCCGGCCCAAGGCCGGGGGATCTGTGTTATTCCTTTTCTCGCTCAGCCTGTTCCCTCAGCGCCTTGATGGCGAAGTCCAGGGCGGGGATCGCCTTGGCGGTGCTGTACTGCTTCATGTGCTCCAGCTCCCGAATGGCCTCTTTTGCTGTCATAGCGCTCACACTCCTTTACCCCTCTATTTTACCACAACAGAGCGGGAGCGCGCAAGGATTTTTTAATACTCCTTCCCCGCCGCCACCCGGCAGGAGATGAGGTAGGAGACGAACAGCAGCACCAGCCCGGCCAGGGGCAGCAGGGCGGCTCCGCCGATGATGAAGGCGGGGGACAGGGCCTCCAGAGCATTCAGGGCGGACAGGTCGAGGAGATCCAGCTTGGACAGCAGGACGACGACGATGACGGGGATAAAGATCACAGTGTACAGATAGGGCCGGGCCCGCTCCGCTCCCAGCTTGTAGTTCAGGGGGAGGATTATAGCGGGCACCAGCAGGCCAATGCTGGCGGATACCATCAGAGTAAGCAGCATTTCCACCAGGTCCTCCTGTTGGAGCAGATAAATGATTGCGATGCCAAACAGGGCTAAGGAGAAGGTACACAGGGCCAGAACCAGCACAAAGAGATACCGGGCCCCCACCACCTTGCTCCGTCCCAGGGGGAGGGACATTGCGTACCGGTCCCACTTGGCCTGTTCGTCGTAAGCGAAGGCGGTAATGGGCAGCACCATGAGCATCACTTGAACAAACGTGATAATAAAGCCGAAATTAAAAATATCCAGCAAGGCCATCACGGCATAGAGCACCATGATAAACAGATAGGACGTCAAGGTCTTGCGCATCACGAGGATATCCTTCATAATCAAACCGGTCATTTGTCTTCTCCTTTCCCCACAAAGAGCATAATGTCCTCCAGCGTGGTCCGCTCCACCAGCAGCATGGGATACTTCCGGGCGAAGGCGGAGCGATCCTTCACCAGGGCCTCACAGCCGAAGGTCCCCCGCCGGGTGCGGAGCACGTCCCTGGGGTCAATGGATTCCAGCTGAGCGGCGGTGCAGCCCACCCGGCCGTAGGAGTCCAGGATGTTGTCCTTGGCGTCGGACAGCACTACTTCCCCCTGGTGGATGTAGGCGATGTAGTCGGCCACCTTCTCCAGGTCGGAGATGATGTGGCTGGACATCAAAATGGCGTGGTCCTCGTCCTGGATGAGACCCAGGAACTCGTCTAAAATCTCGTCCCGGACCACCGGGTCCAGCCCGGCGGTGGCCTCGTCCAGAATGAGCAGCTTAGGGTGGTGGGCCAGGGCGGCGGACAGGGACAGCTTCATCTTCATGCCCCGGGAGAACTCCTTGATGAGTTTCTTTTCCGGCAGACCGAATTTGCCCAGGTAGTCCCGAAACAGCTTCTGGTCCCACTCTCTGTAGGCGGGGGCCAGAATTTTTCCCACGTCCAGGGGGCGGAGGGTGTCGTGGAAGAAGCACCCGTCCAGCACCAGCCCGATGTCCTGCTTGGCCAGCTGCTCTTCTCTCACATTGTCATAGCCCAACAGGCTGATCTCCCCCGCGTCCCGGTGGATCAGGTTTAGAATGCACTTGATGGTGGTAGTCTTGCCCGCGCCGTTCTCCCCGATCAGCCCCAGGATGGAGCCGCCAGGCAGGGTCAGGTCGATATTCTTCAGGGCGAAGTCCCCGTAGGATTTGCACAGCCCCTTGATTTCAATACAATTTGTCATAGCTCCTCACCTTTATATAATAAGTCAAGCATCTCGTGGAGCTCCTCCAGGGGAAAGGCCCCCTTTCGGGCCTCCTCCACCGCCTGAGACAGCCGTTCCTCCACTTTCCGCAGCTGGGCCTCCCGTAGGAGCTCCCGGTTCTGGGGGGCAACAAAACAGCCCTTGCCCGGGACGTTCTCCAGAAAGCCGTCCCGCTCCAGCTCCTCATAGGCCCGCTTGGTGGTAATGACCGAGATGCGCAGCTCCTTTGCCAGCAGCCGCATCGACGGCAGGGCGTCCCCCGCCGACAGCGCGCCGGACATGATCTGCTCCTTCACCTGGTCGGAGATCTGCTCATAGATGGGCTTTCCGCTGGCGTTACTCAATATGATATCCAATTCGTCCCGCCTTTCAACAGCCCGAAGCCCCCAGCTGCAAGCCTGCGCACGGTCCCGCGCCGGAGCCTCTTACTGTCATGTTGGATTTAGTGTATATATACTATATACACAGTATAGCGCCAGTGCGCCGGTTTGTCAAGAGGTTTTTTGTAGGGCGCGACGACCCGGCGCGCCGTCCCCCGAGGGCACCTACTCTCCGTGGACGGCGGGCCGGGGTCGTCCCGCCCTACTTGTAGGGGCGGCCTGTGGCCGCCCCTACATGAAATCCGCGAATGGGACACTCCCAAGCGGATTTTTTTCTTGCTACCTCAGCCGTCTTATGGTACAATAATCTGTCAAAGAAGAAAAATCTGCTGTCTCTGCCCTGGGGGCGGAGGCAGGCGAGTATGAAATAAGTGAGGGAGTGGACCCTTTTGTCAAATTACGAAGCGGAAATCAAGCGCCGGAGGACCTTTGCCATTATCTCCCACCCGGACGCGGGCAAGACCACCCTGACGGAAAAATTCCTGCTCTACGGCGGGGCCATCGCCCAGGCGGGGCAGGTGAAGGGCAAGAAGAACACCCGGGCCGCCACGTCGGACTGGATGGAGATTGAGAAGCAGCGCGGCATCTCGGTGACCTCCTCGGTGATGCAGTTCCAATACGAGGGCTTCTGCATCAACATCCTGGACACCCCCGGCCACCAGGACTTCTCCGAGGACACCTACCGCACCCTGATGGCCGCTGACAGCGCGGTGATGGTCATTGACGCGGCCAAGGGCGTGGAGGCCCAGACCCGGAAGCTGTTCAAGGTGTGCGCCATGCGGGACATCCCCATCTTCACCTTTATCAACAAGATGGACCGGGAGGCCCGGGACCCCTTCGAGCTGTGCGAGGAGCTGGAGCACGAGCTGGGTATCGACACCTACGCCATGAACTGGCCCATCGGCTGCGGCAAGGAATTCAAGGGGGTCTATGACCGGCAGAACCGGAAGGTAATCCACTTCACCTCCAACACCAACGCCAAGGCGGCCACCGCCACCCAGATCGAGCCCGACGACCCCGCCCTGGCCGACCTCATCGGCGCGGGGAGGCGGGACCAGCTGGTGGACGAGATCGAGCTGCTGGACGGAGCCTCCTGCGACTTTGACCTGGACCGGGTGCGCCACGGCAGGCTGTCGCCGGTGTTTTTCGGCTCCGCCCTCACCAACTTCGGTGTGGAGCCCTTTCTGGAGGAGTTCCTCCGCATGACCACCGCCCCCCTGGCCCGGAAGGCGGGAGACGAGGTCATCGACGCCTTCGACGGCGACTTCTCCGCCTTCGTCTTCAAAATCCAGGCCAACATGAACAAGGCCCACCGGGACCGCATCGCCTTTATGCGGGTGGTGTCGGGGAAGTTTGAGGCGGAGAAGGAGGTCTACCACCTCCAGGGGAACAAGAAAATTCGTCTGTCCCGGCCCCAACAGCTGATGGCGGCGGAGCGGGAGATCATTGAGGAGGCCTACGCCGGGGACATCATCGGTGTGTTCGATCCGGGCATCTTCTCCATCGGCGATACCCTGTGCGCCCCGGGAAAGAAATTCGCCTTCGACCCCATCCCCACCTTCGCCCCGGAGCACTTTGAGCGCATCCGTTCCATCGACACCATGAAGCGCAAACAGTTCCTCAAGGGCGTGGAGCAGATCGCCCAGGAGGGAGCCATTCAGATCTTCAAGACCCCCTACTCCGGCATGGAGGAAGTGATCGTGGGCGTGGTGGGCACCCTGCAATTTGACGTGCTGGAATACCGCCTACGGTCGGAGTACAACGTGGAGCTGTACAAGGAGGGCCTGCCCTTCGAGTATCTGCGGTGGATCGTCAAGGAGGACGAGGAGGCCCCGCCCCTGAAGGAGGAGGACCTGCTGCTCCCCAACGACGCCAAGCTGGTGGAGGACTACAAAGGCAATCAGCTGCTGCTGTTCGCCTCCCAGTGGTCCATCCAGTGGGTGACCGACCGGAACCAGGGCCTCAAGCTGGCCGAGTTCGGCGGCGCGAAGTTTTAACGAACAAAAGAGAGTGAGGTATTTATGAAAAAAAGCAAGCTTACCGCAGGAATGGCGGCGCTGGTTCTGACGGCCAGCCTGATTCCGGCCCAGGCCGCTGAGGCCGACTACAGCGACCAGCCCGTTCTGCCCAGCCAGCCTGAAATAACCGTACCCGCCGGGTGGGCCAGCCGGAACGGACAGCCCGGCCGGGTGGCGGCGGCGGTGTGGGACGACGGCGACAACTTCCTGGTCCCCGACACCCCGGAGAGCGGCCCCATCCCCCCCAACAGCTACCTCAGCGAGTGCTTTGTGCTGGACCAGAACGGCTACCTCTCCTACACGGCGGGGCCCAGCTTCCGGGGGGTGGATGTCTCCTCCCACCAGAAGGACATTGACTGGAGCCGGGTGGCCCGGTCCGGGATGGACTTCGCCATGATCCGGGCGGGCTACCGGGGCTACACCGCCGGGTCCATCAACAAGGACGCCTACTTTGACCAGAACATCCAGGGTGCTCTGGCCAACGGCCTCCAGGTGGGAGTGTATTTCTACTCCCAGGCCATTACCCCTGAGGAGGCCCGGGAGGAGGCCCATCAGCTCCTGGCCTGGATCAGCGGCTATCCCATTACTTACCCTGTGGTCTTCGACTGGGAGAAGCCCGCCGCAGACGATGCCCGCACCCGCTTCATCGACGGCGAGACCACCACCGCCTGCGCCCGGGCTTTCTGCGAGGTCGTCCAGGAGGCGGGCTACATCCCCATGACCTACGGAAGCCCCAACAAGGTCTATAACGGCGGGCTCCTCCTGGGCCAGCTCCGGGACTACCCCGCCTTCTGGCTGGCTAACTACACCCGGAACAGCGCCCCCACCACCTTCCGCTATCACTTCGATATGTGGCAGTACTCCAGCTCCGGCTATGTGGACGGCATTCCGGGCAACGTTGACCTGAATATCTGCCTTACCGACTGGTCCGCCCTGCAATAACGCCCGCCGCAACCGGTGGTTGCGAAAGGTTCCAGCTCTCCCTGGTGGAATGCAACCGCCTTTTCCGCTATAGTAGACAACAGGATACCCCCGCCCTCCGGGGCGGGGGTACATTGATTTCGGGATTTGAAGAAAGGGGACCAGGTATGAAATTAAATGAAAAGATCGCCTATTACCGCCGGGCGAAGCGGATGTCTCAGGAGGAGCTGGCCGCGCAGGCGGGCGTGTCCCGTCAGGCGGTGAGCAAGTGGGAGCTGGGGGAGGCGGCCCCCGATATCGGCAAGCTGCTGGCGCTGTCCAAGGCCTTCGGCGTCACCACCGACCACCTGCTCAACGACGGCGAGGAGCCGGAGCGGGCCGCGCCCCCCGCCGAGTCCCAGACGCCTCCCCCGCCTCCCCCGCCTCCGCGGGGACAGCTTGACAACCTCCCCGGCTTCATCGGGAGAATGGTCCGCCGGTGGGGCTGGCTGGCCGGCATATACCTGGCCCTCCAGGGGGCGGGGGTGACCCTGGTGGGGATAATCGCCCGGTGGGGATTTGGCAGCATGTTCGCCGCCTCCAGCCAGATGATGGGCGGTATGGGCATGGGCGGTATGGGCATGGGCGGCATGGGCTGGAGCTACAGCGGCCCGCCCGAGCTGGAGGGAGCCGTGATGGACGCCCTGGGCGCCGCCCCCCAGGCCTCCCCCTTCTCCGGAGTCCAGAGCTTTTTCCTGGGCTTCTCCACCCTCATTCTGGTCATCGGGATTGTGATGGTCGTGGGCGGGCTGGTCCTGGCCTATGTGCTGTGGAGCCAGGGCAGAAAAGGGGATTAAAATAACCGGGGCCCCGTCAGGGGTCCCGGTTTGCGTGTTTACAGCTTCATGATCCAGTCGTGGGGGTCGGACACCCGGCCCCACTGGATGCCGGTGAGCTCGTCGTAGAGCCGCTGGGTGATCTGGCCGATCTGGTTGTTGGAGACGGTGACCTTCTTGTCCCCCATAGCCAGCTCGCCGATGGGGGAGACCACGGCGGCGGTGCCGGTGCCCCAGGCCTCCTCCAGCGCGCCGGTTTCGGCGGCCTCAAAGAGCTCCTCGGCGGAGATGCGGCGCTCCTCCACCTCATAGCCCCAGTCCTTCAGCAGCTGGATGCAGGACCGGCGGGTGATGCCGTCCAGCACCGAGCCGTTCAGGTCGGGGGTGATAATCTTGCCGGACACCTTGAACATCACGTTCATGGAGCCCACCTCTTCGATGAACTTGCGGTGTACGCCGTCCAGCCACAGCACCTGGCTGTAGCCCGCCTTCTCGGCCTGGTCGCCGGCCCGGAGGGAGGCGGCGTAGTTGCCGCCCGTCTTAGCCATGCCCATGCCGCCCTTGACGGCCCGCACGTCTTTCTCCTCCACATAAATCTTCACCGGGTTCAGCCCCTCGGGGTAGTAGGCTCCCACGGGGCAGACCACCACGATGTACTGCACGTGATGGGAGGAGTGGACGCCCAGAGCGGCGTCCAGGCCGATCATGAAGGGCCGGATATACAGGGAGGTGTCCTTCTCGCTGGGTACCCAGTCCTGCTCCACCTTCACCAGCTCGGTGATGCCGGCCAGGGCCAGCTCCTCGGGAATCTGAGGCAGGCAGAGCCGCTGGGCGGACTGGTTCATCCGGGCGATGTTGTCCCGGGGGCGGAACAGCTGGATGGAGCCGTCCTGGGTGCGGTAGGCCTTCAGGCCCTCGAAGATCTCCTCGCCGTAGTGCAGGACCTTGGCGGCGGGGTCGATCTGGAGGGGGCCGTAGGGGACGACGCGGGGGTCGTGCCAGCCCTGGCCGGCGTCGTAGTCCACGATGAACATATGGTCGGTCATGGCCTTGCCGAACACCAGGGTGGAGGAATCGGGCTTCTCTTTCAGCGCCGCGGCGCGGGTAATTTTGATTTCCATAGCGGGTCACTCCTGTTTCCAGTTTAGGATAACCTATATTATAACAGCATTTTTCCTCCGGTCAAGGCCCGGAGCGGCATTTTATGCTTGTACTTCCCGCTGTGATTTGATATAATAAGCTACCTTATTGTTGTATACGATTCACTGAGAGGGGGGCTGTTTCCTTGAACCGAAAGCTGAACAAACTGCTCCAGCCCAGCTTCCGGCTGTATTTTATCTGTTTGACCGTCTTTGCTCTGCTGTCCGCCGCCTTCTCCTGGCCGCTGGCCGGGATTGAGCTGGCGGTGGTGGCCGCTCTGGCTCTGTACAGCCGGGAGGACTCCCGGCGCAGGCGGAGGGAGATCAACAAATATCTGGACAACTTCACCGGCACCGTGGACACCGCCACCAAGGACACCATGGTCAACTCCCCTCTGCCCATGGTGCTCTTCCGTCCGGAGAGCGACGACATCATCTGGACCAACGACCGCTTTTTAAAGCTCTCCGACCAGCGGGAGCACCTGTACGACGCCAAGCTGTCCGCCCTGATCCCCAACTTCGACGTTCACTGGCTGATGGAGGGCAAGAGCCAGTGCCCCGGTGAGGTGGAGTACGCCGGCCGGCGGTTCCTGGTCTTCGGCCATCTGGTGCGCACCGGAGGCCGCGGCGGCGGCTTTCTGGCCACCACCTACTGGGTGGATGTCACCGAGCTGTCCCTCACCCGGGAGAAGTATCAGGACAGCCGCCCGGTGGCGGCGGTGCTGCTGCTGGACAACTACGACGACCTTTTGAAGAACCTCAGCGAGAACGAGCGCTCCAACATCATGGCGGAGATCGACTCCCGCCTGGAAAAGTGGGTGGCCCACACCGGGGGCTTCCTGCGCCGCTATCAGCGGGAGCGCTACCTGTTCATCTTTGAGGAGCGCTACCTATCCAAATTCGTGGAGGAGAAGTTCGACATTTTGGACGCCGTCCATCAGGTGGTCAACCCCAGCGGGATGAACGCCTCCCTGTCCATCGGCATAGGCAAGGACGGGGACAGCTACCGGGAGCTGCTGGACTTCGCTAACCTGTCCATTGATATGGCCCTGTCCCGAGGGGGCGACCAGGCGGTCATCCGCAACAAGTTCACCTTCGAGTTCTACGGAGGCCGGTCCAAGGAGACGGAGAAGCGGACCAAGGTGAAGAGCCGGGTCATGGCAAACGCCCTGTCCTCCCTGGTGTCCGACTCCTCCCAGGTCTTTATCATGGGCCACCGGCAGGCGGACAACGACGCCGTCGGCGCCGCCGCCGGGGTATGCGCCCTGTGCCGGAAGAACGGGGTCCCCGCCCATATCATCCGGGAGTCCGGCTGTCCCCCCTCCCAGGAGCTCATCGACCGGCTGAGCCAGCTGCCCGAGTATCACGACTGCTTCCTCTCCGCCCAGGAGGCCCTGATTATCGCCGACAGCCGGTCTCTCGTGGTGGTGGTGGACACCAACCGCCCGGAGCAGGTTCAGGCCCTGGAGGTACTCCAGTCCTGCAACCGGGTGGCGGTGATCGACCACCACCGCCGGGCGGCCACCTATATCGAGGGCGCGGCCCTGAACTACCACGAGCCCTACGCCTCCTCCGCCTCCGAGCTGGTCACCGAGCTGCTCCAGTACGTGATGGAGCCCGCCCACCTCCTCCGAGCGGAGGCCGAGGCCCTTCTGGCCGGCATCGTGCTGGACACCAAAAACTTCACCATGCGCACCGGTGGCCGTACCTTTGAGGCCGCGGCCTTCCTCCGCCGCTCCGGGGCGGACACCGCCGAGGTGAAAAAGCTCTTCCAGAACGACCTGGCGGGCACCATCGCCAAGTACTCCATCATCCAGAACGCCAAGCTCTATAAGAACAATATCGCCATCGCCGTGGCCAGCCACCCCGTGGGCCGGGTCACCGCCGCCCAGGCGGCGGACGAGCTGCTGAACATCATCGGCATCGACGCCTCCTTTGTCATCTCCCCCGACGGCGAGCGGGTGAACATCTCCGGCCGCTCCATGGGGGACACCAACGTCCAGATTATTCTGGAGAAGCTGGGGGGCGGCGGCAACGCCGCCGCCGCCGGCGGTCAGGTCTCCGGCCAGAGCGTGGACGAGGTCGCCTCCGCCCTGGCCCGGGCCATCGACCAGTATCTGGAGGAGGAGTAAAAAACCTTCGTCCCCGCAGGCGAAATGTGCGAAGCAAACGAGGATTTTGAGCCCTTTGTAGGGCGGGACGACCCGGCCCGCCGTCCACGGAGAGCGGGTGCCTTTGGGAGAACGGCGCGCCGGGGTCGTCGCGCCCTACACGCCGGCGTCTGTAGGGGCGGCCTGTGGCCGCCCGCACCCCCCACGCAGCTCCCAGCGGGCGGCCACAGGCCGCCCCTACCAAATAAAACAACATCAGAAAGGACTTGATTTCAATGAAAGTAATCTTACAGCAGGACGTACGGGGCCAGGGCAAGAAGGGCCAGCTGGTGGAGGTGTCCGACGGCTACGCCCGGAACTTCCTTCTGCCCCGGAAGCTGGCCGTCTCCGCCACGGCGGAGAACGTGAACACCATGAAGCAGCAGGAGAAGGCCCGCAAGGCCCAGGAGGCCGCTGAGAAGGCGGAGGCCGAGGCCCTGTCCAAGAAGCTGGAGGGCCTGATGGTGAAGATCCCCGCCAAGGCCGGCGAGGGCGGACGCCTCTTCGGCGCGGTCACCGGAAAGGAAATTTCCGACGCCCTGTCCGCCCAGCACGGCGTCAGCATCCCCAAGGCCAAGCTGGTCCTGGACGAGCCTATCAAGTCCTGCGGCAGCTATCAGATCAAGGCCAAGCTGGGCTATGAGGTCAGCGGCACCGTCAACGTAATGGTGACGGAGGGGTAACCGCCGAACATATCCGTGTGTAAGGCGCGACGACCCGGCGCGCCGCCACGAAAGCAATTCCGTTAATCCGGCGCGCCGGGGTCGTCGCGCCCTACGGCAGTAAAAAGGGAGGTGACCTCATTGCCCACAGAGACGGACGAATTACTGCTCCGGCAGCTGCCCCACAGCGTGGAGGCGGAGCAGGCGGTGCTGGGCTCCATGCTCATCGACCCCCGGTGTGTGTCGGAGGTCATCGACAAGCTGCGCACTGACGACTTCTACATCCGCCAGAATAAGGAAATTTACGAGACCATCTACTCCATGTTCAACTACTCCCTCACTATCGACCCGGTGACGGTGCTGGAGAACATGAAGCAGAACGGCTACTATGACGAGAACCAGTCCCGGGGCTACATATTGCAGCTCATGGACACCACCCCTACCGCCGCCAACGTGGGGGAGTACATCGAGATCATCAAGGACAAGACCCTTCTGCGCCGGGTGGCCGAGGCGGCGGGGGAGCTGACCGCCATGATTCAGGAGGGGATCTCCACCGGGCAGGACATTCTGGAGGCGGCGGAGCAGCGCATTTACGCCATCCGTCAGGGCCGCGCCGCCCGGGGGCTGGTGCCCATCTCCGATGTCATCATCGACGTGTACGACCGCCTGGAGGAGCTGGCCGCCAGCGAGAACGCCATTCCCGGCATGTCCACCGGCCTGCGGGACCTGGACCGGGCCATCTCCGGCCTGAACAACTCCGACCTGATCCTCCTGGCCGCCCGCCCCGGCATGGGCAAGACCTCTATGGCTCTGAACATCCTCCTGGACGCGGGCAAGAAATCGGGGAAAAAGGTGGCCTTCTTCTCTCTGGAGATGAGCCGGGAGCAGCTGGCCCTGCGGCTGATCTCCAGCGAGTGCTTTGTGGACAACAAGAAGCTGGTTACCGGCAAGCTGTCCGACCAGGACTGGGAGAGCGTGGCCGCCGCCGCCGACTCCCTCAACCGCTCCACCATCTACATCGACGACGACTCCTCCGTCACCGTGGCCGACATCAACGCCAAGTGCCGCCGGGTGGAGGACTTGGGTCTCATCGTCATCGACTACCTCCAGCTGATGCAGTCCGCCGGAGGCAAGTCCAATAACCGGGGGGAGAACCGCCAGCAGGTGGTTTCCGACATCTCCCGGAGCTTGAAAATTATGGCTAAGGAGCTGAACGTGCCTGTGCTGTGCCTCAGCCAGCTGTCCCGGGCCAACGAGAGCCGCCAGGACAAGCGGCCCATGCTGTCCGACCTGCGGGAGTCCGGGGCCATCGAGCAGGACGCCGACATCGTCCTCTTCCTCTACCGAGAGGGTTATTACAACAAGGACACCGAGAACCCCAACCTGGCCGAGTGCATCATCGCAAAGAACCGCCACGGCGAGACGGGCACCGTCGAATTGCAGTGGACCCCTGAGTTCACCACCTTCACCGACATGGAATGGCGGCGGGAGGAATATTCCTAGGAATGTGTGTAGGGCGCGACGACTCGGCGCGCCGTCCCAAACACGGCCCGGTCAACGCGGCGCGCCGGGGTCGTCGCGCCCTACAATGCTACGGCCAAGCAGGCGGATTATATCCGCCCCTACATAGAAAGGCAGGTCCTGCCATGTTAAAGACAGTTGAGACCTTCATTCGTGAGCAGGACCTGATCCCCGCTGGGTCCACGGTGCTGTGCGCCGTCTCCGGCGGAGCGGACTCCATCGCCATGCTCCATATCCTCTACCGCCTCCGGGACCAGCTGGACTTTACCCTGGCCGCCGCCCACTACAACCACCAGCTGCGGGGGGCGGAATCCGACCGGGACCAGCGGTTTGTGGAGCAGTTCACCGCCCTTTGCTGCGGGGAGCACCGGCTGCCCGGAGGGGAGACCGTCCCCGCCGTCCGGCTGTACACCGGCTCGGGAGACGTGGCCCGTCAGTCCCGCCTCCGGGGGACGGGCGTCGAGGAGACCGCCCGGGACATGCGCTACGCCTTTCTCCGCCGGGCGGCGGAGGAGGCGGGAGCGGACCTGATCGCCACCGCCCACACCGCCAGCGACAATGTGGAGACCATTCTCTTCCACCTGGCCCGGGGCTCCGGACTGCGGGGGCTGGGGGGCATTCTGCCCCGGCGGGATAACATCATCCGCCCCCTTCTCACCGTCACCCGCCGGCAGGTGGAGGACTACCTCCGCCTCTGGTGCCTGCCCCACATGGAGGACAGCTCCAACGACAACGACGACTACACTCGCAACCGCATCCGCCACCAGGTCCTCCCGGTACTGGAGGACGTGGCCCCCGGCTTTGCCGCCCGGCTGGTGAACACCGCCGCCCTTCTCCGGGCGGACGAGGAGGTGCTCACTGACCAGGCCCGGGCCCTGGCGGAGCGCGCCCAGGTTCTGGACGGCGGGCTGTCGATCAGCGCGCGGGCCATTGCCGCCGCCCCCGACCCGGTGGCCAGCCGCTGTCTCCGGCTGCTGCTGGGACGGCTGTGGGGAGGCGACCAAAACTGCGGGGCGGTCCACCTCAACGCCCTGCTCCGGCTGTGCCGGGGGACGGACCCCTCGGCGGAGCTCTATCTGCCCCGCAACACCAACGCACGCCGGTCCTACGACAGACTGCTGCTGGTCCCCCGCATCGGGCTCATTCCCCTGGAGGAGGCCCCGCTGTCCCTGCCCGGACGGCAGGACTGCGGCCCCTGGCACATTTCGGTCCAGCGGGAGGACTTCCACAGCCAGCCCCAGACCCCCTGGGACTTCTGGCTGGACGGCGCGGCCATTCAAGCCCTCACCGTCCGCCCCCGCCGCACCGGCGACCGGCTCACCCCTCCGGGGAGGCTGGGGAAAACGGTAAAAAAGTGGATGATTGAGGAGCGCCTGCCCCGCTTCCAGCGGGACGCCCTGCCCGTCTTTGACTGCGGCGGTCAAATCGCCGCCGTGGCCGGACTGGGCCCCGACCGGAGCTTCGCCCCCCGGGAGGGACAGCACGCCTGGCATATCACCGTATCCAACATCGAATGAAAGGAAGAAAATTTCCATGTTAGAGAAAGATATTCAGGAGATATTATTTACTGAGGAGCAGCTGAAAAACCGGGTCCAGGAGATCGCCCGTCAGATTGAGGCGGACTACGCGGGCAAGGAGGTCATGCTCATCAGCGTGCTCCGGGGGTCGTTCATCTTCATGGCCGACCTGTGCCGGGCCATCGACCTGCCCTGCACCCTGGACTTCATGTCCGTCTCCTCCTACGGCACCGGCACCACCTCCAGCGGTCAGGTCCAGATCACCAAGGACCTCACCGAGGACATCACCGGCCGGCACGTCATCGTGGTGGAGGACATTCTGGACAGCGGCAACACCCTCAGCTATCTTTTGAACATTTTGAACCACCGCCACCCCGCGTCCGTCCGGCTGTGTACCTTACTGGATAAGCCCGACCGCCGGACCAAGCCGGTGGACCTGCACTACGCCGGCTTTACTATCCCCGACGCCTTTGTGGTGGGCTACGGCCTGGATTACGCCGAAAAGTACCGCAACCTCCCTTACATCGGTATTTTAAAGCCGGAGGTCTACGGAGGGTAACAGGAAAGGAATTCATGCTATGAGACGCTTTGGCCCGCGGGATGTCGTCCTCTATGTGCTGCTGGGACTGATGATCTTCTTCACCTTCAGCGCCCTCCAGCACATGGAGCGGAACGACGCGCTCACCTACAGTCAGATCCGCACCCTGTTCCTCCGGGAACGGGTGGAGTACTTCACCCTGGAGGGCAAGACCCTCACCCTGTCCCTCCGGGACCAGAACGGAGGGGAGGCTGTCCGGCTCACCTATCAGGTGGCCAACCCCGCTATGTTCCAGGAGGACATGAGGGAAATTATCAACGAGCAGCTGTCCACCGGCGTGCTGAAGGGGTATGACTATCCCCCCGGCGTGGAGGGCTCCTGGTGGTACAACCTGGTCCCCTACCTGGTGGCGGCGGCGGTGCTGTGCCTGTTCTACTTCCTTCTGGTCCGTCAGCGGGGGACCAGCGGCGGCGGAGGGGGCACGCCCGGCGCGGCCCGGTTCGGTCACGCCCGGACCCGCACCCTGTCCGACCAGGGGAAGAAGGTCACCTTCCAGGACGTGGCCGGGGCGGAGGAGGAAAAGGAGGAGCTCCAGGAGATTGTGGAGTTCCTCCGGGACCCCCAGAAATTCACCTCCCTGGGCGCCCGCATCCCCAAGGGCGTGCTGCTGGTGGGCCCTCCGGGCACCGGCAAGACCCTCATCGCCAAGGCGGTGGCCGGGGAGGCCGGGGTACAGTTTCTGTCCATCTCCGGCTCTGACTTTGTGGAGCTCTACGTGGGCGTGGGCGCGTCCCGGGTCCGGGATCTCTTCGACCAGGCCAAAAAGGACGCCCCGGCCATCGTGTTTATCGACGAGATTGACGCCGTGGGCCGTCAGCGGGGCACCGGCCTGGGCGGCGGCCACGACGAGCGGGAGCAGACCCTGAACCAGCTGCTGGTGGAGATGGACGGCTTCGCCTCCAACGAGGGGGTCATCGTGATCGCCGCCACCAACCGGCAGGACATCCTGGACCCGGCCCTCCTGCGGCCCGGACGGTTTGACCGGCAGATCTATGTGGGCCTGCCCGACATCAAGGGCCGGGAGGACATTTTGAAGGTCCACGCCCGGGAAAAGCCCCTGGCGGAGGACGTGATCCTGAAGGATGTGGCCCGGGCCACATCCGGCTTCACCGGGGCCGACCTGGAAAATCTGCTAAACGAGTCCGCCCTGCTGGCCGCCCGGTCGGACCGGCGGTTTATCACCCGGTCTGACCTCCACGAGGCCATGCTCAAGGTGATCGCCGGCCCGGAGAAGCGCAGCCGGGTGGTCACTGAGCGCACCCGGACCCTCACCGCCTATCACGAGGCGGGCCACGCGGTGGTGATCCACGAGCTGTCCACCGCCGACCCGGTCCACCAGATCACCATCATCCCCCGGGGGCAGGCGGGTGGCATGACCATCTCCCTGCCCGACGAGGACCGGGCCTACCAGTCCAAAAAGGAGCTCACCGAGCAGATCGCCCGGTGCCTGGGCGGACGGGTGGCGGAGCAGCTGGTTTTGGGGGATATCTCCACCGGCGCGGGCAGCGATATTCAGCGGGCCTCCTCCATCGCACGGAACATGGTCATGCGCTACGGCATGAGCGGCAAGCTGGGCAGCGTCACCTTTGAGAGCGGCCACGACGAAGTGTTCATCGGCCGCTCCATGGCCCAGGCCAAGAGCTATTCCGAGGAGACGGCCAACCTCATCGACCAGGAGGTCAAGGACCTCATCGACAGCGCCTACGCCGACTGTGAGCGCATCCTCACCCAGCGCCGCCATGAGCTGGAGGTGGTGGCCCGGTACCTCCTGGACCACGAGACCATGGAGGCGGAGACCTTCGCCAAGGTCTTTGACGACCTGGAGGCCGAGGAGCTGGCCCCCTACCGGGATGTCCAGCCCTGAATATAATTTTTCACGCAAATTGGGAATTTTCCTCTTTACAAATTTGCTCAAAGGTGCTATACTAGCATAGCGCCTTTGAGATGTGCGTCCGTAGTTCAATTGGATAGAGCGTCAGATTCCGGTTCTGAATGTTGGGGGTTCGAGTCCCTTCGGGCGTGCCAGAAAAAGCCATGAGATCTTTTGATCTCATGGCTTTTTGTTTTTCGGTCCGCCCCGCATTCAGATATTTTTCCAAGCAAGAAGCCCGCCCTGTGCCGGTATGGCACAGGGCGGGCTTTCGCGTTATTGCCGATTCAGAGCTTGACGCCGGGCGCGCTCATGAAGCTTTTCAGCATCTGTGCCGCCTGGGCGCGGGTAGCGGTTCCGCCGGGGGCCAGCTGGCCGTCGGTGTAGCCGCTGAGGATGCCCTGCTCCACGGCCCAGCACAGGGCCTCCTGGGCGTAGGCGCTGGCCTGGTCCGCGTCGGTGAAGTCCAGGGACTGGCTGTTTGCCTTGGGGCTTCCCGCGTACTTCCAGAGCATGACCACGAACTGCTCCCGGGTGATGCTGTCGTCGGGGCCGAACTGGCCGTCGCCGTAGCCGCTGGCGATGCCGTTCCCCGCCGCCCAGGCGACGCCGTCGGCGTACCAGGCGTCGCTGCTGACATCGCTGTAGCCGCCGGTCGCGGCCTGGTCGGGCCGGCCCTCCAGGTTGTAGAGCACGGTGGCAAGCATGCCCCGGCTCATAGCCTGGTCCGGGCTGAAGGTGGTCTCGCTGGTGCCGCTGAACAGCTCGTGGGCACTGGCGAAGGCCACGGCGTCAGACGACCAATCGGTGTCCGCCACGTCGGCGAAGGACTTGCTGTTGTCCACGATCTCCACCGTGGCGGAGCCGCTCAGCGGGATGTTCATCGCGCCGTTTTCCACAACGCTCTTGCGGATGGTCTCCCGGGTGCCGTCCTCATGGACCAGCACGGCTACCGTGCCGGGGCCGGCGTCCGCCGCAGGGACGGCGAGGGTCACGCCGCCGGGAACGTTCTCCACCGCCTTGCCGCCGGCGGTCAGGGTCAGGGCAATGCCCTGCTCCACCTGCTCCGTGACCACCTTGACCGTGCCGCCATCGCGGCTCAGGGTGTCCATGGCGCTCTGGGGGATGGTCACGTCGGCGATGGGCGCGGAGACGGTGAGGGCCGCGTTGGTCTCCCTCTCAATCTGGCTCACCGTAGAGGCCGGGATGGAGACCTCCGACTTGTTCACGTCGCCGGTGATCTCCGGCTTGATGAGAATGCTGCTGCTCTGACTCGCCGCCGCCTGCCGCACCAGCTTTCTGCCGTCTGCGGCGCTCACTACAGTGCTCGCCGTACCGTTCTGGACGGTGGTCTTTGTCGGGGTGCTGTTGGTGGTATTGCCGCCGGAGCTGGAGGTAGAACTGGTGAAGGTCACTTGGACTTGGATTGTGACTGTGTTGTAGTTGGCAGTGTAGTCCGGGTCTGGCGTGAAGATCACGTTATACGAAGTGCCGTCTACAGCCTGGATGCTGCCATCCTCCCAAGCAAACTTGCCCGTCACACTACCTTCTATTGCGCCGCCGTTCAATTTAATATCGCTCAGCAGCTGTCCCGCAGTACCAGATGCCGCGGGGGAAGTGGTGATCTTCGGGGCTGCCTTCTTAATCTCCACTTCGATGGACGCGGCGGGTATGCCGGTGTAGTTCACGCTGTCCGCGACCTTATACCAGACGGTGTACTTGCCGACCTCGGTGCCGGTGGGAATGGTGGTGGAATAGGCGCCCTTTTCGCTCGTGCTGTACTCCACAACGCCAATGCCATTCACCGTCGTACCGCCGGTGACAAGGTTCTGTGCGCTACCGTTGTAGGTCAGGTTGGGATCGGTAGGTGCGGTGGCCAACTTCGCGTCTACCTTGTAGATCGACGCTGTGGTGCTGTCAGGCCAGGTGATCATGTAATTTCCGGACTCCCCGACAGGATTTGACGACGTGATGTCCACCCGCTTGCCTGTGCCAGCGTCCGCCGTTGCAAATGCGCCGCCCACAGTGAGGGTAATCGTGTCAGTGCCTACCAGATCGCCGCTCTTCCAGGACGCTGTCAAGGTCGCATCGGTCGTTCCGTCATAGGGCTTGTCGGCCGCCGTTACCACCGGGGTCACGGGCTTCGGCTTTGCCTCAAAGGCTACGCTGGCCGTGTTGGACTGGTTGTAGCCGTCTGCGGCCTCCCGGTAGGCTTCCACGGTAAATCCGCCGGTGCCTATTACGGTCACGACGCCATCGTCGCCGATGGTCGCCACGCCGCTTCTTTCCTTGATGCTCCACTTGATCGCGCCGCTTCCGGAGCCGCCCATGGCGCTCAGGCGGAAGCTGTCGCCGTAGTGGATATTGGTCGGCGTGCTGGTGATGATGGACAGAGGGTTCTGGCTGGCGGATACGATCTTAAAGGTACCTTTCACAGGAGTGGTGAACTCATAGTTGCCGCCCGGCTTGTCTGTGACAGTCACTTCGTATTCTTTCACCGCGATCCGGCCATCGGGAAGTTCTACGGTGTACTCGCTCTCCGGGATAATGCGGTTTTGAGAATCCCTGACAACGATGGTGGGCGTTTTCGCCGTGCTGTCATACTGGAACGTGTCCGGCGTACACAGGACGGTAGGTGTATCCCTGTTCACGCCAATGGTCACATTCTCCACTTTATTGACCGCGCTGTCCTTGTGATTGTCGTCTCCGGCGACGGCCTTGTACCAGACGGTATAGCTGCCCGCGTCCACAGCCGTGGGAACGCTATAGCTGTAGCTGGTGCCGTCCAGAGAGTAGGCCAGATTTCCGCCCTCCGCCGTGCCGGGGGTCACCAAGGCCTTCGGAAGGCCGGTGTAGGTCAGACCTGTAACGGCTTTCGGCGCATCCGTCACCTTTGCCGCCGCCGGGGTGATGTTACCCGTGGTGGTGGCAGGAGCCGTGACAGAGTATTTTTCCTTGACGCCATCCGGGATTGTCAGACTTTCAATAATGACGGTCTTGTTCGTCCCCACGTTCGCGTCCATGAAATGTCCTGTGGCGGTCACGGTGTCAACATTGTCACCTGCGACCAGTCCGCTGAGGGTGACGGTCAACGTGGCGGTCGTGCTGTTGTCGTAGGGCTTCTCTGCGGCAATCACAACTGCGGTGACTGGCTTCGGGGCCACGGTGAAGGTCCAGGTGTCGGTCAGGCTTCCGGAGGCGGCTGTAATCGTGACGCTGCCGGACTTCTTGGTGGTCACCACGCCGGTACTGCTGTCGATGGCGGCAACGTTCGTGTCGCTGCTGCTCCAGGTCACCGCTCCGGTTCCGCCGGTGGCACCCAGGCGGAGGGTATCGCCGTAGACCACGCTGTCCTGCTTGCCGGTGATAGTCAGGACGGGCTGACTGCCGTCCACGATCTGGAATTTGGCGGTCGCCGTGAAGGTCGTGTAGTTGTCCCCGTTTCCGGTAACGGTAACGGTGGCCTCGCCAATCTTCACGTTGTTGCTGTAGGACACCGTATATTCACCAGCCGGGATGACCTTGCCCTTGTCGGTCACGGTAACGGTGGGCTTCAACTCGGTGCCGGTGTATTCCATGCTGTTTTCGGACAGGGCCACAGTCGGGGACTGCACCTGGTTCCTGTCGATTTTCACGGAGGGGATCACCACAAGGTCACTGTCCTCGTGGGTGTCGTTCCCCTGCACCTTGGCAATCACCGAGTAGTTGCCCCGCTCGGTCTTAGTGGGAACAATGGGGGAGTAGTTGAGGCCGTCCGTGGAATAGAGCACAAGGCCGTCCTGCGTTATGCCTGTGGTAACAAGCGCCTGGGGCTCTCCGGTGTAGAACAAATTTTCATTGGCACTTGGCTTCACCAAAAATTCCGCTTTGCCCTTCACGATCTCAAAGTATGCTGTGGCGGAGAATTGGTAATTGCAGCCGCTCACACTCTGAACCGTAACTGTTGCCGTGCCTGCTTTGATGTTATTGCTGTAGGTAACGGTATAATCCACATTGTTCGTAAGCGTTTTGTTTTCCACGACTACGATTACAGGAGGCTTTAGCGGGGAACCGGTACACTGGAGCGGATCGCTCGTCAGGCTCACTGTGACCGTAGGGATAACCGTCTTCGGCAGGATTTCCGCAATCACCAATTCCGGAATGGTTTCGGTGCCGTCATCACCCACTACCTTGTACCAGACCTCATAAACGCCCGCATCAATTTCCTTGGGGAGCGCTGTGCCGTAGTCGTCGTACTCATCAAAGGAATACTCCATGTGGCCATTGACTGCGGCGCCGCGTGTCACAAGGGTCTGCTCCCGTCCGTTGTAGGTCAGGTTCCTGGGCTCCGGCTCCGCCGTCACAGCGGGAGCTCCCGCCCTGATGGTGAAGGTCGCGGTCTTCTCTGTGATGCTGTAGTTCCCGCCGGGGTTGTCAGTGACGGTGACAGTGGCGTCGCCCACGTTCCTGTTGTCGCTGTAGCCGACCGTGTACTCGCTGGCTGGAATGACCGCCGAACCGTCTTTGATGATAACGGAGGGAGTTTTATAACTTCCGTCATACTCATAGTAATAGGTTCCATCGGTGTCTATCTGCAAGTCGCCGCCGGACAGCTCGATGACAGGATCTGTCACCTCCCTCGGCTTGATGGTCACCTCCACACCGACTGCGGGGCTGTCCTTATAGTTCCCATCGGCATCGGCCTGGGCCTTGTACCAGACGGTGTACGTACCCGCGTTGGTCTCCTTGGGAACGCTCAGCGTGTAGTAGGTGCCGTTCCGGGAATAGGCGAGGGTGCCGTTTGTCGCTGTAACGCCGCTGACCAGGGGCCGAGGATTGCCGTTGTAGGTCAACTCAGGATTTGTCGCTCCTGTCAGGCTGGCGGCCTTTGGGGTGATGGACGCCGTCGGGAAGGGGGGAAGCTTGATGTCGTACCGCTCGTCGGCGGGAAGGGTTCCCGTGACGGTGACGGTCTTGTTGGTTCCCACATTGGCGTCGCTGAACTTGCCGGTCAGGTTCAGGGGGATGGTATCGCCGTTCAGCAGGTCGCCGGACTGCCATGTGATGTCCAGGTTGGCGCTGTCGTCCCCATCAAACACCTTGTCTCTGGCGGTCACGATGGGCGTGACGGACTTCTTTCCCGCGCTGAATGTCCAGGTGGCCCTGACCGTTTCGTAACCTGCGACCGTCCTTTCGGCTGTGATCGTGACCGGCCCGCCGGACTTATGGACTGTTACCAGACCGCTCTGGTAGTCAATGGAAGCGGTAGTCGAATCACTGCTGGCCCATGTCACGTCACCCGCCACAGTACCGCCCGAAACGGCCAGCGTGAAGCTGTCGCCGTACTGGACCCTGCCGGGCTGATTTACGATGGACAGAGCGCCCTGGCCCGCCGGGCGAATCGTAAATGTCGCCTCCGCATCGTCAAAGGTGTAGTTTCCGCCATCCTTGTCGGTGACGGTGACCTTGTGAGCTCCCACGGAGATCCAGTCCGTGGCGGCATCGTAAGTGGCTTCGTACTCCGTTCCCGGAATCACGCTCCCCTCGTTGTCCTTGACTGTGACGGCGGGCTTGTGCATCTTGCCGTCATACTCAATATTGTTGGGCGTGAACTCGATGATCGGCGTGTCCACAGTCTGCGGGTCGATGGTCACTTTGTTGGTCAGCTTTGTGCCCGCTGTGTCGTTGTGGTTGCCGTCGCCCTTCACCCGGTACCAGACCTCGTAATCGCCCGCGTTGGTGCCGGTGGGGAGGCTGGCGGAGTAGGTTTTGCCGTCCAGGGAATATTCCATGGCGCCGTCCGGCGAGGAGCCCTCTGCGACCAGCGCCTGGGCAAGGCCGGTGTACTCCAAATCAACCGCCGCCGTGGGCGCGGTCACCTTTGTTTCATCCACGTCCGCCTTGAAAATCGTCGCGGTAACCGTAACAGGGGGAACGATATCGTACTTTGCATTAATATCGTCCGGGAACGTCAGGCTGTCAATGACGACGGTCTTGTTCTCCCCGACATTCTTATCCGTGAAATGTCCCTCCGCTTGTGCTCCGGTAATGCTGTCGCCGGAAACCAGGCCGCTGCTGATGGTGACGGTCAAGTCGGCATCCGTATCGCCGTTGTAGGCCCTGTCTGCCGCTGTCACAACGGCTGTGACCTGCTTTTTGTCCGCATAGAACGGCCAAGTGGCGGTCTGGTCGTCGTAGCCGGTGGCCGTACTGGTGGCTGTGACCGTAACAGAACCCACGCCGGTAATGGTGAGCAGTCCAGTCTTCTCGTCGATCCTGGCGGGGCCGTTATCGACCTTCCAGGTCACCGTCCCATTGCCGCCCTCTGCGCCCAACTGGATGGTGTCGCCGTAGTAGACCCGCTCCCGCTTGCCGGTGATGGTCAGAGGCGTCTGGTCCGCCGGAAGGATTTCAAATTCGGCGGTGTTCTTGCCAGGCGTGAACGCGTAATTTCCATCGGCAGCTTCGGTAATAGTCAGAGTGTACTGGCCCACGTTGATTAGATCACCGCTGTACGTCACCGTGTACTCACTGCCGTCGATCACAATGCCAGCGTCGTCCTTGACAGTAACCGCAGGCTCCTGCTTCTCTCCGGTGTAGGTCGCCGTCTCCGGCGTGACCTGGATGGTGGGCGCGGTCACGGTGTTCTTGGCGATGGAGGCAGTTACCGACTGGGCTTCGCTGTCACCGTGGTTGCTGTCGCCCTGGGCCTTGTACCAGACGGTGTAGCTGCCGACCGCTTTCCCGGTGGGGATGGCCGGAGTATACTCGCCGGTCTCGCTCAGGGAATACACCATAGTCCCGTTGGAAGCGGTGCCCGCCTCAATCAGCGCCTGCTCGGTGCTGTTGTAGGGCAGATTCTCCAAGCCCTTCGGAGCCGTCGCCACCGACGCGGTACCCTTCGCAATCACAAAGGTCCCTGTACCGTTTACGATGTAGTTGCCGCCGTTGGCATTGGTGACGATGACCGTCGCTGTACCGGCGTTGACGTTGTCGCGGTAGGACAGGGCGTACTCGGTGTCGGGGATGGTGTTGCCGCCGTCCTCCACCTTGACATTAGCGGTACCCGGTTCCTTTGCGCTTCCGTCATAGGTATAGGGGCCACCGGACACTGTGACCTTCGGACTGATTACTTCCTTCGGGCTGATGGTCACGGTGACCGCGCCTTCCTTTGTGCCGTCCTCGTGGTTACCGTCGCCTACTGCCTTGTAAGTCACCGTATAAGTTCCCGCATTGGTCGCTTTGGGAATGTCTTCACTCCACGCGCCGCCATCCAGCGCATACTCGATGTGGCCGCCCGTCGCGGTGCCTCCGGTCACCAGCTCCTGCGCCTGTCCGGTGTAGGTCAGGCCCCTGACCGGCTGGGGAGCGTTCACCAGCTCCGCGCCGCCCTTGCGGATCTCGAATGTCACGCTGCCGCTGACGATGTAGTTTCCGCCCTCGCTGTTCGTGATGGTGACGGTGGCCTCACCTACGTTCTTATTATCGCTGTAGCTGACAGTGTACTCGCTGGCCGGGATGACCGCAGAACCGTCTTTGATGATAACAGAGGGGGTTTTATCGCTTCCGTCATACTGATAGTAATAGGTTCCGTCGGCTTCCGTCTGCAAGTCGTTGCCGGACAGGGTGGTATTCGCGGCTTCCGCCGTCAGCGGTTTCCGGCTGATGGTCACCTGGATAGCCTGGAGCTGGGAATCGTTATGGTTGGCATCGCCCTTTGCCTTGTACCAGACCGTGTAGGTTTTCGCGTTGGTCCCGGTGGGTACAGTCGCGGTATATACGCCGTCCCGGGTGTCGGAGTAGAGGGTAGTTCCCTGAGTTCCGCCAGTCACAAGGTCTTGGGCTGAGCCGTTGTATGTCAAGGTGTTCGCTGTTATGGACGGTGCCTCAGCTTCTGCCTTGAGAATGGACGCGGTGGTGTCGGGCGGGATGGTGATGTCGTACTTGTTATAGGTCGCATCAGCAACAAACTTACAGGTAACGGTCACCTTTTTATTTGTTCCGACCTTCTCGTCCTCGAAGGTTCCCGTCAGGGTCTCAATTTTGATCTCGTCATTCCCAACTAGCGCACCCTTCTCCCATGTGACGTGGAGGGTGGCGTTCGCATCACCGTTGTACACCTTGTCGTCCGCAGTGACAATGGCTGTGACCGGTTTTTTCAGCGCGTTGAGGGGATAGTCCGCTGTCACCGTGTCATAGTTGCTGCCGCCCGGCTTGGTCGCGGTGATCGTGGCGGGACCCACTCCCTTGATGGTCACAAAACCGTTGTCATCAACAAAAGCAATATTCTCATCGCTGCTGCTCCATTTGACCGCACTGTTGCCGGAGCCGCCTACCGCGCTGAGGGTGAAGGTGTCGCCGTAGTGGACGAGGCCGGGTTTGTTGACGATCTCCAGCGGGGCCTGGGCCGATGTGCTGATTATAAAGTCAGCTGTAGCCGTCTCAACGACATAGTTGCCGCCGGTGATATTCTCAACCTTGACTGTGTATGTTCCCTGATTCGTCCAGTTCTCGCCGGAATCATCAACATACGTGACCTTATACTCGCTCTTCGGAATCACATTGTTCGCTTTATCCCTGACAACGACCTCGGGCCGCTTTACATTGCCGTCATACTGTGCGCTGGGGGGCGTCAGCTCAATTTGAACGTCTCCCGATGCTACCGTCTGCTGATCGATGGTCACCTGCACAGATTTGACCTCGCTGTCCGTGTGGTTGCCGTCGCCTTGAGCCTTGAAGTAGACCGTATACTTACCGGCGTCCTTGGCCTTGGGGATGGCGGCGGAAAAATTGGTGCCGTCGTCCAGGGAGTAGACCATGGTTCCGCCGGTCACAGTGCCCGCTGTCACCAGCTCCTGGGCTTTGCTGGCGTCGTACGTCAGGTTGGGCACAGCTTCCGGGTCGGTATCCACCGTCGCGGCCCCCGTCAGAATGGACGCAGTGGCAGTGGCGGGATAAGTGATATTGTAGTTGGCCGCCTTCGGGTCAGAGATCGTCGGGGCAGAGCCGGTGATAGTAATGGTCTTATTCGTTCCGGCATTCGCATTGTCGAAGGTGCCTGTCAAATCCGGAATGGTGAACGTATCACCGAACACTAGGTCGCTTGCGGCCACCTTAGCCTTTACAGTTGCGGTTGTATTGCCGTCAAAGGGCTTGTCAACGCCAGTCAGCACCGCCGTCACAGGCTTCTTGCTCACGCTGAACTCCCACTCGGCGGATACGGTGCCGTAGTTGTCCTTGGTACGGGTCACTGTGACAGTGTAAGGCCCGCCCACGTCCCGCACGGTGAGCAGTCCCGTGGTGCTGATGGTGCTGGAGACTGCGCTGCCGTCCTTAGCCTCGACCTTCCAGGAAATGGTCCCTGCGCCGGTACCGCCCGTGACGCCCAACTGGATGGTGTCGCCGTAGTAGACCTGGGCTTTGGTGCCGGTGATGGAAATGCTCTCCTGGTCCGCCGGGACGATCTCGAAGGTTCGGACATTGACCGTACCATTATCAGTAATGACATAATTGGAGGTGTCCGGCGTGGTAATGGTGACGGTGTAGGTGTCCACATCCACCATATTGTTGCTCTTAGTGCCGGTAATCGTCACCGTGTACTCACGTTTCGGAATCTCACGGTTGTTGTTGTCGTAGACGGTGATGGTGGGCTCCTGATGGTTGCCATTGTACGTAAATCGGTTGGAGGACAAGGTGATGGTGGGATTTGTCACCTTGTTTTTACCAATCTCCACCGTCAGCTGCACCGGGGCGGTGTCGCTGTGGTTGGCGTCGCCCAGCACCTTGTAGTCGATGGTGTAGGTGCCGACAGCTGTTCCTACGGGGATAGCTGTGGAATAATTCCCACCGTTCACCGAGTATTCCACAGTGCCCTCACCGCAGACACCCGCCGTGACCAGCTCCTGCGCCTCGCCGTTGTACTGCAAGTCACTTTTTCCCGCCGGAGCCGTAAATGTGGGCGCTTTTTTGGTAATCTCAAAGGTGGCCGTACCGTTCACGATGTAGTTGCCGCCGTTGTTGTTGCTGACGATGACCGTGGCCGTACCGGCGTTGATGTTGTCGCGGTAGGATACGCTGTACTCCGAACCGTCAATCGTATCCGTACCATCCTTGACAGTAACACCGGGGGTTTTCGCATTGCCGTCATACTCGTAGGAGTTTTTCTCCAGCGTGATGGCGGGGGTGATTTCCTTCGGCTTGATGGTCACGGACACCTGACCAGCCTCGGTATCGGCGTGGTTGTCGTCGCCCTTTACCATGTAATACACGGTGTAGGTGCCCGCGTTCGTCTCCTGGGGAATGGTCTCCGAATAGGAGCTGTCCGCACCAGTTTTGGAATACACCACGGTACCGCCGGTGGCGGTGCCTACGTCCACCAGGTCCTGGAGCTGTCCGGTATAGGTCAGGCTCTTGGCCGCCGGGGCCTTGGTCAGCTCCGCGCCGGTTTTCTTGATGGCGAACTTCACCTCTACGTCAGCAAAGGTATAGTTGCCGCCCTCCTTTGCGGTGACAGTTACAGTTGCGTCGCCGACATTTTTGTTATTGGCGTAGCCCACGCTGTAGTCGCTGTCTGCCAGCACCGCATTATCATCGTTCGCTGTGACGGTCACATTGGGTTTTTTCTCGGTGCCGTCGTAGTCGTAGGAATAAGCGGGGGGCATGACGGTATTATCCGTCTGCAAATCGTTGCCGGACAGCGTGACCGTCACAGCAACTCCCCTTGGCGTAATATCGCCCTTGGCGGTGGCGGGATAGGCGACGCTGTATTTATCAGCGTCAGCCGTCACCTTCACATCGGACAGTGTGACCGTTTTGCCGATCCCCACGTTGGCGTTGTCATAGGTACCCTTCGCGGTGATTGTGATAACATCGTTGACAGAATCGACCAAATCGCTGGCCTTTACCGCCACCGCAATGTCGGCATCGGCAATAGCTGTAGTTCCATCGTAGACCTTCCCGGTGACCGTCACCTCCGCCAAAACCGGCTTGGGCTCTACGGTAAAGGTCCAGACAGCGCTCACGGGGCCATAGTTGGGGACCGTTCGCTCCGCCTTGACCGTGACGGACCCGGTGCCCTTGATGGTGAGAACGCTCGAGTCCTCATCAATCTCAGCGCTGGCTCCGCCCGCTGTGACGCTCCATTTTACCGTTCCTTCTCCGGTGCCGCCGGAGGTCCCCAGGCTGGTAATCCTGTCACCGTAGTAGACATGGGCGGGCTGACCGGTGATCTCTATCGCGGCCTGTTCCGCCGGGACGATTTCCGCCTTGGCGGTGACAGTGAAGGAATAGTTCCCGTTGGGGACGTTCTCGATGGTGGCTGTATACGTACCGGCGGATGTCAGCAATCCGTCTGTAACCGACGTGTCGTCATTTGCCCACGTGATCGTGTACTGCTCCTCGCCAATTACGGTTTTACCATCCTTGACTGTAACCTTCGGTTCTTTCTTCGTGCCGTCGTACAGGAAGGAGGACTCCGACAGCTCCACCACAGGCGTGATGGACTTGGGGCCGATGGTCACGGAAATCGGTGTTGTGTTCACGGCTACGCCAGTGTAGTCGGCGGTCCCGTCTACCTTATAATAGACGTTGTAGGTTCCGGCGTTGGTCCCTGTGGGGATGTCGGGGGAGAAATTGGTCCCGTCCAGCGAATAGACCAGGAAGCCCACATTGGTCTTGCCCGCCGTGACCAGCTCCTGAGGCTCGCCTGTGTAGGTCAGCGGAGCGATTCCCGTAGGTTCGGTGGTGATTCTGGTAGTCGCCTGGGTGATATTCGCCGTCACTGCGTCGGGATAGCTGATGTCATATTTGGCTGTATCGCCAGTCACCTGAACCTTGGAGGTATCCAGTGTGACGGTCTTCCCCGTGCCCACATTGACGGTGTCAAAGGCGGCGGTAATGCTGGCCGGGTCGATGGTCACTGTGTCGCCGGTCAGAAGGTCGGCGTCAATATCAGCGGTGGTTACGGCAGCGCTTGTCGTACCGTCATAGGCCTTATTCCCGACCACAACGGAAGCCGTAACAGGCTTTGGCTCGGCGGTAAAGGTCCACTGGTCGGAGACCGGCAGGTAGTTTTGGTCGCCGGGATTGGTGGCCGTAATGGTGACCTCACCCACACCTGTGATCTCCACATCGCCGGTGTTCTTGTCCACGGTGGCAGGACCTGTCACGCTCCAAGTCACCGCGCTGCTGCTGGAGCCGCCGCTGGTGGTCAGCGTGAACGTGTCACCGTAGACAGTGGAGGTGGGTTTGTCCTCGATCACCAGCGGAGCCTGCGCCGTCTTGCCGATGGTGAAGGTGGCGGTGTTGGGGGTAACTCCGGTCAGATCGTAGTTGCCGCCCGGAGCGTCCTCAATTGTAATGGTGTAAGTACCCTGGTTCGTCGGAGAATCCACATCACATTCCCATGTATACTCTTCCTCCGGCAGTACCGTCTTGCCGTCCTTAACCGTGACTGTGGGCAGCTTCTCCGTGCCGTCATACTCAAAGCTGTCGGGGGTCAGCTCGATGGTGATGTCGGTCAGCTCCTTGCGCTGGATGGTCACGTCCACGGACTGCACCGCGAAATCGTTGTGGTTTTTATCTCCCACGACCTTGTAATAGACGGTGTAATCCCCCGCAAGTGTGGCCTGGGGGATGGCCGCGTCATACCTGCTTGTTGCGCTGTTCAGCGCGTACAGCACTTCGCCGCCGCTGGTCGTGCCAGGGACCAGGAGCTCATGGGCCTTGCCGTCGTAGGTGATAACAGCCGCGCTCGGAGCCGGATTGAACACGATATTCGCCTTTTGGATTACAAACGTCTTGGAGCCCGACACGGTGTAATTGCCACCCGGCTTGTCGATGATGTTGACCGTAGCGGTATTACCGGCGTCTGTGTTGTTTTCGTAGCGGATCTCGTATTCGCCTGCATCAATAGGCGTACTGCCGTCAACGACTGTAACCTGGGGCTCTTTGGCACTGCCGTCATAGGTATAGCTGACAAGTGGGTCCCCATTCTCGTCAAACAGCGTGATGGTGGGGTCCTTCACCGTCTTGGGGGCGATGGTGACAACCACCGAGCCCACATCGGAGTCGCTGTGGTTGCTATCGCCCTGTACCTTATAATGTACCGTGTAATCTCCGGCGTTGGTCTTGGTAGGGATGGTTGGCGAATAGGTTCCGTTCTCACCATCCACAGAGTAAACCATCGTGCCGCCGGTCCCCGCGCCCGCAGTCACCAGCTTCTGGGCTCTGGTGTTGAAGACAAGCGGTTCGCCCACCGCTTCCGGGGCGGTGGTGACTTTGGCCTTCTCCTTTTCGATAGTAAAGTCCTTTGTTACATCGGTAAACGAGTAGTTGCCGTCAGGCTTGGCGGTGACAGTCACAGCGGCGGCGGTACCCACGTTGATATTGTTGCTGTACGCTACCGTATACTCACCGGCCGGAATTTCCGTAGTACCGTCGGCCTCAGTCAGCGTGACAACCGGCTCCTTCGGGTCACCGTTGTAGATAAAAGTATCTTGGTCCAGCGTAATGACAGGGACTACTGACTTTTTGGCAATCGTCGCCGTCACGCTCTGGGGGGCCTCGCCGGTATAATTGTCTGTCTCCTGAATGCGGTACCAGACGGTGTAAGTGCCCGCGTTGGTGGCCTTCGGGAAATCGGTGGAGTAGGGGCCGTCCTTGCTCAGGGCGTATTCCACCGGAACACCGGCGGGGTCAACCACTGGCGCAGCGGCAATCAGGTCCCACTCGGTGCCGTCGTAAGTCAGAGCTGCGGCAACAGGCGGGGTTGTAATCTTTGCAACCGCCTTGTGGATGGTCGCCTTGACGGTGGTGCTGGAGTAGGAAACGGCGTAGTGTTCAGAATTTTTGCCGGTGATGGTGGCCTTACTTGTATCTACCTTTACGGTCTTATCCACCCCGGCACCCGCACTGTCAAAGGTGCCGGTCAGACCGGTAATGATAATCTCATCCCCAGACAGAACGCCCTCTTCTACAACAGCGTGGACAGTGGCGTTCGTATTGGTGTCATAGGGTTTATCCTCCGCCGTCACGATGGCGGTGACAGACTTCTTGCTGGCGGTAAACGGCCAGGTCGCGATGGCATCCTCGTAATTGGTCACGCCGGTCACGGGGTCCTTGCCGGATTTGGTGGCTCTCACCGTGGCCTCACCATCACCGACGATGGTGATCTGTCCGCTCTTTGGATTCACCGTTGCGACATCTGAGCCAGCTATGATGGCCCAAGTGACCTCGCCGTTGCCGGAACCGCCGGGCGCGACCAGAGGAAACTGATCCCCGTAAGTGACCGTCCTGGGCTGGCCGGTGATGGACAGGGCCGCCTGCTCCCGGAGGGTGATTTGGAATGTGACCGTAACCTCAGTAATATCATAGTTGCCGCCCGTTTTATCGGCAACGATAACTTTTGCTGGTTTATCCGCAGTGCTTACGTCCCGGTTGTTTTCATAGGTCACAGTGTACTCGCTTGTCGGCAGAACGGTATCGCCGTCCTTGACCGTGACCACAGGCTCTTTCCAGTCGCCGTCATACTGGTATTTCGTCTGGGACAGCTCCACCATAGGGGTGATCGGCTTGCGCTGGATTACTACGTCGCTGACCTCCGCCGGATTTGGGTTCGGTTCGATGTAGTTGCCGGTCAGTCCGACTACCTTGTACCAGACAGTGTAGCCCTCCCATGCGTTGGTACCGGTGGGGATGGTGGTGGAGTAGGTGCCGTTCTCATTTACCGAAAATTGGATTTCCAGGCCGTCTGCCACCGCCACAGGGTCCAGCACGCCCGCAGTCACCAGTTCCTGCTTTTCTCCGTTGTAAGTCGGCTTTGCGGCTTTGGGAGCCGTGGTAATGGGGCTGATTTGGTTGATCGTCAGTGTGATGGGGGCGCTGACAGCGGCCTCAAAGTTCTGCATCTCCGGGAGGCTGACAATCACGTCATAGGTGCCCGCGTTGGTGGGCAGGCCGTCGGTATAGTCGGCATCCCCCTGTTTCTTGTAGGAGTACTGGAGGTATTGCTGCAAATTATCTTCGGTGGACAGGATATTGATCTTCACAGGCGGGAGGTCGCCCGTCTGGGCAGGCGTGCTGGCCTCCACTGGCTCGCCGTCATAGTCCACCTCTACCGGCGTGGTATCCCAGGCAAGAACGGGCCGGTCCGGGTCCACAGTGTAGGTCTTGGTAAAGGTCCCGTTGAAGGTGATACCAGTAACTGTCACCTTAATTTCTCCGGCGTCCTTGCGGGGCTCATATTTGACCTCGTAGTCAGTCCCCTTCACCAGCACCTTGTTGGAGCCGTCGGTCAGGGTAACCGTAATCTTTACATCCTCCGGTTGGATGGTGCCGTCATAGACCAGGTCGGTCAAATCGTTCTCGTCCACTTCAATCGTGAGGGTATTGCCGCACAAGGCGCAGGTCCCGTTCTTGTCCTCGAAGTCGAAGGTACACGGTTCTGTATCCTCCGTCCCGCAGGCCGGACAGGTCCAGGTGTGCTCCGTGGTGCCGGGGGTATGTTTATAGGTTTTGCCCGTGTGGTCGGTACACTCGCCTACTACGACCGTATTGGCCTTGACCGTGGCCATATTCTCTGGCAGAATCGGACTGCCGTTTTCGTCAAAATAGGCATAGCCCGGCGCGAGAAAATCGGCAAAATTATTGTCTGCCGCCCGGATTGCGGCGATTTTTCCATAATATTCGCCAGCGGAGAGCTGCACCACTCCGCCGGAGGCGATATCCAGGGCATAGGTCCCGCTTTTGACGTTCGTTCCGGGCTCCGTAATGCGCAGAGTACCGCCGGACAGGACCTCCACACCGACCTTATTCGACTCGACCTTACCTCTGATCTCCAGATCGCCGGTTCCGGTGACCTGTACAGCGCTGGAGCCCGTTCCAAACAGGGTAAACTCCTTTGTGTCGATGATTGTGGGCTTCGATATCACGTATGGGGAATCAAAGGTCTCATTCGCCGACAGTATGTAGGTCTTGCCATCCTCCGCTACAGCGCCCAGCTTATCTGCCTGCTCCCACAGGGAGGCACAGGGCGACAGGTCCACGAGCTGACGCTCGTCATCGGTCAGCTCATCATACAAGGCGTAAATTTCCTCGATCTGGGCCTGGACCTGATCGCTGTTGCGTTCCGAAACGCTGTCGGGCAGTTCGCCGATCAAGTCTTCGATGGGACACACCCGGCAGATAAACGCACACGGCGCGCCGGGGTCCTCCGGGGCATAGCCGCAAGCGCCGTCGTGCTCGTGCTGGCAGGACAGGGTCCGCGTGACGCAGCCGCTGTCCTCTGTGCACTCGTGGGCGCACGAAACAGGCTCGCCGGAACTGGAAGCGTCCTCCGGTTCCGGTGCGCACTCAGCTGTATGCTGATGGGTACAGCTCGTTTCCGTCACATAGCAGCCATCGTCGTGGCTGTGCGTACATTCCTGCTCCGGCGACGGCGCGGCATACCCGCACTCAGCCGTGTGCTCTTGATGGTGCGGGCATATACCGCCGCCCGTCTCCTCACCGGCGGCCAGCACCCACACGGGGCACAGGTTCAAGCACAGAGCCAGCGTGAGAACGAAGCTTAGTACTCGGCGTTTCATACTATGACCTCCCAAAACTCACAGGGAAATTGCGCCGGGGCGCACTCCCTCAATTTATCATTTCTATTTTACCACTGGAACAGAAAATTGTCCACAGGTGAAACGATGATTTCAGAGAAATCAACTTTGCGTCTGTAGGGCGCGACGACCCCGGCGCGCCGTTTGCAAAATCTGCCCATCAGCGGCGCGCCGGGTCGTCGCGCCCTACAAATGCAGCATTATTTTCTCAAAATTGATTTCCCTGCTATAATTTTCAAGAATGGAATGAGCGCAAAAAATCGCCGGAGCAAAGCGGACTTTGCTCCGACGTGGTGACCCGTCGGGGACTCGAACCCCGGACCCACGGCTTAAAAGGCAGTTGCTCTACCAACTGAGCTAACGGGTCACATGATGTTTGGCTGGCAGGGATGGCTGGACTCGAACCAGCGGATGAGGGAGTCAAAGTCCCTTGCCTTACCACTTGGCTACACCCCTGTATCCGCGGGTAAAAGGCGCGGGCCGGAGCAGAAGCTCCGGCCCTTCCGCCTCAAGTGTGGGGTGGGTAAAGGGATTCGAACCCTCGACACCCGGAACCACAATCCGGTGCTCTAACCAACTGAGCTATACCCACCATATCACTGATGTCCGGTTACACCTGAAGCTGGCTGGTACGCCTGAAGGGACTCGAACCCCCGGCCCACTGCTTAGAAGGCAGTTGCTCTATCCACCTGAGCTACAGGCGCGTCTGGAGCGGGTGATGGGAATCGAACCCACGCGACCAGCTTGGAAGGCTGGGATTCTACCATTGAACTACACCCGCATGGATGGTGTTCCTCTCACATCAGCCCTTGGATATTACCACATTTTCGTTTGGCTGTCAATGGCTTTTTCGCAATTTTTTCACTCCAGCGCGCTGTCGCAGAAGGCACAGCAGTCCACGCCGCCGTTTTGCTTCACCAGGGGGGGCAGGTAGAGCTGGCTCTGGGTGACGCACCGGGGGTTGCGGCAGACGGGCCTGGTTCCGATCTCCACCGCCTCGGTGCGGTCCAGCCGGGGCTGGTTCGCCAGGTCGGACAGCAGGGACATGCGGGCGAACATACCGCACCGGGCCTGTTCAAAATACACCGCCCGAGGGTCGTCGTCCACGTCCACGGCGATCTCGTCCACCCGGGGCAGGGGGTGCATAACCAGCATATGCTTCTTGGCCCGGTCCAGCTTCCGGCGGGTGAGGACATACACGCCCTTGCACCGCTCATACTCCAGGGGGTCCACAAAGCGCTCCCGCTGGATGCGGGTCATGTACAGCACGTCCAGCTGGGGGATGACCGCCTCCAGGCCGGTGACCTCGGTGAAGCGCATATCGTGCTCCCGCATAAATGCCCGCATATAGTCGGGGATAGCCAGCTCCCGGGGGGAGATGAGGAAGAAACGGATGTCCTCAAATTTAGCCAGGGCTTTAATGAGGGAGTGGACGGTGCGTCCGTTCTTCAAATCGCCGCACAGGCCCACTGCCAGCCCGTCCGCCCGGCCCAGCAGGCGGGTGATGGTGGTCAGGTCGGCGGTGGTCTGGGTGGGATGCATGTGCCCGCCGTCCCCGGCGTTGACCACGGGGACGTTGGAGTACAAAGAGGCCGCCTTGGCCGCCCCCTCCCAGGGGGTGCGCATGACCACCACGTCGGCGTAGCCGGACACCATCTTGATGGTGTCCTTCAGGCTCTCCCCCTTGGACACCGAGGAGGAGTTGGGGTCGGCAAAGCCGAACACCGTCCCGCCCAGGCGGAGCATAGCGGTCTGGAAGGAAAAATTGGTGCGGGTGGAGGGCTCGTAGAACAGCGAGGCCATCACCTTGCCCCGGCACACATCCAAAAACTGGTCCGGAGCGTCCATAATCTGGCTGGCCCGGGCGTACAGCTCGTCCCACTCCTGCCGGGCCAGGTCCCCGAAATCGATCAAATGGCGCATATTTTTTCTCCCCCTCTGCTTTCTTCCCGATATCCTACCACAAAGCGCCCCATTTCGCAAGTATAAGCTGACAGAGAGCATCCATTTTCTGTCTTGCATTTCACTGGGGCGGGTGGTATAATATCCTGTACCATTACCGCCCTCTCTCGGCGGATAAAAAAGGAGCGTTTTTGCGATGAGAAGGATGAACCGTCTGACTGCCGGACTGCTCTGTGCCGTTTTGGCCGCCGCGCTGGTCATACCCGCCGCCGCCCACGGCCATCACGGCGGAAGGGGCTATGGCCACCACGGCGCCTGCGCCCAGCCCGCCGCCCCCCAGGAGACACAGCCCCAGTATGTCCAGCCCGCCGTTGGCGTCTGCCCCTATGACGGCTGCGCTGAGACCGGCCGGCACTACCACGACAGCGTGCCCTACTGCGGCTACAGCCACGCCGGCGCTTACTGCGACGGCACCTGCGCCGGCTACTGCGCCGGGAACGACCCCGCCGCCGGCAACGTGGGAAGCTACGCCTACTACGGCTGCGGCTTCGGCTATGCCAACGGCCACGGCCACCACGGCGGCTGCTGAGCGTCCCAAACAGACCGTCCCCCTCCCGAACCCGGGAGGGGGACGTTTTGCGTTCAGACCTCCATGATGACAGGCAGGATCATGGGGGAGCGCTTGGTCTTCTTATACAGGTAGCCGGACAGGTCGCCCCGGATGGCGCTCTTGATGGCGGACCAGTCGGTGGTGTAGCGGGTGTCCACGCGGCGCAGGGCCTCCAGGGCCACCTGGCGCAGCTCCTCCAGGAGCCCCTCGGACTCCTTCACATAGACAAAGCCCCGGGTGATGATGTCCGGCCCGGACACCAGCGCGCCATCCTCCCCGGACATGGACAGGGCGACGACAATCATGCCGTCCTCGGCCAGGTGCTTCCGGTCCCGGAGAACCACGCTGCCCACGTCGCCCACGCCGTAGCCGTCCACAAAGACCTGGCCGGCGGTGACAGTGCCGCCCAGCTTGGCGGAGTTGGGGGTGAATTCCATCACCCGGCCAATATCGCCGATGAGGATGCGGTTGGGTTCCATGCCCATTTGGCGGGCCAGCTTGGCGTGGATCTGCAACATTCTCTGCTCGCCGTGGACGGGGATGAAGAACTTGGGCTTGACCAGGGCGTGGATGATTTTCAGCTCCTCCTGGCAGGCGTGGCCGGAGACGTGGAGGGTCAGCTCCCGCTCGTTGAGCACCTCCACCCCCTTGCGGTACAGCTCGTTGACCACACTGCCGATGGCGTTCTCGTTGCCCGGGATGGCGGAGGCGGAGATAATCACCCGGTCCCCGGGGAAGAGGTCCACCTGCCGGTGGGTGTTGAAGGCCATGCGGGTGAGGGCGGACATGGTCTCGCCCTGACTGCCGGTGGTGATGATGCAGACCTTGTGCTTGGGCAGGGATTTGATGTGATTCAGGTCCATCAAAATGCCGTCGGGGACATTCATATAGCCCAGCTCGGTGGACACCTTCATCACGTTCTCCATGGACCGGCCGGTGACGGCCACCTTCCGCCCGTACCGGGCGGCCACGTCGATGATCTGCTGAATGCGGTCCACGTTGGAGGCGAAGGTGGTGACGATAATCCGCTCCTCACAGCCCCGGAAGAGGCCGTCGAAGGAGGCGCCCACGCTGCGCTCGGAGCGGGTATAGCCGGGGCGCTCCACGTTGGTGGAGTCGGCCAGCAGGGCGAGCACCCCCTCTTTGCCCAGCTCGCCCAGCCGGGCCAAGTCCATCATGCCCCCCTGGATGGGGGTGGCGTCGATCTTGAAGTCGCCGGTGTGGACGCAGGTGCCCGCCGGGCACTTGATGGCGAAGGCCACCGCGTCGGCGATGGAGTGGTTGACGTGGATGAATTCCACGCTGAACCGCCCCGCCTTGACAACCTGGCCCGACTCGCAGGTGATGAGCTTGGTGCGGTCCAGCAGGCGGTGCTCCTCCAGCTTCAGCTTGATGAGGCCGGCGGACATGCGGGTGGCGTAGATGGGGGCGTTGATGGACCGCAGGACGTAGGGCAGGGCCCCGATGTGGTCCTCGTGTCCATGGGTGATGAAGATGCCCCGGATCTTGTTCTGGTTCTTGATGAGGTAGCTCACGTCGGGGATGACCACGTCGATGCCGTACATGTCGTCGTCGGGAAAGCCCATGCCGCAGTCCACCACAATGATGTCGCCGCCGTACTCATAGACGGTGAGGTTCTTGCCGATCTCATTCAGTCCGCCCAGCGCGATAATTTTCAGTTTTTCTGCCATGATAACTCCTTTAATACTTGTTTTCCCGCTCCCGTCCCGAGGGGCCGGAGCTGTAATTTGGGTCTGATGTAGATTGCGGAGAGCCTCTGAAAAATCGGTCATATTCACGCCGACCAGACGAAAAGCCGCCCCGGTCCCGGCCCTGCCTCGCCGGTTGGGGTGTGCGGTCTCTTCGTCTTCCACAGCTCTCTGTCTCTGTTCCCGCGGCCCGTCCCCGCCTGTCCTGCGGTTGGGGAGCGCGGAATATATTTAGACGCCGGGGGCGGGAGGGGTTCTCCCTGCCCCTTTGGCGTTTAAATCACGTGTAGGGACGCTTCACGAAGCGTCCGTCCCGCATGCCCGGACGCTTCGTGAAGCGTCCCTACAGGCACCGCAGAGCGTTTGCGGGACAAAATAGACATCTCTAGTTTACCACACTTTTCCCGGAAAGTATACTATGCGTTTCGGAAGAACAAACAGACCGCTATTTGTCCTCTTCTTGGGCACATTGCTCAGAAATCGCCCGGTCCAGCTGGGCGGCGCGGCTGGCGAAGAAGTCGCACAGCTCGGAGGCCAGCTCCAGGTCGGGGCCCTCGGCGATGACCCGCAGGGCGGACCGCCGGGCCAGGGGGGTGAGGTAGACCCAGCCGCTTCCGGTGCGCAGGCGCAGGCCCTCCCCGGCGGGCTGGCGGGCGCTCTCCCGGGCCAGGGCCTGCATCACCTGGCCCCGGTCGGAGGTGAGGGGCACCTCCCGCCGCCAGGAGGAGAACCGGGGGGTCTTCCCGATGAGCGTCTCCAGCTTCTGGCCGGAGATGGCCATCCGGGAGCAGAGCCGGACGGCGGCGGCGGGGGCCTGCCGGAGCCAGGGCTGGGCGGCGTAGAGCGCCCGGGCCTGTTCCCCGTCCCGGTCCAGCCGCAGGACGGAGCCGCCGTAGCCCGCCGCCACCAGCTCCACCGCCGCGCTGGCCCCCGGCGGGACGGCCACCTTCCCCGCACCGTTCTCCATCTCAATGAGGGCGGCCAGGGTGAGCAGCTGGCCGGAGTCAATCACCGCCCCCCGCTCGTCCTGGGCGGTGAGGGAGAAGCCCCCCCGCCCCGCCCGGAAGGCCGGGATGCCGGGACGCCACTCCCGCTCCAGCTTACAGCCCAGGGCGGACAGCGCCGCCCCCAGCGCCCGGTCCTCCGGGGTGGCCTCCCCCACGGCGGCGGTAATCCGGCGCAGGGCGGGACGGTGAAGCTTTGCCAGCTCCGCCGTCTCTCTGGCCCAGCGCTCCTGGGTGAAGTCGGACTGACGCATCCGGCCCACCTGGCCTCCCCGGACCCGGCGCAGCTCCCCCTGGAGCAGGGCGTGCTCCAGCTTCCGCTCCCGGGCCCGCTCCAGAGGCAGGCCCTGCCGGTCAAAAAAGTGGAGGTAAACCGCCCCGCCGCACTCCTCCACAAAGAGAAGGACGGGCAGCTGGAGCGAGGCGGCGGCCCCTGCCCCCTGGACGGGGCTGTGGAGGGGCAGGGTGACGACCTCGCTCCCCGCCGCCGCCGCGCCCGCCGCCGCCGCACGGGCCAGCATCCCGGCCCCGGGGGTGGGGGAGCAGCCCAGGCCCACCTGGCCCTCCGCGCCCAGGATACTGCCCAGGGTGAGCAGGGCCTCGGGGCCTAAGTCCTCCCCCAGCGCCCCCCGGATTACCCCGCCGTCCCCGAAGCGGAGCACCCCCTTCTGGCTCCCGCTGGTCACTGAACGGGCCAGACGGCATCCGGCGGGGGCGGTCTGGCCGGGCCAGAGGCGCACCCTTTCCAGGAGGGTACTGCCCTCCTCCGCCAGGGCGTTCTCCCCCAGCACCGCCCCCTCGTTGAGCACCGCCCCCTGGCGGGCGGAGGCGTCCCGGCACAGAATGGCCCCGTACAGGGTGGTCCGGTCCCCCGCCGAGGCGTTTTCCAGGAGGATGGACCGCTGGACCATGGCCCGCTCCCCCACCTGGGCCCCCCGCTCCAGGACGGTATGGGGGCCGATGAGACAGCCCCGGCCCAGCGTGACGCCCTCGCCGATCCAGCAGGGGGGCACCAAGTTCAGTCCCGGCGGCAGCGCCTGAGCGGACCAGACGCCCCCCGACTGCCTGGGCAGGCCCATGTCCAGCTTCACCTTGCCCGACAGGGCGTCGCAGGCGCAGTCCAGATAGGCCCGGCAGTCCCCCATATCCCGCCAGTAGCCCTCCAGGGGCAGGCCGTAGAGGGGGGCCCCCTCCCGGAGGAGGGCGGGGAAGAGGTCCTTGCCGAAGTCAAAGACCTCCCCCTGGGGCACCCGCGCCATCGCCTCGGGGGACAAAATATAGATACCGGTGTTGATCTGGTCGGTAAACACCTGCCCCCACCCTGGCTTCTCCACGAACCGCTCCACCCGGCCCTGTTCCCCGGTGAGGACCAGGCCGTACTCCAGGGGGCTGGGATGGCGGTAGAGGGCCAGGGTGGCCTGGGCCCCCCGCTCCTGGTGAAAGCGGAGCAGGGCGGTCAGGTCCAGGTCGCAGACGCAGTCCCCGCTGATGACCAGGAAGTCCCCCTCCCCCAGGTGGTCCATACAGCCCTTCACGCTGCCCGCCGTGCCCAAGGGCTCGTCCTCTGTGAACCAGGTCAGCCGCACCCCCAGCCGCTCCCCGCCGCCGAAATAGTCCATCACCGCCTGGGGCTTGTAGCACAGAGTCACGCAGATGTCGGTAATTCCGTGGGACCGGAGCAGATTGATGATGTGCTCCATCACCGGCCGGCCCAGCAGGGGGGTCATGGGCTTGGGACTGCCCAGGGACAGGGGCCTCAGCCGGGTGCCCTCGCCCCCCGCCATAATAACTGCCTTCAAACGCTTCGCCATCCTTCCGTTGTTTCGTGTGGCTTAGTATGGCTGTTCCGGGAGGCTTTAACCTTGTTTAGTCCAGCAAAATATGGTATACTCAGGACAATTCGATCAAACGGGAGCGATTTTGATGAATATTCAGATTTTTGGAAAGAGCAAGTGCTTCGACACCAAAAAGGCGGAGCGGTGGTTCAAGGAGCGTCGGGTGAAATTCCAGGCGGTGGACCTGAAAAAGCAGGGCATGAGCCTGGGCGAGCTGATCAGCGTGAAAAACGCCGTAGGCCTGGAGGCCATGGTGGACCCCAAGCACCCTGACGCGGTGCTGGTCTCCTACCTGGCCAGCGATCAGGCCAAGCTGGAAAAGCTCTTCGACGCCCCCTCCCTCCTCCGCACCCCCATCGTCCGCAACGGAAGACAGGCCACGGTGGGCTATTGCCCGGAGGTGTGGGAGCGGTGGGAATGACGCGCATCCCGGCCCCGCAGGGGACGGCGCGCCGGGTCGTCGCGCCCTACACCCGGCGTCCCCCGCAGGCTCTGTAGGGCGGGACGACTCGGCCCGCCGTCCACGGAGAGCGGGTACCCTCGGGGGGTAGGGCCTCATGTAGGGGCGGATATCATCCGCCCGCCGGACATCGCCAGGGCCCAACGGGCGGATAATATCCGCCCCTACAACGCACCCCTGGAGAACGGCGCGCCGAGGTCGTCGCGCCCTACACCCAATGCCCCCCGCAGGCTCTGTAGGGCGGGACGACTCGGCCCGCCGTCCACGGAGAGCTGGGTACCCTCGGGGGGGTTAGGGCCTCATGTAGGGGCGGATATCATCCGCCCGCCGGACATCGCCTAGACCTGACGGGCGGATAATATCCGCCCCTACACCGCCCTCGGGAGACGGCGCGCCGGGGTCGTCGCGCCCTACACCCAACATCCCCGAAAAGTCCGTTTTAACGGACACCCTCTCCGCTACACTGGGGCGTGAGATCTGGAAAGGAGGAACACGCGATGGCAAAAAGCTCCAATCAAAAGACGAAGCTGCTCCATCTGTCCCGGATGCTGCTGCGGCAGAGCGACGAGGAGCACCCCCTCTCGGTGACGCAGATCATCGAGGGGCTGGCCCGGTATGACATCCGGGCCGAGCGGAAAAGCATCTATGACGACATGGAGGCCCTGCGCCTGTTCGGACTGGATGTCCAGTGCCGGAAGGGCAAATCCCCCGGCTGGTTCATCGGGTCCCGGGAGTTTGAGCTGCCCGAGGTGAAGCTGCTCATGGACGCGGTGCAGTCCTCCCGGTTCATCACCCAGAAGAAAAGCGACGCCCTCATCCGCAAGCTGGAGGGGCTGGCCAGCGTCCACGAGGCGGGCCAGCTCCAGCGGCAGGTCTACGTCTCGGGCCGCATCAAGGTGATGAACGAGAGCATCTACTACAACGTGGACAAGCTCCACACCGCCATCGCCGGACAGCGGGCCATCACCTTCAAATATTTCGACTACGACATCGCCCGGCAGAAGGTCTTTCGTCAGGAGGGGAAGCGGTATGTGGTCTCCCCCTACGGCCTGATCTGGAACAGCGAGAACTACTACCTGGTGGCCTTTGACCACGGCCACCGGGAGCTGCGCCACTACCGGGTGGACAAGATGGCCGAGCTCGTGGTCACCAGCCTGGACCGGGAGGGGAAGGACCAGTACCCCGACTTTCAGCTGGCACAGTACGGTCAGAAGCACTTTGGCATGTACAGCGGCCAGGAGATGAGGGTCACCCTCCGGGGCCGGCGGGACAAGGCCCATCTGGTCTGGGACCGCTTCGGTCAGGACATCATCATGGTCCCCGACGGGGAGGATCACTTTACCGTCACCCTGCCCGTCGTCATCAGCCCTCAGTTCTTCGGCTGGCTGTTGGGGCTGAACGGCAGCGTCACCCTGGCCGGCCCCAAGGACGCGGTAGCCGCCTACCGCCGCCGCCTGTCCGCCGCCCTGGAGGAGCTTCCTTAAACTTCCTTTATTAAAATTCACTAAAAATCTCTTCGACACAGTGGTATTTTCTTTTGGGATGTGATATGATAGAGAAGACCCAATGGAACCATCGCCCTGAAAGGAGGAGTTTTGGTGGGATTCAAGGTTTTTTGGCTGGCCGCGTTTATCGCCCTGTGCGCGGGGGAGGCGGCCACGGTGGGCCTGGTGTGCATCTGGTTTGCCATAGGGGCCCTGGGCGCTTTTCTGACGGCCATGCTGGGCGGGCCGTTCTGGCTCCAGCTCATCGTATTCGCGGCGGTATCCGCCCTGGCGCTGGCACTGCTCCGCCCGGCCGCGTCGAGGAGGATCAAGATCCGGCGCTCCCCTACCAACGCCGACCGGGTAGTGGACCAGACCGCCCTGGTCACTGAGACAGTGGACAACGGCTCCGGCACCGGCCAGGTCAGCGTCCTGGGACAGACCTGGACCGCCCGCAGCGAGCTGGGCGTGGTCATCCCCGCCGGGACCCAGGTGAAGGTCCGGCGCATTGAGGGCGTCAAGGTGTTTGTGGAAGCGGTATAGTGCTACATATTGTATAAAAAGGAGAGATTATTATGGGTCCTATGGAAATTTTAAAGGTCGTATTCCCCGTTGTGGGTCTGATTATCGTCCTGCTGATTATCTTCGGCTCCTGCGTCAAGATCGTCCCCCAGTCCCGGGCCTATGTCATTACCCGCCTGGGCGTATTCTACACCGTCTGGAACGAGGGCTTGAAGTTTAAACTGCCCTTCGTTGACCGGGTGGTAAAAAACGTGTCCCTGAAGGAGCAGGTGGTGGACTTCGCCCCTCAGCCCGTCATCACCAAGGACAACGTGACCATGCAGATTGACTCGGTGGTCTATTTCCAGATCACCGACCCCAAGCTCTATACCTATGGCATTGAGAACCCCATGTCCGCCATTGAGAATCTCACCGCCACCACCCTGCGGAACATCATCGGCGACCTGGAGCTGGACCAGACCCTCACCAGCCGGGATCACATCAACACCAAGATGCGGGCCCTCCTGGACGAGGCCACCGATCCCTGGGGCATCAAGGTCAACCGGGTAGAGCTGAAAAACATTATGCCTCCCCGTGACATTCAGGACTCTATGGAGAAGCAGATGCGGGCCGAGCGCGAGCGCCGTGAGGCCATCCTCCAGGCCGAGGGCCAGAAGCAGGCCCAGATCCTGGTGGCTGAGGGCGAGAAGCAGTCCGCCATCCTCCGGGCCGACGCCGCCAAGCAGGCGGCCATCCTCCAGGCCGAGGGCGCCAAGCAGGCCAAGATCCTGGAGGCCGAGGCTGAGGCCCAGGCCATTTTGAAGGTCCAGCAGGCCACCGCCGACGCCATCCGCCTCATCAACCAGGCCGCTCCCGGCCAGGGTGTGCTGACCATCAAGGCTCTGGAGGCCTTCACCGCCGCCGCCAACGGCAAGGCCACCAAGATCATCATCCCCAGCGAGCTCCAGAGCATCGCCGGTCTGGCCGCCGCCGCCAAGACCGTCTTCGACACCGAGGACCCCAAGGCCATCCCCGCTAAGACGCCGCCAAAACCGTAAAATACCCCGCGAGGAGGTAACCCGCCATGAGCGACCGAGAATACGCAAAAACTTTGATCGATCAGATTCCCGAAGGGAAAATGTTTTATATCGTTTCCTTCTTACAGGGGGCGCTGGTCCCCGACGAGACCCCAAACGCGGAGACTCTGGAAGCCTTCGCGGAGCTGGACAGCGGCGGGGGACACCGGTTTTCCGGCTCCACCGAACAGCTCTTCGAGGCGTTGCTGGAGGATTGACTGTGCTGGACGTAAGATACTCCACCCGGTTTAAGAAGGACTTCAAGACCTGTGTCAAGCGCGGGTATCATATGCCCGCATTGGGGCGGATCATCGATACCCTCAAAATTCCGGAGGCATTGCCAGCCCAAAATGTGGATCATCGGTTGACCAATAATTATTCCGGGTATCGGGAATGCCATGTGGCCCCTGACTGGCTGTTGATTTACAGGCAGACCAGCGATGAGCTTCTGCTCTACCGCACAGGGACGCATTCTGATCTGTTCGGAAAATAATTACAGGGGCCGGGGAATTTTCCCCGGCCCTTTGCTGAGCAACTGCCCTCCTCGTTCACTTTAAACGAGAGCAAATACATTTCCTTACCGAAAATAGAGAAATTTTCAAGGCAACATTTCCGCCCTCCGGCGCATACTGACAGCAAAAGCGTCAAGGAGGCGGCGGGCTTGCGGGGGAAAAAATTCGCGGCATTGTTGTGTATTCTGGGGCTGGTGTGCGCTCTGCCCCCGCCGGAGCCGGTCCGGACGGCGGGCGCGCCCCTGGAGGTGGAGCTGGACTCCCCGCCCCTGGTGGCCCTCACCTTTGACGACGGCCCCCGGTCCTCCACCACCGGCCCCCTGCTGGACGGGCTGGAGCTGCGGGAGACCCCGGCCACCTTTTTCCTGGTGGGCAGCCGTATCCCAGGCAACGAGGACCTGGTCCGGCGGATGGCGGCGGAGGGGCATCAGATCGGCGTCCACACCTATGACCATGTGAGCCTCCAGGGCCTATCCCGGAAGGACTTCGACCTCCAGGTGGGCAAGACCCGGGCCCTGATCTCCGGCCTGCTGGGCGAGGGGAGCTACTGGCTCCGCCCGCCCTACGGCCAGATCGACCGGGCGGCGGAGGACTGGTGCGGCGGGCCCGTTGTCCTCTGGTCGGTGGACCCGGAGGACTGGAGGGACGACGATGTGAACCGGGTCGTATCCGCCGTGGTGGAGCATGTGTCCGATGGGGACATCATCCTGATGCACGACCTGTTCGCCAGCTCCAGCCAGGCCGCGCTTCAAATCGTGGACGCCTTGCAGGCCAAGGGCTTCTGCTTTGTCACCGTAGAACAGCTGATGGAGGCCCGGGGCGTGCGCCCGGAGGCGGGCGTCTGTTACCGGAGGTGCCCACCTGGGGAAAATCAATAAAAATTTTCGAAAACGATTGTATTTTCTCCCGCCATCGTGTAAACTGATAGCAACAGCTTTGCATGGGAGGTAATCAATATGAAAGTTGCCCGCTTTGTGCTGAAAATCGTGGCCCTGTCGCTGGCTACGGCGGCGGCGGTGTGCGCCGTCATCGCCTACTGGGACGGCATCACCGAGATGTGCTGCTCTGTGAAGGGAAAGATTCAGCGCTCCGCCCACATCGACGAGTACGACGACTACGACGATTACGAGGAGTAAGCCAACCAAGCCCGCCGAAAGCCCACGATCATGACAGTCGTGGGCTTTTCTAACGTCCAAAGGAGGAGACCGCCGTGGAGAGAGACCTGACCACCGGGAGCGTATTTCAAAATATTCTGTATTTTTCCCTGCCCTACCTGCTGTCCTACTTTTTGCAGACCCTGTACGGCATGGCCGACCTGTTCATCATCGGCCAGTTCAACGGCATCGACAGCACCACCGCCGTCTCCAACGGCAGTCAGGTGATGCACATGCTCACCGTGATGATCGTGGGGCTGGCCATGGGGTCCACCGTCACCATTGGCCGGGCGGTGGGGGCGAAGGACCGGGAGAAGGCCTCCCTCATCATCGGCAACACGGCCACGCTGTTTATGGCCGTGTCGGCGGGGATTACCCTTCTCCTGCTGGTCCTGGTGGAGCCCATCGTCTCAATGATGTCCACCCCCGCCGAGGCGGCGGAGGGCACCGTCCGGTATCTGACGGTCTGCTTTGCCGGCATCCCCTTCATCACCGCCTATAACATCATCAGCGCCGTGTTCCGGGGACTGGGGGACTCCAAGAGCCCCATGTACTTTATCGCGGCGGCCTGCGTGGTCAATATCGCCCTGGACTATCTGTTCATCGGCCTGCTGGGGCTGGGCCCCACCGGGGCGGCGCTGGGGACCACCCTGGCCCAGACCATCAGCGTAGCCATCGCCCTGTCCGTCATCCGCCGGAAAAAAACCGGGCTGTCCCTCAGCCGGGACGCCCTCCGGCCCCGGCGGGAGATCATGGGTCCTGTGCTGAAAATCGGCGTCCCCGTGGCCCTCCAGGACGGCTTCATTCAAATCGCCTTCATCGTCATCACCATCATCGCCAACCGCCGGGGACTAGCCGACGCGGCGGCGGTGGGCATTGTGGAGAAGTTCATCGGCATGGTATTTCTGGTCCCCTCCTCCATGCTGTCCGCCGTCTCCGCCTTGTCCGCCCAGAACATCGGGGCGGGGAAGGACCGCCGGGCCTCCCTCACCCTCTGGTACGCCACCGCCATCGCGGTGGGCTTCGGCGTGGTAGTGTCCATCGCGGTCCAGCTCTGGGCCGAGCCCATTGTGGGCCTGTTTACCCGGGAAAAGGACCCGGCGGTCATCCTGCTGGGGGGACAGTATCTCCGCAGTTACATATGGGACTGCCCCCTGGCCGGGATTCACTTCTGCTTCAGCGGCTATTTCTGCGCCTACGGCCTGTCAGGCATCTCCTTTCTCCACAACTCGGCGTCTATTGTCTGCGCCCGCGTCCCCATCGCCTATCTGACCTCGAAGTACTTTGCCGACACCCTCTACCCCATGGGGATGGCCGCTCCCGCCGGGTCGCTGCTGTCGGTGATGATCTGCGTCGCGTCCTACCTCTGGATGAGGCGGCGGACTACCCGGCAGTTGTCCGGCGCTGCCGCCGCAGACAGGTGATATCCCCCGTCCGCCGCAGGAGGACGGCGGTTAGCAGGCCGTCGGCCACCACGCAGGTCAGGGCGGACCAGCCCACCGGCGGAGGAATCCGGGCCAGCCAGGGGGCCAGGGTGGGGTGGACCCAGTACCGCAGTCCCAGGGACAGCGCCCCCCAGGCCAGGGAGAAGGGCAGGCACACCCGGCCGTGGAGGCTGCCGGACAGGCCGTCGTAGCTCCAGAAGGACACCCCAAGGACCCTCTCGTGGTACAGGGCGGCGCAGTACTCCGCTGCCGTAGCCGCCAGACCGCCCAGGAAAAACACCGCCGGGGGCCAGGCCGTCACCCCGCCCGTTACGAAGAGGATGAGGCAGGCCCCCGCCCCGTACACCGGGCACAGCGGCAGTACCCGCAGCCCCTTCCGCCCGGACCGGCCCCCCGTCGCCGCGGCGTAGGCCTCCTCCAGCAAACAGCCCAAAAAGCTGTACGTCAGAAAGCTCCAAAACCAGATCACAGCGCCCCGCTCCTTTTTGTCTGAAAATTCCCCTTTCGGGGTCCTTTTTAGGATGTGGAGCGGGGGATTTTTCATACAAAACTTTTTGTTGTATTTGTCAGCAAAAAGTAGTATAATAGAGGACACCCAAATACAGGAAAGGAGCGCTCAGCCTTGAGCAAAGAACCGGCAAATCAATCGGAAAAGCAGAGCCCGATGGAGCGCGTGTCCGCGTTTATCGTGGATAAGCGCAAGGCCTTTTACCTGCTGTACATCGGCGTGGCCATTTTCTGCGTCTTTTCCAGCGGGTGGACGGCGGTCAACGACGACCTGACCAGCTATCTGCCCGACACCACCGAGACCCGTCAGGGTCTGACCATCATGGACGAGGAGTTTGTCACCTTCGGAACCAGCCGGATCATGGTGGACAACATCTCCTGGCGGCAGGCCGAACGGCTGGCTGAACAGGCTCGGGCCATCCCCGGGGTCAAGGCCGTGGAGTTCGACAACACTCCGGACCACTACCAGAGCGGAGGCGCCCTGTTGTCCATCACCTACGAGGGCGCCGCCGCCGACCCGGTGAGCCTCAAGGCCCTGGACAGCGTCGAGGCCCTGCTGGAGGGCTATGACGTGTACGTCACCGGCGACACCGGCGGCTCCGCCTCCGACAGTCTGGCCGCTGAGATGCAGGTGGTCATGGTCATCGCCGTGGTTATCATCCTGCTGGTGCTGCTGTTCACCTCCCACACCTATATGGAGATTCCTGTACTGCTCATGACCTTCGGCCTGGCGGCTCTCATGAACAAGGGGACCAACTTCATCTTCGGGGAGATCTCCTTTGTCTCCGACTCGGTGGCGGTGGTGCTCCAGCTGGCCCTGGCCATCGACTACGCCATCATCCTGTGCCACCGGTACACCGAGGAGCGGGAGCGGCTGGAGCCCCGGGAGGCGGTGGTGATCGCCCTGAGCAAGGCCATCCCGGAAATTTCCGGCTCCTCCATGACTACCCTGTCCGGCCTGGGGGCCATGTGCTTCATGCAGTTCGGCATTGGCCGGGACCTGGGCCTGGTGCTGATGAAGTCCATCGTCCTCAGCCTGCTTTCGGTGTTCACCCTGATGCCCGGCCTGCTGATGAGCTTCAGCGGGCTCATCGACCGCACCCACCACAGAAGCTTCGTGCCCAAGATCACCGCCTGGGGCAGGCTGGCCGTCAAGACCCGGTACATCATGCCCCCGCTGTTTGTGGTTCTGCTCATCGGCGGCTTTGTCTTTGCCAACCGCTGCCCCTACGCCTACGGCCAGACCGGCCTGACCACCATCCGCCAGAACGAGAGCCAAATCGCCCAGGCCAAGGTGGACAACGCCTTTGGCCGGGTCAACACCCTGGCCGTCCTGGTCCCCCAGGGGGACTATGAGAAGGAGGGCAAGCTGCTCCGGGAGCTGGAGAAGCTGCCCGAGACGGATACCGTTCTAGGTCTGGCTAATGTGGACGCCATGGACGGCTATGTCCTCACCGACAAGCTCACCCCCCGCCAGTTCGCCGAGATGACCGACCTGGACATTGAGGTAGCCCGCCTGCTCTACTCCGCCTACGCGGTGGACCAGGAGAAGTACGGGCAGGTGGTCTCCGGCCTGGACAGCTACGGCGTGCCCCTCATTGATATGTTCCTCTATGTCTACGACATGATGGAGGAGGGCTATGTCTCCCTGGACGCCGGCATGACCGAGACCATTGAGGACCTCCACGCACAGCTCACCGACGCTCAGCTCCAGCTCAAGGGGGAGAACTACAGCCGCATGGTTCTCCAGCTCAATCTACCGGAGGAGGGGGCGGAGACCTTCGCCTTTCTGGACAGCCTCCACGGCCTGCTGGGCCGGTACTACCAGGAGGACGCCCTCCTCGTGGGCAACTCCACCAGCGACCTCGACCTGTCCACCTCCTTCGGCAACGACAACCTGCTCATCAGCATCCTCACCATCGTCTTTGTCATCCTGGTGCTGGTGTTCACCTTCCAGTCCGCCGGACTGCCCGTCCTGCTGATTTTGGTGATTCAGGGCAGTGTGTGGATTAACTTCTCCTTCCCCTATCTACAGAATGAGCCCCTGTTCTTCCTCAGCTATCTGGTGGTCAGCTCCATCCAGATGGGGGCCAATATCGACTACGCTATTGTCATCGCCAACCGCTATGTGGAGTTGAAGCAGACCATGCCCTTGAAGGACGCGGTGATCCAGTCGCTGAACGAGGCCTTCCCCACCATCGTCACCTCGGGGACCATCCTGGCCTCGGCGGGTATTCTGATCGGGTTCCTGTCCACCAACCCGTCCATCGCCTCCATTGGCGTGTGCCTGGGCCGGGGCACCCTGATCTCCATCTTCCTGGTCATGGGCATCCTGCCCCAGATTCTGCTGCTGGGCGACATCATCATTGAAAAGACCGCCTTTACCATCAAGGCCCGCCTGCCCATCCAGAGCCATATCGGCGCGCTGCGGGTGGAGGGCCACGTCCGGGGCTATGTCTCCGGCATGGTGGACGCCGATTTCAGCGGCACCCTTCACGGGTCCATCAACGCCTCGGTGGCGTCGGGGACCGTAGCGCCGGAGGAGGAGCCGCTCCCCCTGGAGCCGGCCCGGAGCGAGGAGGTGGAGACCCATGCGTAGACCTTTGACGAGCAGGGTACTGGCCCTGCTGCTGGCGGGGTGGATGGTATGCTCCCTCCCCGCGGCCCTGGCCATCGAGCCGGACAGCATCATCATTTCCAGCGTGGAGGACCTTCAGGACCTCTCCAAGCGCTGTACCCTGGACGCCTGGTCCCAGGGCAAGACCGTCACCCTCGCCGCCGACCTGGACCTGGGGGAGGCGGAGTTCACCCCCATCCCCACCTTCGGCGGCACCTTCCTGGGCCAGGAGCACACCATCTCCGGCCTGCGGATCACCTCCGCCGGGTCCAATATGGGCCTGTTCCGATATGTTCAGCCCGGGGCGGTGGTCCAGGAGCTGACCGTCAAGGGGACAGTGGCCCCCGAGGGCTCCCGCTCCGCCGTGGGCGGTATCGCGGGGGAGAACGCCGGAACCCTCCTCAACTGCGCCTTCCACGGGGCGGTCCTGGGGGAGAGCGCCGTGGGTGGTATCGCGGGGCGCAACAGCGTCAGCGGCCAGATCATCGGCTGTACCGCCTCCGGGGCGGTCACCGGCGAGAGCGCCACCGGCGGCATCGCGGGCCGAAGCTCCGGCCTGCTGCTGAACTGCGAGAACACCGCCGGGGTCAACCTGACCCGGACTGAGTCCGAGCTGGACCTGATGGCCGAGGACGCCGGGGCCGCCCTAGCCGAGCTGGCCGCCGCCGGAGACGAGGCCTATTACCTCCTCAACAGCTGCTCCGATACCGGCGGCATTGTGGGCTGGACCGCCGGGGTGGTCCAGGGCTGCGTCAACAGCGGCGACGTGGGCTACCCCCACGTGGGCTACAACACCGGCGGCGTGGCCGGACGGCAGAACGGCTATATGAGCGGCTGTGTCAACCACGGCACCATCCATGGCCGGAAGGATGTGGGAGGTATCGTGGGCCAGGCCGAGCCCTACCTGCTGATGGACCCGGGCCGGGACAGCCTGGAGCAGCTGAAAAAAGAGCTGGACACCCTGGAATCCCTTATCAACCGGGCCCTAAACGACGCCCAGCGCACCGGGGACGACATCTCTGCCCGCCTGTCCGTCATGGGGGACTACGCCAGCGCCGCGCAGGACAGCTCCCGCCGCCTGCTGGACCAGGTTGTGGACTTTGCTGACGGGACGGTGGACACCGTTAACCTCATCCTGGCCGACACCACCAAGGCCCTGGACCAGCTCTCCCCCGCCTTAAAGGACCTGTCTGAGGTGGGCGGACGCCTGGAGGAGATGTCCGGCAATCTGGGCGACGCTATGGACGCCCTGGGCGATGGGCTGGAGGTCGGAGATCAGGCGGTATCCAGCCTCCACGCCGCCGCCGGAGCCCTGCGTCAGGCGGGCCCCAGCCTGGAAAACGCCCTGGACGGGGTGGAGGACTCCCTGGACGCCCTCACCCGGGGCCTGCTGTCCGACGACAGTGACTCCATCTACACCGCCCTGACCCGGCTCCACCGCTCGGTGGGCCAGCTGGGGGACGCCTTCTCCTCCATCTCCCAGGCGGCGGACGCCCTGGGGGACTTTCTCACCGGGTCCGGGGAGTTTCCCGACCTGATCGCCCCCGTGCGGGAGCTGGGTCGGGCCCTGCGGAGCATCGCCTCCGCCTTGGACCGGGTAGACCGGGCCATCCCCCAGCTCCGGGAGGACTGGCGGGAGGCCAACTCCAGCATGAAGGGGGCCTTTGACGAGCTCCGGGACGCCGGGGACAGCATGGACCGGGCCCTGGCCTCCCTCCAGCTGGCCCTGGACCAGACCGGCCAGCTCTCCGGCCCCCTGGGGGAGGCCCTGGACCGGCTGAAGGACATGTCCGGCTCCTCCGCCCAGGCGGGCCAGCTGCTGAGCAGCGCTTTTTCCACCATGTCCGAGGTGACGGACACCCTCACCGAGGACGGCCCCCGGACATTCACCCCCCTGGGCGACAAGGCCCGGGAGTCCACCGACAGCCTGTACGGCTCCCTTAACAGCCTGTCCGGCGAGCTGGAGGCCCTGAACCGGGACCTGAGCGGCGGCGACCTCCTGGCCGACGACATGCGGGCCATCAACCGCCAGTTCAACGTGGTATTTGATGTTCTCCTCAACGCCCTCACCGACCTGCGGGACAACGTGGAGGCCGGTCCGGAGGCCATCATTCAGGACACCTCCGACGAGGACATCTCCGCCACCCGGGAGGGCAAGGTGGACAGCTGCTCCAACACCGGCGCGGTGGAGGGCGACAAAAATGTGGGCGGCATCGTGGGCGCCATGGCCGTGGAGGCCGACCTGGACCCGGAGGACGACATCTCCCTGTCCTTCGGGGCTACCTTTGAGACCAAGGCGGTCCTACAGGACTGCGTGAACCGGGGCCCCGTCACCGCCAAGAAGGACTGCGCCGGGGGCCTGGCCGGACGGATGGACCTGGGCACCGCCCTGGGCTGTCAGAGCTACGGCCCTGTCGCCAGCACCAGCGGAGACTATGTGGGCGGCGCGGCCGGCTGGGCCGACGCCTCCATTCGAGGCTGCTTCTGCAAAAACACCCTGTCCGGGGGCAGCTATGTAGGCGGCGTGGCCGGCTGGGCCAGCCGTGTGAAGGACTGCCGCTCCATCGCCGTTATTGACGGGGGAACTGAGTGCCTGGGCGCGGTGGCCGGAGAGATGGAGGCCGGCGGCACCCTGTCCGGCAACCTCTTTGTGGACACCGGCTGGGGCGGGGTGGACGGCGTGAGCTACGCCGGACGGGCCGAGCCTGTCCCCTTTGAGGCCCTGGCCGCTCTGCCCGACCTCCCCCAGGAGTTCACCGCCTTCACCCTCACTCTGATGGCGGACGGGGCCCTGGTGGCTCAGCTCCCCTTCCTCTACGGCGACGATCTGTCCCGCCTCGCCCTGCCCGATGTCCCGGAGAAAGAGGGCTGCTACGGCCTCTGGCCGGAGTTTGACACCGCCGGTACCGGCTCCGACCTCACCCTGGAGGCAGTCTACACCCCCTGGGTCACCCTGGTCTCCAGCGAGGAGTGCGAGGGCAAGCTGGCCCGCGCTCTGGCGGAGGGCCGGTTTACCGAGGAGGCCGTCCTCCATGTGACCGTCAGCACCCAGACACCCCCCGCCTCCAGCGGCGAGGAGACCTGCGTCTGGGATGTTTCCCTCACCGGCGCACAGACGCCCGGAGGCACTTCCATTCCCCTCCGTCTGCTGAACTCTACCGGGGGCTCCGCCGAGGTATGGCGGCTGGAGGATGGGCAGTGGCAGGCTGTCGAGGCCGGCCAGAACGGACAGTACCTCCTCCTGACCATGGAGGGGATTCAGGGCACCTTCTGCGTGGTCCCCCAGGCGTCCCCGCTCCCCTGGCCCCTGATCGGCGGCGGCGCGGCCTTGGCTGCGCTCCTGGTTTTGGCAGGCAGGCGCATCAAAAATCGCCGCGCCGTCAAGGCCAGCGCCTCAGCCTCCCAGCCCCAGGAGGATACCGAACCCGCCGCAAAATAACCCCACAGGCCGCCCAGCCGGGCGGCCTGTTTCTTGCATAGGTAAAAATGGGCGCACTCCTCCCCTTGTCAGGGTGTTACTACCTGACGTGAGCCCTGAAAGCTACGAAAACAGAAGGAAACCGCAAAAGCAGGCCTCCAAACCTGTCAAAAGGTGAAACTGGTAGACATTTGGTAGACATTCTAAAATATTCCAGTCCCCGCAGCTACTTGCGGCACAAGGGTTCGACAGGGCTTTTTGGCAGACCGTTGGTAGACATGGGGGTGCGGGCGGAATCTTAACAAAAGCTTCACAAAAGCGGCTTGACAGGGGGAGGGCTAATCCGTATAATTGTGACAGGCTGTCACATTGCGACACGATGTCACAACAGAAGGGGGGGAGGACATGCCCAGCAGTACATTTTTTCGGCTCCCGGAAGAGAAACGGGCGCGGCTGATTGAGGCCGGTTGGGCGGAGATGACCCGGGTCCGGTTCACCGAGCTTTCCATCAGCCGGATCATCGCGGAAGCCCGCATTCCCCGGGGGAGCTTTTACCAATATTTTGACGGCAAGGAGGACCTGATCCGCTACCTTTTAAGGGACATGCAGGGATATTTTATCGCCCTGCTGCGGGACATCCTGGTGCAGGCGGAGGGTGACCTGTTCAAGCTGCCCCTGATGGCCTATGACAGCTTTATCAGCGGAAAGGGCGACGCGGACCCCATCCTGACCCGGTTTATCCAGCTCATCACTCTGAACAAGGGGTATGATCTGCAAAGCATTGTGGGCGGGCCCAGCGATTTGCTCCCTGACCAGCTGTGGGAGGCGGTGGACCCCTCCAAGCTGCGGCGGGGGGATCGGGGATACGCCGACAATATTTTTCGTCTGTCCTGCGCGGTGCTGGCCTTTGCCATTATGGAGACCCTGCGGGCTCCCAATCAGATGGACCAAACCCGGGCCTCGATTGAGGCGAGGATGGATCTGCTGCGCTACGGCGGTGCGGCGGAGGGATATGGATATAAGGAGGAAACGATATGAAACGAAAGATGTTGGCCCTGCTGCTGTCGGCGGCGATGGTCCTGTCGCTGCTGGGAGCCACCGCCCTGGCGGTGGAGGGGGACGAGCCGGCCTCGTCCAGCGCCTCTGTGTCGGAGCCGGAGGAGGGGGAGACCGGCGAGCCAGCCCCCGCCGAGGACGCCAGTCCCGAGGAGGGCGCGGACCCCGGGGAAGGGGAGCCTCCCGCCTCGGAGGACGGCGGAGAGGAGGCCGGGGACAGCTCCTCTGAGCCCCTGGGCCGCCCCACGGTGACCGTCGGGGCCCTCACTGCGGAGGACGTACCCCAGGACGGGGTGTCCCCGGAGGTGGAGCCCGACCCCTATGTTCCCGACCCGGCGGGTACCATCACCTTTGACAACCTGGGCCGGCGGATGCGGGAGAACAACCTGAACGTGCTGGCCCTGGAGGAGAACATACAGGTCATTCAGTCCACCGACTACGATGAGCTGAAGGAGGACCTGCGGAAGGGTCTGAACGAGATCGCCAGCACCCAATGGAACCTGATCAGCATAGGGTCCGGGATCGGCGCTGAAGTTCCCCTTCCGGGGTTAGGTGAGGCCCTTTCCGGCCTTGCCTCCCTGTCCACAGCCTCCACCATTCAACAGCTTCAAGTCCAGTATGACGCCATGCGGGAGACCTTTGACGATATCAAGGACGGCAAGCTCCAGGCGGACCATCAGGACCTGGTGTGGCAGCTGGAGAACGCCCAGAACCAGGTGATCCTGGCGGGGGAGACGCTGTACATCGCCCTAGTGAACATGGAGCAGAGCAGCAAAGCCATCGACCGGGGGCTGAACACCCTGGACCGGACGCTGAAAGAGCTGGAGCTGCGGTATGAGCTGGGGCACATCCCCGCCCAGACCCTGGCCCAGACCCAGGGCGCCCGGGACGCTCTGCTGAGCAATCAGCAGACCCTGAACAGCAACATCGAGGCCTACACATTGCAGCTGGAAATGCTCATTGGGGCCCAGCTCACCGGCAAGGCCCGTCTGGGCGGACTGCCCCAGGTGGCGGCGGAGCAGCTCCAGAGCATGGACCTGGAGCGGGACGTAGCCGCCGCCAAGCAGGCCAGCTACAGCCTCTACGAGGCCAAGCAGACCCTGGACCAGGCCAAGGAGGATTTTGACGACGCCGGCAGCAAATACAACCACAGCGAAAAGCACTATGAGTATGTCCAGGCCCAGCACCAGTGGCAGGCGTCCCAGCACACCTATAACGCCGCCGTGCAGAGCTTTGAGATGAGCCTGCGGGTGCTGTACCTCAAGGTCAAGGACAACGATCAGGTCCTGACCGCCGCCCGGAACGCCCTGGCCCTGGAGCGGAACAACTTCGCCGCCGTCCAGCTGAAACACAGCCAGGGCAATCTCTCCCAGTCGGCCGTGGCCGAGGCGGAGGACAAGGTGAAGCAGGCCCAGGAGGCGGTGGACAGCGCGCTGATCGAGCTGTTCGCCTCCTACCGCAGCTACCGCTGGGCCGTGGACTACGGCATTCTGAATACTTAAAGGAGACCGCCCATGAAGCATCATCGTATTTGTTCCGCGGCCCTGGCGGCCGCGATGGTCCTCAGCCTCGCCGCCTGCCAGAGCGGCGGGTCGGAGAGCGGCTCCGCCTCGTCGGAGCCGGAGGCCGAGGCGGGCGTGGCCGTCCAGATTCAGGAGGTGGCGGTGGACACCATCTCCACCGGAAGCAGCGTATCCGGCCAGGTGGTGGACGACAGCGGCCAGGAGTCGGTCTTTGTCTCCGCCAACGCCCGGTGTACCGGCGTCTATGTGGAGGTGGGGGACGAGGTGGAGGCCGGTACGGTCCTCTGCACCCTGGACATGAGCGACACCAAATCCGCCCTGAACAACGCCACCACCAGCTATAAGGACACCAAGCAGAGCTATAAGGACCAGGAGGCCCTGTTCGACGCCCAGATCGGCCTGGCCGAGAAGAGCATCAGCGACGCGGAGCAGAGCTATAAAGACCAGGAGGCCCTGTTCAATTCCCAGATCGCCCTAGCGGAGAAGGCGGTCAGCGACGCCCAGAAGAGCTATGAGGAGCAGGCGGCTTTCTTCGACGCCCAGCTGGCCCTGGCGGAGAAAAACGTCAGCGACCTGGAGGCCCTAATGGAAATCGGCGCCGCCGCCCAGATCGAGATCGACCAGGCCAGGCTGAACCTCCAGAGCGTCCAGACCACCAGGTCCACCACTCTGACCCAGCTGGAGACGGGGGTGCAGAGCGCCAAGGCCAACCTGCAAAGCATCCAGACCACCAAGTCCACCACCATGGCCCAGCTGGAGACGGGGGTGCAGAACGCCAAGACCAGCTTGCAGAGCGTCCAGGTCTCCAAATCCGCCACCCTGTCCCAGCTGGAATCCGGGATGCGGACGGCGGAGAGCAACATCGACCAGCTGAAAACCGTGATGGAAAATGTGGACTCCAAGGGCAACGTCGTGGCCCCCGCGGCGGGGAAGATTCTCTCCCTGAACGCGGCGGAGAACAGCTATGTGGGCCCCACCGCCCCGGTGGCCGTCATCGACAGCGCCCCCCGGCTGGAGATCTCCGTCATGGTCTCCGAGTCCCTGGTCCCCCGGCTGAGCCTCCAGGATGAGGCGGACGTGACCATCAGCGCCCTGGACCTCACCGTGACGGGGCTCATTCAGGAGATCGACGAGAAGGCCAACCCCCAGACCAAGCTCTACACGGTCACCCTCTGGACCCAGGAGGAGGTGGAGGGCCTGCGGGCGGGGATGTTCGCCGACGTGACCTTCCGCACCGATGTCTCCACCGACACCATCGTTATCCCCACCGAGGCCATCCTCACCACCAGCGAGGGACAGAATGTCTTTGTGGTGGAAGACGGCAAGGCCCGCTATGTGCCCGTGGTCACCGGCCTCACCGGCAACGGCGTCACCGAGATCACCGAGGGGCTGAGCGCCGGCGACCAGCTGGTGGTGGTGGGCCAGTCCTATCTGACTGACGGCGATCCCGTGCGGATCGTATCCGGGGAGGACTGAGGCCGGTGGACAATATCGCCAAATTCTGTATCAAGCACAAGGTGACCACCCTGATGGCGGTCATTATGATCTCCATTTTCGGCGTGGTCTTTACCACCCGGCTCCAGCTGGCCCTCCTGCCCGACATGGAGGCTCCCGCCGCTCTGGTCATGTGCTACTATAACGGGGCCACCCCCACCGATATGGAGGAGCTGGTCACTCGGCCTCTGGAGTCGGCCATTATGTCGGTGCCCGGGGTGGAGGGGGTGCAGTCCTCCTCCGCCGACGGCATGTCTCAGGTCCAGATTACCTATGTGGAGGGGACCAACCTGGACATCGCCGCCACCAAGCTGCGGGAGCAGTTTGACCGCATCACCCTGCCCGACGGGGCCACCGACCCCATCATTGTCAACATCAACATCGGCGACCTGATGCCCTCCGCTATGATCGCCCTCCAGGGGGACGACCTGGCCTCTGTCCAGGCGCTGGCCGAGGACACGGTGGCCCCCGCCCTGGAGCGCATTGACGGGGTGGCTCAGGTGACCATCTCCGGCGGCGTCACCCAGCAGGTGGCGGTGGAGGTGGACGCCACCCGGGCCGCCGGCCTGGGGCTGTCCAACTCCTACATCGCCCAGATGCTGGCGGCGGAAAACCTCCTCTACCCCGGCGGCGACCTCCAGCACGGCACCCAGACCCTCACCGTCACCACCGACGCCAAGTTTGAGTCGGTGGAGGATGTAGCCGGCATGATCCTCCCCCTGCCCACCGGGGGGGCCGTCCGCCTGTCGGAGGTGGCAGACGTAAGGCTGGAGACGGAGGCGCCGGACTCGGTGGCTAAGACCGACGGCTCGGCCTGCGTGGTGCTCCAGGTGTCCAAGCAGTCCGGGGCCAACGAGGTGGCTACCGCTGACGCGGTGGTGGAGGCCATGTCCAGCCTCCAGGCCCGGAACGGCGCGGTGGTGTACACCGTGCTGTATACCGCCTCTGACTACATCAATATGGCCGTGAACGCTGCCGTTCAGAACATTGAGATGGGCGTGGTGCTGGCCGCCGTGGTGGTGTTCCTCTTCCTGCGCCGGTTCGGGGCCACAGCCACCATCGCCGTCTCCATGCCCGTGTGTATTCTGACGGTCTTTGTCCTGATGAACGTGTTCCATCTCACCCTGAACATGATGTCCCTGGGCGGCATCGCCATGGGCGTGGGCATGATTGTGGACAACTCCATCGTGGTGCTGGAGAACATCTACCGCTACTCCGCCGAGGGTCACGGGCGGCTGGAGTCCTGCGTGGAGGGCACCAAGGAGGTCTTTACCTCCCTCACCGCCTCCACCCTCACCACGGTGGCTGTATTCCTGCCCCTGGGCCTCACCGGCGGTATGGCCGGGATGCTCTTTGACGACTTCTGCCTCACCATCTCCTTTCTGATCCTGGCCTCTCTGGTCATTGCCGTCACCCTGGTCCCCCTGCTGTGCTATCTGCTCCTGAACGAGAAGCGGGTGCGCCAGCAGGCGGAGCGCCGGGCGGAGCGGCAGGCCAAGCAGCTGGCCGCCGGCAAGGTGGGCCTAGGCGGCTGGCTGACCCAGCGATACACCGCCCTGCTGGGCTTCTTTGTCCAGCACCTGGTTGTCAGCATGGGGATATCGGTGGCTCTGGTGGCCCTCTTCATCGCCGCCTGCATGTCCACCAAGATGGTCCTCATGCCCGAGATGGACCAGGGCATGGTCCAGGTCTCCATCAGCACCCCCACCGGCTCCGAGGTGGAGGACACCGCCGCCGTCGCTGACCGAGTGGTGGACCTGGCGATGGAAAACGTCCCGGAGCTGGAGTCCATCTACCATCTGTCCCAGCCTGAGACCTCCTCGGTCAATCTGGTCCTCAGCGACAAGGAGAAGCGGGACCGGAGCAGCCAGGATATCGCCCAGCTCATGCGGGAGCTGGTCCGGGATATCGCCGGGTGTGAGATCAGCGTCTCCGCCTCCGACATGACCGCCCTTATGGGCAGCGGCGCGGACATCAGCGTGGACATTACCGGCAACGATTACGACACCCTGGTGATGATCGCCCGGGACCTGGCCGCTCAGATTGAGCAGCTGCCCGACGCGGTGGACGTGTCCACCTCCATCGCCAAGGAGGTGGACCAGGTCACCATCACCATGAACCGGGAGGCGGCCTCCCAGTACGGCCTCACCGCCGCCTCTGTGGGCGCGGCCGTCCGGTCGGAGCTGTCCGGCTCCACCGCCACCACCGTCACCCTGAACAACAAGGAGCTGGACGTGGTGGTCCGGGGAGATGGCCGGTCCGCCGCCAGCCTGGACGCCCTGCGGTCCATGGCCGTCCCCTCCGCCTTTGGCGGGACGGTGCCCCTGTCCACTGTGGCCCACGTGGACGTGGTCCGGGCCCCCCAGAGCATCGCCCGCGTCAACCAGTCCCGGCAGATTTCCGTCACCGGCGGCACCATCAGCGGCGACACCACCGCCATCACCGCCCAGGTCAATGAGATTTTGGACGGCTACGCCCTGCCCGACGGCTACACCGCCCAGATCTCCGGCGCCTATGAGGACATGATGGAGAGCTTCGGCGACCTGCTGCTGGCCCTGGTGGTGGCGATGGGCCTGGTGTACTTCGTGCTGGCCTCTCAGTTTGAGTCCTTCGTCATGCCGGTTATCGTCATGATGATTCTGCCTGTGGCCTTCTCCGGGGCCCTCTTCGCCCTGCCCCTCACCGGGCGGGACCTGTCCATGATCTCCCTGGTGGCCCTCATCATGCTGGCCGGCACAGTGGTCAACTCTTCCATCATCCTGGTTGACTATATCCGCCAGCGCCGGGAGCGGGGGGAGAGCCGGGAGGACGCCATCCTCCACGCCTGTCCCCTCCGCGTCCGCCCGGTGCTCATGACCACCCTGACCACCATCCTGGCCCTGGTGCCGATGGCGATGGGCGCGGCGGAGGGCGCGGCGGAGATGATGTCCGACATGAGCATCACCATGATCTCCGGTATGGTCATCTCCACCATTATCACCCTGCTGTTTACCCCGGTTTACTACTCCGCCATCGACAATCTCACCAACCTGTTCCGCTGGAGGCCTAAGAAAAAACAGCCCCCCGCACCGCCTCCCGCTGAGCCCCCCGCCGAATCTTCCGTCGGGGAAACCGCCCCCACGGCAGTCGAATAGACGCGAAAAGGCCCCGCCAACCGGCGGGGCCTTTTCCTATATTTGTTCTGCTCCTTTAATATAGGCGACGATAAGAGCCTCGAGTTCATCTACTGTATAGGTCTTGTCCGGCTGCTGCTTGAGGATCTGGATCAAGTCGAACATCGCGGCCTTTTGAGCCACCAAGATCTCCCGCTCGGTTGACATCTTATTTGCCCCCTTTCTCATATAGTTTTATTATATCAGAGTTAACGTACTATTTCAATATTTTTTATTATAGAGATGTGTCCACCTGCGCATTTTACCCCACTGATTTCCGCTGATTCGCCCGTTTCTAATTGACAGAATCATTCTTCTCTGCGGGCGGCCACAGGCCGCCCCTACATTAAATCTGCGGTAAAAACGCGCCCTATTATGCTTTGGGGGTCTTCTGCTGGCAGGGCCTTTTAAATAGTTTACTTTATTTTGTTGTAAATTCTTCAATAAAAGAAAATCTGTGTTAAACTGGCTTCGAGGTGGTTTGTTATGAGAAGGAGCCCTAAAAAGGCGGTCAACATTTTGCTCCCCCTGCCCTTATATGAGCAGATCAAAATGCAGTCGGATGTAACGCATCGGACGGTATCGTCCTATGTCCGGCAGGTACTGCGGCGCTACCTGTGGCATGTGGAAAACGCCCCGGAGGCCCTAGTGGACGAGTGGGAAATCAGATAGACAAAGGCCCCGCCAGCGGCGGGGCCTTTGTTTGTGTTATTGTTCTGTTCCCGTTACTTCTGCCCTGAAGAGAAAACGTACACGGTAATCAGTTTCTTGACCTCTTCCGGTGTATAGCTTTCCTGCGTAGGGTTTTCATCAATGATGTGGCACAGGTCGAGGGCCATGGCTTTTCGAGTGTCCTGCCGTTCTGCTTCTGTCATTGCATTCAACCTCCTGTTCTTTTATATCTCCATTGTATCAAATCTCCGGTTGAGTTTCAAGTGTTTCCAATTCCTTCATCCACAGGGCATTCACCGCGTCGGAGGGCATCCTCCAATCCCCCCGGGGGGAGAGGGCCAGGGAACCCACCTTGGGTCCGTCGGGGAGGCAGGAGCGCTTGAACTGCTGGGCAAAGAACCGGCGGTAGAAGTTGTTCAGCCACTTGAGAAGGGTCCCCTGGCCGTAGTCCTCCCCCAGGGCGGCCATTGCCAGCCGGAGCACCTTCCGGGGCCCGAAGCCCCAGCGGACGGCATAGTAGAGGAAGAAGTCGTGGAGCTCGTAGGGGCCCACCAGGTCCTCGGTTTTCTGGGCGATCTCCCCCTCCTTGGGGGGGAGGAGCTCCGGGGAGACGGGGGTGTCCAGAATGTCACGGAGGACGGCGGACAGTTCTGGGTCAGAGGCCTGGGCTTGGTCGGCGGCGTAGGCGGTGAGGTGCCGCACCAGGGTCTTGGGGATGGAGCCGTTGACGCCGTACATGGACATGTGGTCGCCGTTGTAGGTGGCCCAGCCCAGTGCCAGCTCGCTGAGGTCGCCGGTGCCAATTACCAGGCCCCCCCGCTGGTTGGCCAGGTCCATCAGCACCTGGGTCCGCTCCCGGGCCTGACCGTTCTCAAAGGTGACGGACAGGTCCTCCATGGACTGGCCGATGTCCCGGAAGTGGACCCGCACCGCCTCGCCGATGTCCACCGTGCGGAAGTCGGTCCCCATCCGCTCGGCCAGCACCTGGGCGTTGGACTTGGTCCGGCTGGTGGTGCCGAAGCAGGGCATGGTGACCGCCAAGATGTCCGACCGGGGCCGGCCCAGCAGATCGAAGGCCCGGGCGGTGATGAGCAGGGCCAGGGTGGAGTCCAGCCCCCCGGACAGCCCCACCACCGCGCAGGAGGCCCGGGTGTGCTCCAGCCGCTTTTTCAGGCCCAGGGCGGCGATGTTGAAAATTTCCTCGCACCGCGCCTGACGGTCCCCATGATTCTCCGGGACAAAGGGGTTTTTCGGGATGGGCCGGGTGAGGGCGGCGTCCTCCAACTCCAGGCTGAATTTGCAGGACCAGGATTCCCCCTCCGCCGGGCCGAAAGTATTCATTCTCCGGCGCTCGTGGGCCAGACGGCCCAGGTCCAGCTCGGAGACGGTCAAGCCGGTCTCAAAGCGCTTCTCCGCCAAGACTGTCCCGTTTTCCGCGATGATGTTGTGTCCGGCAAAGACCAGGTCGGTGGTGGACTCCCCCTCGCCGGCGTCGGCGTAGACGTAGCCGCACACCAGCCGCCCGGACTGCCCCGTCACCAGAGCGCGGCGGTACTCCGCCTTGCCCGCCACCTCGTTGGAGGCGGACAGGTTCAAAATGACGGTGGCCCCATTGAGGGCTAGGCGGGCGGAAGGGGGGGCGGCGGACCACAGGTCCTCGCAGATCTCCACCCCCACCGTCAGACCGGGGATATTCTCACAGTCAAAGAGGACTGGGTTGTGGCCGTCCAGGCTGGTTCGCTGGCCGCAGAGGGTGAGGCTGTACTCCGCCCCCCGGCCCGAAGCAAACCAGCGGCCCTCGTAGAACTCGCCGTAGCTGGGGATATGAATTTTGGGAATCAGTCCCAGAATTTTTCCTCTTTGAATCACGGCGGCACAGTTATACAGCCTGCTGTCCCACCGGCTCCACACCGGCAGGCCCACGGCGGTGAGCGTGTCCAGGTCCTTGCTCTCCTCCAAAATCCAGCTCAGGGCGTCCTCCGCGCCCTGGAGGAGGGTGTTTTGCAAAAACAAGTCGCCGCAGGTGTAGCCCGTGACGCACAGCTCGGGCAGAGCCAGCACCTTCACTCCCTGAGCTGCCGCTTCTTTCATCAGCGCGACGATCTGCCCGGCGTTGTATTCGCAGTCCGCCACCCGAATGTTCGGCGTCCCCGCCGCCACCTTGATAAAGCCGTCTCTCATGAGAAAGGCCCCTTTCCATCGTGTATTTTCACCTCCCATCATATCCCAATCCCGCCCCGATTGCAAGAAAAAAAGGGCGCACTGATTCCCCATTTCCATTAAATGTATGGAAACGTGCAATTTTTCCGGGGGTTCCGCCAGGGATGGAGGGCACATGGGTCTCCGTAGGGGCGGATATTATCCGCCCGTCAGGTGCGGGCGATGTCCCGCGGGCGGATGATATCCGCCCCTACAGGGACGCACCCCCGCAGGAGCCGTAGGGCGGGACGGGGGCCACACTACAAAAAACAGGAGGTAACACGATGAATCGCACAACCAACTACAATCTCTGTCAATTTGAGGAAACGGACCGGGTGCGGCGCACCGATTTCAACGAGGACAACGCCAAGATTGACGCGGCGGTCAAGGCGGTGGACAGGCGGGTGGACGGGCTGGAGGCAAGCAAGGCCGACAAGACCGCGCTTGCGGCGGTGGAGGGCAAAATCTCCCGCATTGTCACCGGGACCTACGCGGGTACGGGAGGCTCGTCAGGCGTGCGGCGCATTTCCCTGCCGGGACGGCCTAAGCTGGTGCTGATCCGCACGGATTACCCCAACACCAGCCATCACGACGAGGCCATCGCTATCACGGACATCTGCCTGTGCCGCTGTCACACCTACCACTCACTCTCGGTCGACCCCCCCACCAGCGGCTACGCCCTGGAAAACAACGGGTTTACCGTCCCCGCAAACTGCGACCAGAACTATTCAGGCTCCACGCAGCACTATATGGCGATTATCTGAGCATAGGGGAACCCCCGGACGATTCCTCGTCCGGGGGCAGAGATTTAATTCCCTTTTTTAGTTCACTTCTGACCCCCAATCACAACGTTTCTCACATCGCAATCGGAAGTTACAGAACTGACTTAGCGCCGTACTCAGGGAGCCTCTTCCTCAGCCTCAGCCTTAGCCACAACTACTTTCACGGTGTACACGACGTCCTTGTCACCCTTAACCGTCAGGGTGAAGGTCAGCGAATTGTCCTGGCCCAGGCTATCCTCCGTAATTGTAACGGTGATCGTGTCTTTATTCACGACCGCAAAAGTCTCACTAGAGGTGATCGTCTTCCCCTCGGTCCCCTTCGCAGTGATAACCACCTTCTCGGTTCCCTCGGCGACATTGACAGTTACGACACTGGCATCCGTGCTGATGGTGTAGTCCTTATTGTCAGCCACGGGAGTGGTCAGCTCGAACTTCACATCAGTGGCGGGCACTGTCACGGTCTGGGTGCCCTTCCATCCCTTCAGATCTTCATTGTAGGTGTAAGTGTCCGCAGGGATGCTATTAACAACCACGGTGTCACGGGTCTTCTTCAGAATGATCTCCTTGCCGGCCCCGTCGAAGAACTTCATGCCCTCGATTTTGGCCAGAGCGTCCACATTCGCGCCCTCTTCAACAACGATCTGGGCGTTCGCACCGGCCTCGATCGTAGCGCCAGCCTCGATGGAGGCGTCGCCCTTGATGGTCATTTTGCCGTTCAGGGTTACCTCGCCGCTCAGAGTGACATCGTTCACGGTGACACTTGCACTCGACTCAACGGTCACATTGTCCAGGGCAGCCTTCTCGTTCTCAACCTTCACCTCACCCTTAACGGTGGCGTCCTTGACCTCGGCAGTGCCCTCACCCTTGATGGTGCCAGCACTGACATTGCCGCTGACGACCAGGGTCTTGTCCTTGGGCACGACCACGTCCTTGTCCATTTTGGGGTCAGTTACGGCAACCTTGTCAGTATTCTTGTTGTCCGCAAAAGCCTTATCGATGGCGTTGGCGTCAGAACCACTGGGGATCTCCACAGGGTGGGTGTTCTCGGGCTTTGTGCCAACAGCCAGCTCCTGCACGAACACGCCGATGATCTTGCTCTTTTCCAGGACCACGATGGCGGTGTCGTTCTCGTCGGTGCGGATCAGGCTGATGCCGCCAGTGCGCAGGTCGCCGTCCTCATTGCGGTAGACCACCTTGGCGTCATCCGCATAGGACCAGGACATGGTGTAATCTTTTCCGTTATAGGCGAAGCCCACCACGTCGTCAGCAGCCTTTCTGGTTCCGCTCACAGTCTCAACCTTGATGTCGCCATCGGTAGTGTACAGAGTGTAGCCGGTGATGAAGCCCTTGTTGTTTTCCTTAATCTTCTGGATGACGAAGGGCTTCTTGTCGTTGTCCCGCAGGGGCTTACAAGCGTTGGCATCATTAGCGGCGGCCCTATCCACCTTGACGGTGGTCACCTCGCCGTCGATGACGGCCTTGAACTCGTAGTACTCGTCGGAGCCTTCCTTAACCAGCTTGCTGCCACTGTCGCCCATAATGACGATCATGTCGGCGTCGGAAGAAACGTCCACGCTGGCGTCCTGAACATAGACCACCTTAGCCACGCCGTTCTTGGTGGCGTAGGCGACCTTGGATTTGCTGGTCACGGCGCTAATGTCGGGTACGCTCTTGAAGCCCACGTAGACATCGTAGTCCGCGTCGTCGACATCGTTGCACACCAGGAACACGGTACTGCTGTTGGCGGAAATGTCCGCACCAGCCAGCTTCATAGCGGCCAGACCCTGGTCCACCTTCAGGCCGTTGTCCTGAGTGAGCTTCACACCAGTAGCGTCCAGCTTATACTTGCCGTCGTCCTCGGTGTAGGTGACGATCTTGTTCTCATAGGCAGTATTGGCGGCCTTATCACCCTTTCCGGTCACGTCCTTCAGGGTGACCTCCTCCAGGGTGCCGTCGGTGAACAGCAGCTTGGCGTAGTAGGTGTACTTGCTGCTGTTGTACTTATCCTGCTCGCTGCCGCAGGCGACCACGTAGGCGTAGTCGGTGGAGGCAGCGGCCTCGCCCTTGAAGATCATGTAGCCGTTGGCGTCCACATAGACCAGGACCTCGTTCTTCACGTTCTCGGTGGTGATCTTGTCGGCCAGGGTGCGGTTGAACTCATAGGTCTCGCCGTCGATGGTGAAGTTCTTGTCATCAGTCACCTTGGTGACCTCGCCCTCGACGGGGGTAGCCATCTCCATGGAGGCAATAACATCCTTGCCGTCCTTCTGGCCCTTGGTGTAAGCGACCACTTCCTCCTCCTGGAACTCGGTGGTCTCAAACTTCATGCCGTCAACCAGGACGTAGGGCTTCTCGTCGTCCTTCACGTCGTCAGCGGTGTAGACCTTGTCCACCTCGCCGCCGAAGGTGTTGATGATGCACACGTCCACGGCATCCTCGCTGACAAAAATCTCAGTCCGGGTGCCGTTGCCGAGGGAGTAAGCATCCCCATACTTATCGGTGCTCTTATCCTTAAGGGGGGTCCAGAAGTTGGTCTTATTGCCACCAGCCTTGCTAGCATCGACCTGCTCTTTACCGTCCACAAAGACGTTCAGATCCCGGTCTCCCTTCTCAATGCTGTCAACAACGGTCTTGCCCAGGGTGTTGTACAGGTCCTTGCCGGAGAAGTTGTTCTTCAGGGTGTGCTTGGCGTCCTTCAGCACGTCGCAGACATCCTCGGTGTCATAGACCCACTTGTAGTCCACAGGACGGCCCTGGCTGTCGGGAGCGCCGCTGGTCTTCTCCAGGTCGCCCTTGTACAGGTACTCGCCCAGCTGGATGTAGGTACCGTAATCATTGCCTTCCTTATCGATTTTGTCCGCCCAGCCGTAGTTTTCGGCGCGCAGCAAATACCTCCGGCTGCCGACGATGGTGGTGCCGTCGGGCAGGGTGATGTCCTGGCCGTCACGCACGGTGGTGACCATGGTAGCCTGGAGGGTGTTCAGGGACAGCTTGGCAACGCTGTTGCGGTTCATGGGGGCATTGCCCGCGCCATTCAGACCGGCAAACAGGTTGATCTCGTTGGCCTTGGCGGCAACGGGCTGGTCCCACTGGGCAGCGCCCTTGGACAGGTCCTCATAGCCCAGAGCCCGCAGCATCATAGCGGCGGCCTCGACGGCGGTCACGGTGGAGCTGCCGTCATAGGTGGTCTCGCTCCGGCCGGCGATGATGCCGGCGCTGTAGCAGGCGGCCACGTACTTGCTGGCCCACTCGGGCACGTCGGTGAAGGGGTGGCTGCCCACGTAGCTGTCAGCCTCATAGGTGCCCAGCATCAGCTTGGACATGATGACAGCCATCTCGTTCCGGGTGACGTTGCCGTCAGGCCGGAAATTTCCGGTGTCCTTGTCGCCGAGCATCACGCCCACAGCGTTCAGGACAGAAATGGCCTCGGTGTTGTCCTCAGCGGACACATCGGGGAAGCTCGCGGCGCTGGAGGCGACGACCATCATGCCCATGAGCATGACGGAGGCCAGAGCCAGGCTGAGAGCCCGTTTCAGGTTTCTCATAGTGTTTCCTCCTTACATTTTTTTCGGCCATGAGAGGGGCCTTTTTCCGACAAAAACCGAGCTTCGCACCGTCCTGGTAGTCCTTTCGGATTTAACATTTCCGTAACGAAATTCTCTGTTTTTACCGAAATTTTCGAGGTTTTTCTACTTTTTCCTCCCCTCACCAGGGTGTCACACCCCTGACGTGGGGTCTGGAAGTTGCAAAAACCGGAGGAAACCGCGAAAAACAGGGCTCCAAATCTGTCAAAAAGTGAAACTGGTAGACATTTGGTAGACATCCTAAAATATTCCAGTCCCCGCAACCCCTTGCGGCACAGGGGTTCGACAGGGCTTTTTGGTAGACCGGTGGTAGACATGGGGGCAAATGGGCATAAAGGCCGGAAATCATGATAATCGTCACATTTTATCTTGAAAGCGGGCCTGCTCTCTGGTATAATAGGCAAGTTAAATGTGATAATGCACCCTGCGGCAGGCGAGGGGGCATAAAAATGGGCGGGAGGTGACCACCGGTGAAATACAAGCAGTGGCAGGTGGCGTCCCCCTGCCCGGAGGGACAGCTGGCCCTGGAGCGGGCGGGCTATCCCCCTCTGCTGGCCGGTCTGCTGGCCGCCCGGGGGGTGTCCGGGCTGGAGGAGGCCCGCCGCCTGCTCACGCCGGAGTCGGAGGTCATTCCCGACCCCATGCTGCTGCGGGACATGGACCGGGCGGCGGCCCGGGTGAAGCTGGCCCTGGAGCGGGGGGAGCGGATCGCCGTTTACGGCGACTACGATGTGGACGGCATCACGTCCACCTGTCTGCTGACCCAATTTCTCACCGCCCGGGGGGGCGACGTGGTCCCCTACATCCCCAGCCGCTTAGGGGAGGGCTACGGCCTGAATCAGGAGGCCCTCCACATTTTATCCGGCCGGGGCGTGTCGTTGATTATCACGGTGGACTGCGGCATTACCGCCGTGGAGGAGACCGTTCTGGCCCGGAGCATGGGCATTGACGTGGTCATCACCGACCACCACGCCTGCAAGGAGGAGCTGCCCCCCGCCGCCGCGGTGGTGGACCCCCACCGGCCCGACTGCCCCTACCCCTTCAAGGGGCTGGCCGGGGTGGGAGTGGCCCTGATGCTGGCCCTGGCCGTGGCGGAGCAGCCGGAGCGGCGGGCGGTCTTTTATGAGTTCTGCGACCTGGCCGCCGTGGGCACGGTGGCCGATGTCATGCCCATGACCGGGGCCAACCGGCCCATTGTCAGCCTGGGGCTGAAGCGGCTGGACCCGCCCCGGCGGCTGGGCTTTTCCAGCCTGATCCGCTGCGCCGGACTGGAGGACAAGCCGGTAAACTCGGTCTCGGTGGGCTACACCCTGGCACCCAGAATCAACGCCTCGGGCCGGATGGGCCGGGCGGAGGTGGCGGTGGAGCTCTTCCTCACCAAAGACCCCGCCCGGGCGGACGCCCTGGCCGCGGAGCTGTGCGAGCTGAACCGGGAGCGCCAGGGCATCGAGGGGGACATCTTTCAGGAGTGCGTCCAACACCTGGAGGAGGCCCCCCAGCGGGACGCCATCGTCCTGGCCGGGGACCAGTGGCACCAGGGCGTGGTGGGTATCGTGGCCTCCCGGCTGGCGGAAAAATACGCCTGCCCCTGCTTTATGATCTGCCTGGACCACGGGATGGGCAAGGGCTCCTGCCGGTCCTGGGGTGAGATCAACCTCTTTGCCCTGCTGTCCTCCTGCGAGGGGCTTTTGGAGAACTTTGGAGGCCACGCCCTGGCCGCCGGCTTTACCGTCCGGGAAGAGAACATTCCCGCCCTGGCCCAGGCCCTGCGCCGGGCTGTGGCCGAGCGCTGCGGGGGGCAGGAGCTGCCCTCGGTGCTGGACGTGGACCTGGCCGTGGACCCCAAGCACCTGACGGTGGAGGCGGTGGAGGCGCTGGACCTGCTGGAGCCCTGCGGCACGGGCAATCCCAGGCCGGTGTTCCTCCTCCGGGGAGCCCAGGTCCACACCATGTCTCAGGTGGGCCGGGGCCGGCATTTGAAGCTGCGGCTGGAGAGCCGGGGGGTGTCGCTGGACGCCATTTTCTTCTCCAGCCAGGGGGAGGAGCTGGGCCTGTACCCCGGATGCCGGGCGGACGCCGTGTTCTACCCCCAGATCAACGACTTCCGGGGGACCCGTTCGGTCCAGCTCCAGATCGTGGACCTGCGGCTGGCCCCGTCCAGAGCCCAGCTGGAGCGGGCCATTTATGAGAAGTACAGCCGGGGAGAGGACCTGACCCAGGAGGAGGCCCGGTTCCTGCTCCCCTCCCGGCGGGATTTTGTGGGGCTGTACCGCTGGCTGGAGCGGCAGTCCACCGCCAGCGCGGTGGTGGAGGACACCCCCGCCCGCATCGCCCGGGCGGTCTCCCGGGCCACCCGCCGCCAGGAGGTGCCCGTGCGCACCCTGCTCTGCCTGGAGGTCATGGAGGAGCGGGGCCTCATCGACCTGAACCGCCGCACCGACCGCATCCAGATTACCCTGCGCCAGGTGGAGCACAAGGTGGACCTGGAGGCGTCGGGGATTATTCGGAGGCTGCGCCGTATTCTGGAAAACGATTTGTAGGGGGCGGCGACCCGGCGCCCCGCCTGAAAGTACCTGCTGCTATGCGGCGCGCCGAGGTCGTCGCGCCCTACAGATAATACCCAAACACCGAGGTGATTCCATGGACCCCATCTTAGAACGCTATCATGCCCTGGAGAAAAAAGTGCTGACCTACACGCCCAGCCTGGACACTCAGCGGCTGTTTGACGCCTTTACCTACGCCGACGCCGCCCACCACGGGCAGCTGCGCAAGAGCGGCGAGCCCTATATCATCCACCCCATCGCGGTGGCGGAGATCGTGGCCGACCTGGAGCTGGACATGGACAGCGTGGTGGCCGCGCTGCTCCACGACTGCATTGAGGACACCGCCTCCACCCACGAGGAGATCGCCAGAAAGTTCAATCCCACCGTGGCCGAGCTGGTAGAGGGGGTCACCAAGCTGACCAAAATGCAGTTCGTCACCAAGGAAGAGGAGCAGATGGAGAATCTGCGCAAAATGCTCATGGCGATGAGCCGGGACATCCGGGTCATCCTTATCAAGGTGTGCGACCGGCTGCACAATATGCGGACCATGGAGTACCAGTCCCCCCGGAAGCAGCGTGAGAAAAGCCTGGAGACTATGGAGATTTACGCCCCCATCGCCCACCGCTTGGGCATGCAGAAGATCAAATGGGAGCTGGAGGACCTGTCCCTGCGCTACCTGGACCCGGTGGGCTATAAGGAGATTGTAGACGAGCTCACCGAGCGCTCCTCCACCCACGAGGAGTTTTTGGCGGGCATCCAGCATAAGATCGAGCAGCGCCTGAATCAGGAGGGCATCCACTGCACCATCTATGGCCGGGTGAAGCACATCTATTCCATCTACCGCAAGATGTTCGCCCAGAACAAGACGCTGGACGAAATCTTCGACCTGTACGCCTTCCGGGTGATTGTCAGCGATATCCCGGAGTGCTACAACGTGCTGGGCTGTATTCACGACATGTTCAAGCCGGTGCTGGGCCGGTTCAAGGACTACATCGGCACCCCCAAGCCCAATATGTACCAGTCCCTCCACACCACCGTCATTGGCCGGGCGGGCATCCCCTTCGAGGTGCAGATCCGCACCTGGGAGATGCACCAGACCGCCGAGTACGGCATCGCCGCCCACTGGAAGTATAAGCAGGGCATGGCCAACCGGAACCTGGGCACCGAGCAGGAGTTCGAGTGGGTCCGGAAGCTTCTGGAGGGCCAGCAGGACACCGACGCGGAGGAGTTTGTCAGCACCCTCAAGGTGGACCTCTTCGCCGACGAGGTCTTTGTCTTCACCCCCAACGGGGACGTGAAGAGCCTGCCCCAGGGGGCCACCCCCATCGACTTCGCCTATAACATCCACTCCGCCGTGGGCAACACCATGGTGGGCGCCCGGGTAAACGGGCGGATGGTGCCCTATGACTACAAGCTGTCCAACGGCGACATCGTGGAGGTGCTCACCTCCAAGTCGGCCAAGGGCCCCAGCCGGGACTGGCTGGCCCTGTGCAAGTCCAACGAGGCCCGGAACAAGATCCGCCAGTGGTTCAAGAAGGAGCGCCGGGAGGAGAATATCGCCACAGGCCGGGCGGCCTTTGAGTCGGAGCTGAAGCACGCCAAGATGACCCTGGCCGCCGTCACCGCCGAGGAGGTCCTGCCCCATCTGCTCCACAAGCTTCGCTGCGGCACCCTGGACGAGCTGTACGCCTCCATCGGCTACGGGGGCACCACCGCCGCCAAGTCGGTGGCCCGCATCCGGGACGAGCTCCAGCGCCTGGGCCGGCTCCAGGCGGAGAAGGCGGCCGCCGCCGCCCGCACCACCGCGGAGAGCCTCATCATGCCCGGAAACGCCGCCCCCGCCGCTATCCACGGTCCGGCCAAGCCCCGGCACTCCGACACAGGCATCATTGTGGAGGGGCTGGGCAACTGCCTGGTGAAGTTCGCCAAATGCTGCACCCCCGTCCCCGGCGACCCGGTGATCGGCTTTATTACCCGGGGCTACGGGGTGTCCGTCCACCGGGCCGACTGCCCCAACGCCGCCCCCGAGAAGCGCCGGCCCGAGGAGGCCGACCGCTGGGTCAAGGTCTCCTGGGTGGACAGCAAGCTGCCCAACTACAAGACCTCTCTGGAGCTGTCCGCCAAGGACCGGGACAACCTCACCCTGGACGTGGCTATGGCCCTGTCCACCGCCAAGGTGAAGGTAACCGCCCTGTCCGCCCGCTCCATGCCAGACGGCCACGCCACCATCTCCATCGTGGCGGAGGTGAAGGACAAAACCGAACTGGAGGCCGTTATCAACAAGATGAACAACATCCAGGGCGTGTACCACGTGGCCCGGGCGGCGGGGAAATAGACGCTTGTAGGGGCCGACGACCCCGGCGGCCCGCGTTACAGGTTTGAAACAGCGAAACAAACGGCGCGCCGGGTCGTCGCGCCCTACAAAAAATACCAGCAAAGGACGTGATCCCATGCGCGCGGTCGTTACCCGGGTCAATTCCGCCTCCGTCGCCATCGGCGGCGAGACGGTGGGGGCCATCAACAGGGGCTTTCTGGTCCTCTTGGGGGTGGGCCCCCAGGACGGCGAGGCAATTTGCGACAAATTAGCGGAGAAGATCTGCAATCTGAGAATATTTGAGGACGAAAACGGCAAGATGAACCTGAACCTGGAGCAGACAGGGGGCGCGCTGCTGGTGGTGTCCCAGTTCACCCTGTACGCCGACACCTCTTCCCGCCGCCCCGGCTTCTCCCACGCCGCCAAGCCCGACCTGGCTGTCCCCCTCTATGAGCGCTTCATGGACCAGTGCCGTCAGCGGGGCTTCCAGGTGGAGCACGGCCAGTTCGGGGCCGACATGCAGGTGGCCTCGGTGAACGACGGGCCGGTGACCATCCTGTTCGATACGGATAAGGCGTAGGGCGTGACCACTGGGCACGCCGTCCCCCTCTGGCAAGCGGCGCGCCGAGGTCGTCGCGCCCTACACAATAAACCAAGGAGGTCGCTCCCATGCTGTTTTTCAAAAAGAAATCCGACCCCAGCCAGCCCCACCCGGACTGGCCTTGGAGTTTGAACCTGGGCGGCGTGCCCTCCATGCAGCTGAGCTGGGACATTCTGGAATCCGAACTGCGGGAGCTGAACCTGGAGGACCCGGACAGCTTCTTGATTTTGGAGCAGCACGACCCCGCCGACCCGAACAGCGAGTGGTTTATTCAGAGCGCCATCAACCGGGCGGGGCCCAAGCCCGGCTGGTACACCGTAGAGGTGGGCTGGGGCGGCAAACGGGGAAAGGGTCTGCTGGACTTGGACGTGCGGACGGTGGAGGAGGTTATCCCCTTCTTCCGCGCCGCCTATGGCCGGAAACCGCTGGATTTGTCCCAATTTGAGGATCAGTCCGACATGCTGAGCTGAACAGGAGGCGTTTGTATGCAGATAAAAAGGATGCAGGTGGGCCCCGTCGGCACCAACTGCTATATTTTAGAGGACGAGAAAAAAATCGCCGTCATCGACCCGGGGGACGAGGCGGAGCGCATTCTGAAGGTCCTGGAGGAGATGGAGGGGAGCGTCGCGTATATCCTCCTCACCCACGGCCACTACGACCACACCACCGCCGTGCCCGAGCTGCACAGGGCTCTGCCGGAGGCCAAAATCTATATCCATCAGGCCGACGCCAACGGGGCGGGCAGCCGCCTGTTCCCCCTGGCCGGTCAGGTGGACGACCTGCTGCTCTATGACGAGGGGGACGCCCTCCCGCTGGGCTCCCTCACCATCGAGGTACTGCACACCCCGGGGCACTCCAAGGGCTCGGTCACCCTCAAGGCCGGGGACGTGCTCTTCACCGGCGACACCCTCTTTGCCGGCTCCATGGGCCGCACCGATCTGTCCGGCGGCGACGAGGGGGAGATTATGGCCTCCCTCAAGCGGCTGGGGGAGCTGGAGGGCGACTTCACCGTCTGCCCCGGCCATATGCAGACCTCCACCCTGGACCAGGAGCGAAAGACCAACCCCTACCTGCGGATGGCAATGGGATGAATTTTCCCGCCGCAGGGTAAAGCCTCCCTTGTGAACGGGAGGGGGACCGCCGCCGAAGGCGGGGGTGGAGGGATTCCACCGGAGCACCACCGTTCATACGAATCCCCCCGCCGCTTCGCGGCCCTCCCCCCTTTTGCAAGGGGGGCTGACGCCTGCGGGCGGGACGGGGGATTGCGTCCAAATTGCCGTGGTGAGGTTCCCGGAGGCCGGTGCGCTTCGGGGCCTTTGTAGGGGCGGATATTATCCGCCCGTCCGGCCCAGGCGGTGTTCGCGGGCGGATGATATCCGCCCCTACGGAGACGTACCCCGCAGGGCCTGTAGGGCGGGACGACCCCGGCCCGCCGCCTACGGAGAGCGGGATGCCCTTGGAGAACGGCGCGCCGGGGTCGTCGCGCCCTACACACACAGAGTTTGTCACATTGAGGTGAGGTCATCTGAAGCTGTATTTTGAGACGTCCAACTTCCCCTGGAGCCCGGAGCGGTATCATTACGCCGCTGAGCAGATGATGCTCACGCTGTTTCCGGGGGAGAGGCCGGAGTACCCGGAGGGCCCTCCCCCCAAGGACATGAGCCGGGAGGACAACGCCGCCGTATTCACCCTCCACCGTGGGGCGAAGCTGACCAATATCAGCGCCCTGGTGTTCCGCCCCCAGGGGTGGTATAACGGGGTGAAGCGCTTCCCCTCGGAGCGGCTGGACCAGCCGCCGGAGGCGGTCTATCACACGGTCCAGCACGGGCTGAAGCTGGCCTTCTATCAGGCGGGGACCGCCCTGCTGGGGGCGGAGCCCCCTTGGGGGGCCCTCACGGGGGTGCGGCCGGTGAAGCTGCCCACCCGGGCCATGCTGGCGGGTGCGACGCCCAGACAGGCCCAGAGGGAGCTGGAGGAGGAGTACCGGGTCTCCCCGGACCGGGCCAGGCTGGCGGTGGACTGCGCCCGGGCCAGCGTGGAGGCGCAGCGGTCCCTGGAGCCGGATCAGGTCTCCCTGTACATCGGCATCCCCTTCTGCCCCAGCCGGTGCGCCTACTGCTCTTTCGTCTCCGCCGACGTGGGCCGGACCCTCAAGCTGGTGGAGCCCTATCTGGAGGGACTGCTCCGGGAGGTGGCCGAGACGGGCCGGGTACTGCGGGAGCTGGGGCTGAGCGTCCGCTCTTTCTACATGGGGGGCGGCACCCCCACCGTCCTGTCGGCGGACCAGATGGACCGTCTGCTGGACCAGTGCGAGGCGCGCCTGCCCCTGGAGCGCTGCGCCGAGTACACCGTGGAGGCGGGCAGGCCGGACACCATCACGGCGGAAAAGCTGGAGATGCTGGCCCGGCATCGGATCGGGCGCATCTCCATCAACCCCCAGACCCTGGAGGAACACGTGCTGGAGGCCATTGGCCGCAGGCATACCCCGGGGGATATCCCCCAGGGTTACGCCCTGGCCCGGACCGTCGGGTTTGACTGCGTCAACATGGACCTCATCGCCGGACTGCCCCGGGACTCCTTCGACGGCTTCCGCCGCTCTCTGGAGGGGGTACTGGCCCTGGACCCGGAGAACGTCACCGTCCACACCCTGGCGCTGAAAAAGGGGTCCGCCCTGATGGAGCGGGGCGGGAGCCTTCCCGGCGGGGACGAGGTTGCCAAAATGCTGGACTTTTCCAGGGAGGTATTGACAAACAGGGGGTATATTCCCTATTATTTATACCGGCAAAAGTATATGTCCGGCTCGCTGGAAAACGTGGGCTGGGCCAAGCCGGGGACTGAGAGCCTTTACAACATCGTGATGATGGAGGAGCTGCATACCGTCGTCTCTCTGGGGGCCGGCGGGGTCACCAAGCTGATCGCGGACGGGAAAATCCTCCGTCTCGCCAACCCCAAGTTTCCCCAGGACTACCTGTCCAGCCTGGACAAGGTGCTGGGACAGAAGGGGGAGATCAGGGCGTTTTTCGCCTCCCTCCCAGGGGGAACCGTCACGGCGGGACCGTGACGGAAAAAGCCGAAAGGAGCGATTCCTATGGCCTACCAGCTGCGGGAGATTAACCGGCGTATTCAGAGCGACGTGACAGAGTTTCTGACGGAGTGCGACGAGAGCTATGCCCAGCGGGTGTCCCTGGCGGCGGACAAGATCCTCTCCAACCTGGAGCGCAGTCCCATCGTACTGCTCTCGGGGCCGTCGGGGTCGGGGAAGACCACCACGGCGCTGAAAATCGCCGAGGAGCTGCGCCGCCGGGGGGTCAACTCCCACGCGGTGGCGATGGACGACTACTTCCTCACCCCAAATCCGGCCACCGCCCCCCGCACCCCAGAGGGGAGCATCGACTATGAGTCCCCCCTGTGCCTGGACATGGACCTGCTCAGCGACCACTTTACCGCCCTGTCCCGGGGGGAGGAGATTTTGGTCCCCCGGTTTGAGTTCGTCCGCCAGATGCGCAACGACAGCCTGGGCACCCCCCTCCGGCTGGAAAAGAACGAGATCGCCATTTTCGAGGGCATTCACGCCCTCAACGACCAGATCGCCGGCCGCCACCCGGAGGCCGCCAAGCTGTACATCTCCGCCCGGTCCAACGTGAACGAGGGGAATGTCCTGCGCTTCAAGGGAACCTGGATGCGGCTGACCCGCCGGGCCGTCCGGGACTACAGCTTCCGGGGCATGGAGGTGGCCCGGACTCTGGACATGTGGGCCAACGTCCGCCGGGGGGAGAAGCTGTATATCTCCCCCTTCAAGAGCAAGGCCGACATTATTTTCGACTCCTCCCTGCCCTATGAGGTGCCCGTAATGAAGCACTACGCTCTGCCCATCCTCCAAAGCGTCCCGGAGGAGAACGAGCGCCGGGAGGAGCTGCTGGACCTGGTCCAGGCCTTTGAGCACTTTCAGGGGATCGACCCCCAGCTGGTGGCCAGAGACTCCCTCCTGCGGGAGTTCATCGGCGGCGGGAGCTATCGATCCCACTGATCCTAAAGATGGAGTGATGCCAATGCACTACAGACCCACGTACGACTCCCGGGACCCGCGGTATAAGTCGCCCTACGGGGCGGTGGCCTCGGGGACGCCGGTGGCCTTCACCCTCCGGCCCGGGCGGGCGGAGGGCTTCTCCCACGCCAGCGTCACCGCCCGGTTTGAGAGCCGGAAGGACGAGATCGTGATCGCCAAAATGCCCTGGCAGGGCCACGACCTGGGCCAGGATATCTTCTTTGTGGAGCTGGACACCACAGGCTATGTGGGCCTGATCTGGTACTCCTTCCGGCTGGAGAAGCTGGACGGCCGCACCCAGGACCTGGGCCCCTACCAGCTCACCGTCTACGACGGGGAGGAGGAGGTCCCCAGCTGGTTCGGCGAGGGGGTCACCTATCAGATCTTCCCCGACCGCTTCTGCCGCAGCCGGGTCCCTGACCCGGAGGGACTGGTGGGGGGCCGCACCGTCCACGAGTGCTGGGAGGAGCCCCCTGAGTTCCGCCCCGACCAGTATGGTGAGATCCGCAACCGGGATTTCTTCGGCGGTGATTTCCAGGGGATCATCGACAAGCTGGACTATTTGAAAGGTCTTGGGGTGGAGACTATCTATCTCAACCCCATTTTCGAGGCGGCGGAGAACCACCGCTACGGCACCGCCGACTATGGCCGGGCGGACCCCATGCTGGGCACCAACGAGGACTTCTCCCGCCTGTGCGAAGAGGCCCACCGGCGGGGCATGCGGGTGATGCTGGACGGGGTGTTTAACCACACCGGCTATGTCAGCCGGTACTTTAACGGCGACGGCTTCTACCCCGACACGGGGGCCAAGCAGAGCCAGGACTCCCCCTACCGCCCCTGGTTCAACTTTACCCAGTGGCCCCAGAAATATGAGAGCTGGTGGGGCATCTACTCCCTGCCCGCCGTCAATGAGAGCGACCCCTCCTATCAGGAGTTTATCTTTAACGGCCCGGACAGCGTGGTCCGCCAGTGGCTGAGGGCCGGGGCGGACGGCTGGCGGCTGGACGTGGCCGATGAGCTGCCCGACAGCTTTGTCTCCGGCATCCACCGGGCCGCTCGGGAGGAGAAGCCCGACTCGGTGGTCATCGGCGAGGTGTGGGAGGACGGCTCCACCAAGGTGGCCTACGGCGTGCGCCGGAAGCACATCCTGGGGGGCCACTGCGACGGCCTGATGAATTACCCCCTGCGCTTCGCCATCCTCTCTTACTTCCAGGGAGGCCGGGCGGAGGCCTTTGTGGAGGGGATGGAGACCATCCGGGAGAACTACCCCGCCTTCGCCTTCTACTCCGCCATGAACTCCCTGGACACCCACGACACCCCACGCTTCCTCACCCTCATGGGGGCCGGCGGGGAGTCCCGGGACCAGAGTAAAGAGTGGCGGGCCAAATTCCGCCTGTCTCCCCGTCAGCGGTTCCGGGGACGGCAACTGCTGAAAGCCGCCGCCCTGCTGCTGTACTGCTTCCCCGGCTCCCCCACGGTGTATTACGGGGACGAGGCGGGCCTGGAGGGCTTTGAGGACCCCTTCAACCGCCAGACCTACCCCTGGGGTCGGGAGGATCAGGAGCTGCTTGCCTGGTATCAGGCCCTGGGCCGTCTGCGGAGGCGTCACCCCGCCCTGCGCCGGGGCGCTATCCGCTATGTCTGCGGCAAGGGGCCCCTGCTGGCCTTCCTCCGGGAGACGGAGGAGGAGCGGCTGCTGTGCGTCTTCAACGCCGGCGGCGAGGAGGAGCACTTTACCGCGGAGGAGGGCCAGCCCCACCCCCTGCTGGGTCAGGCCGGACTGCTCCGCCGGGAGGACAGCTGTGAGATCACACTCCCTCCCCGCTCCGGCGCGGTGTTTGAGCTGGAATAAAACAAGTCCCTGATCTGTTTCAGTGTTGTCGCTTAAATAAAAGGAATTCATCATCAATACCAAGAAACTATTCTCAACAAAGATTTGATACGGGTGTCAGCCCTCGCGGTAGTGAGGGCTGACACCCGGAGCATCAGGATACAGTTTGCGTCTATACATATGAAACAGAATTTAGGAGGTAACCGCTCAAATGAAAAGATTGATGGCATTCGCTTTATTACTGTCTTTCATGTTAGCATTAGCAGGCTGTAATCAGAAGTCAGGTCCAGGCAGGCCAATTACCGCATATATTGGGGATTCCGTAGCTACGGTGGATATTACACACCATATCAGCGGGAAATTTGCTCGATGGACAGCAGAGGGAGAAGAGGTGGAGTCACTCAGAGACTGGGCCTCCAAGCTTGAATATGAACTTTTCGAGTTTGAAGAAGGGCAATCCCCAGGTGACAGCGATGGCGGGGAGGTCTATGATTTTGTTTTGACGGAGGGAGGCTATCCGGGCTTTTCCTATGTGATTCATGGAACGGAGGACTGCTATCTTTTGATTGAAGGATATTGGTTTTCTGTCAAAAACCCATCTGACCCCCCTGTGGTGGAACCCCATGAGGACAGTTATCTCTTGCGGAGTGAAATGGCCGCGGCAGTACGAGATTAATAAGGGAATAAAACAAAAGGGCCGGGACGGTTGATGAAACCGTCCCGGCCCTTTACGCTTTTACGGGCTGGGTCAACGGATATGCTGGCGGAGGGCGCTTATAAAGAGCTGAATGTCCAGCGGCTTGGCGATATGGTCGTTCATACCGCTTTTCAGGGCGGCCGCCTTGTCCTCCTCCAGAGCGTTGGCCGTCATGGCGATGATGGGCAGGGTCTTTACATCTGCCCTGGACAGAGCGCGAATGGCCCGGGTGGCCTCATAGCCGTTCATAATGGGCATCTGAACGTCCATCAGCACCGCGTCGTAGTAACCCTCCGCGGACCGGGCCACCATGTCCACCGCGTCGGTGCCGTCGGGGGCGCACTCCACCGTGAAGCCGCTCTCCATCAGGATGACCTCGGCGATCTCCCGGTTCAGCTCGTTGTCCTCCACCAGAAGGACCCGCTTGCCGGTGAAGTCCTCCTCCTGCCACGGGGCCCGGCTCTCTTCCGCCCTGGGCCCCAGGTGGTTTGCGGCCAGAAGGGCAGCCTTCAGGTCGGACATAAAGAGGGGCTTGGCGCAGAAGGCGGTCACGCCCGCCGCCTTGGCCTCCTCCTCGATGTCGGTCCAGTCGTAGGCGGTGAGGATGATAATGGAGGCGTCCTCCCCCACGGCGGCGCGGATGCGCCGGGCGGTCTCCACACCGCTGGTCTCCGGCATCTGCCAGTCCACGATGTAGGTGTGATAGGGGTCCCCTTCCTCCCGGGCGGACTTGGCCCGGTAGGCAGCCTCCCGCCCGGAGGTGGTCCACTCCGAGCGCATACCGATGGATCTCAGCATCTTGCTCACACTGTCGCAGACGTTGAAGTCGTCGTCTACCACCAGGGACCGCAGGCCCTCCAGCTCCTTGATCTGCTCGGCGTTCTTCTCCACGTCCTGGAGCTTTAGGGACATGGACACCGTGAAGGTGCTGCCCTTCCCCGTCTCACTCTCCACCGTGATGGTCCCGCCCATCATGTCGATAATGCTCTTGGTGATAGCCATGCCCAGACCGGCCCCCTGGATGCCGCTGCGGGTGGTGGTGGTCTCCCGCTCAAAGGGCTCGAAGATGTGCTGAACAAACTCCGAGGACATCCCGATGCCGTTGTCCTTGATGACAAAGGTGTAGTCCCCCCAGCCGTGGCGGAAGGTGGTGCTCTGGATGATGCGGAAGGTGACCGTCCCGCCGGCGGGGGTGTATTTCACCGCGTTGCTCATCAGGTTGATGAAGATCTGATTCAGCTTCAGGGGGTCGGCGATCACGTCCTCGTTCTTCACCTCGAAGGTGTCAATAAACAGGTCCAGCTGCTTGGCCTTCACCTGGGGCTGAATGATATTCACCAGGTTGTGCATCAGCTCGGAGATGTTGCACTCCTGCTCGTGAATCTGCATCTTGCCGCTCTCAATGCGGCTCATGTCCAGAATCTCGTTAATCAGGCTGAGGAGATGGTTGCTGGAGGACAGAACCTTTTGCAGGCAGTCCCGGACCTGGTCCCGATTCTCAATGTGACTGGCCGCGATGGTGGCAAAGCCGATGATGGCGTTCATGGGAGTGCGGATATCGTGGCTCATGTTGGACAGGAAGGTAGTCTTGGCCTGGTTGGCGTGCTGGGCCTGCATCAGGGCGTCCTGGAGGGCCTGGGTCTGCTCCCGCTGCTTTTTGACCTGCTCGGTGATGTCCCGGGAGACCACCATAGCGATCAGGTCTCCGGCGCTGTCCCGGGTCATGATGAAGGACTGCCGGACGCACATCTGCCCGCCGTCCTTGCCCCTCTGGCCCCAGTAGTCCACATCCACCTCGGCCAGGCCCTGCTCAAACTGCCGCTTGAGGTAGTCCACGTTGACCATCCTGGCGTACTCCTCCATGGACTCGGGGAGGACGTACTGCTTCCAGGCCTCGAAGCACTGGGAGGCGGCGCAGGGGACGCTCAGTCCCACGCTGGACAGCATGGAAATCTGCTGTCCATTCATGGCGCAGGTGATATCCTGTTCAACCAGGTCCCGGGTCAGGTTGCACTCAAAGTTGCTCAGCGCGCCGGACAGAATGGCAATGCGGTACTGCCGCTCCTTCCGGTTCATGACGGCCCGCTCCTTCTGCTCCCGGAGCTCCCGCTGCTTCAGCTCAGTGATGTTCTGGCGGACATACAAAACCCTGAAGGCCCTGCCCTCCTTCCGCTCCAGACAGACGGCGATGAGGTGCTCCCACTCGGGCTTGCCGGCGCGGGTGACGTGGCACTCATAGGTGAGGGTATCCTGATCAGCCAGCGACTGGGCCAGGTTGTCGGTGGCGAAGAACCGGCGGAAGTTCTGCTTCCCCTCCTCCTCGATGATGTCGCTGCTATGTACATCCAGAAATTCGGAATAGGCCCCCTCCATCGCCAGGTTATTGCTCAGCGGCCTGACGCCCGCCATGTAGGAGTACCGGCCCGACTCCAGGTCCAGCGTGAGATACCGGGAGGAGAACAGGGTGTTCAGGCCCTTCAATACGTCGCCGAACCGCCGGTTCTCCGCCTCCAGGAGCTTTCTGCGCCGCTGGGAGCGGACCACCAGGAAGGTGACATAGACGGCAAAGAGGACAAGCAGGACCACCTCCAGCATTACGCCGGCGAAGTTGGCGTTGCGCACCATGGCCTGGGTGATCTCCCGGGGGAAGGTCTTGACCAGAACATAGTCATGCTCCGGCAGATACATCACGCTGAGGTTGTCGGTCAGACTGCCCTCGCCGCAGATGAAGGAATTGGAGCCCCCATTCTGGAACACGGCCCGGGCGGCGGCGGCGGTGTCACTGTCAATGATCTTCCCCTCCTCCAGCAGGGTCAGAAGCTCTCCCTCATACTTGCCGCCGCTGGAGCTTGCGATTACCTGGCCGTCAGCCATACAGAGGAAGGTGTCGGAGGCCGTGCCGAAGTAGGTGGTGTACAGGGCGCTCTTCAAATAGCTCTCCGCCGTGTAGGAGCCCCGGAGCACGCCGATGATCTCCCCCTGAAAGCGCACGGGGGTATAGAAGCTGATCCGGGCTCCGTACACCCCGTCCGAGTAGGGCACGTCGAAGATGACTGACACGCCGTGCTTCCCCTCCAGGCCCCGGAGGTAGTAGTCCCGGTCGGAGGAGTCGAAGGACCGGCCGTTGGAGTCGAAGGTAACCCCCCGCAGGTCGGTGAAGCGGACCAGGTCAAAGTCGGAGTTGTTTTCCATATCCCTGAGCCGGGCGGTGTTTACCGTCGGGTCAGTCAGCGTTGTCTCCAGAAAATGGGAATAAGTGCTGATGAGGTCCTGGGCGCTGCGGAACTCGTCGTCAATGCGCTGGGCGGTCTGACGCATGGCGTCCGCGGCATAGGTCCGGTTCTGCTCCTTGATCCGCGCCTGGTTCTGCATGGTATAGGCATAAAACAGGACTAAAATCGCGGCCAGAAACAGGAACGCGTACAGGATAGGCTCAAAAGGCTTTTTCGTCTTTTCCATCTGACTCCGGCACATACCGCCTCGTCCGGCCAAGGCCAGTAAGCGGTGAGCGCGCCATCCCGCCTCCTTTATACAAGCTGTTCAATTTGAATAATGAATTATAGCATTAAATTGTCCTCCCCGTCAATAGCGAAAGCAGGGAGATTGCCCCTCCGGCGGGGAGGCTCCATATTGATAAATGGCCAGGATATGGTATAATCAAGGGAAAAGGAGCGTTCGATATGAAATATGATTTTACCACCGTATTGGACCGCCGGGGGATGGACGCCCTGGCGGTGGACTCCCTGGGCACGTCCCCCGGCTTTTCCCCCGGCGCCCCCAAGGAGGGCTTTGACCCCATCCCCATGTGGGTGGCGGACATGAGCTTTCCCGCCTTCCCCGCCATTCCCGAGGCCATCATCCGCCGGGTCCAGCACCCGGCCTACGGCTACTTCTCCCCCTCCCAGGCGTATTACGACGCCATCTCCGCCTGGCACCGGGACCGCCACGGGGTCACCGGCCTGGAGGCAGAGCACATCGGCTATGAGAACGGGGTGCTGGGAGGCGTAATCACCGCGCTGAACGTGTTCTGCTCCCGGGGCGACCGGGTCCTGGTCCACTCCCCCACCTACATTGGCTTTACCAAGAGCCTGACCAACTGCGGCTACAAGATCGTCCACAGCCCCCTGTGTCAGGACGAGGACGGGGTGTGGCGGATGGACTTTGAGGACATGGAGGCCAAGCTGGCCCGGGGCGGCATCCACGCCGCCATCCTCTGCTCCCCCCACAACCCCTCCGGGCGGGTGTGGGAGGACTGGGAGCTGGAGCGGGCTATGGCGCTCTTTGAAAGGTACGACGTGTCGGTGATCTCCGACGAGATCTGGTCCGACCTGGTCCTCCCCGGCTTCCGGCACATCCCCACCCAGACCGTCTCCTCCGACGCGCGGCGGCGGACGGCGGCCCTGTACGCCCCCTCCAAGACCTTCAATCTGGCGGGGCTGGTGGGCAGCTACCATGTGGCCTACGACGGCCGCCTCCGGGAGCGGCTGGCGAAGGAGAGCTCCCTGTCTCACTACAACTCTATAAACGTGTTGTCTATGCACGCCCTCATCGCCGCCTACAGCCCCGAGGGGGGCGTCTGGGTGGACGAGCTGCGTCAGGTGCTGGCGGGGAACATCGCCTTCGCCCTGGACTTTATGGAGGCGCATTTCCCCGGCGTGGAGGCCGCCCGGCCCCAGGGGACCTATATGCTCTTCCTGGATTGTACCCGCTGGTGCCGGGACAGCGGCAGGACTATCGACCAGGTGCTCCAGGCCGGCTGGGACGTGGGGGTGGCCTGGCAGGACGGACGGCCCTTCCACGGCCCCTGCCACATCCGGATGAATCTGGCCCTCCCCCTGTCCCGGGTGGAGGAGGCCTTCCGGCGGCTGAAGGAATATGTATTCACCAAATAAAAGACAGGAGTGTGACCCGATATGGGAACGAAAAACAGAATTTTTGGACACATGCCCGACGGCACAGCGGTGGAGGAGATTGCCCTCAGCGGCGGCGGACTCTCCTGCGGCGTCATCACCTACGGCGGGGCCCTGCGGACCCTGACCGTCCCGGACCGGGCGGGGAGGCCGGTGGACGTGGTCCTGGGGCTGGACACCCTGGAGGACTACAGAACCCAGGATAAATTCCTGGGGGCGCTGGTGGGCCGGTACGCCAACCGCGTCGGCGGCAGCCGGTTCACCCTGGAGGGCCGGACCTACCCCCTCCCGGCCAACGACGGGGCCAACCACCTCCACGGAGGCCCGGAGGGCTTTGACAAAAAGGTCTGGACCATCCAAGAGCAGACCGATTCCTCGGTGACCCTGTCCCTCCTCAGCCCAGACGGGGAGGCGGGCTACCCCGGGGAGCTGGCGGTCACGGCGGTCTACGCTCTCCGGGAGGGCGCTCTGGAGATCTCCTACCGGGCCGAGGCCACGGAGACCACCCTCTGCAATCTGACCAACCACGCCTATTTCAACCTGTCCGGCCACGACAGCGGCCCGGTTGACGGGCACAGCGTTCAGGTCCTGGCCGAGCGGTACACCCCCGTGGGGGCCGGACTGATTCCCACCGGGGCGGTGGAGCCGGTGGAGGGCACCCCGATGGACCTGCGGACCCTCCAGCCTCTGGAGAAGCGGGAGTTTGACCACAACTGGGCCGTCAGCGGCTGGGATGGGACGCTTCGCCCCGCCGCCCGGGCCTGGTCCCCGGACACCGGCATCGCCATGGAGACCCTGACCACCCTGCCCGGCATCCAGTTCTACACCGGGAACTTCCTGGACGGCTGTCCCACCGGCAAGGGGGGCGCTTCCTACGTCAAGCACGGGGCCTTCTGCCTGGAGACCCAGTTCTTCCCCGACTCCCCCAACCAGCCCAGCTTCCCCAGCGCCGTCCTGGCCAAGGGCCAGACCTATGTGAGCAAAACGGTGTACCGTTTCTCCATTCAGAAATAATATACGCCGCCGGAACGGACAAAACCGTTCCGGCGGCGTGTGTTTTGGAGTGAGTTACACCTGCTTCAGGAAGCGCAGGAAGGCCTCCTTGCCCTCGGGGGTGCGCTTGTAGACCCCGGCGTGCTCCAGCACCTGGGCGAAGACCAGGCCAGTCTCCTTCTGGACAATGTCCAGGGCGTTGTCCCTGGTGATGGTATAGCTCTTGGCGAAGCCCTCCGCCCAATCGGCGTGCTTGGCCGTCAGCCCGCTGGAGCGCAGGTCAAAGCCGGAGGCCAGAGCGTCGGCCACGGCGGCCAGCTCCTCCTTCAGTCGGGCGGGGAGGACGGCCAGACCCATCACCTCGATGAGGCCGATGTTCTCCTTCTTGATATGGTGGAGCTCGGCGTGGGGGTGATAGAGGCCCAGGGGGTGTTCCTCGGTGGTCAGGTTGTTGCGCAGGACCAGGTCCAGCTCAAATTTGCCGTTCCGCATCCGGGCGATGGGGGTGATGGTGTTGTGGGGCTCGCCGCCGGTCTCGGCCAGGATGACCGCCGCCTCGTCGGTGTAGCCCCGCCAGGAGGTGAGGAGCTTGTCCGCCAGGGCGATGAGCCGCGACCGGTCCTTGGAGGCGACGCGGACCACGGACATGGGCCACTTCACGATGCCGGCCTCCACGTCCTCAAAGCCCCGGATGGTGACAGGGGTCTCCACCGGAGCCCGCTCCATGGCGAAGGTGTACCGTCCGCCCTGGAAGTGGTCGTGGGCCAGGATGGAGCCGCCCACGATGGGCAGGTCGGCGTTGGAGCCCACGAAGTAGTGGGGGAACTGACCCACAAAGTCCAGCAGCTTGGCGAAGCAGGCCCGGTCGATTTTCATGGGGGTGTGCTCGCTGTTCAGGCAGATGCAGTGCTCGTTGTAGTAGACATAAGGGGAGTACTGCAAAAACCAGGGGGAGCCGTTGATGGTGATGGGGACAATCCGGTGGTTCTGCCGGGCGGGGTGGTTGACCCGGCCGGCGTAGCCCTCGTTCTCGGCGCACAGCTGGCACCGGGGGTAGGCGGAGGCGGGCAGGTTCTTGGCGGCGGCGATGGCCTTGGGGTCCTTCTCCGGCTTGGACAGGTTGATGGTGATGTCCAGCTCGCCGTACTCGGTGGGGGCCTTCCACTGCATGTCCTTGGCAATGCGGTCCCGGCGGATGTAGTTGGTGTCCTGGCTGAATTTATAGTACCAGTCGGTGGCCTTTTTGGGGTCCTTCTCATAGAGCTTCTGAAACAGATTGGTCACCAGGGCAGGCCGGGGGGTGAGGCGGCCCATGAGCTCGGTGTCGAAGAGGTCCCGGTAGACGACTGAGCTTTCGGTGAGGACCCCCCGGGCGTGGGCGTCGTCCATCAGCTCCTCCAGCACGGGAGCCAGCTCGATCTCCCCCCAGTCCTGATTGGGGTCGGTATAGCTGTCGAGCTTTAATACGTCCAGTATGCTGTTGATGGCCCAGGTGTAGTCGCACTCCTCGATGAGCCCGGTGCGCAGGGCGTAGGTGGCCAGCTTGGAAATGGCGTTGTCAATCATTGCACTCTCTCCTCAATGTACTTGGTGCCTCATGTAGGGCAAGGGCTCTGCCCTTGCCTTTCCAACAGAGGCGGTAACCTGATTTGGCAAGGGCAGAGCCCTGCCCTACATGACGTGGTCCGGAGGTTTTCCTCTTTATTCCGCCACCGCACAGATGTAGGGACGCATCACGATGCGTCCGCAGGACGTAGGATCGGGGCGGACGCTTCATGAAGCGTCCCTACCTCGTTTGACATCCTATCCCAATGGGATGGGTTCCCCCCTATTCCGCCACCACGCAGCCGCCCTGGGGGCGGATGTGGAGTACGTGGCACTTGCCGGAGCCGAACAGCTCCTCAATACCGTTTTGAAACACGGTGAGGTACTCCTCGGGCACCCAAGCCTGGATGGTGCCGGCGAAACCGCCGCCGTGGACCCGGATGGCCCCCATGCCGTCCAGCAGATGCTCTCCCACCGTCAGGGCCAGGGGGATGGCCTGCTGCCGGGGGTCGTGGATGGACCAGGTGTTTTGCAGGCACAGGGAGGAGGACAGGCCGGAGGCGTTTACCATGTTCAGGAAGGCCTCAAAGTTCCCCTTTTTCAGTGCGCCGGCCTCCTGGGCCGCCCGGCGGTCGTCGCCGTAGAAGTGCGTGGCCCGGAGCACCGCCCGGTCGCCACACTCTTTCCGCAGGGCGGGGATGGCGGCGCGGAAGTCCTCCAGGGGCACGTCCCGCAGGACGGCCTTCCCAAAGTGGGTGGCCACCGCCCCCATCTCCCGGGTGATGTCGGCGTAGTCGTCGGTGAGGTCGCCGTGGCTGGAGGCGGTGTCCACGATACACAGGGCGTGGCCCGACTGGCTGAAATCGTAGTCCACCCGCTCCACAATCGGGTCAGCGGGGTCGTTGAAGTCGATGAACACCGCCCCTCCCACTGAGGAGCCCATCTGGTCCATCAGGCCGCAGGGCTTGCCGAAGTAGACGTTCTCGGCGTACTGGCCGATCTTGGCGATGGTGATGGGGTCCAGCTTGTCCCCGCAGCAGAAGTGGTTGAGGATGTTGCCGATCAGCGTCTCGTAGGCGGCAGAGGAGGAGAGGCCGGAGCCGGACAGGACAGTGGAGGTCACGCAGGCGTCGAAGCCGGACAGGGGGTAGCCCAGCTCTCTCACCTTGGCGGCCACCCCCCGCACCAGGGCGGCGGAGGTGTTTTTCTCCTCCTCCCGGACGGACAGGTCGTCCAGGCCGATCTCCAGGGCGGGGTAGCCCTCGGACTGGATGCGGATGACGTTTAGGCTGTTGGGGGCGGCGCAGGCCAGCATGTCCATATCCACGCTTCCGCACAGCACCCGGCCGTGCTGGTGGTCAGTGTGGTTGCCGCCGATCTCGGTGCGGCCGGGGCCGCTGAACAGGGCGGCGGGGGCGTTCTCCCCGGGGGAGAAGGTATCCGCCAGCGCCTGAGCCACGCGGCAGGCCCGGTCACGGGCGGCGTCCAAGCTGGCCTGGGAGCCGTCCAGAGCGTACAGAGCGGCCAGGGTGCCGTCGTGGGCTCCGGCCCGCAGGTCCTGGAGCAGAGTCTTACAGGAGGGCATGAAGATCACCTCACAAAAAATTAAACAGGGCTTGCCCGTTTTTGAAGCAGTTTGATTATATCACGCCCCGCCGGTGTACGCAAGGCCGCTGGAAAAAGCGGCGTCAGATTTTTATTGTCTTTTGCGCCGGAAGACGCTATAATAAGAATCAGAACAAGTGCGGGCGCGGTCCCGCATCCATTGGGAGGTGCGACCATAATGAGCAACTATGTCATTTCCATCAGCCGGGAGTTCGGCAGCGGAGGCCGCCTGATCGGCAAGCGGCTGGCCGCCGTGCTGGGCATCCCCTGCTACGACCGGACCATCATCCAAAAGACCTCGGAGAAGAGCGGGCTGTCCCCCGACTTCATCGCCCGGGCGGAGGAGCGGGCCCGCAGCCGCTTCCATCTGTCCGCCGCCCCCATCGGCATGGGGGTGCCCGCCCTGGCCCACCAGGGGGTGCCCGTGGGCAATCAGGCCTTTTTCGCCCAGTCGGAGGTCATCCGGGAGCTGGCCGGCGAGGGGCCCTGCGTCATTGTGGGCCGGTGCTCCGACTATGTGCTGGGGGAGCGTCCCGAGTGCCTGAAGGTCTTTATCCACGCGGATATCGCCAGCCGGGTGGAGCGGTGTGTGGAGGAGTATCAGCTCCCCGCCGAGGACATGGAGCGCCGGGTGGTCCAGATGGACAAGGGCCGGGCCAACTATTACAACTACTACACCGGCCATATCTGGGGCGACATGCGCCGCTATGACCTGACGGTCAACTCTGGCGTCGTGGGCGTGGAGGGGGCGGTGAGCCTGATCGTGGCGCTGGTCAAGGCCCGGTCCGCCCAGGATGTCCAGTGAGCGGGATGCATATACCAAAGCTTCAAGTGTCCGTCCCCGCCGAGGGGGCGGACAACTATACCGCCGCCCTGGAGCGGGCGGGGGGAAATCCCGCTGCCGGCTATTGCCCCGCCCCCGACCTGAGCTGCGCCGGGCTGGTGCTGTGCGGCGGGGGGGACATCGCCTGTGAGTTCTTCGGCCAGGAGGACCGGGGCTCCAACCCGCCGGACCGGGCCCGGGACCGGGCGGAGCTGGCCCTGTTCCAGGCCTTCTACGGGGCGGGCAAGCCCATTTTGGGCATCTGCCGGGGGATGCAGATCATCAATGTGGCCCTGGACGGGACCCTGATCCAGGACCTGCCCCAGCCTCAGAGGGATTTTCACACCTGGGATGGGGCGGACAAGGTCCACCCCATCGCCTGCCTGGAGGGCTCCCTGCTCCACCGCCTGTACGGCCCCCTCTGTTCGGTGAACAGCGCTCACCACCAGGGGCTGGACCGGCTGGGGGAGGGTCTGCGGACCATCGCCTGGTCGGAGGGCGGCGTGCCGGAGGCCGTCGATCTGCCCGGCTATCCCCTCCTGGGCCTCCAGTTTCACCCGGAGCGCATGTCCTTTGCCCTCCGCCGCCCTGATACCCTGAACGGCGAGGGCATCCTCACCTGGTTTGTGGAGCTCTGCCGGAACATATAAAGTACGTCCCCCGGTCTCAGGACCGGGGGACGTTTTGTCACTCCCAATACGCCTTTACGAGGAAAAAGTAACTTTTCGGCTCCGATTCCAGGGTCATGCCCAGCTCCAGCAGGACGGCGCCGTTTTCCCGGTCCACGGTGGCGGGCTCCCCGTCGGACGCGCTCCAGCTCATGCTGGTGATTGGAGCGGGAAGCTCTTCCAGCAGCGCTTTGGTGGTCATCATGGTGGACCCGCCCAGCTTGATCTTGTATTGCAGGCTGCCGTCCTCCAGAAAGGTCAGCCGAAAGGCAAGCAGATGGTGGCGGGGATCCGTCTTCTGCCCTGCTCGGGGATACCCTGTCCACAGGTGCCAGCTGTCCACCAGCTCCCGCTCCGGCCCCATATTATAGCGCTGCGCCCACAGCTCCGCCTTGAATACCACATGGTCCATGCCGTCCGCCAGAGCGACGCGGTACATACGTAGAAAGTCCCAGTTGTTCGGGAGGGTAAGCAGGTCCACCAGGGCGTTCTGTTCCTCCTCCAGCTCGATGGGGGTGAACACCGTCTCCCGCTGGGGAAGCAGCTGGGTGTTGTCCCGGAGCCAGGCATAGCCCAGGGCCGCCAGCACAATCGCCAGCACAGCCGCCGCCAGAATGAACCGCCCCCGCCACCTTTTGATTTTGGGCCGGAGCTGTTCCTCCCCCAGGCGCAGGGTGTCCCGGACCAGCTCGTCCTTGGGGGCCTCCCCCCGCTCTCCGGCCAGCAGCTCGGAGACTGTCAGGCCCAGGATGTCGGACAGGGGCTCCATCAGGGACAGGTCGGGGAAATTTTTTCCCAGCTCCCACTTGCTCACCGCCTGGACCGACACATAGACCCGCTCCGCCAGCTCCCGCTGGGTCAGGCCCTTCTCCTTTCTCATCTGGGCGATCAGCGCCCCGGTTTTCGCCGCGTTCATATCACCGCCTCCTTTGCCCCTATCATACCCAAAGCCCTGGAATGATGCAATCAACCTGAGGTTGAATGGAGATAATGTGTGTGAAAACAGAAAAAACGGCCCTGTTTTCGCACAGAGCCGCTGTTCCTAAGTGTTACGCCTGTCCGGGCAGGGAGTCGTCCTGGGCCACCCAGTCCCGCTCCACATCCACCACCCGGTAGTCGGTGGGGGTGTCCCGGATGACCACCCGCTTAATGCCGGCGTTGATGATGAGGCGGCGGCACATGGAGCAGGAGGTGGAGTCCGGAATCAGCTGGCCGGTCTTGGGGTCCTGGCAGGCCATATAGAGGGTGGCCCCCAGCACCTCGCTGCGGGCGGCGGAGATGATGGCGTTGGCCTCGGCGTGGACCGAGCGGCACAGCTCATACCGCTCCCCGGAGGGGATGTTCATGGCGTCCCGGGTGCAGAAGCCCAGGTCCATGCAGTTCTGACGGCCCCGGGGGGCCCCGTTATAGCCGGTGGAGACGATCTCGTCGTGCTGGACGATGATGGCCCCGTAGCACCGGCGCATACAGGTGGAGCGCTCCAGCACAGTGCCGGCGATATCCAGATAATAATTTTCCTTGTCGATGCGCCTCATAGACGGACCCTCCTTCAATACTGCCTGTACCGACAGTATAGACTATTTTTCGCCCCGGCGCAAGCTTTTCCTATTGGAGGCGGGAAATTTACATTTTGTTTACGAAATGCTCCTTGACGCGCCTGTTTTCAGAGGTTATCATATTAAATATCCTACCGGCAGGCGTCTTCGCCTGCCCTCTTCTATCGTCAAGGGGGACGCTATGATGATTCGCAACGCGATCCAGCGGTTTATGTATGGCCGCTATGGAACCGACCAGCTGAACCTGTTTCTCATTTGCGTTTATCTTCTGCTCTACCTGGTATTCGCCTTCACCAGACTGGATGCGCTGTACTGGGTGAGCTTTGTCCTGCTGCTCTGGAGCCTGTTCCGTATGCTCTCCCGCAACCTCACCAGCCGCCGGGCGGAAAACGTCAGGTTCCTGCGGGCCGTCAATCCCCTCATGAGCTGGCTGCGCTTACAGCGCACCATCCGCCGGGACAAGGAGCACGTCTATTTCAAATGCCCCAGCTGCGGCCAGCAGCTGAGAGTCCCCCGGGGCAAGGGCAAGATTACCGTCACCTGCCGCGGCTGCGGCGCAAGCTTCCAGGAAAAAAGCTGAACGATATTCTGTTGCGACATGTAGGGGCGGCCTGTGGCCGCCCTCTTTTTATTCCAGCTCCCAATACCGGCTGGTATCCAGGTTGTGGTTGTAAAAAGCTTTGACAATGTCGTCTATCCGAAGGAAACATTCTGAATCATCCAATGCAGTGTTATCCAGAATCACCTTGATCTCTTTGATAAGATTGACCGCGTCACTGTCCACCTGTCGGGCCAGATCGTGAATGTCGTATTGTTTGGCGTATTGCAGAAAATCCCGGCCGATTGCCTGTGTGATAAGCGATTCCTCCACTGTGGAAGTCGATTTGGAATTCACAACGTTCATCCTCACTTTCAAGCGGTGTAAGAAATTACATGCAATATATTACTCCTATGAAGTTAATTATACTTGATATATCCTTATTCCGTCAAGTGAAACCTGTGTAGGAGAGAATGCTAATGGAACGTGGGATAATAAGGATTCATTTGGAAGAGCTGATTCAGAAATCAGGGATGAGTAAAAACAAGTTTCTGCATCGTGCGGATATGGAGCGCACACAGTTGAACCGATATTGCAGCAATGATGTCGCTCGGGTTGATTTGGACGTACTGGCACGAATCTGCGGGGTATTGGACTGTACGGTGGGTGAACTGTTGGAATTTGTGCCGAATGAGCGGGGATAATATGAGCCGAATGAAGGAATTGCGTAAGGCAAAGAGGCTGACCCAATTACAGATGCAGATGCTGACGGGAATAGACCAGAGCGATTACTCCAAAATCGAAAGCGGAAAGCGGAATTTGTCCTTCGGCCAGTGCAGGCGGGTGGCCCTGGCGCTGGATACCAGCATGGACTATCTGGCCGGCCTGACGGACCAGCCGGAGCCGTACCCCCGGGCAAAACAATAAACCCTCCGGAATTTCCGGAGGGTTTATTACAGTTTTCAGGCCAGGGCGGCGGTGATGATGGCCATGGAGTAGACCTCCTGGGCGTTGCAGCCACGGGAGAGGTCGTTAATGGGGGCGTTCAGGCCCAGAAGGATGGGGCCGTAGGCCTCGAAGGAGCCCAGGCGCTGGGCGATCTTATAACCGATGTTGCCAGCGCTGATGTCGGGGAAGATGAAGGTGTTGGCGTAGCCGGCCACCTTGGAGTCGGGGCACTTGGTCTCGGCCACGCGGGGGGAGACGGCGGCGTCAAACTGGAGCTCACCCTCGATGGGCACATCGGGCATAGCCAGCTTGGTCTTTTCGGCGGCGTTGCGCATCTTGTCCACAGCGGGACCCTTGCCGGAGCCGAAGGTGGAGTAGCTGAGGAAGGCCACCTTGGGGTCCACACCGAAGATTCTGGCGCACTGGACGGTCTCAGAGGCGATCTCCACCAGCTCGTCCTCGCTGGGGTCGATGTTGATGGCGCAGTCGGCCATAGCCAGCACCATGTTGCCGCCGGTGGCGTAGGGGCGCACCAGGATGAAGCAGGAGGAGACGATGGAGTTGCCCGGCTTGGTCTTGACCAGCTGGAGGGCGGGGCGGACGGTGTCAGCGGTGGAGTAGGTGGCGCCGCCCAGCAGAGCGTCGGCGATGCCCATAGCCACCAGCATGGTGCCAAAGTAGTTGCCCTTGCGGAGCATGGCCCGGCACTCGTCGGCGGTCATCTTGCCCTTGCGCAGCTCCACCATCTTCTCCACCATGGCGTCCATCTTCTCATAGGTCTCGGGGTCGTAGATCTCCGCCCCGCGGATGTTGAAGCCGGCGTCCTCGGCGGCGGCGCGGATCTCCTCCTCATTGCCGATGAGGATGGGGGTCAGGAAGGTACCGGACAGCAGGCGGGCGGAGGCCTCCAGGATACGGGGGTCCGTGCCCTCGGTGAAGACGATCTTGCGGGGGTGGGCTTTCAAAATCTCGATGAGCTTCTTAAACATATGACTACTTCCTTCCAAATCAAAATTGCCCGTCGGGTCATACTCGTAGATAAGGATATGGTAACATTTCCCCAAAGAAATTGCAAGGGCCTGCGGTAGTTTTCTCCAGTTGAGGGCGGAAAAATTCCTCAAAATTTTCCCGTTTTCCTCTTTACGCCAGGTTATGCTATCAGGTATACTATACCACGTGTATTTTACCCGCCGGACCCTCCCCCCGGACAGAGGGCGGCGGAAGCTGTATTTCGAGGAGAGAGAGAGACATGAACGCAGAATTTTCCCGCACCCTGTCCCTGCTGCGGCAGGAGAAGAAGGTGAGCCAGCGCACCGCCGCCGCCGCCCTGGGCATCTCCCAGGCCCTGCTCAGCCACTATGAGAACGGCATCCGGGAGCCCGGCCTGGTCTTTGTGGTCAAGGCCTGCGACTACTACGGCGTGTCCGCCGACTTCCTCCTGGGCCGGACCCTGACCCGGGACGGCGCCACCATCTCCCCCGAGGAGCTGTACGACATCAGCGACGAGAAGAACAACTCCATCAAGGGGGGCGTGCTGGCCCTGCTGAGCAAGAAGCTGCTGGTCAACTCCATCGGGGTCCTCTTCGGTATGCTGGGCAAGACGGGCAGCCGGGAGGCCATTCAGGCCGCCTCCAGCTACCTGTCCACCGCGGTGTATACCATGTACCGCCGCCTCTACGACGCCAACCCCAGCAACAACCCGGATTTCTTCTCCGTCCCGCCCCGGCACTTCCATGCCGGCCTGCATGAGGCGGACATGAAGTGCTGCGAGGCCGAGCTGGCCGATGCCCTGGCCGCCCACGCCAAGGCCAAGGGCCCCTGGCCCGAGATGACCAACGACGCCCTGGCCCGGGACTACCCCGTCCTCTACCAGTCCATCCTCCAGGTGGTCCACAACACCGGCGAGCGGGTCACCGCCATCAGTGGAGGGCGGAAGAAGCCGGAGAAGAAATAGTCTTTATTTCTTGTTGATGAAGTACAGGCCCACCATGCAGATGAGCACGCCCAGCACCTTGTTCAGGGTGATGGCCTCCCGGAACAGGACGGAGCCCACAAGAAGCAGCGACACGGCCAGGAAGGAGCTCTGGACAATCGCGGCGGAGCTGACCTGCCACCCCGCCTTATAGGCGTAGATATAGCCCGCCTCCAGGCCCACCAGGGCGATGCCGAAGACGAAGGGCACCCAGTTCAGCTGGTTATACTCCCGCAGGAGGTTTCCGCCCCGGTTCAGGGCGAAGTACAGCGCGCCGGAGGCGACCGCCCCCGTGGCGTAGGTGACCGTCAGCGAGGCCAGGGGGTTGATGGAGGGGGGCATCGACTTGGCGCAGACCTGATAGATGGTGTTGGAGAAGACGACCAGGGCGATGGGCCAGATGTAGGAAAGCATGATAAAACTCCTCTCAAAAAAATAGCGGGCGTCCAGCAGCTACCATACAGCTTAAACGCTGTACCACAGGGGTAACTGCAGAACGCCTCACTTGATTTAGATTCCAGCCAATTATAACAAAGGCCAACAATAATGTCAAGCATTTCAATTTCCATACGGAGGTTACTTCCATGACCGACCAGAGTAAAATTCGCAATTTTTCCATTATCGCCCACATCGACCACGGCAAATCCACCCTGTCTGACCGGCTCATTGAGCTGTGCGGGGCGGTGGAGCAGCGGCAGATGGAGAGCCAGCTGCTGGATAACATGGATCTGGAGCGGGAGCGGGGCATCACCATCAAAGCCAGGGCCGTCCGGCTGGACTACAAGGCCCAGGACGGGGAAATTTATCACCTGAACCTCATCGACACCCCGGGGCATGTAGACTTCAACTATGAGGTGTCCCGGAGCTTGGCGGCCTGCGAAGGGGCGGTGCTCATTGTGGACGCCTCCCAGGGCATCGAGGCCCAGACCCTGGCCAACACCTACCTGGCGATGGAGCACGATCTGGAAATTCTCCCCGTGGTGAACAAGATCGACCTGCCCGCCGCCGACCCGGCGCGGGTGAAGGAGGAGATCGAAAATATCCTGGCCCTGCCCGCCATGGACGCCCCGGAGATCTCCGCCAAGCAGGGCGTCAACATCCCCGCCGTGCTGGAGGACATCGTGCGCAACGTCCCCGCCCCGGAGGGGGACTCCGACGCCCCCCTGAAAGCCCTCATTTTCGACAGCCAGTACGACCCCTATGTGGGGGTAATCGTCTACTTCCGGGTGATGGAGGGGACCCTGAAAAAGGGCATGAACGTAAAAATGATGGCCTCGGGGGCCCAGTACCAGGTGCTGGACTGCGGTTACCTCAAGCCCCTGGGGATGGAGTCCGCAGGGGCGCTGACCGCCGGGGAGGTGGGCTGGTTCACCGCCTCCATCAAGAACGTGAAGGACACCAGCGTGGGCGACACCATCACCGGCTCGGAGTCCGCCGCCGCCGAGCCCCTGCCCGGCTACCGCCCCGCCCAGGCCATGGTCTACTGCGGCATCTACACCGAGGACGGGAGCAAGTACCCCGACCTGCGGGACGCTTTGGAAAAACTCCAGCTCAACGACGCATCCCTGTCCTTCGAGCCCGAGTCCTCCGTGGCCCTGGGCTTCGGCTTCCGGTGCGGATTTTTGGGGATGCTCCATATGGAGATCATCCAGGAGCGGCTGGAGCGGGAATTTGACCTGGACCTGGTGACCACATTACCCTCAGTTATCTACGAGGTCACAAAAACCGACGGTACTGTGGTCCGGGTGGACAACCCCCACAACTACCCCGACCCGGGGGCCATCTCCACCGCCAAGGAGCCCTACGCCAAGGTGTCCATCATCTCCCCGCCGGACTACGTGGGCAACATCATGCCCATGTGTCAGGAGCGGCGGGGGGTCTTTAAGGACATGCAGTATTTGGACACCAACCTGGTGGAGCTGCACTACTCCATGCCCATCGGCGAGATCATCTACGACTTCTTCGACGCCCTCAAGGCCCGGACCAAGGGGTACGCCTCCCTGGACTACGAGCTGGAGGACTATCAGCCCAGCGACCTGGTGAAGGTGGACATGCTCCTCAACGGCGACCAGGTGGACGCCCTCAGCTTCATCGCCCACCGGGAGAAGGCCTACAGCCGCGCCCGGCGCATCTGCGAGAAGCTGAAGGAGAACATCCCCCGCCAGCTCTTCGAGGTCCCCGTCCAGGCCGCCATCGGCGGCAAGATCATCGCCCGGGAGACCGTGAAGGCCATGCGCAAGGACGTGCTGGCCAAGTGCTACGGCGGCGACATCACCCGGAAGAAGAAGCTTTTGGAGAAGCAGAAGGAGGGCAAAAAGAAAATGCGCACCCTGGGCACCGTCCAGCTGCCCACCGAGGCCTTTATGGCCGTCCTCAAATTGGATGAAGAATAAAAGCGTCCCCGCCTCTGACTTGAGGCGGGGATGTTCTTTTTTGGGCGCAATGCGGCCTGACTTCCATTAAATGTATGGAAACGTGCAATTTTTCATGGGGTTCCGATAAGGGTGTAGGGACGCTGGTCTCCGTAGGGGCGGCCTGTGGCCGCCCGTTCCAAAATGTTTGCGGGCGGCCACAGGCCGCCCCTACAGAGACATACCCCGCAGGAAAAAGCCTCCCTTGCAAAAGGGAGGGGGACCGCGAAGCGGCGGGACGGGGGCCACAACATAAAAATTGGAGGTAACACGATGAATCGTACAAGCAACTATGCACTTTGCCAATGGGAGGAAACCGACCGGATACGGCGGACAGATTTCAATGAGGACAACATGAAGCTTGACACGGCGGTCAAGGAGGTGGAGAGGCGAGTGGACGGTCTGGATGGAAGCAAGGCCAGTGCGTCCGCGCTGAACGCCCTGGCCGGCCGGGTGGCGGCCCTGGAACAGCCGCGTTTTTACGTCGGGACCTACGTCGGTGACGGGAAGCAGTCCCGCACCATTCAACTGCCCTGGGCGCCGACGTTCATGCTCCTGTTTTCCACCCACATGGAAGACGAAGCTGTCATTTTCCTGACTCCGGACCACCGGGCCTATGTCATCAATGACAGAGTGGAAACCGAATCTCCGTTTCTTCCGGAAATCATCGGCTCCAGTCTTGTCTTTTCTAACAACTGGGCCAACACCAGCAGCAGCGATGCCTGGTACATCATGTTTCGCTGAGTAAAAGCACCCCGGGCTGTCGGCCCGGGGTGCTTCCTCGTAACTTACGGAAAAGACACTATTCGTTTTACTTGCTAATAGTGAAGGTCCCGCTCTCGTCCACGTTCTTTCCGGAACTGGTAATGGTCCAGCTGTACTCGCCGGTCTCCAGGGCCTTCTCCTTCATGGGGCCGACCCCCGCGTTATGAACATTCTCACCAGTGACCTGGACATAGAAGATACCGGTCAGCTTCGGCCTATCACCAGCCGTCACGTTCTCACGGTAGACCTCGCTGCCCTTGGCGTTGCGAATCACCAGAGTGATTGTCTCCTTGCCCACATGACCGCGGAAGAAGAAGAACAGGTTATCTTTGGCTTCGCCCCCGATAGCATCACCCTGGTTGATCAGAGCCTTGATAGCGTTCTTGTCAGTGAAGATATAAGCCTCGCCAGCTTCCACGGCGTCAGCAATAGTGTCGCGTTGCGTATTTGCCTCGTATTTAGTCTCGTTGATCTGGACACCGCTAACCTTACCGGCCTCAACCTTATCCTCTTCCTCATCCTCGCTGCCGTCAGCCTCCTTGTAGAAGATGGTGACGATCTGGCCGTCGTTGATGACGAAGTGGCCGAAGTCACCCTCAGCGATAGCGCTCTCAGAGGAGGACTCGATCTTGTCGCTGTAGAGGAAGACCTGGACATCGTTGGAAACGCGGTAGCTGTTGTCTCTGATGGTCAGGTTGCCGTTGGTCAGCTTCTTGGTCACGTTACCGGTGAAGTAGTAGTTGTCGTCAGTGCCGGTCTTGCTGTACTCCTTGGACTTATCGAAGTTGATGATCTCCTCGTCCTCGTTGGCGTAGACCACGGACTTCAGCAGGACCTTGGTCTCTTTGCTGATGTCCTTGTTCAGCTTCACAGTGACGATCTCACCGTTGACAACGGCAGGGCACTCCCAGTAGTCGTCGCCGTCTTTGGCGGTGATTTTACCACTGCACTCCTTAGCCAGCAGGAAGACGATATCGTCGGAGCTGCCGGTGGTGTTGAGCACGTAGACAACGTCAGCCACGTTGCTGCTGCCCTTGCAGTAGTAGGCATAGGCGGCGTTGGCGTCGTCGTCGGCGAACGAGCCGTTCAGGTCGGACACGGAGTCGTAGCCCACATAGGCCTTGTAGTTGTCGTCGCCGTCGTCGGTCAGGAAGATGGTCTTGCTGTCGGCGTAGATAATCTTCTCACCCAGGGTCATCTTGGCCTTGCCGGCTTCGATGGTGATGGCCTGACTATCATCCGCCAGGTCAATCTTCTCGGCCTTGTTTTCACCGTTCTTCATAACGGTCAGCTTGTAGACGTCCTTGGAGTTCACGCTGTACTCCACGATGCAGTTGGTGAATTCGTTCTGAAGCCCTGTCAAAGTCGAAATGGCACTATAATCGTCGTATTTCAGCTCGGCCTCAACAACAGTGCCGTCGGTAAGCAGCAGCTTGGCGTAGGGGGTGCCCTTGGTGAAGAGCTTGCCGCCGTCCTCGTCGATGGCAATGACATAGGCGTAATCGGTTACGCCCTCGTTCAGAGCGACCTTGATTACGTAGTCGTTGGAATCCAGGTACAGGTCGACCTTGTTCTCCGTCTTGACGTCGTTCTTATCAGTATCAGTAACCACGTCAACGGCGGGGTTTGTGGTCCAGTTGGCGGTGAACTTATAGGTCTCGCCGTCGGCCACGAACTCAGAGACAGGGGAGCCCACGGTCTTGGTGATCTCAACGTTCTCCACGATCTCGGCCAGGTACATGCTCTTGATCTTGCCGTCGGCCTTGGTGTAAACGACCACGTCGTCCACGTCGAAGCCCTCGGTCTCAAACTTCACACCGCCCACTGTAACGGTGCGGGCGTCGTCGTCCTTGGCCTCGGTAACCTTGGTCACCTCGCCCACATAGGAGTTGATAACGGAAATGGTGACATTGCCGTCGTCGTCCTTGTAAGCGTCGACCACAACACCGTTGCCGCCGATTTTGTCGGGGCCGGTCTTGGTGATGGAGAAATCGGCAACGGCCTTGCCGTCAACCATGACGGAGGCTTTGGTGGACTTTTTCAGACCCAGGTCCTTGTACAGGTCCTCAGACTTGACAGCCTTGATGTAGGAGGCGTCAGCGCTGTCGGCATACTTGCCGATCTCCTCGGTCTTGTAGCTCCAGATGGTGGCAGGACGGCCGAAGTCGTCAGTGCCGGGCACCAGGCGCAGGTCCTTCTCGTACAGGTTCTCACACAGCTGGAGCTTCTCGTCGCTCACGTCCTTCTTGTAAGCGCCGTTGCTCTGGGTGTAGTCGAACTTGTTGGTGGTCCGCTCGGTGTAGGTAACCTTGCCGGGGATGGTGACAACGCCCTCAACGACGATGTCCTTCTCCACGTCGGAGGTGACCATGGTGGCCTGGAGGGCGTTCAGGCTCAGCTGGGCCACCTGGTTGCGGTTCAGGGGAGCGGTAGCGCTGGAGCCCACGTCGGCAAACAGACGCAGCTCGTTGGCCTTGGCGACCACGGGCTGAGCCCAGTTGGTGCCAGTGCTCTCCAGCTTCTCATAGCCCAGCACGCGCAGGACCATGGCGGCGGCCTCCTGAGCAGTCACAGTGGCGTTGCCGTCATAGGTGCTCTCGGTGCGGCCAGCCACGATCTTATTGTCGTAGCAGGCAGTGACGTACTTCTGAGCCCAGGTGGGCACGTCAGTGAAGGGGCAGCTGCCGACGTACTTGTCAGCGTCCTTGCCCAGGATGAGCTTGGCCAGAATGACGGCCATCTCGTTGCGGGTGACGTTCTTGTCAGGTTCAAACTCGCCGTTCTCGTTGCCGACCATCACTTCGACAGCCTCGAGAACCGCAATGGCCTCGGTGTTGTCCTCAGCGGACACATCGGGGAAGCTCGCGGCGCTGGAGCCGACGACCATCATGCCCATGAGCATAACGGAGGCCAGAGCCAGGCTGAGAGCCCGTTTCAGGTTTCTCATAGTGTTTCCTCCTTGTTAATTTTTTCGGCCATGAGAGGGGCCGTATTCCGACAAAAACCGAGCTCCGCACCGTCCTGGTAGTCCGCTAGGATTTAACATTCCTGTAACGAAATTCTCCGTTTTTACCGAAATTTTCGAGGTTTTTCTACTTTTCCCTCCCCTCACCGGGGTGTCACACCCCTGACGCAGGTCCTGAAAGTTGCGAAAACCGGAGGAAACTGCGAAAAACAGGGTTCTAAACCTGTCAAAAAGTGAAACTGGTAGACATTTGGTAGACATCCTAAAATATTCCAGTCCCCGCAACCCCTTGCGGCACAGGGGTTCGACAGGGCTTTTTGGTAGACGTTTGGTAGACTTGCGGGAAAGGGCGGAAGGTTGTATACTATTTATGAAACCTTTTGCAGTATTTTGCGTCTGATATAGCAGATGGGAAATTTGGACATCCGTGAGGAGGTATTTTTATGAAGCAAATTTTATTGGCGATGGGTCTGGCGGGGGCAATTCTGCTGACGGCCTGCGGGCCCAAGGCTCCGGCGGAGAGCTCGGATGTACAGAGCGGAGGGGGGTCCAGCTCCCCAGGGTCCTCCAGCGGGGCTGGGTCCTCCGGTGAGAGCTCCAGCGGCGCGGTGGATTCCGATGCCTTCGTGTTTACCCGGGAGAATATGCCCCGGCTGGACGGCTCTACCTCCACGGCTCCGCTGGCTCAGGCCATGTGCGCGGTGCTGCTGGGGGAGGACATTTCTGAGGTTAGCGATCTGGTCAGCTTCAACCGCACCACCTGGTCCTACCGGAACCTGATGGACGGGGAGGCCGATCTGCTGCTGGCGGCGGAGCCCGCGCCCGATGTGCTGGCCGAGCTGGAGGCGGGGGACCGGTGGCTGATGACCCCCTTCGCCACCGACGCCCTGGTCTTTGTGGTCAACCAGGACAACCCGGTGGACAGCCTGACGGTGGAACAGGTACAGAAAATTTACACCGGCGAGATCACCAACTGGAGCCAGGTGGGGGGCGAGGACCTGGAGATTATCCCCTTCCAGCGCAACCAGGGGGCGGGCAGTCAGACTACGTTTGAAAAGCTGGTGATGGACGGCCTGGAGCTGATGGAGCCGCCCACCACCTGGACGGCCAACAGCATGGAGGGCCTGCTCAACGCGGTGCGGGAGTATGACAACTCCGCCGCCGCCCTGGGGTACACGGTGTATTACTACGCCAACGACATGGAGATGGCCAAGGGGCTGAAGGTGCTGGCTGTGGACGGGGTGTCCCCCTCGGCGGAGGCCATCCGGGCGGGGGAGTATCCCTTCCTCAACCCCTACTTTGTGGCCATCGCCAAGGACGCCCCGGAGGACAGCCCCACCCGCGTCCTCTACGACTGGGTGCTGGGGCCGGGGGGCCAGAGGCTGGCGGCGATGGAGGGCTATGTCCCTGTGACCGATGTGGAGGGATAAGGGATGAAGAGAGGATGGACCGCGTTTCTGCTGGCCGGCCTGCTGCTGGCCGGATGCGCCCCGCAAAGCCCGGGATCAAGCGGCCCCGCCGCTTCTGAGCCGGACGTCTCCGTCTCTCAGCCGGAGGAGTCGCCGAAGGAGCCCATAAAGGAGCCGGAGTGGGAGACGGCGGGCGGTGTGCGGGTGGACTGGTCCCGGCTGGGCGGGCGGTCCCAGCCCCAGCCCAATGTGGACGGGGGCCGGTGGTACCCTGAGTACACGGACCACCTCATTACCGGGTCGGACTATGGACCGCTTGTCCCCTATCTGGGGGACCAGGCCTATTCCTTCGACCGCTGGGAGCATGAGGGCGAAATTCAGAAGTACTTCTCCTACTATCCCACCTCCTTCTACGGCCTGATGACCCGGGAGGGGAAAATTGTAGTGGACCCGGTGTATCAGAACGTGTGGCCCTACAGCTACCGCTGGGAGGGGGAGGACCGCGCTCTGCCCGTCCTGATTCTGGGGCGGGCGGGCCCCCAGTGGGAAAAGTTCGGCAGCGGGAGCCGGTACGCCGTGGCGGCGGAGGACGGCAGCTGGGTGACGGATTTTGAGTTTTTGAACTACACCAACAAGGAGGACCAGCTTTTCCTCCTGCGGCCCGAGGGCTGTACCCTGCTGGACAGTGCCACCGGGGAGCGGAAGGACTGGAGCTGGAAGGAGCTGGACATGCCCGCGTCCGGGGAGGAACTGTCGGAGACCCTCTCCTTTATCCAATGGGTCACCGGGCTGAACTGGCTGGATGAGGGGATATGCTTGGGACAGGATATGTCATCCGACAGTGAAAGCTGGGAAAAGACCCCGGTGCGGATACTTCAGCCCGAGACCGGCGAGGTGCGCTGGGTGGAACAGGGCCAGTGGGAACAGTGGCAGGATGTGTATTTCGACCAGCGCTGGGGCGAGAGGGAGGAGCTGTTCCACGAGAACGGCGGGATTTCCTTAACTGTGGACGGCCAGTCCTATTTTCTGAAGGACACTTATGAGACGGGTAGGCTGTCTGTCAAACGGGGAGACTTCGCCATTTTGGATGAGCAGCACGCGGGGGACTACATCAGGACACTATACCGCCTGTCCACCAGGGAGCGGTTGATGGAGGGGACGGAGTTCGAGCTCATCGCCGACCGGTTCCGGCCAAATTCTATTTTTCCCGCCGCCTATGAGCGGGGCGCCTGGACCGTTTTCAACGACCAGCTGGAGCCCGTCCTCACCCTGCCCGCCACCCAGCGGGATAATTGGGTGCAGTTTTCCCTCCAGGACGGGCTGCTGACCTTCAAAGAGAACGACGGCATTTTCTTCGGGGCCTATGACCTGGACAAGGGGGAGTATGTCTTTTTCCGCAATCTGGACATGGGCGACTGAAAGTGTAAACAAATTATGAACCCTCTTGCATTTTGCCGGGAGGTGCGCTAGAATACGGTTAGCACTCAAAAAGAAAGAGTGCTAACCGTATTGTTATCTAAGTAAATATATATACACGGAGGAATCGCAATCATGGCAAAGAAGCAATTCAAGGCGGAATCCAAGCGGCTGCTGGACCTGATGGTTAACTCCATCTACACCCACAAGGAGATTTTTCTCCGGGAGCTCATCTCCAACGCCAGCGACGCGGAGGACAAGCTGGCCTACAAGTCCCTCACCGATGAGAGCGTGGACGTGGCCCGGAGCGACCTGAAAATCACCGTCGTCCCCGATAAGGAGGGTCGGACCCTCACCGTCTCCGACAACGGCGTGGGTATGAGCAAGGAGGACCTGGAGTCCAACCTGGGCACCATCGCCCGCAGCGGCTCCGGCCAGTTCAAGGCCGGTCTGGCCGAAGGAGACGAGGCGGCGGATAAGATTGACGTGATCGGTCAGTTCGGCGTGGGCTTCTACTCCGCCTTCATGGTGGCCGACCATGTGACGGTGATCTCCCGGGCCTGGGGCAGTGAGGAGGCCTGGATGTGGCAGTCCGACGGGGCCGACGGCTACACCGTGACCCAGTGCGAAAAGGAGGTCCCCGGCACCGACGTGATTATGCACATCAAGGCCAACGCCGACGAGGAGAACTACGACCAGTATCTGGAGACCTATAAATTACAGGAACTTATCAAAAAATACTCCGACTATATCCGCTACCCCATTGTCATGGAGGTGGAGGATTACCGCCAGAAGGACAAGCCGGAGGACGCCCCCGAGGACTACAAGCCCGAGTGGGAGACCGTCAAGGAGTGGAAGACCCTCAACTCCATGGTGCCCCTGTGGCAGCGGCAGAGGTCCCAGGTGACGCCCGAGGAGTACAACGCCTTCTATAAGGAAAAATTCGGCGACTGGCAGGACCCCCTGGCTGTCATTCACACCAGCGCCGAGGGAGCGGTCACCTACAGGGCTATGCTGTATATCCCGGAAAAAACCCCCTACGACTTCTACACCCGGGAGTATCAGAAGGGCTTGCAGCTCTATTCCTCCGGGGTGCTCATCATGGACAAGTGCGCCGACCTGCTCCCCGACCACTTCCGGTTCGTCAAGGGCGTGGTGGACTCCGCCGACTTCTCCCTGAACATCAGCCGGGAGGTGTTGCAGCACACCCGTCAGCTGAAGGTGATCGCCTCCGCCCTGGAGAAAAAGATCAAGAACGAGCTGCTCACCATGCAGAAGGAGGACCGGGAGAAGTATGAAAAATTCTGGTCCGCCTTTGGGACCCAGCTGAAATACGGCGTGGTGGCCGAGTACGGCCAGCACAAGGACGTTTTGCGGGACCTGCTGCTGTTCTGGTCCTCCAAGGAGGAGAAGAACACCACCCTGGCCGCCTACAAGGACCGGATGCCCGAGGACCAGCCCTTCTACTACTACGCCTGCGGCGAGAGCGTGGAGAAGATCGCCAAGCTGCCCCAGGTGGAGCGTATTCTGGACAAGGGCTATGAGATTCTCTACTGCACCGAGGACGTGGACGACTTCGTGATGAAGGGCCTGGGCGAGGTGGACGGCAAGCAGTTCAAGTCCGTCACCGAGGAGGACGCCCTGCCCCAGACCGACGAGGAGAAGAAGGCCGCTGAGGAGAAGGCCGAGGCCGGCAAGCCGGTGCTGGAGGCCGTGAAGGAGGCCCTGGGCGACCAGGTGAAGGAGGTCCGCGCCTCCTCCATCCTCAAGTCGGGCGCTTGCTGTCTGTCCGCCGACGGCCCCGTCTCCATCGAGATGGAGCGGTATATGCGCAAGGTGGAGGGGAGCCAGCCCATGAAGGCCGAGCGGGTGCTGGAGCTCAACCCCGACGCCGCCCCCTTCGCCGCCCTGAAAAAGGCGGTGGACGCCGGGGACAAGGACACCGTCGCCAAATATGCCAAGGTGCTGTACGCCCAGGCCCTGCTCCTGGCCGACCTGCCCCTGGAGGACCCGGCGGAGTACACTGAGCTGGTGTGTTCGCTGATGATCTAAAAAATAACCGGCTCCCCAAAGCGGGGAGCCGGTTCGTGTTTTATTCGGAGTAGGGCTTGCTGGTGTCGATAAACATACCTTGTTCCTGGCTCCAGCCCACATAGAAGTTGAGGGCCTTGCCCAGGTCACGGAGCTTGAAGTAGTTATTGCCGCCGATCTTATAGACCTCGGCATCCACCTTCTGGCCGTTGACGTAGATCGCGTCGCTGCTGGCCTCCGCCGTCTCCTGACCGGCGGACGGGCCCGCCAGATCGCCGTCCAGCTTGGCATAGCCCTGGCCGGTGGTGGCGGTGACGGATTTTTTCTCGTTGTCATAGCCCACGGAGAACTGCTTGCCGGTCCCGTTCAGGATCGCCGCAAGGTCGCGGATCTTGAAGTAGTTGCTGTCGCCGATCTTGTACACGGTGGGGTTCTGGACCTCGCCGTCGCGGGTCAGCTTGTCGTTGGTGGGGTTGGCCTGGGTGCCGGACGGCGTGGTGGGCGTGGTAGGCGTGGTGGGAGTACTAGGCGTGGCCGGGGCGGTCCAGCCGGAGGACTTCATGATGCTCCATTTTCCACTGTCATTCACCGCGAAGATGCCGGGTTCATTGGAATATATTATCTCGTGGTACTTGCAGGGCACGATCTCCGTGCCGTTGGTATCCACAAAGCCCCACTTGTAGTCAAAGGTTTGCACCGCAGCCACGCCGCCGGAGAAATCCTTGATTTCGGCGTACTTGCAGTGTACGATCTCCTTGCCTGTGTAGTCCACAAGGCCGTACCTGGTCTTGCTGCCTTCGCTAAGCGAAGTGCGGAAACAGCCGTTGCCGGCATTGGAATCTAATCTGACACCATTGGTGGTTCCGACTACCTTACCCGTTTTATCAAAGATGTCGTGGGGGGTGGCACTATCAGATTCACGCCTTGCCGCGGTAAAGCCGTCCCGGAAGTCATAGACGTACCTATAATCACAGGGAATGACCAACACACCGGCCTCGTTCACAAAGCCATACTCACTGCTGTTCGTTGCCACCTGTGCCATTCCGTCAACAAAACTCCTTACAGAGTGATAGCCGCCGCTGACGACCTGCCCGGACCTGTTGATAAATACCTCGCTGGAGCCTGGTCCCCTCGCTACTACAACCTGCGGGGAAATGTAATTCGAATAGCCCGAATAGCCGGACGTAAGACTGTAATCCTGGGGAAGCAAATCCTTGCCTGTCGTGTCAATGACCGTCCAGCGGTTGCCTAACTGTACTGCCGCGACGCCATCGGTAAAATCCCGCACGGAGCTGTACTGACAGGGAATAACCACTTGCCTGTCTTGTCCATATAGCCATAGTAGGCGGTGGCGCGATCATAGCACACAGCCAGGCCCTCGCAGAAAAATCCCCCATCCTGGACAGCATTCCCAAAGGGGATCGCTACCTTACCGGTTTTGTCCACGTAAAAGTATCCACCCTCTGAATTAGAGAACACCTTACACAAACCCTCGTGGAATATAGAGTCATTGTGAAGATAGTTGCTGTCAGTATACTTGACATCAAAAAGTACTTGACCATTCTTATCAATAGCGTACGTTGCCCCGTCGCGTTGCGCCCACGCGACACCCTCAGAGAAGCCGCCAACCCACGTATAGTCAGCAGACTTAATGAGTACCTTACCTGTTGTGTCAATAGCCGTTGTTTTCCCGATCCAGGCAACGCCGTCGGAGAAATTAAGCGAACCTATACGTCCAGGACTGCCTAAAACGCTTTGCATGGTGTCACTCGAGACGATCTCTGTCAGGGTCGCTGAGGCCGCCGAGGCCGGGACAGCCGTCAGGCTCAGGCACATCGCCAGGGCCAGCGCTAGGGATAATGCTTTCTTTATCATTTTGTTTGCTCCTTTTACATAAATTCGAGGAGAACTCCCGGCGGTACTTCCCCCCGGAGGGCTTTAAAAAATCAGCCCTCCAGGGCTTTTCCCGCCGAGACAAACAAAAGCGGCGCAGGATCAATGATCCCACACCGCATATGATAGACACAAACCCTCAAAACCGCCCCTTGTAAAGCGGCGGTTTTTTCGATATAATGAGGGCTGGCGCAGCAATGCTGTTGTGTGGGAGGGCTTAGCTCCCGCATAGGGGCGCGGGGTGTTGCTACCACCCCACGTCCTGCCTTTATTTGCCTCGTAATTTTACTATAGCACAGTTTGTTGGAATATACAAGGGAATTTTTAGGAGAGGGAGAGACCGGACGGCAATCCCCACAATCACCCTTGGCAAAGCGGGCGGGACGAGTATAACAGGATATAGAAGGGCACTGTTACTTTAGCGGTTGGCCCTATACGACAACGACTTTACTCGTTGACCGCTTGGGTGCAGCCGAGCGGTCAACACACATTTATGGAGGACAGGTACGCGAGTATTTGAGGACGGCCATTGGGGCCGTCTTTTTTGTTACTTCTCCCTTTCCAAACGGGCGGAAATGTGCTATGCTTATCATGAGAAAATTTTGCCGCTCCCGATGGCGGGGGCGGGTGGATGAGGTGACGGTATGAGTAAACTGGTCCGGCAGATAAACCATGATATCGTCGAGGCGCTGGCCGCGCGGAAGCTGGAGGGATTTCCCAACCGGCGGGCGGTGCAGGACATGCTCCGGAACCCGGCCTGGGAGGCGGGGCTGGAGGCCCTGTTCCCCATTCAGGAGCGGCTGAGCTGCGCCAGGGTCTTGGAGCTGTGCGCTCCCATTTTGGAAAAACTTTGTCCCGAGCCTCCGGAAAAGGGCTGGGGGCCCTTCTGCTATCAGTATGTCTGCCGCGTCATGTTCCCGGAGGGGGGCTTCGCCCCGGAGGGGGACCGGTGCGGCGGCGGGGCGGTGTTTTATCTCACCGTCCTCCAGCTCCTGCTGGACCGGGAGCGGGAGGCCCTGCCCTTCGACCCGATGCTGGATTTCCAGTTCCTTACAAAGGAGGAGTATGAGCGGTGCGACAAGGCCCGGGAGTACCGCCGGTTCCTCACCGCCTGGAGGCAGGAGTTCCTCTATGAGCTGATGCGCCTGGGGCTGGAGTACACCCCCTTCAAGACCCTCAGCCACATCTCCGGGGTCCACTACATCGCCATGACCGCCGCCCGGGGTCTGGCGGAGGCGGGGGTGGAAGTGGACCTGGCCCTGATCTCCGGGGCCGCCGCCGCCCACGACGTGGGCAAGTTTGGCTGCCGTCCTGGGGAGCGGGTGCCTTACCTCCACTACTACTACACCGACCAGTGGCTGCTGGAGCGGAAGATGGAAGACATCAGCCACATCGCCTCCAACCACTCCACCTGGGACCTGGAGCTGGAGTCTCTGTCGGTGGAGTCCCTGCTGCTTATCTACGCCGATTTCCGTTCCAAGTCGGAGCGGGACAAGGACGGCAATGAGATCGTGGTCCTCTACCCCCTGGACGAGTCCTTCCAGGTAATCCTGTCCAAGCTGGACAACGTGGACAGGAAGAAGCGGCGGCGGTATGAGTTTGTCTACGGCAAGCTCCACGATTTTGAGGACTATATGCGCTCCCTGGGGGTGGACGCGGGCCTCACCGGGGAGAGGCAGGCTCCCGCTCCCCGGAAGGACCCCGCCCTCATGGGGCCGGAGGAGACGCTGGAGGGGCTGATCCTCCTGTCGGTGGAGCACAACCTGAAGCTGATGCACATGTTGTCCAACGAGCGGAAGTTCGGCAACATCATCGAGGGCGCGCGGTCCACCAAGAGCTGGCAGCAGCTGCGGGCCTATCTCAACGTGTTTGAGGAGTACTTCACCTATCTGTCCGCCCGCCAGAAGGCCCAGGCGCTGAACTTCCTCTATGAGCTGCTCATGCACCGTGAGGGTGATATCCGCCGTCAGGCCGGCGCGCTGATCGGACAGATCATCGCCCGGTTCCACCTGGTCTACCGGAAGGAGATCCCCGCCGATGCCCAGAACGACCCGGCGGAGGAGGTGCCCTTCACCCTCTGGAGCCAGTATCTGGACATGATTATCTTCCCCGACCACAAGACCACCCCCCAGCAGCGCTCCCACATCAGCTATACCCTGAAGCTGGTGGTGGAGTCCATGCTCCACCACGCCCGGCCCGGGGACATCCCCCGCTTTCTGGACGCTTTGCTGGCCTACTATGACGAACCGGAGCGCACCAGCTCGGATACCGCCTTCACCCTCCTGGACGCCGCCCGGTATCTCCCCCCCAAGCACTATGATGAGGCGACCCGGGATAAGCTGGTGGACTTCGCCGCCCACTTCGCCGCTCTGGACGATCCGCGGCTGGTCACCGCCGCTCTCCAGTTCCTCCGGGAGACGGTGCGCAATATCCCCCGCAGCCATCCCCAGATGGCCCGGATCGCCCAGCTGGTGGAGGAAATCCCCTCCCGCCAGCTGACCACGGTTTTTCTGAAATGCCGCATTCTGCGCCGGGCGGGCCGGGACGTGTCCGCCCTGGAGGAGACCCTGTACCACAACGACATTACCAGCGAGGTCTTTTTGGACAACCTGAAAACCGCTACGCCCTGGGTTGTCAAGGTAGCCGGAGTGGAGCTGCTCCGGGATCAGGTGGAACGGGGTCTGGACGCCCATGTTCTGCACATTGCCACCCATTTTTCCAACCTGGTCAAGGTTTCGGAGCGGGTGGTGGTCCGGCACACCGCCGGCTCCGCCCTGGTTCACACCCTGTCCCTGCTGCGCAGGGAACAGCGCAACGAGGTGGTGGTGGAGCTGGGCAAGGGCCTGGAGATGGGCCAGTATGAGATCTCCAAATATATCCCCCAGTATCTGGGCGAGGCCGCCCTCTACCTCCACCCCAGCGAGCTGGACGAACAGGTCCTGTGGCTCAAGGGCCTGCTGGGCTCCCCCAACGACTCGGCGGTGGCCGGGGCGCTGAACACCATCGCCGTCCTGCTCCAGCACTATCCCTCCTATCAACAGCGCTTCTCCGAGAAGCCGGAGGCCTATGAGGCCCGCCGGCAGGAGCTGCTGGGCCTGCTCCTCCAGGGGCTGGCCCACTACCGGGAGACGGTGCGGCAGGAGGCTCTGCTGGTTTCCGGCAAGCTGCTGTTTGAAAGCCCCATCCTGGACATGGGGGAGAAGGCCCGGCTGTTCGCTCTGTGCTACCGGAAGCTGTTCTACCTGTCTCAGGAGTCCGCCAGCCGGGATGGGCTGACACTGTTCTACCGGGCCTCCGCCCTGGCCCACATCAACCGTTTTATCGCCATCCGCCGGCTGGACCGCGGCCCCTTCACCTTCGAGAAGCCCGAGCGGATCGCCTTCTTCCCCGGCACCTTCGACCCCTTCACCCTGTCCCACAAGGGCATCGTTCACGCCATTCGGGACCTGGGGTTTGAGGTCTATCTGGCGGTGGACGAATTCTCCTGGTCCAAGAAGGCCCAGCCCCACCTGATCCGCCGTCAGATCGTCAACCTGTCGGTGGCGGGGGACTTCCACGTCCACCTCTTCCCCGACGATATCCCGGTGAACATCGCCAACCCCGCCGACCTGAAGCGGCTCACCGACCTGTTCCCCGGACAGGAGGTCTACATCGTGGCGGGCAGCGACGTGGTGGCCAACGCCTCCTCCTATAAGGCGGAGCCTCAGCCCTACTCCATCCACCAGATGAACCACGTCATTTTCCGCCGGGCGGGGGAGGCGGAGCTGACCGGCCGCCTGCCCATCAACGGCCGGGTGATCCAGCTTCAGCTGCCTCCCCATCTGGAGGACATCAGCTCCACCCGCATCCGGGAGAACGTGGACCTGAACCGGGACATCTCCAACTTCATCGACCCGGTGATTCAGGATTTCATCTATCAGAACGGCCTCTACCTCCGGGACAGCCAGGATAAACCCATGCTCAACGCCGGGGAGCTGGAGTTCCAGTGGGCCGACGCGCCGTCGACTGAGCTGCTGTCCGCCCTGGAGATTCACAACAAGCACAGCGAGCTGGTCCGGAAGAGCATTGTGGACCAGAAGGACCGGGTGCTGGTTCTGGCAAAGACGGGGAGCGGCCACAGACTGGGACACATCAGCTATCGGATGCTGTCCACCGCCCAGCTCTTTGCCTCCATCCCCGACCAGGAGCTGGCCAATCACGTCCGCCTGCGGTCGGGGGGCGATGTGCTTCTGATCACCTCCCTCTACGCCGAGCACGGCGAGCAGCACGGGTACTATTTCCAGCTGCTCCTCAGCGAGCTGCTGGCCCGCGCCCTGGAGCGGGAGTGCGTCTACGGCGTCTTCCGCCCCCACAGCGGGGCGCTGACCCCGGAGCTGGAAGACCTGCTTATCCGCCAGGGCTTCACTCCCCACCCGGGCCAGGAGGTGTTCTGGGAGGTCGATATGCACGCCCCCACCGTCCTCATCCAGAATCTGGAGACCGCCATTCAGGAGCCCCTGTGCCGCAACCGCCGGGTGCTGTCCGCCATCCGCCGGGGCCACGAGCGGCTGCAAAGAGCCCTCACCGGGCTGTATCCCGGCTCCCTGGTCCTCACCCTGTCGGCCAACACCATCCACCACAAGCTGCTGACCAAGATCACCGCCCTGAACAACGTGCCCGAGGAGCCCACCGAGCCCAGGACCCTGGGGGCGAACATGTGCGTCCCCTTCGGAAAGCTGCTCCGGGGCAAGATGGTGCCCAACACGGTGACCAAGACCCTCCACACCGACAAGGTGTTCTCCCCCGACCTGAAGGAGAGCACCCTGGAGGCCTTCCCCTACTACGCCCCCATCCCCAGCCAGGTGCGTACCCTCAAGTCCTTCAACCGCCCGGTCATTCTGGTGGACGACCTGATGCACCCCGGCTTCCGCCTCAAGCGGCTGGGGCCCGTCCTGCGGCAGGAGGGGGTGCCCGTCCTGATGGTGCTGGTGGGTATCCTGTCGGGATATGGCAAGGATTTGATGACATCCTGGAATCAGCCTGTGGACTGCGTGTACTTCCTGCCCCGCATCCGCCAGTGGTTTGTGGAGGCCACCCTATACCCCTTTGTGGGGGGCAATACCGTCCGGCGGCGGCAGTCTCCGGTGCCCGGACTGCTGCCCGGCATCAACCACATCCTGCCCTACGCCAAGCCCCTGTTCCAAGACGAGTGCGGCCAGGAGACCGCCCTGAACCTGTCCCGGACCTGCCTGGAGTCCGCCCTGGACCTGATGCAGGTGCTGGAGCAGGAGTACCGCATCCTCTATGGCCGGAACCTCACCCTCTCCCGCCTGCCCGAGGCAGTGATCCTCCCCCTCTGCCCCGACAAGGGCATGTGCCTGCGCTACGACCCCAACCTGTCCGCCTCTGTCTATCTGGAGAACGACCTGGAGCAGCTGCTAAGGCAGAATCAGTGACAAATAAAGGGGCGGCCTGACGGCCGCCCCACAATGGATGTTATTAAAAGTCTGTCTTTTTACTGGTAAGGAAGGAATATTCCACGTAATAGCCATCCCCCCAGAAGAACACCACAGAGTACAGGTATCCCGGTTCCAGACCTTCGATCATATATTCATGCTCATGACCCCCGAGATTCCACGGGCAGACAGCGACCGCCTCCCCCTCCTCAAAGCCCGCGCCTGTTCCTTTCATCCGCTCCGGCCAGCGCAGGACTTTCATCTCCATCTCCCTTTTCGCTCCCTCTATACAAAAGCGGATGTGGCCGGGTACGGTATCCAGCTCCAGTTCAAAGAGGTAGGGCGGATAGGTAATGGGGTGGGAAATGAGCGGGTCCGCGTGAAACAGTGAGCCGTCCGATTCGAAGGGCCCATACGCGCTCATAAGCGTGCCGTCAACCTTATAGGTCACCGAGGGGACAGGGGTATGATAGCTGAACGCCACCTTCGGCCAATGCTCATCCCGGTCATAGCGCTTTTGCCGCTGACGCTCCTCCCAGGCGGGCCGGCCAATCAGTACCCCGGCCGCGGACAGCAGGGCCAGCAGGACCAGGGCCGCCCGCCGGTACAGTTTTTTCTTCTGTTCCTGCGCCCCGGCCAGGGTCACTGCCTCGCCTACCGCCTGCTCCAGCGCGGTGACTGTGGCCGCTTCCCGCTCTCCACGGAGCAGCTCAGCCACGGTGATGCCCAGCGCCTGGCACAGGGGCTCAAACAGGGAGGCCTCGGGCAGATTCAGTCCCCTCTCCCACTTGGACACCGCGCGGTCCGATATGTGGAGCCGCTCCCCCAGCTCCCGCTGGGTCAGCCCCTGTTCCTTCCGTGTCCGGGCAATCAGCCCGCCGATCTTTTGGATATCCATTATACCCCTCCTTTCTTAATTTCAGCATACTCCGTCTGCCTTATTTGTCAACAAACCTGTGGTTGAGCCGTAAGGAAAATGTAGGGACGCTTCACGAAGCGTCCGCCCCCCCGGCGAATGCACCGAAAATCGAGACGGACGCATCGTGATGCGTCCCTACAATCAATACCGGAAGTGATATTATGTATTATTATAATGTAAACGGCGCGGCGCTGGCCTCGCTGATTCCTCTGGAGGGCCTGGGCCTGGAGGTGGAGCCCGCGGGGGGATGGCGGCTGTTCGCCGCCGTCTCCGGCGACCCGGTGCTGGGACGGGGGTCCTTCAAGGTCAACCACCCTGGCCAGCTGCTGTCCGGCCACGGCCTGGAGGCGCTGGACGCCTCCCGTCTGCCCGATTTTGACAACGGCCCCGCCAGCGCCATGCTCAGCGACGGGACGGTGGTCCCCCTGGAGCTGGACCAGAATATCCGCCAGGCCATTGACGACGGACGGCTCACCGCCGTCAACATCAGCCGCCCCGGCTGGGAGGAGGTCTTGAAGCTCTCCCACAGCCTGGGCAAAAAACGGGTGAATATCCTGGCCATCGGCGACGTGGGCTCCACCCTCCTCACCGGCCTGAAGCTGCTGGGGGGGGACGTGATCTCCTCCATCGGCATCTGTGACCTCAGCGACCAGATCACCGCCCGCTGGGAGTTCGAGATGGGACAGATCAATCTGCCCTGGAATTACAACATTTTCCCCGAGGTAGAGGTCATTCCCCCGGAAAAACTCTTCGATTGTGACATGTTCGTCTTTGTGGCCTCCAAGGGCATCCCTCCGGTGGGCTCCCAGGTGAAGGACGTGCGGATGTATCAGTTTGAGAACAACGCCAAGATCGTGGCCCACTACGCCAAAATGGCCCGGGAGAAGAGATTCCAGGGGCTGTGGTGCGCCGTGTCCGACCCGGTGGACCCCCTTGCCAAGACCGCCTATCTGGAGAGCAACAGGGACGAGAACGGCGTCTTTGACGGGAAGGGCCTGCGGCCCGAGCAGATCCAGGGCTTCGGCCTGGGGGTGATGAACGCCCGGGCGGCCTACTTCGCCAAGCGGGACCCCCGGCTGGCCTCCTTCCTCACCGAGGGCCGGTCCTTCGGCCCCCACGGCACGGGGCTGTTTATCGCCAACTCCATCGACCGCTACGACGAGGAATTGTCCCAGGAGCTGACCCAGCTTACCGTCACCGCCAACCTGAAAATGCGGGAGATCGGCTTCAAGCCCTACGTGGCCCCCGCCCTGTCCTCCGGGGCGCTGTCCCTGCTGCTCACCCTCCGGGGGGAGTGGCACTGTGGGTCGGTGTTCCTGGACGGCATCTATATGGGCGTGAAAAACCGCTACACCCCCGCCGGGGTGGAGACCGAGCTGCTGCCCTGTATTCCCGACCCCCTCTTCGCTCACATCCGGGAGGCGGCGGAGCACCTCAAGAGCATCATTTGAACTTTGCCTGTAGGGGCGGATATCATCCGCCCGCCAAATTTGCGCGGACTTTCTGCGGGCGGATAATATCCGCCCCTACACATGGATGCAAGAAGGGTGAACCATGTCTATTACACTCATTTATCCAACCCCAGATGCAGGCTGGGCGGGCCAGAGGCTGGACGACGTGCTGCGGCGCTCCCTGGCCGGGCGGGAGGTCCGGGTGGCGCGCCGGGCGGAGGAGCTGTCCGGCCTGGCAGGACAGCGGCTCCTCCTTGCCCTGCCCCTGGGGGATACGGGGGTCAACCTGGAGTACATGCGTATGCTGGCCCGGCTGCGGAAGGAGCCGGAGCTGCTCCGGGGCTGTACCGCCGGGCTCGTCGTGGACGGGGCGGGGGAGCTGTTTACCAAATCCGCCGCCGCCGAGGCCGCCCTGGCCCTGAATATGGCGGGCTGCGCCCTGGTGGGCCGGCCCCTGGTGGAGGGCACCGGCTCCCTGGTCAATTTTGCCGTCCAGGCCCAAAACCTGGGCGCCGGCCTGATGGGGGCCTATCACCACGCCGTCCAGGAGCTGGCAGGCCGGGTGGAGGGAGAGATCTTCCCCAAAAGGGAACGGCCCGAGGTGCTGGTCCTCCACGCCTCCAGCCACCACACCTCCAACACCATCGACCTGTGGTCCAGCGTGCGGGAAAAGCTGGAGGGGCGCTGTACCATCCGCGAGATCGGCCTGCGCAACGGCACCCTCTTCGACTGCTCCGGCTGTCCCTACACCATGTGCCTCCACTTCGGGGAGCAGGGGGGGTGCTTCTACGGCGGCGTGATGCGGGACGAGGTCTACCCCGCCGTCCGGGCGGCGGACGCCCTGGTCCTCCTATGCCCCAACTACAACGATGCCCTGTCCGCCAACCTCACTGCCTTTATCAACCGCCTTACCGCCCTCTTCCGTCAGACCCGGTTCTATGACAAGGCGGTGTTTGCCATCGTGGTCTCGGGCTACTCCGGCGGGGATGTGGTGGCCCGGCAGGTGGTGGCCGCTATGAATATGAATAAGTCCTTCTACCTCCCCCCCAATTTTGCCCTCATCGAAACCGCCAACAACCCCGGTGAGGCCCTGTCCCTCCCCGGCATTCAGTCCCGGCTGGACGCATTTGGTCAGAACATTTTGAATACTCTGTGTCTGTAACAGAGATCAAGGCGGCTGGTAGCGAATACCAGCCGCCTTCAGCTTGTCGAAAAATGGCCTGTCTGGTAATGAAGCCAGACAGGGCAAAACGTTAACGAGGAATAAAATGTAGGAGGAGGGTGTGGAGGAAGGCGGAGCAAAGCGCTTTCTGGCTTTCCGTCTTGCCAACTTTTTTAGGTTCATGGCAGCAAATTTAAGCCTCACCCAGTTGGAAACCTGGGCCAGACCACGGTAAACGGTATAGCGCATGGCGTGTTTTTCTTTTGCATCGGCAAAAACTCGCTCAATGGTCTCTTTGCGCCTTGAATAGAGCTGCTTGTACTCCGGGGTGTACCTGGCATCATCGGCCAGTTCCTCATAGCCCTTCCAGATGTGCCGCAGGACAGTCTTTACGAAGCTTTTGGATTTTGTACATAAATGCCGGGTGGGGCACTGGGCGCAAATTTTCGGATCGCTGCGGTATTCACGGTATCCGTCCCGGTTGGTGGTGCGGTAGGACAGGATGTGGTATTCCGGGCAGATCACGCAGTCATAATATTCATCGTAGACGTAAGACCACCAGGGATGTCCACCCTTCATCGTCGTGGGCCGCTTGTAGGCTGTAGACAATACCCGGCCATCTCGAAATACCTTTTTGCAGATATGCGGGGTCTTGTAGGCAGCGTCTGCCACCACTGTTTCCACCTCTGGAAACGATTGAATCAATTTGTCGTAAACATCGTCAAACGCCACGCTGTCATGGACATTTCCGGGGGTGACCACTGTTTCCAATACGTAACCGCTCTTGTCACAGGCGGTATGGGCCTCATAAGCAAAGCACCGCTCGTGCTCCCCTTTGTGGAACATTCCACTCTCCGGGTCTGTGGTGGATACCGTTACTGTTTTCTGCTTTTTCGCCGCTTTCTTCCTCCGGGCCTGCTTCTTTTTTGAGGTGTTGTCCTGTTTCTTCCCTCCAGCTTTGGGTGGTTCTTCTTCATCATCCAGTGGCTTTTTTCCATGAGCCTCCCGGTCCGCGTTTACTTCCGCCAGCAGTTCTTCCTGATATCGTTTTGCTGCTGCCGGTACTTCCTGCTTCATTTTCTTCTTCAGATTTGCGCTGGCTTTGATGTGTGTCCCATCTATAAATACCGCCGCCGGGGTCAGTGCTCCCGCACTGCCCGCCTCCTCTAATATCCACTGAAACACCAACTCTATCGTTTCCGGGGTGTACCGGTGCCGGAAGTTGTAGCTCACCGTGGAAAAATGGGGCAGCTCCTCACTCAGCGTGTATCGCAAAAACCACCGGTATGCTATATCTGTCTGGGCTCTGCGCAGCGTTCCCCGCAAAGATACATTCCCATCCAAATGCTGCAGCAATACGATTTTGAATAGCACCACTGGGTCGATGCTCCGCCGCCCCTCTTCTTCGCTGTACAACGCCTCCACGATTTCGTACAATTTCTCGAAATCTACCGCTGCATCCACCTGCCGCAATAGATGTTCGGGCGGCACCAGGCTTTCTGTGTCCACCATTTCTATAACCCCTCGCTCATTTTTCCCTCGCTCCAACATTTCCCTCACCCCTTACTCCCTATTTTATCATCTTTACATGAAAATGTCTGCCAAAAGGCAGACTTTTTCGACAGGCTGAAGGCGGCTGGTAGCGAATACCAGCCGCCTTGTCATTCATTTCAGATAATCTCTGGGGTCCACCGGCTGGCCGTTGAGGACGGTTTCCAGGTGGACATGGGGGCTCTCGCCGGACTCGGCGATGGCGGAGCCGCCCACGGTGCCGAGGACGCCGCCGATATCCACCGAGTCGCCCACCTGCACGGCGGTCTCGGGGGCCAGGTTGCTGTACCAGGACTGCAAGCCGCCGCCGTGGTCCACCACGATTGTGGTGCCCATCAGGGCGTCCTCATAGATCTGTTCCACCGTGCCGGCGCTGATGGACAGCACATTCACGCCCTCCAGGGCGGCGATGTCCAGCCCGCTGTGGGTGCGCCAGTCCCCCATGGTGGGGTCACGGGACAGCACCTCCAGGCTGTAGTCCCGGAGGACCGCCCCTTGGGCGGGCCAGGTGAACACCTTCGAGACGGTCTGATTGGTCTCCTGGGTGTCAGGCTCAGGACTTTCGTCCTTCACCGGCTCCGGGTCGTCCGGCTGGACAGCCGGCTTGGGGTCGGGGTCGGCGGCTGTCTCGCCGCCTGACTGCACCGGCTTGGGTACAGGGATGGCCGGCCGGCTCACGTTCTGGTCTGGGACGGTGACCGAGGCGCCGCCCCCCGCCGGCTGAGTCAGCTCTGAACTTCCAACAACGCTTCTAAGCAGATAATAGCCCGAAATTCCTATGGTGGCGACACACAGGAAAAGGACTATGTAGAAGCCCTTTCCCAGCGCAAAGTCGCCTATTCGTTTCAAAAAGTTCTGGTTTTTCAAAAAACCACCTCCGAAGCCTATTGTGGACAGGCCGGGGGCTGGTTATACATAACAGGCGAAAATTTTCCCGCCTCTTGCAAAATTGAGGGCGATGGGCTACAATAAAAGAAAAACAGGAGGGATTTTTCATGATCGCCATTGCGTCTGACCACGGCGGCTACCGGCTCAAGGAGCACATCAAGGCCTATCTGGCCGCCAAGGGCATCACCTGCGAGGATTTCGGCACCGACAGCACCGACAGCTGTGACTACCCCGTCTTCGGCGAGGCCGCCGCCCGGGCGGTGGCGGAGGGCCGGTGCGAGCGGGGGATTGTCATCTGCACCACCGGCATCGGCATCTCCATCTCGGCCAATAAGGTGAAGGGAATCCGCTGTGCCCTGTGCGGCGACGCGCTGTCCGCCGAGATGACCCGGCGGCATAACGACGCCAACATGCTGGCTATGGGCGCCGGTATCGTCGGCCCCATGACTGCCGAGCGCATCGTGGACACCTTCCTCTCCACCGGCTTCGAGGGGGGCCGGCATGAGCGGCGGGTCAAGCGGATGATGGAGATCGAGGGATAGTTGTACACGAACGTGCAACTTCTCTGAAAACCTCACCAAAATAAAACGGGGCGTTTGACAAAAACGCCCTGCTGTCCTATAATAAAACTGCTCCGTCGAACAGGCGGAGTATTCCTATAGGGCACTGTTACATAAATAGGCGGTTGACCACCGATTTACCCCAAGCGAAATCCAGAATGGGGGAGGTGGAAGCTGATGTGGAAGGAACGAATCATTCGTTTGATTTGCTTCGTGACGGGTACCGCGATTCTCATGTACCTGTCCACCATAAAAGCGTGTTAGCCGCCCGGCTCGCATCCAGACGGCTAACGTGTTTCGTTAGTCATTAACCTGGGTCAACCGCCGTAACGGTGCCCTTATTCATATTATATACGGCTTGCTTCGTTTGTCAAGGGTTTTTTGTGGGGGCGGATGGTATCCGCCCCTGCATTTTGTCGAAATATTGACAAAAACACCCCGCTGTCCTATAATAAAACTGCTCCGCCAAACGGGCGGAGCATCCTTATAGGGCACTGTTACATAAATAGGCGGTTGACCACCGTTTGAACCCCAGCAAAATCCAGAATGGGGGAGGTGGTGCGCGGATGTGGAAGAAGTGGGTCGTCAAAACGATTTGCTTTTTGACCGGTACGGCAATCCTTATGTACCTGTCAGCCATAAAAGCGTGTTAGCCGCCCGGTCCCGACCCGAGCGGCTAACTTTGTAAGTTAGAAGCATTTGGGTCAACCGCCGTAACGGTGCCCTTATTCATATTATATATGGTTTGCTCCGTTTGTCAAGGCTTTTTTGTAGGGGCGGCCTGTGGCCGCCCGCGGGTCACGGTTCGGTTCAGGACGGGCGGCCACAGGCCGCCCCTACGGGGTGCGTGCAGGGCGCGACGACCCGGCGCGCCGCCGGCACCGGGCCACCCCCCGTAATATTTCCCGTCCGTTTCAACAATGTTACTGTTTCCTTACAAGTGGGGCAAACCCGTTGACAAAGAAAAAGGGGTTTGCTATGATGCGTACAAGAGGTTGGACGGCTTTTCGCTCCGCTGCTGGAGGCGCCGCGCTCCGGGCACGAAAAAACGCAAGGGGAATTTGTGCAAGGGGTGTGACACCCTGGTAAAGGAGATGAGAGGTTCAGAAACCTCGAAAATTTCGGTGAAAACAGAGAACTTTGTTACGGAAATGTTAAAGCTTTGCGTTCTACCAAGACCGTCTCGAAGCCCTGATTTTACCGAAACCGGCCCCTCTCATGGCCGAAAAAAATGTAAGGAGGAAACACTTTATGAGAAACCTGAAACGGGCTCTCAGCCTGGCTCTGGCCTCCGTTATGCTGGTTGGCATGATGGTCGTCGGCACCAGCGCCGCGAGCTTCCCCGATGTTGACGCTAAGGACAACACCGAGGCCATTTCTGTCCTGAACGCTGTGGGCGTGATGCTCGGCGACGAGGACACCGGCAATTTCCGGCCCGACGACAACGTCACCCGGAACGAGATGGCCGTCATCCTGGCCAAGCTGATCCTGGGCAGCGACGCTGACAAGTACGTCGGCACCTGCCCCTTCACCGACGTGCCCACCTGGGCTCAGAAGTACGTCGCCGCCTGCTACGACAACAAGATCGTGGCTGGCCGCACCGAGAGCATCTACGACGGCAGCGCCGTTGTGACCGCTCAGGAGGCCGCCGCCATGACCCTGCGCGTGCTGGGCTATGAGAAGCTGGAGAGCACCGGCACCAACTGGGCTCAGCCCGTGGTCGCCAAGGCCAATGAACTGCGTCTGTTCGCCGACGTGGGCTCCAGCGCCACCGCTCCCCTGAACCGCAACCAGGTGGCCCAGCTGAGCCTGAACGCTCTCCAGACCACCATGGTTACCTCCGACGTGGAGAAGGACATCGTCGTTGAGGGCGTTGTCACCATCCCCGGCAAGGTCACCTACACCGAGCGGACCACCAACAAGTTCGACTACACTCAGAACAACGGCGCTTACAAGAAGGACGTGAGCGACGAGAAGCTTCAGCTGTGCGAGAACCTGTATGAGAAGGACCTGCGCCTGGTGGCCGGCACTGACGACTTCGGCCGTCCTGCCACCATCTGGAGCTTCAAGACCGAGGAGATCGGCAAGTACGCCGACAGCGCTGACGCCTCCTACATCAAGGCTGTCAAGTCTGAGGACCTGTACAAGGACCTGGGTCTGAAGAAGTCCACCAAAGCCACCGTCATGGTTGACGGCAAGGCTGCCAGTGGCTTCAGCATCGACAAGACCAATGACACCAAGATCGGCGGCAACGGCGTTGTGGTCGATGCCTACAAGGACGACGACGGCAATGTCACCATCTCCGTCATCAACCCCTACGCGGGCAAGGTGACCAAGGTCACCGAGGCCAAGGGCGACGATGCCCGCACCGTCACCGTGGACGGCACAAAGTTTGAGACCGAGGGCTTCGACGTGGACGACGTGGTCGTTTACACCAAGGCTGACGGCAAGATCAAGAGCATGTACCTGGCCGAGATCGTGGAGAACGTGGAGGTCACTAAGACCGTAGGCTCCCCCTCCATTTCCGAGTTCGTGGCCGACGGCGAGACCTATAAGTTCGCTGGCATTACCGTGGATGGCAGTGAGAACGTCAAGAAGGAGAACAAGGTCGACCTGTATCTGGATTCCAACGACTACGTGGTCAAGGTCGCTCTGAACGAGGGCGTGACCGATTACGCCTATGTCATTGACATCGACCAGGACGGCGGCAAGCTCTTCGCCAAGGGCACTCCCTATGCCAAGCTGCTGCTCACCGACGGCACCGTCGTTGAGGCCGAGCTGAACTACGACGACTACAAGCAGCTCACCGATAGTAACAATAATGGCCTGGAAGATGAGCTGGCGGGCGCGTACAAAGAGCGCATCGTGGAGTACAGCGTGAACTCCAAGGATGTCTACAAGATGGCCATCATGAAGAACGCACACAACAGTGATGCCGAGGCCAAGAAGACTGCCCTGTCCGGTAGCCAGACCATCACCATCGACGCCGGCAAGGCCAAGATGACCCTGGGCGCTCAGACTATCTACGCCGACAGCAAGACCATCTTCCTGACCGACGACGGCGACAGCAACTACAAGGCCTATGTGGGCTACGACGCCGTGCCCGATCTGGTCGGCACGTCCGCCGCTGGCGATGCCAACGCCGCCTACGCCTACTACTGCAAGAGCGGCACCGTGGCTGACGTTGTCTATGTGCTCAACACCACCAGCAGCTCCAACGATATCGTCTTCCTGCTGGCTAAGGAGTGCGGTGGCAGAATCACCACCAAGGGTGGCGACGACTACTACGAGTGCCCCGCCGTTGTCAACGGTGAGATCGTCACTGTGAAGCTGGACGAGGACATCAGCAAGAAGGCCAATACCCTGCTGAAGACCGTGATCTATGCCAACGAGGACGAGGAGATTATCGACTTTGGTAGCTCCAAGCTGTACGGCACGAGCGGCGACAACTACTACTTCATGGGGAAGGTGAGCAAGAAGCTGACCAACGGCAACCTGACCATCTCCAACAGCAGCTACCGCGTTTCCAACGATGTCCAGGTCTTCCTCTACAGCGACAAAATCGAGTCCTCTTCCGAGAGCGCTATCGCTGTGGATGACTTCGGCTACTTCGTCGTCAACGACGGCCAGATCGTCACCATCTTCTACAAGGAGGCTGACGACAGCACTACCACTACCCCGCCCACCACTGACAGTGGTGATGCGACCAAGAATCCCACCGGCGGTGCCGACATTGATGAGTACGCCGGAACCATGAGCGTTGATTACGTCAAGGGCGCTTCTGGCGGAGCCGCCAAGGTTGCGGAAGATGCTTTGAAGGCTGCCGGCTACGAGATCAAGAGCCGCGATACCAGTGCTAAGACAGTTACGGTGGTTAAAGACGGCATCGAGTCCACTATCTCCTATGCGAGTGGTATCACCGAGTACTTCACTGTGAAGGTTGACAACGCCACTTACTATGTGAATACGAACGGTAAGGCTAAGGGCGCCGAGGCTGTACTGGAGCTGGCCCTGAACACTGATACCTACAAGGCCGGCACCGGCTACGTGGTTGACGACACGACTTACACCGCTTACGCAAGTGGTGGCACAAAGGTTGCTGTCACAACCTTTGGTAGCAACAGCAAGCTCAGCGACAACGTCGTTGTCAAGACCGGCTATGTGAAGGCCCCCACGCAGATCACTGCGGGCGCTGCCGATGGCGGAGTTACTGTGGTCCAGAACGATGCCAACGCAAAAGATTTCGTCGAGGCCGGTGGAACTATCACCTATGCTGTGAAGTACCACACCAGCGGTAGCGCGACCACGGATGCTGTTACCTTGAAGCTGACGGTTGACAGCGCTGCGGATGATGCGACACCTGGAGACAACGCCACAATTGCGGCTGGGGCGAATGTCGCCTCGGATTCTGCGAAAACCGTGAATATGACTGTCAAGGCTGGACAGAAGGACATCACAACTGTCACTGTTACGCCCGATGACAGCAAGGTGTAAAAAGCTAAGTGCGAGAACCCGCCCCGAGAGGGGCGGGCTCTCTTTTCCTTTATCGGAAGAGGATATACCAGCAATTTTTGCCGCTGGTATTGGCATAGTTGTTAGAGAAAACGATGCTCGCGCCCCTGAGCTCCGGGAGATACGGCGATTCGGTGACCACGCTGTCTTTGATGACAAAGGCCCGGTGGCCTGGAGCCAGGAAAAGGATGGCGTCGTCGTTTCCAAAGCTGGAGAACAGGATCATAAAGCTCGGCGCCCAGGGCAAGGCAATGACACGGTTTTCGGCCCCGTTGCCCACATAGCTTCCGATGTGAAAACGTGCCTGTTCCAGGACCGTCACCCGGCCGGTCAGGGCGTTCAGCGCGGACGTGCTGGCTTTGCTTCCGTCCAGACTGTCCACCCGCCTGTCCACCGCCTTTACCGCCGCGTCCAGCTTGGCGTTGTCCTCGTTGAAATCGGTACGCCGCACCCGGTCCGTTTCCTCAAATTGGCAGAGATTGTAATTTGTTGTGCGATTCATCGTGTTACCTCCTGTTTTTTGTGTTGTGGTCCCCGTCCCGCAGGCGACAGCCCCCCTTGCCAAAGGGGGGAGGGCCGCGAAGCGGCGGGGGGATTCCGTATGAACGGTGGCGCTCCGGAGGAATCCCTCCACCACCGCCTTCGGCGGCGGTCCCCCTCCCTTTTGCAAGGGAGGCTTGCCCTGCCGGGGACGCAGGTTGTAGGGCGCGACGACCCCGGCGCGCTGCCCTCCCGAGGGCACCCGGCCCTCCGTGGACGGCGGGCCGGGTCGTCCCGCCCTACGGGGGTGCGCCCTTGTAGGGGCGGATATCATCCGCCCGCGGTACATCGCCTAAATCTGACGGGCGGATTATATCCGCCCCTACGGAGACCAGCGTCCCCCACCCCTGGCGGAACCCCTTGAAAAATTGCACGTTTCCATACATTTAATGGAAATCGTGCCGCATTGCGCCCATTTTCGGGCGCAAAAAACCGCCTTGACAAAATGTCAGGGCGGTGGTATATTGAATATAAGGGATGCCGCTCACGAAGCGGTCCAGCCCGAATCAGATTGTGTTAAAAGACAACCGTCACCGGGGTAGGGTGGCGGTTGTCAGCGTTTTATACGTATGGTTACGGTATAACCACGGAAATGAAACGTTACCGTAATTGGCATACGCTCACCCCCTTCCGGGTGGTGTAGCTGGACCGCCTCGCTTGCATTGAGCGGCATCCCTGCAAAATATACCATAATTCGTCCCGAGGGTCAAGGACGGCTTTCATTTATGGTAGCTGGAGCCCTCATTAATCTTAAAGGCGCGGTAGATTTGCTCCAGGAGCATGACCCGGGCCAGGTGGTGAGGGAAGGTCATGGGGGACATGGACAGCTGGGTGTTGGCCTCTGCCTTGATCGAGGGGTGCAGGCCATAGCTGCCGCCGATGAGAAAGACCATATGCTTCTCCAGGCTGCGGCCCGGAACGGGAAACATTTGGGGAATCTCCTCGCTGGAGCGCATCCGGCCCTCCACGCACAGGGCCACCACCCGGGAGCTGGGGGGGATTTTGGCGCGGATGGCGTCGCCCTCCTTGGACAGGGCGTTGGTGATCTCCCCCAGGGTGGGGTCCTTGGGCAGCTTCACCTCGGGAATCTCCACCACCGTCAGCTTGCAGTAGGGGGACAGCCGCTTGACATACTCGGCGCAGGCGTCCTTGTAGAATTTCTCCTTCAGCTTGCCCACGCAGATCACATAGACGTTCAGCATACCGGTGCCTCCTTGGGGCTCCAGGTGGGGCCCAGAGCGCTGGCCGGGGCCACCCACAGGGAGATGTCCCGCTCCAGGTCGCAGTCCATAGCCATCAGGCGGAGGGCCGCCGTCTCATAGGCCCGGGCGGGGGTGTTGTTGGTCTGGGACAGGTGGGCCAGGATCACCGACCGGGTGCCGTTCTCCACGGCGAAAGCGGCCAGCTCGGCACCCGCCTCGTTGGACAGGTGGCCGTAGTCCCCCAAAATGCGCTGCTTTAAGTAATAAGAGTAGGGCCCCGATTTGACCCAGTCCACGTCGTGATTGGACTCGCACACCAGCAGGTCACAGCCCGCCACCGCCCGGCGGACCGGCTCGGTGACATGGCCCAGGTCGGTGCACAGCACCATGCGGACCCCCTCCCCGGCGATGGACCAGCCTACGCTGCCCGCCGCGTCGTGGGGGGTGGGGAAGGACTCCACCCACAGCGAGCCGATCTGAAACCCGGTCCCCGCCTCATGAGGCCGGAGCAGCGCCTCTACCTCGTCGCACCGGTTCCGCCGGGACCACTCCAGCAGGGTGGGATGGGTGGCGTAGATGGGAGCCCCCGCCTTTTTGGTCAGCACCCGCAGGCCGGACACGTGGTCGCTGTGCTCATGGGTGAGCAGGATGGCGGACAGCTGATGGGGCTTCACCCCCAGCTCCGCCAGACCGGCGGTGACGCGCTTGGCGGAAATCCCCGCGTCCAGTAAAATATGGGTGTCCCCACAGGACACCAGCCCGGCGTTGCCCGTGGAACCGCTGGCGATAGTGGTAAAGGTGAACAAAATATCGCTCCTCATAAAAACACTTCAGGGCCCGACACCCTTGCCGGACCCTGGGAAATGCTGTGTAGGGCGCGACGA